>NZ_LT855384.1:0-106837 GCF_900184735.1 Paucisalibacillus globulus
AGGTATTTGTTTTGGTGTGGTTACCTCACTAATACCCTAAATTCGAGGGGGTGGCAAGTTTTTTTGTATAAAAACGCATGAAATAGGGAATACTAATAGATTTTTTATAAAAACTTTTGACAATACGAATTAGTTTAGGGGAGAGATAACGATGAAAAAATTATTATTAACAGGGTTCGAACCATTCTTGGAATTTCCTATTAATCCAACTTATGAAATAGCTACTACTTTACATGGGACAATAATAGGTGATTATGAAGTGATTGGTGAAGTATTATCAGTGGATTTTCATAAGTCGGGAGAGCAATTATTAGAACTGATTGAAAAACATGATCCAGACGCAGTTCTCTCTCTAGGTCTAGCAGGAGGTAGAAATTCTATAACGCCTGAGAGAATTGCCATTAATTGTAATGATGGCCCTGTAGACAATGAAGGATATAAGCCAAATGGTGAAAAAATCGAAAAAAATGGTCCAGATGCATATTTATCGAAACTTCCTCTCTATGAAATCGTACATAAGTTAGGGGAGTCTGGATATCCGGCAAAAATATCGAATACAGCTGGTACATACTTGTGTAATAATGTGATGTATCACGGTCTTCATTATTTTAGCCAACGTGGATTAGATCGTCCATCTGGATTCATCCATATACCAGCTTCACATAAGTTGGCATTGAAGAAAAACATGCCAAGCTGGTCTCAGCATGATTTGACGGAGGCAATTAAACTGGCAATTAGCTGTATGTAAGGGGGGATAACATGGCACATCCAAAAATTAAAGTAGAGGCTTCACCATCTGAAAGAATCTTTAATTTTCTATCTGTTCTTACCATAATAGGAACGTTTGGTTACACCTTTTATATGTTTAGTAGCTTACCAGAGACAATTCCAAACCATTTTAATGCAGCAGGAGAGGCCAATGGTTGGGGAAGCAGAGGAACGGTCATCATTCTACCAATTGTAGTAGCAATACTTTTTATTGGTATGTATGTACTTTCAAAGTTTCCACATACTTTTAATTACACCATTAAGGTTACAGAAGAAAATGCATCAAGGGTTTATCTAATTGCACGACGATTAATAGCCATTATTAATTTTGAAATAGTGGTGCTTTTCACTGTCTTACAAGTGATAATTATTGAATCTGCAATCACTGGTTCTAGTATTTCGGCTGCTTTTTCTATTCTCTTTATTTTTGTACCATTGATAACCTGTATAGTGTTCCTAATCAAATTAAGTAAGGTCAAATAATAGATAAAAAATATATCATTTTCTCCATTGCTTTCAATACTTAAATATATTAAAATTACTTAGTTAATGAAAAATTGAATGTGAGATGATGATAATGCCAAGGTATATTTGGCTTTTAGCGATTGCTACGACCATTAGTGTAACTGGTGGTTCTTTTTTATGGCCACTTAATACGATATACATGCACAATGAATTAGGAAAAAGTTTAGCATTTGCGGGCTTTATATTAGCTTTTAATCAGGGGGCTAATATTGTTGGGAATTTAATTGGTGGTATTTTGTTTGATAAATTTAGTGCCTATAAAACGATTCTTTTAGGTACTACTCTTTCAACTGGGTCTGCTATTGTATTATCGTTTAATCATGATATATGGACATATTCTATTTGTCTATTAATCATCGGTCTAGGCTCAGGTATTACATGGCCCGTGATGTTTGCTATGGCGGGGTCTGTTTGGCCAGAAGGTGGAAGACGTGCCTTCAACGCAATTTATGTTGCACAGAATTTAGGTGTGGCACTAGGTGCGACAATTGGTGGGTATGTAGCTAGTATCTCATTTGACTATATCTTCATTGCCAATGCATCATTATTCTTTGTTTTTACCCTAATTGTAATCTTTGCATTCCGGGGTATGGATGAAGAGAAGAATCGTCATATGCATACAACAGTTCTGGAACAACGCGGTAAAATTAAAGATAAATCAGCGTTTATCGCATTACTTATATTAAGTGGTGGATTCTTTGTCACGTGGTTTGCATACAGTCAGTGGCAATCCACCATTGCATCCTATACACAGGATGTTGGAGTACCACTTGAGCAGTATAGTGCACTTTGGGCCATCAACGGATTTCTTATTGTATTGGGCCAACCACTGTTAAAACTATTTACGGATAAAGTCACTTCACCGAAAAAGCATATTTATATCGGTGCAGCGATCTTTATATTTTCTTTTGTGATTGCCATGTATGCAGAAGCATTTACCATGTTTGCAACAGCAATGGTCATTCTAACGATTGCGGAAATGCTAATTTGGCCAGCTATTCCAACATTGGCAAACGAATTAGCACCACAGGGTAGAGCAGGATTTTACCAGGGCTTTGTCAATAGTGTAGCTGCTGCAGGAAGAATGCTAGGACCATTCTTAGGTGGTCTAGTAGTAGATTTATTCAATATAGAAGTGTTGTTCTATGGATTACTCGTTATCTTATTTATTCCATTCCTGACAACAAAACTATATGATAGAGGTATACAATCAGAGCAAGTTTCTGAAAAACAAGCTTAAAGGAGTTTTACGATGCCGGATATTAAGTTAATTGCATTAGATATGGATGGTACCTTATTAACTAACGATCACCAAGTGGATGATCGTACGAAAGCAGCGATACAGAAGGCCATGGATAAAGGTGTTCATGTCGTATTAAGTACAGGAAGATCATTCGGTACCTGTTATCCAATTGCAAAGGAACTAGAACTGACATCTTATTTAGTTACATGTAATGGTGGAGAAATTTGGACAATGGAACAAGAGCTACTTGAACAGCATTTACTAGATACAGAGGTTATGGAAAAGCTGTGGAATTTAGGTGCTGGACTAGGTGCATACATGTGGATGATATCAACTGAAGGTTTCTTCCGTGGAGAACGTCCAGATAATTTCTATGATTATAAGTGGCTAAAAATTGGTTTTGAATCATCTGATACAGATAAATTGGATTTAATCATTAAGGAAATGTCATTACTCGGTGATTTTGAGATAACGAATTCTCTACCAACAAACATAGAAGTTAATCCCCTCGGAGTGAGTAAAGCAAGAGCACTTCACCGTGTTTGTGAGGAGATAGGCATCTCCATGGATGAGGTAATGGCATGCGGGGATAGCTTAAATGA
Source organism: Paucisalibacillus globulus (assembly GCF_900184735.1). Classification (GTDB taxonomy): domain Bacteria; phylum Bacillota; class Bacilli; order Bacillales; family Amphibacillaceae; genus Ornithinibacillus; species Ornithinibacillus globulus_B. The sequence continues at coordinate 3,139 of NZ_LT855384.1, forward strand.
TATTAAAATGATACAAGAAGCCGGTGTCGGTGTCGCAATGGGAAATGCACAAGAAGCCATTAAAAAAGTAGCCAACCATACAACAGATACAAACAATAATTATGGAGTTGCAAAGGCTATAGAACACTTTGTACTGTAGGGCTGTTGCCAAGTAATTCCATGGTCCCTTTCATTCGACTCAAAAAAAGAGTATAATGGTAGTACAACGATGAAAGGGGATGCTGTCATGTCTTTTTCAAGAGGACCAAAAGAGCCAGTCCCAGAAGTTGAAACAAATATTTGGGCATGCACCAGCGATGAGTGCAACGGTTGGATGAGAGAATCATTCAGCTTCAACCAAGAACCAGAATGCCCACTATGTAAATCCACAATGACACAAGAAGTACGCGTACTACCAGAAGTAAAATAAGGACAACATAACTATAAATAAGCACCCCCACCATAATAATGGGGGTGTTTCCTTATAGTTATTGGTATTGATGGAATTTTTATATTAAATAATAATACGAAAAGATTATAATTATATATTAGCACTGAGTGGCCCGAATACACGGAGACTCCTACGGGAATAGTGGGCAGGGTGAGACCCCACAGGACGTAGTCCGAGGAGGCTCACCGTTCACCCCGTGGAAAGCGGAGTGTATTCGGGCCACGGGTATGTTGAGTAAGTTATTAATCAAATGTAATAATAATGTTAGAATAATTCACCACTTAGCCCACCTATACATAAATTAGATTATAATATTTTTTATAAAAAAGGATGTGTCTTTTTGCCAAGAAAAACAGGTTACTACGTCAGTGGAAACACAGCAGAAGGCTTTGTAAACTTTCTATCCACCAACACTCCCAACTTCCATCACCACATAATCCTAAAGCATCCATCAAATAAAATCAAAACAGCCATTATAAATGAAATCATAAAAAAATACGAAACAGACCATGACATCGAAGTACTCTATAGTTCCATTGGAAAAGAATATGTAGAAGGTGTTATTATTCGTGATAAAAAAGTAGCCATTATTGATGAGAGAATTGCAACTGCAGATCTTTCTGGATCATTTGAAATCGATCTAGCACTATTTATCAGTCAAGATATAACCAATATAGATTTATCCGAAGACTTAAATAAAGTGAACCAACTAACACAAAAAGCCTATGATAACTTTGAAACTGGATTAAAAGTACATGATGATCTAGAGGAAGTATATATTAAAGAAATGAATTTCGATGCTGCGAATAACCTAGCAGATGATTTCATTGAGACAATATTTAAGTACGTTCCCAAGCAGAACAAGGAAGCATCAGCTGTTCATCGTTTATTCGGTACGAACACTAGAGATGGTGTCGTTAATGTGGTACCCGAAATATTAAGCCAATTATCCAAGAAATACTTTATTAAAGGTCGTGCAGGAACAGGGAAATCAACCTTTATGAAGAAAGTAATGTCTGCTGCCCAAGACCATGGCTTTGATGTAGAACTTTATCATTGTAGTTTCGATCCAAACAGTGCGGATATGGTGCTAATTCGTGAATTAGAATTTTGTATTTTTGATAGTACAGATCCACATGAATTTTTCCCAACTGGACCTGGGGAAGAGGAAATCGATATGTATGAAAAAACGGTGACTCCTGGTACGGATGAAAAGTATGAAAAAGAGATAACGGAAATAAATACACGGTACAAATCGTACATGAAAAAGGGTGTTGTCGAATTAAAGGCAGCAGGTGACATCATTCAAAAGATGGAACAGAAGTATACGATGGAACCACGCGAAATGGAAAAAGTTATCTCGTTTATCTCTGGAAAAATTATTGAATAAGCAGTGGTCCTGTGGGTTTAAATTCGCTCACAGGGCTTTTTCCCTAGCTAGGGACCTTTCGACTAAAAACAGTCATAAAACTAAAATTTCACTTGTATTTTGTTATAAAATCATGTAAAATAAATTAACTGAAAATTATGAGTAGAAAAATAATGGGAGGTGGAAAACGTGATATCTGTAAAGATGCTAAAGCCATATTATATTAAGGCAGACGATCAGTTTGTCCGTATAATTTTGGCATATCAATACTTTTCAGTAGTGATTAATAAAATAGTATATCAATTTATTCCAATTGAAGGTAAAGAAATTCGCATCAACCGCAGAACACGAAAAGTAGAGAATGTCGGTAGTCGTTTTGCTTTTCAAAAAGGTAAAGAAATAATTTACTTGACGATGACCGAACTAATTACACTTCCCGATTTTCTAACGCAATTACACAACATCGCTAAACCATATTATAATACCGGTCAAGAAATTAATGAGGTTAATGCTGAAAATGAATTAGTGATGAAAGAACTGGAAAAGAAAAATATTAAACGATTAATAGATAAAGCACTTGACGAACGTGATGAGAAATCGTTTCGTGAACTTGTGAAGCTCTTATGAACCAAAAGAAGTATGCCCTTTTACCTAAAGTTTAGGTGGGCATACTTCTTTTGGTTCATATTTAAATAAAGATGTTTTAAAGATAAAATATGGGGTACTAAACACATAACAAATAATATTCCACTTGAGATATTGGGGGTAATAACCATGGTAACAGTAAAATTATTAAAGCCCTATTGTATAAAGACTGATGCTGAAAATATTTATGTTCTGTTAGATCAGGAGCATTTTACTATTTCCATTCAGAATGAAACTTATCAATTTATACCGATTAAATCGAAGGAATTTATCATTAATAGATATACGAAAAAAATCGAGAATCTCGATGCGACATTTGCATTTCAGAAAGATGATAAGATATTTCATCTATCCATGAGTGAACTGATTAATATTCCAGATTTTCTTATTAAACTATACTTCCTAACAAAATCCCATATTAATTACAATCAGGAAGAGAACATGAATGATGATATTGATGTGATTATGGATGAGTTAGAGCATTTAAATGTAAAACGATTAATCGATAAGGCACTGGATGAACGTAATGAGGAAGCATTTTATGACCTGATTGCGATGCTGTAAATGAAGTAATAATACTTGTGAACAAAGAAGACCCCGTGCTAGTTTAATCCAACAAGGGGTCTTCTTTGTTTACTTAACTTTTTCCATGACGTCTGTAACTTTTTCTACAACTAATGCGCTTGCACCTTTGTCCTGTACTTTTTCCATCATCATGGCGATTAGTATGTCTTGATCTTCGGATGGATAACCGACAAACCAACCGTTTTGTGCTCCATCTTCTTCATCAAGTGTCAGTTTTAATTCGGCGGTTCCGGTTTTTCCTGCTATTTTGAATGGTGCATTTTTTGCGTATCCTGCAGTTCCTTCTGTTACCACATTTCGTAATGATTCTCTAATGATGGCTGCCTGTTCAGAGGTAACTAGCTCATCTTTCCATACTTGAGATTTCTCTTCTTCCATTAGAATGACAGGCTTTATCATAGCCCCATCATTTAAAAATGGTGTATACATGGTTGCCATGTGAAGGGCACTTGTTTCAATTTCTCCTTGACCATAACTGGTGTTTGCTACTAACACTTCTCCATCCAGTGTACCTGTAGTGGAAACAGTGGAAGAAGAAATGGCAAGGTCGATTGGTAATGCCTCTCCAAATCCAAACTTCTCAAGACCAGCTACTAGCGCGTCACCACCCATTTCGACACCTTTCATAGCAAAATAGATATTATCCGATAGGGTCATCGCAGTTAATAGGTTAACAGGGCTTGCACTCGCTACTCGAGTTACTTTATAATCTCCCCAACCTTCACCGTTACCCCAGGTTAAGCCTTCAATTTCGATTTTTTCTTCCGGATCAATTACTCCATTCTGTAGACCGATTGCTGCTGTAACGGGTTTGATAACCGACCCAGGTGCATAGGTTGCATTAGAGCGATTGAATAATGGCTGATCTGGATTGTTCTGTAATTCATCCCAATCCGATTGTGATATTCCGTATACCATTTTATGTGGATCAAAGGAAGGGCTGCTGGCAAGTGCTAAAGTTTCGCCTGTTTTTGGTTCGATAGCAGCAGCAGTACCCGGGATATCATCAAATGATAAATAGAGCTCTTCCTGAACAGTACTATCAATAGTTGTATGAATACTTTCCCCATTTTGTACTTCTATTTCAGCTAGGACCACATCTTCCTGGCCTTCTTTTTCAACGAAAATTTTGATACCTTTTTTACCTCTAAGTCTGTCTTCAAAAATACGCTCCATGCCTGTTTTTCCAATCATGTCATTAGCTGTATAAACTTCTGAATCTAATTCCTCTAAATCCTTGTCTGTAACTTTTCCAATATAACCAACTACATGGGTTGCTGCTTCACCTAGTGGATAGATTCTTCCAAGAGCTGTTTGCCCCATAATTCCATTTACTTGCCATAGTTCATCCAATACTTCTGTATCGGATTTAGGAATTTTTTTATTTAATGGAACAAACATATCCGGTTGTACCCAGTCAGCGCTAATCGCTTTATCAATGGAATCAACCGAGATATTTAATAAAGTGGCAATCTTTTTCTTGTTTTCTTCCGGATTATCTCCAAGTTTTCCAGGGACAATCCCGATATCCCATACTTCTCCATTTAAAGCTAACGGAATTCTGTTCCGGTCAAGTATTTCACCACGGGTTGGTTCTGTTGTCGTAATTCTTATATCTCCACCATCTTTAATTTGAGGGAAGATATATCCAGGATCCCAATTAATAAACCAATTCTTTTCTTCTTCTTCCCCTTGTTGGGTAAGGGTGGCTTCGTAGTCAAACGTAATCGGTCCTGCCATTGAGTCCATTTTTACTGAAAAGGGTAAAGTGGCAGAGCCTTCTTCCATCGCAAGCTCAAGCTTTTCCTCTGATAACTTGGTATACGTAATTTCAACATTTTCTATTTCTAAATCGCCATAGATCTTTTCATATCGATCTATATATTGATCTGTTGGATAGGTTTCTTTCGACTTTGAAGCTAACATGTCATACATGTTTGTAAAGTTATTTTCGCTCCAAAGCTTTATGTAATCATCAAAACGTTCATGTGGTGTAACTTCATCCTCTGAACATCCTGCAATGAACAAGATAGAGGCAAAAACAAAAAATATTAAGCGTCTCATTTCCATCCCCCTGATTAATGAATTTGCTTCAAAACATATTATAACATTTACGTTACATGATAAAAGAATAAAAAGTCATCTGACTATCCGCCAGATGACTTAATTTTGTTATTTTGCTTCCATATGACTCTTAATCTCTGATGATAATCGATTAAACTCAGACTCAGGAACAATGTAATACCATATCGAACCAATAATTTGTCCGCTACCGGAGATTTGCATGGTTTCAACATTTGCCCTTGTTCCTAAGTAATTTGTAAACAGATTTTGAATGTTTTTCATTTGAAGATCAGTGTTAACATTATCACCTAGGATCTCCAGGATGTCTCCAACTTTCGTGATGCTAGTAAAGCTAGCAGCTTCACTCATAGCTGCCGTAATAACGGCACGTTGTCTTTCATTACGTCCCATGTCACCTTGTGGATCACTCTTACGCATTCGCACGTAAGAAAGTGCTTCTTCACCGTCTAAGTGTAATTCGCCAACAGGGAAATGGTTCCCGTCTTGTGAGAATTCCAGCTTATTATTAACGGTTACACCACCAAGTACATCAACACCTTGTTCAAAACCTTCCATATTAACTTTCCCATAAAAGTGAACAGGAAGATCAAATGCTTCTTCCACCGTTTGAACAGATAATTCTACATCTCCAAATGCATAGGCATGATTTATTTTATCCATTCCACGACCAGGAATATTCACGTAAGTATCTCTTGGTATACTTAACATTTTCATGGAATTCGTTTTCGGATTCAACGACATAAGGATCATGGTATCAGAACGACCTTTATCTCCTTCTCGTTCGTCAACTCCTAATAATAGAACATTTAATGATTTCTTATCTTTAAAGATGTCTTTAATTTCTTTTTGCCGTTCTGGATCTTGGTCCCTCTCTAGTGGTTCATGCATGTCACCAACTGTATCATGAATCTTATCCCACACATACCATGCATAGCCTCCACCAATAAGTAATAATGCTAGGAGGATTCCCCCAACCCAATATGGCCATTTTCTTTTTTTCTTTTTCTTGTTTTCCACTCTTGATTCAGCCATTTAAAGTCTCCTTATAATTACTAACTTTTGGGAATAATTATATCGAATCCTGTCGTTTTAGTCTATCTCAAACTAAGTATGATTACTCATTATTTTTTACTAATAGGATGTGCGGTAATAATATAACGATCAGGTGCATTTCCAATAAAGTTAAATGGATAGCATGTTGTTAGAGTTAGTACTTCATTTGGAGCGGTTGGTGCGATAACGGTCCTATCATCTGCGCTAACGATATAGGTATCAACTATTTCATAAGAAAAATCACCATAAGGTAATTTTATCGTTAAAATGTCTCCAAGTTCTAATTCACCCATTCGACGAAAGACTGTTTCACGATGTCCGGACAAGACAATTTGATCTTGTTGGAGTGGATAGGCTGTTCCTTTGTAATGTCCGACTCCCTTTGCCAACTCATTTGGATCGGTTCCTTCTACGATAGCAATGTCTGCTTCTAGTTTTGGAATGTGGAGGAGACCAACTGTTTCTCCGGTATCGGGAGTAAAATCGGCAGGGAAAGTTGAACCTGTTTCTTCTATAGTAGTATTTGTTTGGTTATTTTTTAAAGATGACGATCCTTCAAGAAGAGATTTAGCTTCTGCTAATGCCTGGTTTTGATTAGTATTTGTACTTATGTATTCATATAGGCCAATTCCAACAAAAACAATTCCAATAATCATGATGAGGAGGGCAATTTTTTTCATTTAGGACGAACTCCCTATAATTTATTTTTTATCTTATTTTTTATTGTAGCATATATAAATATGCCTGAGTATTGATATAAAGCTATTTTAACACTATTGATGTTCCTTATAAAGAACAAAATGTTCTTTAAAAAAGTCAAAATAATAAGGAATTAATAGAATATAAGAGGAAATGGAAGCAAAATATTCAAAAAACTTTAAATTTGGCCGAATATGAGGTTTTTCTTTCTGAGTATTATATCCTATACTTCAGTTAAGGTTGTTCTTAATAAGGAACAAAAATGTCTTATTAAAGAACAATTGTGTTTAACTAGTTAGATACATAAGGGAAGATAAAAATATGTAATTATCTTCTCCGTGCGTTTAAATATGCGCGATTTAGACGCACATCGTTCTTTATAACGAATAATAGGGAGGAATTTGAGAATGAGTATTAAGAAAAAATTAGGTATGGGTATTGCTTCAGCTGCATTAGGAATCGCATTAGTTGGTGGAGGAACATTTGCTTACTTTAGTGACACAGAAGTATCTAACAATACATTTGCTGCAGGTACTTTGGATTTAGCGGTGAATCCATCAGTTGTAATTGATGTTGATAACTTGAAGCCTGGAGATGTAATGGTTCGTGAGTTTGCACTTGAAAACAATGGGTCTTTAGATATCTCTTCAATCGAACTTGCTACTGCATACAATGTTATCGATGCTAAAGGTGATAACGTTGATGACTTCGGTAAGCATATTAAAGTTCTATTCTTAGAGAACGCTGATAAGACTGGTGATGGTTGGGTTATCGGAGACTATAATGATGTAATCTCTGAGACTACGTTGTATGACCTGAAAAATATGACTCCAGATGCCGTTGAAAATTTAAATCATTGGATTACTGAGTTACTTGGCTTAGGCGGTGAAGACAGTGGATTAGCTGCTGGAGATAATGACCAAATGTTCGTTGCATTCGAATTCGTTGATAATGATGCAGATCAAAACGAATTCCAAGGAGACTCTTTAGAGCTTGAGTGGACATTCACTGCTCATCAAACTGAAGGCGAACTTAGATAATAATTTATAACATAAAGAGGAGAACTAACCCTTCTCCTCTCTTAAAATTTTTAGAAATACATACTAAATAAAGAACATTTATGTAGAGACTTAAGAATACTTTAGAGAAGGGAATGTTGTAACCATGAGTATTAAAAAGAAACTAGGAATGGGTGCACTAACTGCTGCACTTGGAATTAGCTTAATTGGTGGCGGAACGTATGCTTATTTTAGTGATACAGAAGTAACGAATAATGAATTTACAGCCGGAACTTTAGACATCAATTTAAAAGGTACGGATGATAGAGAAGAAGTGGATTTAAGTATAGATAATATGAAGCCGGGTGATTGGAAAGTTCACCAAATACGTGTTTATAACGAAGGTAGCCTAGATGTCAAGGATGTAACACTAAACGTGGATTATGAAGTTATAGATGTGGATAGTAATAATGTTGGCGAGGATTTTGCGGATCATATTTTAGTGAACATTATGAAGCTAGGATCAAACGAAGTCGTGGCCGATTGGGTACCACTTTCAGATATTGAGGATCTAATTGTTGCAGAAGATTTAAAACCAAAGTCTAACAATCCATATCAAACTGACCATAGACAAACACTTAGATTTGACTTTAAATTCAATGACAATGGTGAAGATCAAAATATCTTCCAAGGAGATAGTATTGACTTCAATCTATCATTCGAAGCTAGTCAGAAAGATGGAGAACCTAGATAGCTCTATTTTTTGGATGAAGGGTGGGTACAGCACCTTTCATCCAGAAATGTTTTTATTTTGTTTTATTAAGAATCAGGTTCTGCAATTTTTAATAAAGCAAAATAAAGTCGTCATAAAAGGAGGGAAGGCCTTTGGAACTGAGTCGCCTTCAAAAATACAAGAATCTAAAGAAGAAGAAGTTAATTTTAATGAGTAAAATTATTGTGGCATTCTATCTAGTAATCTTTTCATTTAGCTACCTTACAGGAGGTACTGCAGCATACTTCAGTAACTCAAATCAAGGAATTATGAAATTTAAGGCTGGCACTTGGTATGATGGCAGCTTTCTAAAATTTGTAGGTAACAATGGAACTGTTGTTGACCAATCTTGTCCTTCAGTTGAAATTTCTGCAGATTTTAAAAATGTAGGCCATAAGATGCGGGGACCAGCAAAGTACGAGGTTTATTATACAGACACTGTAAGTAAGGGGAAAGGTTCACCAGAGAATCATGGTTCCCCCATATTTGAAGGACAAATTCAAGCGTTAGATCAGAATGAAGTAGTAACACTTTCTTTTGTAGGAGAAAATGAAGGATTTTATGTGTTTAAAGTTTATCAAGTAGAGAACTTTGAAGGTAAAGAGAAAGAGAAAGAAATCTGGAGCAATAAATTTAACATTAAATGTAAAGATAAAGGAAAAAACAAGCAGAACACAAAGGAACAAGAAATGGAAAATGAAATAAGTGAAGAAGCTGCTGAAGATGTTTCACAGTCAGAAGAACAAACTAATAAAGAAAACGAAGTAGTCGAAGATTCATCAAGTGAGCCTGTTGAAGAAGAAACTTCACAACCAGATCCAGCTAAAGAGGAAAATAATCAAAACAATGAACAAAATGACAGTACAACAGAGGATATATCTGGAGAAGAAGTAAATTCTTCTGAGGGGTCTAATAATGGAGAAGTAGATGCGGCAGATACAAACAAACAACCTGCAGGGGAAGGGGAAACAAATGAAGAAACCAATTAAGAAAAAAATATTTAGCTTCATTAACCATCTTACTACAGTAGTTCTATTTTTACTTTTAGCAAGCATGCTATTCTTCGTCATTTCATCCAAAGCATCTGGTGGAGAACCAGAGATATTTGGATATCAATTAAAAACAGTACTTTCCGGATCCATGGAGCCAGGTATTAAAACTGGGTCAATTATAGCTGTGAAACCTGGTGGTGATATGACTCGATTTAAGCAAGACGATGTTATCACATTTATGGAGGAAGATGGAAAGCTAATTACCCACAGAATCACGGAAGTAGTTGCTAATGGAGACAGTGTGATGTACCGAACAAAAGGGGATAATAACAACGCGGAAGATATTAATCCTGTCCTATCTGAAAATGTCGTTGCAGAATATACAGGATTTACAATTCCTTACGTAGGCTATGTTATCAACTTTTCACAGTCTCAAAACGGAGCATTCCTTCTACTAATACCAGGAATTCTATTAATAGGATATGCCGGTATAACCATTTGGAGGGCAATAAGAGAAATAGAATTGCCTAAAGAAAATGTAAAAGAAGAAGAAAAATCAGTAGTTTAATAAACTTGTATGCAAAATCTTGCCTGCAGAGGGGGCAATTAAATGAAGCGGATAGTTGGTTTAGGTCTCTTACTTGGAGCGATGTTCAGCATTATGTTTAATCCAATTACAACCAATGCTGATAGTGCTGCAGATTCTGATAAAAAATACAATGTTGATATTAGCTTATCTCCGAAAGATGTATTATTCGATATAGCCAATATGAAGCCAGGAGACTGGGCTCCTAGAGAGATAACGATAAAGAATAAAGGAAAACTAGATTTTGATTATCAAATGCAAATTAAAAATGAGGGTGACGAGAAACTTTATAACGAATTATTACTCGAAATAAAAGAGGCAGACGAGACATTATATAGTGGAAAGTTAGCAGATTTTGAACAAATTCCGCCGAGGTTTCTTGAAGTGAACGATAGTGAAACATTGCAGCTAACTATTCGTTTTCCAGAACATCTTGGCAATGAATTTCAAGGACTTGGTGTCAACTTTTTATTGCAATTCGTTGCAGAAAGAAGTAAAGGGCCAACAACACCAGAAGACCCAGAAGATCCAGAAGAAACAACTGATCCAAAAGAGGATGACGACCAACCAGGCGGGGTAAAAGATGATTCCGACAAAGGCGGCAATAAGAAAGATGTAGAAAGTGTTGGTGGTGTTGTAAATTCTGGAGCTAAACTGCCAGATACTGCAACCAGTATGTTTACATTTATGGTCATAGGTATAAATCTGCTGTTAATTGGTGGACTAATTTGGATGGTATCAGTCATCAGAAAGTCTAAAATTAGGCGAGCATAGCTAAGTTCCCATTATTTTACAAAAGTTGCAAGCTTTTCTTTCAAAACTAGTTGCAATGTGACAAAACAAGACACACAAAAAGCACTAGTTATTTAGTATAATAGTCTTAGAAAATATTCCTTCTATACAAAGGCAAACTCATTGAAAGATGAGGACGCAAAGTTACAGGTCCAAATGCTTTTGCGTGGATGGCTGGACTGCATAGATAGTAAGTAATGGGGGATGGGAAATTGAATAAAGTTCAGAATGGGTTAAAACTTGATTATGAATGGATTAAACTAATCAAGGAGGCAAAGAATCTAGGAATGAGCGTTGAAGAGATCCGTCTATTTCTTGCAGAGACTAAATAGTTACATATATTACTTTAGTTGTAATTTTCGTACTTTATATAGAACTACTCACCCATCTGTGTTATAATTCGCTTGAAAGAGGTGAGTCGACTTGATCGGAGAAAAAATTAAACAACTACGTAAAGAAAAGAAAATGTCTATATCCGAACTTGCCGAAAAAGCAAACGTTGCAAAATCTTACTTAAGTTCAATCGAACGAAACCTCCAGTCGAATCCATCCATCCAGTTTATCGAAAAAATAAGTACCGTTTTAGGTGTTTCCGTGAATGAACTTATAAATGAAGGGGACTCAGTAGAACTAGAAGATTTAGACGGCGAGTGGCTTAGCATCGTGAAAGAAGCCATGGAATCAGGTGTAACAAAAGAAGAATTTAAAAACTTTCTTGAATTTAATAAATGGAGAAAGAACCAAGACTAGGACCGTAGGAAACTACGGTTTTTTATTTTTCTTATTTTTTGTTATAGTATATTAGAATTTAATAATAAAGCATGGTGGAAAAATGCAGAAAAAATACTTCTATTGGCTATTGCCAACTACATGGATGGCGATCCTTTTCTTCTCTTCCTCAACGCCATATGAAAAGCAGGATATAAAACCTATTCTTTCGGGATTATTGGATTTATCTTTTTTAGAGCCTTATCTAAGTTGGATATCCTTCCAATATCATCAATCCGAAGTCAGCGTTAGCGCTCAAGGAGTAAATGGACTAATCGAATTTTTCATTCGTAAAGGTGCCCACTTTGGAACTTTTCTTATCTTGATGATCTTTTTTTATTTAGCATTCAGGAAAACTGTGCACTGGTCATTAAAGAAAATTCTAGTTATCTCATTTCTAAGTACCATTGCATATGCTATCATAGATGAAATCCATCAAGGATTCACACCAAACAGAACCCCTTATATTGGCGATGTCATGATTGATGGCTTCGGTGCTTTTGTAGCATACTTGATGCTATTATTTTGGAATAGAAGGAAAAAATAGTAATTTGTCATATTTTGTTAATGAAATTAGTAGATTTTGTGGTATGATTAGTTCTATAATTCTATAACACTTGGTTGGGGCGGTAATGTAATGGTTGAACGCGAGTTTTTCAAGAATATGATGAAAAAAGTAATTGATGATACAGAAAAGAATAAAATACGTTCTTCTGACGAGTTAATTCAAACATTAATTAAAGAATTAAGTGACCAAAGAACGATGACCCAAAGTAAACGAATGATAAATTAGAGAGAAGGGCTAACACCATGTTCATGGTGTAGTCCTTTTTTCGTTACGCAATTTATTCGACAAAACTGGACATTGCTACATACCATATGCTAATTTGAGAATGTGAATGAAGAAGGGTAGGGACTACAACGATGACAAACGAATCTATATTAATTAAAAATGTAAACATATACTTAGAAAATGAAAAAATAGAGCGTGGTAAGCTGCTAATTTCAGAAGGGAAGATTAGTGCTATCTTCTCTGAAAATGAACAACCAACCAGCTATCCTAGTCGATTTAAAATCCTAGATGCAGAAGGTTTAAATGCTGTTCCTGGGTTTATTGATGGCCATATCCACGGTGCCAATGGGGCTGATGTAATGGACGGAACCGAAGAAGCGCTTGATTCTATTGCGAAGGTTCTTCCGCTAGAAGGTACCACAAGTTTTCTAGCTACAACAATTACACAATCAAAAGAAAATATTGAGCATGTACTTGAAAATGTAGCCAGCTATCAATCAAAAAATGGTTATGCAGAAATAATCGGTATTCACCTTGAAGGTCCTTTTATTGAACCAAGTAAAAAAGGTGCACAACCGTTAGAGCATATCCGTAAACCTGATATTGAACTATTTGATAAGTGGCAGGCACTGTCTAATAATAAGATCAAAACGATCACGATGGCACCAGAACATGATGAAGATGGTGCATTTATTCGTCATTTAAGAGAACATAGTATCAATGTTTCTGCTGGACATACGGATTTAGATTTTAATGGCATGAAGGAAGCGGTCGCGCATGGGGTGAACCAGGTTACTCACCTATGTAATGCTATGAATGGCATTCATCATCGTGATATCGGAGTTGTAGGAGCTGCTTTCTTTCTGAAAGAATTACATGCGGAACTAATTGCGGATGGTATTCATGTGGTACCTGAAATGCTGCAGTTAATCTATGAGAATATGGGCAGTGAACGATTACTATTAATTACTGATGCCATGCGTGCTAAATGCCTGAATACTGGTACGTATGACCTCGGGGGACAGAAAGTATTAGTAGATGAAGAAAAAGCCGTGCTCGAAGATGGTACTTTAGCTGGCAGTATTTTAAAAATGAAAGATGCTATACAAAACATGCTAAAGCTTGATGGAGTCGAGTTTGAGGATGTTATAAAAATGGCAAGTACCAATCCTGCTAAACAACTACATGTTTTTGACCGAAAAGGTAGTATTGCGGTAGGGAAGGATGCGGATATCTTATTGGTGGACGATACATTTACGATTAAAGAAACATTCTGCCGTGGAGTAATCGCAAGAGGAGAATAGCAAACCCGTATCTATAAAAAGAACTTGTAGTTGTAACGATCATTGCTAATTTAGCAGTATTGTATAAAGTGAATAATTAAAAGTCTTTTTACAAAAATAGTTGCTATTTGATAGAACCGCGCGGTACATCCCCAGAATTAAGGTGGAATAGCAGTAAGAAACCTCTCCGGCAGAATACTCCGCTTTCCACGGGCACGGCCTCAGGCTCCTCGAACAGATGTCGCCCCTGTGCTGGCAGTAAAAGCGTAGTATATTTCCGGAGCGGGTCTATGTGCTTTTCATGTTCGTTCGGATTTTAATCAACTAAAACTCTTTTGTCCCAGCCTCATCTTTTTTGTGAAATCAGATTGAAGTACAGTCACTCCTTCGTGCTTTCCACTTCAATCTCCACATACTTTTCCTCAACAGCTTCGATAACTGCCTGACCACTTGTCAAATCAACTATCCATTCTTGAAAAGTAGTTTCCTTCCCATCCTCCACGAAAACGACAAACTCTACATTTTCTAAATAGTTAATGGTCTCAAGAATATGTTCAGAGTTTCTTATCTCATTTTCTAGTTTACCTAGTAATGTGTAGTCAACAGTGATAGAGAATCCTTTCATTAATTGTCTTTTCATGATACCGACAGCCTTAATGGTCTCAGAGGTGGAACTACCATATGCACGAATTAATCCTCCGGCACCAAGTTTAATACCACCAAAATATCGTGTTACAACGACCACTGTATCTTTAAGATTTTGTTTTTTTAGAACTTCAAGCATCGGTACGCCAGCTGTACCACTCGGTTCCCCATCGTCATTTGCTTTTTGAATTTGGTCATGTTCACCAATCATATAAGCAGAACAATTATGTGTCGCATCATGATATTTCTTTTTCATCTGCTGGATGAAGATCTGTGCTTCTTCTTCTGATTCAACTCGTTTGATAGTCCCTATGAATCTAGACTTCTGAATAACAACTTCATGGGAACCACCATCTTTTTTAACGGTATAATACGTTGATAACAATAGACAAATCCTCCTATTAGTAAAATTATAATGAAATTATGTTTATAAAGTGAAAAGTTTGGGTACTTACTACTAGGGTTTCATAAATATTTATACACTTTTTAAAAGTTTTTTCCATTATACCCTATAAAAAAAACGGAATAGCACGTATAATTATACCATAGGTTGGTGAGTGCTGATGGCAGTGAAAACTAGGGATAAAGATTTAGATTATATCCTTGATGAAATGGTTGATGTCGTTGAAAATAGTAAGGACGAAATCTTTAACATTAGTGAAGAGGCCCGTTCTGAACATGAACAATTGCTTCGTGAATTAGAGTATACGAAGGAAAAAGTTCTCGATTACATAGAGGACGGAGACAAGCTTGAGCAAAATGTTCGCTATTCTAGAAAACGTTTATCGGAAGTAAGTAAGTATTTCGACCGCTATTCAGAGGAAGAAATTCGTGAGGTCTATGAATCAACTCATGAGCTACAGACTAAGTTAGCTATGCTACGTCAGGAAGAACGAGCTTTACGATTGAAACGTGATGAGCTTGAGAGAAGACTACAGAACCTAGACAATACTATTAAACGCGCTGAAAACCTAGCAAACAAAATCTCGGTCATACTCACGTACTTAACAGACGATTTTAAACAAGTAAATGAAATGATTGAAGAAGCAAAAGAGAAACAAGAATTTGGTCTGAAAATAATCGAAGCACAAGAAGAAGAGCGTAAACGAATTTCAAGAGAGATTCATGATGGTCCTGCTCAGATGTTAGCTAATATTTTACTTCGTTCAGAACTGGTTGATCGAACATTCCGAGAAGGTAGTCCTGAAGATGCATTAGCTGAAATAAAAAGTATGCGTAAGATGGTCCGTTCGTCACTTTATGAGGTGCGCCGTATTATTTATGATTTAAGACCAATGGCACTAGATGACTTAGGTTTAATTCCTACGATAAAAAAATATGTCAATACAACAGCAGAATATAACAATGTAAAAATAGAGTTCACTTCTATTGGAGAAGTAAAGCGTATTAATCAAAAGTATGAAATTGCATTTTTTAGACTGGCACAAGAAGCGATTCAAAATGCTGTTAAACATGCAGAAGCTACATTAATTACTGTGAAGATTGAGATCTGTTCGAGAAACTTAAATCTCGTCATTACAGATAATGGGAAAGGCTTTGATCCTACCATTAAAAGAGATAAATCTTTTGGATTAATGGGCATGAAAGAGCGCGTTGAGATGTTTGATGGTATAATAGATATAAATTCAACCATCGGATTAGGCACAAAGATAGTAATTCGAGTACCTTATGAAAGGGCTCTTATATAAAAAAATAGAGATAAAAGATTATTGTCTAGCATGGAACGTAATAGGGGAATTATTAAATATTACGTATTGGGGAGGAAAAGGCAATGAGTTTCGAAAAAACAGTTAATATCATTTTAATTGATGATCATAAGTTATTCCGTGAAGGGGTAAAACGTATATTAGAATTTGAACCATCGTTTAATGTTGTGGCAGAAGGTGACGATGGAATCATGGCTGGTAAGCTTGTAAAAGAATACAATCCAGATGTCATTCTAATGGATATCAACATGCCAAACATGAATGGTGTACAGGCTACAGCCGAATTGGTTCGTAACCATCCAAATTCAAAAGTAATCATCCTTTCGATTCATGATGATGAAAGTTATGTAACACATGCCCTTAAAACAGGTGCTCAAGGATACTTATTAAAAGAAATGGATTCTAATTCATTAATTGAGGCAATAAAAGTGGTTAGTGAAGGTGGATCATACTTACATCCTAAAGTTACCCATAATTTGGTACAAGAATACCGCCGATTAGCGAAGGAAACGGTAGCTGTTGGAGTAGGTAGTCACCGAGTAGAATATCACCGTCCATTACATTTACTAACCAAACGTGAATGTGAAGTTTTACAGCTTCTTGCAGATGGTAAAAGTAATCGTGCAGTTGCAGAAGCATTATACATTAGTGAAAAAACAGTTAAGAACCATGTAAGTAACATTCTACAAAAAATGAATGTAAACGACCGTACCCAGGCAGTAGTTTCTGCAATCCGTAAAGGTTGGGTTGAGGTTTTATAAATTGTTAACTAAAATGAGAATCACTCTTTTGATAGAGGATTCTCATTTTTTTATGTATCTATCAGAATTATATATTCTTTAATTCCAATACTTTTTCAGTTGTCATGAGTACTTTTAATGCTTGTTTCAACGTACTAAAAGTTGGAATCTCTTTGAAATTATTCTGATATTGAACAATGGAGTGAGCAACTTCTGGTTGAACTCCAGAGATTGCAGTGGTGATTCCTAATACTTGAAGCAAATAAATTACTTGGTAAAGTCCTTTAGCAACATCAGAATCTAGAACAGGTATCCCGGATAAATCGATAAATAGATATTCAACATGGGACTCTACCACTTTTTCTGGGACTGTTTCATATAGGTGTTTCATTCTCAGAGTATCTACATTGCCATTTAGTGGTAATATGGCAATTGTATCACTAATCGGAATGACTGGTGTACTTAGTTCGTTAATTAAGTTCTGTTGTTTAGTTAAACGTTGAGTGGTTAATGTATAGTGCATCTCAGAGTACAAAGTAGTCAATTTGCTGAAAACGGTATTGAAGGTTTTGTGCCAACGAATAATGTCGGAATGGGTGACCACATCTTTATTTTCATGGATAAAAGAGTACGTATAATCAAAGAAAATATCTTTTGCAATGTTAATAGCATGAATAACTTCATGAGTAGGAGTATCCGTCTTAATTCTACTTTCAGAGACGATATGCACCCATTGATTAATGTAGTTATCTACTACTTCTTCATCATTAAGCAAAGCACTTATAGCTGTTTTATTTGTTAATGTATTTTGAGCTCTAAGCATTTCCGCCACTTCCGGAGAGGTTTTCACCGAATAAATAGAACCCTCCTCTACCTTCCGTGTATTTAACCACTTTTCAGTAATTGAAGGAATCTTACTAAACAAATAGTCATAAATTTCTTGATCTAATTTATTCATAGCTACCCCATCTTTAAAATATATTTGTAACTTAAAATTAACACATTTAACTGGAAAACATGATAAAATTGCATATTAATTTAATTATAATTTCTCATCTACATACTATGGTGCATTTTTTCAGTCATTCATGTAAAATATAAGAGGCGAACAGTAATAGAATAATAAAATAAAAAATTTAGGGGGAGAAGTTGGAATGAAGGTAGCTGTAATGTCTGACAGTACAGCGTATATCCCTGAAGATATGCGTAAGGCTTATGGGATACATATGATTCCTCTTAGTGTAAATTTTGGGGATGAAACGTATCAAGAAGAAGTTGATATTACCTCTGAAGAATTTTATCACAAGATAAAAGAAGTAAAAGAACTACCAACTACATCACAGCCAGCTATTGGACTTTTTACGGAAAAATTAGAAGAACTCAGTAAAGAGTACGATGCTGTAATTTCTATACATCTGTCTAGTGGAATAAGCGGTACATATCAAGCTGCAGTTAGCGCTGGTGATATGGTAGAAGGCATCGATATGTACGCTTTTGATTCGGAAATAAGTTGTATGGCTCAAGGATTCTTTGCACTTGAGGCTGCTGAAATGGCGAAGGAAAATAAATCTGCTGAGGAAATTATGGATCGTCTGAACGAAATGAAGAAAACGATGCATGGCTATTTTGTAGTAGATGATTTAACCAACCTGCAACGTGGTGGTAGATTAAGCAGCGCTCAAGCACTTATGGGAAGCCTATTACAGGTAAAACCAGTATTACATTTTGTAGATAAAGTGATCGTTCCATTTGAAAAGATTCGTACCCGTAAAAAGGCAATTAATCGAGTAATGGGTCTTGTGGAAGAAGATGCGAAAGCTGGAAAGGTTGCAAGAGTAGCATTTATTCATGCAAATGATGAAGAAAGTGCTTTAAATTTACGAGATGAGTTTAATGAAAAATACCCTAATGTTGAAACTTCAATAAGTTACTTTGGCCCGGTTATCGGTACACATCTTGGGGAAGGCGCAGTAGGAGTTTGTTGGTATTATAAATAAGCAATCATTTTTAATATTATATCTATTTGACTGCCAGTTATCTGGCAGTCTATATCATATAGAAAGTGAGTGATTTAATGACAATAGTAAACCCACTTGATGAAATATCCTCTCAAAACCTCCGTCAATATGCAGGTAAATTATTACTCCAGAATGAAATTCCACCTGAACTTACTTTTCATTTTACGAAAATCCCATCCATTAAACGAAAGCTTACTAGAAATGAATGCCAGAGATGTGGTAATCAAAAGAGAGTCCTGTTTGGAACTATCCCTTGTGCAAAGTGCCAACAATCCCATCTATACTGTAGAAATTGTGTAGCAATGGGTAGAGTGATGGAATGTGAACCACTCTATTTTTGGGAAGTCGAGGATACAAATTGGACTAGCTATGATTCCCCATTAAGTTGGAAGGGTACATTAACAAATGCCCAGCAAAGAGCCTCTGATCAACTCGTTTCCACTATTCAAGAAGGTAAGAAGGAATTCCTGATTTGGGCAGTATGACTAGCCGAAAATGAAAACAGAGAAAAAGACATTAAAATGCCCATTCGATTTCAATGTCTTCTCCGTTAATAATTATTTGTTTAACAAGCTTTTGAATAGTTGCTTGTCGGGTGTTGAAATTTGCATCCTTTATTTGGATAACTAGATCATGTAACTCTTCCGCTGATATCTCTTCTTCAGCGGATTCTTCTTTTTGTCGAAGTAAGAGGCGTTCTTTCTCAGCATTTAAAATATCTATTTGTTTATCTAAGGCTTCTCTTTCAAATTTTCCAATAGCATACAGACCTATAATACGTTCAATCTTCTCGTTAACTTTGCTAAGCTGAGCTTTATAATTTATTGCGGGTTTGGCTTTTTCCTCTTTTTCCTTACCGAGTGTTAGGTGTTGAAGTTCTTCAAAAATGATATTTTCTAACTTTGAACCATTCCAAGTTTTATTCATGCACTTCTCCGGGTATTCAGAAGGAAATCTTCTAGCTCTACATATGTAGTAGCGGTATTTTTTACCCTTATTATTTCCTGATTTACCGCTTACCGCATAGGTAAGGTAAGATTCTCCACAACAAGCACACGTGATTAATCCTGATAATAAGCTTTCTTTTGCTTTATGGGCATTGTGTCCTTTATGTCGTCCCAATAATGCCTGAACTCGATTAAATTGCTCTTCAGTAATGATTGGTTCATGAACCCCTTTGAAATGTTCTCCTGCAAAGCTCACGTAACCGATATACAGTTTATTAGACAATATGTCACGATACCGTCTAAAACGCCATACAGGGTATCCTATGAGCTTTAATTCCTTCTGGACTTTGGATATGGAGTGGTATTGTTCGTAGAGGTCGAAAGCTTTTTGTATGTGGTCTTTTTCATCCGGTTTAATGATAAGTTTTCCATCTTCGCGTTTATATCCGGCAGGGTCATAATCTCCGCCCATAGCAGCATAACCTTCTTGTGCCCTTTTAATGTGTCCATTTCGCATACGTTCTGCAATGTTTTCTCTTTCCAGTTGAGCAAATACAGAAAGAATTCCAATCATAGCACGTCCAAACGGTGTGGATGTATCTAAAGTTTCAGTAATGGATACAAATTCAACATCATTCTTCAAGAAACTATCCTCAATTAATTCCATGGTATCTCGTTGTGATCTGGATAGCCTGTCCAACTTATAAACGATTACGACATCTATATTGTTTATTTCTCTAAGCATACGCTGTAATTCTGGTCTGTCCGTATTAGATCCACTGTAACCTCCATCTATGTAAAAATCGTGTATATCCCAGCCCTTTGACTTACAATATGCTTCTAAACGCTCTTTTTGGGTAGGGATACTATAGTTCTCTATTTGTTCCTTAGTAGATACTCGAATATACAGAGCTGCTTTCATGAAGTATCCCTCCCTTAATATTGTTTAAATGCGCCGATAACTTTTCCAATGATAGTGAATTCTGTTGATTCTAAATTAATCACTTCAGGATAGAAGGTTTCATCTGTACTCATTGGTATTAATGTAACCAGGTTATCTTTACAATGAATCTTTTTAACGGTGGCTTCGTGTCCGTTGACAAGTACAGCAGCTATTTCTCCATTCTCAACATTTAAGTCGCGGTCAACTAAGACAAAACTGCCGTTTTCAAATTCACGATTCATACTTTCCCCTTTAATTTTCAAATAAAAAACATTTCTGTCTTGGAGTTTCATCAAAGGTGGAGCTGGAGCATAACCAAGAATATTTTGTTCAGCTAAAATAGGGGTTCCGGCAGCTATAGTCCCTATAATCGGTATTTCTCCATTAACTTTATAAGTAGTAGGTTCTTCAGCAACAACATCGCTAAAGCCGATTAATTCATTAACACCTACGCCAAAATAAGCAGCAAGAAAACTTGCATTTATGGAAGATGCATCTTTACCATTTTCATATTTTGATAACATACCTTTACTGAATTTTGCACCCTTATCTCCAAATTGATCATTTAACTCCTCTGCTAGCTTTTCTAAAGTTAATTTAGATCCATCCTTAGCTTTTCTCTGTTCTCGTAATCTCTTTAAATTATCTGCAAAACTGTTCATTTCTCGTTTCCCCTTTGTTTTTTCTACAATTATTTTCTAAAAACTATTATATAGGAAACGTTTCGACAAAGCAACATTTGTTTGAAAAAATAGTACAAAAGTAGTTGACATCGAAACTTTTCTAATTTAATATAGGGGTACATCAAGTTTCTATCTCGAAACATAAAGGAAGGTGAGGGAATGGCAGGGTATAACAAATTTAAAGGGCTTCTTGTAGAATTAGGTATTAGACAAACCGAAATCGCTGATTTGCTAGGGATGAATAGAAGTAGTTTAAACTCTATTCTGAATGGGCAGGGAAGGGATTTTAAGGTCAGTGAAGTACGTACAATTTGTGAACATCTGAATATTAGTCCAGAGGTTTATTTTTTTAATCAAAAGGTTTCTAATTAGAAACTCATAGAGGTGGAGTGATGATAAAAATAACAAGTATTGAATTAGACGGGCATCAGATTTCAGTTCCAGCTGGTCTAAGCGAGTTACTAGCCAACGGTAACGGGTGGGGTACTAAACAAGAAAAATTACACGTTGGGTATTCTCGGGAAGTTGTGAAACGTGACGGGAAGCTAATAACCGTTTTAAGAAAGAGGTGAAAGTGAGTGTCTCAAGAAGAGTTGGAATCATACCGTGAAAGGTTAAACGAAATCAAACAAGGAAGTAGCGTTCTAAAAGTTGGAAGGTTAGAAGTGCTGATGAAGGATCTAGTGGGAACTTACAATATTCCGAGTTATCCCAGTATTGTTTTCGGAGATTACCGAAAAGTGAATCCAGAAGTAACTGATTTGTATTTAGAAGTTGTAGGTGAGTTATTCAATATGAGGGGGTGGATGGGGTAATGGCCATTCAAGATCACTACCTAACGGAAGACTTAGACCAGTTAACGGACCATCTTGAGAACCTACATAAATCATGCATGGGAATTTTAGAATCTGCAATTTCTGCAGATTTTACTGTAACCGATAAGCACCAGGTATCCATTCAACAATCACTTCGGGTGATCTTGGCTCTTCACAACAAGAAATTAAAACATGATGAGTTTGAGCTATTGAACAATGGTATTTATGCAAGAAAGGGATGGTATAAGGATGAAACATTTAACAAATCCTGATTACTTTTTCCCGGTTGTAACTTTAGCGGTGTGGATTTGGGTAGCGTTTAGTGTTTGAGAAAAAGTGCGCTGAAAGGGAGGAATTACTTTGAGTAGTGATGCAAGAGAAATGGTAGAAGGGTACGAGGATATAGCAAGAGATATTCAGGGATTTCTTTGGGAAGGTAAACCTTTCAAAAGCAATAAAATTGAACGCTCGAAAGAAGAATTGGAGAATTTTCTAGAAGGGATACGAAAAGAGTGTTGGGATAACTATGATACTGGGGCTCGCAGTTTAGGTTGGAAAAAATAACACACAGTTCGGAGAAAGAGGGTGAGTACATGAACAAAGAAAAAGCAGTTTGGTTTTTATATGGTGTCATCCTGTTTCTAGGCATCTTATCTTTTACCAGTCTTACCATTGCAGCTATTGAAGTTCTTAAGTAGGAGGAGGGCAATGTTCAAAATTTTTACTGGGAAACCAGATGCGGTGGAAATGAAATTAAGTAATTTCTTCATGGATGATAGCTTAATTAAATCGATTTACATGTCATCTAGAGCAGATGGAACAATTGTAGTCTTGGTCCATTACGGCTATTAGAAGTTTACTAGCTTGAGAGGAGGTGAGAAGAATGCTAGAACGCTACCTAGTGGTAATCGAAGAAGGAGAAGGGCACTTAACTGATGACCGCGTTACTATGATGGAACTTGAATCAAGTGTAAGAGAGTTCGTTGGAAAGGTTGCAGCTAACAATTATTCCTTACATGAAGCACCTCAAAAAATTAAACGAATTTACAAAGTCGATTTAGTGTATGGGAGAATTCATGAAGTAGAACCAGTATTAGAAGATATGAAAATAGTACTAAAGAAAAAACCCACTGACGGCAATCAGTGAGTAAGAAAAACATATTCACTATCAATATAACACGAGAGGGGAAATTTGGAAATGGAAATTAAAGTGACTATCAATGCACCAGGTCTTGAAGGTGCTATCCATACACTGGCTCAAGTTCTAGCAAACTATGAATTGCCAGTAAATATACCAGGTTCAGAAGTAGTTGAACAACCTAAACAGGAGGTACAAGCTCCGCAACCAGTACAACAAGCGCCAGTTCAACAACCGGTACCGACTCAACAACCGCCACAGCAAGCACCTGTTCAGCAACCACCGGTACAACAAGAGGTTCCGCAACAAGCAGCAGTTCCAACTAGCAATCCTACATACAGTATGGATCAGTTGGCAGTAGCAGCTACTCAATTAATGGACGCGGGCAGACGTGATGATGTGGTGAATCTAATTACTTCATTTGGTGTACAAGCGTTAACTGCTTTACCTCAGGAGCAATACGGGGCCTTTGCAACAAGACTTCGTGAACTAGGGGCAAAGATATGAGTAACGGCATAAACCACTCTGAGAGGGCTCACGCATTATTATCTGCAAGTGCTTCTAACAGATGGCTTAATTGCACGCCCTCCGTGAGATTGGAAGAACAGTTTGAAGATAAAGGATCTACTTATGCTGCAGAAGGAACACTAGCGCATGAGATTGCTGAGTTAAAGCTTCGTAAGTATTTCACTGAGCCAATGGCGCAAAGCACATATACCAGAAGGCTTAACAAGTTTAAAAAACATGAGTTGTTCCAGGATGAAATGCTGAAGCATACAGACACTTACCTGGACTATTTAAAAGAGATTTTCCTAAGCAAAGCTACTACGCCTTATGTAGCAGTTGAAAAACGTGTCAATTACAGCGCGTATGCTCCAGAAGGTTTCGGTACCGTGGACTGCGTTATCATCGGTGGCGATACGTTGCATGTAAATGACTTCAAATATGGAAAGGGGGTGCCTGTAAGTGCTGAGGACAACTCTCAGTTAAAATTATATGCCCTTGGCGCATATTTAGAATATGGATTCTTGTATTCTTTCAAAAAAATTCACCTTTCCATCGTACAACCTCGTCTTGATAGTATTTCAGAATACGAGATGAGTTTAGAAGATTTACTTGCTTGGGGCGATGAGATTAAACCTATAGCAGAAAAAGCATTTAAAGGTGAAGGTGATTTTAATCCAGGAGAACATTGCAAGTTTTGTAAGGCTAAGGCAGTTTGTCGAGCTCGTGCAGATCACTTCTTGGAATTGGATGGATTTAAGAAGATGCAGCCTCCTTTAATCAGTAATGATGAGGTTGGTCAGATCCTTGAAAAGGGACTTGAGATTGAGTCCTGGATAAAAGCATTAAAAGATTATGCGCTTACGGAAAGCCTGAAAGGTAATGAGGTTTCAGGTTGGAAGGCTGTAGAAGGTAGAGGTACACGAAGCTATGTAGATATTGACAAGGCTTTTGCGCATCTTCAGGAAAATGGAATTGATGAAGCAATTCTATTTGAACGGGTACCGTTAACCATTCCTAAGCTTGAAAAAGAGCTTGGTAAAAAAGAGTATAAGAGTTTACTAGAAGAGCCAGGACTTGTATCCAAAACACCAGGTAAACCGACTCTTGCAAAAGCTTCAGACAAGCGTAAGGCAATTACTAATGAAGTGTCTGCAGAGGATGATTTTAAGTAGTGGGAGATATTGCAGATTATCACGTTGAACAATATGCCTCTGGAAGATGGGGCTTGCCACACAATAACTATCAAGGGAGAAATGTAAACATGGAAAATAATACGCGCGTTGTAACAGGTGAAGTTCGTTTTAGTTTTATCAATCTATTAAAGCCTCGTGCTAATCAATTTGGCGGGGAAGAAAAGTATAGTGTAACAATTCTGCTTCCTAAATCTGACGTAGCAACAAAACAAAAAATTGATGCTGCTATCGAAGCTGCTAAGCAAAAAGGTAAAACAGGTAATTGGAATGGGGTTATTCCTCCTAACGTAGCAGTTCCTATCCATGATGGTGACGGTGTAAAACCTTCAGATGGAATGCCTTTTGGTCTAGAGTGTAAAGGTCATTGGGTATTTACTGCAACAACTGGATTGGATTACCCGCCTAAATTAGTAGGTCCGGATCTAAATCCAATAATGGATGCTACAGAAGTTTACAGCGGTATGTACGGACGTATCTCTATTAATTTCAGTCCTTATAGCTTTGCAGGTAAAAAGGGTGTTGGTTGCTATATCAGCACAAACGTACAAAAGACTCGTGACGGTGAGCCTTTAGGTGCGTCTGCTCCAGCTGCAGGTGATGACTTTGGCGGAGGACAAGTACCTCCTCAGCAACCGCAGTACCAACAAGCTCCACCGCAACAAGGTTATGGTCAGCCTCAGTATCAACAGGCACCGCCTCAACAGGGCTTTGGTCAACCACAACAAGGTTACCAACAACCACCGGTGCAACAACCTAATTATGGTCAACCTGCACCTCAGGGGCAACCACCACAACAGCAACAATTTGACCCTATCACTGGCCAACCATTAAACGGTGGCGTGTATGGGATATGATTCGCACATTAAATATTGATATTGAAACTTATTCTTCAGTGGACATCAAGAAAGCGGGATTGTACAAGTACGTACAGTCCCCTGATTTTGAAATAATACTATTCGGCTACTCGGTTAATGGGGATCCAACAAAAATAGTTGATCTAGCGCAAGGGGAAGTTGTCCCATCTGATATAGTCTATGCTCTCCACGATCCAAATATAACCAAACACGGATATAATGCAGCGTTCGAGTGGTACTGCTTAAGTAAATTTTTAGGTCGGGAGCCTATCTCGTGGGTAGACCAGTGGAGAGATACTATGCTTCACGGGATGTATTGTGGCTTTACTGCCGGACTAGATGCTACTGCAAGAGCAGTAGGTTTACCTCAAGATAAGCAAAAAATGAGTGTAGGTAAAGCTCTTATCAAGTTGTTCTGTACGCCTACGAAACCAACTAAGAAAAATGGGAATCGAACCAGGACTTTGCCTCATCATGAACCAGAAAAGTGGGAGTTATTTAAAGAGTATTGCATCCAGGACGTTGAAGTAGAAAAAGCAATTGAAAAAAAGCTATCCAACTTTCCAGTTCCAGAACAAGAGGAAAAGCTTTGGCAACTGGATCAGAAGATAAATGCTACTGGAGTAAAAGTGGACCAGGAGTTAATTGACGGGGCGCTATACATAGATGACTTGTCAACGGCTCAATTAACAGAAGAAGCAGTGAAAATTACAGGCCTTGCTAATCCGAATAGCGCAGCACAATTAAGAGGTTGGCTAGAAGAACAAGGTATTAAAGTAGAGAACTTACAAAAAGCAACGGTAGAACAACTAGTAGAAGAAACAGAAGGAAAGGTAAAAAGGGCATTAGAGATTCGCCAGGAGCTTTCCAAAACAAGCATTAAGAAGTACGTGGCCATGAAAGAAGCAGTCGGGCAAGATGGTCGAGTTAGAGGACTACTTCAGTTTTACGGGGCTAACCGTACTGGAAGATGGGCGGGGCGCTTGGTTCAAGTTCAGAACCTTCCGAGAAATTACTTGGAAACCCTTGGCCATGCTAGACAACTGGTCAAAGACAAAAAGGATGAAGCGTTAAAACTCATATATGGCAATGTGCCTGATACTCTTTCTCAGCTTATTAGAACGGCTTTTGTTCCAAGTGAAGGAAACCTATTACTCATCTCTGACTTCTCTGCTATTGAAGCTAGGGTAATCGCTTGGCTAGCTCATGAACAATGGAGACTGGATGTATTTGCAACTCATGGAAAGATATATGAAGCTTCGGCATCTCAAATGTTTGGAGTGCCGATTGAGTTAATTAAAAAAGGTAATCCGGAATATGAGCTTAGGCAAAAAGGGAAAGTTGCTGAACTTGCTCTAGGTTACCAAGGTGGAAGCGGTGCATTAATCAGTATGGGAGCCTTAAACATGGGTCTATCTGAAGAAGAGCTTCCGGATATTGTAAAGCGTTGGAGATCCTCAAATAGAAGAATTCAAGATTTATGGTACAGCCTAGAAAATGCAGCACTTGCAGTTATGCGTACCGGGCAACCAGTAGGAGTAAAGGGGTTAATCCTTGCTAGGGAAAGCGATATTATGAACGGTTTAGACTTTTTAACTATCACTCTACCAAGTGGAAGAAAGCTTTATTATGTGAAACCTTTTCTTGCTGAGAATGATTTCGGGAAAGAAGCAGTTAACTATTGGGGATTAGACCAAACAACTAGGAAATGGACTAAAGTTTCTTCCTATGGCGGGAAGTTTACGGAGAATGTGGTACAAGCCATTGCAAGAGATTGCCTGGCAGTGACGTTAGAAAGATTACATGAAGCTGGTTATCAAACCATTATGCATATTCATGATGAAGTTGTCCTGGATGTACCAAGAGAACTTGCAGACTTAGAAACAGTGGAAAACATTATGAAGCAAGATATTAGTTGGGCTCCCGGACTTCCGTTAAACGCTGATGGTTTTGTATCGGATTATTATATGAAAGATTAGGAGGGGTAAACATGTACAATGATTCATTTGATGCTTTAATAAGCGCTTGGGCACGCTCATTAGTAAAAGACTTGAATAAAAGGCAACCAACTTATGAAGAACTTGAATACAATTGCGAAACCTCCATTACGGATGAGGATATGCTACGTATCCAAATTGATGGGGCTATTGACTCCGGGAACAAAGAGTTGTTCTTACAACTCACTGATCAGTTGAAAAGTTGTGTGGGATATGGCTAGACCACGGACAAGGTTTACTGAGGAAGAAAAGCCTACATTTGTAAGTTTTATGAATCAGATGGTCCGGTGATGTTAGCTGATGCTCTTGATAGACCCTATCAAGTTATCCAACGATTATACACTGACTTAGAGAAAAAAGGTCGTTTAGATCATTATATCAATCTCTGGGAAGAACAGTTTAAAGATGTCGAAACAGGAAGTGGGTGGTTTAGATGAAACGTATTAATGGGGAATGGTTGTCCGAGGAAGAGTGTTTTCAGAAACACGGGAAACTAGTGTTTGTTGGTCTAAGAAAATTACTTCCTATTGCAAGGAAAATAGGAGTGGATCCAGAGGATTTAATCAGTGAAGGAAAAATCGGTTTAATCCAAGCATATCGGAAATTTGATGATTCTCTAGGGTTTAAGTTTTCGACTTATGCTGCACGGGCGGTTTACGGTAATGCAATGCGGTTCATTCAGGATAAATCTAAAACAATTAAATTCTCTAGAAAATATTGGGAAGTCGCAAACCGGATAAGAAGAGAGGACTTAATTGAGTTGCCTAAGATGGAAATTGCTGAGAGATTAGGTGTTTCAGAGAAATTAGTAGAGGGTGCACTGGCTAGCGTGACAAGTGTTCACTCTTTGAATAAGAACTCTTTTGAAGATAATGATGTTGCGACATTAGAAGAATTTATTGGGACTCAAGCTGATTTTACAGGCGTGATTGTTCATCAATTTATCTCCGGTTTAAAGCCAAGAGAACGTGAGATTATTGAGCTTCGTTTATTAGGAAAAGGTCAAGTAGAGATAAGTCAAGAGGTCGGTGTTACGCAAACGCATGTAAGCAGGATATTAAAAGGGATTGGAAAACAATACTTAGCAATGTAAGGGAGGCTAAACAGTGGAAGTTATATACGCAAATCCGTGGTGGACAACGCTTTGGATAATCATCATTTTTGGTTGTATTGCATCCATATTTTCAGGCGGTAATAAGGAAGAGTAGAGACAAAATGTGAGGTAAATAAAATTCGAAAGGTTGATGTTTATGAAGAAAAAATTAGTGTTGATTATTGTGAGTTTCATGGCTGTTATTTTAGTGGCTTGTACAGAAGCAGATACCGTAAACCACAACATAGATAAGGCGGCTGACTCCTTTGAAGTTCAAAGACGTATCGTATTTGTAAACGGGATTACCGATAAATATTTGCTAACTATCGAGGGGTTATGTTCCTTAGATACTACGGATGAGAAGAAACTACGCGTGACTTGTAAAGTTGATGACGAACAATATAAAAGGCATTACTTAGGGTTAAGCGATAACGTTAGTTATTTTGTTGAACAAACAGATGCAGCCTATGCAGATCCTTTTCATTACAAAGTTCTATTTCGACCTGAATCTATTATTCCAGATATAGATCTTCAGACAAGCAAATAATTTCAACAGTGAAAAATTAATAAGGAGGATAAAAAAATGAAAAACACATTAGGGGATTTAAACAACCATTTATTTGCTCAGCTAGAACGATTAAATGATGAGGATATAAAAGGCGAAGATCTGAAGGAAGAAATTGAACGTTCGAAAGCAGTCACGGGAATTGCAAAGAACATTATTGATACCGGAAAATTGGTTCTTGATGGGCAGAAGTTCATGGATAGTGACAATCGTATGAATGCAGACGCAAAGCTTCCTAAGATGCTCGAGGGTGGGAAATAGTGTCTCAGAGATACAAATACTCAGATGAAGAAATTGAGTATGTTCGTAAAATTGCCCCTGGTAAATACAACGACGAAATTGCAGCTTTATTCAATGAAAAATTCGGTACTCAAGTAACAGAAAGCCAAATGAAAAGTTTAAAGTCGAATCACAAAATTAAAAGTAATGTTCCTAAGTATAAGCCGGATGAAAATTCGGGACTGTTTACTAAAGAACAAAAGGACTTTATTAAAGCAAACGTAAAGGGTCTGCATAATTACGAACTTGCGGAACTGGTAAATAATATGTTTGGTCTGTCTATTACTGCGCAGCAAATGAACACTTACAAATCGAACCATAACCTATCCAGCGGTTTAGATGGGCGATTCGAAAAAGGAAGTTCCCCTTGGAACAAAGGGAAGAAGGGACTGCAGATAGGTGGTAAGGAAACGCAATTCAAAAAAGGGCAACAACCTAAAAACTATAGACCTGTTGGCAGTGAACGTATTGACAGTAAAGACGGCTACATCCTAATAAAAGTTCAAGACCATGGAACCTATCAAGAAAGATGGCGACATAAGCATGTTGTCGTATGGGAAAAGCATCACGGAAAGAAAGTACCAAAAAACCACGTGATCATGTTTGCAGATAGCAATAAGCAAAACCTAGATTTGGGCAATCTGATTTTAATTTCTCGAAGCGAACTTGCCCGGATGAATCAGCAGGGATTATTTTCAATGGATCCTGAAGTTACGAAAGCAGGTCTTAATTTAGTAAGACTAGGTAATAAAATTATGGACTACGAGTATTTTAGGACGAATCCAGAAGAATTTGAAAGGTACTTAAGGATTGCTAAAACTAATGGTCTAACGGAACAAGGTTTTATGGCGAGATTAAAACGGGGTTGGAGCTTGGAAGAGGCCTTGTATAAACCGAAGCACTATCGAATGAAAAGAAGTGAATAAGGAGTGTTTAAATGCTTATTTCAAAGAGAAAGTTACAGGATGCTGAAAGATTTGCAGTTAAACTGAACAGTTCAGTAAATAATGTGGTTTCAAAGGAAGCCGTGCAACAGCATATCAATTATTTAATCAACCATGTCAAAGTACTTGAAGTGATGAGACGAGATAAGAGTAGATAGGAGGGTTTACTTTGGAATTAAACGATTATCAGGAGCTGTCAGCAAGAACCGCAACAAGACATGATTTGGAACTATTGAATTTCGGTTTGGGGATTTCTGGTGAAGCAGGAGAAGTTGCAGATTTAATTAAGAAATTTTATTTCCATGGACACGATATAGAAATGGATAAGATTAAAAAAGAATTGGGAGATGTACTTTGGTATTTATCCCAGATTGCTAGATTGGCAGGATTAACTCTTGAAGAAGTCGCTCAGGGAAACATTGACAAACTTAAAAGGCGATATCCAGAAGGGTTCTCTGTGGAAGCTAGCATAAAGCGAGTTGATGAAGATGCTTGAGATTGTACAAGGTTCTTTAGACCACTCTAAAGAAGTTATGAAAAAGACTTTATCCATTACTAAACAGAATTTGTCCAATCTTAAGAAGGTCGTTAAGCCCAAGGATCGGACTAAAATGCATAAACAACAAATTAAGGAAATGGAAGCATTGGTGCACTTCTTCAGGGTATCACGAATGCAGCCTGTCTACATTGATAGTATATGCATCAATTATATGTTATATGTCCAACTTATGAAAAAACTTAAAAACTATCAAGTTGAAGAATTCATAGCGGATAACAAGCTAGTTATCTCTTACTCTAATAAATCTACAAAAGGCAGATTTGAACTTTATGACATCTCAGATAAGTTACAAGGATTAAACTTCTTTCCGAAGGCTGTCATACGATGAGAAAGCCTAAATGGACACTGTTGTTTCGTGTTGAAGGTGAACACCAGGTGTACCTCTATGAACCTCTTAGAAAGTACGAGTTAAATGCTAGAAAGCGGCAAGGTTGGAAGGTTATTGCATAGAAAGTAGGTGAGTGTATGTCAAATAAAGCTTTAATGGAGCTAGGGGCTCTTCCAGGAATGATGGCTGTTAAAATGCAAGTGGAACAAATTATACAGCTGAAGAAAATTGCTAAGTTACGGGCGCAACAAGGGCTTAAGAATCAGAATCAATCTAACCATTTAATTTTTACAGGAAGCCCCGGTACCGGTAAAACAACTGCAGCTAGATTAATAGGTGAAGCATTCTCATCCTTAGGCATTTTAAAATCAGAGGACTATAATAATCCTTTTATCGAAATCCACCATGCAGACATTACATCTTCATTGGTGGGTGAAGCAGAGAGAAATATAAAGGATAAGTTTGAAGAAGCAAGAGGCGGGGTTTTATTCATTGATGAGGCTTACGCATTTATAGGCGGTGAAAAGTCTCATAAATCCGGAGAAAAGGTAATTGCCACTATTGTGCAGCTTATGGAAGATTTACGAGAAGAAGTGATGGTTATTATTGCAGGGTACGCAAATGAGATTGATGAATTTTTAGACTCGAATCCTGGACTTCGTTCACGCTTTTCGAATACGGTGCATTTTCCGGATTACTCAGTACCGGACATGCTTCAGATTGCACAGAAAATGTTAACAGATCAAGATTACCAAGCAGACAATGAATACTTAGGAGCCTTGGCTAATCGGTTATGGTTTGAAAAAGATAAAAAGGGTTTCGGGAATGCGCGTACGGTTCGTAACATATTGGAAGAATCGATTCGGATGCATTCCGTGCGAATTGCACAGATGGAGTATCCAAGTCGGGAGGATTTAATGCTTCTTACAAAAGTTGATCTAGAATCAAACAGGCATCACATGTTATCAGAAAAAGAAATCTTACAAAAGGCCATGAAGCAGATGCAAACTAGATTACTAGAGTTTGAGCTTCAGGATATTATTTCACGAAAAAGTACAGTTGAGTAGGTGAGAACATGGCATTACAATATGACAGACAAATAACAATATCCGCTGGGAATAGTCGTAAGGCTACCCAGTGGCCTGCTCAGGTCTTATATTGGTCCGACATGGTAGAAAAGCTGAAGACTGCAGTAAGAGGTAAGGAAACACTGGAAGAGTATCTGAAGCTACCAAAACGTGACCAAGATGAATTAAAAGACGTTGGTGGATTTGTTGGTGGGGAGCTTATCAATAACCGCCGGAAAGCTTCCAACGTAAAGAATAGGGATATTATCACACTTGATTTAGACAATATACCTGCAGGTGGAACAGAGGATATCCTTAGACGTTTAGAAGGCTTAGGGTGTGCCTATGCAACGTACAGTACGCGTAAGCATGAGCCTAATAAACCACGTTTAAGAGTCCTGGTTCCCTTAAGCAGAACAGCTACTGCAGATGAATATGAACCGTTAGCGCGGAAACTAGCTTCTATTATCGGGATGAGTTTTGCAGATCCTACGACTTTTGAAGCTTCAAGACTTATGTATTGGCCAAGTTGTTCATCCAACAGTCAATATGTATTCCATTACGGCGATAAGCCTTTTCTTGATACAGACGCGCTCCTTGCTACCTATGGGGACTGGCGCAACATCCTGGAGTGGCCTCAAGTACCTGGTGCAGGTGAGTCTCATGTAAGACTTGCAGCAAAGCAAGGTAACCCTTTGGAAAAAAGAGGGGTTATAGGAGCGTTCTGTAGACAATATGATATTCATTCTGCTATTGAAACGTTCTTACCTGGCGTATATTTGCCTACAGATGATGGAAGTGGTAGATATACCTTTGTGGATGGCTCAACAGTTGGTGGTGCTGTTATCTATGAGGATGGGTTATTTCTTTATTCCCACCATGCTACGGATCCTTGCAGCGGGAAACTAGTCAATGCGTTTGACCTGGTAAGGCTGCATAAGTATGGAGACTTGGACGATGATGCAAAGCCGGAAACTCCGGTGAATAAATTACCTTCTTTCGTACAAATGGCTTCTTTTGCATTAAATGATGTTGGCGTTGCGAACATCTTAAATCAAGAGCGCTATGAACAAGCAATAGAGGATTTTGGGGCTCCCAACGATACTCCAGCAACGAAAGAGGACTACAACTGGATCCAACAGTTAAAAGTTAGCCCTTCTACTGGACAACCTCAGAAGACCATTGAAAATGCTGCCATTGCGCTAGACGGGGATCCTAATTTAAAGGGCAAGATTAAAATGGATGCCTTTGCCGATACGATTATAGGTGTAGCTCCTTTTCCATGGGCTCCAAGGGAAAAAGAAGAAGGAGAATTCCGTTGGACTGATACGGATGATTCCGGGCTCCGGAGTTACTTAGAGAAGATACTTGGCTTTCGTGTACGTGACATTATAAATGATGCGTTGGTACTTGTTGCTGCAAAGAATCGTTTCAACCCCGTTGCAGACTATTTGAATAGTTTACAGTGGGATGGGGTGAAGCGGTTGGATACTTTATTTATCGAGTATTTAGGGGCTGCAGATACGCCTTATACTCGAGCTGTAACTCGTAAGTCTTTTGTTGCTGCCGTATCCCGTGCCATGCATCCCGGTATTAAATATGACACCATGCCCGTTTTAACTGGTTCTCAAGGACTTGGGAAAACAACTCTTATTCAAAAGATGGGAAAAGCGTGGTTTACCAATAGTATTGAGTCGTTTGAAGGGAAAGAAGCAGCGGAATTGTTGCAAGGTGTTTGGATCGTAGAAATAGGGGAAATGAGTGCTTATAGTAAGTCGGATGTAAACACGATTAAAGGGTTCTTAAGTCGTACAGAGGACCAGTATAGAGCTGCTTATGCACGTAAAACAGAGAAACACCCTAGACGTTGTGTATTCTTTGGTACCAGTAACCGAAATGACTATTTAAAGGATCCTACGGGAGGTAGACGTTTTCTTCCAATTGATGTAGGTATCCAGCAACCGGTTAAAAGTGTTTTCGAACATTTAGATATGGAAGTGGAACAATTGTGGGCGGAGGCCGTGATGTATTGGCGACTAGGCGAGTCCCTATTTCTAACTGGAGAGCTTGCAGAAGAGGCGAAAAGGCAACAGGAAGGACATTCTGAACAAGATCCTTGGGAAAGTGTTATACGTGAATTTGTAGAACGTAAGGTGCCTGTAGATTGGAGTAAAAAGGATATTTCTACTAGGAAACTCTATTGGACAAGTGACTTTGGAACACCTGATACAGAGCTTGTAGAAAGAGACCGGATATGTGCTGCAGAAATCTGGGTGGAGTGTTTCAATGAAAAAGTTAACCGGATGAAGCGGTCGGAAACGATGAGAATTAATGACGTGTTAAACAACATAGAAGGTTGGGAAAAGAAACCGAGTCCTTTTCGATTTGGTCCTTATGGGTTGGTGAAAGGTGGATATTTAAGGGTAAACTAGAACGAATGTTTGTATACTTTGACTGTATACTTTCTACCTGTTTTGTATACGTTGAAAATTTTGGAAATGTATACCTTGTATACTTTAAAAAATAACAAAGTATACGGGAAAGTATACAGGCAAAACCTTTAATATATCTATATTTATTACTATTTGTATACTTTGTATACCTTAAATATATAAAAATAAATAAATAGGTAATATAGGTATTTTAGGCTTATATACGTTATACCTAAATAGCCTAATTTTATACCTATACGTGTACGTGAGAGAAAAAGTATACACCTTGAAAGCGAGGTTTGCGTTTTGAGAGAGAAAGAAATAGAGGAGTATCTCCGTAAAGAAGTTAAAAAAGCCGGAGGCAAAGCATATAAATTTGAGTCACCAGGAAACGATGGTGTACCGGATCGCATAGTTGTGTTTCCAGGAAACAGAATTTATTTCATCGAGTTGAAAGCACCAGGTAAAAAACCTAGACCGTTACAGGTAAAACAGATGCGAGATTTACGAAATTTTGGATGTAAAGCAGATGTGATTGATAGCAAGGAAAAGGTTGATAACTTTATAGAGTTGGTGAAACAGCGTGAAATTTAAACCGCATAGCTACCAACGATACAACATCAATCGAATACTAGGAAGCCCTAATATCGGTCTTTGGTTGGATATGGGACTTGGGAAAACTGTTATCACGTTAACAGCCATCAACGATTTAAAATACAACCGGTTCGCGGTGAATAAAGTCTTGGTTATCGCACCGAAAAAAGTAGCACAGGGCACCTGGACAAACGAAGCTAAGAAGTGGGACCACTTAAAGTTATTACGATTTTCCATTGTGTTAGGATCCCAGGCCAAGAGAATTAAGGCCTTAAACACACCTGCAGATGTGTACATTATCAACCGGGATAACGTGGTATGGCTAGTAGACTATTACAGGAATAGTTGGCCCTTTGACATGGTTGTCCTGGACGAGTCTAGTAGCTTCAAGAATCACAACTCGAAGCGGTTTAAAGCATTGAAACAGATTAAGCCACACATCAAACGACAGGTACAGCTAACCGGCACCCCTTCCCCGAATGGCTTACTGGATATCTGGTCCCAGATTTATTTATTAGACGGTGGCCAGCGATTAGGTAAGACCATCGGAGGATTCCGGGAACGATATTTTGAACCGGATCAACGTAATCGGGACAGAGTTTTCACCTATGCACCGAAAGACGGGGCAGACAACCGAATACACCAACTTATCGGGGATATAGTGGTGAGTATGAAGGCAGAGGATTACATCGAGCTTCCACCGGTTACATACAACACGGTACCGGTAGTCCTGGACGATAAGGCGAAAAAAGCATATGAGAAGTTGGAGAAGGAAATGCTTCTTGAAGTAGACGAAGCGGAAATAACGGCAGCATCAGCTGCAGTACTTGGAAATAAGCTTTTACAGCTTTGTAACGGGGCCGTCTATGACGAGGATAGAAATGCAATCGAGATTCATAACAACAAGATGGAATCCTTCTTGGAGCTAATCGAAGCATTAAACGGATCCCCGGCATTAGTCTTTTATAACTTCCAACATGATAAGAGTCGGATTCAACAAGCCCTGGCCAAAACGAATTTACGAGTACGAGAGTTGAAGACGGCTGAGGATGAAGCGGATTGGAACAACAAAGAGATAGATGTACTTCTTGCACATCCAGCTTCAGCCGGCTACGGATTGAATTTACAAGAGGGTGGAAACCATGTTATCTGGTTTGGTCTGAACTGGAATCTAGAACTCTACCAACAGGCTAATGCGAGATTAGCAAGACAGGGGCAAAAGGAAAAAGTATTCATCCACCGGTTAACCGTTTTAGGAGGGATGGATGAAAACGTAGAGGCAGCACTTGAAAATAAAGCTGCAACACAGGAAAGTCTTTTATCAGCATTGAAGGCAAGAATCGAAAAGGTAAAAGAGGGGGCTTAGCAATGAAGTTGACCGATAAACAGTTAAAATTAATCACCGATATTGCTTCACAAAATGCCATTAAAGCGTACAGAGAGGACCAAGTAAAACGAGAAAAGGAAAAGCATGATACACGCTTACGTAACATCAAATTGCTGTTGAAACATTACAGATCGTTAGTACTTCATTGTGAAAAGCTTGAAGAGGACTTAGTAAAGTTTGAAGATACATCTATCCAAGACCTGGACATTAAAGAAATAAACCTTGAAAGCATTGAGTCTATCAAGCAAAGTAAAACCAAAAGCTTGGCTATGGTGTATTTCGTTAGAGGGAAGATGGAAGCTTATAAGAGGTCTTGTGATGAAGAGGAAATGAAGTATTTTCGAGTGCTAGAGATGCGATACATTACGTCTAAAAAGTATACCATTCAAGATATAGCGGATGAAGAAAATGTGGACGTGAGAACGGTCCACCGGTATTTAAATAGGGCCTTGGAAGAATTACCAGTAATATTCTTTGGAGTAGATGCTATTCAGTTTGAAAAGTAGCCTGTCCGAAATCTGTCTTGATTGTGTCATTATAAAAGTGATATGATGATAGTGTGAAATAAATGTAGATATATAGAAAAGGCACCTAGTACTGCGAATACTAAGTGCCTTTTTACATTAGAAAGTTGGTATCTTAGGTTCTAGACTGCTAATCCAAGACACAAAGTTACTAAAAAATAAAGTTACTGTATCTGGAATGATAGACGGATTAATGAAATGAACAAATAAAACTAGAACTAATCCAATTAAAATATAAAATTGCTTCTTCATTTGCAACCTCCTTTTATAGTACATTCGACATGGAACTTGTAAAATCCTGTTAATTTAGCAGGAATTTAATAAGTCTTAATCGAAGTACTATATTAAACAAATGTAGAGGGGGATTTTGAATGCTGGAAATAACTGAAACTGAATTGACTGAGGTGATTGCCTTGGCAGAAGCGTTGAGGAAAAGTAGCGAGAATTATAGTAAAAGCCCTAAGAAGTCTTATAAAGAGAGATTCCTTGATGAAGATTTAATGAGCCCGGAATTTAAAGATCTAACAGATAAAGAAAATACGTTATCAGATTATCTTAGAGGACTTAGTATAGGAGCACTTCAAGATTTACTCGCAATCATGTATCTAGGTAGAGATAAAGATTATAACAAACGAGATTCGGCAAGAACAATCATGAAAAAGCAAAGAGCTTATTTTGATAACCAAATAGGGCCGAATCAAATAGCCATAATTACTACACTTATGGAAAAGCGACCTTTAGACGATTATTTAAAAGTTGGAGTCGAAATACTTCGAATACATGTGTGAGCATCAACAAAGGATACTTTCTTGTTTTAGGAAGTCTGCAATTTATATGGTAACTAGATTATTAAGACATCCTAACGGGTGTCTTTTTTTAATTTCATGAAAAGTGGGAGGAGAGGTGCAATGTAGATGGCTAAAAACAAAGGTGAAAGACGAGGGAAATACTATACTCACGTAGAACCAAGGTTGATTGAAATTGAGGGCTGGGCAAGAGATGGTCTAATTGATGAACAGATAGCTAAAAATTTAGGAGTAGCATACTCCACATTTAGGAAGTATCGGGATGAACATTCGGCACTTTCGGCAGCCTTAAAAAAGGGTAAAGAAGTTGTTGATAGGCAGGTCGAGAACGCCATGTTAAAAACGGCTATGGGCTATGCCTATGATGAAACTACTTATGTATCCGTAGAAATGAGCCAAGAAGAATATGATCTAATCGTTGATGTGGAGTTACAGAAGTTTGATAAAGAGAACCCCAATGCAACAGAAGATGAACGCGATCTCTTTATTATGCAAATACCGAAGACAAAGCAAGTCATAGAAAAGGTCGTAACTAAGATGGTGAAGCCCGATACTACAGCTCAAATATTCTGGTTGAAGAACCGTAGACCTGATAAATGGCGAGATAAACAAGATATCGAAGCAAAGGTAAATCATACTCATAACCCGTACCAAGAATTAACTGTTGAAGAGCTAAAACGGTTGGCTGAAGCCGGAGAATAGTATGCATTATTATGAATACAGTATTCATTTTCGGTTGACATAATACTTCTTAGTGGAAGTTGTGTTAAATTACAAACGTTGATTTAACGGCATTTGTGAAGGTGCTAAAAATTATGGATTATGCACTATTTTATACATTGTTGATATATCAACGTTTTAAGTGCTTCTCAATTATAAAAATTGGAGAAAAAATGCATAAAAAATAAGGTGGTAAGATGACGGATCTTAGTTTGATTCGAAAGGGTGCAAGGATAGAACTGGCCAAGCGCGAGTTCTTTTATTTTTGTAATTTATTGGCCCCTGACTTTTATAAGAAAAATAGACAATACCTGATTGATATGTGTAACGAAATGCAAGAGTTCTATGAGTCTGATGATGAAGTAGCCGTTATAAACGTCCCTCCCAGGCATGGTAAGTCTCGTACAGCTTCCATGTTTGCACAATGGGTATTTGGACTAAATCAAAACGAAAAGATAATGACTGGATCATATAACGAAACTCTGTCAACTACCTTTTCCAAAGCTGTACGAAACGGCATATCTGAAACAAAAGCTGATAAAGATAAAGTGGTTTATAGTGACATCTTTCCCGATACTCAGATTAAACGAGGCGATGGGGCTATGAACTTGTGGAGTTTGGAGGGTGGATACAACAACTACTTAGCTACTTCACCAACTGGTACAGCAACTGGTTTCGGTGCTTCATTTTTGATTATTGATGACTTAATCAAAAACGCAGAGGAAGCATTCAATGAAAATACTTTAGATAAGCATTGGGAATGGTTTACGAATACTATGCTTTCGCGACTTGAAGAAGGTGGCAAGATTCTTATTATTATGACTCGATGGGCCTCAAAAGATTTAGCTGGTCGAGCATTAGACCATTTTGCAGAGGAAGGTAAAAAGGTCCGTCATATTAACTTAAAAGCATTGCAAGATGATGGAACGATGCTTTGTGATGAAGTATTAAGTCGCAAATCATACGAAAGTAAAATTCGAGCTATGAGTCCAGAAATTGCAGCTGCTAACTATCAACAAGAGCCTATCGATATGAAAGGTCGCTTATACAGTAGTTTCAAAACGTATGAAGGTGAATTACCGCAATTCAAAGAGATTAAGAACTATACGGATACTGCTGATACTGGAGCTGACTATCATTGTTCAATTAACTATGGTGTTACTTTCGATAATGAAGCCTATGTATTGGATGTTCTTTACACGAAAGCACCAATGGAAGAGACAGAACCGGAACATGCCAAAATGCTATTCGAAAGAAAAGTAAATTGGGCAGATATTGAATCAAATAATGGTGGTCGTGGTTATGCACGTTCGGTTGAACGAATTTTAAAAGAGAAATTCAAATCTAATAAAACTCGAATTGAACCATTCCACCAATCTAAAAACAAGCAAGCTAGAATTCTATCAAATGCTACCTGGGTGATGGATCATATTTATTTTCCAAGCGATTGGCGTTTTAGGTGGCCTGAATATTATAAGGCTATGACAGAGTATCAACGTGAAGGTAAAAACAAACATGATGATGCTCCGGATGCAACTACTGGTATTGCAGAAAAGATAGGTCAAGGAAGTCTATTTAGTTTCGACTAGAAAGAAGGTGAAAACGTGACAGGATATTTCCCATTCCAAGGCGTTAAAACGGAAAATGACCGTATAAACGAACTAATTATTAATGGTGCCAAAACTGCGCTCAGTGATGTAAAAGTTCTTGAACGAGAAATTAACAAATTTAAGAAATCTGATAAATTAAAGTGGATGAAGCTGGGTATTGATTACTATGAAGGCAATCAGGATATTACAAATCGTGAAAGAAAAGTAATAGGTAGAGGCGGGCGTTTAGAAACGGTTGATAATCTACCAAACAACAAAGTCCTAGATAACCAGTATGAAAAACTTGTAGATCAAAAAGTAAACTATCAGTTGGGTAAGCCCTTAACTATTGAAACTGAAAGTGAAACTTACTCAAAGCTTTTAAAACAGATATTCAATAAACGTTTCCATCGTAAGTTGCGTAATATTGGAGAAGACGCTTTAAATGGCGGTATTAGCTATTTGCATCCATACTACAACGAAAGCCGCGAATTAGCTTTTAAACATTTTAAAGGTTATGAGATTCTGGTGTTCTGGAAAGATGCCGATAAAACAGAAATAGAAGCTTTCGTTCACATGTATCATGTAAATGAATATGAGGGCGATAAGGAAGTAGCAAAAGAATACGCTGACCTATATAGCAAAGATGGGGTTACAAGTTATGTTTGGCATAATGGTAGTTTGATTGAGAATGTGGAGAAAGAACCTTCAACATATCTAACTCTTACTGATGAAGATGGACAAGAAAAGGGAATGAATTGGGAACGTATTCCTTTAATTCCTTTCCGATTTAACAGCAAAGAAAAGCCGTTAATCAAACGTGTCAAGTCACTCCAAGACGGAATTAACACCATGCTAAGTGATTTTCAAAATAACATGGAGGAAGATTCTCGATCCACGATTCTAGTTCTTCATAATTATGACGGGCAAGATTTAGGGGAGTTCAGACGTAACCTTTCAGTATACGGTGCCGTTAAGGTTCGTAGTGCTGATGGAGCTAAAGGTGGCGTTGATACCCTAGAGATAGAAGTTAATAAAGATAACTATGAATCTATCATAAAGCTATTTAAGAAAGCACTCGTTGAAAACGGTCGTGGTTATGATGCTAAAGATGAGCGCATGAGTAATAATCCTAACCAAATGAATATTCAAAGCATGTACTCCGATATCGAGTTAGATGCAAATGGAATAGAAACAGAGTTCCAAGCTTCTTTTGAAGAGTTGTTATGGTTTATCAATGTTCATCTATCAAATACCGGTAAAGCCGATTTTGAAAGCGAGGAAGTTAAGTTTATCTTTAACCGAGATACACTTGTTAACGAAGCTGAGGTTATTAAGAGCTTAAGTGAATCTACGGATCTATCAATTGAGACACGAATTTCTCAACATCCATACGTGGACGATGTTCAAAGGGAGTTAGACAGAATTAAGAAAGAACGCCAGGAGCGAATGGATGAGTATGATAATTATGATGAGACTTTCCGAAAAAAGCAGAGTGATTTAAATGGCCAAGAGTAGAGAGTATTGGCGGAAACGTTTTGAACTGTTAGAAGATGCGCAAAACCATAAAGCTATGGAGTACTCAACAGATCTTGCAGATGCCTATATTGAATCCTTCAAAAAAATTGAAAAGGATATCGCTACCTGGTATCAACGATTTGCTACAAACAATGAGATTACACTTCAAGAGGCTAAACGAATGCTAAAGCTAGATGAGTTAGAAGAGTTTCACTGGACCGTTGAGGAGTACATCAAATATGGGAAAGAGAATGCTATTAATCAGGCATGGATGAAACAACTTGAAAATGCTTCAGCTCGTGTTCACATTAGCCGTTTAGAAAGTTTACAGTTGCAATTAAGGCACCATATTGAAGAACTTTATTCCGCCCAAATAAAAGATTTTGAAAATCTAATGAAAAATATATATGAGGACCAGTATTATCAAACGGCCTTTGAAATTCAGAAAGCCTTTGAAGTTGGTTTTACGTTGCATGCCTTGGATGATGATGTTCTTGCTAAGGTAATCAGTAACCCATGGACATCTGATAATATGACATTCAGTGCTCGTATTTGGAGAGATAGAAATCTATTGATTGATACGTTGCACACTGAATTAACACAAGCATTTGCTCTTGGAGAAGGTCCACAAAGAGTCATTTCAGTTATTCAACAAAAAATGAATACTTCACGTTCTAACGCTGCAAGGTTGGTACAGACTGAGCAAGCGTTTTTTAGTTCGTCAGCTCAAAAAGAAACATTCAAGGAATTGGATGTTGAAAAGTATGAGGTTGTTGCAACTTTAGATAGTAAGACTAGTGAAATCTGTCAATCTATGGATGGAAAAGTTTTTAAAATGAGTGACTATGAGCCGGGTGTTACGGCTAATCCTTTTCATCCAAGGTGTAGAACAACAACAGCGCCTTACTTTCAAGATGATAACTACGGTGAAAGAATTGCTAGAGGAAAAGACGGAAAAGTTTATTACATTCCTTCGAATATTACTTTCAAAGAGTGGAAGGAGCAATATGTTGCTTAGTGAGGTGGTCCAATATCTCCTGGCTACCACTCCTGGTAGCCGATGTGAATTGTAAAGGTGGTGAGAATATGGGTTTAACTAAAAAGAACTTAGTGGAACAATTTGACAAAGCTAGAGTAGAGAATGCTCATTTTGTGTTTGTTGGAATTGAAGCTGAGGGAGTTCAAGAAACAATCTGCATCCCTAGCCGTTCGTTTGACGAAAAACAAGCGTTTTACGAGCGTAGCTATACAGATAATTTAGTTCATGTAATGAATAAAAATGTATTTATTCGTGGTTTATCTCGTGGTGGTTCTGAACAACTGGATATAATCGGCTAACACTGCACCTAGCAGACAAGCGTTAGGTGCTTTTAATATTACCCTTTTAAAAGTTTGGGGTATATCAAACGAATCTCCTAACAGGGAGCGACCTGTATAAATATGCTATTGGAGGATTGGAAAAATGGAATGGTTAAAAGAATTATTAAAAAATGCAGGGGTCGAAGAATCAAAGATAGACGGTTTTGTTACTGGTTTTAACAAAGAGGTTCCAAAACACTTTATTCCAAAAGAGACATACAACACGCTTGCAGAAACGAAAAAGCAGCTAGATGCAGACCTTAAAGCAAGAGATGAGCAACTTGAGGAATTGAAAAAAGTCGATGCAGCGGGATTGGAAGCAAAGATTGTGGAGTTACAAAAATCTAACGAAACTGCTAAGACGGAATTTGAAGCTAAGTTAAAAGAAACCCAGTTAACTAGCGCTTTGAAGTTAGCTCTTACAGGTAAGGTGCATGACGTCGATTTAGTAGCTGGCCTTATCGATAAAGAGAAAATCGAATTGAATGAAGACGGTACGGTAAAAAGCGGACTTGAAGAGCAAGAGAAAAGCTTGCGAGAATCAAAGACCTTTTTATTTGTTCCGGAAAAGAAGGACCCAGGTTTCAAAGGGTTTATTCCTAGTGGGGGTACAGGAGGGGGCGATCCTAACGTAGACATTGGTTCAAACTTCGCTAAGATTGCTAACGAAAAATCGCAAGCACCAAAAAACGAAAATGGCCCATGGGCTTAATTATTAGTTTAGGAGGAAAAAGAATATGCCATATGTAAAACAAGTGGAAACAGCAGAACGTATTAATTTTCTAGCATCTTCAAAGTTCCAATCATTTACGTATCAAGTAAGTGATGCAGGAGTAGTCGCAGATG
Organism: Paucisalibacillus globulus; assembly: GCF_900184735.1. Taxonomy (GTDB): domain Bacteria; phylum Bacillota; class Bacilli; order Bacillales; family Amphibacillaceae; genus Ornithinibacillus; species Ornithinibacillus globulus_B. The sequence continues at coordinate 47,806 of NZ_LT855384.1, forward strand.
CAAATGGAAAGAAAATTGTTAAAGCAGGTACAATCCTTCCAGCAAACGATGCTACAGCTGAAGGTATTCTTTTAACAGATGTGGATGTAACAAACGGACCACAACCAGGAGCTTTACTGGTAGAAGGTTACGTTATTGAATCTCGTCTTCCTGTTGTACCTGATGCTTTAGCAAAACCAGAATTAACAAAAATTACATTTCGATAAAAATAAACTTTTTAATTACTAGGAGGTTAACATAATGCCAGATGTATTAGAACTTTTTGATTCCAAAACAGTATTAAATTATTTAAAAGAACGTCAATTCGCACCACTTTTAGGTGAAACTCTTTTCCCTGAAGTGAAGCATGGAACACTTGAATTTGAACACTTAGTAGGGGCAAGTTCCCTTCCTGTTGTAGCATCTGTACATGCATTTGATACAGAGGCTGAAATTGGATCTCGCGAAGCTGCAAAACAAGCATTAGAGGCGGCATATATTAAACGTAAAATGCAAATCACTGAAAGAGACTTAATTGCATTGCAATTCCCTCGTACACCACAAGAACAACAATATCTAATGCAAAATGTATTTGGTGACATCGACAGTTTAGTTCGAGGCGTTAAGGCTCGTATTGAGCTAATGCGTATGGAAGCTTTATCAACTGGTAAAGTCACTCTAAATGAAAATGGCTTGAATATGTCTGTTGATTACCATGTGCCGGCAGAACATCAAGAATCGTTAGCAGGTACTGCACTATGGACTGATGAGGCGAATGCTGATATTATCGGCGACTTAGAGCGTTGGGCAGATTCATTAGACGAAAAGCCAACACGTGCTTTAACATCTAATAAAATTCTTAGCTTAATGCTTCGAAATGATAAAATCATTGGTTACTTGTTTGGTAAGGGCTCTGGCCGTATTGCAACTCGTCAGGATCTAAATGCATTCTTGTTACAACATGATTTACCTCAAATTGCTGTTTATGATGCGAAATATCGTAAACAACTTGCTAATGGCAAGTACACAACTGAAAGATACTTTGGAGAGAACAAATTTGTTATGTTCGGCTCTGGAACTCTTGGAGAAACTCTATACGGTCCAACTCCAGAAGAATCTCGTATGCTTCGTGAAGGTAACGAAGAGGTTCATAACGTAGACAAAGTTATTGCAATGGTTTACGAAGAAGGATTGGATCCAGTATCAACTTGGACTAAAGCTGCAGCAACTGCGATACCATCATTCCCAGAAGCTAATAACGTATTCCAAGCGCAGCCAATTGCTTAAGGAGGATGATGCGAAATGGCTAAATTACTAGTTAAAATTCAAAATTCTGTATTTCCAGTACGTGTAAATGGAGATCGTTACCAAAATGGTGACGAGCTTGAAATTGATGAAGTTCAGTTCACTAAGGGCACCATGGCAATCCTTGATAAGATTGAGGATAAAATTCCTAATCCAGATGGAGATAATAACCCAAATGGCAATCCTGATGGTAACGGTGGGAAAGATGAATTCGAAGGTAAAACAGTAGAAGAATTAAAAGCTTATGCTGATGAACACAACATTGATATCGGAAATGCTACAAGTGAAAAAGGTATCATCAAGAAAATCAAGGAAGCTACTGAAAAAGCTGAATAGGGCGTGATACTATGCTCGAAGAAGTAAAAGCACGTTTAGGCTCACTAGGGGTTAAAATCCCTAGTGAGCCTCCTGGTGCTGACGATATGTTGTTAAACTTCTCCATCGACAAGGTAACGAATCATATTAAAAGCCAAACAAACTTAAGTTATATCCCTTCTGAACTGAAAGAAGTTGCTATCGATATGGTTGCAGGTGAATTCCTTTATATGAAAAAGGGAATGGGTCAGTTAAACATTGAAACAATTGATTTTTCTCCAGTTGCTAAACAAGTGCAAGATGGGGATACAAACGTTTCATTTGCAGTTGATATTAAAACAACTCCTGAAGCTAAGTTTGATGCTTTGGTTAATTACCTACGTCACAACGAAGTCGATTTTATTCGTTACAGGGTGCTAACATGGTAAACGCTCGTAGAAAAGCCATTCAAATGTTGTATCGTGGCACTTGTACAGTAAAAACGTGGGAAAGTGTAATGGATCCAGTAACAAAGATTACAACTCCACGGGAAGTAACTAAATATCTAGATCAACCTTGTAAACTTTCATACCAAAAACAAACAACAGCATCTAGTACAGGAGGTCCAGCGGTAATATCTCAGACTATCAAACTATCACTTGTTCCTGAACTAGAGATACCTGCTGGAAGTAAAATTATAGTCACTCAAGATGGTAAAACAACGGAGTTTGCTCGAAGTGGTGAGCCAGAAGTACGCATGGACCATCAACACCTTACGTTGGAACTGTTTAAGGGTTATGCGTAATGGCTAGGTGGGGTAGAGTCGATTATAAGCAGCTGCAGAAGTTGCAGAAACGTATGCAGAAACTGGAAAAAGTACAATATCAACAGTTCTGTGAAGCAATGGCAAAAGAATTGGCTGCTAGATTGCTAGCAAAAGTTATCAAGCGTACACCTGTGGGCGATTACGATGACGGTACTGTTGGAGGTACTCTTCGAAGAGGATGGACTTCAAAGAGCCATCGTGAGGCAGAACTTGCTTCTACATTTGGCGGTGGATCCGGTGCTAAAAAGTTTGCTGACTCCATGACTGTTAAAAAGGTTGGCAATATTTACGAAATCGAGGTTATTAACCCAGTTGAATATGCTGCATATGTTGAGTTTGGGCACCGTACTCGTAATCATCAAGGGTGGGTTCCAGGTCGATTCATGATGACAATATCTGCTGATGAATTAGAACGACAAGCACCAAAAATCATTGAAAGAAAGCTTATTAAACTATTGGGAGATGCGTTTAATGGAGATTAAAGACATTATTACAGCTATCTCCATTAAGCTAAATCAAGTCTTTGGAGATAGTTACACAAATTATACGGATGATGTAGAGCAGGGCTTTCAGGCACCTGCTTTTTTAATTCTCTTTTTAAATTTAGAGAATATACGACAAATCGGTAATCGATGGAGAGTGACAACACTCTTTAATGTGCAATATTTTCCATCTGGTGGGGTACTAGACGCTGCTAGCCATGCATTGAGGGTACAACAAGCTCTAAAGGAAATAACGCTCTTAAATGGCTCTATTATGCTTGGAACAGGAGCGAATAGTGAAATCGTCGATGGAAATGCACATAACTTTATTAACTTCAATTTCTACTTACAAGAAGTTGAAGCAAAAACATTCATGGAATCGTTAGATCAACACTCTATATCGAAAGGGTGAAATAAGTGGCAAATAAAAAAACTGAAGAAGTTGCTTCTTTTACAAAACAACAACTTCTAAAAAGTAAAAAATATGCCCATCGTCAAGATGCGTTAAATGCTTTGTTAAAAGATGATAAAAGCTATTCGTTTGATGAAGTGGATAAAATCCTAGATAAATTCTACAAAGGAGGTAGTAAATAATGCTAGGTGGAGGCACATTCCTTACACAAAACAAAGTACTACCCGGTACGTATCAAAACTTTATTTCCGCAGCACGAGCATTTGCTAACTTATCCGCGCGTGGTTACGTAGCACTTCCAATGGTTTTAGATTGGGGTCCAGATGAACAGGTGTTTACCGTGAGTCTAGAGGCATTGCAAAAGAATCTGGAAAACAACTCACGTAAAGTATTCGGTTATGAATATACGCACCCTAAATTAAAGGGGATCCGTGATGTATTCAAAAGTGCTCACACTGCATTTATTTACAAAATAAATGAGGGCGCAGTTGCTGCATCTAATACGTTTGCTACGGCGAGATACAAAGGTGTTCGTGGTAACGATTTAAAAACCGTTATTTCTGCAAATGTAGACGAGCCAGCAAACTTTGATGTAAAAACATTCTTAGGAACTACTTTGGTTGATGAACAACTAAACGTAGTGGATGCTGCGGGCTTGGTGGATAACGACTATGTTATTTGGAAAGATGAGGCAATTTTAGCTGCAACTGCTGGAACGAACTTCACATTAGGGTCAAATGGTACTGCGCCAACTGGAACTCCTCACCAAACAGCTCTCGATGAGTTAGAGGCTTATGGTTTCAATACGCTAGCATGCTTGAGTTCTGAACAGCCTATTAAGGATTTGTATATAGCTTACACAAAGCGTATGCGTGATGAAGTAGGAGCTAAGTTCCAACTTGTAGGGCATAAATTAGGTGCTGCGGATCATGAGGGCATCATTGATGTTCAAAATGATGCAATTGGTGAAAGTGAAGAAGTGTTTGGAGCGGTCTATTGGACCGTTGGCGCTCAAGCAGGAGTAGCTGTAAATGAATCAAATACCAATGATTTGTACGATGGTGAATATACGCTTGATTTGTCTGAAACGAAGACAACTTCACAACTGAAAGAATTACTGAAAGCTGGTAAGTATGTTTTCCATCGCAATGGCGCAGAAATCTATGTGTTAGAAGATGTGAACACATTTACTTCCTTTACACCGGAAAAAAATGAAGATTTCAGCATGAACCAAGTGATTAGAGTACTAGACCAAATCGCTATAGATACCGCTCAATTATTCAATACTCGATACTTGGGTAAAGTACCAAATGATGCAGCTGGTCGTATTACGTTCTGGAAAGATATTATTAAACATCGTGAGGAAATGCAACGATTAAGAGCAATTGAAGATTACGATAAAGAAGCATTAACGATTGAACAAGGTGATTCAAAAAAATCTGTTGTTGCTAATGAAGTAGTAAACGTGACTGTAGCAATGTCGCAATTATATATCACAACAGTGGTAGCGTAGGAGGGGATATTGAATGAATGAAACGATGCATGCAAAAGATGCCATAAGTGGTGCACAGGGTGAAGCCTTTGTGACAATTGAGGGTACCCGCTATAATTTTGCTCAGCTTATCAATTTACAAGCCGACATGGGTAAAACTAAAACTCAAGTGCCAATCTTAGGTAAGGTGGGTAAGGGTAATAAGTCAACAGGTGCTGAATACACAGGAAGCGCTACTTTCCACTTTAATACATCAATTTTCCGTGAACTGCTTTATCGTTACAAAGAAACGGGAGAAGATATTTATTTTGATATTCAAACAACAAACGAAGATAAATCTTCTTCTGTTGGCCGTCAAACTGTAATCTTAAAAGATTGTAATCTAGATGGAGGTATTATCGCCTTACTAGATGCAGACGCGGAATACCTGGAAGATTCATTTGAGTTTACCTATGAGGACTGGGATTTTCCAGAAAAATTCTCTATTCTTGATGTAATGCAATAAGGTAAGGGCTCACTTCGGTGGGCTCTTTTTTTAAAAAATATTGTTAGGAGAATGATAGATGAGTAACTTACAAGCTTTCTTTGCTCAAAATGTAGAAAAAGCACAAATAGAGGAACACGTGATTTCTAAGCGTTTTAAGGATGAAAAAGGAAATCCAATACCTTGGAAATTCGGAGCAATTGATGGAGATACAGATGCAGCAATACGTAAATCTTGTACAAAACGTATGCCTGTTCCAGGTAAGAAGGGTATGTTCATGCCTGAAACAGATTATGATCTATACACTTTAAAGACCGCAGTTGCAACAATTAAATTCCCTGATTTAAACAACGCAGAGCTCCAATCCTCTTACGGGGTTATGGGAGCAGAATCACTTCTTCAAAAAATGCTTAAGCCTGGTGAGTTAACAGAAGTGAAGAAAATCGCTCAATCAGTAAATGGCTTTGACGTAGGTATGGACGAGCTTGTTGAAGAAGCAAAAAACTAATAGATGACGGTGATAGTGATGCAAACATAGCACACTTTGCGTTACACAAGCTAAAACTATTGCCGTCACAATATTTAAATCTTCCTAAACTTGAAAAGGCCTTTATAATAGCTTCGATTCAAGTGAAAATTGATGCGGAAAAGAAATCAGAGCAAAAAGCTAAACAAAATGCAAAGAGATCTGGAAAAGGTTCTCGTGGTAGAAAAAGGTAGAATATAATCTCTCTTTTCTGTATATTTATGGGTGAGGAGGGATTGTATGGCTAGAAATCAAATAATGGCTGGAGAATTCTTGCACAAACCTATTAAATTGACCATGCGGGGCAAAGTAGTAATTAACAACGGTATAGGCGATGCTATTCCACTAGATAAAACCACAGTAAAAGAATATGAACTTATCACAGAAGACCATAGAAAAAGTGCTATAAGCGGTGTATCTAGAGGTTTAGTAGGAGGAGCTTTACTTGGACCTGTCGGATTATTGGCGGGGCTATCTGCCAAAAATAAAACGACACGAGTATTAGCAATTGAATATGTTAATGGTAAAAAAAGTTTAATAGATATTGATGAAAAGATATATAGTATTTTCATCCAAAATATGTTTTAACGCATCTAACGGATGCGTTTTTATTTTGCTTAAAAAAGGCGGTGAAAACATGACCACAATTAAAACCGCAATACAGATCAATGATATGATGTCCCAACAGTTCAGAGCTATGAACATGGCGATGACAACAGTTATTGATAGTTTCCAAACTTTGCAGGATGCAACAGGTAAAGCGATAAATGTTTCTGCGCTAAATGCTGCCCAGCGAGAATTACAACAAGTAGAAGCAAATTTCAATCAAATTGAAGATGAAATTAGACAAGCCAATGAGCAACAACAAAAACTAAATAACAGCGTTCGTAATGGAAAGAATGCATCTGATGGCTTACTTTCTAGCGTGAAAACTATTGCAGCTACTTATTTATCTTTTCAAGGCGCAAAAGGCTTATTTGGTCTTTCCGACCAAGTAACCAATACAACAGCTCGTTTAAACCTAATGAATGACGAACTTCAGACAACGGCTGAATTGCAACAAATGATTATGGAGTCAGCAATACGTTCCAGGGGTCAATATTTACAAACGGCTGATATAGTGTCCAAATTGGGGCAGAGAGCAAGTGATGCTTTTGGATCTAATCGAGAAACTATTGCCTTTGCAGAAAACTTAAACAAGCTATTTGTAATTGCAGGAGCATCACAACAGGAAGTCTATTCTGCTAGTTTACAATTAACACAAGCATTGGGGTCAGGAGTGCTTCGAGGTGAAGAACTAAACGCTGTATTCGAAGCTGCGCCAAATGTTATTCAAACCATTGCTGATTATTTAGAAGTTCCCATCGGACAAATAAGGGATATGGCATCTGAAGGGGAAATTACAGCTGACATTGTTAAAAATGCAATGCTTGGTGCCACAGACGAAATCAATGCAAAGTTCGAGGAAATGCCTTACACGTTTGGCCAAGTATGGAATCTCTTCTTAAATAATATGTATCAGATTTTTGAGCCGTTGATTCAAGTAATAGGTGCAGGAGCTCAATTTATATACGATAATTGGTCTACTTTAGAGCCTATCTTCTGGGGACTAGTGGCTGCGGTTGGCGCTTATACAATTGCTTTGGGAATACAAACGGCAGTCACGTGGTTAGCAGTTGCTGCAAACAGAGCTTTAATTGCTGCTATGCTTACCAATCCAATTGGATGGATCGCCTTGGCTATTGGATTTTTAGTAGCTTGGATTTACAAGTGGATTGAATCAGTTGGTGGAATACAAATCGCTTGGGCAATAGCAATGAACTACATTCAAACTGGTTGGGACGTACTTAAAATTGCTTTTATGGCTGGAGTATTTTATGTATTGAATGAACTCGACAAATTGAAGTTAGGATTCAAAATGGTGAGTACAGCTGTTCAAAATTACATGGGTGATATGAAAGCCGGAACGCTCCTCATACTTCAAATGATGGTCAACGGAGCAATTGGAATTATTAACGATTTCATTGCAGTACTCAACAAACTTCCAGGAGTATCTATTGATGCAATTGGGACAGTAACTTTTGGTAGTGCTGCCGTTTTAGAAAATGAAGCAATGAAGTCTGCTAGGAATGCGGAATTAGGTCAATATACTATTGATATAGCTTCAAGTATATCCGAACGTGACGCTTCACTTCAAAAAATGCAAGGAGAGGCTCTAGCGGGATGGGCTAAACGGAGTGCAGAAATAAAGGACATGCAAGCAGCTGCTCGTTTAGATGAAGGAACTTCCCCGTCACTTGGAACATTTGACTTTGTTGCTCCACAACTAAAGGATTTACAGGCTAGTGGAGCTGATACGGCTGGTAACACGAAAAAAATTGCTGATAGCGTAAATATGACACAGGAAGACATCAGTTATCTAAAAGACATCGCAGAGCGTGAAGCAATCAACCGTTATACTACTGCAGAAATCAAAGTAGATATGAAAAACGAGAATCACATTAATAACGATATGGACATTGACGGTGTTATTGACCGCTTTGGTGAACGTGTGGAAGAAGTAGCTGAGGTATTAGCAGAAGGGGGTTATGAAGATATATAACTTCTTTATTGATGGACTGCAATTACCAGTAGCGCCATCACAGATGTCAACCCAAATAAACAACAGCAATGAAACTATTACTCTCATGAATGAAGGAGAAGTAAATATATTAAAAAAGCCAGGACTAACGGATATTGAATTTGAGGTGTTATTACCTAATGTTCGATATCCGTTTGCTGTATATCCAAATGGATTTAAACCTGCAGCACACTATTTAAATAAACTTGAGCAATTAAAGGTCAATCAAAAGAGTTTTCAATTTATCGTGAATCGAATGATGCCAAATGGAAAGCTGTTATTTGATACAAATATGACTGTTTCCTTAGAGGATTATGAAATTGAAGAAGATGCAGAGGAAGGCTTTGATATTCGTGTAACCATAAACCTAAAGCAATTCAAATCATTTGGTACAAAAAAAGTTAAGGTTAAGCCAAATACGAAAAAGGCAACTGTGAAGAAAACTCGGAGTACTTCTGGAAAGAAAAAATATAGAACCCACAAAGTTGTACGGGGCGATACTCTATGGGCGATTGCTAAACGGTACTTGGGAAGTGGGACAAGATATCCAGAAATCGCCAAACTCAATAAAATAAAAAACCCTAATCTTATCTATCCTGGGCAAGTTTTCAAGATTCCATAGGTAGAGGTGATAAAGTGTGGCTAAGTCAAAATTATATATCATAACCCGTGGATTTATTTATGAGTGCGCTGTGGAAGAATCAATAGTGTGGGAAACTCACCGTAAAGGAAGCCCGGGCAAGCTTACATTTAATGTTATAAAAGACAATGTAATAAGCTTTCACGAGGGCGATGCTGTTCGATTCGAATATGATGGAAAAAAAGTATTTTATGGCTTTGTTTTTACTAAAAAGCGTAAGGATAAAAGAATTATCAGCGTGACAGCTTATGATCAACTTCGTTATTTTAAAAATAAAGATACGTACACGTATGCTAATAAAACTGCCTCTCAACTGCTTAAAATGATTGCTCGGGACTTTAACCTTAAAACCGGTACTGTTGAAGATACAAAACATGTTATTAGATCGCGTGTCGAGGACAATCAAGAACTATTTGCGATAATGGACTATCCTTTGTCAGAAACAATCCTGAATACTGGTAATATGTATATACTTTATGATGATTACGGGTCGCTCAATCTTCGAAATGTATCGCGTTTAAAAACAGATATTCTAATCGATGAAGATACAGGTGAGACTTTCGAGTATACATCTTCGATTGATGATAAGACTTATAACAAAATTAAGTTAATCCGAGAAAACAAAGAAACCGGCAAGCGAGAGATTTTTATTACGCAAGATGGTATTAACATCAACAATTGGGGTGTTCTTCAGTACACAGACAAACTGGACCAAGGTGTTAACGGGAAGGCTAAGGCAGATGCTCTATTAAAACTGTACAATAGGAAAACCCGTAAGCTTCACATGAATAAAATATTTGGGGATGTTCGTGTAAGAGGAGGATCATCTGTTGGAGTGCAAATGAATCTAGGTGATTTGAATGTTGCTAACTTTATGATGGTTGAAACTGTAAAACACACATTCAAAGAATCGGATCATCGGATGGATTTAAAGTTAATTGGAGGTGATTTCATTGCGTGATATGACGGACATTCTAAATAATATTAGAAGAATCGCAGTAAATGCAGTGAATGCCCAAAAACTCGCAGATGTTGCACATGGCCGTGTTATTCAAACAGGTCCTTTAAAGATTCAAATTGACCAAAAGTTAATATTGAATGAAGAGCATCTTATTTTAACAAAAGCTGTTACAGATTATGTAACTGAAATGAGTATAGACGGCGGACCTAAACAAACTTATACAGTTTATAACGGTCTTAGACCAGGTGATCTAGTCACTATGATACGTTCTCATGGTGGCCAACAATACATCATCATCGATAAGGAGTGATGATATGATTCCTCAACAATTAGAAAATGATGGTTTAACACTGGATTTTGAGGAAGAAATGGAACCATCCAAAACATTTAAATTAGATTTAGATTTAAATCGCTGTGTAGGCTTCGTTGATGATTTAGAAGCTGTTAGACAAGCGATTTTTTTAATGACCTCTATTGAACGATATGAGCACATCATTTATAGCTGGGATGTTGGTATAGAACTGCAAGATTTATACGGGATGCCTACTGCTTATGTAGCATCTGAAATACCAAGGCGTTTACAAGAGTGCTTATTACAAGATGACAGAATAACAGCAGTAGACTCTTTTGAGGTTACGGCCGTTAAAAAGAAAGTCCATGTTAAATACGTTGCCCACACCATTTATGGAGATATTGAGATAGAAAGCGAGGTGGACTACTGATGGTGGAACCAATCGACTTAAATACAACATATGAAGATCTAATGGAGCGGAAACTTGCAGGAGTTGATGACTCACTCGATAAGCGAGAAACAGGTATTATCTATACTGCTACTGCTGCCAATAGCGCTGAAACGGCACAAATGCTTATTACGATAAAACATAACAATGATATGGTATTCGCCGATACTGCTCCAAGAGAAAATCTAATTCGAATAGCTTCAGAAAGAGGTTTAAAACCTTACACTGCATCAAAAGCCAAGCTGAAGGGTGTATTTAATATAGATGTCCCTATTGGCTCTCGTTTTAGCCTAGATGATTTGAATTATGTTGTTACTGAACGAATTGCTATTGGAGAGTTTATCCTGGAGTGCGAAACGGAAGGTAATATAGGTAACTTATACTTAGGTACCTTAATACCAATCGAGTATATTGATGGTTTAACCAGTGCAGAACTAACGGAGGTCCTTATTCCCGGTGAGGATGAGGAAGATACAGAGGACTTTCGTAGGCGCTATTTTAATAGTTTTAATTCAGTTGCCTTTGGTGGTAATCGTGCAGATTATAAAGCAAAAGTTGTTGCATTAGAAGGTGTTGGCGGTGTCCGTGTGTATCGTGCTAAGTACGGAGCAGGTACTGTTGGTTTAACAATCATAAACTCGCAATACGAAAAACCTACTCAAACCCTAATCGATTCTGTTCAACAAGCAGTAGATCCACTAACTGCTCAGGGTGAGGGAGTTGGAACAGCACCTCTTGATCATATCGTGACTGTTTCAGAGGTTAATGAAACAAATATAGATATCACATTAAATATCACCTATCAGAGCGGATGGACTTGGCCTGATATCGAAACTAATGTGTTAAGTACAATTGATAACTATTTTAAAGAGCTATCCGAATTATGGGCAGAGGCTCAAACATATGAGGAAGATCATGCAGGGTTAATTGTAAGAATATCTCAGATTGAAACTAGACTTTTAGGTGTTCCTGGTGTCATTGATATCGCTAACACCCTACTGAATGGTGGGACTTCAAATATTGAACTAGATAAAGAAGCTATTCCGAAACGTGGTGTTGTAGTTGGCTAGAGACGTTGATATATTAAGCTATTTACCTCCAGTACTTCATCAAGTAAAAGAAGTAGTTGAAATTGCTAACGTGGAGAAAAATCCGCTGGAAGCAACTTGGGAAGCTATTGAACAGAGTTTAAATAATCGATTTATCCTTACAGCTGATGAAGAAGGACTTGCAAGACAAGAAAAAATGTTGAAAATTAACGTACCGGCAACTGATACGATTGAAACTCGTAGATTTAGACTTCTTACTCGTTATCAAGAGCAGGCTCCTTATTCCAATTCTGTGCTTAAGCAGCTACTAGATAGTTTGTTGGGGGAGAATGGTTATGTGATGACTCGTGACATAGCTGGTAAAAAACTAAAAGTAAAAATAGAACTTACCGTTAAAGGCCAGTTTGATGCAGTAGTCATAATGCTAGAGCGTATTACACCGCAGAATATGATTTTAACCGTTGAATTACGCTATAACCAACATAGTTTATTAAGTCAGTTTACTCATGCTCAATTAGCCGCCTTTACACATAAGCAATTACGAGAGGATGTGTTAACTTAATGCCTAACCAGACAACTAATTACGGTTTAACGAAGCCTATACCGGATGAATTTTATGATGTTGAAGCACAAAACGATAACATGGACAAAATTGATCTTGAGTTAAATCGTACTCAAGATGAAATATGGAATAAGGTTGTTGAAGCAGTTACCCTTCAGCGCGGGACGAATGTTGTTAATACTGAAAGAGACACGCTGGTTTCTAGTTTGGCATTTGATGGAGATGAAGCTATTAACCTAGTTCCATTGTTTGATAGTGGACTGTGGAAGTTACATGCTAATGCAGCAGTTAGTACACCGAATAAGATTATACACAATAACACTTCAGGTGCAGATGAGTTTTCTGAAATATGGATTAAGGTAAAACCTAATTTTACCTATACTTTTAGATTAAATCACACTGGATTAATAAAAGTTCATTACTACAATTCTAGTAGAGTTATTTTAGAAACAGTTGTGAATTCTAGTGTTCAGGAAGTAACCTTTACAACTTCTCCTGAAACTGCTGAAATCAAGATTAACCTTCATAATTTAACAATGGGTGAAGCCATCTTTGAAGACATTATGATAAACGAAGGAACAGTCGCGCAACCATTCGTAGCCAATATTCAACCAATCCGTTTTCCAACCATTCAAGTGAAAGATGAAACAGATAAAGTATTATCTCAGCTATCTATTCAAGACCACTTCTTTGAAGGTGATAAATTAGAAGTACGTGATAGCGAATTAGTTAAAATTGCCAGTAAAAAAGAAGTCATTTTAGATAGCTCACAAACGGTCTCTTGGACAAACAATAAAAGTGGCTATAAGCACATTAAGATAAACAGCGTATTACATGGTGTTATGCTAGGTGAATCTGATGATTTTGCAAGGGTTGTAAAATATGATGGTAAAATAATCAATATTGTAGACCCTCTTAGTGACAAAGACCAACTAACAACGGATAGAAACAACGGAGACATATGGATTTCAGTTTCTAACGCTGATTCTGGTTGGGGAGACGGTTACACACCAACAGTAGAAGAAATTAAAGCGTATTTCTTAGGATATAAAATGCGCGACAGTCTAAATGCTAACAATCAATATAACGGTACTGGAGAAAAGGGCTGGATAGCCATTTATGATTATGTAAATGGAGTTAGACCTAATATGATAACAACACTTCCAACAACATTAGATGCAAGATTTACTCCCTACCGACTTATATACCAATTAGCAAAACCTGAAATACAACAAGTTCAATCATTCGGAGAATTGAAGTTAAATAAAGGCGTAAATCACCTTGAAGTATTAGAAGGCATGGTGGCTAGGGAAACTATAAAGGTCTACCTATCTAGTGATTTCACATATTACATTACAAATCAAAAAGGCCGAGATGAACAATTCCATTATCCTGTAAGCAAAATACTACGGATATACAAAAACGGTAATGACGATACGCATAATTGGTTGTTTAATTCATTACTAGCTTACGGAAATGAAAAAGCTTTTATTACACCTGATAAATACGACCCTAACGCGCATTACACTGTAGATTACCTTTTCATGCCTTATCTATCTAATCCAATACAAAGTATAGTCACAACCTATCCAAATAACCTTGGTTCTGTTGTTGATGAATTAATTGCTAAAATAAAAGAACGAAGTCTAGATTTTGATAATCTTTATTTACAGAAGGCTAATCGAAAACAAGAAGATTGGATTAAACCGACGCTACTAAATGGGTTTAGTCACATGTATGACGGTCTTAGATTTATGAAAGACGAATTTGGTTTCGTCCATATTCAGGGAATTGCTACTGGGGGTCCAACAACAGAAGGTGCAGTGATTTTTATCCTTCCAATAGGATATCGTCCAAAAAACTATGCTTATATTTCAGGGCTGCAATCTAGTAGCGGGTGGAAACATTTAGGGATTGACATAGGAAGTGCTGGAGAGGTTCGATTACATGACGGAAGAACTAGTACAAATTTTATTAAGATAAACGGTATATTCAGGGCGGAGGGGTAAAACTATGAAAATTGTAGTCTACAAAAAACGTGAAGATGAAACGTTAGATTTTACGGACGGTATTGTTGTTGATCCTAACGCAATTCCTGAAGGTTACACTGAAGTAAAAGAACAAGGAGCATACAATGAAGATGGAAAACGCCTTACACAAGTAGAACTGGAAGAAATTCGAAATGCTGAGCCACCTAAATCAGAAGTAGATCTACTCGCAGAACAACTTATTAATGAAAAGTTTAAGAACATGCAGCTGCAAAAAGATATAGATATGTTAGGCAGCGAAATGGCTAAAACAAAATTCGATTTGATGAAAATACAGAAAGTTGGTGTATGAAAGTGGAATTTTGGGATCTGGCTTACAAGCGTAATTGGGTTACAAAGGAAGAACTGAAATTTGCCGTTATTACTGAAGAAAATCCATACGGAGAAATTACTCCTGCAGAATATGAAGTGATTACTGGAGATTCATTTATAGCTTAATTTATTCAGCGCTAGTAATAGCGTATTTTTTTATGCCTTAATTAGGGAGGTCAAAAATGACTATACAAGAACTTGCTAGCTTAATGGCAGTGATTTCGTTTCTTGGCGGAATCGCTATTTTTTTGTTTAAAAGTATTGTTATTAAACCGTTACAAACCTCGATTGATTTACTCAACGATACTTTAAAAAGTTTTAAGATTAGGACCGACAAAGAACTTGAATTGCTTGATTCAAAAGTTAATTCTCTAGAGAAAAAAACAACCAGACATGATGAGCAAATAAAAACACTTTTTTCGAAGGGAGGTGAGCACAAATGAAAATCAACTGGAAAGTAAGATTCAAAAACCCAGTATTCTATACACAATTAATTCTATCAATCCTGGTACCTATTATTGGGTATATGGGAATTAGATTTGAGGATTTAACAACTTGGGTGGTATTAGGTGATGTACTTGTACAAGCCTTATCAAACCCTTACGTAGTAGCGCTTGTCCTAGTCAGTGTTTGGAATGCACTCAATGATCCAACAACTAAAGGATTAAGTGATAGTATTCAAGCACGAAATTATAAAAAACCGAGAGGAGATGTTGAGTAATGGGAGTAACATTTATTTACCCAACAGTAAAAAGAATAACAAGTCATTTTAGTAAGAGTAGACCGCATCCGATAACTGGTGTGGTCTCTTTTCATTCTGGAACAGACTTCGCACAACCTGGACGTCAGGAAATTAAAGCAGCTGCAGCTGGAAGGGTTGTAAAGTCTTATGTAAGCACCTCATATGGTGAATGCATTATCATACGTCATAATATTAAAGGGCAAACTTGGGAAACACTCTATGCACATATGCTTAGTGGCTCTCGTAGAGTACATGTTGGTGATATTGTTAAGCAGGGAGAAGTTATTGGACTTATGGGAAGTACCGGTGATTCTACAGGCCAACATCTACACTTTGAAATTCATAGGGGTACCTGGAACAGTCAAAGAAGCAACGCGGTCAACCCTGTTGATTACTTGAACAAGGATCTGTATCCTGTATCTGCTTCCGGTAATGTATATGTCGTAAAAGCTGGGGACACACTTTCAAAAATTGCTAAGAATCACGGCACAACGGTTGATGTACTTGTTAAACTAAATAAAATTAAGGACAAAAATTTGATTTTTGTTGGCCAAAAAATTAAGTTGCCAGGTAGCAAAGGTGAAACTCTTTATCTACCAAAAACGGAGTCAAGATGGAGAGTTTATCCAACTAATAAAGCACCAGTTAAAGGTAATGAAAAAGGCTTCTTGAATCCTAAGAAGTTTGGTGGACTGCAATATCAAGTGCTTGATAAACCTCAAGCTCATGTAGTAACTATTCAGACTCAAGACTTTGGTAAGGTTAATATCTATGTGCATCCTTCCACAGGTGCTACAATTAAATAAACTAAAATAAGCATAGACAACTTATTCTAGTATAGAATTCATGGGGGTCTGGTGGACCACTTAGAAGGAGTTCGGAAAAGCTCTGGATATAAAATAAGACCAAAAAAAATCCCTCTTGTGGAAGCAGGAGGGATTTTTAAAATAAGGACCTAAAAACTATATACAAAGTATTTTCTACATGCTATCATAGGAACGTACGTTCCAATTGGAAACGTTTTTACAAAAAAGCAGGAAAATAGTCATCTTTTGTAGAATATGTAATTTATCTACAAAAGGGGGATAAATATGGATTTAAATAATATAATTCAAAAACTGCGGGAATTTCAAGAACCAGATGGAAGGTTATCTGTTTTATTTGTATCAAAGAATGGCACAAGATATAGTTCGTTCGAACCAAGTGTTTCTAATGATGTACAGAAGGAAGTCATTAAATTATTTATTGAAAATATAGACCATAAAATACAAGCTAACCTTAACTCGGTTACATTCAATCCAAGTGGGCATGAGAATGATGAATATTCAGTATGTGATACAGATTATGTTGGAAATTATTCTGAAGTTATCAACTTGTTTGATGAAACAGTTACCGAAGAAATGGATCCGAACAAAGTTAGTTTCTTAGTATTTAAACTAAGAATAAATAATAATGGTGAAGATCCGAAGTTTATTTATTTCTTTAGAAAAAACCACAAGTTAAAAAGTATTCGCAAAGGTTTCTGGATTAGAAAAGTTGCTGATACATTTAATATACTAGAAGATAATAAATTGATAGCAATAGACGGGGGAATCGATGCTATCTCCTTAGATAATCAACTTATATTTTTTAGTCATATTGCGGCTGAACGTATATTCAACCTAAGAGAGAAGTTTAAAGAAAACGCTCAATTAGTACTAAGAGAAGTACAAGGTGGTACGAAGATCGAAAACTTCGATCAATTTAAGGAGGATTGTTTAGGTGATGCAAGAATCATTAGAAGACTCACTAAAATACAATCTAATCCAGAAATTATAAGGTTGTTTCACGAGCATTTCGACAACGCACCTGAGGTTGTGGAATTGTTTGATTTAAATATTAAATTCAATGATGAAAAATCAAAAATTATTTATGACGACAAAGAACAATTAACTGATATAACAATGTTAATGAGAGATGCATATTATAGAACAGTCCTGGCAAATAGAAAAGGGATAGATGATTTTAATATCTAATTTAAGGTAAAGGAGGTAAAACTAGAAAATGATAACAAAAACTTACAAGGTGCTATTATTTGTCTCATCATTTTTACCTCTATATGTAATATTAATTGTGAAATTTTATGACTTTGAACAAAGCATTAAAGAGAATTTATTAGAACACTATGTAACATTTGGATTCTTTATGGTGTTAATTTTGATTTCACTATTAACATTTTTGTACTTTTGCTTCTGTGAATTGAACTCTGAAGAAACTTTCCACGGATTGGAGAATAAAAATAGTGAAATTTTAAGTTACTTTATTACCTACGTAGTACCACTTACTACCTTAGAAGAAGGAAATTTAAATTCAATTATAATAAATGCCTTATTATTTTTAGTTATTGGTATTTTCTATGTTAATAGTAATTTGTTTTATCTAAATGTTTTGTTTACTATATTCGGTTTTAATGTCTATCAAGATAGCGAAAACAAAATTATAATCTCAAGAAAGAGTGCAGATAAAATAACTAACAACACATATATTAATGTAAAAAAGGTAGGAAAGAAAATTTATATAGTTAATAAAAAGTAGCCCCATAACTATGGGGCTTACTCATTCCAAGGACGATCTTTAACTTCAAATCTTGCAGCCTTTTTCCCGTGTGAATAATCAGTCATTAACTGCTTTGTCATTTCCTTCAATTCTTCAGGTTTAAATTCCACCATTTCTTTATTAATTTCATACTTTCCCTTTTTGATACGTTTAATTTCAATATGATGCTTGGTTAATAATTCAGTTTTAATTTTAAAATAGTCCTGGTGCATTCGTTCGATTATCGAATCAATCATATCTTCGTAAAGATTCCTCAATTGAAATTCACTGAACTTCTCTTTATCCTGTTTAAAAACTGCTATAGCCATAGGTATGGCGATGTACTTTTTGATTAGTTCTTCCATCCGTTACACTTCCATTTTCAAAATATCGCTTTAACATAGGATCTTTTCTGTCGAGGTATTCAAACGCATCTTGTTCAGAAGGTGTGGCCCCGGGGTAAACAATTCTTCTTCCATCAAAATATGGCTGAAATTCTTCTTTTTCTTTTTCCATTTTAATTCACTCCTTAATTATCTTAGTATAATAATTCGATAATTTGAAGCTGTAACCCTGCATAGAAAAGGAGTTTTCAACTTATTTTGAAATTAGTGATTTTGTTGGTGTTCTATAGTTGTTTTCAGGAAAAGTTTCCTTATAAGAAGGTTTTTCTGTTATTATGTTCCCTCTCAACCAAATCATCTAAACTACATCCGATTATATCTGCTATTTCTGCAGCCTTTAAAAGGGTAATTTTTCTACGCCCATGAATGTACCTGGAAATATTATTTTCATCTTCCCCTAGAGCTTTTGCTACTTGCCTATTAGTAAAGCCGTTCTCTTTAATGGCTTCCCCGATTCTTAATTTCATTATGATCACCTTTTTATTATTTCGATATTTACCTGGTAAAATCCTTTATTCAAAAAAAGTTATACCATTTTGGCATAGT
This sequence comes from Paucisalibacillus globulus, assembly GCF_900184735.1. Classification (GTDB taxonomy): domain Bacteria; phylum Bacillota; class Bacilli; order Bacillales; family Amphibacillaceae; genus Ornithinibacillus; species Ornithinibacillus globulus_B. The sequence continues at coordinate 66,804 of NZ_LT855384.1, forward strand.
ATAAGATGTGGCACCATACAATCTAATATGCAAACCAAAATACAACGACTGCAGCAAAGATTGTACTTTTAGAATGGGCGCAAATCTTTAAAATTAAGCTATTCTAGCCGTTTTACCAAGTTGCAATAGCCAAGGGACTATCTTTACAAGATACCAAGAATGGAGGTGCGTGAATGCTATTCGAGTTATTGTCTACAGCAAGCATGGCAGGAATTGCTGGAACAAGTTTTTATTTTAAAAACAAAAACGCTGCTAACGATCATGAAAAAATTATTAAGATTGCTGACTATGCAGGTCTTAAAACAAAGGAAGGGAGTATCCGAATTTATCGGAAAACAAAGCATAAGAACCACACGGAATACGTTTATAAAGTTCCTCTAGGGTTATCTTTTCAACAGTTTAAGGATGTAGAACAAAAATTTATTGATGGCCTAAATAATAAAAGTCGACCGGATCTTAATCTAGCAAACTTAAAAAATATTGACTGGAAGGGAGATGTCGTAAAGCAATTAAAAGATATTATTCAGAATCGAGTAAAGCTTGATAAAAAGATAGAAATGGAGTTTGATGGGATGCTAAAAATACGAGTCTATGAAAAAGGTTTAGAAAAGCTTTATTTATTTGATGAAAAAATGTTAGGAAAAGTAAGAGGATGGAAGGTACCAATAGGCTTCACTTATAAAGACTTTATTTTGCATGATTTTGAAGAGAGACCTCACATGATTGTAGCCGGAGCTACTGGCTTCGGAAAATCTGAATTTGTGAAACTATTAATCTCAGTTTTGGTAAGCAATAAACCAGATCAAGTACGCTTCCATTTAATCGATTTAAAAGGCGGGGCAGAATTAGGGCCTTTCCGGGACATGAAGCAGGCTATTAATTTTGGTAGAAATGTGAAGGAAGCAAAAGTAGTTCTAGAAGCCATTCAAGAAGATATGAATAACAAGCTCGAATACCTATTTGAAAAAGGATTCAAAGATATTAAAAGAGCAGGTCAAAAAGAAAGAGATTTTATTGTGATTGATGAAGCTGCAGATCTGGATGACGAATGTAAAGAATTAGTTACGGATATCTCGAGAAGAGGAAGGGCGGCTGGCTACAGACTCATATACACGACCCAGTACCCAACGAACGAGACGCTCCCGTCTCAAGTACGTGCCAACATTGGAGCTAGAGTATGTTTTCGACTAGAAACAGGTGCTCAGAGCAGAGCTGTATTAGATGAAAACGGAGCGGAAGATATTCCAGAGATTGAAGGTAGAGCCATCTTTAGAAGGGTGAGAAATTATATAGTCCAAACTCCATATATGGAAGAAGAAATGATAAATAAAATTATTAAACCTCACATCATCAAGAAGGAGGGTTTAGGTGCGACCAAAGACACTAGAACGCCAAGAGCAAATCCTTTTGAGTTTAAAGAATCTTGATTACCTCACTGTTAAGCAAATTCAAATCTTGCATGGGTTGGGCTTTAGGAATACCTATCGAATTCTAGATCAAATGGAGCCCTATCTAAACCACTTTTATGACGGACAGAAAATCTATTACCTTAGCAAAGAAGGTCGCGAAAAAATAAACTGCAGCACTATCCGAACTAAAATTATCACAGCAAAACATTACCTAATGCGCAATGATCTCTATATACAACTCAACCAACCAAAAGACTGGAAGAATGAAGTTAAGCTAATCAGTGGAGAAGGAACAAAGGCAGAAATTGTTGTTATTCCAGATGCCAGGTTCATCCGCAATGGGAAGTACCACATTATTGAAATAGACAATCAGCAAAAAATGAAAAAGAACAAAGTAAAAATTGATAAGTATAGGAGATTCATAGAAAGAAATTCATTCAAAGGTATGCCTAAGATCATATGGGTAACAACTACACCATACAGAAGAGACAGTTTACTAGAATTGTGCGAGGGGTTGGATGTTGATGTTTTCTTGGATACTGATATCAACTAATGAGCCTAAAGAGCACTTTGATGGAGAATTTATTGTTATTGATTGGAATTACTTCTTTAGTGGGGAATATGAGAAACCGGATGAATGCGAATAATTAGGAGGGGTTTATTTGAAACTGACTAACCTGAAAATGACAGATAGCGAAAAGGAATCAATGATTAGGATAACTGCAGAGAAAATTAAAGACCTAAAGTCTTATGGATCCATGGAAGAATTTGCCCATCTCGCTAACCTGTTGTATGTATATCAAAAGCTAACAGGAAAGAATTATGAGGAGGTAGAACATGCGGACAAAAACTTATGATTTTAAGGAGTTTATGCGAGGTGAACATGAAGTAGTCAAACCACCTACTTTATCGTTAATGCCTTTAGCAGCTGCTCCGTTTATTCCTGGAACTGTTTATGCAGCTGATGAATCGGTTAAAGCCAAAATGATGGATGCTTTTAATCCACTAATAGAATTAATACAAGGTCTAGCCTACCCAGTAGCCATGGTTGTTGTTTTAGGCGGTGCCATATTCGTTATGATAGGAAACAGTGATAAAGGCTTTAGTATGATGCAGAAGGCCGGAATGGGCTATTTACTAGTAATGATTGCTCCAATGGTTCTAGATGTGTTAGTCGATTCAATGGACGGTGTGGTTTAATGGAAATCAAAGCACCTATGGAATATGTAGGAGACTGGATTGGAGTAAAAATGAAAGAGGGGATGACTGATATAGCTCTAGAATATATTTCAGCCATCCCGATACTTGTCGGAGTATCAATAGGAGTATATGCACTCTGTAGTATGATTAGTAAAACTTTTGCGAAGCTAGGAGTTGCTGGAGTATTCGGCTATGGTTTTTTAATCGTACTATTTTGAATAAAAAGTAAATAAAAGCGCATCCTATTGAAAAAAGGAGGCACTCTTATGCTACTGATCGGAATCGTCTTAGGAATTTACATTGGTTATAAATTAAACGATTTAATTAGAAAGTTGAATATCGGAATTGAATTTAAGATACTAGGGTTGAAAGTTACAATCGGAAAACCTAAGAAAGCTCCTGTAGTTGATATTGCAAAGAAAAAGAAAAAAGTTACTTCAGTAAAATCAAAATGCGTTACTTGCAATGATGAGGATATGTTTATTGCTGGAACTAATAATTTAATTCCTTGTCCGAAATGTAAAAGGAATAGCGATAAATTTAAAAAGAATCTTGTTTAATTATATTTAAGTCCTCATTATTGGTTGCTTGTGGTGCTGGGAAAACAGAGATGCTATTCCCAGGAATTGAAGCTGCTCTAAAGCTTGGGAAACGAATTTGTATTGCTACTCCACGGGCGGATGTGGTCCGGGAACTTAAGCCTCGTATCCAAGCAGCGTTTCAGAAGGTCCCTGTTCAAGCATTATATGGTGGAAGTGACGATAAAACAGGCTCATCCCAGTTAATTATAGCAACGACCCACCAACTCCTACGATTCTACCAAACATTTGATATTGTAATTATCGATGAAATAGATGCCTTTCCCTTCCATAATGATGAGTCCCTGCCTTTTGCAGTAAATAGAGCTAAAAAAGAAAAAAGCACTACCATTTATCTAACTGCAACCCCAAGACAAAATCTTCGTCTACGAATAGCCTTGAAGAAACTCCCTCATACATTTGTACCTGTTCGCTATCATGGCAACCCATTACCTGTTCCCACACTGAAGATCTGTTACGCACTAAAGAAAAGTTTACGACAACAAAAAATTCCCAAAACCCTACTCGAATGGATTACCAATAGAAAGAACAGGCAGAGGCAGCTACTGATATTCGTACCATCCATTCATTTAGCTAAAGAAGTTCAATTAAATTTACAAAAGAGTCATCGAAACCAATTAGGTGACATTGTTTCGGTTCATTCCGAGGATGAACAGAGAGTGGAGAAGATAGAACAGTTCAGAAACAAGAAAATTGATGTCTTAGTAACTACCACCATTTTAGAGCGTGGCGTGACATTCCCATCTGTTGACGTAGTCGTATTAGATTCGGGGCACGATGTATTTGATGAAGCAGCACTAGTTCAGATTGCTGGCCGAGCAGGAAGGAGTGCAGATGACCCAACAGGAGAAGTGATTTTTCTTCATGATGGAAAAACCGATGCAATGGTTCAGGCGGTACATTCCATAAAAACAATGAATAAAAGGGGAGGTTTTTCATTATGAATTGTCTTTGGTGTCACGATGAATTGTTGTTGGAGGTGAATTGGAGCAATGTAATATTCCCTACAAAAGCACAGCTAATCTGCGGAACATGTGAGAAAGAGTTGGTTCCACTATCCGGAAAACGTTGTAAGAGGTGTAGTCGCGAATCACATTTAGATGTTTGTCAGGATTGTTTGTGGTGGGAGAACTATCATCACGGGGAGGACATAATGGAATATAATTACTCTGTTTTCCCATATACAACCCATATACAGGACATGATAGCCAAGTGGAAATATCGTGGGGATTATGAACTTGGACATGTATTTGAGCAATCGTTTAAGCAACACTTTCAGCAGAATTTTAAAAAGTTAAGAGCAGCTGTAGCAATCCCAATTCCTCTTAGTAGTGAGAGACTTCAAGAAAGATGCTTTAATCAAGCTAGCATGCTTGCCTCTTTTTTACCAATTCAAACCTTGGATATATTAACTCGTGTACACGGAGAAAAGCAGTCCAAAAAAACACGAATGGAAAGAATCTCCACTAAGAACCCTTTTATTCTTCACCAAACACTAAACAATCCAGTAATTCTTGTCGATGATATATATACAACGGGTACTACTTTACGTCATGCAGCTAGTCTATTAAAAAAAGCTGGCTGTCCTAATGTATACACGTACACATTAGTTCGTGGTTAGTTGATGTGATATGATAATGTAGTAAGGAGAAAATCAGATGGCAGAATTAGCAAATTGCTCCCAATGTGGAAAAGTATATGTGAAACAATTGAAAGATATTTGTCGTGATTGTTATAGAGAGGAAGAAGCAGCTTTTAAGAAAGTATATGAATTTCTAAAGCAACAAAAGAATAGAGAAGCTACCCTTACTGAAGTAGTGGAAGCAACAGGGGTTGAAGAAACCTTAATTACTAAATTTATTAAGGAAAAAAGACTGCGTACATCCATGTTCCCAAAACTAGGATTTCCTTGCGAAAGATGTGGGACTTTAATTGTTTCAGGGAAGTTATGTATGAATTGTTCTGAAGAACTGAAAAGTGACTTACAACAACATGAAGCACTGGAAAAGGTAGTGGAACGGAATAAAGACGTAAAAACAACTCAAGGTGTATATTATACACTTGATAAACATCGTAGATAATACTTTAAATTTGATAAAACTAACCGATAATAAATATAGAGATAAGTTCGGGCGTATGGTTGTTCGAAAAATGATGGGGTGATGTAATGAAGGTTAATGGACCGAATCAAACGAATTTTAATCCATATAAAAATCAAATACAAAAACAGATGGAAATGAAAAAAGTTGGTAAGCAACAAGACCAATTAGAAATTTCTTCCGAAGCAATGAAACTGCAAGAAAATACAAAAGTAAATGCAAAACGTGAAGCATATGTCCAAGAAATTAAGAATCGAGTAGAATCTGGACAATATGAAATTAATTATGAAAAAACTGCGCAAAAAATGATCGATTTTTGGTCGAAGCAATAAGAGGGGGACGGCATCAGTGTCCGTACAATCAATTATTGAAAAACTAGATAACCTAACAAAGATCCATCACCAACTAATCGTGCTTTCAGAAGAGAAAACAGCGGTAGTTAAAAAGGGTAATGTGGAACAATTACAAACTATTTTGGTGAAGGAACGAAAAATGGTTCAGCAATTAGAGCAAGCGGAAGAGAATCGTCAAAAAGAAGTAAATGCATGGTTTGCAAATCATGGGAATACTTCTGAAGATGCAACAGTTACCAACTTGTTGAATCAGCTAAATGATGACTCAGAAAAGAAGAAAATAGAGGAAAGTGCTGTCAAATTAACCGAATCGATTGTGAAATTAAAACAGCAAGAACAGTTAAATATGGCATTGATTCAGCAATCGATGCAATTTGTTCAACTTTCGATTGATCTAATGAGTCCATCATTAAAAAATATGAACTATGGTAAAGACAATCAACCACCAGCCGTGAATCGATCCGTATTCGATTCGAAAGCTTAAATGAAACTTTTAATGAAGGAGAAAGTCAATGAGTACATTCCATGGATTGGAAATGGCGAAACGTGCGCTATTTACACAACAATCAGCTTTATATACAACTGGTCATAATATTTCTAATGCAAATACAGAGGGGTATAGCAGACAACGTGTGAACTTTGAGACATTACCAGCCTACCCAAACGGTGCACGTAATCGTCCACAAATCCCAGGACAACTTGGACAAGGGGTCCAAGCTGGTTCTGTGGAACGTATTCGTGATAGTTTCCTAGATTTACAGTATCGAGCGGAGAATAGTAAATCAGGATATTGGGAAACCATGTCCAATTCCCTATATCGAATGGAAAGTTTATTAAATGAGCCATCTGAAAGTGGTTTATCTAATACAATGGACAAATTCTGGCAATCGCTACAGGATTTATCTGTTAACCCTGAAAATACTGGGGCAAGATCTGTCGTGGTACAGCGTGGACAAGCGGTAGCAGATACATTTAATTATTTAACTAGTAATCTAGAAAATATGCAGTCTGATCTTCGTAAACAAGTAGATGTTACCATCAAAGATGCTAACTCTATTATTCGTCAGATTGACCAAATCAATAATCAAATAAAAGAAACAGAGCCTCATGGCTACTTAGCAAATGATCTATATGATGATCGAGATCGTTTAATTGATGAATTATCTGGTATTGTAAATATAAAAGTTCATCGTAAAGAAAGTGCTGAAAGCTCTCCAGATAATGCTGCTGGTTTAACACAAATTGAACTTGTAGATGATAGTGGAAAGTCACTACCTAATGGGCCAGTCTACTTGGTAGATCCAACCTCTGATACAGGATCTACCTTCCAGCAGTTCTCTCTTGCTGAGGCAGATGAAGTCAATGAAATTAAATTAGGTAATGACCTTGTACAAGGGTTACCAACCGGTTCACTTAAATCATTAATTGATGCTCACGGTTACGATGGCTCTGATCCTAATGCCGTAAGTTATAAGAATGTACTAGAAGACATTCAGACACTTGCAACGGAGTTTACCACTGCATTTAATGATGTCCAAAAAGGTGGATTTGATTTAAATGGAGTTGCTGGTACAGACTTCTTTGTTAAAGATGCCGACGGGAATATAATTGTAGCGCAAGAGATAATGGATGATCCTGCTTTAGTAGCTGCTAGTGCTGTTGCGAATGAAACAGGAAATGGCCAAAATGCTTCAAAACTAGCGAATGTATTTAATGATAAAATTGGTGGTCCTTTAGGAGTAGATGCCTCTGTAAAGAGCTTCTATGAAGGTGTAATTGGGAGCCTAGGTGTTGCTGCACAAGAAGCTAATCGTATGTCAGCCAATACAGGTGCACTTAAATCACAGGTACAAGAACAGCGTATGTCTGTGAGCTCTGTGTCATTAGATGAAGAAATGACCAATATGGTTAAATTCCAGCATGCCTATAATGCTGCGGCAAGAAGTATGACGGCAATGGATGAAATATTAGACCGAATCATTAATAACTTAGGAATCGTAGGAAGGTAGGGGAAATAGATGCGCGTAACACAATCGATGTTATCGAATAATATGCTACGTAATTTGTCCAACAGTTACACGAATATGGGCACATATATGGATCAGCTTACAACAGGTAAGAAGATTAACCGACCTTCTGATGACCCGGTTATTGCTGTTAAAGGAATGGATTATCGTAGTCAGCTAAAAGAAGTAGAGCAATATCAACGAAACACAAATGAAGTTCATAACTGGATGGATAATTCAGATGATGCACTAGACCAAGCAACGAAAGCTCTACAACGCTTACGTGAACTAGCCGTACAAGCTAGTAACGACACGTATGATACTGGGGAACGCCACAATATCATGGAAGAAGTAGAACAACTTAAAACCCATTTAATAGATATTGGTAACACAAAAGTCAATGGAAAATACATCTTTAACGGAACGAAAACAGATGTAAAACCAATTGACGGAGGTTATCCTACCGACACTACAGATGTCCATATTGAAGTTTCTAATGGGATTAAAATCAAGGTAAACGTTAATGCTGATGAAGTATTTGGTGCAGAAGCATTCGGAAATGTGGATAGTTTTATCACCGCATTAGAAAGTGGCGATCAAGGTGAAATCGAAAAAAGTATCGCACTCTTAGATGAAAATATTAATAATGTATTAAATGCTCGTGCAGACCTTGGAGCAAGAATGAACCGTCTAGAACTAATTGAGCATCGTTTAGGTTCACAAGAAATCTCTGCAACGGAAATGATGTCAAATAACGAAGATATTGATTACGAAGAAGTAATCACACAATTAATCACACAGGAAAGTGTACACCGCGCAGCACTCTCTGCAGGCTCTAGAATCATACAACCAACATTACTAGATTTTCTACGGTAAACAAAACCCTAGCCCGAATAAGGGGTTAGGGTTTTACTGTTTTTAGCAGATAGGAAAGTATAACAATCTTTCCCGCCGGCATAAGAAAAAACTAACACAAAGAGTGTTCGTCGTACTTAAGATAATTCGAGGAAGTAATTCTCCTCGCAAAGCTGCATGAAGTCTATTCGAGAAGTCTCTCATGGAGTATCACAAGTAGTTGCTTCGCTAAAGGACGAGCGAATGCGAGTTTTTCTAAGAAGGAGGAATTAGCATGGAATTACCACAAATACGAATGCAATCACAGATGGCGAGGATAAGCATCACGACACAACCTGCAAGACAAGAAATACAACAACCTAAAGCGGATTTGTCCATTCAACAGCCACATGCGGAAGTATCAATGCGAACCACTCCTTCTAAACTAACCATTGATCAAACACAGGCATGGGAAGATATGAATCTTAGAAGTGTATCCAGATTAATAGAGAAATTCGCACAAGACGGAAAACAAGCTGTCGCCGAGGGTACGGGAAGAAGAGCATCCCAAGGAACAGAACTCATGAAAATTGAAAACAAAGGGAATCCTTTAGTTAGTCAAGCATTTCAAAATGCTCATGAACCACCACGTGCTCTAGGAATAAAATTTATTCCTTCTCTGAACGCCGTTAAGATAAACTATGAACCATCTAAATTAGATATAAACATCCAACCTAATAAACCGGTTATAGAATCTCGAGTAAATAAGCCTGAAATAAACTATATACCAGGTTCGGTTGATATAACGCTTGCTCAACGTGAAAGCTTAGAGATTGATTTTGTAAATATATTTCCAGAATAAGAAAGGGTGACAAGCATGAATATACAAACAAAATATTTAGGAGAAGTTGAGATTTCAACTCAACAAATTATCCAATTTTCATTTGGTTTACCTGGCTTTCTAGATGAAAAAGAATTTGTCTTATTAGATATCCCAGGTAACCCTGTATTTCAGTTTCTTCAATCTGTACAATCTAAGGACTTAGCTTTTGTGGTAACAAATCCGTATCATTTTTATAAAGACTACCGATTTGAATTAGATGAACCAACAATCGAAGCATTACAAATTGAAAGTGAAAAGGATGTAATTGTGTTAACCATCGTAACAGCAAAAGAACCATTCGATTCCAGTACAATCAATTTAAAAGCTCCCTTGATTATTAATCAGCATAAGTTGTTTGGGAAGCAATACATACTTAATTCAGATGAGTATGATAGTAAAGCGTTCATTCAACCTGCCTCTGTGGAAAAGGGAGTGTAGCAATGTTAGTGCTGACAAGAAAACTAAATGAGTCGATCCAGATTGGTGATGAGATAGAGATTAAAGTGTTGGCAATAGAAGGAGACCAAATCAAGCTAGGAATTGCTGCTCCGAAGTCAGTTGAGATTTATCGAAAAGAAATTTATTTGGATATTCAAAACCAGAATAATGAAGCAGCGAACTTGTCTGTCGATTTATTAAAGCTACTTCACCAAAAAAATGATTAGCAGGAAGAAATAAAGACTTAACTTTATGTTTCTTTTATCCGATATAAAAGAAAAAGCTTGTGAGGAGTTGCATGGGGATGCGAGTAGAATCTAGCTCAGTAATATCACAATCCTTGCAGAACAGTGACACTAGTACGATTACATCAGAGAATAAATCTGTGTTGCAAGAAACTCAGAATAATAAACAAGATCAAGAACCAACTGGTTATCAAATTAAAAGTGCTGTTGAACATTTAAATAATTTTATCGAACCACTTAAAACAAACCTTAAATTCGAATTGCATGAAGAGCTTAATGAATATTATGTAACTGTAGTCGATCCGAATACAAATGAGGTTGTAAAGGAAATTCCCTCTAAAAAGATACTAGATATGTATGCGGCAATGGGTGAATATATGGGGTTCTTAATTGATAAGAAGATATAAAAGAGGTGTAACAAAATGGTAATGCGTATTGGCGGTTTAGCTTCTGGTATAAATACGGATGAAATCATACAAAAATTAATGACTGCGGAAAGAATGCCATTAGACCGCATGGAGCAAGACCGAACACTATTAGAATGGCAACGTGATGGATACCGTGAAATCTATCAAAAGCTCTATGAGATGGACACCAATTTAATTTTAGATATGAAGATGAGTAGTACTTATAATTCGAAGACGGTGAGTTCATCGAATGAGAGTGCCGTAACGGCTACAGCAAGTGCAGGTACTCCTGAAGGGTCTTATTCTATAAAGGTTAATCAACTGGCATCTACTGCGATGAATATGAGTGGTCCAATAAGCTTTGATCCAACCGAAGCTTTAGATCCGAGTGCAAACATTTCTTATTATGTTTACCAAGAGGCTTCGGATGGGCAAGAAGCTGGAATGCGGGAATTTACGGTTGATGTTGAAGATGGCGATTCATTAAAAGATGTATTAAAAAAGATAACCGATCAAGGACATGTACGAGCATTTTACGATGAAACATCTAAAAGAGTAATCTTAGAAACAACCAAAACTGGTAATCATAACACTACAAATAGTTTTGAAGGCCGTGAAATAGGGTTTACTAGTGATTCATTCTTTGTTACCGAACTTAAGATGAAACATAGTAATGAAACTGGTGGAACGAATGCTAAGTTTAATTATAATGGCTCGACAGTTGAATTTGAATCAAAAGAAAATTCTTACACAATGAATGGCGTAAGTTTTGAATTCAAAAATACCACCCAAGAAAGTGTTAAACTAACCGTAGATACCAACGTAGACGCAGCGTTCGACAACATCATGAAATTCGTCGATAAGTATAATGAGATTGTTGATTTAGTTAACAAATCTCAGACCGAAGAAAGATATCGTGATTATAAGCCCTTAACTGAAAAGCAAAAAGAGGAAATGGAAGATAAACAAGTAGAACTTTGGGAAGAAAAAGCGAAGAGTGGTATCCTTCGAGGAGATTCTATCTTAACCAGTGGGCTATTTGATCTAAGACAAACTTGGTATTCTTCTGTTGATACAGGTGGAGAGGTCACCACGTTAACTCAAATAGGTATCTCGACAACTGCAGATTATATGAATGGCGGAAAGCTTAAAATAGACGAGGACAAACTGAAGGAAGCATTACGTGATAATCCTGATGAAGTTTATAAGCTCTTCTCTAATAATACAGAAGACAAAAGCGATCCGAGTCGTGGATTAATTAATAAACTAGAAGACTCTGTTGAGTCGATGATGAAACGTATTGAAGAACGCGCTGGTAAAACAACAAGTACACTAGATAACTATACATTAGGAAAACGAATTAAGGATTTAGATACGAGAATGTCAGACTTTGAGGATCGTCTTGTGCGTGTTGAAAGCCGATATTGGAGCCAATTCAATGCAATGGAACAGGCGATATCACGATTAAATGCACAATCAGCACAGCTCTTCTCACAGTTTGGCGGCGGAATGTAATCCAATAATTCTACAAAGGAGTTTTACCTTATGGCTTTAAATAAACCATATCAAGCATATCAAAATAATGCTGTTAATACTGCCTCTGGCGGTGAATTAACGCTAATGCTTTATAATGGATGTAATAAGTTTATTAAACAAGCAATTAGAGATATTGAAGAAAATAATATCGAAGGAAAAAATACGAATATCCAAAAGGCTCAAGCTATTATTCAAGAACTGATGCTTACATTGGATCAAGAAGTTGAAATCTCGAAGCAAATCATGCCTTTATATGATTTTATGTATCGACGTTTGATGGAAGCTAACTTGAAAAATGATATAGAGATTTTAACTGAAGTACAAGGTTTTGTGGTTGATTTTAGAGATACTTGGAAGCAAGTTATTCTAAAAACAAGACAAAAGCAATATGCACAAGGTGAACACGTATAATGAATCGTGTTCAACCGATACTAGAGATTACGGAAGAAATGGAAAAAATTCTTGAAGGTGACATAAGTAACAGTGATCGCCAAAGAGTAATAGACGAACTCAATACTTTACTCGTAAAAAGAGATAGCTTTATGAATCATTTATCAGAGCCATATTCAGATGAAGAATTGGCCCTAGGAAATAAGCTTCTTCCTATCAATCAAAAAATCCAACAAAAAATGAATCTACTTTTTTCTGAATTAAAATTAGAAATGAAGCAGATGAAAAAACAAAAGAATTCTAACCGAAAATATACTAATCCATATGAAAATGTCCAGACTGTTGATGGCATGTTCATGGATAAACGAAAATGATAAAAAAGGGATGTCCTAAAACGTTGGACATCCCTTTTGTTAAAATAATGTGAACGTAGTGTAAAGCTTATCATAGCAGGCAAACTCAGTGTTTTCTCTCCTTTTAGAGATATAAAATTAATATTTATCTGTGTTTAAGCAGGATTTTTAAGGGAAAAGATAGTATACTATATATAAAGATAGATAAAGGAGGACACTTTAATGAAATTCAACATTCGTGGTGTAAATCTAAAAGTTACGGAAGCGATCAGAGAGTACGTAGAAAAGAAGATTGGTAAACTCGAAAAATATTTTGAGAGTCCTATAACCTCAGATGTACATGTGAATTTAAGTGTCTATAATGATAAGCAGCGAATTGAAGTAACAATTCCAATGTCAGGTCTTTTATTACGAGGCGAAGTAGAACATACTGATTTATATGCAGCAATTGACCTAGTTGTAGATAAATTAGAAAGACAGATTAGAAAATATAAAACCAAGGTTAATCGTAAACCTCGTCAAAATAATGTCCCTAAATTTGTATCAACTAATTTAGCGGAACAATTAGACGAAGAAGTAGACGATATCGAGATTGTAAGAACTAAGCAATTTGATTTAAAGCCAATGGATTCAGAAGAAGCAGTATTACAAATGGATATGTTAGGCCATGCATTTTATGTGTTCCAAAATGCAGCTTCTGGTGATACTAACGTTGTTTACCGTCGTAAAGATGGAAAATATGGTTTAATCGAACCAAAATAGTAACTTGTGACGAACTAACAGGCGATCTCATAATTGGGATCGCCTTTGATTTTTCTGTATACTTATTGATGGTTTAGCATAACAATGTAGTTGGCATATAGATTTAAGTAGTGTTATTATTTAATATATAATAAGTGAAATATGTATAAGAAAAATGGATAGTGAACCTATTATCATGAGACTTTAGTAATAGCGAGTAGGAAATACGGGATTAATGATAATCCGCATTGTTTCACTATTGGAACAGAGGAGCGTAACGATGGCAGGTTTTCTAAAAAAATTATTTGATGGTAATAAGAAAGAATTAAATCGGATTCAAAGCATGGTGGACCAAATTGAATCATTGGAACCAGATATTGAAAGATTAACCGATACTCAATTAAAGGATAAAACAGAAGAGTTTAAATCACGCTTTTCTAATGGAGAGAGCTTGGATGATCTATTAGTTGAAGCGTATGCAGTTGTCCGTGAAGCTTCGAAAAGGGTATTGGATATGCGTCCATTCCCTGTGCAGTTAATGGGAGCAATTGTCCTTCATGGCGGTAATATTGCGGAGATGAAGACAGGGGAAGGTAAAACATTAGCCTCTACCATGCCAGCATATTTAAATGCGATTGCCGGTGAGGGAGTACATATTATCACGGTAAACGAATACTTAGCAGATCGTGACTCGAAGCAGATGGGTCAATTATTTGAATTCTTAGGTCTAACTGTTGGATTAAATACCAATGGAATGTCCAAAGAACAAAAACGTGAAGCATATCAAGCAGATATTACCTATGGAACTAATAACGAATTTGGTTTTGATTACTTACGTGACAACATGGTCCTGTACAAAGAACAAATGGTTCAGCGACCGTTGAACTTTGCAATCATTGATGAGGTCGATTCTATTCTAATTGATGAAGCTAGAACACCATTGATAATCTCTGGTTCTGCACAAAAATCAGCTTCATTATATACACAAGCCAATTCATTTGTAACAACCTTGAAGCGAGAAACAGATTACACGTACGACGAAAAAACAAAAGGTGTACAACTAACGGAAGAGGGAATCAATAAAGCCGAGAAGCACTTCAACATTGAGAACCTATTTGACCTAAATCATGTAACCTTAACACATCATATTGGGCAAGCGTTGCGTGCACATGTATCGATGCATCGTGATACAGACTATGTAGTAGAAGAAGGTGAAGTGGTTATTGTTGACCAATTTACTGGTCGTCTGATGAAAGGTCGTCGTTATAGTGATGGATTACACCAGGCAATTGAGGCTAAAGAAGGCCTAAAGATTCAAAATGAAAGCATGACACTTGCTTCGATTACATTCCAGAACTTATTCCGTATGTATAATAAACTTGCTGGGATGACGGGTACAGCGAAGACTGAGGAAGAAGAATTCCGCAGTATTTATAATATGGGCGTGGTTGTTATTCCAACCAATAAACCAATTGCTCGTGAAGACCATCCTGATAAAATTTACAGCACCATAAATGGTAAGTTTAAAGCTGTTGTAGAAGATATTAAGGAACGTAATAAAGTAGGCCAGCCTGTACTAGTCGGTACAGTGGCAGTAGAAACATCTGAATTAATCTCTCAGTATTTGAAAAAAGCTGGGGTTAAACATGATGTATTAAACGCTAAAAACCACTATCGTGAAGCAGAAATCATCGAACATGCTGGTCAAAAGGGTGCAGTAACCATTGCAACTAACATGGCTGGTCGTGGAACAGACATTAAGCTTGGAGAAGGTGTATTAGAGCTTGGTGGCTTAGCGGTAATTGGTACGGAACGCCATGAATCAAGACGTATTGATAATCAGTTACGTGGGCGTTCTGGTCGTCAGGGTGACCCAGGTATTTCCCAATTCTATCTATCCATGGAAGATGAGTTAATGCGACGCTTCGGCTCTGATAACTTAAAAGCCATGATGGATAAAATGGGAATGGATGATTCTCAGCCGATCGTAAACAAATTTGTCTCACGTGCTGTAGAATCTGCCCAAAAACGCGTAGAAGGAAATAACTACGATGCACGTAAGAATGTTCTAGCATATGATGATGTATTACGTGAACAACGTGAAATTATCTATAAACAACGCTTTGAAGTAATTGATGCGGAAGGTAATGAACTTCGCGCAATTATTGAGAACATGATTAACTCTTCCCTTCAACGTGTTATTAGCACTCATACACAAGATGATGATGAAACAAACTGGGATTTACAAGCTATTGTGGAGTATGTAAATGGTAACTTGTTAGAACAAGATTCATTGTCTGTGGATGACTTAGCTGGAAAAGAAACAGAAGAAATACAAGAGCTTGTCATGGACAAAGTTCGAGTGAAATACAATGAAAAAGAAGAAGAACTCTCAGAAGAACAAATGCGTGAATTTGAAAAAGTTATCTTACTGAGAACAGTGGATACAAAATGGATGGATCATATTGATCAGATGGACCAACTTCGTCAAGGTATCCATTTACGTGCGTATGGACAAAATGATCCATTACGTGAATATCAATTTGAAGGCTTTGCGATGTTTGAAGGCATGGTAGAAAATATCGAGGATGAAGTTGCTCGCTATATTATGAAAGCTCAAATTCGCGAAAATCTACAACGTCAAGAAGTAGTGAAGAATACACAGGCTGTTTCTGGCGGAGGCGAAGAGAAGAAAAAAGTTCGTAAGCCTTATGTGAAGAAGGAAACGGTTGGTAGAAACGACCCTTGTCCATGTGGAAGTGGCAAAAAGTATAAGAATTGTCACGGTAAGTAACATCAACTATACACTCCCAGCATGCTGGGAGTGTTTTCATGCCGGTGGCTTTATCATAGCATGTATACTTTATCGAAAACATCATGCATGATAATGTCGTACGCGTATAAAAGGCAGTACATGGATAGATAAGTCCATAATCATTATAATAACTTAGAGGTGACAAGATGGAATTTAGTGAAATTAGACATGAATTAGACAATATGAATACCCGCATTGCGGAATTTAGGGGGTCTCTTTGACTTAGATGCAAAGAAAGCTCGTATTCAGGAATTAGAGCATGATATGACAGCCCCAGGATTTTGGGATGATCAAAATGCTGCACAAACTGTTATTAATGAAGCGAATGGCTTAAAAGGGTTTGTAAATTCCTTTGAAGACATTTTTAGTCGACATGAAGATCTAGAAGTGACGTATGAGCTAGCTAAAGAGGAGAATGATGCAGAATTACTTGCTGATTTAGAAGAAGAGCTTGGCTCATTAAAGAAAGACATTAATGACTTTGAACTACAAATGTTATTAAGTGAACCATATGATGCAAATAATGCAATCTTAGAATTGCATCCGGGTGCAGGTGGTACAGAGTCACAAGACTGGGCTAGTATGTTATTACGTATGTATCAACGTTGGGCTGACCATCGTAATTTTTCTGTGGAAACACTAGATTATTTACCTGGAGAAGAAGCAGGGATAAAGAGTGTTACATTATTAATTAAAGGGCATAATGCCTATGGTTATCTAAAAGCTGAAAAAGGTGTACATCGTTTGGTTCGGATCTCTCCATTTGATTCCTCTGGCCGAAGACATACTTCCTTTGTCTCTTGTGATGTAACGCCAGAAATGTCAGATGATGTGGATATTGAGATTAGAACGGAAGATATTAAGGTTGATACGTATCGTGCGAGTGGTGCAGGTGGACAGCATGTCAATACAACAGACTCTGCAGTTAGAATCACACACACTCCGACGAATATTGTGGTTACATGCCAAAATGAACGTTCTCAGATTAAAAACAGAGAAGCAGCCATGAAGATGCTAAAATCAAAACTATATCAATTAGAAATTGAAAAACAACAACAAGAACTAGCAGCCCTCCGTGGAGAACAAAAAGAGATTGGTTGGGGTAGTCAAATTCGTTCGTATGTGTTCCACCCTTATTCAATGGTAAAAGACCATCGAACAAACGTAGAAGTAGGAAACACCCAAGCCGTTATGGATGGAGAAATTGATCCATTTATAGATGCATATTTACGATCACAGATTTAGTGAATGAACCCCCCAGTCAGTTGCGGCTGGGGGGTTTTTGGTTTTGGTCGCAGGGTTCATATATGGTAACAAGCCATTTGGTAATGGGAGCAAGGGATTCATACATGGTATCAAGCCATTTGGTAATGGGCGCAAGGGATTCATACATGGCTACAAGCCATTTGGTAATGGGCGCAAGAGATTCATACATGGTAACAAGCCATTTGGTAATGGGCTCAAGGGATTCATATATGGTCACAAGCTAATTGAATTTGGGCACAAGGAACTCAATCATGGTCACAAGATAACCGAAAATAGTCGCAAGGGCTACATACACGGTCACAAGTATCCCCGAAATGGGTGCAACCTTTTCGTAATTGGTCACATTGGTACATAAAGGTAAACACTTTAACTCACTATTTAAAGTGTCACCCTCAACTTGTTTAATTCTATCCAATATTGGGAAGAGCTATAGTATAATTACTAATTTTGTCAAAAAGTGCCATCAGGCTTGATAATACTTCATGTCTAGCCAAATTATGGCAATTCTGTGACTAGTATATTTTTATATAAGGGATATACTAAAGTTGACTAGTAATTCTAAATAAGGATTGGGGGATTTCTCAATGAAAAAATGGTTATTTGCTATTCTTTTTGGATCAGCATTAGTACTAGGTGCTTGTGGTGGTGACGATAATGGTGACGACAACGGAGCAACTGGTGATTCTGGTAAAGAAAGTGGCGAAACAACTACTGCTTCAGCAGAGGAGATCTACGAATCAAACTGTGCATCATGTCATGGTGCTGATTTATCTGGTGGTGCAGGTTCAAATCTTACTGCAGTTGGAGCAGAATATTCTGTTGATGAATTGAAAGACATCATTGCAAATGGTAAAGACGGTGGAATGCCAGCATTTAGTGGAAGATTATCTGATGATGAAATTCAAACTTTAGCAGAGTGGTTAGGCGAGAAAAAGTAATTTATTATTATGCAAAGACTTAAACTGTACGAAGCAGTTTAAGTCTTTTTATTTTGCACAAAAATAAGACTTTCTTCCTAAAATCCCTTTTTAAGCCCGTTTTTCTACAAACTTCGACATTATTTTCACCTTTGAAACATAAATGTAATATTTTTTTGTCAAAAAAAGTTGTTGAAAGATGTTATAATGAATTAGAAACTCGAACAAAATAAGTCTTTTTGACTAATTTATGTAAAGGTGATTAAACATGATTTTAATGAAGGACATATATAAAACATATGGAAATGGTGTCACAGCCTTAAATGGTATTAACGTAGAAATAGAACAAGGTGAATTTGTATATATTGTTGGACCAAGTGGTGCAGGGAAATCATCATTTATTAAGTTAATGTACCGTGAAATTAAACCAACACGTGGTTTATTGCGAATCAATAATAGAGATATTAGTGAAATCAAGGAAAAAGAAGTTCCTTTACTTCGTAGAAATATAGGGGTTATCTTCCAAGATTTCCGCCTATTGCCGAAGCTATCAGTCTATGAAAACGTGGCATTTGCTTTAGAAGTAATCGAGGAGTCACCTCGTAATATACGTAAACGTGTTATGGACGTACTTGATTTAGTAGGTCTTAAAAATAAATCACGATTCTTTCCAAATGAGCTATCTGGTGGTGAGCAGCAACGTGTTTCTATTGCACGGGCTATCGTCAATAGACCTAAGATTGTTATTGCGGATGAGCCAACTGGTAACTTAGATCCAGATACATCATGGGAGATTATGAAAGTATTTGAGGAAATCAATAACAGTGGGACAACCATTATTATGGCTACACACAGTAAAGAAATCGTAAACACAATCAAGAAGCGTGTAATTGCAATTGAGGATGGCTTAATTGTAAGGGACGAACAGCGAGGTGACTACGGTTATGAAAGCTAGAACAATTAAAAGACATTTTCGAGAAGGTTTTAAAAATATAGCACGGAATGGTTGGATGACCGTAGCTTCTGTCGGTGCAGTAACGATGACATTACTTTTAGTTGGTGCATTTCTTGGTCTGATTTTGAATTTAAATCATATGGCAGAGAAAATCGAAGACGATGTAGTGGTTAAAGTTCTCATTGACCTTGCAGCAAACGATGAAGATGTTATTGCACTAGGCAAGGATTTAGAAAAAGTTTCCGGTGTAGAAAATGTTATCTTCTCATCTAAGGACGAAGAGTTAAATAGTTTAATTGATAGCATGGGTGAAGGTGGAGAAGTTTGGGAGTTATATGAGCAAGAAAACCCATTAAACCACGCCTATATTATTAAAGCTACAGATCCACATGACACAGATCGAATTGCAACAGAAGTAGCTAAATTAAATGCCGTTGATTCCGTATCATATGGTCAAGAAGTTGCTCAAAACCTATTTAAATTTACAGATTACGCACGAACAGTTGGTATTATTTTGATTGCTGGTCTTGTATTGACAGCTATCTTCCTAATTTCCAACACAATTAAATTAACGATTATGGCCAGAAGTACTGAAATTGGGATTATGAAATTAGTTGGAGCAACAAATAGCTTTATACGTGGGCCATTCTTTATTGAAGGACTACTACTAGGCGTATTAGGTTCAATTATTCCAATGACAGTTGTGTTATCAGCTTATAAATTAATTGAATCTAGTATTGGTAGTATGAGTTCTATCGGATTTGTAGAAATTCTACCATTTAACCCATTTGCATGGCAGTTATCTGCAATCATTTTAGTTGTTGGTGCTGGTATTGGAATCTGGGGAAGTCTGATGAGTGTCCGTAAGTTCTTAAAAGTATAATACCCAAACAACTAGAAAACTAAACCAATTAATTATTGGTACTAAGAGCCCTACTTACTATTCTCATGATTTATGTTGAATTGGTGGGGTTTTAGTACTTATTACATAGTTGATAATGCTAGATTACGAGATTACTTGAAGGGCAGGGGAAAAAATGAAAAGAAAGTTTGGAATATCTTTATTAATAGCCCTCACGGCTTTTAGTACTGTTTCATTTGATTGGAACTTTGTTTCTGCTCAAACAGAGGAAGAAATTAAGCAAGAAATCGAGGAACTAGAGAAAGAGCAACTAGAACTAGGTGACCAAAAGAAAGAAATTCAAAGCAATAAAAGTGAAACAGAAGAAAAGATTGAAGAGAATTTGAATGAACAGGCCTCTGTTCAAAGTCAGATTGATTCCATCAATCAACAATTAAATGATACAAAAGCATCGATTACAGCTAAACAGGGCGAAATTGATACAACGAATAAAGAAATCAATGAATTAACTGCTAAGATTGAAGAGTTAACGAATCAAATTGAACAGTTAAAAGAAGAAATCGAAGTGTTAATGGAACGAATCACAGATCGTGAAGAATTACTTACAGAACGTCTTCGCACCATTCAGAAAAGCGGCGGTGCCTTGAGATATTTAGAGGTAATACTTGGTTCTAAAAGTTTTTCTGATTTTATCTCAAGAACAGCTGCAGTAAATATAATGATGGAACAGGATAAGGCAATCCTTGAATCATTAGCAAAAGATAAAAAAGAAGTAGAAAATAAGAAATTAGCGGTAGAGAGTAATAAAAAGGATATAGAAGCAAAACGAAAAGATGTTGAGGATAAAAAGGTAGCCTTAGAAGGACAGAAAAGTGAGCTTGTTGCACTGGAAAGTCAATTAGATGAACAGATGGCTAAAAGACAAAGTTTACTAGCTCAGCTTGAGGAAGAACAGCATCATTTAGAGCAATATGTAATTACTTTAGAAGATGAGCAACGATTCCTGGCTCAACAAGAAGAAGCTGCAAAAAAAGCTCAACAGATAGCAGAGCAACAATTGGCAGCATTAGCAAAAAAGAAAGAAGACACAAGTTCTAATACAAATGCAAGTAGTCCTAATGCTGGAACCGGTAATTTTATCTGGCCAGCTTCCGGTTCGAGAACATCAAATTTTGGTTGGAGAGTGCATCCAATATACTTTACCAAGAATTATCACGGTGGAGTTGACATTGGTGCCCCGCAAGGTACTCCAATCTACTCATCTGGTGCAGGTGTTGGTGTAGTTAGTACAGCAGAGTATCACAATTCTTACGGAAACCATGTAATGATTGTGAATATTATCGATGGTCAAACATATGTGACAAACTATGCACATATGTCAAGTATAGCTGTTAGTCCTGGTCAACAAGTTGAACAAGGACAAGTTATTGGCTATGTTGGATCTACAGGTGATTCTACAGGTCCACACCTTCACTTTGAGATTCATTTAAATCGTTATCGAGGAGTAAATCCTGCCACTACAAGCGCGGTAAACCCAATCAATTACTTGCCGTAAAAAATGAAGACATTACACAAAAGTTGTGTAGTGTCTTTTTTGTTGGTTGGAAGATGATTGTCTCCTCCTTGTTGATAAATTTTGTAACTTTAACCGAACAAAAACAAAAAAGTTTGGCGTGTTTTCCCATTTTCCTATATGATTATAGAATAAGTAGTAGTTAGGCTCTTAACGAGAAAGTTTATATGAATTTTAGGTTTTGAGTGTTTTAGATAGCTACCTTACATATAACTATTACTGGGGTGATAAAATGAAACTGAATAAAATACATATTGCACTTATCTTGGTAGGTGCCTTAATTCTAGGATTTATTGGTGCTTATGCTGGCGTATCAATCGCAACACCTGATCAAGCAGTGCAGAACATTTCTGGAAATGATAAGGAAGAGAAAGACCCAAATAACGAACAGAATAAGGACAAAGACACTCAGGTACCTGGGGAATGGCAGAAAGTTGCTCAAGCCTACAATATAATTAAGGATAATTACTTAGAAGGCGCCGAGGAACAACAGTTAATTGAAGGTGCTATAGAAGGAATGCTTGCAACACTAGGTGACCCATATAGTACGTATATGGACCTTGAAACAATGGAAAGCTTTAATGAACAAATTGAAGCTTCGTTTGAAGGTATAGGTGCCGAGGTTAGCATGGTTAATGGATTAGTTACCATTGTCGCCCCAATTAAAGACTCACCTGCAGAGAAAGCAGGACTTAGACCAAATGACCAAGTTCTTGAGGTTGACGGAGAGTCTCTAGAAGGATTCAATTTAAACGAAGCAGTAGCGTTAATTCGTGGTGAAAAGGGTTCTGAAGTACTGTTAACCATCCTTCGTGCAGGAACTACTGAACCTTTTGAAGTGTCAATTACACGTGACACTATTCCTATTGAAACAGTGTATTCAGAAATGAAAACACTGGGTGGGAAGAAGACAGGAGTAATTGAAATTACTAACTTCGCTGAAACAACTTCCAAAGATTTTAATACACAATTAAAGGCTTTAGAAGATGAGGGTATGCAGGGCTTAGTTATAGATGTTCGTGGTAACCCAGGCGGTTTATTAAATTCAGTAGAAGAGATATTAATGAATTTTATTCCAAAGGATACCCCATATATCCAAATAGAAGATCAACAAGGTAACAAACAACCGTATTATACGAAATTAAAAGATAAAAAAGATTATCCAATTACCGTCTTAGTCGATGAAGGTAGTGCTTCTGCATCAGAGATTCTGGCAGTTGCTATGAAAGAGATTGGTTATGATGTGGTCGGACACACTTCCTTCGGTAAAGGAACTGTACAACAAGCAGTTCCACTAGGTGATGGTAGTACTATTAAATTAACCTTCTTTAAATGGCTATCGCCAGAGGGGAATTGGATACATGATGTTGGAGTTGAACCGACAGTAGAGGTCGATCAACCAGAATATTTCTATACTAACCCTGTACAAATTGAGGAACCATTAGTATACGATAACACAGGAACAAATGTAGAAAATATTCAACTAATGTTGAAAGGTTTAGATTATACCATTGAACGAACAGATGGATACTTTGATAAAGTTACTGAGGATGCGGTTAAAGAGTTCCAAGAAGACAATGATTTAGAAGTATCAGGTAAAGTAGATCAAGAAACCGCTGGTATGATGGAAGCAAAAATAATTGAGAAAATCCGCAGCGGAGAAGATGATGTACAATTGGATAAAGCTTTAGAAGTACTTTATCAATAAGTATAGAAGAGGCTGGGACATAACAAAAAGTATAAGTTGAGAACCTGAACGAAACACCACATCAGCTCCGGAAATATACGGAGACTCCTACGGGAGGATAGGCATCGGTGAGACCCCGGAAGAGCTTTAGCTCTGAGGAGGCTCACCAGCCGTAGCTCTGAGGAGGCTCACCAGCCGCCCGTGGCAAGGTAGACACTGTGAGGTACTCTCGAACAGATGTCGCCCCTGTGCTGACAGTAAAAGCGTAGTATATTTCCGGAGCGGGTCTATGCGCTTTTCTTGTTCGTTCGGATTTTAATCAACTAAAACTCTTTTGTCCCAGCCTCTTTTCTTTTTTCGGAGTTAAGAAAGTATAGCTGGCATAAAAAACTAACAGATTTGCAATAGATTGATTGAATCCCTTAGTTTTTCTAAACAGAACAATTACTTTCAGATAAATGTTTTCCGAAAATAAGCAGGAAAAAGTTCGACAAATGGCGAATATATAAGGTTATAATTAGATTTATTGGGACTGCAGTTGGAAGGTGATAATGGATGGTACAAGATTGGTTATTAGAGATTGCAAAAGGGGTTGGAAAGTTATTTCTAAACCCGCTATTATACTGGTCAATTATTTTTATTATTTTAGTCGGCATTAAAAGAATAAAACAGGAAAGAAGATATTTTGGAACAAAGGTATTTGATGTATTAACGGAGTGGAAAGATACTTGGGGATTTTCGGCAATTATAGGTATCTTTTATTCACTTATTATAATCGGTGTCGGTATGGTTATTTCGTACGAAGCTATTATTATTTTAAGTATTGTTACTATTATACTAACCCTAACATTCCGTTTTACATTGCTTTCACCTAGTTATACGATTGGGATCACAATTTTAATTCTTATGTTATCCCCTTTATTATCAGAATTTCTCCCAATTGATGGGGAGATTAACTTATCGTCACTTGCAATATTATTAGCGTTACTGTTATTTGTTGAAGCACATTTTCTCAGTAGGATTAGGCAGAATGAAACTTTTCCTGGCTTGGTACGTGGGGAAAGAGGGAGCTGGGTTGGAAGACATTGGATCAAGAAATATTCTATCATTCCTTTATTTACACTAGTTCCACCTGGTTTAATTGAACCATTTGCGGATTATTGGCCGTTTCTCTCTATTGGGGGAGAGGATTATGCATTAGTTCTTATTCCTTTTGTATTAGGATTTGAGTTTCCTGTAAGGGGAAGCATGCCATATGAAGTTGCTAATCGATTAGCAATGAAACTACTAGGCTTAGCAGTAATTATCCTGGCCATTGCAATTGGAAGTATATCTATTTCCTGGCTAACGATTATTGCAGTTGTTGTTGCTATTCTAGGTAGAGAGTTTATTCATTATCGATTCCGGATTGAAGATCACACTAGAAGTCCTTTTTTTAATCATACGAATGATGGATTGAAGGTATTAAGTGTTATTCCAGGATCCCCGGCAGACAGATTGAATATCTTAATCGGTGAAACTATAACAAAGGTAAATGGCCATAAAATCCAAAGTGAAGACGAGCTGTATGAGGCGCTTCAAGAAACAGGTTCATTCTTTAAAGTAGAATTGCTAAATAATAATGGAGAGATTCGCTTTATACAAAGCGCCATGTATGAGGGCGATCACCACGAACTAGGCTTAATTTTTGCCGGTGAACCTTATCGGAAAATTAAATAAGTAACAAGAAATCCGTATCACGTAACTCGTGGTACGGACTTTTTAGTTTGGCTGATTTTTAAGATTGTTTTTATTACGGATGGATAATCTAGTGAATAGTAGATAGAAAGTGCACTGCTAATAATCTAATTTGGGTGCAACACACCCGCTACGGAAATACACTCCGCTTTTACTGCCAGCACAGGGGTGACTTCTGTTCGAAAGTACCTCACAGTGTCTACCTTGCCGCGGGCGGCTGGTGAGCCTACTCGTGCTATCTTCTTTAGGGGTCTCACCGATGCCTATCCTCCTGCAGGAGTCTCCGTGTATTTCCTTCGCTGGTAAGAAGTAAATGAATAAAATAAATAGCATTTAATTATTAAAATACGTTATTTAACCTCTAACATTAATTAGAAAACTAAACGAGAGCAGGCAGAATACGGAGACTCCTGCGGGAATAGCACGTGTCCGAAGACCCCGCAGAGGTGAACTTTCCTCGAGGAGGCTGAGGCCGGGCCCGCGGAAAGCGGAGTATTATGCCGGAGCGGCATATTACCACTACCCAAATAAATTAACGGACGTAACAGCGCAGTTTCTTTTCAATAGCAACAAACCGTGCTTAAACTGCCTTAATAATTATAAAAAGTATCATTCAAAAACTAGAGTCGATAAGTTACCTAATAAAATTCCTTTTTTCATGCAAACTAATAATGCATTTATCACAGGAAGGAAGATTATATGGATGAAAAGCTATTTACTAGGGGTTTGGAATACATTAGATCCACTGTATTATTCATTTTCTAGATTAAAATATGTAAAAGATCTGGAGAAAAATCGAACATTATTCCGGGTTCGACTAACAAGATATAAAGGGAGGAGTACGGTATTAAAAGACGGTACTGTTATTCATAAGAATGACTTACTTCTAAAAATTCATCTACATAATGTAAAAATTATGAATGAATTATATGCTGTGACAAGTGACACCAGACGTGCTGTCTATATCTATCACATGGTAAAAAGAGCAATGCCAATGTTAGCAAAATATGTAAAGAATCATTATCGCTACAATGATATAAAGGGAATAATTGGAATAACGAGCCTACATAATGGTTCTAAACGACTTGGATTTGATAATATTACAATCCCAAATCCAGTGTACCGGACTTATAAGCAGATGACTTTTACCCCGATAAATTATATAGCTAGCTCATCCAGACATGAAGAACCCATGTACTTATTTATGTCGAAGGATGAGCTAGTTAATCGGTATGGTTTAGAGGATTAGATTGCTATATCGTGAAAAGTGATTTCGGGACGGCTTCCGACTCTTATATTAACACCAGTTTGGCCCAGTCCCTCACTAATATAAAATGGTGAATTATTATGGGAGTGAAGTCCCTTAATCATATTTAAACGAGGTAGTTTTCCCATTTTAACAAGGTGATAGGCTTTTGGATAGCGAATCTGTCCACCATGAAAATGCCCAGCTAATAAATAATCAAATGGATAATCTTCCAGATGAAGTACAATATTCGGATCATGTGTTAACACAATATTTATTCCGGACTCTACTTGTTGATACGATTTAATAAGGTCACTTCGTTTTGTACTATAATCATCGATTCCAATTAGATTAATTGTTTGTTGATCAACTTGAATGGTATGACTTGTATTTTGCATAACCATACAGTCGTATTGGGATAGAAGTTCTATCAGTTTATTTAAATTTGTATCATTTAAAACATAATCATGATTACCAAGAACAGCATAGATTCCATGTTTAGGGTTTATATCTTTTAAAACTTTTAGATAGGGTTCTAACTTTGGAATAGTACGCTTTCGATCAAGAAAGTCACCAGTGAGTGCAATGATATCCGGATTTTCATTTTGAAGCTTGTTAGCTAGTTCTTCTGGTGTAATCGATATATTTTCAAGGTGCAGATCTGATAAGTGTAGGATGGATAGGTTAGATTGTTTGGTAGGTTGTTTGGAAGAAATTTGAATTTTATTGATTTTAACGTCTTTTGTATTTTGATTTGCTTTATATATGAAAAAACTAATTAATATCAGTACAATAGCAGAAATAATATATGTCATTTAAATACCTCCCCGAAAAGGATTATAACATGCTTGAAGCTAGGGACGCATTGGTAAATGAAGGGATTAAACCAATTTGATAGGGTGAGAGAAATGGATATGAAACAAAAAGACGAAGCGCTTTTTTTACCATTTATGCAAATACCAACTGGCCATCATCATGTTGCTGATGCGTTAATAGAGGAACTGCAACGAACTGTGAAAGAAATGACTTGTGATAAAGTTGATATTCTCTCTTATAGTTATGGAAAGGTAGAGAAATTAGTTTCGATGACTTACTTACATTGGATCAAAGTGATGCCAGGAGTATATGATTTACTTTACAAAAGCTTAGCTGTTAAAAACCAAACAAAGCGTTCTCGCCAATTATTGTATGAAGCAATGTTTACATCTTTTTTTATGAGATTAGTGAGAGAGAATCAGCCTCGTATTGTTTTTTGTACACATTGCCTACCTTCCAACATCGCAAGTATTTTAAAAGAAAAAGGAAAGTTACACGCGATAACAGTCAATGTCTATACTGATTATTTCGTGAATCGAGTTTGGGGAATTAGGGGTATTGATTATCATTTTGTACCTTCTATAAGAGTGAAGGAGTTTCTAGAGGGATTAGGAGTTGATAAAGAAAGAATATTTCTGACTGGTATTCCCGTTCATCCTGTTTTTAAAGACCAACGGAACAAAACACTTAATAAACGCCATCAAGTTCTAGTTACTGGGGGCAGTTTGGGTGTAGGCGCTATGGAGAAAATAATCCCAACTAATCCCGAATTATCATATAAGGTACTTTGTGGGCAGAATAAAAAACTTTATAACAGGCTAAGATCCCTTAATCATCCACTGATAGAACCCATACCGTATATAACGAAAAAAGATGAGATGAACAAGCTGTACGATCAAGTTGATGCAGTCATAACAAAGCCTGGGGGTGTCACCGTCAGTGAATGCCTCCAAAAAAAGTTACCAATCTTCACTATAAACGCTCTCCCAGGACAAGAAAAAGTAAATGAGCTAGAATTACAAGAACTAGGAGTAACCAACAAACTAAACCCATTTCAACATACCGAACAACAAATAGTTCAATTCTTCCAAAATAAAGAAAGCCAAACAACGTACAACCAAAACCTAAACACCTATCATCACCATCTAGAGAAAAAACCATTATCCGATATTTTGTTTGAAATATGTAATGCTAAATGAGAAATCAACGGCTAAGTTAAGCGGTTGATTTTCTATTTAATATACGTTATATCTAAAATTCCTAAAATCTTGAATACTAATTGAAAAATAGGTACTATGTAACTATATAAAACAATCGAATGTTAGTTCGTATTTATGTTAATATAGTGGTATATTATGATACACTATTAAAGTAGGTTTTAGGATGGAGGGAAGGCATTGGAAAATAATAAATTTGAACTGGTTTCAAAATATGAACCAAAGGGAGACCAGCCAAAAGCAATTGAAGAACTTGTTGAAAGAGTTCTAGCTGGACAACGGCACCAAACATTATTAGGAGCAACAGGTACAGGTAAGACGTTTACCGTCTCTAATGTTGTAAAAGAAATTAACCGACCTACCTTGGTCATTGCCCATAACAAAACATTAGCAGGGCAATTATATAGTGAGTTTAAAGAATTTTTCCCCAATAATGCAGTTGAATACTTTGTCAGTTACTATGATTATTACCAACCAGAGGCATATGTCCCTTCCACCGACACTTTTATTGAAAAAGATGCAAGTATCAATGATGAAATAGATAAATTACGTCACTCCGCAACTTCTGCCTTGTTTGAACGAAATGATGTACTCATTGTTGCGAGTGTTTCTTGTATATATGGGTTAGGTAATCCAGAAGAATATGGAGCACAAGTGTTATCACTAAGGATGGGAATGGAAAAAGACCGTGATCAGTTATTACGAGATTTAGTGGATATTCAGTACGCTCGTAATGATATTGATTTCCAACGTGGAACCTTTCGTGTTCGAGGTGATTCGGTAGAAATCATCCCTGCCTCTCGTGAAGAACACTGTATTCGTATTGAGTTTTTTGGAGATGAAATAGATAGAATTCGAGAAGTAGATGCTTTAACTGGAGAGATTATTGGTGATCGTGAGCATGTAGCCATCTTCCCAGCTTCCCACTTCGTAACTCGTGAAGAAAAAATGAAACTAGCAATTGCTAATATCGAAAAAGAACTAGAAGAACGACTAGAAGAACTTCGCAGTAATAATAAATTACTAGAAGCACAACGATTGGAACAAAGAACGAATTATGATCTAGAAATGATGAAAGAAATGGGATTTTGCTCTGGAATTGAAAACTATTCTAGACATTTAACACTTAGAGAAGCTGGAGCAACTCCATATACACTAATAGACTATTTTCCAAAAGATTTTCTTGTCGTAATCGATGAATCCCATGTTACATTACCACAAATTCGTGGAATGTATAACGGAGACCAAGCAAGAAAACAAGTTCTAGTAGACCATGGTTTTCGCTTACCATCTGCACTGGATAATAGACCACTAAAATTTGAAGAGTTTGATGAGAAAGTGAATCAAGTCATCTTCGTATCTGCTACTCCAGGACCGTATGAGTTAGAACATACACCAGATATGACAGAGCAAATAATTCGCCCAACTGGCTTACTTGATCCTGTTGTGGAGGTTCGTCCTATCGAAGGACAAATCGATGATCTAATTGGTGAAATTAATGAACGAACGAAGAAGAATGAACGTGTGCTTGTAACCACGTTAACGAAGAAGATGTCAGAAGATCTAACGGATTATCTGAAAGAGATCGGGATTAAGGTTGCCTATCTACACAGTGAGATTAAGACATTAGAGCGAATTGAGATTATTCGCGACTTACGGGTAGGAAAATATGATGTCCTGATTGGAATCAACTTACTGCGTGAGGGATTGGATATACCAGAGGTTTCCCTTGTTACTATTCTCGATGCTGACAAGGAAGGTTTTCTACGCTCTGAACGCTCTCTTATTCAAACAATGGGACGTGCAGCCCGAAATGCGAATGGTCAGGTTATTATGTATGCAGACAAGATAACAGACTCTATGCAAAAGGCAATTGAGGAAACGGAACGGCGTCGTGAGAAACAAATGGCATATAATAAGGAACATAATATAACACCACAAACAATCCAGAAAGATGTCCGAGACGTAATCCGTGCCACTTTAGAAGCAGATGACCAAAGTGAAAACAAACAAAAGGCGAAGAGCCTATCCAAGTTAACGAAGAAAGAAAGAGAAAAAGTTCTTCAAAATATCGAACACGAAATGAAAGAAGCTGCCAAAGCACTTGATTTCGAAAAAGCAGCCGAACTTCGTGATGTATTATTTGAACTTAAAGCGGAAGGATGACCTGAATGCCAAGTAAAGTCATTAATGTCAAAGGTGCGAGGGCACATAATTTAAAAAATATTGATATATCTATACCTAAAAATAAGCTAGTAGTTGTAACTGGTCTATCTGGCTCAGGAAAATCATCGTTAGCATTTGATACGATTTATGCAGAAGGACAACGACGCTATGTGGAGTCATTATCTGCTTATGCACGACAATTCTTAGGGAATATGGATAAGCCTGATGTTGATACAATTGATGGCCTATCCCCAGCAATTGCAATTGATCAGAAGACAACAAGCAGAAACCCACGATCAACAGTGGGGACTGTTACAGAGATTTATGATTATTTACGATTATTATTTGCTAGAGTGGGTCACCCTGTTTGCCCTACCCATGGAATCGAGATATCATCCCAAACGATTCAGCAAATGGTTGACCGTATAATGGAGTATCCAGAACGAACTAAAATGCAATTACTTGCTCCAGTGATTTCTGGACGTAAGGGTGAGCATGTAAAGGTACTAGAGGAGCTTAAAAAAGAGGGCTTTGTTCGTATTCGTGTGGACAAAGAAATGCGAGAGGTCACGGAGGATATTAAATTAGAGAAAAACAAAAAACATACTATAGAAGTTGTGGTAGACCGTGTAATAGTCAAGCATGGAGTAGAGGCAAGATTAAGTGATTCTCTCGAAACAGCATTAAGACTCGGTGAAGGAAAAGCTATTGTCGATGTTATGGGGGAAGAAGAGTTAGTATTTAGTGAGAACCATGCTTGTCCTATTTGTGGATTCTCTATTGGCGAACTGGAGCCAAGATTATTCTCGTTCAATAGCCCATTTGGTGCTTGTCCAACTTGTGATGGTCTAGGGACTAACTTAGAAGTTGATGTTAACTTAGTCATTCCAGACTGGGAGAAAACGTTAAATGAGCATGCAATTGCAGCATGGGAGCCTGTTAGCTCACAATATTATCCACAGCTTTTAAAGGCAGTTTGTGATCATTATCAGATTGATATGGATACGCCGGTAAAAGATATTCCGAAAGAACAAATGGATAAGATTCTATACGGAAGTGGTAAGGAAAAGATTCGCTTCTATTATAAGAGTGAATTTGGCCATACCCGTGATAATATGATCAACTTTGAAGGGGTACTAAATAATGTAGCCCGCCGTTACAAAGAGTCCTCGTCTGATTTCATTCGTGAGAGTCTTGAAAAGTACATGCGAAATAAGAACTGTCCAACATGTAAGGGACATCGTCTGAAGGAAGAAGCATTAGCAGTAAAAGTAAATAATATCCATATTAGTAATGTAACAGACTTTTCTATTACAGAAGCAATGAACTTTTTCCAAGAGTTAGACCTTAGTGAAAAAGAAAAACAGATTGCGAAGATGCTAATTAAAGAAATTAATAACCGACTAGAATTCTTAAATAATGTTGGATTAGATTACCTAACACTTTCTCGTACTGCCGGAACCCTTTCCGGTGGAGAAGCGCAACGAATCCGTTTAGCCACTCAAATTGGTTCTGCCTTAACTGGGGTTCTGTATGTACTTGATGAACCATCCATAGGCTTACACCAACGTGATAATGACAAGTTAATAGGAACGCTTAAGGAAATGCGTGATTTAGATAATTCCTTGATTGTGGTGGAGCATGATGAAGATACAATGCTAGCGGCTGATTGGTTAGTTGATATTGGTCCTGGTGCTGGTGAACACGGTGGACAGATAATTGCCAGTGGAACACCAGAGGAAGTCATGGGAAATGAAAAATCATTAACCGGTCAATATTTAGCAGGTAAAAAATATATTCCTATTCCAGCAGAACGTAAAAAGCATGATAAACGATATATAGAAGTGATCGGAGCAAAGGAAAATAATCTAAAGAATGTCTCCGCTAAGATTCCAGTAGGGTTATTTAATGTAGTAACCGGGGTGTCCGGTTCAGGAAAAAGCTCGCTAGTAAATGAGATTATTTATAAAGCTCTTTCTAGAGACTTAAATCGTAGTAAACAAATTCCTGGTCAACATAAGGAAATTAGAGGACTTGAGCATCTTGAGAAAGTAATCAATATAGATCAATCTCCAATTGGACGTACGCCAAGGTCCAATCCAGCAACATATACAGGTGTGTTTGATGATATTCGTGATGTATATGCTTCCACGAATGAAGCTAAAGTTCGAGGCTATAAAAAGGGACGTTTTAGCTTTAATGTAAAAGGTGGCCGTTGTGAAGCTTGTAAGGGTGACGGAATTATTAAGATTGAAATGCATTTCTTACCAGATGTGTATGTCCCATGTGAAGTGTGTCATGGGCAGCGGTACAACCGAGAAACGTTAGAAGTGAAGTACAAAGGGAAGAGCATTGCAGAAGTCCTAGATATGACGATTGAAGAAGCGGCTGAGTTCTTTGCAAATATCCCAAAAATTAAACGGAAAATTCAAACTATCGTGGATGTTGGATTGGGTTATGTAAGGCTTGGACAGCCAGCCACTACTTTATCTGGTGGAGAAGCGCAACGTGTGAAACTAGCCAGTGAATTACATCGTCGTACTAATGGTAAGAGCCTATATATTTTAGACGAACCAACAACAGGGTTACATGTGGACGATATTAGTAGATTACTGAAAGTATTACAGCGTTTAGTCGATAATGGTGATACCGTGTTAATTATAGAACATAATCTTGACGTGATTAAAACTGCTGACCATATTATAGATATTGGACCAGAAGGTGGAGCACGTGGCGGCAAAATTATTGCCACTGGAACACCGGAACAAATTGCAGAAAAGGAAATTTCGTATACTGGAAGATACTTAAAACCAGTCTTAGAGCGAGATTCTAAAAGACAAGCAGAAGCCCTAAAGAAAAAAGAAGAAATTAGCTCAAAATAGTATGGGAGGATGTCTAAAGGTGTTGGCCTTTAGGCATCCTTCTTATCTTACATAGCGATAAGAATTACTGTTCTAAGTTTAAACTTTTGACGAATATTTGTTGTTTCGGTAATGTTTTAAATAGATAGGTAAGGAGGAAGCCTAATGAAACCAATTGAGCTTGATAAAGTCCAAGAAAAACTGGAAAGCTTTATAGATAAAGACGTATATGTGCACTTAGAAACAACGAATGGTGCTTATGCAAGTCATGTAAATGCCAAAGCATATAATGTAGGAGTTTATATACGTAATGCCAAGGTTCGTTTTAACCAAGCTAAAATAGTAGGTGAGGGCAAATCTTATCGTGCAGGATTGAAAATGGAAATTGGCTGGATTTATGCAGAGGGATTAACAGACTGGGAAATTTTCGAAGGTGAGAAGCTTCTAATGGCTGGCCATGACCGTGAAGGACGTTTAATGGTTGCCTTGCAAATTAGTGAAACGCCATTTAATTACTGATAAAGAAATGGAAGAGGTGAACAGAATGGAAAAGCATGTTGTTGTTATATATCCGCATCCTGATGATGAATCATTTGGAGCAGCAGGTACAATAGCTAAGTTTCGTGAGCAAGGGGTACCGGTTACCTATCTTTGTGGGTCATTAGGAGAAATGGGCCGAAACATGGGTAATCCAACATTTGCAAATCGTGAAACATTACCAGAAATTAGAAAGAAAGAACTAATCGAAGCATGTAAAATCCTTGATATGGAATTAGTAATGCTTGGATATCGAGATAAAACACTAGAATATGAAGACCGAAACGAAGTAGCTGTTCATTTGAAAGGTATCATCGAAGAAATTGAACCTAGCCTAGTTATTACACATTATCCGGAACATGGGGTCCATCCTGACCATAATGCACTAGGAGCTGCGGCAGTTGAAGCAGTACGGTTAATGGAACCAGAAAAACGCCCAACTGTTTGGGCACAAGCAATTACCAACACACATATAGAGGAACTCGGAAATCCTGAAGTCATTAATGATGTTCGAGATAATTTTGATAAGAAGATGGATGCCATACTCTGTCATCAATCCCAAGCAAATGGTGTTATCCGTAGCTGGAACCAAAGTGAAGGCTTGGATAATGATTTGAAAGAAGAAGCGAAGAAGAGATTGGGTTATGAATCATTTTATATTTGGAAGTATTAAGATATGCCCCTACACATTTCTGTGTGGGGGGTTTGTGCTTCTCGGGTTAGTGGTTGAGAAGTGCTTAGTTGTTCTTGAGCATGCTCCCGATTTAGTAAATCTTGTGACCTATATTATCATTCATGTGACCGCAAATGGCTTGGATGGTCCTTTACCTGATAACTATCGTCCGTTATTCACAATCATGTGACCAATCATTAAAAGTATGAACCCGGGACTTGATACCTTGTGCCGCCCGACACCCCCGCTCTTCACCCCTGTTGCCGCTCAACCCCCATCCCCACAACACACACCATCACTCCCCCAATTAAACCAAAACATCCAATCCTAAACGAATCTTTCCAACATGAAGTTAATAAACTAAAAATAAGACAAACCCAAGAAGGAAAATTTTACATTAATGTCGAATACACTAACATGAAACAGTATGAAGGGTGGTGGATACTTTGCTTTTAAGAGGTATATTATCAATAGTCCTTAACGCAATTGCACTAATTGTTGTAGCACAACTTTTTGATAATTTTCATTTAGAAGGTTTTACTACTGCATTGTTAGCTGCACTAATTTTAGGTGTTCTTAATATTATTGTAAAACCAATTTTAATCCTATTAACGTTACCCTTTACAATACTTTCATTAGGTCTATTCTTATTTGTCATTAATGCAGTAACCTTAATGATTACCCAAGGTGTAATTGGAGATGATTTTGTCATTCATGGCTTTGGTACAGCATTACTCGCTGCAGTGATACTCTCCATTTTAAATTTATTACTGAATAGATTAGTTAAAGATACACTGACTTCTAAATAAGAGCATGGGCTAAAGCCTATGCTCTTTCCTTTTCTCCCTATTCCTTTAAATTCATCTTTTTTCCTTCCAACTGTTAAAATATGCTACAATGAGAAACAGTTAGCACTGGTAATGGAGGAAGATTAAATGATAACAACTGTACGTACTAAAGATCTACTAGAGAACTTTAATTTGAAATTAGTTGCTGGTGAAGAAGGTATACATAGAGAAATTACAACAAGTGATATTTCACGCCCAGGAATTGAAATGACAGGTTATTTTAAATATTATCCGAAAGAAAGACTTCAGTTAATTGGAAGAACAGAGATGACCTATTTTCTTGATTTAAGTCCCGAGGAACAATCAGACAGAATGAGAGAACTT
This sequence comes from Paucisalibacillus globulus, assembly GCF_900184735.1. GTDB lineage: Bacteria > Bacillota > Bacilli > Bacillales > Amphibacillaceae > Ornithinibacillus > Ornithinibacillus globulus_B. The sequence continues at coordinate 102,797 of NZ_LT855384.1, forward strand.
TGCACAGATATTACACCTGGGATAGTAATCTCAAGAGGCATGGCTATTCCAAAGGTCATGATTGATGCGGCAAATAATTCAGGTGTACCAATTCTACATTCGCCGAGAAAAACAACCAGAGTGGTAAGTAGGCTTACAAATTATTTAGAAGCAAAATTTGCTCCGTTTACAGCCATTCATGGAGTTCTAGTAGATATTTATGGTGTTGGTGTGTTAATTACTGGCCAGAGTGGTGTTGGTAAAAGTGAAACAGCTCTAGAACTAGTAAAAAGAGGTCATCGTCTTGTAGCCGATGATAGTGTAGAAATTAGACAAGAAGACTATGATACATTAGTTGGAAATTCACCACCATTAATTGAACATTTATTGGAAATTCGTGGGTTAGGAATCATCAATGTGATGACCTTATTTGGTGCAGGAGCAGTTCGAAGTCATAAGAAGATCTCGATGATTATTAATCTTGAAATATGGGATCCGAAAAAGCAATATGATCGCTTAGGATTAGATGAAGAGAAAATGAAAATTATGGATGTTGATCTTCCGAAAGCTACCATACCAGTACGTCCGGGTAGAAACTTAGCTGTTATCATCGAAGTTGCAGCGATGAATTTCCGTTTAAAACGAATGGGTGTCAATGCTGCAGAAGAGTTCTCAGAACGATTAACCAATATGATTGTACAAGAAAAAGAACAGGAATAGGAATAGGAGAGTGGAATTATGAGTTGTACTGCACCATCGCTTGATCGTGTGTTCTTGCAAATTGGAACCTTACCAATTTATTGGTACGGGGTTATTATTGCTGCAGGAGCATTTATAGGACTCTATATTGGAATGAAAGAGTCTGAACGGTTAGGAGTAAATAAAGATTTAATTGTTGATTTAGTAGTATTTGCAATTCCAATTTCAATTCTTTTTGCCAGAATTTATTATGTAACGTTTGAATGGGAGCGTTATGCAGATGGTCCATGGTGGAAAGTGTTTGCAATATGGGAAGGTGGAATTGCGATACACGGGGCTTTAATCGGTGCGGTTCTAACTGCTGTAGTATTTACTAGAGTAAAGAAAATTCCGTTCTGGCAGTTGGCTGATATTCTTGCACCAAGTTTAATCCTTGGGCAAGCAATTGGTCGTTGGGGTAACTTCATGAACCAAGAGGCTCATGGTGGACCTATTACCAATCAAGCAGTCATTGATACACATTATAATTTGCTGCCTGATTTTATTATGAATCAAATGTGTATACAGGGTACGTATTATTACCCTACATTCCTTTATGAGTCATTATGGAATATACTAGTTCTTATTTTATTATTGTGGTTACGACGTAAAAATCCAATCCGTGGTACTATATTCTTAACTTATTTGGCCGCTTATTCAGTTGGACGTTTCTTTATTGAAGGAATGCGTACGGATAGCTTATATATTATTGGAAATCTACGTACGGCACAATTCATCTCTGTATTACTTTTTGTTGGGGCTATTTTCTTTATTATTTACCGCTACAAAACAGTTAAATTGCGATATGAGGATGTAGATTTGAAGAAAAATAACAAGAAAAATACTGGAAAGAAAAAGAATACAAAAAAGAAAAAATAGCATCGTTGAAAAGAGGGAAACGAAACATGTCTGGTATTTTTACTCGCGGTCTGAAGCAGGGACTTCAAACCACCTGGACATTAGGTAAAGTTATTTTTCCCATTACATTAATCGTGACAATTCTTCAATATACGCCCGTCTTACCTTGGGTTATTGAGAAACTCAGTCCGTTAATGGGGTTAATCGGATTGTCTGGGGAAGCAGCGGTACCGATAGTATTAGGTAATGTATTGAATTTATATGCCGGAATCGGAGCCATTATTTCGTTTGATTTTACAGTTAAAGAAGTCTTCATTATGGTGATCATGCTTTCTTTCTCTCATAATTTGTTTATAGAGTCTGCAGTTGCATCGAAGGTTGGCGTTAAATGGTGGATTATAGTAGGTGTTCGTATTGGGCTTGCTCTAATAGCTGCTAGTGTTATCAACCTAGTTTGGAATGGTGGAGCAGAAATGGCTCAATACGGTTTCATAACGCAAGAACAGGCTACCTTAACGACTTGGGGAGAGATTACCCTAAATGGTATACAAACTGCTATCATTGCCGTCATTCAGCTTGCAACTATTGTTATTCCATTAATGATCGTCATGCAAATGTTACGTGAAAAAGGATGGCTGTCCAAACTTTCTAATGGATTTGCACCAGTGACAAAAGCACTCGGTATGGAGAAGAACACTTCCATGACATTAGTTGCGGGACTTACAATTGGTCTTGCCTACGGGGCAGGATTAATGATTCAAGCAATTAAAGAAGATGGCGTTTCAAAACGAGATATGACATTAGCGTTAATCTTTCTTGTCTCCTGCCATGCAGTTGTAGAAGATACACTTATTTTTATTCCATTAGGAATTCCAGTTTGGCCACTATTAATTATTCGATTAATTACAGCTATTCTACTGACCATGGTTATTTCATTCCTATGGAAAAAAGAGAAACAACGTAAAAGAAAGGGAATCACCAATGAACATTCATACAATACTATTTGATCTTGATGGAACATTAATTGATACGAATAAATTAATTACAGAGTCTTTTTATCATACCTTTAATCATTTCGGCCTTGAATTTACCCATGATGAAATTCTAGCTTTCAATGGTCCGCCATTAAAGGAAACCTTTGAAAAGATTGATTTAGATAAAGCAGAGGCAATGATTACCACTTATCGTGAGCATAACCTCGAGCATCATGATGCATATGTAAAGATCTTCCCAAATGTAAAAGAGACCTTGGAGAAGTTAAAAAAGCAAGGTATTCAATTAGGAATCGTAACAACAAAAATGCGTGGGACTGCCATAAGAGGAATGAAAATAACCGGTATTTATGATTACTTTGATACGATTATTGCACTTGATGATATAACAAATGCGAAACCACACCCAGAACCAGTATTAAGTGCCATGAAGAATATTCAGGCAGATCCAGAAACGACGTTAATGGTGGGGGATAATCATCATGATATTGAGTCAGGACATAATGCAGGTGTTAAAACTGCAGGAGTAGCCTGGTCCCTAAAGGGAGAAGAAGTGTTAAGGAAATACCATCCAACTTATATGTTACATGATATGAAGGATTTACTTGAAATCACTGGGGTGTAGATGATGAGGCACACAGAGCGCCATCCAGTCAAAGATGCGAATTCACTTTGGCAAATATATAAAACGGTATCCTTTTGGAAGGTTGTTAAGAATTTTATTATCATCCAAATTGCTAGATATACGCCATTCTTAGGAATGAAAAACTGGCTATATCGTGTATTTTTGCGCATGAAAGTGGGAGAAAAGACCGCATTTGCGTTAATGGTCATGCCAGATACCATGTTTCCTGAGAAGATTACCGTTGGAAACAACTCAGTTATTGGATATAATACGACAATACTTGCTCATGAATACTTAATTAATGAATACCGACTTGGAGAGGTAATTATTGGTGATGAAGTATTGATTGGAGCAAATAGTACCATTTTACCTGGTGTTACGATTGGGGATGGGGCAATTGTTTCAGCCGGAACTTTGGTACATAAAGATGTTCCGGCAGGGTCCTTTGTCGGTGGAAATCCTATGCAATTAATCTACACAAAAGAAGAAATGAAAAATAGAGAACAACAAAATATCTTAGATGAATAACTAGAAACCACAGATATACTAGAGTCTATTCTTTAGTGTGCTTGTGGTTTTTATTTTTCAAAAGAATTTAGTTGTTTCGATGAAAAACAGAATTTTTTTCTGTTTACATTCTAAAAATTAAGGACATACAAATAGTATTAATAAGGATGATTTTTTTATTGATTGTTGTTAATCTCAGAATTTAAAGAAACTGAGCGGTAACCACTGCTAATCTCAAAAAATAAATGGGTATAGTGGTATGATTCCGCTCCGGCAGAATACTCCGCTTTCCACGGGCACGGCCTCAGCCTCCTCGCGGAAAGTTCACCGCTGCGGGGTCTT
>NZ_LT855384.1:106938-184258 GCF_900184735.1 Paucisalibacillus globulus
GAAGGAAATACACGGAGACTCCTGCGGGAGGATAGGCATCGGTGAGACCCCGCAAGAGCTTTAGCTCTGAGGAGGCTCACCAGCCGCCCGCGGAAAGCGGAGTGTATTTCCGTAGCGGGTATGTTGCGCTACCATAATCCTTAGTTAGCGCGCAGTTTTCTATCAACCATGAAAATTCAATACCAGCCATTAATTATTATTAACAAATTTAGGGGGTAGTAAAATGGGGGAATTTTCTAGTTATAAACGTGCAGAGATTTACCGAGAAATGAAAAATGAAGAACTAGATTTACTGGTGATTGGTGGTGGGATTACTGGTTCAGGAATTGCTTTAGATGCTGTGACAAGAGGATTGAAAGTTGCATTAGTAGAGATGCAAGACTTTGCAGCTGGTACCTCAAGCCGTTCTACCAAGTTAGTTCATGGCGGACTTCGATACTTAAAGCAATTCGAGGTGAAAATGGTAGCAGAAGTTGGAAAGGAAAGGGCTATCGTGTATGAAAATGGCCCACATGTTACAACTCCTGAATGGATGTTATTACCTTTTCATAAAGGTGGGACGTTTGGACCGTTTACAACCAATCTTGGTTTGCGGGTTTATGATTATCTAGCTGATGTAAAGCGTAATGAACGGAGAAGAATGCTATCCCCTGAAGCAGCATTGCAGATGGAACCACTTATCCGAAAAGAAGGTCTAAGGGGTGCTGGTCATTATGTGGAATATAAAACAGATGATGCCAGACTGACCATTGAAGTGGTTAAAAAAGCAGTGGAAAAAGGCGCACATGCTATAAACTACGCAAAGGTTATATCCTTTCTATATAATGGTGGGAGAATAATTGGAGCAGTAGTTAAAGATCAAACAAACGGAAAGCAACATGAAATTTATGCCAAAAAAATAATAAATGCTGGTGGCCCTTTTGTTGATCAACTACGTGAATTAGATGGTTCCAAACAGGGAAAACATCTCCATTTAACAAAAGGGGTTCATTTAGTGTTTTCAAAGGAAAAATTTCCATTGAAGCAAGCTATCTATTTTGATACACCGGATGGCCGAATGGTATTCGCCATTCCCCGGGATGATAAGACTTACGTCGGGACAACAGATACTACATATGAGGGAGACATCAACCATCCGACCATGACAATGGAAGATCGGGATTATATCATAGACGCTGTTAATTATATGTTCCCTTCTCTTCACATTACGGCAAACGACCTGGAATCAAGCTGGGCCGGTTTACGTCCTTTAATTGCAGAAGATGGAAAAAAGCCAGGTGAAATCTCTCGAAAGGATGAAATCTTCATTTCTAATTCGGGGCTAATCTCCATGGCAGGCGGGAAATTAACAGGATATCGTAAAATGGCGGAACAGGCTGTAAATACTGTTACCAATCAATTAAAAGAAGAACTGGGAATTATATATTCTAATTCTGAAACGAAGCATCTACCTATTTCAGGAGGGGATGTGGGTGGTTCACAGGGATTTGAGCAATTTATTAAAAAGAAAGCCAAAGAGGGCGTTATGCTTGGGTTAGAGCATGAAGAAGCGGTGAAACTAATTCAAAAATACGGTTCAAATGTGGATAAAGTATTTGAACTCTACGATTCAAGAAGAGAAGAAGCGCAACATGAACAAATTGATCCTATTGTATTTGCACAATTAAACTACTCTCTGGAATATGAACTTGCATATAAACCAACAGATTTCTTTATTAGAAGAACAGGGGCATTATTTTTCAACATTTCCATGGTAAGAGAACAAAAGGATAGAGTCATAGCCTATCTACAGAAAAAATTAAACTGGAATGATCAACAGCTATTAAGTTATACGGTGGAATTAGAAACATTGCTGAAGGAAGCGGTAATACCAACAGAATGACATGTAAACGATATCAAGGGTCTATTCATGGAAATGCTACAATTTCCAAGGATAGACCCTTGTCCAATTATTCATTTAGATGTATGAATAAGGTGTATAATTATAGGTTCAAGTGTGGTATACTTTGGTTCTATATGTGAAAAAATAGGGGGATATGCATGCAACCAGTAGAAAAGAAGGAAAACACAGCAAAATCTAATAATGTTATCCCTTTTATCCCTACAGGTGATTTTTATTTTGCGAAAGGTGTTGAAGCTTTTCGGAAAAGAAAGTTTGATATTGCATTAAAATGGTTAACAAAAGCGGTCGAAATCGCACCAGATAACCCTTTGTATCAATGTCAAATGTCAATCATCTATACTGAAACAGGTGCTTTTCATAAAGCAAATCAAATCTTAACGAATGTATTGCAAGCTACAGGCGATCAATATGTGGATTGTTATTATTTACTTGCCAATAATTATGCCCATTTGGGTTTATTAAATGATGCGAAAAAGTTTGCCGTTTCTTATCTAGATAAAGAACCGAACGGTGATTTTAGTGATGATGCTAAAACATTGTTGGATTTAATTGAAATAGATGATGATTTCGATGGGGAAGACTGGGAGCTTGAGGAAGAAGATGAGCTGCTCGTTTATCAAGAAACAGTCTTTCATCATTTAGAAAATAAAGAGTGGGATAAAGCTTTAGCTTTATTAGAAGAGATGATATTAATTTTCCCAGAACATAAGATAGCTCATCATGAATATACTTTTGCGCTATTCTTTTCTGGAAGACAAGATGAAGCAATTGAAAAAGAGCTAGAATTGTTGAAGGATGATCCTAATAATTTATATAGCCATACAAATTTGGCTGTGTTTTATTATGAGACAAATGCTACTAAAGAATATGAAACTCATATAAGAGCATTACTAAATATATATCCAATTCATGAACAACAAAAGCTCCGAGTTGCAGTAACATTAGCTAGGACGGGCTTTGAAAAAGAAGCGTATCCTCGATTCCGTATGCTTGATAAAGCAGTAGTGAAAAGCCATGTTTCCTATTATCGTTGGTTCAGCATGACAGCCTATCGTTTAGGTGAGCCTTCTAGGGCATTAAGTTTATGGGAAGAAGGTTGTCGTCGTCATCCAAACTTATCAAATGAACCAGGACCTTGGAAACAGTAAGCAGATAATTAGACGGAAATTCATAAATCTTATACCCTTTAAGTAGAAAGTATTAATTGGCAGATAGGAAAGAATAAAAATCTTTCCCGCCTGCATAAGAAAAACTAAAACATTCACTATTTTAGCGAATGTGAGTTTATCTAAACACAGAAAGGGGCGTTTATAAATGTCCGAAGAAAAAATTTATGATGTGATTATTGCGGGTGCAGGTCCTGCTGGTATGACTGCAGCGGTTTATGCTTCTCGTGCTAATCTTGATACGTTAATGATTGAACGTGGTATTCCAGGTGGACAGATGGCGAACACTGAAGATGTAGAAAACTATCCGGGCTATGATCATATACTTGGGCCGGATTTATCCAATAAAATGTTTGATCATGCGAAAAAGTTTGGTGCAGCCTATGCTTATGGTGACATCAAGAGTGTTGAGGATCATGGTGACTATAAGTTAATTAAAGCTGGATCAAAGGAATATAAAACTAGAACGTTAATCATTACAACAGGAGCACAATACAAGAAACTAGGTATCCCTGGTGAAGAAGAACTAGGTGGACGTGGAGTTTCTTACTGTGCAGTATGTGATGGTGCCTTCTTTAAAGAAAGAGAACTAATCGTTATTGGTGGTGGAGACTCTGCTGTAGAAGAGGGAGTTTATCTAACTAAATTCGCTAGCAAAGTAACAATCGTCCACCGTCGTGATGAACTTCGCGCACAGAAAATTCTTCAACAAAGAGCATTCGATAATGAAAAAGTTGATTTCATTTGGGATACAACAGTAGAAAAGATCAACGGACCAGAAGGAAAAGTAAGTAGTGTAACATTGAAAGATGTAAATACTGGTGAAGAATATGAAAAGCCAGCTGATGGCGTATTCGTATACATTGGTATGGTACCGTTAAGTGAACCATTCCAATCGCTAGGTATCACGAATGATGAGGGCTATATTAAAACCAATGCACAAATGGAAACTGCTGTACCAGGAATATTTGCTGCAGGAGATATTCGTGATAAAAAACTAAGACAAATCGTAACGGCAACAGGTGACGGAGCCATTGCCGCAGAAGCAGCACAAGCATATATTGAAGAACTTAAAGATAAAACAAAAGCAACTAATTAAGAAAAATTGGTAAAGTAAAAACATCTTAACGTTGTTGTAACACGCACGAAATATAAATAAGGTACAATGAACTTAACTAATTGACCCCCTTTTTAATAGATAGATTAGTTATTGGCGCAGATCATAGGATCTGCGCATTTTTTTGGTTATTTATTGTGTTGATTTGAAATTGGAGGGCTTTTGGTTAGAAGGATATTGAGGAAGGTCGTAAGGTGACGGATGTTGGGCACAAGGAAAGTGCAGCCGGTCGCAAGCTGATGGATGTTGGTCACAAGGAAAGCGCGCCCGGTCGCAAGCTGATGGATGTTGGTCACAAGGAAAGCGCAGCCGGTCGCAAGCTGATGGAACTTGGTCACAAGGAAAGCGCAGCCGGTCGCAAGCTGATGGATGTTGGTCACAAGGAAGGTTCACCCGGTCGTAAGCTGATGGAACTTGGTCACAAGGAAAGCACAGCCGGTCGCAAGCTGATGGATGTTGGTCACAAGGAAAGTACACACGGTCACAAGGAATGAGCATATGGTCACAAGAAATTCAATACTGGGCACAAGGCTGTGAAATCCCAGTCTCAAGAATGAAGCGCTCAGTCCCAAGCTAACAAATCCAAGTCACATATTCTCTAATAACGGTCACATAATCAAGCCCCATCATAACATCCACACACTCCAACATACCCCACTTCACTCATTTCCCCCAAAAGGAAAAATAATCATTTCCTTGTAGCATTAAATGGCTTACATGTATAATAGATATAGTATTATAAACAAAACTATCTTACGAGATGTAGTTCGTGATATAATAGATTTTTTAGAACGCTAAGAGGTGATACGATTGGCAAATGTAGAACAAGAGACAAAGATGGTTATAATAACAGGGATGTCTGGTGCGGGTAAAACTGTTGCAATCCAAAGTTTTGAGGACCTTGGGTACTATTGCGTCGATAACTTACCACCGGCATTACTTCCTAAATTTCTTGAATTAATGCGAGATTCAACTAATAACATACACAAAGTAGCACTCGTCATGGATCTTCGTGGCCGAGAATTTTTTGATTCCTTATTTGAGGCACTTGATTTACTAAGTGAAGAAGAATGGTTAGATGAACATATTCTTTTCCTAGATGCCAATGATGAAAAGCTTGTAACCAGATATAAAGAGACAAGAAGATCTCATCCATTAGCAATCGGTGACTTACCTCTAAAAGGAATTAAACATGAAAGAAAAATTCTGGATGAAATGCGTGGTCGTGCTAATAAAATAATTGATACTTCAAACTTGAAGCCTCGTGAACTGCGTGAAAAGATTTTGAAGTATTACTCTGAAGAAAAACAGGAAATATTCTCTGTAAATATGGTATCGTTTGGATTTAAGTATGGTATTCCAATCGATGCAGATTTAGTATTTGATGTACGATTCCTGCCAAATCCACATTATGTTGCACATCTGCAGCCTTTAACAGGATTGAATCCGGATGTATCTTCTTATGTTTTTAAATGGTCTGAAACGCAAAAGTTCCAAGAAAAAGTATTAGATTTATTGCAATTTATGCTTCCTCAATATAAGAAGGAAGGTAAATCACAGCTAGTTGTTGGTATAGGATGTACTGGCGGACAACATCGTTCCGTGGCATTGGCTGAGTATTTTTCTAAGAAATTGGCTGGAAATTATATAACACATGTGTCTCATCGTGACATAAACAAAAGAAAGGTCCATTAAAAGATGACAGAACAGAATCTTCCAAGGATAGTGGTTATTGGTGGAGGGACTGGTATGCCAGTTCTTTTGCGTGGCCTTAAAAATTTACCAATTAAATTAACTGCATTAGTTACGGTTGCAGATGATGGTGGAAGTACAGGGAGAATCAGGCAAGACATGGCTATTCCTGCGCCAGGTGACATCCGAAATGTAATTGCCGCATTATCTGAAGTTGAACCAATGCTTGTTCAATTATTTCAACATCGTTTTGCAGATGGTAATGATTTATCTGGCCATTCGATGGGGAACTTGCTTTTAGCAGCGATGACGTCCATTACAGGAGACTTCTATACAGGGATAAAGGAGATTTCCAGAGTACTTAATGTAAAAGGGAAAATATATCCGATATCCAATGAGAATATCTCACTTTGTGCAGAAATGATGGACGGTACGATTGTCCAAGGAGAATCTAATATCCCACTTCAAGGTAAACAAATTAAACGGGTATTTTTGGATCCAGAAGATGTTACCCCATTACCGAATGCAATTAAAGCGATTGAGAAAGCAGACTTAATAGTCATCTCACCTGGTAGTTTGTTTACGAGCATTATGCCCAACCTAATCATTCCACATATTGATGAAGCTCTGCGCCAAGCAGATGCAAAAATTGTTTATGTATGTAACGTAATGACACAAAACGGTGAGACAACTGGTTTCACTGCGAGTGATCATGTGCAAGCAATTATTAACCACGTTGGCAATGAGGTAATTGATGCTGTTGTCGTCAATAACAAAACAATCGATCCTGAAATTCAGCATGTATATGCAAATGAGAATGCTGAACCGGTTGTATATGATATAGACAGATTATTAGAGCTGGGATTAGAAATTATTGAGGGTGACATTATTGACGATACCAGAACAACGATTCGTCACGACACTAATAAAATTGCTAAGCTTCTATTTTCATTGATACAAAAATAAAAAGGTAAAGGAGGGGAAAAATATGTCCTTTGCTTCTGAGATAAAAAAGGAGTTAACCACTGCAGAAATTGAAAGTTGTTGCGGTAATGCAGAGTTAGCTGCTTTGATTCGAATGAATGGTACAGTCTCTGTATCACAATTTAGATACACCTTAGATGTGCAGACGGAAAATGCAGCAATTGCAAGACGTATTTATATGCTAATAAAGGCAAGCTTTTCTTCAATACCAGTTGAACTACTGGTTCGAAAGAAAATGAAGTTGAAGAAGAATAATGTGTATATTGTCCGATTAAAGGAAGATGTACATGAAATGTTAACGGAGCTCGGGATAATGAAGGACTCGTATACATTTGTTCGAGAGATTTCCGACCAATACCTTGAAAAAGATTGTTGCAAGAGAGCGTATCTACGGGGAGCTTTTCTTGCTGGGGGTTCTGTTAATAATCCGGAAACTTCTTCCTACCACCTAGAAATTTCAAATTCTAGTGAAGAGCATAATGAAGGTTTATGTGAGCTTCTGAATTCCTTTGGTTTACGTGCAAGAGTACTTGACCGAAAAAAAGGATTTATCGTATATATTAAAGAAGCAGAAAAGATTACTGAATTCTTAAGTGTCATTGGAGCAAATATCGCATTATTTAAATTTGAGGATGTCCGTATTGTCCGAGATATGCGTAACTCAGTAAACCGACTGGTAAACTGTGAAACAGCTAATTTAAATAAAACAATTGGAGCAGCTATTCGTCAAATCGAAAATATTAAATATATTGAAAGAACGGTTGGACTAGAGGCGTTACCAGAAAAACTACGTGAAGTGGCGATACTTAGAGTACAGCATGAAGAAGTTTCCCTGAAGGAACTCGGAGAACTCGTGTCCAGTGGACAGATCTCGAAATCCGGAATCAATCACAGACTTAAGAAAATTGATGAATTTGCAGAAAAAATTAAATTAGGTGAAATATTACCATAACAATAATTGTTATTTAAAATATTCATGATATAATTAACTATCATGAATATTTTTTTATTTAATAAGTATTATTAATGGAGCGCAATAGAAAGGAATGCGTCTATCGTTAATACTTTTTTTAAAATGAGTAATGTTACCGCTTACTTTTTGGGGGAGGATGAAGAGAACATGGTTGAGAGAGTTGTTACAGTTGAGCTAGAGACAGGATTGCAAGCTAGGCCTGCCGCACAATTTGTTCAGGAAGCCAACCGCTATGCTGCGCATTTGTTTTTAGAAAAAGAAGGTAAACGAGTAAATGCAAAAAGTATTATGGGACTAATGAGCTTAGCCATTACTACTGGTGAGTCTATCAAACTAATAGCTGATGGATCTGATGAGGATATTGCAATGAATCACTTAATCTCTTTTGTTAGCAGAAAATAATTTATATATAAGATTATGTGAAAAAGATTACATGGATTACGACAAACGTTGAAAAGAGGGTGGACCCAAAAGGATCCACCCTCTATTTACCATTACTATTCTGGTTTGCGTTCTAATACTTTATCGATTAGACCATAATCCACTGCATCAGCAGCTGTCATAAAGTTATCACGTTCTGTATCACGGTCAATAACATCAATTGGTTGGCCAGTACGTTCAGAAAGAATCTTGTTTAAGCTTTCTCTCATTTTGATGATACGCTTAGCATGTATCTCAATATCAGTTGCTTGACCTTGTGTTCCACCTAAAGGTTGGTGAATCATAACTTCACTGTTTGGTAACGCATAGCGTTTCCCTTTCTCACCAGCTGCTAAAAGGAATGCTCCCATAGAAGCTGCCATACCAGTACAAATTGTAGATACATCAGATTTAATAAACTGCATTGTATCATAAATTGCCATCCCAGCAGTAATGGAGCCACCTGGTGAGTTAATGTATAAGGAGATATCTTTTCCAGGATCTTCAGCTTCTAGGAAAAGTAACTGTGCAACGATTGAATTTGCAACATTATCGTCAATTGCACTTCCTAACATAATAATTCTGTCTTTCAAAAGTCTAGAATAAATATCATATGCGCGTTCACCACGGTTTGTTTGTTCAATAACTGTAGGTATTAAATTCATGGAAATTCCTCCTTAAAAATCTATTTCTAATATCAAATATCCAAACTTTGGATATTTTCATCATATACCAATGGTCAATGAAGGTCAAACAAAAACGTTCGACAAAATTACAAGGTATGTATATGGCGTAAAATCACACTCTTCATCATGCCCGTTAGGCTATAGATATAAACCTTTTCAACTAAAAATACTTGTTTAATGAGAATTCTGGGGTTATAATAGCCTATGTGTCAATTAATTTAAGAACAATTATATACTATGCGCCCATAGCTCAGTTGGATAGAGCACTGGTTTCCGGTACCAGGTTTGTCGGGGGTTCGAATCCCTCTGGGCGCGTCCATCAAGTCAATAGTAGCAAGGGTTTGAGTGATTCTCATCCCCTTGCTATTTTCTTTGATTGCTAACGAACTGCAAACCTTCGTATTTCGAAATAAATTATTTATCGTTTTTCTTAGTGATTGGAATGATATTATTTGGGTCTGATTCATTTTTACGATATAACGATTTTTGAATGCTAGTTGCTGCAATTTCTTGTATACCTGGAATCACATGTGAATAGGTATCCAAGGTTGTTTGAATAGATCTATGTCCTAATCTTTCTTGAACGACTTTCGGGTGCACACCATCTCTTAATAACAAAGTGGCATGTGTATGTCGTAATCCATGGAAACTAATCTTTTTCACTCCACTTTTTTCAACCGTTCGATTGAATACTGTTCGTAAATAAGTTGGTCGAATCACACCACCTGAAGAAGTAGCACAAACCAAATTATTATTTTCATAATCAGGACCACATTTTAGTTTATCTTTTTCTTGCTGCGCTTTATGACTTTTTAATATTTCAATGGTTTCATCGTCTATGTCGATGGTCCGGTAACTAGTTGATGTTTTTAGCTGAGAAGATAAATTCCATTTTCCTTTGTTATCCTTTTTAAGTTGCTGATTTACAGAAATCTTTTTCTTTTCAAAATCAATATGAGACCATCTTAACCCTAATATTTCTCCTCTTCGCATACCTGTAGCTAACGCAAGAATAATTGGCATAGCATGATTTTTACTATTTAGGTTACTCATAAATGAGTGAACTTCATCCTCTGTCCAATATTCAATTTCTTTTCTATCCACCTTAGGAGCTTGTATATCCTCCATAATAGATTCTTTAATGCCATATCTCCTTCCACTTTTTAAAGCGCTTGAGAGTATCCTGAAGATATGTTTCTTGCTACGTTGTGATAATTCTTTCTCATTTACCTCTACTAAGAATGATTCAACATGATGAGATTCAAGTTTGTTAATTTTCCATTTGCCAAGACCAGGAATAATATGTTTCCTCATATAGGACTCATAATGTTCAAATGTACCAGGAGCAACTGTACTTTTCTTTTGATCTAACCATTTATTAAAAAATTCTTCAATGGACATATCCGCAGGTTCGGTATATCCTTTCTCAAGTTTTGAGATTATCTTTGGTAGATCCTTTTCAGCATCCCTTTTTCTTTCATACCCACTAAACCACTTTTGCTTTCTTTTATTTCTATGGTCGCGACCTACATCGATTACAATTGCATATTTATTTCCTCTTTTTCTAATATGCCCTCGCATTTTCAAAACCACCTATCAATTTATTTTGATACATCTCTAATCTCCTTAAAGCAAAATCAAATTCCACATTAAAAAGATTCATAATGTCAGTAACCGTAAAGATGTACAGCTTGTCTAGCATGAAGGTCGGAATACAGAAATGATATGCAAAGTTATTAGCTTGCCATTCCTGTAAATCCCTAAAGGAATCTTTCATTCTTAATTGATTACCATAATGCCTGAGATAATGACATACTTCATGGCCAAAGAGCTGCCATTGTCTTTGTTTAGTTGTAAATTGAATAATGATGTTATCACCGAAGCGATAAGTAGATTCCCCATAGTGTAGCTTTATGCCCAGGCTAAGTGCTATTTTCCCTATTTCTAATTGTTCAGGATTGTTTATTGATAGATTTTTGTACAATTCTATAATGTAATCCTCGATGTGTGTATACATAAAAACCCCCTATATACGAATATATGTTCTGTTTTAAGTTATAAAATATGGTGCACAAGAGATGTACACCTATTTTTTATGTAATTTGAATTTTATAAAGTCGTATACTTCTTCTAGTTGTTCAGCAGTCATGTTAGCAAGGTCGTTAAACATTAGATCAGCATCAGGGAATTCCTCAGATATCTTTTCAATAATAGCCTTTTTGGAATTATCCTCATTTCTCCCCATTAAATAATCCGTTGTCACATCAAATAGTTCTGCTATTCTATTGACAGTATCAAAAGGAGGCATCTTAGTTCCATTCTCATAAGCTGTATAAGTAACTCTAGCAACCCCAATTTGATCTGCTACATATTGCTGGGTCCACTTTTTGTTCGTCTCTTTTAGTTTTTCTCTATAGTTTCGTAATCTACTACCAAACTCAATCATATAAGATCCACTTCTTTCCCCAACTTGTACCATTCATTATATATGTTTCCGAGAGTAACTTCATTAATTGTTCCTAAAAGTATAACTTTTTTATAAATATATGTTGACATGTTCCTTTAAAGAACATATAATGTGAATTAATAAGAGGTTCCTATTAGGAACTAAGGAGGTGCAACATGAGAGCTTGGTTAAAAGAAATGCGAGATAAAAGATTAATGACTCAAGAAGAGGTAGCTAGATTATCAGGCATTTCAAGAAGTCACTACACCCATATCGAGCAAGGTAACAAAACACCATCTGTTGAAGTTGCAAAGGCAATTGCTAAAACATTGAAGTTTAATTGGGTGCTTTTTTTTGAAAGCAATAGTTCCTTTAGGGAACAAACAGAAATGGAGGTAGTTTAATTGGTCCAACTTACTAAATTATTTGATGGTCAACAACTCAGAATGCTAAACCCAAAAGATAATGAAACATTCTTCTTGTTAAACGATGTCTGCAGCATTTTAAGCCTTGCACCCAGAACAGTAAGGCAACGATTAACCGATGATGTATGTTCAACATACCCCATACGAGACTCTCTTGGGAGAACTCAACAGGCAACATTTGTAAATGAAGATGGTTTATATGATGTCATTCTTGATAGCCGAAAGCCAGAAGCTAAACGCTTCAGAAAGTGGGTTACATCGGAAGTAATTCCATCTATTAGAAAACACGGTGCTTACATGACACCAGAAAAGATTGAAGAAGTACTTCTTAATCCAGACACCATCATCAAACTAGCTACTGAATTAAAGACAGAGCGCGAGCAACGACAACAACTAGAACACCAACAACAGATAGATGCTCCATACACTACATTTGGTAAAGTTGTATCCAGCTCAGATGCTTCTATCAATATCGGAGCGTTTGCAAAAATGATGTACGACAAACACGGTATTAAATTAGGTCGAAATAAAATGTTCGAATGGCTACGTCAAAAAGGATTCCTTATTAGAGCTGGTCGTGAAAGAAACAATCCAAAGCAAAAGTATATCGAGCAAGGACTATTCGAAACAACTGTGACGCTAGTAAGCAGAACTCAAGGTGATGTTGAAAGTATAACGACATTAATAACCGGTAAAGGACAAGTACGAATCGCTGAGATGCTTACAAAAGAATACGGGGTGATGATCTCATGACATTCGAGGACACCATCCGTCAAATCATCCGAGAAGAAAATGAGAAGCACTTACAAGACATTAAAGTACTTCTCGAATCTCACGGTTACAAAGAAGTGCCTAGATTCTTAAAGGTCCAGGAGGCTGCTAAGATACTTCGGATTGGAATCACAGCAACCTATGAGTTATGCAGACAGTCAGAGCATAATGGATTCCCAGCAATACGTGAAGGTAAAAAGATTCGAATACCTTACACTTCATTGATGAATTGGATAGAACAACAGGCAAAGCAAGCAATCTAACAAACTACCGAGTAGGGGTCGGTAATTTCATCATAAAACAAACTTCATAGATTTACTGTTCACCCTCGGAACATGTTCCGTAATGGAACGAGAGGGAGGTGAAAAATGTGGAAATGGGTGCAGTATTAAAGCGAATGCGAAGGAGGTCAGGACTTAGCCAGGAAGCACTAGCGGAAAAGATACATATGTCACGAAGCAATATTTCAAAGTTAGAAAGTGGCAAGTTAGATGTTCGAGGCAAGGACCTAATTCGCTGGGCGCAAGAAACAAGTTCACAGGATATCTTAGTTGCATTGGTTTGTAATGTTGATATCGCAACAGCAACCGATATGTTCATGCAAGTAACAAGGATAGCAGGAACTATATTGATAGGGTGGTTTTAATGAAAAAAAATGATAATTATTTAGTCGTTTTAGGGTTTATCCCATTGATTGGTATCATCATTAGCTATTTTTAGGAGGTCAACTAATGAAGCAATTATTTCTACAAGAGCACCAAGACAAAGCAGATAAAGAACAAGATTGTTACGGATACTTGTTATTAGAATCAATTGGGTTATATATGCAAGCAGACTTTGACAAAGCAGCTGCATATCACGAAAACATAGCTAGATCATTAAAAGAATTAGGTCGTATGAAGAAAGTTAAGGAAAAACACGATAGGGATTGGCTCAAATACAAGCAGATCGAGGCAGACAGGCAACAAAAAGAATTACTTTATAAGGTTCCGGTGAACATCTATGAGTAAGATGAAAAAATTGTATGTATCAGCTACCGATCCAGATGGTTTTATCTTCCCTGTAGTATTGATTGTCATTACTTTAATAGTTCTTTTCAGTATTTAAAAAAGGAAGGAAGTGAAACAACTTGTATAAATCAATAACGCTCACTAAGTTTGAAAAACAGGATTATTGTCAGTTAGGAGAGGACGAAACAGAATCAGTAAAAAAGGAAGTTGAATATATCGTAAATATACTTAATGAAGGGATGAAAAAGGGAAGAGATTTTTCCGGATCATATATGCAAAGCTATAACAATCAATTGGTTGGAATTAGAAGTATCTGTTCAATGATTGGGATTCATTTAGTGATTAATTACCAAGAAGTAAAGCAAAATAGTGCAAAAAAAATAACTCGTGCAGCAACACGAGTAAGTAATAACCTATCTCTATAATACTTTATTTCTCTCAATTTAACAAGATAAACAGGGAGGAAAACCAATGAATCAAACTATGATTTATGACTACTTGGGATTCGATACTGATCCAATGTATAAGAAGTTGAAACAACTCAAAAAAGGGCAGCAGATTAGCCTAGGTAGTCTTACTGTTTTATTTAATAATTCAGGCCTATATGAGGTCATTACAGAGGATTTACATGATGGATTCATCAATATTAAGGAATGCTACAAGTTTCTATTGGATGTAGCAGGTGATAAACAATGCTAGTACCATTTCGAGTCTTGCTACCTAAACGAATATTTGAAGATGCAAAGACCGAACAAGAGGTACAAGCTCTTACTAAAGAGTATATGCAACGTTATCCGCATTATTTCTTAATTTATATAGAAAATGGTTTTGCGATTTGTGAACGAAATAATAAAAATCCAAATGGAGGTTAATTTAGAATGCAAAATAATATTGAGTATTTACATGCAGATAAATATGGACAAGCAATGAAGATTGCTAGGAAGTTCACAGGTGATGGAAAAACGCGTCCTATACTATCTTTTGTTTTTCATGACAAGGACGGATCAATTGTTGCTACTGATTCTCATAGGGCTATCCGCATTAAAAACATTCACGGATTTAAAGAGGATTATTTAATTCATCCAAACACGATTGATTTTGCAAAAGCTGATTACCCAGATACAAAGAAGGTGTTTGGAGAGAAAGGAAATATTTCCATCACATTGAATAAAGAACAAATAAAGATATGGTTACAAATGCATAAATCAATTAATCAGTTAATTGAAAAAGTTTATGGAAGATATACTCATGTAACATTGGCGTTCGATGAAAAAATCACTTTCAAAATTAAGAATGAAAACGAAATTGAATTTACGCTTCCTTACTCAGATTTCGATAAACCGGATACTAATAAGGTTACGTACGACCCAAAATACATGCGAGATGCATTGGAAGCTCATACAACCATGGGTTCTGAAATAGTTAATATCATCATTAATGGTCAAATGAGACCAATGATAATTGAAAATGGCTTGGATGTCGAAGCTGTTGTATTACCGGTGAGAACTTATTAGAACAGGAGGGTAATAATGGCTAAGTTTAGAATGGTACACACGGAGTTCTGGGATGATCCAAAGGTAGTGGAGGAAATGACTCCAGAAGATAAATTGTTTTTCCTTTATCTTCTTACAAACTCAAATACTACACAAATAGGTATCTATCAGATTACTAAAAAGCAGATGGCCTTTGATACTGGGTATTCAATCGAAAGCATCAACTCTCTATTAGACAGATTTATCAAACATCACAAATTAATTATTTATAACCAAGAGACAAGAGAAATAGCAATCAAAAATTGGGGACGATATAACCTAAATCGAGGTGGAAAACCTATGATTGATTGTGTAACTTCTGAATTAAAAAGTGTGAAAGACGAATCATTAATTAATTTTGTGGCTGAGAACATAAAACACAGTGATATCAAGGGCTTGTACGATACGTACACGAGTCGGGGACAATATAAAGAAAAAGAAGAAGAAAAAGAAGAAGAAGATAAAGATAAAGAAAACCCGGTACGTGCTCTATTCGAGCACTATATATCCAAAAATATCATTGCTCATAAAAAGTTAACAAGTCCAATGAAAACCGCAATTAAATCTAGATTAAAAGATTACGAGTTTGATGAATTAATAAAAGCCATTGATAACTATGCATTTGTGCTAAACAGCCCAAATCATTGGTTTACTCATAAATACCCATTAGCAGACTTCATGAGAGATAAGGACGTAAGAAGATTTCTTGATGAAGCAGATCCTTTAAATAACTTCATGGAAAAGAGTTTTAGGCAAACAGATGGACAGGCATTCAGTTACGACCCTAATAAAGATGCATTTTAGGAGGCTCAAATTATGAAAGCATTTGGTGAATTGGTTAAAGAAAGCTTTCCAGTTGAAGAAGCAGGAGAGAAGACTTGTGAGGAATGCGGTGATTCTTACAAACTTTACAAGACACCTAGAGGAGTACTAGGAACTTGTAAAACATGTTCTAACAGGGAAGTTTTGAAGAAGTTTAATATTCCTACGCCTGAAGAGTATCGAAAGGGCAAAGAATTACATTTTATCGCAAGTTTTGAAAGAGTTCCACATGATTTAAAAGCAGCAACAGTTAATTCTTATCAACCTAATAACGACTCACAAATTAAGGCGAAACAAGCAGCAATTCAATATGTAAAAGAATTTGATGGTTATAAATCTATGACACTAGCAGGTACACCTGGTCTCGGTAAAAGTCATCTAGCTTATGCCATTTCTAAAGCAATTAAAGATAAAAAGCAAAAATCACTCTTTATCAAGGTTACGGATTTATTCGACCATATCAAGTCGACATACAGTCATCATTCAAATATTACAGAAGAACAGATATTTACCATGATAAATAATTTAGATTTGCTAGTGCTAGATGACATTGGTTCAGAATACGTGAAATCAAATGATACTGGTCATGAAACTTGGGCATCTGATGTACTATACAAAATATTTGATATGAGACTTACTAAAGCAACGGTATGCACTACTAATTATTCTGAAAGTGAATTGATTAAAAAATACGGAAATAACGGTCCCAGAATCATGTCTCGAATGATGAATAACGCTGTTGGGATTCGATTAGAGGGTGAGGATCACCGGAGAAAGGAGCGATTCTAATGTTTGGTATGAAATCAGTTATGGTATTTGACCCAAATGACTCTCAAACAGAAACAGAACGTAAATGGATTGAATGGAATCAACATAAAAGTGCTGTACAAGATAAGGCAGTTCCTACTGCAGAAGAGACAAGAAGGTATTTGCAAGAGCGTGGTCTAGCATGATAAACACTTTAATCAAAACACCACTGCATATCAAACAAACTGGAGATTATGTGATTCTCCTGGAAGATTTAGAGTTTGCCATGCCAAAAGATCAACTTAGAGAAATTACGCAACTGCATAATAACGGAATGAAACTAGAGGATATATCACAAGAAGTAAAGCGCAATGAATACGAGGTGTTAATTGCGCTGATGCATCAAGCGAAACGAGGGGTAAGAGTTAGGCCATTTGCCTATAGGAGGGGTTGAATGAAAACCATCTACCTAAAACGCAGAATAGAGAAGTTCTTTACTGATGGGATTAGCGAAGTCTTTGCTTTGTATGAAGATGTTGATGGTTATATTCACTTTAAAAATTGCTATGCAGATGCAGAAAAAGAGCAATTAGTAGAATCTCAGTTTTATAAAGAATATCGGGAAGTGGAGGGGTAAAGGTGACTGAGCAGGAGAGGTTGAAAGAGATTAAAGAGCTACTTGCAGAGCGTGATAAGTATGCGAATGTTGATGGTGAAACCGATTATTCGAATTACGACAAGTACATTACCATCTTGAATGATGATGGTCATATTGATTGGATGGTTGAACGATTAGAACATTGGAAGTCAGCATTTGAGAGCGAAAATAAAATTGCTGGTAAGTTACAAAGTAAATTAGAAAAGATGGAGAAAGAATTACTCTTCACTCAGGAAAGCTTGCATCAAACCTTAGCAGGTGATTCCAATGCCTAGAATCTTCTTCAAGGGCGAGAAATACCGTCCAGTGGTCACGATTAAGAAGCTTAAAGGCAAGACTCCTACAGTTCTTGAAGTTAGTGGAAGAAGGTATGTACTAGAACCTGAAGGAAAGCGCAGGTGATTCCAATGGCGCTCGAATGGAAGAAGAAAGAGTGGGGCGTTTACAAAGGTGATGAGTTTCTATTTATTGGATCTACGAAAGAATGCGCTAATAGGTTAGGGGTTTCAGAGAATACGATTTATTTTTACACCACAAACGCATATAAAAGGCGCATTGAAAAACGAAATGCTAAGAATCCTATCATTTTGGTGGATTTGGGGATTGAGGGTGATTGAATGAATCGTGATCAAATGAAAGAAGTAATGCTAAGCACGTTTTATGAATCATCGTATCGGCACTACATTGATAAAGGTTGGTTGATACCTGATGACTTCGAATCATTCCAAAACGCTGTCTACCGTATGCACAAAAATTCAGCTAGATCATTCAGGTATAACGGAAAACTGATTTCAGTAGACTTCGCAGCTGGTAGTGGTTGTGCAGTAGGCTGCCCAACTGATGAAAGGCGTATAACTGTCTATCTTGAAAGTGACGGAAAGTATGTGTTTGAGAAGTTTACTTTTACAGATTTTATTAAATCAATGTGGGAACGATTGAAAAATCAGGTTAAACAGTTAAGTCTCTTTTGAGACAAAATATGCGGTAAAAATTTGAGAGGAGAATGAAAATGCCAAATTGGGCAGAGGGAGTACTAAAAGTTAGAGGTACTAGGCAGGACATTAGAAAGTTTTTAGTTGAGGGGTTGGAACCATTAAATCCAAGAGCAGGAATATCAATGCTTAGGGGTGGGGAAATCGAACAACTTAAATCTGAAATCCAAGAAGATGACTGGGACTTAACAATGAAAGCTCCACATGGTTTCTATATTAAAGGCACCAGAAGAGCATTTATTGAAAGTGATATCTATTGGGAATTTGACGATAAGCATACCGAGGTATTAACAATTGAAGACTTTAAGCAAGCATGGGCGGTAATTCCTGAAAACTTTGTGGAAATTTCTAAAAAGTTCAACTTGGATATAAAGATATATACCTTCGAAAAGGGTATGGAGTTCAACCAAGACGTTGAGATTCATAAGGGTGAAATTGTTAAAAATAACGAAATAACATTTGATGATTATGAATGGGAATGTTTAATGCCACACTTAGGTGGTTAACTGTACAGTTCGGATAAAAAACGCTGAGTCAAAATGCGAAGCAGAGGAGGAAAATAATTATGTTTAGTGATACGGTTGAATGTCCTTATTGTGAACATGAAAATGATATGTCAGAGGGAACAGTTGACTTACCAAGTGATAATAAATTTGATCACGAATGCGAGAATTGCGAAAGAGAATTTGAGGTATTTGTTGAGTTCTATCCTTCTTACAGTAGTGGGGAAATAGAGTATGTTAATTGTGAGAAGTGCGGTAAAGAAACAAGAGATCCTGCTAAGAGAGGAAAGATATTCCCATTCCCCGAATCTCTTGATGGAAATGTATATTGTAAGTCTTGTTTTTTCAAAGGACACCATCTTGATGATGTTAGAAAGTTCGGCGAGGGTGGAATAAATGTTTAAAAAAGATTGGTTAGTAATTGCAGTATACAGAAAACAAGGCAAATTAAAAGCCTATGAAACAATAGTAAAAAATTCAACTAAAAAACAAGCAATCAACTCTGTTTATGACTATCTTTGTTGGAACAAATCGGGGTTGAAAACAGGCTTTAGAGATGTTGAAAAAGTGTTTGCAAGAAAACATACAGCTTAACGCACAGATCGGAGAAAAAGCGAGGGAGGGAAAAACTTGAAAACTAGTAAAGAAATCTTAATCGAAATTGGTTACAAACCAGAAGAAGTAAAAAACTGGACAGAAGAGGAATGTGAATCGGAATTGAGTTATGCAAGTGAAGGACAAGATAGCATATAGGAGGTAAATCTATGAATCTAATTGATTTAACTGAACACATTGAGCAATGGGCTATAGACAGAAAGTTAAACAATGCAGATCCACACAAGCAAGTATTGAAGCTAGGTGAAGAGTTTGGGGAGCTCTGCCAAGGTATAGTAAAGAACAACCCTATACAAGTATCTGACTCTATTGGTGACATGTATGTGGTATTAGTAATTTTATCAATGCAACTCGGGTTGAACATGGAAGATTGTGTAGAGCAAGCTTACGAAGAAATCAAAGACCGCAAAGGGAAAATGGTAAATGGCATCTATGTAAAAGAATCAGACCTATGATTAGGACATTGTACAAAACTCAAGAAGGGCAACTGTTGATTGCTACTGGCCATTTCACCAAAGAAGAAATTAAATCACTCATGAGAGCCGGTTATCGTTTTAGGGAACCAAATGTAAATAAACACGGAATAAGAGTGGAGGTGGCAAGGTGAGTTTAGAAGCATTAGACGAGCAATTGAAGCAAACAGAGATTACTGCTAGAAAAAATTACTTGATTCGTCAACTTAGAATTTTAGGGCTTGAACTAGCACCAGACGGTAGAATGCTAGAAGATTTGTCTCTGTACACTTTGGAATGGATGCATGTGGAGGAAAAGAATAAGGCTGCTAAGGCTTACGGAGAGACAGAACAGTTATTAAGAAGTAAATACATAGGGGGGATAGATGATGAAACCTTGTAAAGTTTGTCAGAAAAATCCGCAAAACCAAAGAAGCTGCTTATGTGATTCTTGTTTAAAACAAGCGATTAAAGAAGATTAACAACAGGGGGTCTTGAATTGAACAATAAGGCAGAAGTCAATCTAGAAGAAGAAGCTCTTTACCGGGTGAAAAATGGCAAACTAGAAAAACTAGATAAGCCAATAACAGGATTTGGGGAAGTAATTCAGAAGTGGCAGGATGGAAAGCTTGGAAGGTATGAGGTGAAGTATACAAAATGAAATATAAAGAATTACAGATAGTAAAACATTCATTGCAGCATTACATCACCCGACAAGGTGCTACACCAAAAGATGTTGAGCAAGAAAAACGTTTATTAGCAAAAGTCACTAATGAAGTTGATGAAATGAAAAATAAATACAATATAAAATAAGGCTACTGGAACAACCAGGGCACTGATGAAGACTAATACTGGTCTTTGTTGGTGTCTTTTTTTTAATATACCAAAAGGGGTGTCGGAAGTTATGCAGATGTCATTTAGATTACCAACTATTGATAAGGATGCAACAAGAGATGCAGTAGATAGAGAACTAGGAAAATATAGAATGTACTTGTTAATGGATCCAGAGGAGAATGAGCCAAAAATCACGTCACAATTTAAATTGGTAGCATCTGCACCAAGTAATGCATTTCATTCCACCACAGAAGACACAGCAATAAGAAGAATAGACCAGGAAAGAAAGCGACAGGAGTTCATTAGTAAGATACAAAGGGCAGTTAATCGATTATCGTACCAGGAAAGAGAAATAATGATTAAACGGTACCTTACTGAAGATGAAGTATATGATTATGAAGTATATAACGACATTGGAATTAGTGAAAGAAAGTATTACCGTATCAAATCAAGAGCATTTTACAAGCTTGCTCTTATTCTAAAAATAGAGGTTTATCTTGAAGAAAGTGGTGAGGCGAGTTGAATTTCGTACAGCCAATTAGAGACCCAGAAGTCATAAGAGAAGTTAAGAAATATCTAAAAGAACAGAATGAACGGAATTACATGTTATTTGTTACTGGTATCAATTCAGGACTACGTATATCTGATATCCTTCCTTTACGTGTATCAGATGCTAAAAAATCTTACTTCAAGATTACTGAGATTAAAACTGGAAAAGACAAATATCTAGATATGACTCCTCAGTTGCAGAGAGAATTTAAGAAGTATATTGAAGGTAAAGAGGACCATGAATTTCTTTTTAAGAGCCGAGAAGGTATTAATAAACCAATCGGTAGGAGTATGGCCTACAAGATACTTCGAAAGGCTGCAAACCATGTTGATTTGATTGATATAGGCACTCACACATTACGAAAGACATTCGGTTATCACTTATATAAACAAACAGGAGACGTCGCATTACTCCAAAAGATATTAAATCACTCTGATCCAGCATTCACATTAAGGTATATCGGAATTGACCAGGACGAACAAAATAAAGCAATAAGAAACTTTAAAATATAAGCCATCCATTCAATTGGAGGCTTTTTACTTTGTCTCTTAACCTATCAGTTATCCATATTTTATTAACGTGTAACTCATTTTAGTAGATTGTGATAGAATTATGATTATCAAGGGGTCTAGCCTTTCGGCTAGTTCAACACAATATAAGATATGGGTAACTGATAAGGGGAGATAGATATGGGTTCAGGAGTGAAGTTTGACGTAATTGAATTTTTAAAGTTAGCACCTAAATACTTTTTACCATTACTGTTATTTTCGGCAATGATAATATTTATACCTGGTAACTGGTTAGAGTATCTTCATCTTGATTCAATTGTTGCAGAATATAGATGGATACCTTCGATATTATTTATATTCTCACTATCAATGTTTATTGGCGGTATATTACTAAAAGTTTATGACGAAATGAATAAAAAAATTAGAAACAAAAGATTAAATAAAAACATAAAGAATAAATTAAAAAATCTATCGAATACTCAAAGAAATATTTTATTAAGATTTGTGGAAGAAGACGTGAATAGCGTGCCCTTACCGGTGTCTAACGGGGAAGTTGCTGATTTAGAAAATAATTTAATAGTATATAGAGCTACACGCATTTCTAATGATATAGGTGAAGATGGGTATTATTTTGATTACTGTTTGCAGCCGTTAGCTGAGAAAATAATCAAAAATAATATAAGATTAATTAAAAGTGGCAGACAAATGGCAGAAAAAAAGCAGAGCATTTACAAATAAATAAGATATGATTGTATTGTAGGAAAGTTTATATGAAGGCATCTCACTATTATAGCGGTGAGGTGCCTTTTTCTATGGGTAGCGTTTGAGGGATATTGGAGCGTTGGTGGGGACGCTTGATTATATGAGGTGATGATATATGAAACTAGCAGATCATCTTAGCAAAGAACAACGCAAGAAGCTAAATAAACATAGACATAAAAAGCAACAAAAAGAAAAAGTTAACTGGCACGACATTATGGGTGTGAATAGAGATACCTATAAGCGTGGTCGTGGTGGGGCATATCGTTCTAATAAAAAATAAAGGAATATCCTTCTTTTTGTCGAACTAAGTAGATGGAAAGGAGGTCTAATAATGAGAAGAGATATGGAATTGGTTAGAAAAATCTTGATTGAAATATCCGAGGGTAAATATAAAATGGATATTAAGTTGAACTCCGATGAAAACAGACTATATTATTATCACTTGGAAATTATGAGAGATGCAGGGTTAATCTCCTTTAGAGACAGTGGTTATAAAGGAGGAGTGTTAATATCCAATGATCCTAAACTTACCTGGTTAGGTAATGATTATCTAGATTCCATTTCAAACGAAGGTGTTTGGTCAAAAACTAAAAATGTAATAAAAGAAAGAGGAATGGAATTATCAAATGTTCCTTTTGAGATTGTATCAGAACTTGCGAAAATGCAACTAAAAAAGTGGATAGGAATGGAATAAGCATCTCATTATGAGGTGCTTTTTTATATTTAGAAAATAAAAAGGAGTGTTGATCATGGCTGACTATAAGTCGAGCGAAGGTAAAAGGATGAGCGTTATATATTACTGTATTGATTGCAATCACGAGTATCGAGAAATTACATTCGATAAAAAGGAATATAAAGAAGTGTTGGTTTGTCCTAATTGCAAAGGTAAGGTAGTTGATAGGTGGAAAGTTTCTAAATACGCTGGTGGAGCTGATTTTGCACATAGTAAAGACTTTACTGTTGAAACACAATTAGACATTAACGGAACAATCAAAGGATTAAAAGCAATCCAACGAGAAGCTAAGAAAGCAACTGCTTCATTGAAGGAACTGGAAGAACAAAAGAAAGAAAGTAATCGAGATGTGTTGATTAAAACACTTGCTGGATTACATGGTGTTCCAAAAGAGAAATTGAATAACACTGAAATAAAATTTACACCTTTGTCAAAAGTTGAAGGATTTAAACCGAATGAAGTTGTCTTTGATGAAATGCATTCAACTTGCCCTAAATGTGGTAGTACTAATACTGAAATCATTGAAGTAAAGTCTGCACCAAAAGAACTTTATGCAAGAGAATCGAAGTGCTTAGATTGTGGGTATTCAATATGACTAAACCATTAACCGGACTATGTGATTTCTGTGGAAAAATAACAGATATCAAATTCAAAGTAGAAAAGTACCCGAACAAATTAGAAGAAACATACTTCGAATGTGAGTTTTGTCATTTTCATTTCACCTGTTTTGTAACTGATGCTTGGGTAAGGAAAAAGCAAAAGGAAATTAAAAATCTTAGAACATCATTAGGAATTACAACTGAACAACTTGAAGAGAAGCAAGAGAAGATTAATAGTCGAATGAAACTATTGAAACAACAAATAGCAAAGAAAAAGAGCATCTAATTCTATTAGGTGTTTTTATTTTGGTGGTGAGATTGCATGGTTGAATATAAAACTGCTAAACAAAAAAAGACCTTTTATAATTCAGGCTCTTGGAAATCGCTACGTAAACAGGCATTGGAGAGGGACAACTATGAGTGCCAGGTGTGCAAGCGTGCAGGGAGTTATAACCATGGACAGAACGTCCATCACATTAAGGAGATAGAGTTCTTCCCAAAGCTTGCACTTGAACTAGATAACTTGGAGACACTTTGCATTAACTGTCATAACCAGGAACACGGTCGAACATTTGATAAGTTACGACAGAATCCGAACAAGAAGCAGTGGAATGACGAGAAATGGTAGACCCCCCGGTCAAAAGATTCGACAATATTTTCGTTAATGGAGACCGGGGAGTGGGGTCAACTCTGCAGATGAAACAGAAAAAATATACCCCTCCTACCCCCTGGGGGAGTGCAGAAAGAAGGTGATTGGTTTGGATAAACAAAAAGTTGGTTTTCGAATGCGCGATAAAAGAAAAGAAAAAAAGATGACACAAGTTGATTTTGCAAAGAAAGTAGGTATATCAACAAATTATTATGCCAGTATCGAACAGGGAAAAAACTCACCAAGTTTAGATGTTTTGGCAAGAGTGGCAAAAGCATTGGATGTATCTGTACTTTATTTATTAAACGACAGAATTGATGATATGGAAAATCGAGTGGAATCAGAAGCTAAAAGATTAAAAAATCTTTTCAAAAACATTCCTAAAACTCAACTGGATGTTGCAGAAGGATTAATCACTCAAGCTGCGCGATTGAGAATTTTACTGGATGATAACTGGAAAGATATCCTTGAAAACGGGGAATATGAAAAGTTTTCTCAAAGTGAAAACCAAGTTCCTTATGATCGTAAGAGGCCTATTGTTGAGAATTATGATAACCGCGATAAAACATATCAATCAATCATTAAACAACTAAACGATTTATTGCCACAATCCAAACCGGATAGGAAATCAAAGCTGTTGGGTCGATAGCTTATGCTCCATAACAAGTACGTTGAAGATTATATAAAAAAATGGAAATGTGGCAAGATTTTACTTAATAAAAAGAGAATACTCTTAATCGCATTGATTGAAAAACATATACTACCTCGAGATGATCTTTATTATTTTGATGATGAACAAATTGAAAACTATATAGAGTTTAGTGAGACCTGGTACTTCGAACTAGATGAATGGGAAACCTTTATAGCCCCATTCATTTTTTTGTTTCAAAAAGAAGATGATGAACCTGTATTTGATGAGTTTGTTATAAATATGGGTCGTGGTGGTGGGAAGAATGGTTTTATTTCCACTCTTGCTAACTATTTTATTAGTCCTTTACATGGGATAGATTATTATGATGTATCTATTGTTGCTAACTCTGAAAAACAAGCTAAACGCAGTTTCCAAGAATGTTACCGGGTGATAAATAAAAAAGGTAATGAAGATTTGCTTGAAGAATTTGAAGCTTATAAAAGCAGCATAACTGGCATAGATACACAGTCCGTATTTGAATATAAAACAAGTAATGCTGGTTCCCAAGATGGTGGTCGTGAAGGTGCTGTTATTTATGATGAATATCACGAAATGGAAACAACCGAAATTGTAGATGTTTTCTCTGGCGGTCTAGGTAAGGTTGATTGTGGCCGTCAATTCTTTATAGGTACCAAAGGTTTTGTCAGAGATGGTTACTTTGACATTAAGTATCGTGAATGTGAGGACATCTTAAACGGAGTAACAGAATTTAAAGGCGTATTTCCTTATATTTGTGAATTGGATGCAATTGAGGAAATGGACGATCCTGCAAATTGGGCAAAAGCAAATCCAGCATTACAAGAGCCATTGAATAAACGCGGTAAGCGACTCTTTACAAAAGTTATGAAACAGTATAAAAAATTGGCAACAGAACCCTCTGGTCGCGCAGCGTTTGTAACAAAGCGTATGAACTTCTTAGAAGAAGACATGGAGCATTCTGTTGCGAGTTGGGAAGAAATAAAGGCTACTAACAGACCTTTTTTTAAACTCGATACAAAGCCAATCGGCTCCCTAGATTTTGGTAGCGTAAGAGATTTCGCATCCTGCGGATTATTATTTAGAAAAGGTGATGAGTACGCCTTTAAAACGTTTAGTTTTGCAATCAAGCATTTTTGTGATGTGCATTACGGGTACTCTAACTCCGCCAATAATTCAGGAACAGAAAAGAAAGCACCGATAAAGGAATGGGAAAAGCAAGGTTTAATGAAGGTTATTGATGAACCATCATTAAATCCAATGCATATTGTTAATTGGTTTATCGATGCGCGTGAACAATATGGAGTTGAGAAAATAATAGCTGATAATTACAAATTGGATATATTGAGACCTTTACTTGAGGAACAAGGTTTTGAAGTGGAAAGTATTAGGCGTCCAACCAGTATTCATCCTTTATTAGCCCCTCGAGTAGAAGATGGATTTGCAAATCACAAGTTTATTTTTGGGGACAATCCATTAATGCGCTGGTATACAAATAATGTTTATGTTAAGGAAACAAGTGCTGGAAAGATATTTGAGAAAAAAGAAGAAGTAAAACGTAAAACAGATGGATTCCAGGCTTTTATCCATGCACTATACCGAGCTGGTGAATTAGACGAGGGTGAGGAATTTATCGTGGATGATATTGACTTTTAGGGGAGGTGAGGAACATAGGACTATTTGATGTTTTCAAAAAAAATAGCGAATTGGAATTAATGCTTGATTTGGATTTACTCGAAGGTGTTTCCGATAGAATACAGATGAAGCAGATGGCTATTCAAACCTGTATAAATTTAATAGCAAAAACTATTAGTATGTCTGAATTTCGGGTGAAAAAAAGGAAGGAATATATTAAAAACGAAACTTATTATCGTTTAAATGTAAAGCCAAATTTAAACCAAGCCGCAGCAACATTTTGGGAGCAAGTCATCTACAAATACGTTTATGATAATGAATGTTTAATTATCATTACTGATACGCAAGATCTATTGGTAGCTGACTCATTCACCAAAAAGGAATATGCGGTCTATGGCGATGTTTTTACAGACGTTGTAGTTAAAGGTCATGAGTTTAGGCGCTCATTTAAACGTGATGAGGTCTTCTATATTGAATTTAACAATAAAAATCTCACCCCAATTATGGATGGCCTATATGCCGATTATGGTGAACTATTTGGAAGAACAATAAACGCTCATAAGCGAAAAAGCCAAATACGTGGGACGGTTGATATTGAAGGACTATCTGGTACCACTGATGAGAAAAGAGAAAAAATCCAAAAGTTTGTCGATAAAGTATACAAGGCTTTTACGGATAAAGACATTGCGGTTGTGCCGCAACAAAAAGGGTTTAAATACCAGGAACATAGCAAATATCAACAATCGTTGTCTGTAGATGAAGTGGACAAAGTGGCGGATGGTTTTCTGAAAAAAGTTGCTAGGGCATTGAATATTCCCCCGGCATTAGTTCTTGGTGAAATGGCAGATGTTGAAAAACCAACAAGAAACTTTATGCTTTTTTGCATTGATCCCATTGTGAAGAAAATTAAAGACGAGTTTACAGGAAAGATGTTTACTAGAACTGAATTCTTTGAAGGAGAGCAAATTGATATCCGTAGACCTTCTTACCGTGATATTTTCGACCTTGCAGCTGCAGTTGATAAGCTACGAGCAGGTGGAATGTACAACGGTAATGAATTACGAGACAAGTTAGGGGATGAACCAGTTGATGATCCAATTCTTGAGAGATATTATATCACGAAAAACTACACTGAGGATTCACTAGAAGGGGGTGGTACAGATGAATGATCAGATTGAAAACAATTTCAGGTATCATGCTCCGAAACCTGGACAAGTAGAGTTGTATACAGAAATCAGAGAGCAAACGAAACAATTAGCTTTGTATATAGATATACATTGTCCCAATTCAAGAGAAAAGTCATTAGCAATAACAAAGCTAGAAGAAGCAGTAATGTGGGCTAATGCTTCTATTGCTAGGAATTAAAGGGGGTGAATATACGTGAAGCATAAAATCAAAGGCGATATTATTAGTTGGAATTCTAGTATTTGGGATTTTAATTACAAAATGAAATCAATAAAAGAGGATGAAGATATCGAACTTGCTATTAATTCTTATGGCGGAGATATGTTTTTAGGGATTGATATTGGCAATACATTAAAAGAACATAAAGGATTTGTTACTGTAGTAATTACTGGAATTGCAGCAAGCGCAGCGGGAGTAATAGCTATGGGGGCGAATAAAATAAAAATGTATTCCAATACCCAATTCATGCTACATGAACCTTGGACTATCGCTAGAGGTAATTCTAAGCAATTGAGAAAAGTCGCAGATGATTTAGAAAAACATAATCACTCTGCACTAAAGTCCTATACTCATAGAGTAGATGAAGATACGGTCAAGAAATTAATGGAGAAGGAAAGTTACTTAACTGCAGAGGAAGCTCTTCAATATGGTTTTATTGATGAGATTATTGATGGTGAACCTGAAAAAGTTGAGTCACAGTTGTTCCAGAATAAAGCGATGGAGTTTAATAATAAAATTATTTCTTCTCCACCAGCTGCAGCATCGTCAATTGAATCGTTAGATGCAGATATGATTAAGTCAATGTTTGAAGAAATGGAAAAAAAGTTAATAAACAAGCTTAAACCAAAAGAGCCTGAACAAGAACCTGTTCCAAAGCAGAGTCTATCAGCGCTCTTTTTAAATTTAAAATAGAGGAGAATGAAAATGCCAATTAAATTTACAAATTTTGAAGAACAAAAATTAGCTTTTGCTAAAGCAACACAGGAGGGTACTCCAGAGGAACAAACAGAAGCATTAAACGGTATGCTTAATGCACTTGCTGCAGATGTACAAAAGGACATTCTAAACGAAGTTAATACACGCATGGCTGATAATAGTGTTCTTCAGTCTCGTGGTCAAAACGTTTTAACAAGTGAAGAGCACAAGTTCTTTAATGCGGTAGTTGAAGATGGCGGTTTTAAAGAAACTGAAACTCTACCGAAAACAACTCAAGAGAGAATTTTTGACGAGTTAGTCAAGGAGCACCCATTATTAAATCATCTAGGTTTACAAAACCTTGGTGCTGTAACAGAATTTATTTTCTCTGATCCATCAGGTGCAGCAATTTGGGGTCCATTATTTGGGGATATTAAAGGTCAATTAAATGCTGCATTTAGAAAAGAATCTATCACTCAACTTAAATTAACAGCGTTTATTCCATTAGCAAATGACATGTTAAAACTAGGTCCAGCTTGGGTAGAGCGTTACGTTAGAACTATTATTAAAGAGGCAATGGCTGTTGGACTTGAAAAAGGTTTTGTTGCTGGAACAGGCAAAGAAGAACCTATTGGATTATTGAAAAACCCTGCGGGAAGTGTTGTTGATGGAGTTTATCCTGATAAAGCATCTGCTGGAACACTTACATTTGAGCCAGGGCGCAAGACAATTAATGAACTGCGTGATGTTATGAAGCTTCTTGCTAAAAAGTTAAAGGGTGATGGAACAACTGACGCAGATGAACCTAAAAAGATTGCTGGGAAAGTGGTTATGGTGACAAACCCATTTGATACATTTGATGTTCAAGCGAATGCTACAATTCAAAATGCATCTGGAGCTTATGTGACTAACTTACCATTCAACCCAATTCCAACTGAATCAATCTTTGTACCACAAGGAAAAATCCTATTCTTTGTTAAAGGTGAGTATACAGCCGCACTAGGTGGAAGTGAGCCAGTTAAAAAATACACTGAGACTATGGCTTTAGAAGACGCTACACTATTTATCCAAAAGCAATATGCTACAGGTAAACCAAAAGATAAATATGCTTCTCAAGTATATGATTTGAATTTAGCACTTGAAGAACCAGTAGGAGTATAAGAGAGGTGATCTAATTGGTCACACCAACAATAGTAGAAGAATTTAAAGAGCGAATGCATATTGCCCATAGTGGAGAGGATGACAATCTTAAAAGGATGTTGTCCTCTTCATTTGCTTATATCAAAAGTGTGTGTGGTGAGTTTAATCTATCGGGTGAACTCGATACAGATTTAAGAGCAAAAGAGTTAGTCTTTGAGCGTGCGCGATATGCCTATAACGATGCATTAGAATACTTCGACAAGAATTTTCTGAGTGATATTCACACCTTATCATTCGATATGTTAAAGGATGATGACCATGCAACCGTTTGAGTATAAACCACCACGTATCAAAACAGGTGATTTACGGGTCCCTGTAACGTTTTTTGAGTATGCCCCTAATGATGGTCCCGAACCCGGCGAAAATGCCAAGAAAGTATTATTTCAATGTCTTGCAAAGGTCGATAATGTTTGGATGAAGGACTTGGAGCAAGCCAAAACAAACGGAACTATTGAGGATGTCACTATCACCATTCGGGATCCATTGGACGATTATTTGCCATCCAATAAACACTATATCGAAATCGATGCTAGAGGATACCGGGACAAACACTTTAATGTTAAGGCTGATTTTCCAGATCCTCAAAATAGTGCATTCATTAAGATTGTTGGTGGTATAAGGTCATGAGTGTAAAGATTAGAGGACTCGACAAGCTGCTAAACGAACTGGAAACAAGACTTGGAAAAGATGGTATGCAGCGTATAAGCGATAAAGCTTTAATAGATGCAGCCAATGAATTTGTCAAAACCCTTAAATCTGAATTCGAAAGCTTTAAGGACCAGGGCTACAGTATTGAAGAAATCACTATCACAGGACCCGAATGGATTAATAATGTTCGAACAGTAAAAGTTCATTGGAAGGGCCCACATGGGCGTTACCGCATAATCCACTTAAATGAGTGGGGCACAATTAGGAACCCTAATCCTCGAGGTAAAGGTGCTATTGCCCGTGCTATGAAAAACAGTGAAAAGGCTTATCGTGATGCAGTGCGTAAGGCATTAAGGAGTGGTCTCTAATGGATATTTTATCGATAGTTTACAATCGATTAATAGCTGATAATTTCATCAAAGAAAAGGCATTTGGTAGAATCAAATATTACGAATATCCAGAGACTGGTGAAGTAGATAAGCCTTTCATTATCATTGATCCACTTGATGACGGTAGCCCTATTAATTTTGCAGATAATACCTGGACTAAGTTGGATTTCCTAATTCAAATGGATGTATGGTCATCTAATCGATTAGATACTTTGAATCTAGCAAATGCGATTAGAGATTTAATGTGGAATGAGTTTGGTTTCAAACAAATTAAGGGACCAAATGAATATGATGATGGTGTTTTCAGAAAAGCAGATAGATACCGAGGTACACTGTACCGAGAAAATTTTGATAATTTATAAGGAGTGATTAATTTGGCAGGCGAAGAAAAAAACTACCGCGCTTCCACAGGCGTTGAAGAGTTTTACTATGGACCTATTGGTGCAAATAACGTTGCTACGGCAATTGAGCGCGTTAAGTTTTTACAAAATATAAACGTAGAAATGCCTCAAGAAATAGTACGTGCTTATGGTGATAATACAACTGCGGAAATGGCTGTTACAAGTGGAAATGTTTCCGTCACATCTGATTTTCATAAAGTTCCGATTGAGGATAAACAAAAGTTACTAGGCTGGGAAACAGTTGAAGGATTGACTGCAGCTGGAAGCAATGACAACCCACCTTATGTTGCGGTTATTTTTGCAAAAACATTCGAAGATGGGTCTCGGGAATACGTGGGATTACCAAAAGGTATGTTTACACGTCCAAATATTAATGGAGCAACAAAAGGAGAAACAACAACATTTTCAACTGAGCAAATTGTAGCTCAATTCATGGACCGTAAAGTTGATGGGTTTTCAGATGAGAAATCTGTAATTTTTGCTCAAGATGCAAAAGGGGAAACTACCAATCGTGATGCGCTATTCTTAAAAGTATTTGGATTACCATATCCTACTGAAGCAGCAGCACCAGAGGGGGCGTAAGAATGACGGTACCAGAGATTAAAGAGAAGCTAACTGAATTAGGCGTAGAGTTTGATGATAAGTTGAACAAGCCTGAGCTACTTGAATTATTGGAAAAAGAGCAATCTAAAGTAACAAATGAATCTGAAGTAGACTCAGAAGGATCTGAAGAATCTGTTGAGGAAGAACTACAAAAACCAAAACAGTATGTAGTGATTCATGATTTTAAAGATTTAAAGGACAATGACACGATTTATATTAAAGATGACATTTATCCAAGACGAGCTGGTGCAATTGTTGATGAGGCTAGAGTCAAAGAGTTAATGTCATCTTACAACAAGATTGGTAAACCATTAATTAAGGAGCAGGACTAATCCCCTGCTCTTTTTCATTTAGGAGGAATTATACATGGCGAATTTAAAGCGAAACATGTTAGAGCTTGTTAAAAATCCCGAAGCTATTGCAAAAGGCGAAGAGCCTGAAATTGAAAAAGTTTGGACCCCTGCTTTTATCTCCCTCCGAGTTGCTAGAAATGCGATTCAGTTTATCAATGACATCGAATTGGAAGTATCGGAGTCAGACAAATTCGATAAACTAGTCGACTTTGTGGCCAATGAAATCTACGCTGGAAAAATCACAAAAGATGATATTTACAACCGTATGCATGCTCCAGGAGGAAAAGAAGTATTGTGGGACCAAGTTGTTTTCGTTGCACAAGGTCAACAAAGTGATGAAACAAAAAACTTTTTGGCGAAGAAAGGTTAACGGATGAGGACTTTTCTATCGCAAAGCAAGCAGAGCATATGGACAATCTCATCCTCAATCTAATGAATAATGGCAAAGACATCAATGAAGTGCTTGATATGCCAATCCATTTTGTTGTAGAGCTTATGAAAGATAAAAATAAACCAAAACAAGAAAAGTCTTTAATCGCTGCATTCGGTGGTTAAGGACTTTTTTATTTATCTCCAAAGGAAGGAGGTAGTTAATTGGAACGTATAGAAGGCTTATCCATTGGGCTTGACCTGGAAACTGTAAAGGTTGATAGCGGATTAAAAGACTTAAAGTCTAAATTGACTTTAGTGAATAGTGAAATGAAGGCAAATTTATCTGCCTTTGATCGTAGCGAGAGATCTGTCGGAAAATATGAAACACGCTTGAATGGCCTCAATAAAAAGATAGAGGTTCAAAGAGCAGTTACAGAAAACGCTAGAAAAACTTATTCAAAAATGGTTGATGAATTTGGAGAAGGATCTAAAGAAGCAGAAAAGGCAGCATCTGAATATAACAAACAATCTTCCAACTTACAGAACTTGGAACGCTATATTGATAGAACAAAAGATGCATTAGAAAAGCTTAAAGAAGAACAACGCATAGCCAACTCGAATTGGACTAAAATGGGCGACCAGATGACTGTTGCTGGGGATAAAATGCAGAAGTTTGGTAGGGGTATGACCGACTTTGGTAAATCATACACCATGGGAGTAACTGCTCCAATTGTAGCTTCAGGTGTTGCTGTATTCAAAACTGCCAGTGACTATGAAAGTGCATTTGCAGGTGTTGCTAAGACGTTTTCAGGAACAGAAGAACAATTAGCCGCATTACGTGTTGGCATTCGGGACATGGCGAAAGAAATACCAGCATCCACAACAGAAATAGCTGCAGTCGCTGAAGCTGCTGGACAACTTGGTATTAAAGCTGAATCTATAGAAGAATTTACTCGCACCATGATAGACCTTGGTGAAGCTACTAATATGACAAGTGATCAAGCAGCAACTGAGTTTGCAAGATTCGCTAACATCGTTGGAATGTCTCAAGAGGATTTCGATAAAATGGGTTCCAGTATTGTAGCTTTAGGTAACTCTATGGCAACTACCGAAAGTGAAATATCATCTATGGCTATGAGATTAGCTGCACAAGGTAAACAAATCGGGATGACCGAAGCACAAATATTGGCTCTTAGCGGAACTATGTCAAGTTTGGGTATTGAAGCAGAAGCTGGTGGTACTGCTATGACATCAGTTCTCAAGAAGATTGATTCAGCAGTTGGAGAATCGGGTGTGGAATTAGATGCTTTTGCAAAGGCTGCTGGAACATCATCAAGTGAATTTGCTAAAGTTTGGGAAGACGAACCTATTGAAGCACTAGATATGTTCATCAAAGGGTTAGCAGAATCTAGTAGCGAAGGTGAAAACCTTACTGCAATTTTAGGAGACTTAGGAATAAAGGGTATTCGTGAGTCTGATACAATTCTACGTTTAGCTGGTGCAAGTGATTTGTTATCAGATGCAGTTAATACATCAACAAAGGCATGGGAAGAAAACACTGCATTATCTGATGAGGCGGCTCAACGATATGAAACAACAGAATCAAAGTTAAAGATACTTTGGAACCGTGCAAAGGATATGGCTATAACAACCGGAGAAGCACTAGTACCCGCGGTAATGGATTTGCTAGATGCAGCTGAACCCTTAATTAAGAAAATTGAAGATGGTGCCCAAGCATTTGCGGATATGTCAGAAGAAGAGCAACAGGCCATATTAAAAACAATTGCTCTTGTTGCCGCCATTGGTCCTGCGGCGATTGGGATTGGAACCTTATCATCTGGGATTGGTGGGTTGCTTAAAATAGGTGGCGGCGTAGCTACAATGCTAGGAAAAGCTGGTGGGACAGGATTACTTGGCCGTATTGGTTTAATGGGAGTAGGTGCAGGTCCTGTTGGTTTAGCTGTAGGCGGATTAACTGCGTTGGGCGTAGGTCTGGTAGCAACTAAAAAATACTTTGAAGAAACAAACGAAGCCACTTTTGATACAGTAAGGGCAATGAATGAAGAAATCGAAGCAACAGATGAGTTAATTGCTAGATTTGAAGAACTACAAAATCAGAATATGCTAACGTCACAAGAAATGCTTGAGTACATGGATATTTTAGATAATTTATCAAGCACATCATCACCAGAAAAGATTGCTGAATTAAGAGACAGACAAGCTGAGCTACTCGAAAAGTCCGGATATACCAACGAAGAAATGGAAGAGTTCCTTGGTTTAAATGATAAAATCATCCAGCAAGCTCCTAACGCCACAAGCGCTATAAGTGATCAAGGTAATGCTTATGCAGATAATCTACAAGCATTAAAAGAGTTAAACGAAGCAAAACGTGAAGAAATGATGATGATAGCAGAACGTGAAATTATGGAAGGGTTGCAGAAGGAAGCTGAACTCTTATTAAAACAGTCTGAATTGGAAAGAGAACTCTTTGATTTGCGAAAACAACGGAGTGACGCCCAAGATAAATACATTTCATCATTAAGTAAAGAAACGGAAATAGAAGGCCAGATTACCGAAATTAAAGCTGAAATGTTCGCTTTAGAACAGCAGGGTTATGAAATCACCGATGAAAAGATGAAATTATTGGCTGAAGAAATTGGTGATTTGCAAATTAAAAAACAAGCGTTATCTGAAGAAACAGATGAATATCGTGAGCAACTAGATGAACAAGAGAAGATTGTTGGAGAAAAAGAAGAAAGTCTCAACACTACTAACGAAGAACTTAAACGCCTTGATGATTTGAAGTACGAGTACGAAGCACTTTGGCTCGCTCAACTAGACATAAATTCCGAAAAAGGTAAAAGCTTAATTGCAATCGATGAGGAAATTCAGAAGCAAAAAGATTTACTCAAACATATGGAAGATAATTATAGTGAGTCTCAAAAAAACACCCAAGAATATCAAGATGCGAAAAAAGAAATAGAAAACCAAATTGCTGGGTTAGAAGAAGCCAAAGGTGAGTTAGAGCAGATTAACAAACTTGCTGCCGAAACAGCTTATGAGAAGAATATCAATATCTCAACTAACCCTTCAATTGCAAAAATAAATCAAGAAATAGCATCTGATGTTTATAAGAGAGTAACTGTCGGAGTAGATGCCCGATACGCTCAAAGACTGGCATATGCAAAAGGGACCCCACCGGGAGGACATCCAGGAGGATTAGCAGTTGTGGGCGATGGTGGAGGAAGTGAATTAATTACTACACCTGATGGAAAATCATTCTTATCACCACCTACTGATACAATTATGGACTTGCCAAAGGGTACTCATGTAATACCGCATGAAAAGACGAAAAGACTTTTAAAGTTCGCTCCAAAGTATGCTACGGGGACAAGGAACTGGGAAAGTCTTTTTAATTTGGAGAATGCTAGTGGTTTTATGAAGTTATTGGCGTTACTTGGAAAGAGTTCTGATATACCGGAAATGCTAAGTGGTTCAGGTACTTCTCAACTTAATAACGACAATAGTGAAATTGTATTGCTTTTACAACAATTAATTCAAGCTGTTAGAGAAGGAAAAAATCTCATTGTTAATGATCGGGTTTTGGGACAGGTTGCAGAACCTATTGTAACTGAAATTCAAGAAAGAAATAAGAGAGTGAGGGGTAGCTTTGCATAGATCATTTACCTTTAACGGAACTCGTAAAGATTGGTTGTATCTGTTAAGGGGAAGGCAAGAATCCCCTTACGCTCCAATTAATCACACAATGGTTCATGTTCCTGGTATGGCCGGAGCTCATTTTGTATCAACAGAAACCGATGTATTGTATGTAAGTCAGCCTGTAGGTTTTAAAGTTGAAAACGAGGAACATGAACAGGAATTATTAGATGAATTGAAAAAATGGCTTATTACAACTGATGATGTTGAAATACAGTTTGATAATGTTCCTGGAAAGACATATATTGGCAGAGTCACAGCAAGCATGAATGATTATAGCAGGCAAGGCAATCTAAGGTCTGGAACTCTTACATTCTTATGCAAGCCTTACAAATACGGTCCAGAACTATCCTTCCAGGTTCCAAGTCATAACATAAGCCTAACAAACAACGGCACAGCTGAAGCAACCCCAATCTTTGAATTAGAGGTACTAGCACCAATTACATTTGCCATGATTCAGAACCAAAACAATGAATACATGATGATTGGTAGACCGTTTGACGAATCTGAGTCCCCGATAGAACGATATACCTCCGTGTTTGTCGACAACGCTTCTACTTTAACTGGTTGGGCAGTGGTACCAGGAGGAACCCAAATTGACGGTGGTATCGTTGGAGGAAACATGGGTGTTCAAGGTGGTTATGCATTTTACGCTCAAACGTTTGGAGAAAATCCAAATGGTTGGGTAGGACCAGCAATAAAAAAGAGCCTTACAAAACCTGTTCAAGACTTTCGAATGGTAATGGACATGGAGATGTTAAATCGTCAAGGGAACGTGGGGAAAGTAGTTATAGCTTTACTTGATGAATTGGATAACGTCATTTGTTCAGTTCAAATGGTGGATGCAGCCAATAGCGCATGGAAAAACCGGGCAATAGTTAGAGTGGGCAATAGTCAAAACGGAACTAATTTGATTGATCATGCTCCAGAGCAAGGTGGATGGAATGATTTTAGGGGCATTCTGAGGATGGAGCGCATCGGTAATCAGTTCCTTGCCTATGTTGCTAGAGTGCAAGAAGATGGTAATCATACTGGGAGGTTAAATTCACAACCATATTATGACACTTTGGGAGAATTTCAAGCACCAGTAGCACAGGTTAGGGTGTATATTGCAAAATCGAAGTCTTATGCACCATTTCCAATGTTTTTCCATGGCGGGAATGTTTGGGAAATCAACGATCTAGGAGTAAATCAAGTTCCTTATATTGCAGATATTGGTGACAAGATAGTATTTGACCATACGAAGAATGGTGAAGTATTACTCAATGGAGAACCTTTTGAGGATATTGATTTTGGTTCAAGCTTTTTTAAGTTGGAAAAAGGAACAAATCAGTTAGTCACCCAACCGAGTAATGCAATAAAAACAAAGGTAAGATATAGGGAACGATATAGATAGGAGGGGAAACCTTGTCTAAAATACACATAGCAGATGGTCAAACCGATAAATTACTAGGTCATATTAGCTTTGATTATTTGCTTTTTAACAACCATGAACGGTCAAAGCAAGACAACCTAGAATTATTTCCGTTTACCACATTTGCAGATATGGATTTTTCCAAGCATCTAACTAAGCGTAATCGAATTGTCATACCTGGTGAAGACGGTGAACTTCGTGAGTTTACTATTTTTGAAGTTCATGTTGATCGTATCTCAAAACAGGTAGAAGTTTTCACCAAAGCAAGTTATCTCGATATAAAAAAGGCGAAGGTTATTGCACCACACACTACTGCTCCTGAATCAGCCGAACGGCATGCCCAAATAGCCTTGTCAGGTACAGAAATTAA
Source organism: Paucisalibacillus globulus (assembly GCF_900184735.1). Classification (GTDB taxonomy): domain Bacteria; phylum Bacillota; class Bacilli; order Bacillales; family Amphibacillaceae; genus Ornithinibacillus; species Ornithinibacillus globulus_B. The sequence continues at coordinate 145,358 of NZ_LT855384.1, forward strand.
TGTTGGACAAGTGGATTTCAAAGGTGTAAGAACAATTGTGTTTGAGAGTTATACCAATCCTTTTGCCTATTTAAAACGAATTGCCAGTGAATTTGATTTAGAATTAGATTTTCGAGTCGTAATCGAGAAAGGAAAGCTTACTAGATATGCAGATTTAGTTGAACGTGTTGGAATGTGGAGAGGTCGCACAGTTGAATTAGGTCGAGACTTACTTGAGTTGAAGCGTATCGAAAAGACCGATGATATTGTGACAGCTTTACGTGTTGTTGGACCTGAAAGAGAGGACGGAACACGTTTAGAAGTCCTTGTAGAGGATAAAGAAGCACTTGAAAGATGGGGACGTAATGGTCAACATTTAATAGATGTTTATGAGCCAATAAGTACAGACCAAGATATTACCAAAGCTAGATTAAGGCAATTAGGAGAAGCCGAATTAAAAAAGCGAATTAATGCTTCGGTATCCTATGTTGGAGGAATTGCAGATTTAGAAAATGTAGAAGGCATGGAAAATAAGAAAATACGATACGGTGACACCATTCGGATTAAAGATACATCTTATGATCCGTATTTGTATTTGGAAGCTAGGGTTCACAAACAGAATCGTGACATAAAGGTTAAAGGACAAAAGCACATTGAGCTGGGAGACTACATCGAATACACCGAGGATGAAGTAAAGGCTATGTGGAAGTCACTACAAGCTGATATTAGAAATAAAATCAGTGAAGCCGAACAACGTAATCAAGCATTTGTTGAAGATTATGCAGAAAAGATTATCCCGGAACAGGATACACCACCAAACCCAACAGAACATCCTAAGTGGATAGATACTAGTGGAGCAATTCCACAAATGAAGCTATGGGATGAGATCAACACACAATGGACTACAGTTAAAGGTGAGAAGGGTGAACCTGGTGAACAAGGAGAGCAAGGCCCAAAAGGGGAAGATGGCTATACACCCATTAAGGGCGTAGACTATTTTGATGGGGTAGATGGTCAAGACGGAAACTCATCATATTTATGGGTTCGTTATTCTCAAAATGCTGATGGAAGCAATATGGTCACTGACCCAACAGGAGCATTATATATTGGGGTTGCAACAACATCAACACCTAGCGCACCCACATCTAACACTTCTTATCAATGGTCGAAGTATAAGGGGGAAGATGGTATTCCGGGAGAACCTGGAAGTGACGGGCGTTCAAGCTATTTACACATTAAATATAGTAATGATGGTGGAAACACTTTTACTGCTATGGCTGGAAAAACTGTGGGTGACTGGATTGGTACTTACGTAGATTTTAATCAAGCTGACAGTACAAACGTATCCTCTTATACGTGGAATAAAGTTAAGGGGGACCGTGGAGAAAAGGGTGATACTGGACCAAAAGGAGATCCTGGTCCACAAGGTCCTGCCGGTAAAGATGGGATAGCGTATATGGGTCAAACTGCACCAAGTAATCCAGCTACAAATAGTACTTGGTTCCAGACTAATTCTTCTGATGAAGTAATTGCTATTAAGAAGTGGAACGGCAGTACATGGGTAACGAACCCAATGACTGCAGATGTACTTAATGTATTGAAGTTATCTGCATTAAGTGCAGATTTAGGAAACGTTAATGCCGGACATCTTCAAGGTGTAACTATGGACTTGGGAAATGGGAAATTCATAGTTGATGAGAATGGTAACATTATATTTGCAGGTAATTTAGACGGCGCAAGTGGTACGTTTAGTGGTGAATTAATTGTTAGTAATATCGGGAGCACAGTAATAATAAAAGACGGATATATATTAAATGTGACTAATCCTCTCGATATAATTAATTCCGATAGAAGCTACTTGCAAGACGGTTATTTATTAGTTAGAAAACCAGGAGATCGTAAGTTCACTGAATATCAACAAGATGCAATTGCTCATAACGATTTAGATTCCGTTGAAAAGTTTCGCTTTAGAAGTAATATGGGTTTTGTATTTGAAGAGGACTTAGAATTGGAAGGTGACTTAATAATAAATGGCTCAAAAATAATTGAGCGAGGTTCGAATTCCAACGGTGAATATATACGTTTTGCTGACGGAACACAAATCTGTCGGAGGAAATGGACTTGGCCGACATTAGCAATCACAACAGCAATTGGACCATTATTCCGATCCGCGACAATAACATGGGATTTCCCTGCAGCCTTTATTGATGAGGGTGTTGTAGCAACTTCGAATATCCATCGTTTTGGAAATCTGTGGTCCGTTTCTAGTTCTGAAAGCACAAGTAGGTTTTCAGCCGGTCAAAGGGTTATGTCTACTGCTAGTGCAAGTTACTCTAATGTTGAATTAAGTTTATTGGCAATTGGTAGGTGGAAACTTTGAGAGTACTATATAGCCCACAACGAAATGACGATAAGATAAATTATTCATTTGAAAAAGATAAAATAATTGCAGAATATAAAGGTCTAGAGGATATTTTTGATTTTTCACTTTTGCCAGATGGCAAGCTTGATTATGTTGAAACAACACTAGAAGTCAACCCTGTCAGAGCAGCAGAAAGAATAAACGGGGAATTACAAGTAATACTCCTATACTTTCATGGCCCCAATGCTACCGTGGAAGAATTAAACCCAGATTGGCAGGTGGTTGAATAATGGCTAAGATAAATTGGAAAACCAAAGAGGAAATTGAGGCTGAGAATAATGCACCTAAACCACCTTCAGAAATGGAATTACTTAAGCAAGAAAATGAGAAGTTAAAAGCAGATAGTGAAATGAACGCAATTGCAATTATGGAATTAACTCAGATAGTATTGGGGAGGTGAGTAAATGTTGGCTATGTTATTTGCAACATACATTATTCGTGGTAAATGGGTTTATGCAGATGTACCTGCGGAATTAAAGCCTGATGTTGATAAAATCTTAAGAGCAGAAGGTAGAGAAGATTTGATAGGCGCCTAATAGGCGTATTTTTTATGTCTATATTAATGAGAGGGGATCAAGAAATGAAAATTAAAGGAAGAGTATTGTTAATTACCCTGGTTTTGATGTTAGTGGGTATTGGCACAGCTAGTGCATTAGTTTATCACATCAATGATTCTGCTAAAGCTCTAAAGGAAGACTATCAAGAACAAATTGAGGTCTACCAATCTGAAAAAGATTTTAAAATTAAAAATGATGTATCTCATCTAACTCAGATGGAAATAAAACGAATGCAGACAGAGACTCAAGAATATTTGACTCAAAAGTTAGGGCAAGATTATCAAAACTCATTGAATGAGAAGACAGATGAAATAATAGCTACAACTGATGAAAAAATTGAAGAAATTAAACTATTTATAGATGGATTGATAAACGCCAATTAAGGCGTTATTTTTATGTCCAAAATTAGGAGGGTATACATTTGGAAAACTTCATTAAAATCGTTGTGGGAATTGGGGGCGGATTAGCCTCCTTTTTATGGGGAGGATGGTCAGCTATGATCCAAACATTAATCTTATTCATAGTCATTGATTACGTCTTAGCTGTATTAGTCGCTGCAAGTTTTGGAGAGTTAAGCAGCAAAAAAGGATTTAGAGGTATTGCCAAGAAAGTTGCTATTTTAGTACTTGTAGCAGTAGCACATTCAATCGATTCAATATTGGGAGATGGCCATCTAATTCGTGATGCAGTCATCTTCTTTTATTTAGCGAATGAATTACTATCAATTTTAGAAACAGTAGGGAGAACAAACTTACCGATTCCTTCAGTATTGAAAAAGGCTGTTGAAACACTTAACTCGAAAGGGGGTGACAAGTATGACTAAACCAATCTTAATTATCGACCCTGGCCATGGTGGTAAAGATCCAGGCGGCGGTACTAATAAACACTGGAAAGAAAAAGATAAAGTACTTGATATTTCTCTTTACCAATACAAACGATTCAAAGAATTAGGCGTTCTGGTAGCTATCACTAGAACAACTGACAAATACCTATCACCTGATGAGCGCACTGGAATTGTCCGTAATAGTGGTGCCGAATATTGTATTTCTAATCATCTTAATGCTGGGAAAGGCGACGGTGCTGAAGTCATTCATTCCATCTATGATGATGGTGAATTAGCAAATAGAATCGCAAAAGCTATTAAAGAAACAGGTCAAAACGTGCGAAGGGTATTTACTCGTACGCTTCCTGGTAACTCAAAGTTAGATTACTATTTTATGAATCGTGATACCGGGAAAGTTAAAACGAATATAATTGAGTATGGTTTTGCAGATTCTCCAAAAGACGACGTACAACAATTGATGGATCATATCGATGAAGCAGAATCAGTTGTAAAAGCATTCTGTGAACATATTGGCCATAAATATGAGGCTCCTAGTCAAAAGAAAAAGGTACAACCAAAAGCAAAAGAAGGCAGGCACATTAGAACAGGTGGATTGACACCAGAAATGCTCGCAGCCTTCACTGCATTTTTACAATCCAAGAATTGGTTTGCTGAAGCAAGGATTCGCGAAGATAAAGATAAGAGCACCTATGTTATCACCGGTGGGTTATCATCTGGTATGAAGAAGGAAGCTGAAGCTTGGCTTGATTCTCGTGGTTGGTGGTACACGTACGAAAATAATATGAGTTAAGTAAGAATAAAATAAAACTAAAATAAGCATAGACAACTTATTCTAGTATCTAGAAATTACATTGCTAAAGCCCTCTTGCGGGAACAGGAGGGCTTTTTAAAAGCTGCAATATTGTAATGCTTTAGGACAATAAACTGAAATTGGATTATTTATTATTCTATTATCAGTATACTTCCAAACAATCCTAAATTCTTTTTGATATGAATACCTTTTGTCCTTAACTAAAAAGGGAGCATTATATATAAAATCTTTGTCCTTTTCGGTAAAAATAATTTTTCTATCAATAATGTATTGAATTGCTTGAGCAGTAACAAATTCGAGTCCTTTCTTTTTCATTTTATTATTTAAACGAGCTATAAATTGTGGAAAGTTCTCAATAACCATTGTACTTCCACCAAACTCTTCTTTGACTGTTTCATCACAATCTAGGGAAACACAGTAAACTAAATAATTTTTATCATTGAAATTGGTACGGAAAGTGCTATTTGATATGTCAACTGTAGAAGTATTGTCTACTTTAATAAAATTCAATCTTTCCAAGGTATTTTCTAAGTGGGGATTATAAAACTCACCTTGATTGTATTTATAATTTTCTATGGCAAATTCTGCTTTTAGAATACCTTCAAAATCATCACCAATTTCACTACCATATTTGTCTTCTCGAAAATTATTTAAGTGATTAATATATATACATTTATCTTTTTGTATTTTGTTATAAAACTGAGGCTTCATAAATTTGTATACCTTCTTGGGTAGAATAATATTCATAAAATGCTCCTCTTAGTAATTAATCATTCCATATCCTATCTTTTCGTTCAAACTCTGCAGCATTATCACCATACAAATAATCACTCATAACATTTTCAGTAAACTTTTTTAATTCCTCCGGAGAAAACTCCATAATTTCTTTATTAATTTCATACTTACCCTTTTCAATGCGTTTTATATCTACATGATGCTTGGTTAATAATTCAGTTTTAATTTTAAAATAATCCTGCTGCATTCGCTCAATAATCGAATCAATCATATCTTCGTAAAGATTCCTCAATTGGTATTCACTAAACTTCTCTTTATCCTGTTTAAAAACTGTTATGGCCATAGGTATGGCGATGTACATTTTGATTAGTTTTTCCATTGGATACACTTCCGTTTTCAAAATATCGCTTTAATAAAGGATCTCTTCTGTCGAGGTATTCAAACGCTTCTTGTTCAGAGCGTGTAGCTCCTGGGTAAACAATTCTATTTCCGTCAAAGTATGGTTGGAATTCTTCTTTTTCTTTTTCCATTGTCATTCACTCCTTAATTATCTTAGTATAATAATTCGATAATTTGAAGCCTTAACCCTGCATAGAAAAGGGGTTTTCAACTTATTTTGAAATTAGTGATTTTGTACTTGTTTTACATTGTTATTCTGGAAATATTTCTTAGAACCGTTGATAAATGCACAAAAAATCTCCACTAATGAAAGTGGAGATAAGGATGGTTATTCTACTTTAAATAAATCATCCACTGTACAATCTAATATTACAGACAGCCTAAACGCATTTTCTAACGATGGTTTACTATGATTATTAATCCATCTGGATAGAACTACAACACTTACCCCTAAGCGGTCTGCCACATATTTCTTCTTAAATCCTCTTTGTTCTATGCAATATTCAATATTACTTACTAACTTAATTTCCATCATTTATCACCTATTAAACTATTCCACATTGTTACTTTAAAACCCTTTATACAATTAGTTTAAATTTTATTAAAGTAATTTGTAATCAATACAAGCATATCTGCATAGACTCTTATCAAACGGAGCGAAAACATTATCCCCCCTCGCCAGGTTCCCTGGTCCCACTCCCCCCCTTTTCACTTCGTTTGTATGTTAAGAAAAATATACTTGTCTATAACTAGTAAACTATTGATACAGCAATAACGGAATATACCAAATAAAATTCCAAGCCGGAAGTTTAAAAGGAAATAAGAACGGAAGATGGAACGGAAGGGAGGGTGGAAGAAAATGCGTTTAGTAATCGGATCTAAAGTTCCTAGTTGGTGGATTGATCCAAAACCAAGAACTATAGAACAATGGTGGAATGGATTGGAATGGCAAGATCATGTGCCACAAGCAGAAATGATGTACTTTAACGGTTGCAATAGTGATAGTCTCACACAAGAACTAATGTGTAATGTGGATGTATTAGGGTGGAGACTAACAGATTTATTTGGAGTTGAATGGTTATATAAAATACCAGCACATGCAGGGGAAAAGATGAGAAAGGGATTTGAAACAGAGTATCAAAACATCTTAGAGGTGGTGAGCTCATGGACGTTATATTAGGTGGAGGAATTGCAGCAGTTACCATGTATGCAGCTGCAAGATGGAATCCAACGGTAAGTGAGAAAAAGAAGATCCTTCAGACATTAATCAATATTGGCTTTACTGTGAAGGACCAGGAACCAAGATTATTCAAGACCACAAAAGAGGATGACTGGATCGACTATATTTTTAATGTTCCTTTTGGAAAGGTTGATGATGAAAACACACAACCAATACTTGAAAAAACTTTAGGCAAACCAGTGAAAGTAAACTTTAAGCAAAAACTATATATCCGGGTATACAATGATCAACTTCAGAGGGAAACAAAATACAAAGACTTCCCTGCATTGGAAGGGTGGAATATTCCAGTTGGAAAAACTCAAGAAAAATTACTTTACCATGATTTTGATGAGATACCACACATGACAGTTGCAGGAGCTACACGTTGGGGAAAAACGGTATTCATGAAAAGCATGATCACGCACTTAATTGAAAATCACCCAGATGATGTGGAGTTTTATATCCTCGATTTAAAAGGCGGTTTATCTTTCCACAGATACTCTAATTTAAAACAAGTAAAAGTAGTTGCTGATGATTATAAAAGCTCAGCCAAGGCGCTTAAAGAAGTTGAGAAGGATATCAAAGAAACCATGAAAGAGTTCAAACCCAATTACTATGAAAATATTGTAGATACAGATATACCAACACGAAAATTTATTATCATAGATGAAGCCGGTGAACTTATGCCTAATAAAAGCATGAGTGAATCAGATAAGGAACATGCTAGGACCTGTAAAAAAATTATGAGTCATATCGTAAGAGTTGCCGGAGGGCTTGGTTATCGTTTGATTTTTGGAACCCAGTATCCAACTAAAGAGGTTATGGATAATCAGATAAAAGCAAATGCTTCAGCAAAGATTACATTTAGACTTCAAACAAGTGTTCAATCAGGAGTTGCAATTGATGAGAGTGGTGCCGAGAAATTAGAGTATCCAGGTAGAGCAATTTATAAAACAGTTGATCATCATATTGTGCAAACACCTTATATAAGTAATGATGAAATGTGGAAGAGATTAAGGAGGTATGAAGAAAAGAATGTTACAGCAAGAGAGAAGACTAAAGAGGGAGGAACAGATTCTATCCAGTTTGGAAATAATGACGTACTGCACTAGAGAACAACTTCAGGTAATTGAACAACTGGGAGGCGACCGCAACGCCAGAAGAATTCTGCTCGAGATGGAAAAAAAGAATTTAATTAAAAGTATCCGTTACGAAAAGAAAGTTTATTATATATCCAACAAAGGAAGTGAACGAATTGGAAAAGGGGGAGTGAATCTAAAAAGGTCCTGGATTCAACACACATTAATGCGTAATGACTTATATATTTTATTAGGCCAACCAGACGATTGGAAAAAAGAAGTGCCGGTAGTACGCAATGAAGAAACTCTTTTAATACCTGATGCAATGTATAAACAACATGGAATATTTCACTTTGTCGAAATCGACAATACTCAGACTATGAAAACAAACTTAGAAAAGATAAAAAAGTATAAGGATCTCTTTATAAATATGGAAAAACAATTCAAGCATAAGCCTGTTTTAATTTGGTATTCACTTTCACCAATCCGAAAAGAAAAGTTAAGAGCTGCTTGTGAGAAGGCTGGATTAAAATTCAATATATATTAAGGGGAGATACTAATGGAAAAGATTTGGAAGGTAACAGAAACATTAATAAAGGTGATTGATGAAGAGACAAATCCGGAAAGGAAAGTACGCTTAATAGGTGTCGTAAAAGAATTAAAAAGCATTCATCAGAGTTGCATGAATGAATTGATTGAGGTGACAGAATGACCTATCTAACTGTCATAGCGTTATTATGGGGAGTAGTGGCCACAGAGAGAGCTTTCTATTGGAATGGGGAATATAAGTATAAGGAGTGTGAGTTCTGTGGAAAGTAAAGAAGGATTTCGACAAGTTTTGTAGAATAGATATAGTAAAAAGATACTAGGGGGATTTAGTTTTGAAACGAATTTTAGTAATGATCGGATTACTGTTTTTACTAGCTGGGTGTGGACCTGAAACTGTAGATGTTGATGGGGAAGCTTTAAATTACGCGGAGTTAATGGATAAGGTAAGGGAAACTGAAAGTAAACTATCTGAAGCAGAACAGAATTTAAAAAGTGTTGAAAACCAAATAACTTCTAGAGAGGTAGATCTGAAAAACTTAGAAACACAATACAAAAATGAAGTTGAAGGATTTGAAGAAGTTGCAGCATTAATCAATGATAAAGAATCAATCGAAAGCGAAATTAGTACAGTTGAAACTAAATTATCTATATTAAATAATGATATCAAAACCGCAGAGGATAAACTCGCTAAATTAAAAGGAGATATTATTAAAGCAGAAGGTGAACCGACAAAATTAGGAGCTGGACATTACGTAGTAGGAGATGACTTATCACCTGGGAGGTATGAAATCACCCCAACACAAGGTTCCGGGAATGTTTTTATCGAAGACTCTAGCGGTAATAATAAAGTGAGAACTATTTTAGGCCCTAACCCTGACCATCATGTTCCAAGTTATGTTTTCACCGCCGAAACTGGAGATACTATGGAACTACTTTTACCAGTTACATTCACCCCCGTAGAATAAAATAAGAGCAGATTAATTTCTGCTCTTATTTGCTAACATAATTGCAAACGAGACTGCTAACACGAATTAATACAAACCATTATAATTCAATAAAACTTATTGTTAGAATAATAGATTGATATGATTTGAAATCGAATGAAATCGTATTTATTGGTTTCCGGTACCAGGTTTGTCGGGGGTTCGAATCCCTCTGGGCGCGTCATCTAAATCAAGTATGGCAAGAGATTGATTAATAATCATCCTTTGCCATTTTTATTTGAATTCTAACTAAATTCTAATGGTTGGATTCTTAATTTTTCCAAAGATAAAAAAATAAAATGGCTGGAAGCTACTTTTTACCCATTTGGGTAGAGGTAGCTTTTTATATTTACTGTTTGAAAGAATAAATTAAATAAGAAGGTTAAAAGCATTTTTGGATTTGCATTAATAATAAGTACTGATCCTATAACTAGAGAAAAAAATACGTTTCACGACGGGATTGATTTAGTTAAAAGTCACAAAGCACCAATAGGAGCATTTGTCAGTGGGGTAGTATTATACGCTGGGAATGGTGTCTCTGGAACAGGAGTGGGTGGCTACGGGAATGTAGTTGTTATTCAGGATAAAAACAATCGTGCACATGTGTATGCTCACTTAGATAGTGTGGCTGTAAAAAGAGGGCAAGCTGTTGGACAAGGCGATATTATTGGTAATCAAGGGGCAACTGGTATACGGGTAACTGGATCGCATTTACATTATGAGGTCCGTAAAACGTCAAGTCCATTGTTAGGTTGGATTGATGATCCACAAGCTAGGACTATGGATCCTACAAAATATTTAGAGAATTATTATGCAGCAGAAAGTAATGGGGTGCATATTGTTAAACCTGGTGATACTCTATGGGGGATTTCTCAAAAGTACGGTACAACTGTAGTTGTTCTGAAGCAATTAAACGGTCTTAAGGATGATTTAATTCATCCAGGAGATAAAATTAAATTACCAGGTGGAAAGAAAACGGAAACTCTTTATCTACCTAAAAGCGAATCTAGTTGGAGAGTGTACCCAACAAATGTTGCACCAGTAAAAGGGAATGAAAAGGGATTCTTAAATCCCAAGAAGTTTGGTGGATTACAGTATGAAGTCTTAGGAAAGCCACAAGCACATGTTGTAACCATTAAAACACAAGATTTTGGCAAGGTTAATATTTATGTACATCCTTCAACGGGTGCTATTATAAAATAGAACTATACGAAGCATAAACAACTTATTCTGGTATCTAGATTACATTATAAAAGCCCTCTTGCAGAAACTGGAGGGCTTTTAGCATAGATATATTTAAAAAAATGGTGCCAGCCACATAGTCTTTGATAAGCAGTTTATAGATGGACATTGTACTAATGTTTATATCTGGCTTGGATTTCCGGTACCAGGTTTGCCGCGGTTCAAATTCATCTGGACGCGTCCAACCCTATTTGTTATGGCTAGGGTCTATTATTATGATTGTATTACAGTATACTAAAATACTTACCAAACGGTAACTAAGTATTCCAATTTATTTATAATTTTTCTTAATTAGCAGAAACAGTCCAAAACACATACATCACCCCTTAACAGCATATCCAAAAAATTGCTCCCAACCACACCATCCTTTATACTATATTCGAGTACTACATAAAGAAGGTGACAAATAAATGGAAAAAGTAATTTTCTACACGAAAGAGATCTGTTCCTTATGTGATGATGCGGAAGCACTTCTAGAAATGTTCCAACAAGACTATGAATTCGAAATTGAAAAGCGTGATATATATACTAATGATGAATGGCTGGAAGAATTTCAACTATTAATTCCGGTGGTTGAAGTTAAAGGAATTCAACTAGATTGTGAGCATGTAGATTTTTTTACAATGGAAAAAACACTCAAAGAACATCTTCCTACTCGTAAAAAGTAAAATCAATTTGTTTGTATATTTTCCTCAGTATGGTAAGATAATAATGTACATAGGATTCTATGTGTATTTTTTTGGGACATGTGGGACAATTTTTGAACAAGTGGGACGATATTGTACCCGATGCTGAAGGAGAAATATCATGAGAGCATTAATCGACTTACAAAAGAAGCTTATTCCAGACTTGTTAGATGTAATGCATGTAAGATATTCTCTATTACACAGTGTGAACCTTTATCAACCAATCGGGCGCAGAGGGCTTGCTGAAAGTAGTAATTTAACAGAAAGACAAGTTCGGAGTGAGATCGATTTACTTCATGAACAAGGTTTAATAGAAGTTACTACGAAGGGAATGCTTATTACAGAACAAGGAAAAGATACCCTCGAGCAGCTAACAAAGGTCATGAGTGAAATTAGTGGGTTACATGTTTTAGAAAAACAAATTAAGGAAACATTACAAATAGAGAATGTAATTGTTGTTGCTGGAAATAGTGATCAAGCGGATTGGGTAAAGCAAGAAATGGGTAAAGCTTGTGTGGCTATCCTTAAAAAAACAATTAAGCCTAGCGCAACCATTGCTGTAACCGGTGGAACAACGATGGCTTCTGTAGCAAGTGTCATGACTCCATTTGATAATGATGACAACTACATGTTTGTACCAGCACGTGGTGGGATTGGTGAAAAAGTAGAAAATCAAGCCAATACAATTGCATCACAAATGTCCCTAAAAGCTCAAGGAAACTATCGATTATTGTATGTGCCAGATCCACTGAGCGAAACATCCTATCAGAATTTAATTGAAGAACCTTCCATTATTGAAGTTCTAGAATTGATTCGAAATTCCGATATTGTACTACACGGTATTGGAGATGCCTTAACAATGGCTGAACGTCGGAAAACTCCGGAAGAAATTAGGACGAAGCTGATTGAAAACAGAGCAGTGAGTGAGGCATTTGGTTATTATTTTGACCAACAAGGTAATGTGGTTCATAAGGTTCGAACTGTAGGATTACAGTTAGAGGATTTAAATGAAAAGAAATATGTGATTACGGTCGCCGGCGGTAAATCTAAGGCTAAGGCTATTGAATCCTATTTCAAACATGCAAAAAGCAATCTGCTCATAACCGATGAAGCAGCAGCGGAACAGATTTTAAGGGATTCTTCCCTTTAAATATATTAATAAATTCAAGATTTTTTAGGAGGAATATTTAATGGCAGTAAAAGTTGGTATTAATGGATTTGGAAGAATTGGACGTAACGTATTCCGTCAAGCACTTAAAAGAGATGATGTTGAAATCGTAGCAGTGAACGATTTAACAGATGCAAATATGCTTGCACACCTATTAAAATATGACTCTGTACATGGAGTATTAGAAGAAGAAATCTCTGTAAATGGTAACAATATTGTAGTTGCTGGAAAAGAAATTCAAGTTCTTGCTGAACGTGACCCAGCTAATCTACCTTGGGGAGATCTAGGCGTAGAAGTAGTTGTTGAATCAACTGGTCGTTTCGTTGACCGCGAATCTTCTCAAAAACATATCGATGCTGGTGCAAAAAAAGTTATTATTTCTGCTCCTGCTAAAAACGAAGACTTAACAATTGTTATGGGTGTTAACGAAGACCAATATGATCCAATTAACCACCATATCGTTTCTAATGCATCTTGTACAACAAACTGTTTAGCACCATTTGCAAAAGTGCTTAATGACAAGTTTGGAATCAAGCGTGGTTTAATGACAACTGTTCACGCTTATACAAATGACCAACAAATTCTTGATTTACCACATAAAGATTACCGTCGTGCTCGTGCGGCAGCTGAAAACATTATTCCTACTACAACTGGTGCTGCTAAAGCAGTTGCTCTAGTATTACCAGAGTTAAAAGGAAAATTAAATGGTATGGCTGTTCGTGTACCTGTTCCAGACGGTTCTATGGTAGACTTAGTAGCAGAGCTAGACAAAGAAGTAACAGCTGAAGAAATTAACCAAGCATTCAAAGACGCTAGTGAAAATGAACTAAAAGGTGTATTTGAATACAGTGAAGCTCCATTAGTATCTAGTGATATCGTTGGAAATACTCACTCTTCTATCCTTGATGGTTTATCTACAATGGTTATGGAAGGTAACATGGTTAAGGTTCTTTCTTGGTATGACAACGAAATGGGTTACTCTACTCGTGTTGTTGACTTAGCTTCATATATGGGACAAAAAGGACTATAAGAACAAACTTAGAATAAGTACAGAAAAGGTGGAGATGAGATGATTCTCCTCCTTTTCTCATGTTTTTTCTTCATTTATTTTGAGTATTTAGCTGTTCTTTTAGGAAACCTATAAAGTAATGCATACATATAGTTTGGGAGGAAATTCAAATGAATAAGAAAACAGTAAAAGACCTTGATTTAAAAGGAAAAAAGGTATTTTGTCGTGTTGATTTTAACGTCCCAATGAAAGATGGAGAAGTAACAGATGATACGAGAATAAGAGCTGCTTTGCCTACTATTCAGTATTTATCTGAGCAAGGAGCGAAAGTAATTCTTGCGAGTCACCTTGGACGTCCAAAAGGGCAAGCTGTTGATGAGTTAAGACTAGACCCAGTAGCAAAACGTTTAAGTGATTTAATTGGAAAAGAAGTTGTGAAAACTGATTCTGTTTATGGACCAGAAGTAGACGAGGCAATTTCTACTCTACAAGATGGTGATTTATTATTAATCGAGAATGTCCGTTTTGAAGCAGGGGAAGAAAAGAATGATCCAACTCTTGCAGAAGCGTTTGCCAATATGGCTGATGTTTATGTGAATGATGCGTTTGGTGCAGCACACAGAGCACATGCATCAACTGCAGGAATTGCAGAAAAACTTCCATCTGCTGCTGGTTTCCTAATGGAGAAAGAAATCTCTGTATTAGGTAAAGCACTTGAAAACCCAGAACGTCCATTTACTGCAATTATTGGTGGAGCGAAAGTTAAAGATAAGATTGGCGTTATTGATCATTTATTAGAGAAAGTTGACAATCTTATTATTGGTGGTGGGCTTGCTTATACCTTTGTAAAAGCTCAAGGCCATGAAATCGGAAAATCACTTCTAGAAGAAGATAAAATAGATTTAGCAAAAGAATTCATGAAAAAAGCAGAAGAAAAAGGCGTCAATTTCGTATTACCTGAAGATGTAGTTGTAGCCGATGACTTTTCAGAGGATGCAAATACGAAAGTAGTTTCCATCTCAGAAATCCCATCTGATTGGGAAGCACTTGATATTGGTCCGAAAACGAGTGCAAAATATGCACAAATCGTAAAAGACTCTAAACTAGTAATCTGGAACGGACCTATGGGTGTATTTGAGTTAAACGCATTTGCAAATGGAACGAAAGCCGTTGCGGAAGGTTTAGCTAATACAGATGGTTACACGATTATTGGTGGTGGAGATTCTGCCGCTGCAGTGGAAAAGTTTGATTTAGCTCAAAGTATGGACCATGTATCTACCGGTGGTGGTGCTTCCTTAGAATTTATGGAGGGTAAAGTATTACCAGGTGTTGCGTTACTAAGCGATAAGTAAGACCTAATAAATTAATAGAGGTGATTACCATGCGTAAGAATATCATTGCTGGAAACTGGAAAATGAATAAAACAATGTCAGAAGCAAAACAATTTGTGGAAGACGTAGTAAATAACATTCCTGCTGATGAAAAAGTAGAAGCAATTGTCTGTGCACCATTCCCATATTTAGCTTCACTTGTTGAGCTAACAAAAGGTACTAACTTAAAAGTAAGTGCACAAAACATGCACTTTGAAGATAACGGTGCGTTTACTGGGGAAGTTAGTCCTGTTATGTTAAAAGACCTAGGAGTAACACATGTTGTTTTAGGGCACTCAGAACGTCGTGAATATTTCGCGGAAACAGATGAAACGGTAAATAAAAAAGCACATGCTGCATTCAATCATGGCTTAACTCCAATTGTTTGTGTTGGCGAAACACTAGAACAAAGGGAAGCGAATGAAACAAAATCTCTTGTAGGTTCTCAAGTGAAAAAAGCAATTGAAGGTTTATCTAATGAACAAGTAGCTCAAACGATTATTGCTTATGAACCAATTTGGGCGATTGGAACAGGAAAAACTGCCTCTAGTGAAGATGCTAATGAAGTATGTGCACATATTCGCAATGTCGTAAAAGAAGCAACCGATGCAACTACTGCAGAGGCTGTAGTTATTCAGTATGGTGGAAGCGTGAAACCTTCCAATGTTGATGAACTATTAGCCCAATCTGATATTGATGGTGCATTAGTTGGTGGTGCAAGTCTAGAAGCTGAATCATTCCTACAGCTTGTGGAGGCTGGAGCAAAATGAGTTCAAATAAACTAGCTGCGTTAATTATCTTGGATGGCTTTGCTATTCGCGATGAAGTAAAAGGTAACGCAGTAAAACAAGCTAATAAACCTAATTTTGACCGGTTATGGAATACATTTCCCCATAACCAATTAAAGGCGAGTGGTGAAGCTGTTGGTCTTCCTGAAGGACAAATGGGAAATTCAGAGGTTGGGCATTTGAATATTGGTGCTGGTCGTATCGTATATCAAAGTTTAACCAGGGTTAACCTGTCCATCCGTGAAGGGGATTTCTTTGAAAAGAAAGCTTTCTTAAAATCAATAAACAGTGCAAAGGAAAAAAATAAGGCACTACATATTTTTGGCTTATTATCAGATGGCGGGGTTCATAGCCATATTGAACATTTATTTGCATTATTGAAGCTAGCAAAAGACCAAGGACTCGAGAAAGTGTATGTCCATGCATTTTTAGATGGTCGTGATGTTGGACCACAAACTGCAAAAGGGTATATTGAGGCGACTGAGTCTAAAATGCAAGAGTTAGGTGTAGGTAAGATTGCTACAGTATCTGGACGATATTATTCCATGGACCGTGATAAGCGTTGGGATCGTGTTCAAAAATCCTATAATGCCATGGTTTATGGGGAAGGACCTACCTACAACAGTGCATTAGAAGTAGTGGAAGATTCCTATCAAAACGGAATCTATGATGAATTCGTGATTCCATCTGTTATTGCAGAAGCAAGTGGTGAACCTGTTGGAAAGGTTGAAGATGAAGATTCTATTATCTTCTATAATTTCCGACCAGACCGTGCCATTCAAATCTCTCGTACGTTTGCGAATGAAGACTTCCATGATTTTGACAGAGGACCAAACGTACCAAAAAATCTAGATTTTGTAATGCTAACACAATTTAGTGAGTCTGTTGATGGATTTGTTGCATATGAGCCTGCTAACCTGGATAATACAATTGGAGAGGTATTATCTCAGAACAATCTAAAGCAGTTGCGTATTGCTGAAACGGAAAAATATCCACATGTTACATTCTTTATGAGTGGTGGCCGTGAGCAGGAGTTTCCAGGTGAAAAACGTATTCTTATTGACTCTCCTAAAGTTGCAACATATGACTTAAAACCTGAAATGAGTGCTTATGAAGTTACGGATGCATTGTTGAAAGAACTAGATTCTGGTGAAATTAATGCGGTCATCCTAAATTTTGCCAATCCTGATATGGTTGGGCATTCAGGGATGTTAGAACCAACAATTAAGGCAATTGAAGTAGTGGACGAATGTCTTGGAAAAGTAGTGGACAAAATAACCGAGTTAGGCGGTCATGCAATTATTACTGCTGACCATGGAAATTCGGATGAAGTTGTTACTTTAGAAGATCAACCAATGACAGCACATACAACTAATCCAGTTCCAGTAATTGTGACGAAGCAGGATGTAGAATTACGTGATGGCGGAATTTTAGCTGATTTAGCGCCGACATTACTTGATTTATTAGCAGTTGAAAAACCTAAAGAAATGACAGGAACGTCATTAATTAAAAAGTAGAAGGAGAGAATATTATGCCATACATTACAGACGTATATGCACGCGAGGTATTAGACTCACGTGGTAACCCAACAGTTGAGGTAGAAGTTTACACAGAATCAGGTGCTTTCGGTTCTGCAATGGTTCCTAGTGGTGCCTCTACTGGAGAATATGAAGCAGTTGAACTACGTGACGGTGACAAAGGCCGTTACCTTGGAAAAGGTGTAGAAAAGGCAGTTCATAATGTAAATGAAATCATCGCACCAGAATTACTTGGTTTAGATGTAACTCGTCAAAACATTATTGATGCTCTAATGATTGAACTAGACGGAACTGAAAATAAAGGAAAATTAGGTGCCAACGCAATTCTTGGTGTTTCCATGGCAGTTGCTCATGCTGCAGCTAACTTCCTTGAAGTACCTTTATACAACTACTTAGGTGGATTTAACGGAAAAACTCTTCCAACACCAATGATGAATATTGTTAATGGTGGAGAACATGCGGATAACAATGTTGATATCCAAGAATTTATGATTATGCCGGTAGCAGCTCCTACATTTAAAGAAGCTTTACGTACTGGTGCAGAAATCTTCCATTCATTAAAAAAGGTTTTAGGTTCAAAAGGATTAAATACAGCAGTAGGGGATGAAGGTGGATTCGCACCTAACCTAGGCTCTAACGAAGAAGCACTACAAACAATTGTAGAGGCTATCGAAGCTGCTGGTTACAAGCCAGGAGAAGAAGTTAAACTTGCTATGGACGTTGCATCTTCTGAATTCTATGAAGATGGTAAATATGTTCTTAAAGGTGAAGGTGTAACTCGTACTTCTGCAGAGATGGTAGATTGGTACGAAGAAATGGTAAACAAATATCCAATCATTTCAATTGAAGATGGTTTAGATGAAAACGACTGGGAAGGTCATAAACTTCTTACAGACCGCCTAGGTAAAAAAGTTCAACTTGTTGGTGATGATTTATTCGTTACAAACACGAAGAAACTTGCTCAAGGAATTGAACAAGGTGTAGGTAACTCAATTCTAATTAAAGTAAACCAAATTGGAACACTTACAGAAACATTTGATGCAATTGAAATGGCGAAACGTGCTGGCTACACAGCAGTAATCTCTCACCGTTCTGGTGAAACAGAAGATGCTACCATTGCAGACATCGCTGTTGCAACCAATGCTGGTCAAATTAAAACAGGTGCACCGTCTCGTACAGACCGTGTTGCGAAGTATAACCAATTACTACGCATTGAAGACGAATTAGCTGGCATGGGTGAATATGCTGGACTAAATGCATTCTATAACTTGAAAAAATAATTAAGATCTTGGAGAGAGGCTGTCTATAATGGGCAGCCTCTTTTGCGTATTAGGGGAACATCTAGGTTGTTATTAGCTTTTAGAGGCAAAATATACGGAGTGTTGACTAATATAATACACTTGTGGATAGAAATTAAGGATAAACCTGAACATGGTCTATTAGAAGTATTCTCATGGACAGATATCGTAGAAAAACATGAACACTGTCTAATAGAAGTGTTCTCATGGACAGAAATCGTAGAAAAACGTAAACACTGTCTAATAGAAGTGTTCTCATGGACAGAAATCGTAGAAAAACGTAAACACTGTCTAATAGAAGTGTTCTCATGGACAGAAATCGTAGAAAAACGTAAACACTGTCTAATAGAAGTGTTCTCATGGACAGAAGACGTACAAAAATGTAAACATTGTCTAATAGAAGCATACTCCCATGGACAGAACTAGTAGATAAACGTAAATGCGGTTTCCATGATATACCATAAACCTTGTCTTTTAGCACCTACATTATGTATACAATCCACTAATCTCATTTCCATTTTTGTTCACCTATAAATAATCCGTCACAAGACAAGCCCCATTAGAAATAACCTATATAGACAACTAAATCCTGAAGGAGAGAGACAAGTTGGCGAAAAAGGTATTGCTTTTCGGAGATATTGGAATTGATGATATTGTAGCGATTATCTATGGCTATTTGAATGATGAAATTGATATTGTGGGTGTTGTTACGGAATATGGTAATATTCCACAAAAAAATGCACTTGCAACTGTACGTTATTTAAACGAACAGGTACTAACTATAGAAGAATCCCAACGAGCAACACTCATTGCCGGGGCGGAAAATCCCATGACTGCTGAACCTGTTGAGTTTTTTCCGGAAATTCATGGTGAATATGGAATGGGACCGATTACTCCTGAGAATGTCCAAGATGGGTTTGAATTGGAAAACTTCTTTACTATTATCGACCTTATTGATGAATATGGCGATGAGTTATATATTGTGAATATAGGTAGATTGACATCACTTGCAACAATGTTCTTGTTATATCCTGAGAGAATGAAAAAAATAAAGCAGATTTATATTATGGGTGGAGCTTTTTGGGAACCTGGAAATGTTACGGCTGTTTCAGAAGCTAATATTCATGGTGATCCAGTTGCAGCGCAGATTGTACTAACTTACGCAGAACAAGTTACTATCATACCTTTGAATGTTACTAAAAATGCAATTGTCACACCAGAAATGGTGAATTATATTGATCAAAATGGTTCCGTTGATATCGTTAAACCAATGATTGATTACTATTATGATTTCTACAAAAAACGTGATTCATCTGTACAAGGAAGTCCACTCCATGACGTATTAACTCTGATGGCTGTTAACAATGAAGAAATGTTTACCTTCGAGGAATATCCTGTTCATGTTGTGCAAGCAACTAAAGGTACGGAACGAGGTCAAACGATTGCTGATATTCGTCCTTTTGGAAATCTTGAAGAGGAAACAGAAAAGGAAATTATGAAACATCGAATTGCTTTTGAATTTGATTATCGTGAATTTTTTCGGGACTTTATGACAACCATGTCTAGACAACGATTCAAGTTAAAATAGGGTGCTGTATATTCAGTACTCTTTTTTCTTGCTATAATAGATGGAAAATAGGTGAGAGGGATTAATTTGTTAGAGACGATAAAAGCACGTCGAAGCATTCATACATTCCAAGAAAAAGAAGTAGATTTAGAGGTTTTAAAAGAAATTTTTACATATGGTTCATATGCCCCTACTCATTATATGAACGAACCTTGGAAAATCAAATTGTACCAGGGATCTGGCAAAGGAGTGTTAATTGACGCAATTATTCATAGTTACCAACGAATTGGTATGATTAAGAATAATCTGGAACCAAAGACAACGAAGATGATAGAATCCATGAAGAAATTCCTGCACGCTATTCCACATCATGCTGTGATTTATTTTGAAAAAGAAGATGACCCCATTCGATATGAGGAAGAATATGCTGCTGTCTGTGCATTTATTCAAAACTCGCAACTAGCGGCGTGGGAATATGGTGTTGGTATGCTTTGGACAATCACTCCATATATGCATGACCCTAAGTTTTACACAGAGATTGGACTGGATACGGATCTGGTGAAGATAGCTGCCGTCATGCAAATTGGCTATCCAAAAAAGGTTCCACCTAGCAAAGGAAGAGTTTCCATCGAGGAAAAAATGGAGATTATTAATAAATAGATTACTGTAAACAAAAAATGAGGATGTCATCTGACATCCTCATTCAGCATTATTTCGTTTTTTCTTTTACAAAATCTACCACTTCATCTGCTGTTGACATTGACAACAACTTGTCTTTGTAAGAAGCCATTTCTTTCTTAGAAATGCCTTTCAACAGTGTACGTGCAGGAAGGATGGAAGTTGCACTCATGCTAAACTCGTCTAATCCAAGACCTAGTAAGATAGGAATAGCAATTGGGTCTCCTGCCATTTCTCCACACATCCCAGCCCATTTTCCTTCACTGTGAGCTGCTTCAATAACATTATTTACAAGACTTAAGATTGCTGGGTGGTATGGTTGGTACAAGTAGGATACTTGTTCATTCATACGGTCAGCAGCCATCGTATATTGAATTAAGTCATTTGTTCCAATACTGAAGAAGTCAACCTCTTTCGCAAATTGTTTTGCGATAACAGCAGTTGATGGAATTTCTACCATGATTCCAACTTCAATGCTATCTGAAACTTGGTGACCTTCTTTCTTCAAGTTTTCCTTTTCATCAAGCAAGATTTCTTTTGCTTTACGGAATTCTTCCAGTGTTGCAATCATAGGGAACATGATTTTAAGATTTCCATATACACTTGCACGTAGTAAAGCACGAAGTTGTGGACGGAATACATGTTCATTTTCCAAACAGAAACGAATAGCTCTAAATCCTAAGAATGGATTCATTTCTTTTGGTAAGTCTAGATATGGAAGCTCTTTATCTCCACCAACATCAAGTGTACGAACAACAACAGGCTTGTCTCCCATTTGTTCTAAAACAGATTTATAAGCTTCGTATTGCTCATCCTCAGAAGGTAGTTCATTCTTACCCATGTATAAGAACTCTGTACGGTAAAGTCCAACACCTTCACCACCGTTATTGATTACTCCAGTAACATCATCAGGTGTACCAATATTAGCTACAAGCTCCACTTGCTCACCGTCAGAAGTGAATGTAGGCTCATCCTTTAACTTCGCCCAAAGTTCTTGCTGTTTCGCAAACTCTTCACGCTTCGTTTCATAATGCTTAATCTCTTCATCAGTTGGGTTAATCACAACATTTCCATCAATACCATCAATAACAACAATATCACCTTGAGAGACTGTTGTTGTTACATTTTTCGTACCAACTACTGCAGGAATTTCAAGTGATCTAGCCATAATAGCAGAGTGAGAAGTGCGGCCACCAATGTCCGTAGCAAAACCTTTTACAAATTGGCGGTTTAATTGTGCAGTATCTGAAGGTGTTAAATCATTTGCAACAACGATTACTTCTTCATCAATTAATGCCGGGTTAGGGAAAGATACCCCTAATAAATGTGATAGAATACGTTTCGTCACATCACGAATATCAGCAGCACGTTCGCGCATATACTCATTTTCCATTGCTTCGAACATTTGAATGAACATATTTGCTACATCCTCTAGTGCAGCCTCTGCCATCATTTTTTCATTTTGGATTTTGTCTTTAATAGGATTAATTAGTTCAGGATCTCCTAAAACTAGTAAATGAGCAGAGAAGATTTCCGCGTGCTCAGCACCTAGTTCTTTTAGTGTATGAGCCTTGATTTTTTCTAGCTCTTGCTTAGAGATGTCGAGTGCGTCATCTAAACGTTTCACTTCATTTTCTGGATTATCAATCGTTTTCTTCGTATATGATAAATCAGGTGTAACAAGCTGATATGCTTTTGCAATTGCAATACCCGAAGATGCTGCAATACCTTGGATGTTTGTCATAAGAAAGTACCAACCCTTCAAAAAGTTTTCATTTACTATACTATGTTAACCGTTACACATACTGGTTTCAAGCGTTTCGTCTTTTTTCGACATCTTTTTCATTTTGTAAGCGGTTAACCTGTCTATTTTGGAAAATTACGTAATATCCAATGGAGAATTCTGTCATAAACTTCTTGTCTATTTATTTCATTCAGCACCTCATGTCGAGCTCCGTCAAATAATACAGTAGTTATATTTTCTATTCCTAATCGTTCATACATGGATGCCGTTTTCCATATTCCTTTTCCATAACTTCCGACAGGATCATCCTCGCCGCTAATAAATAGAATGGGCAGGTCTTTTCGGATTTTATCATTGCGTTTAGGGTTATGAATGTAATGAATACCAGTCATTAAGTCATAGAAAAAGCGAGCAGTTGGAATATATCCAGCATAACGGTCTTGCATATAAGCCTTTACTATTTGGTCGTCTCTCGAAATCCAATCAAATGGAGTTTTTGGATCCTTTATTTTACGGTTGAAGGTTCCAAAAGCAAGTTTATTCATAAATGGTGACTTTTCTGTTGGATTAAGCTTTGAGGCAATCAATTTACCAAAGGAACTTGTTGCTTTTGGATAATATCCTGTTCCAGAAAGAATTACACCTTGGATGATATCACTATGTACTTGAATGTAATTTCTTGCTAAAAAAGATCCCATACTATGGCCGAGTAGAAAAATTGGAGCTTTGGGGTACTCCTCCTGAATTTTTTGGGTTATGGTCACTAAATCATTTGTTGTCTTATCAAAACCATCTTGATCGGCTAAATACCCCATTAGACCTTGCTTTTGTCCGGTTTTTCCATGACCACGATGATCGTTACCATATACGAAGATATCGTGCTTTAATAAATACTGAGCAAAGTCATGATAACGTTGAAAATGCTCCACCATTCCATGGGCTATCTGCACAATTGCTTGTGGTTCTTTATCTGGTTCAAACCACTTTTCTACATAAATTTCCACACCATCCACTGAGTTTAACCAAAAAGTAGACTTCAAACTAACCACTCCCTAACCTAGTATTAATTAATATGATATTTTATGATTTATGATATGCTAGTTTACTTATTAAAATATTAATGAGTTAAGTAGTTTATTGAACTAATGTAATCTATTAGGTGTTATGTTTTTCTTGAGGATGGTCTTAAGTTCGAGTTTATTGGTAACATGCTTCTGGGATTTGGTCCTAAGCTCGAGTTTATCGGATCCATGCTTTCTGGATTTGGTCCCAATCTCGAGTTTATCGGTAACATGCTTTTGGGATTTGGTCCTAATCTCGAGTTTGTCGGAAGCATGTTTTCTGGATTTGGTCCTAATCTCGAGTTTATCGGTCACATGCTTTTGGGATTCGGTCCTAAGCTCAAGTTTATCGGTAGCAAGCTTTTTGGATTTGGTGCCAAGCTCAGAATTATCAGTAGCAAGCTTTTTGGATTTGGTCCCAAGCCCAGATTTATCAGTAGCATACTTTTTAGAATCAGTCCCAAGCTACGCAGTTCAGGCACAATCTCAAGTTTATCAAGACTAATTATGGTAATGTTTAACCTTATAATAGAACAAACAATAATGAAATGCTATTCTTGATAGAGGAAATAGTACTAAATTATAAGAAATAGCTTGATAAAGTATTCAAAATTATGCTAAAGTATGAATAGTTAACTGTCTCATAAGCTTTAGGAGGTGTCATGGAAACATGGCTAGTTTTGTAAATGTTCTACTAGTGCTAGATGCAATTATTATGATTATTCTTGTCCTTTTACAAAGTGGTAAAAGTGCTGGTCTATCAGGAGCTATCTCCGGTGGGGCAGAGCAATTATTTGGTAAGCAAAAAGCTAGAGGGATTGACCTTGTTCTTCATCGAGCAACTGTTGTCACAGGAGTTCTGTTCTTCATACTAGCTTTCTTGAGTGCTTACGTATTACAATAGTAAAAAACAAACCCTTATCACTAGAGTGGTAAGGGTTTTTACATTTTAGTAAGTGTACTTTGTTGTATAAAGGGTAAAGTATATACTAGAGAAGGAGTAAATTAACATGAAAGTTATTCAACCAAAGCCATTTACATTTGAAGCAGGACCTAGAGCTGTACTATTATTACATGGATTTACTGGGCATACCGCAGATGTACGTATGTTAGGTCGATTCTTAGAAAAAAATGGGTACACGACTCATGCGCCGATTTATCGTGGACATGGGCTTCCACCTGAGGATTTAATTGTGACACGTCCAGATGAATGGTGGGAGGATGTTGTAAAAGCCCATCACCATTTAAAGGACTTAGGCTACAACGAAATAGCGGTCTGTGGATTATCCCTTGGTGGTGTACTTAGTTTGAAATTAGCTTTTTCTGAGAATATTAAAGCTGTAATACCAATGTGTGCACCGATGTTTTTTGATAATGAACAACAACTAACTACCGGATTTAAAGCATTCTCTAAAGAATATAAGCAATTAGAAGGAAAAGAAGAGGAGACCATTAATTCTGAAGTAGATTACCTGATGAATCATTCGAAAGAAATGTTCGAAGCGTTAGGGAAATTTATTAAGGATGTAAAGAG
Source organism: Paucisalibacillus globulus (assembly GCF_900184735.1). Classification (GTDB taxonomy): domain Bacteria; phylum Bacillota; class Bacilli; order Bacillales; family Amphibacillaceae; genus Ornithinibacillus; species Ornithinibacillus globulus_B. Next base: position 170,618 of record NZ_LT855384.1, read on the forward strand.
TGAGATTGATATGATCTATACTCCGACATTAGTTGTTCAGGCTAGATTAGATAAAATGATTAATACAGATAGTGCTACATATATTTATGAGAACGTAGAAGCAGACAGAAAAGAAATAAAGTGGTATGAGCAATCTGGGCATGTTATTACAATTGATAAAGAAAAAGATCAATTACATAATGATATATTACAGTTTCTAGAATCATTAGAATGGGAAGAATAAAAGATAATAAATAATAAGAACGCATAGAAAGAGGGTGTATGTATGGGAGAAATAATGATTGATAAACTGCGAGAGTTTTTTAAGACATATGATTCTAAGCCACTTGCAGTTGAAGAGTTAGAAGAGATACTGGAAATTACAGACGTAGTGGAGTTTAAAGAACTTGTAAAGGCATTAAATGAATTAGAATATAACGGAGAGCTAGTCCGAACTAGGAAGAATCGTTTCGGTTTACCTGAAAAAATGAACTTGATACGTGGTCGGATTCAAATGCATGCTAAAGGATTTGCATTTCTCATCCCAGATGATGAAAATGAAACAGATGTTTATATCCATCATTCAGATTTAGCATCAGCCATGAATAATGACCGAGTACTCGTTAGAATTGAAAAACAAGATATCGCAGGAAATCGCCCAGAAGGTACGGTAATCCGTATTTTAGAACGTGCTACTACCGAGGTTGTTGGGACGTTTGAAAATAATAAAGCATTTGGTTTCGTTATAGCTGATGATAAGCGTATTCCGAATGATATCTTTATTCCAAAAGGAAATATAAACGGTGCAATAGATGGTCATAAGGTTATTGCACGAATAACAAAATACCCGGAACATCGTATGAGTGCTGAGGGAGAAATCATTCAAATTCTTGGTCATAAAAATGACCCAGGCATTGATATTATTTCGATAATTTATAAGCATGGTATCAAAATGGATTTCCCAGCTGAAGTGTTAGAACAGGCCTTAAATACCCCAGATGAAATAGATCCATCCGAACTAGAAAATAGGCGGGATCTACGGGACGAGGTTATCGTTACGATTGATGGTGCTGATGCGAAAGACCTAGATGATGCGGTAACCGTGAAAAAGCTTGAAAATGGTAATTACAAACTCGGTGTATACATTGCAGATGTGAGTTACTATGTTCAGGAAGGTTCTCCGATTGATAAAGAAGCTTTTGAACGTGGGACAAGTGTTTATTTAGTTGACCGTGTAATTCCAATGATTCCACATCGCTTGTCTAATGGGATTTGTTCCTTAAATCCAAAAGTGGACCGATTAACGTTAGGGTGTGAGATGGAAATTGATTCAACTGGTAAAGTAGTTAATCATGAAATCTTCCAGAGTGTCATTAAGACAACAGAAAGAATGACATATAGTGATGTTAATAAAATATTAGTTGATAAAGATGAAGAACTTTGCAAAAAGTACGAGCCTCTTGTACCGATGTTTGAACAAATGGAAAAGCTTGCATCTATCCTAAGAGGAAAACGTATGGGTCGTGGTGCGATTGATTTTGATTTTAAAGAAGCAAAAGTGTTAGTAGATGATGAAGGAAAAGCAGTAGATGTTGTTATTCGAGAGCGTTCTGTTGGGGAGCGATTAATTGAAGAATTTATGCTATGTGCCAATGAAACAATTGCAGAGCATTTTCACTGGATGGATGTGCCATTTATCCACCGAATCCATGAGGACCCAGATCAAAGTAAACTCCAGCATTTCTTTGAATTTTTAGGTGGACTTGGCTATAAGGTTAAAGGAACTGCAAATGAGATACATCCGCAAAGTTTACAAAAAGTATTAGAAGATGCAGAAGGTGCCCCTGAAGAGATGATTATCTCTAAGTTAATGTTACGATCTATGAAGCAAGCGAAATACGATCCGCAAAGTATTGGGCACTTTGGGCTAGCTACGGAGTTCTATACCCATTTTACATCACCGATTAGACGTTATCCGGACTTAATCGTTCATCGTTTAATTCGCACGTACTTGATTGAAGGTACATTGGATAGTAAAACAGTGGGTGCTTGGAAGGAGAAACTTCCAGAAATAGCACGCCATACTTCGGAAAAGGAACGCACAGCGGTTGATGCGGAACGAGATACAGATGATTTGAAAAAAGCAGAGTTCATGCAAGACAAAATTGGTGAAGAATTTACCGGTGTTATTAGCTCTGTCACTAGTTTTGGATTATTTGTAGAACTAGAGAATACAATTGAAGGTCTAGTTCATGTAAGTTTCTTAACGGATGATTATTATCATTTTGATGAGCGGCATTATGCGATGATTGGCGAGCGTACTGGAAAAGTATATCGTATTGGTCAAGAGGTAAAGGTTCGAGTAACTGCTGTTAATATGGATGAACATGCTATCGACTTTGAAATTGTTGGTGGCGGTACAAAAGGCAGTAAAAAGGATTTTGTTAAATCGGAAAAACCACATCCGGGTAAGCGTCGAGACAAAGCTAAACCTAAAGGTTCCACTAAATCCAAGAAACCAGCCACAAGAAAAAGAAAATAGGCGCATGAAACATATAATTTGCATAGACTAATTCTGTCTTCTAAAACAGGATTGGTCTATTTTCATATTTAATTAGTTTTTATATTAAATTTAGAATATTATTATTGCACATTTTTAGTTTATGGAATATTATATACCTATAACTAAAATGTTTCCCAAGGGAAACATTAATTGGATAGTACAACTTTGAGAGGAAGAAGTAACATGTCATATGACGTATTACTGGCATTTTTATTTACCTTAATGGCTGGTTTAGCAACGGGAATTGGGAGTTTACTGGCCTTCTTTGCAAAAACAACGAATACTAAATTTCTATCATTTGCTTTAGGGTTTTCAGCGGGAGTCATGATATATGTTTCAATGGTCGAGATTTTTGTTAAAGCACAGGACTCACTAGTTGCGGAATTAGGGTCAAAAGGTGGGCAGTGGTTAACGGTTAGCGCATTTTTTGGTGGTATGCTATTGATTGCCTTAATTGACCGATTTGTTCCTTCAGGTTCGAATCCTCATGAATTAAAAAAAGTGGAAGATATGAAAACAAATGGAGTAGTGACAAAGAATCCTGAGTTATTAAAGATGGGAGTATTTACTGCCCTTGCCATTGGGATTCATAACTTTCCTGAGGGTATTGCCACTTTTATTTCGGCAATTCAGGATCCAGCATTAGGCTTTGCAATTGCTATTGCAATCGCCATTCATAATATTCCAGAAGGTATTGCTGTAGCAGTTCCTATCTATTATGCAACCAACGATAAAAAGAAAGCATTTAAGTTCTCTTTCTTATCAGGGCTTGCAGAGCCAGTCGGAGCGATTGTGGCCTTCCTCATCTTAATGCCATTTTTGAATGATTTAATGTTTGGTGTAATATTTGCTGGAGTTGCAGGAATCATGGTGTTTATATCACTTGATGAATTGTTACCAGCTGCAAAGAAATACGATGAAGCCCATGTATCGATTTATGGATTGATTAGTGGAATGGCACTGATGGCATTGAGCTTACTCTTGTTGCCTTAATGTTAGTAACCCAAAAGGTAGATTTAATCTGGCTTTTGGGTTTTTATTGAATTAAAATTGAGAAGTAAGGATAGAACAGGTAAAGTTATGTTTCCTATTGGAATAACGGCAGATTATTTGGTAAAATTGATGTCACGGAAGTTTTAGGAGGGCGCGAATTATGCCTAAAGGTGAAGGTAAAGTAATTGCACAGAATAAAAAAGCATCACATGATTATTTTATAGAGGATACATATGAAGCAGGTATTGTATTACAAGGAACTGAAATAAAATCTTTACGTGCAGGACGTGTTAATCTGAAGGATTCGCACGCAAGGATTGATAGACGTGGGGAAGTTCAGTTAATTAATTTACATATCTCTGAATATGAGCAGGGAAATAGATTTAACCATGATCCAACCAGAACAAGAAAGTTATTACTTCATCGTAAACAAATCGATAAACTAATTGGTTTAACTCAGCAGGAAGGGTATGCACTTGTCCCTTTGAAAATTTATATTAAAAATGGATTTGCGAAAGTTCTAATTGGTCTAGGTAAAGGGAAAAAGAAATATGATAAACGAGATGATTTAAAGAAGAAACAAATGAAACGTGATATTGACCGTGCAATAAAAGATTATAACAGGTAAGTACACTCCATCAGCTAGAATTTTATTTTTAGCTGATGGTTTTCATTTACCTTAAGGAGAAGATTTTATGGAAAAATCTTTTATGATAAATTGTCGTGAAGAAGTACTAAATCTAACAAAGGAACTAGTTTCCATACGTAGTATTGTCAATACAGATGGGGAAAGTGTTATAGCCCACTCTTTGTATCAGATGGTCTCTTCCTATCCATATTTTCAGGACAATCCCGGAAACGTAGTCATCGAGAAAACAATTGATGATGAGAGGGAACGTTATAATGTAATGGCATATGTAAAAGGAACGAAAAGTAATAGCAATCGTACCGTCATTATTATGGGGCATATGGATACGGTTGGGGTTGATGATTTTAACCAGCAAGAAGATTATGCATTCAAGCCCGATGAATGGATGGATTTTTTAAAGAACGAGGATATCCCAGATGAAGTTCGTAATCAGTTAAACCCTAATGAGTGGTTATTTGGCCGTGGAGCATTGGACATGAAAAGCGGGGTTGCTAGTAACCTTTTTCTTTTAAAATTCTTCTCTGAACATCCAGATAAACTTGATGGTAACCTTGTGTTTATTGCGGAATGCGATGAAGAAGATGGTTCACATGGAATTTTATCTGCTCTTAATACATTGAAGAGATGGAAAGTGGATTATGGGTTTGACTATTCAGCTGCTATAAATGCAGATTTTGTTGCTCCGTTATATGAGGGCGACCCGAACCGCTATATTTATAAAGGTACTGTAGGGAAGTTACTTCCTGCCTTTTATATTGCAGGAGAAGAGACACATGTAGGTGCTCCGTTTAAAGGATTCGATCCAAATTTAATTGCAGCCGAATTAACAAGACAGATAAGCTATAATCCGGAGCTTTGTAATCCTGCATTGGGTGAATATACGTTGCCCCCCGTTGCGTTAAAACAAATGGATTTAAAGACTGAATATACGGTTCAAACTGCTTTAGGAGCCTACGTATATTATAATTTTCTTATCCACTCTTGGACTCCAAAAGAGGCACTTGCTATTTTAAAGGAACATGCTGAAATTGCGTTCCAACATGCACTGGAATTATTTGAAAATAGGTATAGGGCGTTTTGTAAGTTGTCAGGAGAGGCGTATAACGGAATACAATGGAAACCTCGGGTTATCACGTATGAAGAGATGGAAATCATGTTGGTTAAAGCACATGGAAGTGATTATGTCGATTCAATGAATCAATTTAAGCAAGACTTACTCCGTGACGATTCACTTGATACTCGCATGTATGCTTTAAAAGTAGTAGAAGAAGCATGGAAGTGGATGGAAGATAAGAATCCGACCATTATCCTTTTCTATTCTTCTTTGTATTATCCTAGAATTGAATTATCTGGGAAAACATTCAATGAACAAGTGTTGAGTGAGGCTTTAGATGAAGCGGTTGATGTGATCCAGTCTCAATATAAGCAACCAATTATGGTGAAAAACTTTTTCCCTTTTATTTCTGATATGAGCTTTATGTCATTGAGTGATGATGAAGCGGCTATTCAAGCGGTGAAAGATAATAATCCTGCATGGGGAACGAAACATTATGTGGATTATGACTTAATTCGAGATATCAATGTTCCTGTTATTAATATTGGTCCGTATGGGATGGATGGGCATAAGAAGTTGGAGAGAGTAGAAATAGATTACTCCGTGGAACTTGTACCAAATATGACAAAGCTAGTGATTGAAAAAGTTCTTAGTCATAATAAATAAGTCAACTGGAAAACGCTTGTGTGAATGGGAAAACATCCCACGGAAGAGACCTTGAATTTGTCTAGTGATATGTTATAATGAATTATGTCGCCGATGAGCGATCAACAATTTGATAATAACTATGTGCTCGTATTTATCCCAGAGCGTTTTCCTTTTATGGGGACGTTACGGATTCGACAGGGGTAGGTCGAGCTCAGGTTGCGCGTCGAGGTTACGGCTCGTAAAACGTTAAACGCCTAATAACTGGCAAAGAAAACAATTACTCTTTAGCAGCTGCGTAAGCACTAGCTAAAGGATCCTTCCTACTCTCGCCTGTGGGGTAGTTCTTGAAGGGTCTCAAACTTAGCAGGCTATCCTGTCATCCACCGTCTGAGGATGATTTGGGAACTTAATCAGACTAGCTACTTGGAAGCCTGTTGGTAGGCTGAAAGGTTAGCGAATGATAATATACCAACTACACGTGTAGAAGCCTGAGTGTCGTTACCTTTGGACGTGGGTTCGATTCCCACCGTCTCCACCAATACATATGTTGGTGGTTTTTTTGTTTATAATTATAAAATGATTATATAAACGTACTACCATTTATTAAAGGAGATCCTTATGCCCTTAATGTTATTCATATTAAGATTTTGGGTAAAATAATATAAATGAGTAAATTATAAGTTGGAAGAGTAATGGACATATTTAGAATTTGTAGGTATAATACGAGTAGACAAGCAATACTAATTAAATAACCGAGAATGCAGCAACATTCCCGGTTAGCATAGTATCAGATGTTCAGGTGGATTTCCTTCTGGACAAGCAGAAAAGAACCCCACCCTTATTTGATTTTAGTCGGTCAAAAGGGTGGGGTTCATCGTTTATCAGTAAAGTCTTTTACTAATTGCCTGATGAAGTCTAATAGCTTTAACAAAAATGCTCCAGCTGCGAAAAGCACTGTTAATAGTAACAATACTAATTCAATCTCCATCGACACCCCCTCCTTTCACCATAATCGGTTTCCAGAAGGGAATTGATTTACCCACCCGTACAACAATACCATGCTTGTCTTTATTTTATCTTACTAAAATCAATTGGCAAGTTTTTTCATTTATTTATCTTTCCTTTATTACTAAAACCACTATTAAGAAAAATTAACAAAATTTGGCTTTACTTCAGAATGAATTTTCTATATACTAATGGAGTAATAAAGATTCTGAAATTTAGAAAAGGAGGTTGTATGTCATGATCAAGTTTAACGTAAACGTAACAAAATCGAATATTAGCTTCATACAACCTACTGGTTACTTTAAATTCTAATTAAAACTAATAACCCGAATTTATACCATAGGATATATGATGCATTCCTATGGTTTTTTAATTCAATTCTCCATGAATTAATCGCATTTGATTAATTTTTGGATTAAAGAACCATTCTCCTAAAGCAGATAGGGAAGTAAAGTTCGAATTCCTTCCTAAATGCTTGAGAAAATCTTACATTTCGCTCAGGAGAGCAAATGTGAGTTTTTCTAAGAGTGGTTCTTTTTATTTTGTTTTAAGTTTTGTGATAGTAACTAGGGGTTTTGAAGGAAAAGGGAGATGGAATTTTTATGAACATCGATATCGTAAAATACGATGAGAGTTATGCAGCAAGAGTTGCTGATATGTGGAATCATAGCCGTGATGGCTGGGGCGGAGCGAATACGGTGGACACAGAAGAGTCCATCTTGCACCGAGAACGTAATTCAACGAATATCCATACCTTTCTTGCTCTAGAGGGTGAGAAAGTTGTGGGATACTGTGGATTTAGTGAATATCGTGATGATGAAGGGGCATTGTATATTCCACTGTTAAATGTACGAGATGATTATCACGGTAAAAAGATTGGGAAGAAACTACTATTAACTGCTTTAGAAGAAGCGATTAAATTAAAGTGGCCTAGACTAGATTTATACACATGGCCAGGTAATACCAAGGCTGTTCCACTCTATAAAAAATGTGGCTTCTTTTGGGAGGAGCGGGATGATACTACGCATTTAATGAACTTTATGCCAACCGTATTACATACAGAAGCAGTACAGGACTTCTTTATAAATACTAGTTGGTATGATAGTAGCATTAGAGAAATTGAAGTAAAGCCAGATGGTAGAGTGGAGAATGATTTTCATTTCTATGAATACGCCTGGGAGAAAGAAAATGAAACACTAAGGATGGAATTCGAACGAACTGGGAGAGGTATCCGATTAATTGAAACAACGGATTATTCTATTTTGGTAACGATACCGGAACATCGCCTAGTCTTTGGGGATAATTATCAAGTTACTTATTCCATCATAAACAAAACTGGTAAGCCACTTCATATCGACTTAAAAGGTATAAGTGATAAGAACATCGAATATTCCATGGAAAAGTCAATAGAAGTAATCGATAAAACAGAAATTAATGGAACATTCTATGTCAATCCAATCAATGAAGAACAAAATACTTTCCGCACCCACCCTTGTGTAAAAACAATGGTGACAATTAATGGCAAGAAGGCGGAATTTAAGGTAGGGATATTGCCAAAGTATCCGGCACAGATTATGGCACAATACCCAGTGGATATGAGTTTTATTGGCAGTGAGAGTGTGTTTTACCTTGATATGATGAATAATTTCTCGGAAAGAATCCAATTTGAATTGGAGTTCCCATCTTCACCGATTATGGAGATAAGTACTCCAACACTTTCACTAGAAATGGGTCCAAAGGAAAGAAAATCAATACCTATACCATTTAAGGTCTTAAAACATGGCTTTTATGAAGCAACGTTATCCATTAAAGCGAATAAAAATTATGGTGAAACAGTTGGATTTTCAAAAGTCATTGGGGTCCCATTAAGGGGAATTGGTGCAAAGTTATATGGAGAAGACGAGAAGAAAATTCAATTATTCAATGGTCAATACTATGCTTCCTTAGACAAAGACGATAATAGTATCGATGCAGGTAGAAAGAAAAAAGAGGAAAGTATTTGGATCATGCCACCGAAAGTAGGAAAACCATACTCTGAAGAAATGGCAAAGGCCAAATATACGGATCTAGAATTCTTAAAAGGAGAAGGGTATGTTGGTGCAAAGATTGCTTACCGTTTAGTTGCTTTTCCATCTGTTAAATTCCATATCGTTTTGAAACTTTATAGTGAGGGTCTCGTGGAGAACTATTACGAAGTGGAAAATATTCAGGATGTGAAAACTGAACAATCCATCTTTGTTAATCAATCGATCTATTTAGAATTAGATAAGGCTGTGATTCCTTATCGAGGGGAAATTATTGAATTGAAGGATTCCATCGGTAATTCCTATGAAAATTGGGATGAAAGCCAAGTACACGAGAATTGGATTTTTGTCAATGGAAGAACTGAACCTATTGCTATGTGCTGGAGTTCAAATGAAAAGATTCACTTTGGCTCCTGGTATAATTACATCGAGCATGAAATTGGTCTAGTAGAATCAAATACGAGTAGAACAACAAACTCAGTATATTTTTCAATAGGAGCGTTCCATGATATAGAGAGTTTCCGAGCATTTGCTAAACAATCTTCTACAGAACAGAACAACAAACCTGTTAATCATTTACATCTTTCTTTAGAAAATAACAATCCTGTTGTAGATGGTGATAATATAACTTGTAAGGTAACAGACTTTAAGTCTAATTATCTGCATGGAGAAATGTCTCTTTCACTTTCTAACCATGACCAGAAAGTAGTAAAACAGTTTGATCGAATTGATAAACAAACGGAATGGGTTCAAGAATTACCTATTGAACATGATTCCGCTATATCAACTGTTAAAATGAGTGCCCGGTTAGATGCTGCCATTCATGAGCGGGAAACTCTTGTTATTCGCAAACAGAATATAGATATCCAACAAGATATAGTACATGAGCATGGAATGGATACATGGAGAATGAATAATGGTGTCATGGAAATTAAAGCTACTCCAGACTTTTTCCCGGCCTTACATTCCCTGTCATATCAGGAGAAAGAATGGTTAGATACACCATTTCCAGTACTTGAACCGAAACTATGGTGGAATCCATGGGCGGGTGGAATAACTAGTCGAATAGCAGATATCCGACCGCATTCACTTAAAAAAGAAAAAACACAAGGCGAGTTTACTAGCATGATAGATAATAAAGGGAATGAATGGCGTGGTATCAAGCTAACAACGTTCATCGAGCAAAATGAAGATTATAAAGGACTTACCTATAGTCAATATTTTCTTTTACTTCCAGGTGTACCAGTCTTATGTCATGTATCAGAAATAGATCAAAACACGGGGAGATTTTTCCATGAGACTGGTTGGCAAACATCAGCATTCTTTAAGCCAGATACGGCCATTCAGGATAATTGGGTCAACTTCCAGGATAAATCTGGTAACTGGATGAAAGTAGTAGCTGGATATGATGAAAATGAGTTAAGGGTAGATCGTAATGTGCTGGTTGGGTGTAATTCCAGTGTAGACTTTCTACAACAAATCTCCAAGACGGAAAGTACGAAGCAAGAAGTCTATATAAATAAAGAGGTTGTGGTCACTTCTGTAAGTGAAAAGTTAACTTTACCTTCTAATACAACTTATTTTACGACTCCAAACTTCTATGTTTTTCATAATAAGTTTATAGAAGAAGCTGCACAATATGACTTACAAGAAATTAGATTTCTGAAGTAGTTTTATGATAAAAGAGCGTACCGAACATCGAAAAGATACTGATGTTTGGTACGCTCTTATTCCTTGATGTTGACAAACAAAGATATCCCCATTATAATTAAACTTAATTAAGAATAACTTAATTCATAATAGATTTATTAGTAAGGCATTATTTTTTTGTGTTAAATTACTTCGAAATCGAGATAAATAGCGATAACTAAGGTATATGAGTATCCATCATGATGGATAGTGTAGTTGGTAATAGTAAACAGGAATAATAGTTTGTGAAGAAGGAGAGTTATTTGTGAAAAAAACAGAAGGAATACATCATATAACAGCCATTGTTGGACATCCACAAGAAAATGTTGATTTTTATGCAGGCATTTTAGGATTACGTTTAGTGAAGAAAACGATTAACTTTGATGACCCAGGCACTTACCATTTATACTTTGGTAATGATGGTGGGAGACCGGGAAGTATTATTACTTTCTTCCCTTGGGCGAATGCGTATCAAGGGAAAATTGGTGGCGGACAAGTAGGGATAACAACTTATGCAATTCCAACTGGAAAAATGGGCTATTGGGAAGAACGATTGGAGAAATTTAATATCCAATTTACTAAAGTAGAAAGATTTGGTGAAGCATATTTACAGTTTGAAGACTTTCACGGTCTTCAATTGGAACTAGTGGAACGAGCAGACGGAGAACAAAATAAATGGACATTTGGAGATGTAACTCCTGATGTAGCAATTAAGGGATTTGGTGGAGCTATCTTATATTCTGTAAATCCGGAACAAACTGCAGAGACGCTTCAAGGTTTAATGGGATTAGAAAGAGTGGGAGAAGAAGGAGATTACGTCCGATTTAAGTCCTTTGGAAACATTGGAAATATCATTGATATTAAGAAAACAGAAATGGAACGAGGACAAATGGGTGTTGGTACCGTGCACCATATTGCATGGCGTGCCAAAGATGATGAAGATCAATTGGATTGGCAACGTTATGTCGCTGATCACGGATTTGGTGTTACAGCAGTGAGAGACCGGAATTACTTTAATGCTATTTATTTTAGAGAGTATGGCGAGATTCTATTTGAAATTGCAACAGATCCACCTGGGTTTGCTCATGATGAATCATATGAAACAATGGGTAAAAATCTTATGTTGCCAGAACAATATGAGCAATATCGCGAAAGATTAAATAACTCCTTAATCCCTATTAAAGTAAGAGAATTAGATTAGGAGGGATACTATTGTTATCCTTTGACCCGAAAGTTAATACAGAAAGAGAAAACTACAAATTATTAATTGGAACTATTATTCCAAGGCCCATTGCATTTGTCACAAGTATGGCGGAAGATGGAACAATTAATGGAGCACCGTTTAGCTATTTTAATATAGTTTCATCTAATCCACCGATGATTTCCTTGGGATTTCAACGAAAAGATGGAAAAATGAAAGACACAGCAAGAAATATTCTTGATAAGAAAGAATTTGTTGTTCATATTGTGGACGAATCCAATGTGGAGGATATTAATGCAACGGCAGCATCCTTGCCACCAAACCAAAGTGAAATAGATAAGACAAAATTAACTATTGTGCCTAGTGAGGTTGTTTCGGTTCCTGGCATTAAAGAAGCTAAGGTCCGATATGAATGCACGTTAGAGCATGCGGTGGAGTTAGGCGAAGATGGGAATATAGGTGTGGATTTAGTAGTTGGTAAAATAACAAGATTTCATGTTGATAAAGAAATATATGAATCTGGTCGTATCAATCAGGAGAAACTGGCAGCTATAAGTCGACTTGCAGGGACTAACTATGCCAAGATAGGAAAAGTATTTTCCATAGAGCGTCCAAAATAAATGTTATGACTAACACAGTAAAATTTTTGAGAACTTGATAGAAAACAATTAAACCAATTTGGAGGAATCATTCATGAATCAATTAAAAGGTGTACACCACGTTACAGCAATTACAAGTAGTGCAGAAAAGAACTATGAATTCTTTACCTATGTTTTAGGTATGCGTTTAGTAAAAAAAACGGTAAACCAGGACGATATTCAAACGTATCATTTGTTCTTTGCAGATGATAAAGGTAGTGCGGGTACAGACATGACATTCTTTGATTTTCCAGGTATTCCAAAAGGGATACATGGTACAGATGAAATTTCTAAAACTTCATTCCGTGTACCTTCTGATGCTGCTCTTGATTATTGGGTAAAACGATTCAATCGATTGGATGTTAAGCATTCAGGCGTAAAAGAACAATTTGGTAAGAAAACCCTTTCCTTTGTAGATTTTGATGACCAACACTATCAGTTGATATCCGATGAAAATAATGAGGGTGTTGAATCTGGTACGCCTTGGCAAAAAGGTCCGATTCCGTTGGAGTATGCTATTACAGGGTTAGGTCCAGTGTTTATTAGAGTTTCTAATTTTGATTATATGAAAGCTGTTTTAGAGCAAGTTTTCCTATTTAAAGAAATTGCTAAAGAAGAGTCCTTCCATCTTTTTGAAATGGGAGAAGGAGGAAATGGTGCACAAGTCATCGTGGAATACAATACTGTACTTCCACGAGGTAGACAAGGATTCGGTACTGTCCACCATGCAGCGTTCCGTGTAGAAGATCGTAGTGAACTGGAAGCATGGATGGAGCATTATGCATCATTCCGTGTACCTAACTCTGGTCATGTAGATCGTTACTTCTTTGAATCCTTATATGCTAATGTAGCTCCAGGAATCTTATTTGAATTAGCAACAGATGGACCTGGTTTTATGGGAGATGAGCCTTATGAAACATTAGGGGAGAAGCTATCACTACCACCATTCTTTGAACATAAACGAGATGAAATTGAAAAATTAGTCCGTCCAATTGATACAGTCAGAAGTACCAAAGAAATTATTAAGGAATATGAGGATTAATCACAGATTTGTTATAAGAGATAGAGGCTGGGACAAAAGAGTTTTAGTTGATTAAAATCCGAACGAACATGAAAAGCGCATAGACCCGCTCCGGAAATATACTACGCTTTCCACGGGCGGCTGGTGAGCCTCCTCAGAGCTAAAGCTCTTCCGGGG
>NZ_LT855385.1:0-93030 GCF_900184735.1 Paucisalibacillus globulus
CCCCGGAAGAGCTTTAGCTCTGAGGAGGCTCACCAGCCGCCCGTGGAAAGCGTAGTATATTTCCGGAGCGGGTCTATGCGCTTTTCATGTTCGTTCGGATTTTAATCAACTAAAACTCTTTTGTCCCAGCCTCAATTTTTAGTTCTTTTTATACAGATTTAACATCTCGAATCGCAGAACGATCGTATGTAAGTTTAGAACCATCACCTGCTTGTAACACGACTGTGCCTTCATCTAAAGCATGAATCACACCGTGAAATCCACCAATCGTTACAACAGAGTCACCTTTTTTAAGTTCAGACTGCATTTGTCTAACTTGTTTTTGACGCTTTTGCTGCGGACGAATAAGCAAGAAGTAGAAAATAACAAACATAGCTATTAACGGTAATAAAGTAGCTAATCCTTCCATGTATATGTCCCTCCTTTCCAGACAATTCGTTTAGATAACATGAAGCCCTCTAAACGTTCATTAAAAATTCTTTGCATCCGGTTTATTCAATCCGTATTGTTCAAAGAATTCTTCTTTAAAATCACCAAGTCGATCTTCGCGTATTGCGTTTCGTACTTGCTCCATTAATTTTAGCAGAAAATAGAGATTATGATAAGTAGTAAGTCTAAATCCGAATGTTTCGTTGCATTTTATTAGATGGCGAATATAGGCACGTGAGTAATTTCGGCATACATGGCAATCACAATTTTCATCAATTGGACCAAAATCCCGAGCGTATTTCGCATTTCTTACCACAAGTCTACCATTCGAAGTCATACATGTTCCATTACGAGCAATTCTTGTAGGTAGTACACAATCAAACATATCTATTCCTCTAATAGCGCCATCTATTAAAGCATCAGGAGACCCAACCCCCATTAAATACCTAGGCTTATTACTTGGCATTAATGGAGTCGTAAATTCTAGGACTCGGTTCATGACTTCCTTTGGTTCACCTACAGAAAGTCCCCCTACCGCATAACCTGGAAAATCTAGCGAAACTAAGTCCTGAGCACTTAATCTACGCAAGTCTTCATATTCTCCACCTTGAATAATTCCAAAAAGCCCCTGTACATCTTTTCGTTCATGAGCATTTAGACATCTTTCTGCCCATCTAGAAGTTCTTTCCACAGATGCTTTCATATATTCATGTGTTGCAGGATATGGCGGGCATTCGTCAAATGCCATCATAATATCTGAGCCAAGAGCATTTTGAATCTGCATGGCTTTTTCAGGAGAAAGAAATAACTTATCTCCATTTAAATGATTTCGGAAATGAACTCCTTCTTCTGTAATTTCCCGCATATCACTTAAACTAAAAACTTGAAATCCGCCTGAGTCAGTTAAAATCGCTCCGTCCCAATTCATGAATTTATGTAAACCACCAGCCTCTTTAATAATGTCTTCGCCTGGTCGTAACCATAGATGATAGGTATTGGACAGAATTATTTTAGCTCCCATTGTTTCTAAGTCTTCAGGGCTCATAGTTTTAACCGTTGCAAGAGTTCCGACGGGCATAAACATAGGTGTCTCAAAAGAGCCATGTGGTGTATGTACTCGTCCAAGTCTTGCTCCAGTTTGTTTGTCTGTTTTAATTAATTCATAGCGTATAGGTGAATTCATTCTATCTTTCCTTTACTAAATAATGAACATCGCATCTCCAAAACTAAAGAAACGATATTTTTCCTTAACTGCCTCATTATATGCTTTTAGTATAAAATCTCGGTCACTAAAAGCACTTACTAGCATAATTAATGTTGACTTCGGCAAATGAAAATTGGTAATTAAGCCGTCTATCGCTTTAAATTCAAATCCCGGATATATAAAAATATCTGTCCAACCACTAGACTCAACAAATTCTCCATTATTATCACGTGTAATGGTTTCGAGAGTTCTTGTGGAGGTTGTACCAACCGAGATAATTCTTCCCCCATTATCTCTTATTTCGGTCAATGTATTCGCTGTTTCTTTTGACATCATATAAAATTCGGAATGCATCTGATGATCATCTATATTTTCGACACTTACTGGTCTAAAAGTACCAAGACCCACATGTAGTGTTATAAATGCAATCGTAACACCCATCGATTTAATCTCTTCTAGCAATTCCTCTGTAAAGTGAAGCCCAGCTGTCGGCGCTGCTGCAGAGCCTTCTTCTTTTGCATAGACTGTTTGGTAGCGATCTTTTTCTGGCAATTGTTCTTTAATGTATGGTGGTAGCGGCATCTCTCCTAGTTCTTCGAGGACTTCATAGAAAATACCATTATATTCAAAATCCAAAATTCTTCCACCGTGTTCTAGTATTTCTTTACACGTCGCCTTCAGTTGCCCATCTCCAAATATCAATTTCGTTCCGACTTTAATTCGCTTTGCAGGTTTTGCAAGGACTTCCCATGTATCTCCTTCATTTTGTTTCAAAAGAAGAACTTCCACTTTACCTCCAGTATCTTCTTTTACCCCATAAAGTCTAGCTGGAAGCACCTTTGTATCATTTAAGACTAGACAGTCCCCACTCTTTAGATAATCTTTTATATCAGTAAAGTGTTTGTGGTCTAATTCTCTAGTCGCTTTATCTAACACCATTAGTCTTGAAGCACTCCGATTCTTTAACGGAGTTTGTGCAATCAAGTCTTCTGGTAACTCAAAATCAAAATCCTCAATATTCATGGGTGTTTCTCCTTCATGTAGATTTATCGAAATCTTCCTAGAATAAAGAAAATGAGCGATAAAACAATACTAATAATAATAGATGTCATAATTGGAAAATAGAAGGTAACATTTCCTTTTTTGAAGGATATATCACCTGGTAATCGACCAATAAAAGTCCAAATTATTCCGATTACAAGAAAAACAATACCAATTATAATGAACATCTTACCTAGATTCATGTTTCATCATTCACCTTCATACCAAAATGTTGATATGCCTTCTGTGTTACTATTCTTCCCCTAGGAGTACGTTGGATAAAACCTATTTGTAATAAATAAGGTTCATATACATCTTCTATTGTCTGAGATTCTTCCCCAATGGTAGCTGCAATAGTATCTAAACCAACTGGACCGCCTTTAAAGCCCTCTATTATACCTTTAAGTAATTTATGATCGATATGATCAAGGCCCACATCATCGACTTGTAGCATTCCAAGAGCTATTTCTGTTGTTTCAAGACTGATTTCGCTTTCTCCCTTCACCTGGGAAATATCACGAATTCTACGTAATAATCTATTTGCAATACGTGGTGTGCCCCTTGAACGTCGCGCAACTTCTACAGCAGCTTCTTTCGTGATTTTAGTTTCAAAAATCTCTGCCGTACGTTCGACAATTGCACATAAATCCTTGGTTTCATAATACTCTAATCGAGATAACACTCCAAAGCGGTCTCGTAATGGTGCTGATAATAGTCCGGCTCTGGTAGTAGCTCCGACAAGTGTAAAAGGTGGTAAATCAATTCTTACAGATCTTGCGCTCGGACCTGTACCAATCACAATATCTAAAAAGAAATCCTCCATTGCAGAGTATAACACTTCTTCTACTGCCCTGGGTAAACGATGAACCTCATCAATAAATAAGACGTCGCCAGCCTCTAGCGAAGTTAATATAGCAGCAAGATCACCAGCTCGATCGATTGCGGGTCCGGATGTGGACCTGAATTGGACTCCCATTTCATTCGCAATAATTGCGGCTAGCGTTGTTTTCCCTAGTCCTGGAGGCCCATATAGTAAAACATGGTCAAGTGGCTCATTTCGCATCTTAGCAGCTTGGATAAAAATCGTTAAATTTTCTTTTACCTTATCTTGACCAATATATTGGTTCAATGTCGTGGGGCGTAGACTAAGTTCTACATAGGATTCCTCATCATGTAATTCGCCAGTAACCATTCGCTCATCCATACTACCTGCCCCCTTACTATTTTTTCATTAGTAAACTCAATGCTTTTTTAATAATTTGATCTGTATTTGAATCATTTGTTACATTCTTTTGCAGTTCTGGTATGATAGCCTTTACTTCTCTATCCATATATCCTAATGCTTTTAAAGCCTCTAAAGCTTCTTTTAATTCAGCCGTTTGATTTGATTTTTTATCTGTAGTTTCTACTTCTTCTTTCGTAATGTTAAAGTTTGCTACTAATTTTCCTTTTAAATCTAAGATAATCTGTCTAGCAGTTTTTTTACCAACGCCAGGGAAACTAGTTAAAAACTTATCATCTTCCCTTTCAATTGCGGAAACAAATTCTGGTATATTCACACCAGATATAATTGCTAATGCTCCTTTTGGTCCAATTCCAGATACAGACAGTAACCTAGTAAATAAATACTTCTGGTCTAAATTTTTAAAGCCATATAAGATTTGTGCATCTTCTCTGACATGGAAATATGTATGTATGTGAAGTTCATTATCTAAATGTTCCTGAAAAACGAATGGATTCGGACAGATTACTTCATATCCAACACCATGGACATCCAAAATCACAGCTTCATCTTGAATAGAGACTAACTTACCTCGAATATAAGAAATCATTATATCTTCTCCCCACTATAAATCCTTTTCCTATTCTATCACAAATCTACAATGAGAGCATAGGTTTGGGACTATGCGGTCAAATTACAAAAAGCCTTTGAAAAAACAAAGGCTTAATTATTGTTAAAGAATTCATTTAGATTATTCTCAACATCCCGGTCCAAGTCTTTCGGGTTACTATTCAGATTTCGCATATGATCCCACCATGCTTTATCCGTATAAACCACTATTTCTTTATCCGGTACTATCTCTTTGACTTCCCTTGTAATGATCTCAGGTAATTCGGGAAAGTACTGATTTCCTGTCATCACTGCAACAATAATTCGATCATCAGTTTCTGCAATTTGTGATTGGACAATCTCTTTTCTTTCAGATAAATATTCTGAAATTAAATATGTTCTTTCACTTGTATATTGGTCCTCATTCTTCGCTTTAAAATTTTTATCCCCTTCATTAACATATTCTTGATCACTTTGTTTATATCCACCGATTTCTCCAATTGATTTTTCTCGGTCATTTGAGCGACTTTCTTGCTCCTTTGGTGTTTCATAATTAATTGGTTGAATACTCTTTTGGTTCACATCTGTATTCATCCCTTGTTCATTCTCATTGCCGCATGCTGCAATTATTAACAAACTAGATAGGATAATAATTATTTTTCCTCGCATCATAAAAACCTCCCTTATAGCTAGTTTGCTAAAAGAGAGGTTATTTACTACTGGTTAAATTATCCTGTTCAATTAAATTTATTACTTAAGAATTAACTTAGCTTTATTTAAAAATTCCTTACGACTAATCCACTCTAACTCCATTGTTTCCATATAATCTTCAATGCTTACACGACGTTTCCTTGTAAGAAAATGTAACCATTCACGGACTAAGTCACTCGGAATAAAAACAGAGTTTATAAACTTCTCCAGTTCTACATCTTCAACCATGTCATAGCCTAATAACGTCTCAATATCCCAATTAATATATGGTAAAAACCGTTGACCTAATTGAATATAATCATATATCTGAGGAGTACAGTGTAATAAATCAAAGTCTATCATGTAAGTTTTTTCATTTTGAATGAAATTATGAGAGGCTACATCACCATGTACCCATGATCCGTTTCGTTCGGCATCTAACTGTTCTTTATACCAAGAATAGGACTCAACAATTTCGAGATACTTTTTCATCATATAAGATATATCATTATAAAGAGTTAAATAGCCATTACGTTCAAAAATTTGTTCTGTTTCCAAAAACCTATAGAGCCTTGCATGCCACCTCTTATAAAACGGTTGTTTCCTCAATAACTTTTTTACATATATTTGATTTGCTTCAGCATGAAATCTTTTTAGTAATATCATTACTCTTTTTCTGTCTTCTGCGGTTTGATAGTTCAACTTTCTTCCTGAAACATAAGGTGAAATGGTCCAACTATAATTGGTCCCGGTTGTAATTTCTTTCTTACCGTTTGGGTATCTTTCGAATGGAACAACATTTCTTGATTGAATTCGTTCAAAAAATTCCCATTGTTGTCTCATATTGGAAGTGTTGGAATGACCTTTTAGTACATATTTTTCTCCTGAAGCAATTTCAATATAATAAATGTTACGTTTAATTGGGTGAATCTTTTTTGCCTCCAAGTTCCCCTCCCAATATAAAAAAGAAGAGAGACGATTGAATGGTTGATCGTCTCTACTTAGATGGTTGCTCAATCGGAGGATTCATCCTCGTTCATTCTTAACTCACCAAAACCTGGAGGGGTAGGAAAACCATTTGCCTGGAATCCAGACATTCCTGGTACTGTCATATTGGGTCCCATTTGTTGCATATTTTCCTGAAATTGTGAATTATACATGTTCATATTACTCATGCCTAAATCAAATTGAGGCATTCCACCCATTTGTGGTACTTGATAATTATTTCCACCACCACAACCACAATCATTATTATCCTCCTGCATCGGCATCATCATTCCCGGATGAGCCATCGGGCCAATTCCGTGTGGATGGTACATTGGCATTCCATGATGACCAACTGGTGGCATACCATAACAGCATGGATGTACAGGATAACAAGGAATCATTTGTACTGGTTGATACATTGGTTGATGGAAAATTGGTTGTTGTTGTGGTTCTACATGGTGCATACTTTCAGACGATTCACTTTCTTGAAAATTAAATTGCATATATAAATCTTGTTCAATTGTTGGAGCCTGCATCATTGGAGGTGTCTGCATTTGTGGAATTTGCGGCATTTGTGGCATCGGCATTTCTGGCTTCAAGTCCATTTGAGGCATAAGATCATCTTCTTTAACAACCGGCATTGGTTTAGGTGAAATATCTTTATATGGCGTTTCTACTTTTTGTTCCTTAATTGGCATTTGTACCTGTTGTTCTTTAATCGGTGCCTCTTTTTTCACCATTTCTTTTTTTACTGTTTTAGCTGATGTTGGAATACGAATCTTCATCCCCGGCATAATCATATCAGGGCTTGATAGTTGTGAATTTGCACTTTTTAATGCTTCAAAATCCACCCCATATTTCTTAGACAGTTCCCATAATGTATCTCCTTTTTGGACAATATGAATCTTCAATGTTAAATCGAACTCCTTTCACTTCTGAATTCTGGGCTAATCACTCTATATCAAGATATGCAAAATAAATCCAAATGTTGAACAGAAAGTGAAACTTCATTTGAATATGTATTTCTCCTTATTATTAAAGGAATGATTACTTCATAAAAAGTTGTAGTTGCTCAAGTTAAGTTAATCTAACAGTTAGTCGATAGAAACTGTGCGGTAACTAGGGATTTTGTGTAGAGCAACATACCCGCTACGGAAATACACTCCGCTTTCCGCGGGCGGCTGGTGAGCCTCCTCGTGCTACGCACTGCGGGGTCTCACCTATGCCTGTCCTCCCGCAGGAGTCTCCGTGTATTTCCTTCGCTAGTAATGAGTGAATGAGAATAATAATGCCAAATAAATCCAAAACATGATTCAATAACTAACAATAATTAGAAAACAAAACTAGCGTAGGCAGAATACGGAGACTCCTCGAAAATAAAGAACAATTTTCTTCGTGCGATGTATACGCTGACGAAGCATTCCTTGTCCTACGGGAATAGCACGTGTCCGAAGACCCCGCTGAGGCCGTGCCCGTGGAAAGCGGAGTATTCTGCCGTAGCGGTATCGTAAAGCTATACTTATTAATTATGGGATAAAATTGCAGTAGTTACCGCACAGTTTCTATAAAATAAAAACAAACTGTACTAAAAGAGCCAAAAAAAGTCGTTCTCCATTTGGAGAACGACTTCATTTATTAATCAACAAACTCAAATTCAAATTGTAAGATGCGAATTGTATCGCCGTCTTCTGCACCCCTCTTACGAAGTTCCTCATCGACTCCCATAGAGCGCATTTGACGAGCAAATCGACGTACTGCTTCGTCTCGATTGAAATCCGTCATCTTGAATAATTTTTCGATTTTCGGTCCTGAGATAACAAAAGCACCATCATCATCACGATTAATTTCAAATCCTTTATCTTCTTTCTGATAACGATATACCACTGTTTCATCTGTTTCTTCTACTTCAGGTTTAAATTTCGGAATAGTTTCTAATAGATCCGCCACAGCAAAGAGAATATCACGTAAACCCTCTTTTGTTAAAGCAGATATTGGATAAACCGGAATATCGTCACCAATCTTTTCTTTAAATTGGTTTAGATTTTCTTCTGCATCAGGCATATCCATTTTATTAGCAGCGATAATTTGAGGTCTAGTTATTAACTTCTCGTCATATTCACTTAATTCCTTATTAATCTTTTGATAATCATCAAAAGGATCACGACCTTCAGTACCTGCCATATCGATTACATGAATGATTACTCTAGTTCGCTCTACATGTCGTAGAAATTGATGTCCCAGACCAACTCCAGCATGAGCACCTTCAATCAGCCCAGGTAAATCAGCTAAGACAAAACTACGGTTGTCTGCTGTATCAACAACTCCTAAATTAGGAGCTAATGTTGTGAAATGATAATCCGCTATTTTGGGTTTTGCAGCACTTACTACAGATAAAAAGGTTGATTTACCTACACTCGGAAACCCAACCAGTCCCACATCGGCAATTAACTTCAATTCAACTTTTATATTTTTCTCTTCACCAGGCTCACCATTCTCTGCAAAGTCTGGTGCAGGATTGCGAGGGGTAGCAAAACGTGAATTTCCTCTTCCTCCTCTACCACCTTTTGCAATTACTGCCTCTTGTCCATGAATAGTAAGATCGGCAATTACTTGTTCTGTGTCTTCGTCAATAACGGTCGTTCCAGGAGGGACAGACACTACTAGTGGTGCTGAGTTTTTACCGTGTTGGTTCTTGCTCATCCCATTCTCGCCGCGCTTCGCTTTAAAATGACGGTTATAACGGAGATCCATTAAAGTATTTAATCCTTCATCAACTTTAAAAACAACATCTCCACCATTACCACCATCTCCACCTGCTGGTCCACCTAATGGAACATATTTTTCTCTACGATAAGCTACAAGACCATTTCCTCCATCTCCAGCTTTCACATAGACACTGACTTGATCGACAAACATATTCTCACCTCATCTAATCGGCAAAGGGAATGGTGAATATAATTCTTACTTCAGATTCCAATTCCTCTACCTGTATCAACACATTATTTAGCTTATCTGCCAAATGATTTTTCCATGCATCACAATCAATTGTTGGACTAGTTACTCTCACGGCCAAATCGATTGAATTATCATTGTATTTTAAGTTAATTTCACCTGTTATCGTATCAAATTTACTTGCTAATATATAATCCTCTACGGCATGTCCAATTTCCGCTAGAGAACTATCATAATGGAGTAAATTTTTATTATCTGTAAATATATCGTATGTAAAATGAATATGTTTATGTTGTAATTTCATTTGAATTAACCACAAAGCAAACTCTGGACAATTTGTATTCATTAGCGTTCTTTCTTGATTAAGGGTTCCAATAATATTGTTTACTTTCAATTTGACTTTGTCTGTCTTTCCCATACTTAAATAGCCATGAACAATTTGTAGATCATTCATCAAATCATGTCTTTGTAATCGTAATAATTGAATGATGTCTTTTGCTTCCACTTTTATCCTCCCCCAATAAGTAGAATTATAGCAGAAAACGGGGACGAGTTCATTTTTAGTTAAGAGAAGTTTGCAATTTGGGACGTACCAAGCTCATGTAGAAAGTTTTATTCGAAGTAATCCCTTCATTTATCCTAGCTCCACAAAAAAACTCCAACCACTAAATGATTGGAGTTTTATATGTCATATTATGCTTCTTGAGCAACTGGGTATACACTTACTTTTTTGCGGTCACGACCATAGCGTTCGAATTTAACAACACCGTCGATTTTTGCATAAAGAGTGTCATCTCCACCACGGCCAACGTTTTCACCTGGATAGATTTTCGTACCGCGTTGACGGTAAAGAATAGATCCACCAGATACGAATTGACCGTCTGCACGTTTAGCACCAAGACGTTTGGACTCAGAGTCACGACCGTTCTTTGTACTACCTACACCTTTTTTAGACGCGAAGAACTGTAAATCTAGACGTAGCATTAGAGCACCTCCTATTTACTTTGTATCTTAATAAATTGACTATAATCACGTTCAATTGTTTGAAGTGAAACAATCATTGCTTCGAACAGGAGTTGTACCTTTTCCTTACCTTCTGTATCTACAGAGTTAGGGATAGTTACACGAAGATAGCCACCTTCACTCCCTTGTTCGATGGCTAGCTCGATATCAGTAAGTTCCAAAACAGCGTTAACCGCTCCAAATGAAACCGCTGATACTCCAGCACACACCAAATCATATCCGTAGGGTCCACTTTCTGCATGGCCAGATAATTCAAAAGAAGTTATTCGATTGTTATCTCGGTATACAGTTACCTTTATCATGGCAGAAACCCTTATTGGTTAATTTTTTCGATTACTACTTTTGTATAAGGTTGACGATGACCTTGTTTCTTATGGTAGTTTTTCTTAGCTTTGAATTTGAAAACAGTGACTTTCTTTTGACGACCATGTTTTTCAACTTTAGCCGTAACAGTAGCACCTTCAACGTAAGGAGAACCAACTTTAACATCTTCCCCACCTACGAAAAGTACTTTGTCAAACGTAACAGTTTCATCAACATCAGCTGTAACTTTTTCTACGTAAACTACTTGGCCTTCTTCAACTTTAACTTGTTTACCACCAGTTTCGATAATTGCGTACATAACTGCACCTCCTTGTTAAACTCAGACTCGCCATACAGGTAACTTATGTAAGTTTTAATAACCTGTTCTGTGCGGTTGTAGCACGGGTGCTACGATGAATAACATACAAATGTTATCACGTGAACTAATCTTTTGTCAAGCTTATTTCTATATTGTAGTTAAGGATGCTACCTCACCAATTGTTTTATGATAGCTCTTATCAAAAAAATAAGATCTTAAACAATCGGTTTCGTCTATTGCCAGTCGCCTATCATTAGGCATTTGGATATAAATAGAATGTTTCACATCTCTTTTGAAATGTGAAAACACCTCCATAAGTGAAGAATTAGAGGGCACGATAATAGGCTTTACGGATTTAATCCAATTATTACCTTTGTATCGATTTAATAGAAATCGAATAAATACGAAATGCCTATTTTTCCATTCTGATCTATTTTCTATTATTAGGAAGACCATGATTAAAAATGCACTTAATGTAAATGGAAGAAATAATAATTGAACGATTATTATAATAAAACATAGCGCCATTGATAAGATGATAATCACATGATAGGCTTTTTGAAAAGATAATTTTTTAGAAATTAAAAAGAACAATATCTTACCTCCGTCAAGAGGCCATATTGGTAACAAATTAAAGACAAAAATAGTTGTGTTATAGATAAGTATCGTGCTTATTATCGAAGATGGAAGTAGTGATAGGGATGATATTATGAGCATAAAAAAATAAATTATGACATGTTGAAAAGGACCTGCTATAGTAACAATAAACTCTTCGATAACAGGTCTATTACCATGCTCATCTGTGTCCATAACCCCCCCAAATATCCAAAGCATCACTTTATTCACTCGCCATTTAAAATGTGCTGCAGCTAGATAATGACCAAGTTCATGCCATAAAACGATTCCTAGGATTATAAACATCTCAACAAATGTACCGGTTAGGAAAGATATGATAATAAAGACAAACATTATTGGGTGAATATGTATAGGAGGTAGAGTTTTATGGATTGTCATCAACTTCAACCACCTGAACAGGGTCGACATATTCATTATTTTGTTCAATAGCAAAATAGACCATTTCATTTGCTTCCGTAGGATTGAATTCACCTATTCGCTGGTTTGAATTAACAACTTGGTACAAATGAACATCAATAGAACTTAGAAAACCATAAGTAGTTGTAGTATTATCGGCATGCTGTACAACAACTGTTTTATTCGTATCTGATTTCTTTCCAGAAAAAATTACGACCCCTTCCCTAAGGGCGGATACTGATGTTGTTTCATTCGGAGCAATCATAATTCCTTTACCATTAGCTTGAAATGTCTCAATAACATTCCCGGATACAGGCAGTGCTAGAGCAGCCTCTTCGATATTCTCTGATTCCTTGCTAGGTGTAAATGCTAAGGGTGTACCAAATGAGTCCTTATACCACTGATAAACACTGGCAAAGGGAAACTCCTCTGTTAAAACATTACTTGTCCATTGCTTTGGTTTTTCAAAAATATCTGCATCGTTTTGCCATATGATAGCAATGGAAAAGAACAGCATGACAGAAAAAATACCTTTAAAAATAATACCCGTAATCGTGTTACTTCTAGATTGGTTGGATACTGAAGGATCGATAAAACTTGGATAGAATCCATGCTTCTCTTCTTCTTGCGGTAGAGAAGGCATAATAGTGCTCACTTTACCTCTATCCGTTTTCGATGGTATGCCTCGAAGTTTTTTACGATCGTTTATGGACTTCCGAATTTGTTTTATATCTTTTTTCATTCTCCTCATTCCCTCATTCCTTGTTTATACAAGTGTATGAAAGAGGTGGACAAGATATGATTGGACGTAACCACATAAAATTGTACTGAACTATTTATATATATAAATTAATAATCACAGAAGAAAAGAAGTTACCTAATAACAAGTCTTTCACCACAATGCCTGCAATAATGCACATGGTTTTTAGCATACATTAGTCTTTCAAGGTTTTCAAAACCTTTACAATGAGGACATCGTAATTTATTTTTATCTAAAATAAAGTAAGCTACTATAAATATCCCGGAAAAAAATAGTAATGTCCAATTGATTATAGTTAATCCTAACATTAATCCAGATAAAATAATCAAGACAAACCCGAGATTAATTTGATTTCTTGAAATAAATTTCATATTTCTCCTCCCAATATTGTCTTAGGTCAAAAAAAGAGCTCTAAAATCCATGATGATTTTAGAGCTCTTGATAGATTAGCCAGTATTTATAATGAATAATATATATTAACTTCTAATACCAAAAAACTTTTTAACCTTTTTAAACATTCCTGATTCATCTTCTAATGATTGCAAAGGTACTGACTCCCCAAGAATTCGTCTTGCAATATTTCTATACGCAATGGAAGCTTTTGTATTTGGTTGAAATGCTACAGGTTCGCCGTGGTTAGATGCTTTTATAACCTCATCATCATCTAGTACAATACCGATTAGATCAATAGATAGAACTTGTACAATTTCATCAATATCTAGCATATCACCGTTTTTCATCATGTGCTTACGAATTCGGTTAATTACTAGAGTTGGGGGATCTATATCCTTCTTTTCTAATAAACCTATAATCCGATCAGCGTCACGAACACTAGATTTCTCAGGTGTTGTTACAACAATAGCTCTATCCGCTCCGGCAACAGCATTTTGAAAACCCTGTTCAATACCAGCCGGACAGTCAATGATAATATAATCATATTCTGTTTTTAATTCTTTAATAATTTCTTTCATACCTTCTGTTGTCACAGCAGATTTATCACTTGTTTGAGCAGCTGGGAGCAATGACAAATAATCAAATCGCTTGTCTTTTATGAGGGCTTGTTTTAATTTGCACCGGCCATTAATGACATCCACAATATCATAGATTATTCGGTTTTCTAACCCCATTATGACATCGAGGTTTCTAAGTCCTATATCCGTATCTATTAAACAAACTTTCTTATCCAATAACGCTAGAGCAGTCCCTATATTTGCAGTAGTAGTAGTTTTCCCTACCCCACCCTTACCAGATGTGATAACGATTGCCTCACCCATTGATTATTCTCCTTTCAAATGCCCGTAGACTTTTACGTTTATGGGCTAAAACTTGTAATCTATCAATTATTATTTTATCTTTTTCGACATCGACTAGACCACATTCCATGTATACACCATCTGATTCATAATCTGGAGCACGGCTTATATAATCAGCTATCCGAAGTTGGCTTGGATTCATGTAAGAAGCAACTATGATTGCATTCTTATCACCCTTTGCACCTGCATGAGCAATCCCATGCAAACTTCCCATGATATATATATTACCAGTTGATATAACTTTACCACCTGGATTCACGTCACCTATTAATAGTAAATCCCCTTTTACTTCTAATACTTGTCCAGAACGAACAATCCGATTTTCAATTTTTATATCAGTATCTTCAAGCATTTCAAGAGCATCACTTCTTAAAATTACGTTAGACTCTAACCTTTGTACTGTAAATTGACTTTCATCTGAAATAATTTTCTCCAGTTCTTCCTTTTGATCATCATAGAGATAGCGATTACCTAACTTAATCGTAACCGGTACCTCCTGTTCCTCTTTTTCAGGCCGATTAACTGCTAGCTTGTCTATTAGCTCCCTACACACATCCTCAAAGGAACAGCGATCATCGATGAATAGTGTAAGCCCATCACGAGTGCCTTTAATAGTTACATATTGTTTTGTTTTTGTATCCTGCATACTTTTCACCTCTGGTACCTGCTTCATATTTAGCGCGTGTAGGGTTTTATAAAATTGATTGTATTCTACTTTATCTTACTATTTTTCCATTTATCCAGTCGTTTTGCAAACAATGGATATATGATTAACAAGAAAATAGAATTTGCTAAAATGGATGGCAATAAGCGTTCCATCAAATAATCTATCCAAATCGAATCCATTATGCCTACAACATAATAGATAAGATTAATAATTAATTCAGCAATTGTTAAACCTATTATACCAAACAATAGGGAGGAATAAATATTACTATGCAATAAATTTCTAAGTTCATGAATAATGTAGATTACCACTGCATAAGTAAACATGTAAACGCCTAATATTCCCGTATAGGCAATATCTATTAGTAATCCAGAAAACACTGCGTAGATAATTGAATGATATGAATTACGGCTGTCATAGAACATTGCAATTAATACTAAAAACATAAGCACCCAATGTGGAGTTATTAAAATGTTGCCATCAATGAGGCTACTAGGTAAGATATCAAGTGCAACCCCTTCTAATACAACTAAAAACAGCAGAATAAGAGGTAGGAATATATGTCTCATTCCTCCTCCCCCTCTTCTTCTCCTTCTAATACACGATCTACTACAATAACATTATTAATGTCATACATATTGGCTGCAGGTTCTACTAACGCAGTTCTAGTTAACCCATATTGATCTGGTACAACTTCCTTCACTGTTCCAATTGGTAACCCTGCTGGAAATACGCCACCCATTCCAGAAGAAACAACAAGTTCTCCTTCTTTCAAATCTTTGTCCGACTCTTCGATTATCCTAAGAAAAAGAGAGTTTGTTTCTTCGTCATATTCTTCAATTAATCCAAAGATATCATTTCCATCTTTCCGAGAAATCGTAGCAGAAATACGATTAAATTCATCGAAACCTGTCAATAGTTGAACCGTTGAGGTTAACTTAGAAACACTTTGGATTTTTCCAACCATACCTTCTGCTGTTATGACTGCCATATTTTCTTTAACTCCTGCAAGTGACCCTTTGTTAATTGTGACTTGATCAATCCAGCGTTCTGGAGACCTAGCTGTTACAGTTGCATGTATAGGATTATAAGAACGAATGGTATCTGCCTTATCAACTATGTCTCTGAGTTCCTTATTTTCTTCCTTAAGCTCTTGGACCTCATAAATTAATCCTTTATATTGTGCTAGTTTTTCTCTCAATAATTGGTTTTCATCATATGTGTTGCGAATATCGTCAATATTTTCGAAAATATTCGTTACATATTTTACTGGAGTGGAAATCACATTTTGGACCATGCCAATTATGTCACTCACGAACTGTTCTCCAGTAGTTAAATTAGTCCTATCCCTAAGTGAATACCCTATTAAGACGACTAAAATAATAATTCCAATCAATATTGTAAATAATCTCTTTTTGCGAAACATAAAAACACCTACTTATTCTACTGTGGGACGAGTTGAGACGTTGGGTTGTGACTTAAAGTGTTGAATATAATCCAGGGATTTACCTGTTCCAATAACAACACTATCTAGTGGATTATCTGTCACAAAGACTGGCATCTTTGTCTCATCACTTAATACACGGTCTAAATTTCTTAATAAAGCTCCACCGCCAGAAAGCACTATACCTCGGTCCATAATGTCAGCAGCTAATTCTGGTGGGGTTTTTTCTAATGTCACTTTTACAGCTTCAACGATGGCATTTACTGTGTCTTGTAATGCCGTTGATATTTCTTTACCATTTATCGTAATCGTTTTTGGTAATCCTGTCAGCAAATCTCTACCACGAATCTCCATTTCAGCATTTTCCAAGTTTTCGTCACTTGCTGAACCTATTTCAAGTTTAATCTGCTCCGAAGTTCTTTCACCAATCATTAAGCTATATGTTTTACGAATATGATTGATAATTGAAAGGTCCATATTATCACCAGCATTTCGAATCGACTGTGCTGTTACAATTCCACCTAAAGAAATAACCGCTACTTCTGTCGTTCCACCGCCTATATCGACAATCATACTTCCAGTTGGCTCCCATACCGGAAGGCCAGCACCTATAGCAGCAGCAAAGGGTTCGGCTATTGGAAAAGCCTCTTTAGCACCAGCTTGTTTTGATGCATCAATTACTGCCCTTTCCTCAACCATAGTAATTCCAGAGGGAACACAAATCATTACATTAGGTTTTTTTGCAAAAAAGGAACGGCTTCTCATAGCACGTTTAATATAGTATTGTATCATTGTAGCAGTTGTATCATAATCTGCAATGACCCCTTCCTTCATTGGCCTAATGACAGAAATTGTACCTGGATTCCTACCTATCATGTTTTTAGCTGAATTTCCAACAGCTTCAATTTCACCTGTTTCCACATTTTTGGCGACTACAGATGGTTCTCGTAAAATTACACCTTTACCTTTTACAAAGACAAGTGTATTAGCTGTACCTAAATCAATACCTAAATCTTGAGAAAAGCCAAAAATCCCCAATAAAATCTCCCTCTCCAGTATTTCTTTATATAAAGCTTGACCCCTATTTTTAGTTTATGTGTTACTCCCCATAATATAATCCAAATATCAATCTCCAAAACGAATATGTAATTTATTTTACCTTTATTCAACTAATAAGCGCCACTTTCAGTGATAATGAAAATGGCGCAATGTACCCATCTATACAATTATACGAAAAAAAGCTAAAAATTGATAGTGCTATAAGTATCCTTTTTCCTTAAGCGATACAAATTTACGATCACCAATGACAAGGTGATCCAGTAACTCAATCCCAATCATTTTTCCTGATTCTGCTAATCTTCGCGTAACATGGATGTCTTCCTGGGATGGCGTAGGATCTCCGCTTGGGTGGTTATGCGCTACAATGATAGAGGCCGCGGAACGTTTTACAGCTTCACGGAATACTTCACGAGGATGTACAATGGAGGCATTCAAACTACCAATAAAGATAGTTTGACGATGGATAATCTGGTTCTTCGTGTTTAGAAAAAGAACAACGAAATGCTCTTGATTAAGGTTCCGCAGCTCTTCCATTACATAATCTGCACCATCTTCTGGTGACCTGATGACGTATCTTTCATTTGGTTTATACTGGCTTAATCTTTTACCCAGTTCCAAAGCAGAAAGAATCAATACCCCCTTCGCACTACCAATACCTTTAATTGCTGTTAATTCTTCAATCGTTGCATCTTTTAACAGTTTTAATCCTTCAAAATGCATTAACAATCGGTTAGATAAGGCCATTACAGATTCTTCTTTAGTACCACTACCTAATAAAATTGCTAATAATTCTTGATTGGATAGATGACTAGCTCCTAAATTGAGTAGCCGCTCCCTTGGACGATCTTCTTTTGGAACATCTTTAATCATAATGGATGTTGATTTCAATAAGATTACCTCCTTCTATTCTAAATTAGAATAGCTCAGATAAATATACCTTACAAATCTATTAATATTAAAATTGCAATTGCATCTAACCATTAAAATATAAAAAACAGTATTGAAAGTAACCATTTTCCAATACTGTTTCATTCTAGAAATTTAAATTTATATATTATTCAAGGTTCATTTGTTCAGAAGATATAAATTCGTCATACGACTTCCACATGGCTAACAATAGTTGACCTGGATTATTATCGTTAAAACTAGTTAATTGTTCTTTTAAGCTAGTAACAAAACTATTAAATGATTCTGTCCCCTTAGGAGCTTGCTCCACCATTTTATTCCATGTATCAACTTCTATTAAGCCTTTACCTGTGGCAATATTCCATTGATCTTGGAAAGAACTAACCCAGTTCGATTCTTCTTCTGAAAGCTTTATTTTACTCTCGCCTATTACCCATTCTTTTGCATAAACATCTATGCCACTACCTACCAGGACATTTATGTCATCCTGTAAATCCTCTTTTGATAGTCCCGAACTAACCAGAAGGTAATACTGGCTATCCTTCTCCCAAATAACTGGTGAATATCCTTGGTCTATAAACTTACTTGACTCAGCTTCTGCATTAGATGCACTTGAAAAAACACCGCCCTGCAGAACAAACGCGGACATTGGATCAAGGGTAATTAATGTGCCTCCACTAGTAGTCTCGTCTTCAACACTTTTATTTTGATCATCTTGGCCTTGTCCAGGTATTGTCTGATAGGCCGGAGTAGCATTTACGTCATTATCAAAATTCACTATAATTTTTAACATTACAAAACCCATAATAGAGCCGATAGTAATAGCAGAAATTATTGCAATGATAATAGGTTTAAACATATTTAAGTTAGTATTCTGGTTCTTAGTTTTAGATAGCTTTAAGGTCGGATCATACTCTCTAGCAAAAGTATGGATATTATTTTCACTAGATTCTTCCATTGCTGCCGCCTCTTCGATTCCTATCTTTTCTACGACTTCTATATTACGATTTCGTTCTCTATTAAACTTTTCCTTTGCTTGTTTTCCATCTATCCTGACAACAATCGGTTTCTTTGCACTCATATTGTGTCCCCCACTTTGCTAGATTAGTTTAATCAACTCTAGCACAGTCAAACTGAAAAGTAAGGAGAATATTGTCATGTCTAATACAATTTATTTCAACATAAATTGCAATAACTTTACATCAGTTGTTTGTTATATAATCTCGAATTAATCCAATAAATGTAAGAGATCCTGCAAAGAAGTAGTGTTGATCCAGTTCACCCTGTTCCAAAATAAGGTCTACCTTCTCCTTCCAACTCGCAACTGATATTCTTTCAGATAGATTTTTAATGATATTCTCAACCTTTTCAGCTCTTGGATGGTCAAATGTGGTTACAGTAACTGTATCAAAATAAGGTAATGCCATCTTTAGCATGTTAGTTAAGTCCTTATCATGGAATCCAGCAAAGACTAAATGTTTCCTTCTATGTTTATATAGGTTATGTACTGTATTAAGAAAAGCGGCCATTCCATCTGAATTATGAGCACCATCCAGTATTATCTCCGGTTTGTCATATATTTTCTCAAACCTGCCTGCAAGTTGAGATGAACGAAAAGACTCCAATACATTTTCACGGTCTAAAGGAAATGCTAAATCTTGCAATATTTTTAATGCCATTAATGCGACTGATGAATTCTCAATTTGATGCATGCCTTTCATTTTAATTTCAATAGGGATTCTTAGTTTATCGTGGTACCATCTAAAAGTCTGCTTATCCTTTATATTTGACACTTCGTCATAAAAGAAATCCTTTTCTAAACAATAGATGATCGAGTTTTTGTTACTTGCTTCCTTTTCAATTATAGAGAAACAAGGATAATCAACCTTCCCCACAACAGTAGGCACATCTTGCTTAATGATACCTGCTTTCTGATATGCAATTTTTTCAAGAGACCCTCCTAAATAATTAGCATGGTCCATGGCGATATTTGTTATAATAGACAAAATAGGTCGAATACAATTTGTCGTATCTTCCCGACCGCCCATTCCAGCTTCAATAATGGCAATATCGATCTTTTCATTAAAATACATAAAAGCAATAGTTGTAATAATTTCAAATTCGGTAGGATGCATGTCTAAAACATCCAGGTTCTGAATAGCAGGTAATAATTGATTCAACAACCTTAAGAAGTTTTCTTCACCAATTGGCTTATCATCTATTAACATATGGCCTGTGTAACCAGTTAAACTAGGCGATGTGAAAACACCTACTTTATAATTATTTTTCTGAAGAGCGTTTTTTATAAATGTTAATGTAGATCCTTTACCATTTGTACCAGCTATATGAATTGCTTTAAAATTCAAATGTGGGTTAGATTGCGATTCTAATAAGTTATACATTCGGGTAAGGCCCGGTTTAATACCAAAAGCCCTTCTTTCTTTAAAAAAACGTTCTACTTGTTCAAGATCTTGAAACATCTATATCACCATCTTTATCATCACTTAGACCTAAAGTATAGCATAACAAGAAAGGAAAATCGTTCATTGAAAACTGGTTGGATTATATATAATGGCAATTTGCCAGGTAATAAATTTAGAGATTTTGCAGAAATGCTACACGAAGCTGCAGCCAAGCAAAATTCAAAAACACATATCCTAAAAAATAATGACCTTCTTTCATCTTTCGACTCTATATATCTTGGTATTATTACTAATTATGAATTGCCAGATTATGTACTCTTTACGGACAAGGATATTTATCTAGCAAAACAACTTGAATTATTAGGAATTCCTGTTTATAACAGTTCACATGTTATTGAGACAAGCGATGACAAAATAGCAACATACCAAATTCTAGCTAAACATAAATTACCCATTCCAAAGACAGTGGTTGCACCTAAAGTTTATTATAATCGTGAGGAAAAACACCTACCAAACCTTGATGAAATTATTAATATTATTGGATTACCAATGGTGGTTAAAGAGGCATTTGGCTCTTTTGGTGAACAGGTTTATCTAATTCATACTCGTGAAGAACTAATAGAAAAGGTTCAAGAGCTCTACGGGAAACCATTTATGTTTCAAGAGTTTATTGAGACTAGTGCAGGAATGGATATAAGACTGCAGGTAGTTGGGGACAAAGTTGTCGCTGCAATGAAACGTACATCTGCACATGATTTTCGGGCAAACGTAACAGCAGGTGGGCAAATGGAATCCTATGAACCATCTTTAAAAGCGAAAGAAATTGCTATTTCAGCTTCAAAAGCAATGGGTGCAGATTTCTGTGGTGTGGATTTACTATTTGGAGAAGATGACCAATATATTATATGTGAGATTAATTCCAATGCACATATTAGAAATCTTTACGAGTGTACAGGAATTAATGCAGCAGACGCAATTGTTTCCTATATACTAGATAAATTGAGGGATTAAACATGTATCAAGGTTGGCTAATTTATAGTGAGCAAGACGCAATATACAATCAATCTTATATAAAATGGTTTATCGATGAAGCGAAAAAACAAAATATAGCTCTTCAATTAATCCTTCGTGAAGAACTGACAATAGGGGTATCTGGAAATAAGAATTCTACACTATTAAAAGGAAAGAAAACCATATTACCGAATTTCGCTATTATTCGAACGGTGGAACCTTTACTTAATTTACATTTAGAATCGCTAGGTATGCCTATTTTTAATTCATCCTATATATCAGAAGTGGCTAACCATAAAGCAAGAACATATTTTGAAGTGGCGAAACTTGGAATACCAATGGTCAACACTGCCTTTTTCAATAGAAATAATCTAACAAGTCATGTACCGATGCCCTTCCCTTTTGTAATAAAAGAGGCAGCAGGTAGAGGCGGGAAACAAGTCTATTTTATTGAAAATGAGCATGATTGGGATGTATTTATATCAAATGCTTCTCCAACTGATTACGTAGTTCAATCTACAGATGTTCAATTAGGTAAGGACCTAAGAGTATTTATAGTAGGTAAAGAAATCATTGGGGCTGTACTAAGGGAAAGCAGCTCTGATTTCCGAGCTAACTTCAAGCTAGGTGGATCTGCTAAACTATACCGACTTTCATTAGCTGAAAAGGAGATGGTTGGTAAGATTATCAATCATTTTGATTTTGGAATGGTTGGGATAGATTTTTTAATTGGTCACCAAAATGAGTTACTGTTCAATGAAATAGAGGACGTTGTTGGTTCCAGAACCTTAAGTGCAGTTAGTGATATTAATATTTTAGAGAAATATGTGACCCATATTAAAACAAGGCTGCTTTCCTAATGATTGTTGATCTTTTCTTTCATAGTTGATAGAAACTGTGCGGTACAACATTATTAGATTTGGGGAAGCTTGATGCTACCGCTCCGGCAGAATACTCCGCTTTCCGCGGGCGGCTGGTGAGCCTCCTCGTGCTTTCGCACTGCGGGGTCTCACCTATGCCTATCCTCCCGCAGGAGTCTCCGTATTCTACCTGCGCTAGTGATTTCTTTTATTTAAGCGTGTCTGCTATTAGTTTATTATCAAGACAATAATTATTTGGAATAATAAATTGCCACACATGCTAGCGAAGGAAATACACGGAGACTCCTACGGGAATAGCACGTGTCCGAAGACCCCGCAGAGGTGGTCTTTCCTCGAGGAGGCTGAGGCCGGGCCCGTGGAAAGCGGAGTGTATTTCCGTAGCGGGTATGATGCACTATCCAAAATGCTTATTACCGCACAGTTTCTAACAAATTGTGTGACTCTTTTATGAAACAAACTAAAACAAAAATAATCCAGGATTCGTAATAATTCTTATGAATCCTGGATTATGATTAACCTCGTAATTCTGCAAGTCGAGTTTTTACAGCTTCCTGCTTATCTAAATAATCTTGTTCCTTCTTCTTTTCTTCCTCAATTACCGCTTCAGGTGCTTTGGAGATAAAACCTTGATTCTGTAATTTCTTTTGAACACGTTCTACTTCTTTGTTCCACTTATCAAGTTCTTTCTCAAGTCTAGCGATTTCTTTGTCAAAATCAATTAATCCTTCAAGAGGTAGGAAGATTTCCGCTCCTGTAACAACTGCAGTCATTGCCTTTTCAGGTGCATCAACATTCGTAGCAATCACCAATTCACTTGGATTACAGAAACGTTCTAAATATCCTCGGTTTGTTTCTAGTTCAGCTACAATGGAATCATCTTTCGCCTGTATTAAGAGACTAATTTGTTTGGACATTGGCGTATCCACTTCTGCACGGATGTTACGAACGGATTTAATAATTGACACCAAGCGTTTCATTTCTTCCGCCGCTTTTTCATCATGGAAATCTTCTCGTACTGTTGGCCAATCGGCAACAGTAATTGATTCTCCTTCATGTGGTAGCTTTTGCCATATTTCCTCTGTGATAAATGGCATAAATGGGTGTAATAGGCGCATAGTTTGGTCTAATACATAAGCTAAGACAGATTGTGTCGTTTTCTTCGCTTGTTCATCGTCCCCATAAAGTGGTAGTTTTGCCATTTCAATATACCAATCACAAAGTTCATCCCAAATGAAATTATGCAGATGGCGGCCCGCTTCACCAAATTCATACTTATCGTTATTTCTAGTTACATGTTCAATCGTTTCATTTAATCTAGTTAGAATCCATTTATCTGCAAGAGATAGTTCCCCTGATAAATCAATATCCTCGTAAGTAAAACCTTCCAAGTTCATTAATGAAAAACGTGATGCATTCCAGATTTTATTAGCAAAGTTCCAAGTCGATTCTACCTTTTCCCAGAAGAAACGCATATCTTGACCAGGTGATGATCCAGTTAATAAAAAGTAACGCAGTGAATCCGCTCCATATTTTTCAATTACATCCATTGGGTCTACACCATTACCTAAAGACTTACTAAATTTGCGTCCTTGTTCATCACGGATTAGACCGTGAAGTAATACATCTTTAAATGGACGTTTACCAGTAAATTCTTTCGATTGGAAAATCATTCGCGCAACCCAGAAGAAAATAATATCATATCCAGTAATTAAAACATCAGTAGGGAAATAACGTTTTAAATCCTCTGAGTCTTCATTTGGCCAGCCCATTGTAGAAAACGGCCATAGCGCACTTGAGAACCAAGTGTCCAATACATCTTCATCCTGTTCCCAATTCTCAATATCAGTTGGTGCAACTTTACCTACATATATTTCACCTGTTTCTTTATGGTACCAGGCTGGGATTCGGTGTCCCCACCATAGTTGGCGGCTAATACACCAATCACGGATATTTTCCATCCAATTGAAATAGGTTTGCTCAAATCGTTTCGGAACAAAGTTAATTTTCTCTTCTGTATTTTGCATTTCCAATGCTGTATCAGCTAATGGTTGCATTTTTACAAACCATTGTGTAGATAAATATGGTTCGACAACTGCTCCACTACGTTCAGAATGTCCTACCTGATGAATATGTTCTTCTATCTTAAAGAGTACTCCCATTTCCTGAAGATCTTTAACAATCTGCTTTCTACATTCAAAACGATCCATGCCTACATATTTCCCGGCATTTTCATTCATTGTTCCATCTTCATTCATTACTAGGACACGTTCTAAGTTATGACGATTTCCAATTTCGAAGTCATTTGGATCGTGTGCTGGCGTAATCTTAACTGCACCGGAACCAAATTCTCTATCGACATACTCATCGGCAACAATTTTAATTTCTCGACCAACGATTGGAAGAACAACTGTCTTACCAATTAAATGCTGATACCTTTCATCTTTAGGATGAACCGCTACAGCTGTATCCCCTAACATAGTTTCT
The DNA here is from genome assembly GCF_900184735.1 of Paucisalibacillus globulus. Classification (GTDB taxonomy): domain Bacteria; phylum Bacillota; class Bacilli; order Bacillales; family Amphibacillaceae; genus Ornithinibacillus; species Ornithinibacillus globulus_B. The sequence continues at coordinate 24,760 of NZ_LT855385.1, forward strand.
GGACGGGTTGTAGCAATTTCAATAGTTTCATCACTATCCTTGATTGGATATTTCATATGATAGAAATTACCTTTAACCTCTTTATAGATTACCTCAATATCAGATAAAGCAGTTTTGGTTTGTGGGTCCCAATTGATAATGTATTTACCACGATAAATTAGTCCTTTTTCATATAAAGAAACAAAAACTTCCTTTACAGCATCGGATAAACCTTCATCAAGGGTGAAACGTTCTCTTGAATAATCTAAACCTAAACCTAACTTTTCCCACTGTGAACGAATAAAAGATGCGTACTCTTCCTTCCAGTCCCAAGCTTTTGCAAGGAATTTTTCTCGACCGAGTTCATATCGGTTAGTTCCTTCTTCTTTTAGACGGGCTTCTACCTTCGCTTGTGTAGCTATTCCTGCATGGTCCATACCTGGTAGCCATAGTACATCATACCCTTGCATTCTCTTCATTCGTGAAATAGTGTCTTGCATCGTTGTATCCCAAGCATGACCTAGATGTAAACGCCCTGTTACGTTTGGGGGTGGGATGACGATGGAGAATGGTTCCTTCTCTGGGTCATCTTTTGCTTCAAAATATTTACCATCTAGCCAAAACTTATAACGAGAATCTTCTACTGCTTTATGATCGTACTTGGGTGGTAATGTAGTGTTGTTTTCCTGCATATTTATAGCCTCCTTTTTATAATAAAAAAACCCTCTTCATCCTAATAAAAGGACGAAAAGGGTATAATTTCCGTGGTACCACCTTTGTTTACAGGCAAATTAACTCCTGTACACTCATTGCTTGATAACGGTCATGAACCGGCAATCTCCTACTCATATTTTCAGAGTTGCTGCATCAAGGGCGACCTTCCAAAACGTTTACCTGGAAAACTCTCACCTAATGTTTTCCTCTCTTTAAAGCAACTATTCTGTACTCTTCCCTCTCACTTGCTTCACTTATAGTATTATTTTCTTATTTTAGCCAATTTCTTTTATAAAATCAACTATTAAATGGATTATTGCACGAATTAGCTTGGTTTATACATATAGTATTACAAAAAGTTCTGTTTGGTGCATCCCAATAATGACTTGAGGTGATAGTTAATGTCTAGATATTATCGATATCGTTTACCACCCTGGGCTAGAAATTGCTTGCATATCGCTGAAAAGGTAACTTTGCCTTTGCTCATTTTCCAATTAATACGTACGATTTTTATACCTACTACGTTTGATGTATTGCTTACACTGCTATTTGCTACTATTTTTATCGCATTCTACCTTAAATGGATTTAGCTTTCACTTTCATCTAACGAGACCATCTCAAACTCTTCCTCTACAAATTCAGAGAAATGAACTCCAAATAGTATTTGACGATGTAATCGTTGCAATTTAATCACATAATCTATCGTATTATCATCTGACTTTCGGTTAGCATAATGATCAATGGTTTCAAGATAGCGTTCTGGGTCGAGTAAATAAATAGCAAGTAATGTTAATTCATGATTTTCTAACTTATTCTCATCCGTGTAGACTTTTAATTTGTCTAATAACAATCGTTTGTCTGTATCATAATGCAAGCTCTTATTCTTCATTATCATCGCTAAATCTACAATTGGGTGTTGGTAGGTAGCGTGTTCCCAATTAATAAAATAGAGTTGATTCCCATGAATCACATGGGAATCTTTTAGTTTCCCATGACAAAGGCTTATCTTCCATTCTGCTATTTCATCAAGTGATTCCAAGTATTGGTTTAATCTTCTTTCTAATACATAAAACACTTGTACCAAATCACGATATTGTGTACAAACCAATAATTCTACTGGTGACATAAAATGCTGTGCTTCGAAATGTTCAACGTGGTTTAAAAGCTTTTTACGCAACTCTCCAACCTTCTTTTTATAAACCAGAAAGTTTTCACGAGAGCTATCCCGCATTTCACTAGAAAGAGATTGGACATTTCTTGTTTTAGCATGTATATAACCTAAATTTTGATAGACTTTTTCAATTGAGTAGGCTCGATTTTGAGACTCAACCCACGGGGTTAAATAATAAATATCATTCCCGTCTCTGGAATATAATTCACCTGAATGATTAAGATATACTGGTAATATATTTTGGAGGTTCTGTGATTGTGCAATCTGGTAAATCTCTAACCAGCGTGTAAGACTTTTATCATCTAAGGAAGCTTTTTTTAACGCATAACTTTGTTTATTACTTTGCACATAATAAACTCGATTGGTAACTTTATTAATGTCTACTGGAAATACTTGATAGGATTCTAGTACTCGCCTGACATTCTCCAAACTTTTACACCACCTATTGGATCCATTAATAGACCCCTTGACTAAAGACAAGGGGCAGATCAAACACTTATTTAATTTTTTACAGGAATATAGAGTAATTGTCCTTCTCTTAAATCATCATCTTCTAAACTATTTTGATTACGAATGTGTAAAGTAGATGTCTCATACTTTTCCGCTATTTTTTCCAATGTATCATTGTCCTGAACAATACAAAGTCGGACCTTTGCAAATTCTTCTTCATCACTACGGAACATATCTGCAAGGTATGTTAAATCAGCTTTTTCAGTTCTAGATTCATAGCTCTCATCTAGACTATGTGATTCAATATCTAAGTAGGATGATGATTCTTCCACAACTTCTTCGATTACTTCCTCAACCTCAGGTTCTTGGTTCTTTTGGAAAAATTCATCAAAGGTTTGTGTCTTTTGCATGAATTTCCAACGGTCACCATCATCATCACTATCTTTGACTTCTAATGTAGGAAGCTGCTCCGGTGACTCTTCTACATAACTGGAAGACTCGTTTTCTTGCTTTACTTCAAATTCAAATTGGTCACTTAAATCTCTTGCCATCAAGCTCGATTCTTCATTTTCAACGCTCTCAGATTCTTCGGCTACATCTTCTAACTGGCTATTGATACCATGAATTTCAATGGTAGATCGTAGGTAAAGATGATCTGATGCTGGTAGTTCATAATCAAATTCAGAAATCATCACCGTTACATCATCTAAATTTTCCACTCGATAGGATGGTACCGTTATTTCCACAGGGAAACGATGCATGAACTCGGCTCCTCCGAGTTGCGTGTCTGTTACTCTTTCCATGTAACGCTTTGAATCATATCCTTCTAAGTATGACTCGTCATCTTCGTTACTTAAGTTTTGGGTCTTTTGATAAGAACCTTGTAATTCCACTACTCCTCTAATAGAAATATAATCAGAAAATTCTTGTATTGAAATCTCAGGTTCTAGGGAAATACCCATAATTTCAGCGACTTCTTGGCCTTTTTCAAAATAAAGTGATTCATTTAGCTCAAAACGGAATACTGAGTTTTCGTTTACCAAGTTGATTCCTCCCTTCAAAACATGCATGCGATATGCTCTTAGCTACTAATTATCTATATGAGCCAAGACCATAGGATATGCTAAGTAAGGGAAATCTCTTTGTAAATTAAGGCTGTTTTCAAACAGTTTGTTACTGTTGATAGAAACTGTGCGGCTAATAAATTTTATTTGGGAGCACCTAACTCGCTTCGGAAATACACTCCGCTTTTACTGTCAGCACAGGTGCGACATCTGTTCGAGAAGACCTCACAGTATCTACCTTGCCGCGGGCGGCTGGTGAGCCTCGGGCCAACAGGATGTTGGTCACAAAGGCGTTGCCTCAGGATGAGGCGTTCTTAGTCTTTGAACCCCTATTTTGCTCTTGCGGGGTCTCACCGATGCTCTACCTTGCCGCGGGCGGCTGGTGAGCCTCGGGCCAACAGGATGTTGGTCACAAAGGCGTTGCCTCAGGATGAGGCGTTCTTAGTCTTTGAACCCCTATTTTGCTCTTGCGGGGTCTCACCGATGCCTATCCTCCCGCAGGACAAGGAACGCTACGAAAGAGGTACATCGCACGCAGAAAAAGTGATTTTCTTTTTCAAGGAGTCTCCGTGTATTTCCTTCGCTAGTATTGAGCGAAAAAAATTTTAGCAATTAAAATCAACACAATAATTACTTACTAACTTAAAGTTAGAATACCCAAACTAGCGCAGGCAGAATACGGAGACTCCTCGAAAATAAAAAGCAATTTTCTTCGTGCGATGATTTCGCTGACGAAGAATTCCTTGGGACTGCGATTACTCGCCCCACCGAAAACCTTTGTCCTGCGGGAAAAGCACGTGTCCGAAGACCCCTAGAGAGACGAACTTTCCTCGAGGAGGCTGAGGGCGGGCCCGCGGCAAGGTAGACACTGCGACGGTCTTTTCGAGCAGATGTCGCCCCTGTGCTGGCAGTAAAAGCGGAGTATTCTGCCGGAGCGGTGTCGTACCAATATTCACTGCAATAGAATGAGAAGATTGATAGTAGTTACCGCACAGTTACTATCTACTATTTGCTAGATCACTATCAGGATAGAAAATAAAAAGAAGGCTAACCTTTTAAAAAATCAAGGGTTAGCCTTCTTTTTATTTTAGTAGTGAAAATGCTTTTCTAGCTGCTTGGATTGTTTTTTTGATGTCTTCCTCTGTATGTTTTGTAGATAAGAATAACCCCTCAAATTGTGATGGAGGTAGGAATATTCCTTCTTCAATCATGGTTCGGTAATATTGGTTAAAGTGTTCTAAATTAGATTTAGAAGCAGTCTCAAAGCTCGTAACAGGTTCTTCAGCAAAGAAGACTCCTACCATAGATCCTGCTCGGTTAATTTGTAATGGAACATTATAGTCTTCAGCTGCTTTTTTGTAGCCCTCTACCAATAGATCCACTTTCTTACTCATATCTTCATAGGATTCCTTTGTTAGTGCATCTAATGTTTCATAACCTGCTGTCATTGCTAAAGGATTGCCTGATAAGGTTCCAGCCTGATAAATTGGTCCTGCAGGTGCAACTTGCTGCATAATTTCCCTTTTTCCACCATATGCTCCAACTGGTAATCCTCCACCGATTACTTTACCGAGACAAGTTAAATCAGGTATTACATCATAATAACCTTGTGCACAATGATAATCAACACGGAATCCAGTCATGACCTCATCAAATATTAATAAAGACCCATGGTCTTCCGTTATCTTTCTTAAGAACGGTAAAAAGTCATTGACTGGTGGTACTACCCCCATATTACCGCAAACTGGTTCAGCAATTACTGCTGCAATATTTTCACCATATTTATCAAAAGCAGTACGAACCCCTTCTTGGTCATTATAAGCGACTGTAATTGTATTTTGAGCAACTGACTTAGGGACTCCAGGACTATCTGGTAATCCTAGTGTGGCCACACCAGACCCTGCCTTAATTAATAAGGAATCTCCATGACCATGGTAACTCCCCTCAAATTTTAAGATTAGATCTCTACCAGTAAATCCACGCGCTAATCTTAAAGCACTCATCGTCGCCTCAGTACCAGAATTAACCATACGAACAACTTCAATTGAAGGTACACGTTCAATAACTAATTTTGCTAATTTATTTTCTAATACAGTTGGGGCACCAAAGCTTGTTCCATTTTCAATTACCTCGTGTAATTTACCAACTACTCTCTCATCAGCATGACCTAATATAAGAGGTCCCCAACTCAAAACATAATCGATGTATTCATTGCCATCAATATCTTTAATTTTAGAGCCCTTTCCACTTTCCATAAAAATTGGGTCCATTCCAACTGATTTAAACGCTCGAACTGGTGAGTTTACACCACCGGGCATTAAATCAACAGCTTCCTTGTATGCATCAATTGATTGATTAAATTGCTTCAATTTTTACACCTCACTATTTAGCTTCTTTAAGCCAATTTGCCACATCTTTTGCAAAATATGAAATAATTAAGTCCGCTCCAGCACGTTTCATCGATGTTAGTTTCTCTAATACAAGTTCTTTTTCATTAATCCAACCATTTTGTGCTGCAGCTTTAACCATTGAATATTCTCCACTTACATTATACGCCACAATTGGTAAATTAAAGTTATTTCGTACATCACGCACTATATCTAAATAAGACATTGCAGGTTTCACGATAAGGAAATCTGCTCCTTCTTCAACGTCTGATTCTGCCTCCCTCAATGCTTCTAAGCGATTTGCTGGATCCATTTGATATGTTTTTCGATCACCAAATTGAGGGGTACTATCTGCAGCATCACGGAAAGGACCGTAGAATGCCGAAGCATATTTTACAGCATATGACATGATTGGTATATTGGTAAATCCTGCTTCATCTAATGCCTCTCTAATTACCCGTACAAAACCATCCATCATATTAGATGGTGCAATAATATCAGCACCAGCTTCTGCTTGTGATACGGCTGTTTTGGCTAATAATTTTAACGATTCATCATTATCTACATCTTGATTATGAATAACTCCACAGTGACCATGAGACGTATATTCACAAAGACAAGTATCTGCCACAACCAAAATATTAGGATATTTACTTTTTACTAGACGTGTTGCTTCTTGCACAATACCGTGATTGTGATATGCGCCAGTACCGACTTCATCTTTGTCATTTGGAACTCCAAATAAGATAATAGACTGAATACCTAAATCATCCACTTCTTTTACCTCATCAAGTAACAGATCCATGGACACCTGAAAAACTCCTGGCATAGATGGAACTTCTTTTTTAATATTGGACCCTTCCACGACAAACATTGGATAAATAAAATCTTCTACTCTAAGATGATTTTCTCTAACCATTGCTCTCATTGAATACGATGAACGCAATCGGCGGTGTCGTTTGAAATTTGTATTTAATTCCATATTCTTCAATCCTCTCTCATAACAATATCACACATAACTTGTATCATACCTTCTATAGTAAATAAGTCTGATGAAATAACATTGTTGAATCCAAGTTGTCTCGCCCGCTCCTCGGTTGTTGTTCCAATACAAACAATTAGTGTATCATTCGAAATCTCTCTATTTGAGAATTTCACAAAAGCTTCAACTGTCGAGGGACTCGTAAAGGTAATAAAATCAAACTTAGTGGTATTAAGCACTTGCTGTAGATGTTCACTTATCTCACCATTATAAACAGTTTCGTATACGACTATTGTATGATAAGGTACTCCAGCTTCCTCAAAGCCTCTTTCGATTACATCTCGAGACCTGCTCCCTTGAACTAATAACACTTGTCCAATATTATGATAGTTTTCCAGGAATTCTTTAACCATAGTCTTTCCATCATACTTAGAAGGAATTATTTCAGCTTGATAACCGTATTGATTTAGGACTTCCCCTGTTTTGTGTCCAACTACAGCAAATTTTACGTTTGATAAATCCCAATTCTTATTGATTACTATTTCAAAAAAGCATCTTACTCCATTGACACTAGTAAAGAAAACCCACTGAAATTTTTCCAAAGGTTGTGGTAATTTTTCTATAAAATCAGTCCTACATGCTATTTTCAATAAGGGAACTTCTACTACACTAGCACCACATTCATGCAGTTGATTAGAAAACAACTTCGCTTGGCTTGCCTCTCGTGTTACCAGAACTTTCTTCCCTGATAATGGAAGAGCCATTACTTATCGAGCTCCACTTTCACTTGCTCGATAATTTCTCTGGCACCTTGTTTCATTAACTTTTCAGCAGCCTCTTTACCTACTTGCTCAGGGTCTGTTCCACGAACAACCTCATTTAGAATTGTTTTTCCATCAGGCGTACCAACCAGCGCATTTAAGACCACTTCGTCATTCTCTAAGTAAGCGAATCCCCCGATAGGTATCTGGCATCCACCTTCTAATAAATTCAAGTAAGTTCTTTCAGCAGTAACCGTTCTTACTGTATAATCATCATTTATTTTAGAAAGAATAGAACGAATCTCATCATCATCTTCACGACATTCAATTGCTAATGCTCCTTGACCTACAGCAGGAACACAGACTTCTGGTTCTAGGTATTCTGTAATTAGTTCTTCATTTAATCCAACACGCTTTAAACCAGAAACTGCAAGAATAATTGCATCATAATCTTCTTCTTGTAATTTACGAATTCTAGTCTCAATGTTTCCACGAATCCATTTAATTTCGATATCAGGTCTAGTTGCAAGTATTTGTGCTGCGCGACGTAAGCTACTCGTACCAACGATGGCCCCTTGAGGTAGATCCTTCAACAATACATTATTCTTTGAGATTAAGGCGTCCCTGTGATCTTCCCTAATCGGCATGGAAGAAATAACCAATCCTTCAGGTAATACAGCAGGCATATCTTTCATACTATGGACAGCAAAATCAATCTCTTTATCATAGAGGGCTTTTTCTATTTCTTTTACAAATAGGCCCTTCCCGCCTACTTTAGATAAAGTGACATCTAGAATGCGGTCTCCTTTTGTCATTATTTTTTTTACTTCAATCTCATTTTCTACTCCTGCTTTTTTCAATTCATTAATAACCCAATTTGTCTGAGTTAATGCAAGATTACTTTTTCTTGAACCAACAATTATTTTTCGCAATCTAATTCCTCCTAATTAAATATGAAAGTTCGATAGTTCGGTAAATAAAAAGAAATTAATAATTAAAATTAGAAATGCATAAGTGTTATATCTCGCTAATGTTTTACCTGAAAACCTACGTACAATCCGCAGTATTAGATAAACAATATATACACATAAAACTAATATGGAACCTAATGTTTTTAAATCAAACCAATAAAATTCAACATGTTCGGTATAGGCCCATACGAAACCTAAGATTATCCCTATAAATAATAATGGAACACCAATCGATATAGTACGAAAGGTGAAGTAGTCGAGCCTATCTAAATCTCCTATGCGCCACATCCATTTTATCGCTTTTTTCTCTTTTAAGAAATGATATTGCACCATATACATTAAGGACACAAGAAAGGATATTGTAAAAAATCCATACGAGATAATTGCTAAAGATATATGAGCGATTAGTATCTCATCAACAAGTTTAATACCATTACTAACAACTTGTGATTGCGCAACAAGAGATACATGCATAAGTAAAATGAAAAAACCGAATAAATTAATGAAGAAAACAATAAAATTCATTTTAAATAAACGATTCATAATGATAGAAAACGTGACAAGGACCCAAGCATAAAAATAAAGGCTATCTATTATAGTAGCGATAGGTATACTTTTTTCTATCCAAATATGTTGAAATAAAAAAAAGGTTTGTAAGACCCAAACCATACAAAGTAACCAGAAGGCGGATTGTTTTGCCTTCCGGTTTTGCTGTACAAAATCAATAAAGAAACCAATAAGACTTAAAACATAAATAAATAATATACACTCATAGATCCAACGAACATCAACCATACTACAAATCCTTTACTAATTTAATTCGTAGCGACCTTATTTATTAGAGGAATTTCATTTTTAATAGATTGTAATATAAGTTCATTTTTTTCTACTTGTTTTGCAAATTCCTCTTTTACTTGTTCTTCAATACCAAATATATCAATAAATAATTGCAATGATTCTGCAGCATTCTCAGAACCAGCTAACTCTTTTGCTTGTGTGATAGGATCTTTCAACAGCTGATTAATAATACTTTTTGTGTGTTTACTAAGAACTTTTCTTTCTCGATCTGTTAAGTCTGGCATCTTTCTTTCAATACTCTTCATTGTTTCAGCCTGAATAGTAAGAGCTTTATTTCTTAAAGCTGAGATTACTGGCACAACCCCTAATGTTTTGAGCCATTCCTTAAAAGTGACGATCTCTTTTTCAAGTAGGATTTCAATCTGTTCTGCAGCTTTTTTACGTGTTTCTAAGTTTTCATCAACAATATGTTGAAGATCATCAATATCATATAAAAACACATTGTCCATTTTACCAATAGCAGGGTCGATATCTCTAGGTACAGCAATATCGACTAAAAACAACGCTTTACCTTTGCGTTCTTTCTGGATGGATTGAAGCATTTCATTTGTTAATACATAATCATTAGAGCCCGTAGAACTAATCAAGATATCGGTTTGTGTTAGAACTTGATTGAGGTTATCTAGTTGTTCGGCCCTTGCATTAAATTGATTGGCTAGATCCATTGCTTTCTCTAATGTGCGGTTTACAACAGTGATATTCGTCGCACCAGAACCCTGTAAATTCTTCGCTGCAAGTTCGCCCATCTTTCCAGCACCAAGTATCACGACATGTTTATCTGCTAAAGTTCCAAAGACTTTCTTTGCAAGTTCAACAGCTGCATAACTTACAGAAACTGCATTTTCACCAATAGCTGTTTCTTTTTGAGCCCTTTTAGCAAATGTAATAGCTTGTTTAAACAGTTCATTAAATACCGTCCCTGTTGCTTTAATCTCCTGTGAAGCTAGAAATGCATTTTTCACTTGACCAAGAATTTGTGTTTCGCCAAGAATCATAGAGTCTAGACCCGCCGAAACTTTAAACAAATGTTCCAAGGCTCCATCGTCTTCAGTAATTCGTAGACACGAAGAAAACTCTTCCTTATCTATACCAAACCAATCAGCAAGAAACTGCTTTATATAATAACGACCTGTATGTACCTGGTCGACTACAGCATAGATTTCAGTTCGGTTACAAGTTGAAACGATAACGTTCTCTAATATACTTTTACGGTTTTTTAATTCTCTCATGGCATCCTGAAGAGAGTTTTCTGAGAAAGTTAGTTTTTCTCTAATTTCAACAGGGGCTGTCTTATAATTTAAACCAACTTTTAAAATATGCACCTTATCTCTCCTCCAAAAGTTAAGCGGTTCAAATAGGCTTGAACATTATAATGATACTTTATATTATAACATAGTAATATCGTTTAATTTTCTGCTATTGTGAACAGATTTTGAAACAATATGCTATCATAAAGATAAATACAGATGTACTCTAACATACCATGATATTAGAAGCAAGAAATCAACATGGATTCTCTTGATAGTTAAGCGAGGTGAAACAATGAAAAATAAAAATACATTAACTGCTTATATGCTAATTGGAATTGGGCTTTACTTTTTACTTAGACAATTAAAACTTCCTATTTTTACAGACTTTTATTCCTGGCCAACCATTTTAATCGTTATCGGACTTGCACTTTTAATTTACAGCTTTCAGACAAAAGAATATAATTCATTATTTAGTGGAACACTTGTTTTCGGACTTGGGATTCATTTTCACGGAATTAGACATTATAGTTTTTGGATTGACCATTGGGCAATGTATCCATTGATAGTTGGGATTGCTTTTCTTGTGCGGTACTTCAAGACAAAACAAGGATTATTACCTGGACTTATTCTTCTGTTAATTTCTTGTATCTTTATCTTCTCTATTAATATTCCGTCATGGTTTGATTGGATACATGATGTTGCTGATTTCATTGATGTATATTGGCCAGTTGTATTAGTTGTGATAGGTGTTTATCTCCTTAAGAAAAAATAAGAGTATTCTTTATCCTAACGAAAACGAATTATGCCACCTAGTTCTTTTATTTTATGTATATTCTTATTACATATTTTATAGAAACTGTACAGTAACAGAGGTAACATTATTTGATTTGGTGAAGCTTGATGCTACCGCTCCGGCAGAATACTCCACTTTCCGCGGGCCCGGCCTCAGCCTCCTCGAGGAAAGTTCGCCTCTGCGGGGTCTTCGGACACGTGCTTTTCCCGCAGGAGTCTCCGTATTCTGCCTGCGCTAGTTTGGTTTTTTAACTTTAAGTTAGTAAGTAATTATTGTGTTATATTTTTTCCGCTCAATACTAGCGAAGGAAATACACGGAGACTCCTGCGGGAGGATAGGCATCGGTGAGACCCCGCAAGAGCTTTAGCTCTGAGGAGACTCACCAGCCGCCCGCGGCAAGGTAGACACTGTGAGGTCTTTTCGAACAGATGTCGCCCCTGTGCTGGCAGTAAAAGCGGAGTGTATTTGCGTAGCGGGTATGCTCCTCTATCCAAGATGCTTATTTACCGCATAGTTTCTATCAAAATTGCAACAAATACTGGAATTTAGGCAAAAGAAAAATCCGAACTAATGGTAAGATTAGTTCGGATTTCTGTTTGACTCTTATAAAATAGAACTTAAAAATTCTTTTGTTCGTTGTTCTTTAGGGCCATCAAATATTTCTTCAGGTTTTCCGTATTCAACGATTTTACCATCATGCATATAAACAACCCTATCCCCTACTTCACGAGCAAATCCCATTTCATGAGTTACAACAACCATCGTCATACCCTCTTCAGCCAATTCTTTCATGGTATTTAACACTTCTCCAACTAACTCTGGATCAAGAGCTGAGGTTGGTTCATCAAATAACATTACTTCTGGATTCATTGCAAGTGACCTAGCTATGGCAACTCTTTGCTTTTGTCCTCCTGATAACGTTGATGGATAAACATGATATTTATCAGACAGACCAACCTTATCTAATAATACTTTCCCTTCTTCGATTGCCTGTTTTTTGGGCGTGTTTTTCACTAAAATGGGTGCTTCAATCACATTTTCTAATACTGTTTTATGCGGAAATAGATTAAAGTGTTGAAATACCATGCCAACTCTTTGACGAATTTCATTCAAATTATGTGTATCCTTTTCAACTTGTTCACCTTCCAGAAATATTTTCCCATCATCTTTAATCTCTAGAAAATTCAAGCAACGTAATAATGTACTTTTCCCAGAACCACTTGCACCAATAAGAACAACAACATCACTTTCTTCAACTTGGAGATTAATATTTCTTAACACATGTAAGTCTCCAAATGATTTATTTAATCGTTCTACCTGCACCATTAATTTTTTAGCCATTCCCTAGAACACCTCCTTAATCACTTTTCGCCAATCTTTTCTCTATTCTATTCACAACAACAGATAGGACTAATACGATGACTAAGTAATAAATAGCCGCGATGGAATAGAAAGTTAGAAAATCAAATGAATTAGAGCCTAAAGAGCTTGAAACACCAAATAACTCTTGAGCTCCAATAAAGGAAACAAGTGAAGAGTCTTTAATACCAATTATGAATTGGTTTCCTAGGGAAGGAATAGCCCTACGAAAGGCCTGTGGTAGAATAATTCTTCTCATGGTTTGTAGCTTAGTCATACCAAGTGATCTACCAGCTTCCATCTGCCCTTTTGCAATGGACTGAATAGATCCCCTGATTATTTCTGCAATATAAGCACCACTATGAATAGCTAAACCAATAGCACCCGCCCAAAATGCATCTATCAATATAATTTCAGTAATCCCATAATATAGGACAAAGATTTGTACAATTAAGGGAGTACCTCTTATTAACCAAATGTAAGCATCTGCAATCCATTGTAATGGCTTAATACTGGAGATTTTTAATATGGCAAAAAACAACCCAATAACAAATGCCATGACCAAGGAAGCAGCCGATAAATATAGTGTTATCTTTAGACCTTCCAAGAATATCGGATAGCTTTCCATAAATACATCAAAAAAATGAGACAACGTGTGACAACTCCTTATGATTTTTACAAGCTCAAGACAGTAACTATTCTAATTCTTCCGGTTCTTGAGTTATGTCGACACCTATCCATTTTTCTGCGAGTTTGGCTAGCTCACCACTGTCTTTTAACTCTTGAAGTGCTTGGTTAATTGCTTCTAATAAAGCATCATTCTCTTTATTAACTGCAATAGCTTGCTCACTAACCCCTAATTGTCCACGGTTTTCAATTTCAAGACCATTCTGAATGGCTGTTTGGCCTGTTATGTCATCGGTAATCACCGCATCATGATGTCCCTTAGCCAAAGACTGTAATGCTACAACATCACTATCAACTTGTGGAATATTGTTCGTGTATTCCCCTGCAATCTCAACATATGTGGAACCTCTTGATACGGAGATTTCTTTACCATTCAGATCGTCCGCAGATTGAATATCACTATCTGGTCTGGTATAAATAACTGGGCCAGAATAATAATAGGCCTCTGAAAAGTTAACTTTCTCTAGCCTCTCCTCTGTAATCGTATGACTAGCAACAGCAATGTCATAACGCCCCTCATTTACCCCGGTAACAATTCCAGAGAACTTCGCTTTTTGTTGAACCGCTTCAAGCCCAAGCTTCTCAGCAATTGCTTCTGCTACAGCAATGTCATAACCGATCATTTTATTACCTTCCATATAACTAAACGGCTTGAACTCTCCTGATGCAGCAAAAATAAGCTTACCTTCCTCAATTAACCCATACTCCGAACTTGTATTTTCGCTATCGCTGCTTGATGAACTTTCGTTTGGCTCTGTTGTTGATTCCTTGGAGCCACATGCAGCTAGTACCATTATTGATAATACGAAAAAAAGTGTAATTTTCAGTTTTCTCATAAGATAAATAATTCCTCTCTTCCTATTTTTGAAATGACAAAAGTCATCTCCTGCTTAAAAAGTATAACAAGTTATTAGTCGAACAACCAATTGCAAATTATCTGATAAATTAGAATTGAAAAGGAAGAAACCCGGTTATGGGCGTATAACTATATATCCCTTATAATTACTAAAGGATACTCCATGAGACTCTAATATCATCAAAAATCATGTTTATTGATGATTACATAACAAAAAAAGACCAAATTCTAAATGAATTTGATCTTTTTATCGTGATTATAGATATTTTTTTAATATACCCCAAGCTTCATCTTTACCTTCACCAGTTTCAGCTGAGAATGGCAATACTAAATCACCTTTTTCAACTTGCAACGTATTAATTGTTCTCTTTAAATGACTTGCTCGTTTACCTTTTGGTATTTTGTCCATTTTGGTTGCAACAACAATGACGGGTAGTTCAAAATGCTTTAAGAAGTCATACATCTGGATGTCATCTTTTGTGGGCTCATGTCGTATATCCGTAACAAGGAGAACCGCTTTTAAATTCTCTCTTGTCTGGAAATATTCTTCCATCATCTTGCCCCATTTTTCACGTTCTGTTTTGGATACTTTTGCATATCCGTATCCCGGAACATCCACGAAGTAAAATGCATCATTTATTTTATAGAAATTTAAAGTTTGTGTCTTTCCTGGTTTTGAAGATGTTCTAGCTAAACTTTTACGATTAATTAATTTATTGATAAAAGAAGATTTACCAACATTAGATCGCCCCGCTAACGCAATCTCTGGTAATAGATCATTTGGGTATTGTTTTTTACTAACTGCACTTATTACAATTTCAGCGTTTGTTACTTTCATGTGATTCCTCCACTAAGGCGTGCTCTAAGACTTGGTCTAAATGACTTACAGATATAAATGTGAGTTCTTTCCTTACACTTTCAGGAATATCGTCTAAATCCTTTTTATTATCTTCAGGGAAGATAATCGTTGTGATTCCTGCGCGATGGGCACTTAATGATTTCTCCTTGAGGCCACCAATCGGTAGAACTCGACCTCTTAATGTAATTTCACCTGTCATGGCAACTTCTTTTTTTACTGCACGATTGGAAAGTGCTGATACTAGGGCTGTTGCCATTGTTATTCCAGCTGATGGGCCATCCTTAGGGGTTGCCCCTTCTGGAACATGAATATGGATATCATATTTCTCATGAAAATCAGGTTCAATACCGAGTTCTTCAGCTCTAGATCGAATATAACTGAATGCAGCTTGAGCAGATTCTTTCATTACATCTCCTAATTTTCCAGTAAGAGTAAGTTTACCCTTACCAGGATAGTGAGAAACCTCTATCGATAGAGTATCTCCGCCAGCTGTTGTGTACGCAAGACCTGTTGCAGCACCAATTTGGTTTTCTGTTTCCATTTGTCCATAGCGGAAGATTGGTTTTCCTAGCAAATCTTCTAGGCTCTTCTCTGTAACAACTACACGCTTCTTCTCATCTGATACAATTAATTTGGCAGCTTTCCTGCAGATCTTTGCAATTTGCCTTTCAAGGGTCCGAACACCAGCTTCCCTTGTATACACTCTAATTAATTTCAACAATGCTTCATCACGAATTTGCAAATTGCTTTTTTTCAAGCCGTTTTCTTTCAATTGTTTTAGAACCAGATGTTCTTTTGCAATATGAAGTTTCTCAAACTCTGTGTAGCCTGATAATGAAATAAGTTCCATCCTGTCTAAAAGTGGACCTGGTATATTATTTACATAGTTTGCAGTTGCAATGAACAATACATTTGATAGATCATATGGTTCTTCAATAAAATGATCACTAAAGCTATTATTTTGTTCCGGGTCCAATACTTCCAGCATAGCTGAAGATGGATCACCACGAAAATCATTTGACATTTTATCTATTTCATCTAATAAAAATACTGGATTCACTGTTTTAGCTTTACGCATTCCCTGAATAATACGACCAGGCATTGCTCCAATATAAGTTCTACGATGACCACGAATCTCAGCCTCATCACGAACTCCACCTAAGGATATTCTGACGAAGTTTCGATTAACCGATTTAGCAATAGATCTGGCTAAGGAAGTTTTTCCGACACCAGGAGGTCCTACCAAACAAAGAATAGGTCCCTTTAAAGAATTTGTTAGCTTTTGAACAGCTAAGTATTCTAGAATCCTTTCTTTGACCTTATCCAGCCCATAATGATCCCTATCTAGTATCTCTTGAGCTAACTTAATTTCTATTGTATCCTGTGACTTTTCAGTCCATGGTAAGGCTAATAACCATTCTAAATAATTACGAATTACTGCACTCTCTGCAGATGACTGTGGAACTTTTTCATATCGCCCTAATTCCTTTAGTGCAACTTCTCTAATTCGTTCTGGCATATCCGACTCACCGATTTTTTTTCGCAAGTCGCTTACTTCACCAGATTTACCATCCTTATCACCGAGTTCTTTTTGAATAGCCTTCATTTGCTCCCGGAGATAGTACTCTTTTTGTGTTTTCTCCATGGAAGACTTTACTCGTTGACCAATTTTCTTCTCTAAGTCTAATACTTTCTTTTCATTCGATATTAATTGGATTAAATGATGTAGTCTTTCCTGTGTATTCAACATTTCAAGTAAATCTTGTTTTTCTTTTAATTTAAGAGAAAGATGAGATGTAATTATATCCGCTAATCTGCCTGGTTCTTCAATATCACTAACTGTTGTAAGAGTTTCTTTTGTGATCTTCCTAGACACTTTTACATATTGTTCAAAAAGTTTTAATATGTTACGCATTAATGCTTCTTCTTCGATTGCGTCGCCATATTCTTCCTCTAAATCTTGTACTTCTACTACGAATTCCTCTTCTTGATCGATAAATCGTATAATTTCTCCTCGGTTTAGCCCTTCCACAAGTACACGAAATGTTCCATTTGGAAGCTTTAGCATTTGTTTAATCTTTGCTAATGTACCTATACGGTAAATTTCTTCAGGGGTTGGCTCATCGATACTTACTTTTTTTTGAGCTGCAAGAAAGATAATTTGATCATCTACCATTGCTTTTTCAATTGCTGCAACAGATTTTTCTCTTCCTACATCTAGATGAAGTACCATTGTTGGAAATACTAATAAACCACGTAATGGGAGGAGGGGAACTTGTTTTGTATCACTTGACATTATGTATGTACCTCCAAACAATCAAATTTCATTTTAAAAATATGTCTATATCCTCTTAAAGTTTATAGAACTGTTATTAGTTTGTAAATTAATTGAGTTTCCTAATTAGTTTACCCTTGGTTTTAGTAACTAATTCTTGATATTACCTACCAGCCAGATCCAACCGGTCACACTTCTCTTATTCATTTAGCATCTAAATGTTTATTCTTTTCAAAACAACAGTTGATAGAAACTGCGCGGTAACTAGTTTAATTAAAACAGAATTAGTTATTGGGTATAGCTGTTCGACACCGCTCCGGCAGAATACTCCGCTTTCCGCGGGCCCGGCCTCAGCCTCCTCGAGGGAAGTTCGCCTCTGCGGGGTCTTCGGACACGTGCTTTTCCCGCAGGAGTCTACGTATTCTGCCTGCGCTGGTTTAGTTTTCTAATTAATGTTAGAGGTTAAATTACGTATTTTAATAATTAAATGCTATTAAATTTATTCATTTCCTTCTTACTAGCGAAGGAAATACACGGAGACTCCTTGAAAAAGAACATCACTTTTTCTGCGTGCGATGCATTGCTGCCGTAGCATTCCTTGTCCTGCGGGAGGATAGGCATAGGTGAGACCCCGCAGTGCGTAAGCTCGAGGAGGCTCACCAGCCGCCCGCGGAAAGCGGAGTGTATTTCCGTAGCGAGTATGGTCCTCTATCCAAGATGCTTATTTACCGCACAGTTTCTAACATATTTTGTAATCAATATTAAGCTTTAAATTAATAAGCTGATAAAAAAGGGCTGACTAGGGACTTTAATTCCGCTTCAGATGATCATCTGGTTGGGAGCAAAGAATCCTAGTCAGCCTCTTTGGTTAATGTTTGTTTATTGATTAAGCACTTTCTTTTGGTAACTTTGTAATTTCTTCCGTAACGGTTCCATCAGTAAAATACAGTTTTGGACTACCGTTTTCGTTGGTGACTGTTTCCTTGGTGATGACACATTTTTTAATATCTTCACGAGAAGGAAGTTCGAACATTACATCTAACATAATAGTTTCGATGATGGATCGTAAGCCACGAGCACCAGTATTTCGTTCAATGGCTTTTTTAGCAATTTCTACTAATGCTTCCTCTTCAAATTCGAGTTCAACATTATCTATTTGGAATAATTTCTCATATTGTTTAACTAGAGCGTTCTTTGGCTTTGTTAATATCTCAACTAAAGCAGATTCATCTAATGGCTCTAAGCTACCAATAACAGGTAATCTTCCAATAAATTCTGGGATTAATCCGAAGCGATGTAAATCCTCAGGTAAGACTTTTGCTAGTAATTGACCTTTATCCAACTCTTCCTGCTTTTCATTGGCACCGAATCCAATAACCTTTTTACCAAGTCTTCGTTTAATGATTTGCTCGATACCATCAAATGCTCCACCACAAATAAATAGGATGTTTGTTGTGTCGATTTGGATAAACTCTTGATGTGGGTGTTTACGTCCACCTTGAGGAGGCACACTCGCTACAGTTCCTTCCAAGATTTTAAGAAGTGCTTGTTGAACACCTTCACCAGAAACATCTCGAGTGATAGACGGATTCTCGGATTTACGTGCAACTTTGTCAATCTCATCAATATAAATGATACCTTTTTCAGCTTTTTCAATATCATAATCTGCCGCTTGAATTAGCTTAAGCAAAATGTTCTCTACATCTTCACCAACATATCCGGCTTCTGTTAGAGAAGTGGCATCTGCCATTGCAAATGGAACATTGAGTATTCTAGCTAAAGTTTGGGCAAGTAGTGTTTTACCACTACCTGTTGGCCCAAGCATTGCAATATTACTCTTGGATAGTTCCACATCATCATTACTCTTAGGTGAGTTAATACGCTTGTAATGATTATATACCGCTACAGAAAGGTTCTTTTTGGCCTTTTCTTGTCCAATTACATAATCGTCTAATATGTCACAGATTTCTTTTGGTTTTGGAACTTCTTTGAATTCCAATTCTTCTTCTGTTCCAAGCTCTTCCTCTACGATTTCAGTACAAAGTTCTATACATTCATCACATATATAAACGCCAGGTCCAGCGACTAGTTTACGTACTTGTTCTTGACTCTTACCACAAAACGAGCACTTAAGTTGCCCTTTTTCATCATTAAATTTAAACATTAAATTCACCCCTAAAGTTTCTGGTCGAATAACACAAAACGTTAAGTTATAATAGTTATCATATCAGAAGGTGTTTTGAAAACAAAATAATTTACCCTGAGTTTGCTATATACGCATCTTGATAGTGGTTTACTTTGTATTCAATCTAAATATAATCCATAACTAATCATTTTGTATTTCATTAGTTTATATTAGTATATGTCACTATGCCCAATAAAATTGACAATGAAACGCGCAAGATTGGACTTTGTTTTTTAATCATACTAAAAATACCTTTAAATTACTAAAGAAAAGGGTTATAATCCTAGCTTTTTTAGTAGTAACAATTATCATAGTGTAAAAAAACAAGGTACGAAATCTCGCACCTTGTTTTTTGTATCGTAACAGTTTTGTATTTAATTATGCAACTGTTTTACTATTTTCTACTAAGAAATCAATTGCTTTACGGAATAATAAATCTTCCTTAATTGCATCTAGGTTTCCACCTAGCATTTGCTTCAATTGTTCCTTATCAGTACCATACATACCTGCCATTGTTTCTAACTCAGCATTTACGTCTTCATCAGAAACGTCTAGGTTTTCAGCTTTTACAATTGCTTCTAATGTAAGGTTTGTTTTAACTCGCTTACCAGCATCTTCGCGCATTTGTTCTTTTAATGCATTCTCATCTTGACCAGAGAATTGGTAGTAAAGATCAAGCGTCATACCTTGCATTTGAAGACGTTGTTCAAATTCACGCATCATACGATCAAGCTCAGAATCTACCATAACTACTGGAACTTCAACTTCTGCATTATCAGTTGCTTTATTAATCAACTCTTCACGTTTTGCATTATCTGCATTTTGTTTCTTCTCTGATTCTAGTTGCTCACGTTTTTTAGTTTTTAATGCATCTAATGTTTCTACTTCATCATCAACATCTTTTGCAAATTCATCATCTAATTCAGGTAGTTCTTTTGACTTAATTTCATGGATAGTAACTTTGAATGTAGCTTCTTTACCAGCTAATTCTTCAGCATGGTAATCTTCTGGGAACGTTACTTGAATTTCCGTTTCAACGCCAGCTTCTTTACCAACTAATTTTTCTTCAAATCCAGGAATAAATTGACCTGAGCCAATTTCTAATGAATGATTTTCACCTTTACCACCCTCGAAAGCTTCACCATCTAAGAATCCTTCAAAGTCCATTACTACAGTGTCGCCTTCTTCAACGGAACCTTCTTCTTTTACAACTAACTCTGCATGACGCTCTCTAAGTTGTTGTAATTCGTTATCTACATCCTCATCTGTTACAGCAACTTCAAGTTCTTCTACCTCTAGACCTTTGTAATCACCTAGTTTTACTTCAGGTTTAACTGTCACATCTGCGGTAAATACTAATGCTTTTCCTCTTTCAATTTCTTTAATATCAATGCTTGGTTGATCAATTGGATCAATTCCAGACTCTTCCACTGCTTTTACATAAGCATCAGGTAATACGATATCTACTGCATCTTGATATAGAGATTCCACACCGAAACGTTTCTCGAACATTGCACGTGGCATTTTACCCTTACGGAATCCTGGAACCTGAACTGTTTTAACAACCTTTGCGAAGGCTTTATCTAAAGCTGTTTCAAATTCCTCTGCAGGAACTTCAAACGTTAATACTCCTTCATTACCTTCTTTTTTCTCCCATTTTACTGACATATAAATTCCCTCCAAAATCTATTATTTCCATTAACTACTTAAATTCATTAATTAGATTTAACCTTAAATTACAATTCACTTGTTAATTTGCAACCATCTTATTATACCATATTTATATACCCTTTCAAGCCATAAGCAAAAGTTAATGACTTAATCCTCAATGATAGATAGATATAGATGTTCACTTTTTATTATTTCATCAAGGTAGTATTTAAGATGCTTATCCATCGGGTCCTCTCCACCATGGTCTAAAATATAATTACTGAAATTCACTAAAGTCTCTGAGATTAATTCTTTATCATCACTTGGCGGAAGTATTGGATAATGTACATAAAGGTAACGATATAACGATTCAGATAAAAATATGTTCATAATTGGATTATTTTGTTCAAAGTTTCTTAGGTCATACATAATTGCTTTATATATATCTAGTTCTTTAATTTCGGGAATGTCGATAGGCTTTACCTGTAATTCTTGCCCAAGTTTATTAACCTTAACCAACTTTGAATAGCTTTGTTCTTGTAACCATATGAAAATGGCGGTTTTTATTACTGGGTGTACGCTATGATGAACTAGTAATTTAATAACCGCAGTATCAGGTTTAATATTCATTCTTCTTAGCTGCATAATATTGCGCCATTGTTTCTTATGATCAGAACTTTTAACAGCTTGTAATAATTCTTCTATGTAAAGAGATGTCTTTTCGTCCACAAGATCAGATTCCATTTTTTCACTCACATCATATAACTGTAAGAATTGTTCTCTAAGGATAGATGGCAGGTTATCAGATGTAAGTTCCTCCTCTATTCTTTCCTTTAGAAGGTCATATTTATTAGATTGAAATAAAATAGTGAGATAAATATGTACAAAATGGAAATAATGCTCATTATGTTTATCTTGGATAATTTCTTCGCACATATCTTCCGCTTCCTGCAAGCGACCTAATTCCATTAAACACATCATTTTACCAATTAGTATTTCCTGGTCAGTTACTTGATATTGAATTAGTTCATTTATCTTTTCCAAAGCTTCTTCATACCGCTTTGCCTGCAAGTCTTGAAGACTCTCTTCTTTTAATGATTCTTTCCATTTTGGAAAGAGAATAATATTTTCATCCTCTGTATGCATGTTTTCACCTCTTATCGTAGTTTTATCGATTAATATAAGTAAAATACATGGTAAACTCCTAAGCATACTTCTTAGGAATACCAAAACATTAAAAAAGAAACCTATGGAAATAGGTTTCTTTTCTTAGACGTCCCAGGAGAGATTCGAACTCCCGACCCACAGCTTAGAAGGCTGTTGCTCTATCCTGCTGAGCTACTGGGACAAATGTATAAGAGCGGGTGATGGGAATCGAACCCACGACATCAGCTTGGAAGGCTGGAGTTTTACCATTAAACTACACCCGCATGTCAGATATAAGTATTATATTATTTTTTAAACAATTCCATGCATTTTTTTGGTCACAAGAATCATTATAGGCAGTTTCGTTTTTATTGTCAACACTTAATTCTTATTCGCAAAATAAAGCATCAGTTGAAGGATATCTAAACGGTCTATCCTTCAACTGAAATCTTATAAACTCGTTACAAAAGATAACTCTTCAACCTTCTTGCCTTCTAATGTGATAAAATCAACTGCTATTTCCTCGTTTGTTTCCCAAGTTATGATTGCATAAGTTTTCTCTGATCGTGTTCTTGGCAAACGAATACTTCCAGGGTTTAGGAATAACTTTTGATTGACCTTTTCCGCTCCTGCGATATGTGAATGGCCAAAACAAACGATATCTGCACTTTTTTCTTCTGCACTATAAGCTAAATTCATCAGGTTCATTTTCACATTATGTAAATGGCCGTGCACAACAAAAAATGTTAAACCATTAATTTCCTTCTTCTGTTCATTAGGAAATTTCCCATTGAAATCACAATTTCCTGCAACTGTAATAACATTTTCTAATTCTTTGGCATCTTCTCTAAGTTCGGAATCACCACAATGAATAACAAAATCGGCTTTCTCACGATTCTTAATATGTTGAATTTCTTTTGTTAATCCATGGCTATCACTCAAGATTACTACTTTTGTCACGATATCCACTCCACTAGCCTTGATTTTTAATCCAATCCTCTAACTGACTAATTGCATTGCTACGATGACTTATCTTATTTTTCTCATCTGGAGTAAGTTCTGCCATAGTTTGCTTATATCCATTAGGAATAAAAATAGGATCATAACCAAATCCATGATTTCCTATTTCTTCCGTTCCAATTGTCCCCTCACAGATACCTTTCTTATAAAGGGTTGGTTTACCAGGTATAGAAACAGATAGCACACATACAAACCTGGCAGTACGCTCTTCTTCAGGTACATTTACTAACTCTTGTAATACTTTATGAATATTCTTCTTATCATCTTTAGGTTCTCCTGCATAACGTGCAGAATAAATTCCCGGTCTCCCATCTAATGCATCAATGATTAACCCCGAGTCATCTGCCATAACGGGGATATTTAATATCTTACATATTCCTTCCGATTTTAAAGCAGCATTCTCTTCAAATGTTGACCCAGTTTCTTCAATATCGGGCAGTTCTTCTTCTATGTCTAATAAAGAAACTGCTTTAATTCCATATCGGTCGAATAATGTTTTAAATTCTTCTGCTTTTCCAGCATTCCTTGTAGCAATTAAGATTTCTTTCATTTATTTAACTCCTTATTTACGTGTTTCACCGATACGTGTTACTAGTTCTCCCAAGGATTCTTTTTGTAATGTAAAGATTTCCTGTAAACCTTCATCTGCTAGTTTCAATAGTTTTTGTAATTGATCCATAGAAAACGTCGCTTCTTCTCCGGTTCCTTGTATTTCAACGAATTCACCTGAACCAGTCATCACAATATTCATATCGACATTTGCTTTAGAGTCTTCTTCATAGTTCAAATCTAATATCTCCGTTCCATCCGGAAGTATACCGACTGATGTAGCTGCAAGAAAATCCGTTACTGGCATTTTCTTTAATGTGTTTTTCTCTAATAGTTTACCAAAAGCAAGAACAAGAGCAACATACGCTCCAGTAATAGAGGCGGTTCTTGTCCCACCGTCCGCTTGAATGACATCACAGTCAATCCATACCGTTCTTTCTCCAATATTATCTAAATCAACTACTGAGCGAAGAGCTCTTCCAATTAGTCTTTGAATCTCCATAGTTCTTCCAGATACTTTTCCTTTAGAAGACTCACGAATATTTCTATCTTGAGTGGCACGGGGTAACATAGCATATTCTGCAGTGATCCACCCTTTTCCTTGTCCACGCATAAAAGGAGGAACCCTGTCTTCAATGGTAGCATTACAAATTACTTTTGTTTCGCCAACTTGTATTAAGACAGAGCCTTCTGGATGCTTTATAAAATTTGTAGTAATGGTAATAGGTCGTAAATTATTTACATTTCGTTGATCGGTTCTCATGTTTAAACTCCTCCTTCTCTAGAATTTAGCTTATCATATTTTACTGGAAAGATTCACCTTATTACAATCAGATGCTCAAGTAAGGATTGATGTATGTATCTCAATCCCTAAATACTTTCCTCTTTACCTAAAGATTCATCAATAATAATAAAAAAAGAAGAGCAAAATTGCCTGCTCCTCTTATCTTATACTATTATAACTTTTCAGATGGTGTAAGTGAATCACGTGTTACAGGTTCTGAGTAAACTTCTCCACTTTCATTGGCTATTTGCTCGACATTTTCAACCTTGATATTAACCGCTTCAATTGATTCTTGTTCTGTAAGGGTGCGTACCAAAGTTTCCATTACTTCATCTGCTATTACTCCATTTTCCATATCTTTTAAAATATCCTGATTAAATTCAAGCTCTAATACTCCGCTATTTAATTTAGGATTATTTAGTAACATGGTCTGATCATTAAAAACATGCATTAGATTCGTGTCATAAGCAGGCCCTTCTATAAGTGCATCTACGATTGCCTGATGAACATCTCCATCTTTGACTTCTAGGTATTGGGTTACCGGAACAAAATATTGGTTATCATCGTGTTCTGTCGGAAAATACATGGTAACCGCTTTACTGTTGATCAAATCGACTGTATCTGTCTGTACTATGTTAATTCCATTCGCTCTGGTGTATCCATTTGAAATTGGAGTACCATCAACTGGCATTGAAGATAAATCCTTACCACCAACCCGAAGCTTAACACGATCAATCGTATCAAATTGGGTTAAGGTAAATGTCATTGCTTCTAATATTCTCTTTTCATCCTTTGCTGCATACTCATTAAATTCTTCCGATAAATCAACAGTGGCCGTACCTGCTTCAATGCTTAATCCAAGTACTTCTGTTCCAGCAGGTAATACTGCTTGGAATCCATTTGGTAATAATGATGTAACCGGTCCATCCTGCACAAGATATTCTAGCACTTGTGAAGCAACTTCTTTAGAGTCCGGTACCGGTAATTCAACATTTTGTGGCGCTACTAATCCATTCGAATCTAGTAGAAATAACTGACGCATTACAGTTTGAGTCGCCTCTTCTGATTGATCAGCTTCTTCCGTTTCCTCTTGATTACCTGCCTCATTATCAGTTGCTTGATTTTCTTGTCCATCAACAGCTTCCGCATTCGGTGGTGGATCCATATCAGGCAGTGATTGCTCTCCTTGGAAACATCCAGTTAATAACATTAACGTAAATAATGATGCAAGTAATATTAGCAAATTTCGCTTTCTCATGTCATTCCCTCCTACGATGGTTTGTACTACTATGTATACGAGCCTATTTTTAATTTAGACCTTTTGAATAAAAAAAAATCTGCACATCAAATCCAATAATTTGATGTGCAAATCCATTTTTTAAAATATTTATAGGTTATATAACTGCTTTTTCAATAGCTACAGACTTAAGATTATCAATGGAACTATTAAAAATACGTTTCGTGAGTGATGTAAAGTTATCAACATCACCAGTTGTGTAAAATTGATGGTAACATGGTTCTGTTTCATCATTTAATAACTGGTTTATTTGAAGTATTGTACTTGTTTCTCTAGCAGTTTCTTCACTTGAGGAGATTAAAGTTATATCAGGTCCAACTACCTGTTGGATGACTTCTTTAAGCAATGGGTAGTGCGTACATCCTAAGATTAGTGTATCCATTTCACTAAACTGCTTCAAAGGTAATAGCCCATGTTCTACCGTCTTTTCAGCATAGCTACCGGAAAGTATACCCTGCTCCACAATTGGCACAAATGTTGGGCATGCCAAAGAGATAGTGTTCAATCCAGGCTTTAGCATTGTTAAGGCATTTGAATATGCATTACTACGAACAGTACCTTCAGTTCCGATGATACCTACATGGTTATTTAGTGTTGATTTAATCGCTGCTCGTGCTCCTGGCTGAATAACACCAACAACAGGTATTGTAAGATTTTTCTGCAATTGTTCTAACGTATATGCTGTGGCAGTATTACAAGCGACAACTAGCATCTTTATATCCTTAGTTAATAGAAAATCAACCATTTCCCAAGTAAAACGAATGATTTCTTTTTCTGTTCTTGGACCATATGGACAACGTAAAGTATCACCAAGATAAATTAGTTTTTCTCTTGGAAGTTGTCTCATTAATTCGTGTACAACTGTTAATCCACCGACTCCCGAGTCGATGACACCAATAGGTTTATTCAAAACTACCGCCTCTTCTAAGATGTTATTTTTCATTTACAGTTTTCATTTGATGATGCAATAGATTAAGAAGTTCAATCAATGTTTTCGTTTGTTCTTCAGAAAAGTTCTCTAAGACTTCATTAAGGTAATTTTGTCGTTTCAAAATAACCTCTTCAATAATACGATGACCCTTTTCTAATACATGTATACGAACGACACGTCGATCATTAGTATCTCGAACACGTTCCACTAAATCGTTTTTTTCCATGCGATCAACTAAGTCTGTTGTCGTACTAAACGCAAGCCCATTCTTAGAGGATAATTCACCAATTGTCAGATCCCCTTCTTCTCTCAGCCACTGTAAGGCAATGAATTGTGGGTTTGTAATAGGATAGTTATTTAAAATCTTACGACCATTTTGCTTGATTGCTCCCGATATATGTCGGAGTGTTTTTTCTAATTGAGCAATAGATTCTGTTGAGTTTTTGTTTTCCAAGACGTTTCCTCCCGAAATTCCAGTCATATAGTCATATTTTATCATAAAGAAACGAAAAACTTATGAATAATTTATAAAAAGTATTTTTCATAGGTAAAAGGGGGTAAGATAATATATTTTTTTCATCAATGAAATGTGCGCACCTATTAGTATTCTACACATAAGCTATTAGTGACTAAATAATTTCCCTTCATACTGCAGCTCTATGACAGCAAGGAGGGGTTAACATTTGAAGGACAACGAGTATAAACCGAAGCAATTATTAACGAAACGAGAAAAAGAAGTATTTGAGCTCTTAGTTCAAGACAAAACAACAAAGGAAATTGCCCAGGAATTGTTTATTTCTGAAAAAACTGTCCGTAACCACATTTCAAATGCTATGCAAAAATTAGGAGTCAAGGGGCGTTCACAGGCAGTTGTAGAGCTCATCCGCATGGGTGAATTAAAGCTCTAGAAAAAACCGACTTTCCTTATCGAAAGTCGGTTTTTATTTATGGATAGCTATTGATAGTTATTAATACCAAAGTTTATTAGAAACTGTGCGGTAACTAAGCATTATGGTAGCGAATCATACCCGCTACGGAAATACACTCCGCTTTCCGCGGGCGGCTGGTGAGCCTCCTCGTGCTATCGCACTGTGGGGTCTCACCGAAGCCTATCCTCCCGCAGGACAAGGAACGCTACTAGAGCGATACATCGCACGCAGAAAAAGTGATTTTCTTTTTCAAGGAGTCTCCGTGTATTTCCTTCGCTAGTAATAAGTGATTAAGGGCAATAGAACCACTTAAATCCAAAAATATGATTAATAACTAACAATAATTAGAATACTAAACCAGCGCAGGCAGAATACGGAGACTCCTACGGGAATAGCACGTGTCCGAAGACCCCGCAGCGGTGAACTTTCCGCGAGGAGGCTGAGGCCGTGCCCGTGGAAAGCGGAGTATTCTGCCGGAGCGGAATCATACCACTATACCCATTTATTTTTTTGAGAGATTAGCAGTGGTTACCGCACAGTTTCTAGCAAACCGTGTTAAATAACAATAACTTATTTAATTCGTACCACTTGTAACCAATAGTTTTTCTTTGATATCTTCACCCAGAGGTAATGGTTTTCCTGTAGCGGAATTTATATAAACTATCCGTCCTCTACCAGATAGACAAACTTCATCATCCTGATTGACACCCATATAATGAATATCGAATGATGTATTTCCTACTTGTGCTGCCTTAACATAGATCCGTAAACTATCTTGGAAAAACAATTGTCTATGATAATCACATTGTAAGTCAGCTACAATTGGAATTCCCTCTGTATTTGTATTGTCACCAAAAACACCGACTGATTTTAAATATTCTATCCGGGCTTCTTCAAAGTAAATAAAAGGACTAACATTGTTAACATGTCCAAACATATCCGTTTCTGAAAAACGAATACGAATAGGTATAAAAAAGGAAAATTCTTCTCTCCATTTAGTGAAGTCTTCAATATAAGAAATCTTACGCATGATTTACATCCCTTTCACGTTGATGAAAAAAAGACCCCTACCTAACATGCGGTAAGGATCTTGTTGTGTATAAATTTTGGAATTAATGTGCGTTATCGCTACCAAAGAAATTCTTAAATGATTGTACAGTAGCTGCACGGTTCATTGCTGCAATAGAAGTTGTTAATGGAATCCCTTTCGGACAAACTTGTACACAGTTTTGAGAGTTACCGCAACCTACTAGTCCGCCATCTTCCATCAATCCTTCTAATCTCTCACTAGCATTCATTTCACCTGTTGGGTGTGAGTTAAATAAACGAGCTTGAGAGATTGGAGCAGGTCCAATAAAGTTTGATTTGTCATTTACATTTGGACAAGCCTCTAAACAAACTCCACAAGTCATACATTTTGATAATTCATAAGCCCACTGACGTTTTTTCTCTGGCATACGAGGCCCTGGTCCTAAATCGTAAGTACCATCAATTGGAATCCATGCTTTAACTTGTTTTAACGCATCAAACATACGTTCACGGTCAATTACCAAGTCACGAACTACAGGGAATGTAGACATCGGCTCTAGTCGAACTGGTTGTTCTAATTCATCTACAAGTGCCGCACAAGATTGTCTTGGCACTCCATTGATTACCATAGAACACGCTCCACAAACCTCTTCCAAACAGTTCATATCCCATGCTACTGGTGTTGTCTTTTCCCCTTTAGCATTAACGGGATTTTTACGAATTTCCATTAACCCAGAAATAACGTTCATATTTTTACGATATGGAACATTAAATGTTTCGTCATATGGAGCAGAATCTGGGCTATCTTGACGCGTAATAATAAAAGTAACAGTCTTTTGTTCAGCCATTTTCACTTACTCCCTTCGCTATTTGCTTTCCCGTCCTAGTGTTTTGTCGTGTAATCACGTTTACGTGGCGGAATTAAGGATACATCAACATCTTCATAAGAGAACACTGGTGCATTCTCTTTTGCATCAAATTCTGCAATTGTTGTCTTTAACCATTCCTCATCATTACGCTCTGGGAATTCTGGCTTATAATGTGCCCCGCGACTCTCATTACGATTATACGCACCGATTGTAATAACACGAGCCAGATGTAGCATATTTTTAAGCTGACGAGTAAACATAACACCTTGGTTATTCCAGCGAGAAGTATCGTTGATATTAATATTTTCAAAACGCTCAAGTAATTCTTGAATCTTTTCATCGGTTTTTAATAGTTTCGGATTCTCACGAACTACTGTAACATTATCAGTCATCCATTCACCAAGTTCATGGTGAATTTGATAAGCATTTTCTTCTCCGCTCATATTCATAAGAGCCTCGAACTTCTCTTCTTCTTCTTTCACACGTTTTTCGAAAAGACTAGGGTCAATATCTTCTACGTGTTTATCTAAACCATCTGCATATTCAATTGCCTTAGGACCAGCAACCATACCACCATATATAGCAGATAGTAATGAGTTAGCACCTAAACGGTTTCCACCATGCTGTGAATAATCACATTCACCAGCCGCAAAGATTCCAGGAATACTTGTCATTTGATTATAATCAACCCATAGTCCACCCATAGAGTAGTGAACAGCAGGGAAAATTTTCATCGGTACTTTACGTGGATCTTCACCTACGAACTTTTCATAGATTTCGATGATACCACCAAGTTTAACATCAAGTTCTTTAGGATCTTTGTGAGAAAGGTCTAGATATACCATGTTCTCACCATTAATACCTAATTTTTGATTTACACAGACATCAAAGATTTCACGAGTCGCAATATCTCTAGGTACTAGGTTTCCATATGCAGGATATTTTTCCTCTAGGAAATACCATGGTTCTCCATCTTTATATGTCCAAACACGTCCACCTTCACCACGAGCAGATTCACTCATAAGACGAAGCTTATCGTCCCCAGGAATTGCAGTAGGGTGGATTTGAATAAATTCACCATTTGCATATTTAGCACCTTGTTGGTACAGTATGGATGCTGCAGAACCAGTATTAATCATGGAGTTGGTAGATTTACCAAAGATAATTCCTGGTCCACCAGTTGCCATTATAGTTGCATCTGAAGGGAATGATTTAATCTCATGAGTCTTCATATCTTGAGCGACGATACCTCTTCCGACACCTTCATCATCTAATACTGCTCCAAGAAATTCCCATCCCTCATATTTTGTTACCAAACCTTCAACTTCGTAGCGACGAACTTGTTCATCTAATGCATATAATAATTGCTGACCTGTAGTTGCCCCAGCAAATGCTGTACGGTGGTGTTGTGTACCACCAAAACGACGGAAGTCAAGTAAACCTTCAGGTGTACGGTTAAACATAACACCCATACGGTCTAACATATTAATAATTCCCGGTGCCGCTTCACACATTGCTTTTACCGGTGGTTGGTTTGCTAAGAAGTCTCCTCCGTAAACGGTATCATCAAAATGAATCCACGGAGAGTCCCCTTCCCCTTTAGTATTTACTGCACCATTTATACCACCTTGGGCACATACAGAGTGAGAACGTTTAACTGGAACAATTGAAAATAAGTCAACGCTTACACCAGCTTCAGCAGCCTTGATTGTAGCCATTAGACCAGCTAAGCCTCCGCCAACAACAGCGATTTTACGGTTACTCATTATGAAACCTCACTCCTTCTCTCTTTCCTTAAACTCCATAAGCGAATGTAATTAAAGTTCTAATACCGATATAACTAACTACTAAGAACACTAGTATTGTAGCGTATGTAACAATCTTTTGTGATCTTGGTGATTGTGCAATACCCCAAGAAACCAAGAAGCCCCATAAACCATTAGAGAAATGGAAAACAGCAGAAAGAACACCAATAATATAAAACCAGAACATGAATGGATTTGTTAAAATCCCTTCCATAAGACTGTAATCCAAGCTCGCTCCTAAAGCTACTTGTACACGAGTTTCAAACACATGCCACGCAATAAATACTAGCGTAATAATTCCTGTTACACGTTGTACATAAAATAACCAGTTACGGACAAATCCATATCTTCTTACATTGTTTTTAGCAATAAATACAATATAAACCCCTAAAATCGCGTGGAATAAAATGGGTAAATAAATAACAAAGATTTCCAATGCAAGTACGAAAGGAAGATTATGCATGAAGTTTGCTGCTTTATTAAAGCTTTCCTCTCCATATACTGCAAAGTGGTTAATAACCAAGTGTTGAACCATGAAAATCCCGATAGGAACTACCCCGAGTAACGAGTGTAATCTCCTATAAAAATACTCCCTATGTTCCGCCATGTGATACCCCCCCTTAGTTCTTTTGATGATTTTAGTAATTAGTCTGACATTTCACACAAATACAAAAAGAATATTTTTGTCTAAAATGTAGATTTTGCAACATGTTTATTGTACGACTATCTCTAATTAGCGTCAAGAAAAGGTATTCATTTTTAGTCAACGAATAAACATAAATACCATACTCAATACCCTTGCGTTTAAATTAAAATGCATGGATAATATCATTAGACTTATAATGGTACTATGTGACTTTTCTTACAGGAAGGAATCTAACGATGAAAACAAACAAAGAGACGCTTCCAATTGAATTACTGGATCAAATTCAATCAAGAGGGGCAGGATATGATCTACTGCGATATGTAAGTTTGCCAGATTTATTTGGAAATGAAGCAGAAGCATTACTATATTTCATGGGAAGAAACTTAGCTAGAAAATTTGAAATTAATGCCTTAAGTGATATTATTTATTTTTTTGAAAAAGTTGGTTGGGGCAGATTGGAGTTATTTAAAGAGAAGAATAATCAACTTGAATTCCACTTACTCTCCGATGCAGTTGTTCAGCGTTTAGCTATGCCTGTAGATGTAGAATTCCGATTAGAAGCAGGCTTTCTAGCTGAGGCCATTACTATACTTAAAGGTAAAGAGTGTGAGTGTATTGAAGAAGTCAGAAAAAAAATACATCAAGTTGAATTCACCATTATTTTTGTAGAATAAAAAGGATGCTGAGACATTATCCCTGAAAATGGGATTAGTCTTCAGCATCTTTTTTATTTTCCGTTTCATTTAAATGTTGAAGAACAATCTCTGCAACATTTTGCGGGATACCCAATTTAGTTATATCTTGAATTGAAGCATTTCGAATTTCTTTTACTGATTTAAAGTGAGATAATAATAATTTCCTTCTTTTTTCACCCACACCAGGAATTTTATCGAGTTCAGATTGGAATAAGTTCTTTCCACGAAGTTGTCTATGAAATGTAATAGCAAAGCGGTGTACCTCATCTTGTATCCGCTGAATTAAATAAAATTCTTGTGATTGTCTTTCAAGCGGAACAACACTGGGCGGCTCACCATACAATAATTCACTAGTTCTATGTTTATCATCCTTTGCCAGCCCGCATAAGGGAATATCCAATCCTAATTCATTTTCAAGTACATCTATAGCTGCACTCATTTGTCCCTTCCCACCATCTACAAGGATTAAGTCTGGTAAAGGGAGAGAGTCCTTTAGAACACGTGTATATCTTCTTCTGATTACTTCTCTCATTGTTTCATAGTCATCTGGACCTTTAACATCTTTAATTTTATATTTTCGATAATCCTTCTTACTTGGCTTGCCATCCACGAAAACCACCATGGCCGATACCGGGTCTGCACCTTGAATATTTGAATTGTCAAAGGCCTCAATTCGATGAGGTATTTCAATATTTAATGCACTTCCTAGTTTATCAACTGCAAGAATAGTAAGCTCCTCGTCTCGTTCAATAATAGAGAATTTCTCTAGTAAAGAAGCCTTTGCGTTTTCCATTGCTAATTCAACTAACTCTTTTTTCTTGCCACGATATGGAGTATGAACATCAAGCTCTAACAACTCTTGTAATAGTTCTGTTTCTGTACCAATTGGAACAAAAATTTGTTTTGGCTTTGGATGATTTTCGTGTAAATAAAATCTCCCGATAAAGCTAATAAATGTTTCATCTGGTTCATCAAAGAAAGGAAATACAGATACATCTCTTTCTATAAGTTTTCCCTGACGGATAAAGAATACTTGGATACACATCCAACCTTTATCATAACTGTAACCAAATACATCTCGATCGACTCTATCATTTAAGGTCATTTTCTGTTGTTCCATCACGACTTCAATGTGTTGTATTTGATCACGAAGTTCTTTAGCTCGCTCGAAGTTTAACTGTTCACTAGCATCTTGCATTTTTTGAATTAAATTTTGTTTTATTTCTTTAAAACCTCCCTGTAAGAACGAGGTAATATCATGAATAATATCTTTATAATATTCCTCAGAAGGTGGTTTTTCACTACACGCTAAACATTGGTTCATATGATAATACAAACATGGCTTTCCTGAGGGATTATTACATTTTCGCAAAGGATAAATTCTATCAAGTAACTTCTTCGTTTCCCTTGCAGCAATAACGTTTGGGTATGGACCGAAATACCTTCCCTTATCCTTTTTCACTTTACGAGTGATAAGTAATCTAGGATGTCGTTCTGAAGTTATTTTTAAATACGGATAAGATTTATCATCCTTTAACATAACATTATATTTCGGGTCATACTTTTTAATTAAATTCATTTCTAGGATTAGTGCTTCTATCTCAGAAGACGTAATAATATATTCAAAGTCTACGATTTCCTGAACTAATCGTTGTGTTTTTTGGTCATGTGCACCTGTAAAGTAAGAACGAACTCTATTTTTTAATAATTTGGATTTACCTACATATATAATCGTATTATGCTTATCCTTCATAAGATAGCAGCCTGGTTTAGGAGGTAAAACAGCTAATTTTTCTTGAATTTTTTGGTTCATTCTCGTCATCCCTTGTTTAATAGAAAATAATCCCCTGTCACAATATGCAACAAGGGATAGTCTGTAAAGGTTAAACTATATATTAGATTAAGCGTGCTTATTGATCAGTTCAACAAGTGCTTCTTTAGGTTGGAAACCAATTACTTGATCCACAACATTACCATCTTTGAATAGTAATAATGTAGGGATACTCATCACACCATATTTACTTGCTGTTTCTTGATTTTCGTCTACATCTAATTTAACGATTTGTACTTTTTCAGACATTTCGCCATCTACTTCTTCTAGTACTGGCGCAATCATTTTACATGGACCACACCAAGGTGCCCAAAAGTCAGCTAAAACCAAACCCTTGCCAGTTTCTTCTGCAAAGTTTTGATCGGTTACATTCTTAATTGCCACTTTATTTCCTCCTCTTCATACATCATTTCAAAATGAGTATACCATTATTATATAATCCTTACTAACAGTTTGCTTATTCTAGAAATTCTTATCCAAACAATATGCAGTTGAAATGCTTCCTATTTGCTTTTTATCTTCTGAATTGGTGAAACAATGCGATAACTGGTTTAAATACAACACAATTAGTTAGTGGTTATAGCTATACGACACCGCTCCGGCAGAATACTCCGCTTTCCGCGGGCCCGGCCTCAGCCTCCTCGAGGAAAGGTCGCCTCTGCGGGGTCTTCGGACACGTGCTATTCCCGCAGGAGTCTACGTATTCTGCCTGCGCTAGTTTAATTTCCTAAATTATTGTTAGTGCTAAGATTAAACTATAAGGTTAGAAAATCGATGCTATTTTCCAGTAATTTGACCCAATTTAGCAAGGGAAATACAGGGAGACTCCTGCGGGAGGATAGGCATCAGTGAGACCCACGGGGAGCTTTAGCTCTGAGGAGGCTCACCAGCCGCCCGCGGCAAGGTAGACACTGTGAGGTCTTCTCGAACAGATGTCGCCCCTGTGCTGGCAGTAAAAGCGGAGTGTATTTCCGTAGCGGGTATGTTGCTCCCAACCACAGTTATTAGCCGTACAGTTTCTATAAAATAATTGAAAAAGCATATTAAAAGAAAACATCCAATGAAAAAGGTGTAATGATTGATTTTATTCTTTTGTAACTTTTGAAAACCACAGCCCGTATACCTTTCTGACTAGTATACGGGCTGCTCTATTTAGAGATATTAAAAACACCTTGAGAACTATAAAATAGTTCATTATACAGTTTTAGAAAATCTAAGCGTTAACTTTAAGGTTTTTTACTTCTTCAATAAGAATAGGAATTACTTCGAATAGATCTCCTACAATTCCATAGTCTGCAACATTAAAGATGTTTGCTTCTGGGTCTTTATTGATTGCTACTATTACTTTGGAGTTTGACATCCCTGCTAGATGCTGAATTGCTCCAGAAATACCAACTGCAATATATAAATCCGGAGTAACTACTTTACCTGTTTGCCCAATCTGTAGGGAGTAGTCACAATAATCGGCATCACACGCTCCGCGAGATGCTCCAACTGCACCACCTAAAACGTCGGCTAATTCATATAATGGCTTAAATCCATCTGCACTTTTAACACCTCGACCGCCAGCTACAACAACCTTAGCCTCTGATAGATCAACACCTTCTGATGCTTTACGTAATACTTCCTTAATTACAGTACGTAAATCAGATATATCAACTGTCTTTTCCTGAACTTCGCCAGAACGAGAATCATCACGATCTAATGCTGGAATATTGTTTGGACGAATGGTTGCAAACAAAAGACCTTCTGTAATGATTTTATTTTCAAATGCCTTTCCTGAATAGATCGGTCTTGTAAACACAACCTGGTCACCAACTAAGTTAATGTCTACAGCATCTGAAATTAAACCAGATTCTAACTTACTAGCAAGCTTAGGTGTTAAATCTTTTCCTATTGCAGTGTGTCCCATGACAATTGCGTCAGGATTTTCATCTTCAACAACAGCTAAGACAGCTTGACCATAACCATCTGAAGTATAAGTTGCTAACTTTTCGTTCGATACCGTAACAACCCTGTCAGCTCCATAATAGATCATTTCCTGTGCTTGACTATTTAAATCATCAGTACCACAAAGAACACCAATAACTTCAGCATTTGAATTTATTTTTTTCGCTGCACCAATTGCTTCGAAAGTAACATTGCGCAGTACACCATCTCTTGATTCACCAATTACCAATATTTTTTCACTCATCATAATTTCTCCTTTCTGTCATCCAATTATAGTACTTTCGCTTCGTTTCTCAGCAGCGATACCAATTCTTTCACCTGTGAATCAATTTCTCCTTCTAACACTCTACCAGCCTCTTTTTCTGGCGGTAAGAAAATATCAACTGTTTTAGTTTTTGGTTCTAGTTCGTCTTCGTCTAGGTCTAAATCATCTATTTCTAATTTGTCTAACGGTTTCTTTTTTGCTTTCATGATACCAGGTAAGGAAGGGTATCTAGGTTCATTTAGTCCTTGTTGACAAGTAACTAAAAGCGGTAGAGATGTTTCGATTTTTTCAACATCTCCCTCTACATCCTTATCAATTTTCGCTGTATCTCCATCGATCTCTAGATTAGTAATAGTCGTAACATAATTGATTCCTAAACGCTCAGCAAGCCTAGGACCTACTTGACCACTCGCTTCGTCAATAGCTACATTACCAGCCAAAATAAGGTCAACCTCTTTATCTTCAAAAAACGCTTCTAGGATTTTAGTTGTTGTAAACTGATCCCCTTCTTCAAGGTCATCCTCAGTATTGATAAGTACTGCTTTATCAGCACCCATCGCAAGTGCTGTACGAAGTTGTTTTTCTGAATCTTCATCGCCTATGGTTATAACCGTTACTTCCCCACCGTGTTCATCACGTTGTTTAATAGCCTCTTCAACTGCATATTCATCATATGGATTAATGATAAATTCAGCACCATCATCTTCAATACGTCCATTCGATACAACGATTTTTTCTTCTGTATCGAAGGTTTTCTTTAATAAAACATAAATGTTCATGTGTTTTCCTCCTCAAGTTATTCTATTTATCTATAAAATTAGGCTTTCGTTTTTCAATGAAAGCTTGAACCCCTTCTTTTGCATCTTCAGAACCAAAGATTTCCCCAAATGCTTTTGCTTCTGCTTCTGCACCTTGTGCGAAATTTTCAACCTTTGAATATGGTATTAATTTCATAATTCGTTCAATAGAAAGTTTACTCTTAGAAGCAATTTTCGTTGCTAAGCTAGCTGCTACTTCAAAGACTTCTTCTTCGCTTACTACTTGATTTACCAGTCCATATTGGTGAGCTTCTTTTGCTGATATTAATTCACCCGATAAAATCATTTCATATGCTTTTGCTGTACCCACGTATTGTGGTAATCGTTGTGTCCCTGCAAAGCCCGGGATTATTCCAAGTGTTAACTCAGGAAGTCCAAATTTAGCATTTTCTGCAGCGATTCGAATATGACATGCCATCGCTAGTTCCAAACCTCCACCTAGTGAGGCTCCATGAATAGCTGCAATTACCGGGATAGAGAAGTTTTCGATTCGGTCAAAGAGTCGTTGACCATATTTAGATAGCTCTTGATAATCTGAAGCCTTCTGTAAGGAAGTAAATTCCTTAATATCTGCTCCCGCCGAGAAGAATCTACCTTCCCCTTTCAATATAATTGCTTTGACCTTATCTTCCTTTTCAACTATGTCTAGCTTTTCAGAAAGCGCATTCAATAGTTTGCTAGATAGAGCGTTAGCAGGCGGACTTTGTATGGTTAAGGTCGCCACATGCCCATGTAATTCATAGTTTATCGTTCCCAAAGCTTCACACCCTTTCCCTTTTACAAGTATACTTCACCCGAATATACTAAAGATAGTTCTTTATATAAATTCTCTTGTGTACTCGGGTGGATTAGACGTTAAAGGTAACATATATATTAATAAGCCAATTAATTCACCGTAATAACGATATGTAACTTAATTGACTATAATACCTTTCGTAATTAATTGATGAACGGACGGTGCTAAGGCTACTAGATCATATTTCTCTTCGTTCATTACCCAGTTCGTTACCGTTTCATCAAGAGTACCGAAAATCATCTGTCTTATTAGCGGCACATTAATATCGCTTCTAAATAAATTCTCTTCCATTCCTTCTTTTACAATACCATCTATAATAACTAGATAAGGTTTAAGAATGCGATTTATTTCTTGACGTAAGGTTATATTTGATTGTCTTAATTCCAACTGTGTCACGATTGCCAAATGGTGATTTGCTGCTAATTGCCCAAAATGCATTTGAACCAAAGTTAGTAATTTTTCACTAGCATTTTCTTTACCACTCGTTGCAGTAGCAATTTGTTCAATAAATTGTCCCATTTTTTCTTTAAAAACGGAAATCAATATATCTTCCTTGTTCTTAAAATAAAGGTAGATAGTACCGTCAGCCACTCCTGCTTTCTTGGCAATTTTAGAGACTTGGGAAGCATGATAGCCATTCTCAGCAATTACATCCACAGCTGCTTCAATGATTAATTTGTATTTCGGTTTATTATTCTTCATTACTTTTCTCCTTCAAGCGTACAAGCAAAATAGACAAATGAATGAATCATCATTCATATTTTATTGTAAATGCCAAATTAATTTCTGTCAATAAATTGCTTGTACACTTTTCAGGAAAAAACATGAGCTAATTAGCTCAGGGATGTACTGACTTCTATATCTTTTTTGCTTTTTTCTTCATCTATAAGTTGCCTTCTTAGAATTTTCCCGACTGCAGTTTTAGGAAGTTCATCACGAAACTCATAGATTCTTGGAACTTTAAAGGCTGCTAAATTCTCTCTACAGTGTTGGTTTAACTCCTCTTCCGTAACAGCATACCCCTCTTTCAGGACAACATACGCTTTTACAGTTTCCCCTCGATATGGGTCAGGAATTCCTGCAACAACTGCTTCTAAAATGGCTTCGTGCTCATAAAGTACTTCCTCTACTTCGCGAGGATAAATATTGTATCCGCCTGCAATTATCATATCTTTCTTACGGTCAACAATATAGAAATAACCATTTTCATCCATATATCCTAGATCACCAGTCAATAACCATCCGTCTTTTAATGTATTATCCGTATCTTCTGGCTTATTCCAGTAGCCTTTCATTATCTGTGGCCCTTTAACTGCCAATTCGCCGACCTCACCTACTTCGACTTCTTCATATGTTTCCATATTTAAAATCTTAGCATCGGTATCTGGCCATGGAAGACCAATACTACCACTAATTCGATTTCCATATATCAAATTAGCATGTGTAACTGGTGAAGATTCGGTTAATCCATACCCTTCAACAAGCTTTCCGCCAGTAACTTTCTCGAACTTTTCTTGAACGTCTACTGGAAGTGGAGCAGAACCACTAATACAAGCCTCAATGGAGGATAAATCATATTTCTTAAGGTCTGGGTGATTTAGTAAACCAATATAGATTGTAGGAGCCCCAGGGAATAATGTTGGCTTTAATTTATGAATCGTTTTTAAAACATCACCAGCATCAAACTTAGGTAATAAAACCATTTTAGAACCGCTTAAAATTGATAGATTCATAACAGCTGTCATACCATAGACATGGAAAAATGGTAAGACACCTAATACAGTTTCTTCCCCTTTTCTAGTTTTGTAAATCCAAGCATCACACATTTGAGCGTTAGCAACAAGATTTCGGTGAGTCAATATAACTCCTTTTGGAAATCCAGTTGTTCCCCCAGTATACTGAAGTAGTGCAGTATCTTCTATTGGGTTAACCTCTACATGTTGATACTTCGCTTCTGCTTTCTCCATTAAACTAGACCAGACATGTGTATCAGCAGATTCCTCGACCTTAACAACCATGTTATACTGCTTCTTTTGTATAAATGGATAGATTAAGTTTTTAGGAAATGGTAGATAATCCTTTATTCCAGTAACAATCATATGCTCTAACGGAGTATTCTTTTTCACATTACTTACTCTAGGAACAAGTATGTCCAAACATACAATTACTTTCGTACCAGAATCATTTAATTGGTATTCAAGTTCTCTCTCCGTATACAGAGGGTTGGTCTGAACGACAATTGCCCCAGCCATTAAAGCACCATAATAGCCGATAACCGATTGCGGTGTATTAGGCAGCATGATTGCTACACGATCACCTTTTTGAATCCCTAAGCCCTGAAGATAATTAGCAAATTTCTTTGCTTGATTAAAGACTTCAGCATAGGATAATTCCTTCCCCATAAAATAAAGCGCTTTCTTTTCTTTGTAAACAGAAGCTGCTTCCTCTAAAAATTTATGGAGGGGTTTATCATCATATGAGAGCGTAGCGGGTATTTCCTTTGGATAATGCTGATGCCATCTTTTTACTTCCGCCATTAACTAAACCTCCTTTTTTATATACTTAATTCTATTATAGCGACTAATTAGTATTTTTTGAAATCTTATTTTTGATTTTTTTGATATTTTTTTCAAATTCAAGTATATATGTTGATTCTATCAAGGAGATGCACGCACTATTCCAGTAATAAAAGTGGACCTGTTCTTGGTCACGCACTTGGCCAGAACAGGTCCCTCATAACTTAAAATATACTAAAATCAAAATCAAACACGAAATATAATACACCTACTAATACAAATAAAACCGCTACTCCAATACAAATCTTTGCTAATGTCTCTAACATGTTAATCTCCCTTATACTAAATAATACTTGCACCAATCACATATGATAACCCAATAGATATTATCATTGATATAAGACCAACGGCTTTATTTCCTTTTCCAATTTCTTCGTCAATACTTATGGTAGGGGTTAGAAACTCAAAAATAAAATAACCAAGTAAAAGTAATACAAATCCAACTGCTCCCCAAGCAATGCTTGTTAACAACATATCATTATGTTCGATTGAATAACGAAATATATTTGATATACCAAAAATCTTTCCCCCGGTAGCCATAGCAACAGCCATATTACCCTTTTTAATCTCAACCCAATTTTTATATTTGGTTACAAGTTCAAAGACTGCTAAGAATACAACTGTACAAAGAATAACGACGCTATAGCTTGCCGCTGTGTCTACTAACACGTTTTCCCAGAAGCTCTCCACTTTCAACATCCCCTTTCATTACCTAAATTCAACTACGGTTACGCCGCTTCCTCCTTCACCAGCAGCGCCTGGTCTCGAAGATGCAATACTTGGATGTTTTTTCACAAAATCCTGAACGCCTTTGCGAAGTGCGCCGGTCCCTTTCCCATGAATGATAAATACTTTTGGATAGCCTGCCAATGTTGCATCATCAACGTATTTTTCTAACTTCAACAAGGCATCCTCAAAACGTTCTCCACGTAAATCTAATTCTAGTGGCACATGATAATTTGATCCTTTTACAGTTGCCAAAGGCTTCTGATAAGTTTGCTTCGGTTTTCCTATTAATTGAAGGTCACTTCTCTTTACTTTGACCTTCATTATACCAACCTGTACTAGGTACTCTTTTTCATTTACTTTCTCAAGAACTGTACCGTTTTGATTAATGGTTAATAATTTTATTTCGTCTCCTGGATTTAAACTTTCCTTTGAAGTATTTAATTCCTTCTGCTCACTCCGCTTTGTAGATAATTGTGGTTGTGCTTCTTCTAGCATCTTTCTTGCTTCAATCCACTCATGTTCCTTTAGTTTCGCATCGGTTTTCATATTACGTATTTCACTAACAATTATTTCGGCTTCTTCCCGGGCTTTACTTAATGCCTTTTCGGCTTTTTCTTCTGCTTTTTTATATAATAACTCTCGTTTCTCCTCGAATCGTTTCCATTCTTCTCTGATTTCATTTCGTAGTTTTTCGCTTTCGAGTAAAATATTATGTGCTTCCTCATATTCCTTCTCTGCTTGGATTTTAGAATTTTCTAATGATGCAATCATATTCTCAACATTCTTAGAATCAAGTCCAATATGAGTCTTAGCACGTTCAATAATGGATTCGTCTAATCCAAGTCTCTTAGAAATCTCAAATGCATTACTTCTACCAGGGACACCAATTAATAACCGATATGTTGGTTGTAAAGTTTGTATGTCAAACTCCATAGAAGCGTTAATAACATTCTTACGATTATAACCATAAGCTTTTAGCTCTGGATAATGAGTAGTAGCAATTACTCTTGCATTTCTAGAAACAACCTCATCCAGAATAGACATAGCAAGCGCAGCACCTTCTTGCGGATCTGTTCCTGCACCAAGCTCATCGAAAAGTACCAGTGTACGATTATCTACATGTTTAATAATGTCCACTATGTTCGTCATATGTGAAGAAAAGGTACTTAAATTTTGCTCTATCGATTGTTCATCTCCAATATCTGCAAAGACATTCTCAAAGACAGCCATTTGACAACCGTCTAATGCAGGAACTTGAAGACCAGATTGTGCCATTAACGTACACAATCCAACCATCTTAAGTGTAACTGTCTTTCCACCTGTATTAGGTCCAGTAATTACGATTGAGGTATATTCTTTTCCAATTTCAATATCATTAGCTACGACTTCCTCTATTTCAATTAGTGGATGTCTAGCTTGTTGCATCTTTATATAACCTTGGTCATTTATAGTAGGTCGACTTGCTTTCATTTCCCTACCTAAATTAGCTCTTGCAAACATATAATCTACTTGAGCTAGGATACGAACATTCTCTGATAAAAAACTTTCTTCAGTTGCAATACTTTCACTAAGCTCCCTTAAAATCCGTTCGATTTCATGCTTCTCTCTGGCATATAATTCCTGTAATTGATTATTTAAATCCACAACTGCTTTAGGTTCCATAAACAAAGTTTGACCTGATGCTGATTGGTCGTGTACGATACCACCAAATGCCCCGCGATATTCATGCTTAACAGGTAATACATACCTATCATTTCGAATGGTAATAATTGCATCAGATAACATATTGCTTTTTGTTCTAGTATAGCTTTCTAGCTTTTCGCGAACCCTACTTTCATGAGTCCTTATGGAGGTACGAATTCCTCTAAGTTTCTCAGTAGCACTATCCATAACATGTCCATGGTCATCGATACAGCTCTTGATTTTCAATTCAAGATTGCGTAGCGGAATTATCCCCTCTACTAACTCTTTTAGAATAGGAAGTTCCTCTTCTAATCCATCAATAAAATCCTTTACTTGACGCCCTCCATAAATAGTATTTGCTATGTCTAAACATTCTGAGGTACTAAGTATGCCACCAATCACACTACGTTTCAGGCTAGCTCGTATATCAAATATACCACCAAGAGGTACAGGTACATTTAACCTGATAACTTGAGCTGCTTCATCTGTTTCTTCTTGTAATAGGATTACTTCTTCCAGATCAGTAGAAGGTTTTAAGCTTGCAGCTAAATCTTTTCCCAAACTAGTTTGAGCACGATTCATTAATCGATCTATAATTTTTTGAAAATCTAGTACTCGTAATATACGTTCATTCATTGACTTACTCCTTTTCAAGATGTCTATACGACTATCACTTATTACGATTGAAATACTGGATAAGTTCCTCTTTTTTCCATGTATTTAACACTGTATCTTTTTGCAGCCAACCTTTTCTAGCAACGCCTACCCCATATTTCATGTGCTCAAGCATATGATAACTA
Source organism: Paucisalibacillus globulus (assembly GCF_900184735.1). Taxonomy (GTDB): domain Bacteria; phylum Bacillota; class Bacilli; order Bacillales; family Amphibacillaceae; genus Ornithinibacillus; species Ornithinibacillus globulus_B. The sequence continues at coordinate 69,159 of NZ_LT855385.1, forward strand.
TGTGCATCAGTGTTAATTGCTATTTTCACACCTGCTTCCTGAGCTGCTCTAGCCCATTCTGAAGATATATCTAATCGGTTTGGGTTTGCATTAATCTCTAGCGCCGTGTTTGTTTGACTCGCACGCTCGATTAACTTTTCCATGTTTACCTGATAACCAGCTCTTCTACCAATTAATCTTCCAGTTGGGTGGGCAATTAATGATACGTAAGGGTTTTCTAAGGCTGTATATAACCGCTTCATAATCTGTTCTTCTGATTGACTAAAACTTGAATGGATGGCAGCAATAACATAATCCATTTCTTTTAGAAAGTCATCAGAGAAATCTAGAGTTCCATCTGATAGAATATCCATTTCTACTCCTGAAAAAATATGAATATCGGTATACTTTTCGTTCAATTTAATAATTTCTTCACGTTGATTCCTTAATCGAGTTTCATCTAATCCATTCGCAACTCTTAGGTTTTTCGAGTGGTCAGTAATCGCAATATATTCATAGCCAATACTTCTAGCTTGATTTACCATCTCTTCTAACGTTTGTGCACCGTCACTCCATGTGGTATGCATGTGCAGATCGCCAATAATATCACTTAGCTCGACTAATTCCACTGGTTGCTTAAATGCATTAATCTCTCCAGTATCTTCCCTAACTTCAGGAGGAATAAATTCTAATCCAAAATGGTTAAAAAATTCTTTCTCAGAAGAAAAGGTTAAGATTTCTTCTGTTTCATCTACTTCAATGCCATATTCATTGATTTTTTCACCACGTGATTTTGCTAACTGACGCATAGCAACATTATGGTCTTTCGATCCTGTAAAATGATGTAATGTAGTAACAAACTCATTTTCTGATACCAATCTGAAATCAACATTAACATCATATACATCATCAATCGTTACAGAAACCTTCGTATCACCTTTCGCAATTACCTCCTTAATGTTAGGAATCTGTAGTAGCTTTTCCCTAACTTCATTTGGTAGGTCTGTTGCAATAATAAAATCCAAATCTTTAATGGTTTCCCTCATTCTCCTCAGAGAACCTGCTCTTGAAAATTGTTGGATGGATGAAATTTCACTTAAATAAGCTTCTATTCTCTCCGCAATTGGCAACATATAAGCAATAGGTAACCTATCAGGTCTTTTACCAACTTCATTTAGAGCCGCAAGTATCTTCTCAGCGGATTTTTTACCGAACCCTTGTAAGCTCTCTACTTTTCCGGTCTCTATTGCTTCCTTTAGGCTCTTAGAATCGTTTACACCTAATTCCTGATACAACTTTGCAAGTTTTTTGCCACCTAAACCAGGAACATTTAGTAATGGAATGAGGCCCTGTGGTACTTCTTTTTGTAGTTCTTCCAATGTGGTCGACTTTCCTTGTTGTATATATTCTATAATTACACCACTAGTACCCTTGCCAATCCCTTTTATTTCCGTAAAATCTTCAATATCAGTTAGAGAACGGTCGTCACGTTCCAATCCTTGTGCCGCTCTTCTAAAGGCCGAAATTTTAAAGGTATTTTCACCTTTTAATTCTAAGTATACAGCAATGGTCTCTAGTAATTTAATTACATCTTTCTTATTAATAGCCATTTACATCACCTGCTTTGATTATATTTCTACAGTCCTCTAGTAGAGGTATTCATTGAATCATAAACCTTTTAGGCTTTAAGAGGGCCAAAAAAAACAAGGCTAATTCAAGTAGGAGCTATCTGTATTGTACCGACCATACAACGATATTCCTAGTATTTGAATTAGCCCTTTTTTTATTAATTCATCATGGTCACCACATGGGTAAACCAAAGGTCTTTTATTTTTTCTGAGAAATAAGGTGTATTCTCCACAATGAATAATGCTACACTTGAATCATTTACCCATTCTTGGATCACTCCAAGTGGCGTTAATACTAGTATGTATAAGATAACAAAAAGAATTAAGTAAATTTCTAGGAATCCTAGAATGGCACCTAATATTTTATTGATAGAATTCAAGATTGGTAACGAAGCAATTACATCAATCATAGATGCAAAGATTTGCAAACCAAATTTTACGACAAAAAAGATAATTGCAAATGAAATTGCATTATAAAAAGCACTTTCTAAAGGTAATGCTTGCAGAAATTCTGCCCAAAGACTCTCATCTGATAATTCAGGATATGGTATCCAAAGTGCTAATTTACTTGAAAGATCATTATAAAATAACGCAGCAACAATAAATGCGGCTATGTATCCAATTAAATGTACAGCCTGAAGTATCAATCCCCTTTTGAGTCCCACTAGGAATCCAAAAATCAGTAATAATATAAGTATCAAATCTATCATGAGCCATTTATCCTCTTTCTTTTTTTATTGAACCTAGTAGTGTTGCATAGTCTTCTTTTAAAGTTAAATAATCATTCATTGAATTTATAGCAGTTAATACAGCAAGAGCTGCAGTATCAAGTGATGGATTTAGTTCATGGATTTCTCTCATTTTTTGGTCCACTAGACTAGCTACTAAACGAACATGGCTAGCTTCCTCATCACCAACAATCGTATAGGATCTATTTCTTATTTCAACTGTTACCCGAGTTTTATCTGATTTTTGGGTCACTGGGGTTAGCCTCCTACTTAATTCTAACGATTCTAGCATTTTTTTCTTATATTTTATCTTAACATGAAGATTACAATTGGGAAACTGTTCTCCCAGTTTTTTTTACATTTCTTTCTTGTCTATACTTTGATATAGTCAATATTGTAAAGAAAGGATGTAATCTATGTCTCAAAATGTCCATGTATTATCAATAGAAACTATCGAAAAAATGAAACAGTATTATCATAAATCATTAACTTCAACTCCACAAGGGGCAATATTCAGAGCAAAAACCAAGGATGCAGTAATAACCGCTTATAGATCTGGGAAAGTATTATTCCAAGGGAGTAATCCACTGGTTGAGTCGGAGAAATGGGTCAATATTCAAGGTTTACAAGCTAATGAATCAAAAGCCCAGAAATCTAAGGCAACAACCATTTACACACCACCAGAAACTTTATTTTCTTCTTCCCATATTGGATCAGACGAAGCTGGAACCGGAGATTACTTTGGTCCAATTACAGTTGCTTGTGCTTATGTAACATCATCACAAATCAGTTTACTTAAGGAACTTGGAGTAAAAGACTCGAAGAACCTAACAGATGATACTATTCTAAAATTAGCCAAGGAAATTGCTAACTTACGCATACCATACTCATTATTAATTTTACATAATCCAAAATATAACACCTTGCAAAAAAGAGGTTGGTCACAAGGTAAGATGAAGGCGATGCTCCATCATCATGCAATAAATAATCTATTAAAAAAAATTGGTGACAAAGCATATGACGGTATTCTAATTGATCAGTTTTGTGAGCCAGGTATTTACAAAAGACATATTGCCTCCGAGCAAGGAGTACTACCGAACAAAACCTATTTCATGACAAAGGCTGAAAGTTACTCCATTGCCGTTGCAGCTGGGTCCATAATTGCAAGAGCAAGCTTTGTAAAGGAAATGGATAAGCTCTCAGAAGAAATAGGCTTTGAATTAAAAAAAGGAGCATCAAAGAAAGTCGATCAAACCATAGCTAGAATTATACGAGAAAAAGGCGAAGAAAGCCTAAATTCATGTGCAAAAACACACTTTGCAAACACTCAGAAAGCAAGACAGTATTTGTAAAAGTGGTGCCTGTCACTCCCCGAATTTTGTAAGATTATGTCGAAGCAAAAATTACTAACCCCCTTGAAATTATCAAGTGAATTTTCAAGGGGGTTAGTCCAGCTCCACTATTCTATTAATCTTCATAAAGACCTATATAGATGTTCTTCTATTAATCTCTTCTTATCAGGCTTACCTAAAGGTGTATAAGGAATCTCGTTTACTATAACAATTTCCTTTGGCATTTGATACCTGGCTAACTTACTCTTAAGCCATATCCGAATATCCTGTTTCGTTAGTCCTTTCGTCTTAACAAACGCCTTTAACCTCTCTCCATATTCTTTATCTTCCATTCCAATTACCATAACATCCTCTACTTCCGGATGCTCAAATAAAACCTGCTCGACATCAAGGGGATAAACATTCTCTCCTCCCGAAATAATCATTTCGTCTGTTCGGCCACGCAGAAATAGGTAGCCCTTTCCATCGATAAAGCCTATATCCCCAGTTTTAAGCCAAGTATCATGTCTATTTTTCATAGACCTCATATTCTTCACTACGAATTCACCAACAACACCTTGTTTAACTCTTTTTCCATTACTATCCACAATTTTCAACTTAACACCTGATATCTTTTTCCCTAAGGTATTGGGTGAGTACTGTAAGTCTTCAGGGGTTGCAATGATATTTAAACCAGCTTCCGACGTACCGTATAAATTAAATAATACTCTCCCCAAGTTGTCGTAAATATCTTCAACTAATCTCGAGTTGAGCTTAGCCCCACCAGATGCAATACATCGTAATGATTTTAAATTACTAGGATTAGATTTTAACATCCTATCTAACATTAGAGGAACAACTGTAATGAATTCCACTTGGTACTTTTCTATTAATTTACAAGCCTTCCTCGCCTCAAACCGAGAAGTTATGACTAGCTTTTTTCCTAATGGTATAAACACTAATAAAACAGCAATACCATAGCCATGAAATATCGGGGTCCCGATAAAACCTGTTTGATAATCCGTAATCTTTAGTTTCTCTATTAAAGCAATATATGGTGATAAATAATTAAAAAGGGAAGGAATATGTCTTGCTTCTTTAGGTTTTCCAGTAGTTCCACCAGTTTGTAGGATAATTTTCCCACTCGAAAACCTTGGTATAATAGTACTTGTGTGTCGAATTACATTATGGTCAATTAATACTTTGATTCCCGAGTAATCCAATGTATGAACAAGACTATTAAATTCATCATCATATAAAATTGCATCATAATTACCGTATTTCACTAGGTTATTAAGTTGATCCACCCTCATATCCGTATTTAACAAATACATATCTGCACCCACACGAGAAACTGCAAAAATGGATTGTATTAGGGGAATATGGTTCCGGCAGAGTATAGCAACTTTTTTTCCATTTTGTAATTGCAGTGTGTGATAAAAATAACTCGCAAATATTTTTGACTTGAGGTATAGACCCTTATAAGTGATGGTAGATTCATCGTCAACGATAGCTATTTGTTTTCCATATCGTTTTGCCGCAACTTCTAAAATAGTCATTAAGTTAATACCCGTTCGAAATAGAGCCATTATTAAAAACGCTACACTTGAAGGTGTGAGTAATTTTATTTTATATAGTACAAGAATGAGTTTAATTACTTTAATTTAGATCCCCACCCCTATTTCAAAAATCGATAACCAAATTTCTCCCAAACTCTTCGAAGAAACAATGACAATACCTCTCCACCGAAGATCCACCATGGTTTAAAGCTTCTTTTCTTTTTATACATTGATTGACTTATTATTTGTGCAACATGATTTGGGGACATTGCCGGCTTTGTCTGATAGGTTTTAGTTGGTTCAATCATAGGTGTTCGGACTAATGGTAGGTAAATAGAAGTCGTGAAAATACCCCTTGCATTCAATTCAGGTGAAACGGATTGAAACCATGTATCGAAAGCTTGTTTTGATGCTTCATAAGCAGAAAAATAAGGAAAAGGAACAAGTAGCGTATTAATTGTGGATACATTTATAATCTGTCCATTACTCCTTTCAAGATTAGGAATAATAGATAATAGGATCTCAACAGGTGCAAAATAATTAATCGACATAGTACGTTGGAAATCATGAAAGCGGTCCAACGAATCATAAATAGATCGTTTTATGGATATTCCAGCATTGTTTACAAAGAAATCTATGTCAGTATCCAAATTATAAATAAAGCTAAGAAATCCCCTTCTATCATCCTGGTTTCTTAAATCTGCTTTATATACGCTTACTTTGGCAGTATTAATAGTCTTCTTTATATGTAGTAGTTTCTCTTCTCTTCTAGCAACAAGGATTAAATGGCATGTTAACTCACCAAGATAATAGGCCAACTGTTCACCAATTCCGGAACTAGCTCCTGTAATTACTATGGTTTTACCAGTTAATTCGTTAATTAGTTTATCTTTATTGATAAATTTCTTTGGGAATAGCACTTTTTCCAATAAGGTATTTCTACTCACCATTACCCCTACCCTTATAAAATCCAATAATTGTTATTAAGTTCCCCTACTTCTTACTGGCTAAAGGAATTACTACTGCATTACATGCTTTTTCATAAAACTCAATTGGCCCAGCCCCACCAATAATTGCATACTCGTATCCAGCCTCTTTCATATCTCTAAGACAATGATGGAGAAGAGAATATCCGACACCTTTAGTGCGATTAGATGTTACTACTCCCATCGGACCAAAATAACCTTTTTTATTTTGATAGACATCGTATGCTGCAAAACCTACAATACTACCATTGCTACTTGAGGCTACATATACAGTGGGATTGTTCAACATAAAAGCACCTTTTATCGTCGAAGCCCATTCTTTTGAAAAGTTTTCTTCAACAAAAGTAACTAACATTTTCTCATCATCCAAGTTAACTTTTCTAATCTGTTCGGTATTGAGTTTTGGAAAAGTATAATTACCAAGATGGGTAATCATATCTCTGGACGTTGTAGCTAAGGTTAAAATGAGCTCCCTTGTTTCCTCTGTGAGACAGTGTTCCAATACCTTTGTTGTCATTAGGGCTTTTAGTACATGACCTTCATTAATGAAGATTTGATTATACCGATTCATATAGCCTATAGACACTTCCAATACCTTGGCTACCTCTTCACTTACAAGACAATGAAAGAAATCTATTTCAACTGTATTATTAGATGAAGAACTTCTTGTATCGTCTCGTAGTAAATCTAAAGAGATCTCTACATGTAATGCTAATTCCCCTAAAGCCCCACCTTTTTCACTTAAGCAAGCAGTAAGAATATGTCCAGGCCGTAATACCCTATCTTTCGAATTAATGGCCTCACTTTCAGCTTTTTTTAATATTTGCTGTAGTCTACTAGTGAGACGAAATTTAGGACTACTCACTTATCATCACCTTCAATTCATTCCCCGCTAAATTATCTCTAAATCTAGTTAATTTCACGTACATTCCCATAAAACTCTCCATATCCAGTTATTTTCCTATAGCAAAGGAATATATTAAATGTTTAATGAGTGGATTTAGACCCTCTGGAAGTTGTGTTGGTTTAAAAAACTTAGCTTCTAATGTTTCAACACCATCGGCTTTTAACACTCCACCCACAACATCCTTTGAAATATATGCAATTGTTACTGGATAGAATTCATCCCCATTTGGTAACTTTACAAAGTGTTCTTTACCTGAAAACACATGGATTAGTTCCATTTTTCCAATTTCAATTCCTGTTTCTTCCAAAACTTCTCTTCGTCCAGCTTCTTCCGTTGATTCACCTAATTCGATAAATCCGCCCGGAACTCCCCATTGTCCGTCTCTTCTTTTTTGTAATAAAATGGAACCTTCCTCATTAATAACACCTACTGCAACACCAACTAAAATTAAGGGCTGATTTCCAACCTTTTCTCTTAGATCTTCTATGTATCCCAATTTTTCTTCCCCCTAGCTCTTTGCGTTCTATATTAATTTTACTTCATCATATGCTCATAGATACTAACAGTCTCTGAATGTGTTTGTTCCATTCAGCACGATATCCAAAGCACAGTTCGTTATTGGTATATTTCATTCTATCATAATACTCAGACTATTTTTATTCCTTTCTAATAAAATCAAAAAAAAGATTACATAGCCTATTTGACTATGTAATCTTTTTCAACAGGTGCCGGACACCCTCGTCATATAAATTATGATCTAACATATGCATTAAATTGTTTACTTACCGATTCAATGATTTCTTGGTAAGATTTTTCTACTTCTTCATCAACTAATGTTTTTTCCGGGTCTTGATATAGCAGATTATATGCTACTGACTTTTTGCCGTCAGGTAGATTTTCTCCTGTATATAGATCAAATACGTTAACCTGTTTTACTAGAGGAGCACCCATTTTAGCAATAGCTACTTGAACATCACCAGCATGGACTTCTTGATCCAAAACAAATGCGATATCTCTTGTTACAGAAGGATATCTTGGAATTTGAGTGTAACTTGGTTCATGATGATGTGCTTGAAGGACGACTTCTAAATTAATATCAAATACATAGGTTTCTTTTAAATCCATTTCTTTTTCAAGGGCTGGATGTAATTGACCCATGAAGCCAATTTCCTTATCACCTAACCACAGGCTAGCCGTACGGCCTGGATGCATATCAGGTAATTGGACTTGCTTAAATGTTATTGGTAATTCTAAGTGTTCAAATAGACCTTCTACAATGCCTTTTACAACATAGAAATCTACTTTTTTGTTTTCCATTTGCCAAGGATGTTCAAACCATTTACCTGTTAAGGCTCCTGAAAGTCTTAATTGCTCATTTGGTTGTTTTGTTAGTTCTTTTTCATTTGTAATAAAGATAGAACCAATCTCATAATAGCCCAAATTATATTGGTTTCTCGCAAGATTATAACTTATTGATTTAAGTAACTCAGGCAATACACTTAACCGTAAGTATTTATGCTCTTCACTCATTGGCATTGCTAAGCTAATCGGTTCTGGATTTAGATCTTTTATTTCATTACTAATAAGTTTTTGTATATAGGTTTCACTAGTTAAGGAATAGGTTCTTGTCTCTAAAAGACCTACACCCTCTAAGTAACTCTTCACCGCTCGTCTTAACAACTGACTCTTTGTTAACCCTCCAGCCGTTGCTGAACCAGTCGGTAACGTATATGGAAGATTATCGTACCCAAAGATTCTAGCTACTTCCTCTAGCATATCTTCAAATATGGTAATATCACCACGACGTGTTGGTGCAAATACTTTAAAGTGATGTTCATTACGGTCAAAATTAAACTGTAATCTATTTAGGATATTTCCAATCTCATCTGATGAAATATTTGTACCTAATCTATTGTTGATTGTATCAGTATCGATATCAACCTCTTTTTCAGAACGATCCAACACATCATACTCCACAACGCCAGACAACACTTTTCCACCTGCATATTTTTCTAAGAGGTGACATGCTCTGATACCTGCACGTTTCACACGGTTAGGGTCAATTCCTTTTTCATATCGTGTACTTGCCTCACTGCGTAACCCAGTAGCTTTTACTGTTTTACGAATGGATACAGAATCAAAATAAGCTGCTTCTAATAAGATATTCTTTGTTGCAATGGTTACTTCAGAGTTTGCTCCACCCATAACACCTGCAAGCGCTACAGGTTCTTCACCGTTTGTAATTACAAGATTCTCAGGATTTAATGTGCGTTCCACATCATCTAATGTGACTAACTTTTCATCTTGTTTCGCACTACGAACAACAATCTCTTTCGAATTTAATCTGTCGTAATCAAAAGCATGTAGTGGTTGACCATATTCTAAAAGCACGTAGTTTGTAATGTCTACCACATTATTAATAGGTCGAATGCCAGCAGCTAATAGATAATTTTGCATCCAAAGTGGTGAAGTTGTTATTTCGACATCCTTAATGACAAAAGCACCATAGTATGGATTTAAGTTTTCATCTTCCACTTTAACTGAGATGTAATCAGCCGCTTTCTCTTCAGTTGACGTTACTTCTTCACTAGGTAACTTTACTGGTTTTTCTAGTAAAGCTCCAACCTCGTAAGCTACCCCTAGCATACTCAAACAATCTGCACGATTCGGTGTTAAGTCAAATTCTAAAATTGCATCGGATGAATTTAGTAATGGCTCTACACTTTCTCCAACAGGGGCATCATTTGGAAAGACAAAAATACCTTCTGCATATTCTTTTGCAATATGTTTTTCGTCAAAGCCTAATTCTTGTAAGGAACAAATCATACCATTCGATTCGATACCACGAAGTTTAGCTCTTTTAATTTTAAAGTTACCCGGTAGTACTGCACCTGGTTTAGCAACAGCTACTTTTTGTCCTTGTCGCACATTCGGTGCACCACAAATAATTTGCAACTTTTCTTCCCCAACATCCACCTGACAAAGATTTAATTTGTCTGCATTCGGATGTTTTTCACATGATTCCACAAAGCCAATCACGACATTAGAACTTTTCTCTGCAACATATTCAATATTATCTACTTCAATCCCAGATCTCGTTACTTTATCTGCAAGTTCTTCTGGACTAACACCATCTATATCAACATATTCTTTTAACCAATTTAATGAAACTAACATTATTCATACCTCCTTAAGCTTGATGGAACTGTTTTAAGAATCGACTATCATTTAAGTAAAACTGACGAATGTCATTTACACCATATTTCAACATTGCAATTCTTTCAGGTCCCATACCAAAAGCAAATCCCGAATATACTTTTGGATCATATCCACCCATTTCTAATACGTTTGGATGAACCATTCCAGCTCCTAATATTTCAATCCAACCTGTTCCCTTACAAACCGAACAACCGTTACCGTGACATACTTTACAAGAAATATCCATTTCAACAGAAGGTTCTGTAAATGGGAAGAAACTTGGACGCAGACGAATATCACGGTCTTCTCCAAACATTTTTTTCGCAAATAGGTTGAGTACACCTTTTAAGTCACTCATTTTAACATCCTTATCAACATACAATCCTTCAATTTGTGTAAACTGATGAGAGTGTGTTGCATCATCTGTGTCACGACGATAAACTCTACCAGGACAAATCATCTTGAATCCTTTTTCACCTTTATATTCTTTCATAGTTCGTGCTTGTACTGGTGATGTATGAGTTCTAAGTAACAGTTCATTCGTAATGTAAAAAGAATCCTGCATATCTCTAGCAGGGTGGTTTTTCGGTAGGTTTAATGCTTCAAAATTGAAGTAATCCGTTTCTACTTCAGGCCCTTCTCTTACTTCAAAGCCCAAACCAATAAATAAATCTTCAATCTCTTCAATTACTTTTGTAAGTAGATGTGGTCCTCCAACTTTTGTTGGACGTCCTGGTAACGTCACATCGATTGCTTCAGCTTGGAGTTTTTCTTCTAATGCAGCATTTTCAAGTACGGTATTTTTTTCGTCAATTGCACTGGTGATTGTTTCACGTACTTGGTTGGCTACTTCCCCTACAATTGGTCTTTCTTCTGGAGACAGTTTACCCATTCCACGTAATACTTGTGTAAGTGAGCCTTTTTTGCCTAAGTAAGAAACTTTAATCGCCTGTAGTTCTTTTAGGTTGTTAACTTCCTGTATGTTTGCAAGTGCTTCTTGTTGTATTGCTTTTAATTGTTCTTGCATCCTTTTTACCTCCTAAATAGTTTTTTTATATTCCTAGTCAACTCCAAAAACAATGAGCATGATCAAGACATGACCATTTATATAAAAATAGCCTTATTGTTAAGAGCTTCTAGCAACAAAAAAAGCCTTCAATCCCTAGAAAAGGGACGAGGCTTCGGTCGCGGTACCACCCTTGTTGACACGAAAAACAAGTGTCCAACTTAAGTTTAAATAACGGATTTGATCCGGAACACCTTTACTAATAAAATTAGGTCCTAGTGTCAGCTCCAGAGTGAAAGATTAACCAGTATATGGTAGAAATGCTTACAGTCTAGGGCATTTCTTCCCTGTTATCCATATCATTACTGTTAACCGCTCTTTCATTGCTTTTTCTTATTTACATTTAGATTAAATTATAGTCATTATGCCTATTATTTGCAAGAATTATCCTTTAAGATGATACATTAGAATTCCTGCTGCAATGCTTACATTGAGGGATTCCGCTTTCCCGTATATAGGAATTTTCACAATTTCATCAGCTAATTCCAATAGTTTGGGGTTTATCCCGGCCCCTTCATTTCCTAATATTAATGCCACTTTTGAGTTAGTCTTTATTGTATGGTAATTTTTAGAATTGGTGAGTGCACTAGCCCAAATACTAAAACCATCCTTTTTCAAGTTAGGTATCTGTTCAAAAAGGTTCTCCTGAATCACTGGGATATGGAAAATTGACCCTTGGGTCGCACGAATTGTTTTATCATTATAGAGATCAACCGTACCCTCCCCAAGTATGACAGCATCAAAACCAGCAGCATCTGCAGTACGGATAATAGTCCCCAAATTTCCTGGATCTTGAATACGATCGAGTAATAAGTACAGTTTTCCACTTACCTTTTCCTGTCTATTAAACCCTAACACAGCTGCAATCCCCTGCGGCGACTTGGTTTGTGTAATATGTTGAAATACTTTTTGGTCTACTTCGACTACATTTTTTTCACCTATCCACTCAGGTAGTTCTACCCCATCTTGATAGATAATTTCATGTATGTCCCAGTTGCTCTTGATTGCTTCTTCGATTAAATGAAATCCTTCAATCAAAAAGGTTCCAGATTTTTCTCTATCTTTACGATTATGTAGTTTTCGCCAGTTTTTAACTTTATCATTTTTAATAGATGTTAACATTATTTTCATTCCTTATCCTTAATCTTTTACCATCATACATATTTAAGACTAATCTGGTCAAACTATCCATAGTTTAATCCAAATAAGGGGTGATTTATTTGAATTTGAATTTACGTAATGCAATTCTTTCCAATATTGCATCAAATGACCAAAGTCAACTTGAAGCAACCATTGTAGATGCAATTCAATCAGGCGAAGAAAAAATGCTACCAGGTTTAGGAGTACTTTTTGAGTTGATTTGGAATCAGTCTGACGAGCAAGATAAGCAAGAAATGGTCGAAGCATTAGAACAAGGAGTAAAAAACGCAACGACAAATTAATAAGCAATTGAAAACAAGGAAGGTATCGATATGATGCCTTCTTTTTTATTTCCAAAAAATAAGTCATTTTACCTAAGCTTGTCTAATATAATTATATATCTGATAATTCAAATCCTACTTAGGATAATGACATCAGGTCAAAAGGACCATTTTCATAATATCACCCATTCCATAATTAGGTATTTTTATTCATTTTGGTGTATTTAGAGCTTTTTGAATATTTATTGACTCTTTTTGCCCTTGGTGTTATACAATGAATGTATTGTATTTTTTATTATTTAGGAGCTTTGAAAGGGGAATATCGATGGTAGAAACCAATCATGATTTGGGACAGAAAAAGAAAGGATTTAATAAGGTTATTGCAATTATCGTTGCTGCTGCAGTATTACTATTAGGAGGAAGCGTAGCTGCATTTGTCCTATTAGATAACGATCCAAAAGTAAATTATTTTCTTGCAGAAAAAAATACTTATGACATGTTTGTAGAACAAATAGAAGATCGCTACGGTTCGGAGATAGATTGGTCTGAAAAATCTCTTGAAAAACCAATTGAAACTGTCTACGATTTATCAGCTGAATTAAACATGCCTCTATCACAGGGTACTGGCTTTATTTCTCCAGATCAAATCATTAACAATTCAACTATTACCGTAACAACTAACCTAGATCGCAAAGAAAAAATGGCCTCTGCTGAATTAATGGGTGGTTTCGGCAACTTTACTATCGAAGACATTAACTTTTATTTAACTTCTGAAAAGGTAATGCTTGGTCTACCTTTTATAAATGAAGTACTTCAACTAAAAGGTGATGATTTTGGTAAGTTGGTACAACAGTTTGATCCAATGACATTTACTGGCGAAGAAAAGTTGGATTTAAACATGCTATTTGAAGGTAATATTATTGCCGAGGAAGATGCAAAGTATCTGAAAGAGGAATATGTGGAAGCAATCTATGATTCTCTTCCAGACGAAGCATTCAAATCTACAGATGAAACAGTCAAAATTGGAAGTGACAATGTAAAGTCAGAAAAAATTACGTTCCAACTAACTGAAGAGCAAGTAAAGGAAATATTGAAAGATACACTAACCAAAATGTCTGAGGATGATAAATTTAAAGACATTCTTCTCAATTATATTCAAACACAAGGTACTGGACCATTTGTTTTTGGAGAAAATGCCAACTTAGAAATACCAAATTTTGAAGAGGAATTTGATATAGCTATCCAAGATGCTATAAATGGAATAGATAATTTCAAGGTTCCTAATGGATTTACTTCAACTATTTGGGTTGCAGAAGATATAATTGTTAAGCGCGATTTATCTTTAGAACTTGGACCAACTGAAGATCAATTAGCAACGGTATATCTAACTGGTAACTTGAGCAAAGATAAATCAGATTTATCATTTGATTATGACTTAGGTGTTGAGGAACAGGGTCTTGACCAATCCCTTACATTAGAAGGTACATTATCAAATGACAAGGGTGAGATTAATGATACCATTACCCTATCTATTCCTGACGGTCAACTAATCTATAAATCTAGTGAAACATTAAAAGATGGCAATAAAGATTTCAACCGTACATTTTCTTTTGTAGACGCTGCATCATATCAATTTGATCTAATCTGGTCTGGAAAAGCCGAGTACAATGGAGACAACATGAATTCCTCTCACGAACTCACTGTTGCTAGTGATGATATTGCCCAGGACCTAGGAGTATTATATATTGATAAAGAAGCTAAAGTATCGGATGGTATTGAATTACCGAAAGAAGACCAAGTAAAAGATGTTGGAAGCATGTCTGCGGAAGAGTTGATGACATACTTTGAAACAGAAGTTACTCCACAATTTGAAGAATGGTTAATGAGTATTATTGGATTTGGATTCTAATTTTTACTGCAACATATAAAGAAGGTGAACATAATGCAATTTTTAAAGCTTTTCACATTATTCACCAAAAATAATTTCTTGCAACTTAGGAGGAAGTGGCGATCACTTCCTCTTCTTTTGCTTTTTCCAATTTTACTAATTGGACTAGTTTCCATTATTTTTGTGAATTATATGACTAGTTTAGATGAGAAACCCTTACAGGTTGGTTTAGTTGATTTAGATGCAACACCAGAAACGGAAATGGTATTAAAACTGCTATCCGATTCTTCTCAGCTTGGTGACTTTATACATATGGAACAAGTAACAGAGAATGAAGCAAAAAGGAAAATTGACCAAAATGAGTTAATAGCATATATTCTTTTCCCTGAAAGTTTCACAAAGAAATTATATAATGGTGAATCTGTTGTTGTATCTGTTATTGGACACCCAAACCGTCAACTGGAAAGTTATTTCATTAAAGAACTAGTTGATAGTGCTGCTAGGCATATTAGCTCATCACAAGCTAATATCCTCACCATTAATTACTTCGCTAAACAATTGGAAATGAATTCTGAAACAAGGAATGAAATTGTATTAGAACAGTTTAACGAATTCTTGTTATATGCAATTGGGAAAGATAATCTATTAGACCAGCAAATGCTATCCAATAATGCAACTACCTCTCCAAAGGAATATTTTGGACTGGCAGCAGGATATTTCATCCTTATAATATGGGTTCTTTCAATATATCAACTCTTATTTAGGGAACGATCGAATGAAATCCAGACTAGAATGATGCTTTATGGGGTTACAGAACTCCAACAAATCCTTGCGAGAGTGGTAATCACATATATCACTACTGCGTTCTTAGGAATATTACTGTTCATTGGACTAATACATCTATTACATTTACAAATTCCTCAAGAAAATTATATTAGAATGTCTGTATTGTTAAGTATTTTTATCCTTACTTTCTTATTTGGATTAACCATTATTGAAACAATAATTAAATCTGTTAGAATACGATTACTCTTACAAATTAGTTTAACTGCTGTTTTGATACTTTTTAGCGGATCCTTAATTCCAGATATCTATTTACCTTTCTACCTGCAAGACTATTTACCATATATATTTTCTAATCAAACTTTCCATTGGTTAGAGGAGATCTTATTGAATAATAGAGTATTTGTTGATTATACTCCCCTAGTCCTATCCGTCTTTGTTGGGGCATTTACAACAATCGGAATCTCAACACTGAAGGAGCGTGTTAAATCATGATGGATATATTATTTACACGACTGCTTCTGTGGAGAAAAAAGGCTATCAGCATGTTATTCTGGTTACTCTTGCCTGCGATTGGTACAAGTCTTTTTATCACAACAGTAACTACCATTAAAGAGGATTCTAGAGTTCCAATAGGAATTGTTATAGGGGATGAGAGTGAATTAGCTACTCAATTAATAGATTCGATAGAAGCGTCCAAATTAGTTCGAGTATCCAAGTATTCAGAAGAAGAAGGCCTTTATAATCTAGAAAAGCACGAAATTGATAGTATCTTTGTCATACATGATGGGTTTGAGCAGGCTATTTTAAGTGGAAAACGAAATAATCTTATTTCTAGTTATCGAACAGAACTTTCATTTGCATATTCTCCAGTAAAAGAATTAATTGTTTCTCTTGTTCAGGAAGAAAGTGGTCGAGCCAAGGCTACTCAATTTATCCTTAATATGAAGGAGGAATACAATGGAAAAGAAAGCTGGACATGGGATGAAATTACGGATAAGAGTAAAGAAATTCAGATCGATGAAAACCTTCTGAATACTAGTTTTTCCTATTCTAATACTAATGAACCCGTTGAATCCCCCTCTCTTCTTTCTTGGGATACGTGGGGAGTATGGGCGATCTTTAGTTTACTAAGTGCATTATTCCTAATGGATTGGGCAATTCGAGAAAAATCATTAGCAGTTACGACACGGTTTTCCTTTATAAAGACAACTCAATTTAGTTACTACTTAAACAATATTTTATGCTATTTATTACTGTTTCTCTTATTTGATTTGATTAATGTAGTAGTCTTTACCATATTTTTAAATGAACCCTTATCAATACATTTTATCTTCGTTCTATTAACATTTCGAATTATGTTATGTTCGCTAACCTATTGCCTTGCACAATGTTTTAGCAAAACTGGAGTGTTTTATGGTTTCTCCATTATTATCACGTTAATTCTAGTTGTAATCAGTGGCACGTTTATCCCTATTCTGCCACATAATGATTTAATAGATTTTTTAAATCCACTCCAAGCCTTTATAAACGGAAATATTACAATCCTATGGAATATAATCGGAATCAGCATCCTTGCTATGGTTCTGTTTCGAAAGGAGACTACCAATGCTTGATGTACAATCATTAGTTAAAAGTTATGATAAAAATACTATCTTTCACCATCTATCCTTTAAGGTGTGGCCTGGTGAAATCATTGGTCTTGTCGGGGAAAACGGTGCCGGTAAATCTACATTATTAAGGATACTAGCCACTATAGATAAACCGGATAGTGGTAATATTAAATTGTTTGATTTTCCTTATGAAACAAACCGTAAAGAAGTGCGAAAATCCATTGGTTATGTCCCTCAAGATATTGCAATCTGGGAAGAATTATCAGTTAGGGAAAATATGATCTTCTTTGAGAAATTGTCACATAAATCAAAGAGCGAAACCCAACTTAGAGAATTATGCTTAGAAATGAATCTGGATAAATGGCAAGAACAAGCCAAGACTCTTTCTGGTGGTATGAAAAGGAAGTTAAATCTAGCTATCACACTTATTCATGATCCAGATATTTTATTACTGGATGAGCCTACTGTAGGAATTGATTTAAAATCAAAAATAGAGATTGGTTCTTATTTATTGAAACAGGCTAAAGAACATAACAAAATGATTATTTATACTTCACATGATATGGATGAAATAAACGAGCTCTGTGATAGAGTTATGTGCATCGGTAAAGATTTGTTTTATGAAAATATCCTTGTTAAATCAGGTAAGGAAATTATTTCTATCTAGTATTTTCATCAAAATATAGTAAAATAGAAGGAGTAGATTAGGAGCGATTTCACTATGGATATAAAACAATTACAAATGCTCATTCAGTATCAGGCAATGTCAATATTGAGTTCTAACAATAAAGGATTATCAAGTTTTTCCCCTGTTATAGACCTTGCTTTTAAGCAGATATTAGAGAGTGAGATTAATAATACCAATATAGCTGACGAACAGAAAAATACTCCTGTATTGTCAGCCCCACAATTGTACAATCTAAGTACAATACAGCCTAGAAACCTACAAGCAATGCCAAATGACTATGATTCTATAATTGCAGATGCTTCTAGGAAATATGGAATTGACGAGAAACTTATTCATTCTGTTATTAAAACAGAATCAAATTATAATCAATTTGCTAAAAGTAGCGCAGGTGCACAAGGCCTCATGCAATTAATGCCTACAACTGCCAGGGGACTAGGAGTTCAGAATTCATATGATGCTAGCCAGAACATCAATGGTGGTACCATGTATTTACGGGAGATGTTAGACCGTTATAATGGAAATCTAGAGCTTGCATTAGCAGCCTATAATGCCGGACCAGGTAATGTAGATAAATATCAAGGTATTCCACCCTTTGAAGAAACACAGAACTATGTAAAAAAAGTTATGGGAAATTATTTAGCATAGTGTACTGTTTACAAATAAAGTGGCATCGTTACTACGGTGCCACTTTATTACGAATATTAGTTAATTGAAATTTCCGCTTAATGCACTTTCCCATTTTTCTTCAATTTCATTGTAACGATAATCCAAATTTCCCAACTTCCATTCATCACCACTCAAGCCAAACCAAAGCTTTACATTCTCTTTCACCTTCTTTTCTCCATCTTCCATCATAACTAAATCCACTGTACCTTCTGGATAAGTATCTTCAAGATTCACACGTAATTGCTTATAATCAACGAGGTATGTACCCTTTTCTGTTAAGTCCGTTACTCGTTTTATCCATTTCTTTTTTGCTTCTTCATATGGGATAACTGGTTCAAGATCTGAAGCTCTATCATAGAAATAAACACTCCTAAATGCTTTGTCATAATCTTGTTTGATGAGGTTATCTAAAACACCTTTAGCAGCATTTTTAGATTGTGTTTTGTCAATATAACTAGGCAAAAAGGCGGCTGTAATTAATCCAATGATCAAGATAATTACAACACCAAAAATAAACTGTCTCATAGTCAAAACTCCCCTAGAATAGATTATTAGTTATTTAGACTAACCCTTTCAGTCTTTTCATAGCAGAGTGAGCAGTAAGTCGATGGAATGAAATTAATTGTTTTTTAAATACAACACCATATACACCATATGGAGTTGGTGAAAGTCTAAGTAGCTCATCCCTATTGCTCAAGTCCATAATATTAACCTTTATACCTAACTTGTTAGCCGCAGCTAGGATATTATCAGATGCAATTTCAATATATGGGCACTGCTTCGTTCGAAGTATTGTTAATTCCTCAGAGAAATGAAGTCTCTCTTCCCAGTCACTTGGAAAATATGGTTCTGGAACATCTTCAATCTTATATACAAGCAACTCAAAATTATAGGGTGCATGATCAACTTCTACAAAGTTATTTTTTAAAAACACTTCCTTACTTGGGGTCCATGAGGTATCAGGGTTCGTAACCACTACAACACCATCTTTATTTTGATCCACAGCATCTTTAATACATTGTTGAATAAGCTCCGTTGCATAGCCTTTTCCAGTAATCCCCACCCATAAGCAATGAATAACTAAAAAGTTCTCTCCATATACGACTCTTGAGGAGTACTCAATAGGGGTATATTCAATAAATCCAGCTGGTTTACCATTCTCCATTATCTTTTTATATTGTAACCCTTCACTAAATCTTTCCAATAACCATTCTTCTTTATTTTTGTAACCAGTTGACTTGGGTTGACTACGTAGACAGTAACAACCACTGTCCTTTAAGTTTTCATTTGTTAACTCAACTGTATGAATCGTTTCTACCATTATCCTCACCCCAAATTAGACTTTACTTCCATAACTAACTTATTCTACTAATCTATTACAATGCTCAATCAAGTATTGAGAGAATCGTATCGTGTTCTCTAATCTTTCTATATCTGAACTCATTATTCTATCGTTTATGCCTTTTCTAATATTAACTGCTTCTTGAATTAGAGGATGCCATTGTTTTGAAAGACTGCTAAGTCCATAATTTCCCGCTTCTAATTTTGAAATTATTTTCAATTCCTTTATAGTATAAAATTGACGTAACAACCCAAGAACAATCCATTCTACTTGAAGATCAATCTCTTTAGACGGGAAATCCAAAAGTGCTTCTTTATTCACTTCTACTCGTTTTATAAAATTTAACCAATACGAATTCATATTGTTATGTACGTAAGATACTAAATCTTCTGCTGACACTTCAAACTTCATAACCTCAGTTTCTCTACTGATTACCTTTATTCCATGATTTTTTAATGTCCACCATGTTACTGGATTGAAGTTAAAATAATCACCAAATTGTAACTCACCATCGTTATAAAACTGATATTTTTCATCTCTAACCTTTGGTTTAGAATTAACTTTTGATAGTTGCTCCCAACTGATATATACACAATCTAGTTCTGGCTTCTCATATTTTTGTACCAATATCGTATGTATTGAATTTAATGCTTTGGTATCATCTTCTGTTAAACGACGATTCATTATCGTAAGAAGATCTATGTCGCTAGAATTATGTTCATAAGCTCCAAGAGCAATGGAGCCATGTACATAAATTTCCTCTAGAGTACTTGGTATATACTTATCTACTAATTTAATATATTCATCTAAAACCGCTTTTACTTCAATTGGTATTTTCATTTATTCCCTCTCACCTATTCCGTATTACTAATCAAACGTTACCCATTTTTCTTCGTCTGAAAGAGCGGAAAATATTTGCTTTTTAAAATCCTCACTTAATGAAAAGAAATAAAAATCTGATACTTCCAAGACATCATGATTCTCATAAAATTCAAATGAGACAAGTATTCTTCCGCCAACCCTTGAATCGTCTTCCAATTCCTCGAGTTGTCTAAATAGGATATTATACCTTGGACCTTTATCCCTTTCCGGTAAGTCTGCCAAATACTTATCCATATCATAATCCTCAAGCATATCTGCATCGTCAAATTGTTTTATTAGACCTTTTATTTCCTTATTATCTGTAACAAACTGATAGTTACTTTTGGAATCATCTTCCCACTTTACGACTTCAATTACCATGTTCTTTTCAAAATCTGTAAACGTAATATCTTTAAATATAGAAATATTTCCTTTTGGATATGTAAGAGGGGTATACAGATAGCTTAGACTCAAATGGATTTGTGCCCCTATCAATAACAACATAATAATGAGAACTATATATCCCCACTTTTTCTTCAATATATTCTCCCCCTTATCAAGTAGATTCTTGTATTATTTTCAATACTTCATATATCAGAAGTTCTATCACATATTTCAGATTATTATCACTCTTCAAATTCTAACATATTCGACTATTTCACTCTACACAAAAAATCGCACAGTAATCATCACTGTGCGATTGCTATCTTCTTCTTTATGCTAAAAAAATCTCATTTACAGTTTCACGATCAAGCTTTTTAATAACAGCGACAATTAGTTTCACAGCATTTTCAAAATCATCACGGTGAAGAATCGCTGCATGAGAATGAATGTAACGTGTTGCAATTGTAATGGACAAGGATGGTACACCGTTTGCAGTTAAGTGGATAGAACCTGAATCTGTTCCACCACCTGCAATAGAAGCATACTGGAATGGTATATTATTTTCCTCAGCAGTTTGAACAACTAAATCACGAACACCTTTGTGAGAAATCATTGAAGCGTCGTATAGAACAAGTTGCGGACCTTCTCCAATTTTGCTGTCAGCATCTTGATCTTTAACTCCCGGTGTGTCGCCGGCAATACCAACATCAACTCCAAAGCCAATATCTGGTTTCACCGCGTGAGCTGCGGTTTTCGCACCACGAAGCCCTACTTCTTCTTGAACTGTTCCCACACCATATACAATGTTAGGGTGGTCTTCACCTTTTAATTGTTTCAATACTTCAATTGCGATAGCACAACCAATTCGATTATCCCAGGCTTTTGCAAGTAATAACTTTTCATTTTTCATTGGGGTAAATTCAAAGTATGGAACAATAGAATCCCCAGGTTTCACCCCAAATTCAGCCGCTTCTGATTTATTTGAAGCACCAATATCTATAAACATATCCTTAATTTCAACTGGTTTCTTACGTTCCGCAGCTGATAAGATATGTGGTGGTTTTGAACCAATTACCCCTGTAACGTCACCTTTAGAAGTCACAATAGTCACTCGTTGTGAAAGCATAACCTGACTCCACCAACCACCGATGGTTTGGAAGTAAACAAATCCTTTTTCATCAATTCTAGTTACCATAAATCCAATTTCATCTAAATGACCAGCTACCATAATCTTAGGTCCATTTTCTTTACCAACTTTTTTGGCGATTAAACTACCAATATTATCAGTGTAAACCTCATCTGCAAATGGAGTTATGTATTTTTCCATTACATCTCTTGCTTCTTTTTCATTTCCAGATATTCCTTTAGCGTCAGTCAAATCCTTCAACATTGATAACGTTTCGTCTAATTGAACCATATGTTTACCTCCTATTTCTTTATTCTCTTAGTATAACGCGAAATGAAAATTTTGGATATTATTAGACATCTATTTCTACAGTTGTTGTGATGATGAGTAACATATTTACTTTACCCAAAACAGAACTTCCTATTGCATTTTGATATGTCTTACTTATAGTTTCCAATTGATAATTACTTTCCAGATGATCCAAATCCACCTTGATCCCTAACCGAATTAGATAAAATTTCTGTTTGTTCCAGTGTAACCTGCAATACAGGAGCTATAACCATTTGAGCAATTCTCATCTGTTTTTCAACTTTAAAATCTTCTTTCCCATGATTAATTAAAATTACTTTTATTTCTCCTCTATATCCTTCATCTATGGTTCCAGGTGTATTTAATAATGTAATGGAATGCCTTAATGCTAATCCACTTCTTGGCCTTATCTGTGCCTCTGTCCCTTTTGGTAACTCCATTTGTATTCCAGTTCCAATTAACGCTGTTTCACCAGCCTTAACTATCTTCTCTTCTGTGGAGAATAAATCTAGACCCGCATCCCCTTCATTTGCACGATATGGCATTTTTGCATCTTCATTCATTAACTTGATTTTTAAATTATATTCCACTTATATCCCTCATTTCATCGATTGCTTGTACAATTGAAGTTGTATCTCAATTTGTAACATCTTTTTCACATAAAATATGAAACCTTGTTTACTTCCAATACGTATTGCATAATAATAACCTAAACCTTAGGAGACGATGGTAATGATAGTGATTATGTTTCGAGTGTTAATTGTAGCGGCTATTATTTTGCTTACTTATTCTATTATACAATATTTTCGAAATCCACAAAGACTACTGGAAAATGCAAAAGAAACAAAAGGATTTTACTACTTAGACGAACAGGACAACAGTAAGAGAAATATTCAATTCGTGTATAAAGGATGTCAATTTGAAGGGGAAAAGTACGTAGGTACAACGGAAGATTCCTTTGAAATTCTAGATATTTATGTAACCGTAGTGAATCCTTTAGAGTTACAGGGTATAACCAGAGAAGACCTATATTTTTTAGAGCAAGAACTATTAATCCGATATCCACATGCAAAAATAAATTGGAAACATCCCATTAACAAGTTATTGCTTACAAAATAAAAAAAGATGGCTTAAGGAGTCCCCACCTTAAGCCATCTTTTTTCTAATTAGAATAATCTAATAAATAATAGATTAGAAACTGTGCGGTAACGAATGATTTTGGATAGCGCAACATACCCGCTACGGAAATACACTCCGCTTTTACTGTCAACACAGGGGCGAAATCTGTTCGAAAGTACCTCACAGTGTCTACCTTGCCGCGGGCGGCTGGTGAGCCTCGGGCCAACAGGATGTTGGTCACAAAGGCGTTGCCTCAGGATGAGGCGTTCCTAGCCTTTGAACCCCTATTT
>NZ_LT855385.1:93131-202876 GCF_900184735.1 Paucisalibacillus globulus
GTGTCTACCTTGCCGCGGGCGGCTGGTGAGCCTCGGGCCAACAGGATGTTGGTCACAAAGGCGTTGCCTCAGGATGAGGCGTTCCTAGCCTTTGAACCCCTATTTTGCTCTTGCGGGGTCTCACCGAAGCCTATCATCCCGCAGGACAAGGTACGCTACGAAAGCGATACATCGCACGCAGAAAAAGTGATTTTCTTTTTCAAGGAGTCTCCGTGTATTTCCTTCGCTGGTGTTGAGTGGTTTAAATCAGCACACAGACTTTATAAATTAAGTTGAATAGCTATCTTTTTTAGAGAACTAAACTAGCGCAGGCAGAATACGGAGACTCCTCGAAAATAAAGAGCAATTTTCTTCGTGCGATGATTATGCTGCCGAAGCCTTCCTTGTCCTGCGGGAATAGCACGTGTCCGAAGACCCCGCAGAGGCGGGTTTTCCTCGAGGAGGCTGAGGCCTGGCCCGTGGAAAGCGGAGTATTCTGCCGGAGCGGTAGCATTAGGCTTCACCATTTTAAATAAGGTTAAGTTACCTCACAGTTTCTATCAACAAACAACTTACTGTACGATAATATCCTTTTACTAAGTTGTACTAGTGGAAAAGAAATCTTCCCACTTTATAATAATTTCCTTACGTCTTAATGCGTAGATTAACAAAAGTAACGCAGATAATGATACGATGATATGCATAGGAGATAAGCTCGATAACCACCCACCAATTGATGTGTACAGCAGCGCTAGCGGTATACTACTTAACAGTGATGATCGAGTATAGTCAGAGAAATCGGAAGTTATTTCGATTAAACACAAGGATAACAAATGAAAATGAATAAAAGGAACTAGACGTAACAAAGAAATTTGTGTCGCAGTTAATTCAGTATGTTTACCAATTAGTTTCTTCTTCATGCGCATTAAGCGTTTTGATGTTTTAGGCATCCACTGAATCACAATATAAAAAATCATACTAGATAATGTAATACCTATTATGGAAAAAACTGTACCATAAAACACACCAAATATAATTCCACCTGATACACAAATAAACACAACAGGTAAGAAAAACAGAGGACGGAGTAAGTGTACACTTATAAATAATAACGGGGCGAACAATCCTCCTGTCTGTACAATTGCCATGATGTAGTTCCCGAATAATTCCATACGACTCCTCCTTCTTTCACAGGTAAGAAAGATATACAATGCATGAACTATTTACGGTACATGTATATGACAAGAGACGAGCTATTATGACATGAAAAAATAACCATATAGCACAACATGAACAATAATAATGAATGGTATACCAATGCGGAAGGAATTATGTTTTGTCTTATGACGAAAAACTCGCATTCCAATAAAAGAACCAATAGCTCCTCCTAAAATAGATACTCCCCATAGGGTGCGTTCAGGTATACGCCACTCATTATTTTTAGCGCGTTTTTTATCTACACCCATTAAGACAAAACCTAATAAATTAGCAAATCCAATATAATATAGCAATTCAGGGATCTCTACCATATACATTTTCCTCTCATTATGTAAAAATAACCAAACCAGCCTTAGCTAGTTTGGTTATTTTTAATTAGTTGTTTAGTGCAGCTTTAGCTTTTTCAGCTAATTGAGCAAATGCTTGTGAATCGTTCACAGCTAGGTCTGATAACATTTTACGGTTAATTTCAATACCTGCTAGTTTTAATCCATGCATTAATTTGTTATAAGAAAGATCATTTGTGCGTGCTGCAGCGTTGATACGTGCGATCCATAGCTTACGGAATTCACGCTTTCTATTTTTACGGTCACGATAAGCATATTGACCTGACTTCATTACTTGTTGTTTTGCAGTTTTAAATAACGTTCTTTTAGAACCGTAGTAACCTTTAGCTAATTTAAGTACGCGTTTACGACGAGCGCGCGTAACTGTTCCACCTTTAACACGTGGCATAGTAATTCCCTCCTAATTGGACCTTCATATATGTCATTTTAGTTTAGTAGTTATAATCCGTTATTGTGTACAATACTCCTTATTTAGGAAGCATTGCTTTGATACGCTTGTAGTCACCAGAAGAAACTAGTGTACCTTTACGTAATTTACGTTTTTGCTTTTGAGATTTATGAGCGAACATATGGCTTGTGTAAGCATGTGATCTTTTTACTTTTCCGCTACCAGTTTTTTTGAAACGTTTCGCAGAACCTTTATGAGTTTTCATTTTTGGCATGTTGATTTCCTCCTCGAATGCTTAAATGCTTATTACTTATTTTCATTGATTGGAGCAAGCATCATAAACATGTTACGACCTTCCATCTTCGGTTGTGATTCAACTGTTGCAATGTCTTTTACTTCTTTTGCAAAGCGATCTAAAACCTCACGACCTAGCTCCTTATGTGTAATTGCACGTCCGCGGAAACGAACTGCTGCTTTTACTTTGTCACCTTTTTCTAGGAATTTACGTGCATTCTTCAACTTTGTCTCAAAGTCATGAGCACCAATTCCTGGGGTGAAGCGTACTTCTTTCACGTTAATAATCTTTTGATTTTTGCGAGCTTCTTTTTCTTTCTTTTGTTGCTCGTAACGGAATTTACCGTAGTTCATGATTCTTGCAACTGGTGGTTTTGCAGTTGGTGCCACTAAAACTAAATCTAGATTTTGTTTTTGTGCAAGTTCCAATGCCTCTTGACGTGATTTCACACCAAGTTGATCACCATTTGCGTCAATCAATCGTAATTCTTTCGCACGAATCTTTTCATTAACGTTCATATCTTTGCTAATAGCCAGCCACCTCCAAATTTTTTGGGTTTCTGATCCATTACCTGACAAGTTCTTATCAAACAAAAAATGCGGGCACATAAATGCACCCACACGTCTTTAGTCGTTTACAAAAGATGTTAACCAGCCAACAACCATAGTAGCGTTGAAAGGTGAGAAGCGGGTGCCTCTACTTGTCATCAGAATCATTCAATTTTATTCAACTTTTATAGAATACCATGTATATGAATAAATTGTCAACCCTTTGTTCAACATCTATTATACACTACTTATCTAAAATAAGAAAGCCAATATAGATTACCTTTAATTGTACAGGTAATCATAGGTTTTAGGTTTAATAATATGGTTAATACTATCCTAATTGTTATCTACTTTCTTTCATTAAAAACTTTTAATGTTCTTAATTTCTCCATGAGCGATGACTTATAATCTGTGATTTCATATTGTGAATTATTGATTAATGTCTTTTTTATCTGTAACTGATCGTATATCTCTTTCTCTAGGTCACTTCTAGCTTTTAACACGGAAATAGTTCCTTCTAATCCAATAAGTCCTTTCTTTTTCCCATAACCCTGATTCGTATAATAATCAATAAAGCCAGATGACCATTCTTTTGGTCTCTCTTTATATGCTTTTTTGAATGAGTATTCCAAATTATCTTGTTCAATATATAATAGAACAGGATTTAATTTTTCTATGATTTTCGCTAATGTAAGAACATATTGGATTACCTTTTCGTTTTCCGCACCATACTTAACCATACCAATTGTAAGTGGGTTTTGAATAAAGCAACATTCGAATATATATGTATTATTTTCATTTATTGCTTGTTCAGCAAATTGTGTCCATCTCTGAGTAATTAAGTTTATATTCTCGTCTAATGATAATTCATAAATATCTTTATCAAAGATAGCATGAAATAAGTTATCATCAATAGTAATGCCGTATTCCTCCATTATTTTTCGGTACGGTAAGAAATATTCATTCCCCTGCTTAATAACTTTTTCTTGAAATATTTCCTTTAAATCTCCACTACATGCTATAAGACCTTCGAATTCGCTCTTATTAAAATATGATACCCCATCAAAATCAGCAGGATGGTCTAGATTGCCTTCGAGAAATAAGGATGCATTTATTTTGCTTTCTATTAGAATATCATGAACTAACTTTGCAGTAGTGGATTTACCGAAACCAGGAAGCCCCTCTATCAATATTAATTTTGTTTTCAAGAACATACTCCTTTCATAAATAATTTATTATAACGTCTTATATAAAATAACGTTGTCCATTGCACTCACCCCTTATATGTAATCCACAAAATATATAGAATGCTAACCTAAATTTTAAAATAATAAAATGCGCTTGTACATAACACCAGTTTAATCTTACCATAATATTCTGAACAAAAAGTCAATACTATAGAAAAAGGCTACCAAATTTTCATTTGATAGCCTTAACCATTATTTTGAAGCTTTCTTCTTGTGTAATGTCTTTTTCTCTATTTCATCTTTAATTAGTTTCTCGAAGGCATCATTGGATAATGTTTCAGATTTTTGTTCTCCGTATCTTCTTACATTAACCGCATTCTCTTCTACTTCTTTGTCTCCCACTACGAGAGCAAATGGTATCTTTTCAGTTTGCGCCTCACGAATCTTGTATCCAATTTTCTCATCACGCTCATCAACTTCTACACGAACTCCTTGATATTGTAACTTTTCAGCTACTTTCTTTGCATAGTCAAGATGAACCTGTGGTGATACTGGGATAATTTTCACTTGAACTGGTGCTAACCATGTTGGGAAGGCACCTTTATATTCTTCTAGTAAGAAAGCAACAAATCGTTCCATAGTCGATACCACACCACGGTGAATGACGACTGGACGGTGTTCCTTACCATCTTCTCCGATATATGATAGTTCAAAACGTTCAGGTAAAAGGACATCAATTTGTACTGTTGATAGTGTCTCATCTTTACCTAAAGCCGTCTTAACCTGTACATCTAGCTTCGGTCCATAGAAAGCTGCTTCTCCTTCAGCTTCTACATACTCTAGGTTCATATCTTCCATTGTTTCTTTTAGAGTGCTTTGTGTTCTTTCCCACATTTCATCATTGTCAATATATTTCTCTTTATCTTCAGGATCGCGATATGATAGGCGGAAATAATAATCTTCAATTCCAAAGTCTTTATATACATGCTGAATTAGTTCAACTACACGGATAAATTCTTCTTTTAATTGATCTGGTCGTGCAAAAATATGTGCGTCATTAAGAGTCATAGCACGAACACGTTGTAAACCAGCTAAAGCACCAGACATTTCATATCGATGCATAGTACCTAATTCCGCGATTCGAACTGGCATGTTGCGGTAGCTCCAAAGTTGATTCTTAAAAATCATCATATGGTGTGGACAATTCATTGGTCGAAGTACTAATTCTTCATTATCCATTTGCATTGTAGGGAACATATCTTCATGATAGTGATCCCAGTGTCCACTTGTTTTGTACAATTCAACATTTGCTAGAACTGGTGTATATACATGGTTATATCCTAAACGCTCCTCAAGGTCCACAATATAACGTTCGATTTGACGTCGAATAGTGGCACCCTTTGGTAACCAAAGTGGTAGACCCTGACCTACTTTTTGGTTTACAGTAAAGATACCAAGTTCTTTTCCAAGTTTACGATGATCTCGTTCTTTACGTTCTTCCAAAATTTGTAGATATTCTTCAACCTGTGCAGGCTTTTCAAAAGCTGTTCCATAAATACGTTGAAGTTGTTGGTTATTGCTATCTCCACGCCAATAAGCACCAGAGATACTTAATAGTTTAAATGCTTTAATTTTACTAGTAGATGGAACATGGATTCCACGACAAAGATCAAAAAATTCTCCTTGTTTGTAGATTGTTACCTGCTCCTCTTCCGGAATTGCATCAATTAATTCTAGCTTTAAGTCGTCTCCAATATCTGCAAACATTTTCTTTGCTTCTTCACGACTAACTTCAATTCGCTCAATTTGTAAATTTTCATCCACAATCCGCTTCATCTCTTTTTCAATCTTTGGAAGGTCTTCTGGAGTGATTTTTTCTTCCATATCAAAATCATAGTAAAATCCTTCTTCAATAACTGGGCCAACACCAAATTTCACATCTTTATATAGACGTTTAATAGCTTGTGCCATTAGATGGGCTGTAGAGTGCCTCGCGATTTCAATACCTTCTTGATTTTTATAAGTAATAATCTCAATTGCTCCACCTTGAGTTAATTCACGTTTTAAATCAATTTGTTTACCATCTAATTTGATTGCTAAAGCTTGTTTCTTTAATCCTGGTGAGATAGAAGCTGCAATATCTTCTCCAGTTGTTCCAATTGGGAACCCCTTACTAGCACCATCTGGAAACACTATTTTGATTTCTGCCATGTCTAACACTCCTTATTCTATTAATTTTTCTGTAATTAAAAAACGCCCATCCCTCTGCATACATTTGCAAAGGGACGAGCGTTGGTCACGTGGTTCCACCCTAATTTCCGTTAACATAAAACGGCTTAAATCTTTAACGCAGATTTACGCTACTATCTACTTAGAGTTTTCGGTAGTAGAGTTCAAAGGTGGTAATCATTTGGCTGTATGTGGAAGCTTTCACCACTAGGCTTCCCTCTCTTGGCATTACAGGATTCAAATGACCATGTCCTTATCGTTACAGATAAATATATTAAATATAATCCACATTATAGCGCTAGTTATAAGGATAATCAAGACCTAACGTTCACTTTTTAAATAAATTGGAAATGGAAACTTACTAATCGGTTCAAAATCAACTCTTTCTTGGAATACATTGATGACGGTTAACGTTTTTGGTTCGGAAGGATGATCACCATATATTTTTATTTTCTTAGGTGCCATTGCAACTAACGGGGCTAGATTTAATTCATCCTCATCTAAGCCAACTATGTACAGCGGCTCCTTTTGCATTAATACTCGCAATTCCATTCTGGTAAATCTTTTTCCATCTGCTTTAAAGAACGAGAATGTTTTACCTTGTACGATATGAACCACATTGTATATAGGTGTTTTCTTTGCTATATACTCCCGTAACATATTTACAAATTCTTGATGGTCTTCTTCCCGCTTATATTCGTCAATTGCTAGTCCTACCATATTTAATAAATAATCTTTAAATACCTTTAAGCGAAAGTTTACGATTGAATCAAAGTGTATGGTTGTCGTATTTTTCACATTAGAAACAAATAAAGAATATAACAATTGCAGTGGGTCATCTTTTTCCTTCCTCACTTGTACACTTTCATCATCTTCACCAGCAATAAGCCAATGGGTAATATCCAATATTTTTTCAATTTCATCTGTATCCGAGTAATAATAGTACTCTTCTGTAATCCCTTTTATCATGGTTGATAACCGATGGGTGACGAATACATCGATCATCGATTTTACAACAGAATCAGTTAATTCATTATCAGGTTGATGATAGTCAATTTTTAAATGATTCCCCCAATCTTCATGTGTTTTCCAATGTAATTCAATTTTTTTGTTATAATGAAATAATTGCTCACAGAAACTAATAACTTCTTTATTCGAAGAAAAATAAACATCCATTAAGCTTCACTCACCCTCATCAAAAACCAAACTGTTACATTATATGGACATACTTTTTAAAAAATGATAAATCCATTAAAACTAGTAACATTAGTTATTAAAGAGTGAGTCTAACATGTCCTATTATTATCGTTTGTAACATTTTGACTAGACTAAAAAGCTTCTAAAATTCCTCCTAAAT
Organism: Paucisalibacillus globulus; assembly: GCF_900184735.1. Classification (GTDB taxonomy): domain Bacteria; phylum Bacillota; class Bacilli; order Bacillales; family Amphibacillaceae; genus Ornithinibacillus; species Ornithinibacillus globulus_B. Next base: position 100,680 of record NZ_LT855385.1, read on the forward strand.
AAAAAGCCAATAAAAGAAAAATTCTTTTATCGGCCTACCTCTCTCTCCTATTATCTGCAAATATAGGAACTTCAGTTGTTACTTGCTTTATTCGCTCCATAATTCTTCCTGCTTTAACCGCTTCAATATCACCACGGTTTGTTTTAGCCAGATGATCCTCTAATTGATCCATACTATAGTTAGAGGTGAAGAAAACTGGTAAACGCTCCATCATACGATATTGTAAAATTGTTCCTAGCACTTCATCGCGGAACCATGCAGATTGCGTTTCAGCCCCAATATCATCTAACATAAGAACATCTGCTTTTTTGAAAAAATCGATTTTTTCATTAATAGAGTCATCTTTAATAGATGATTTCATTTCTCGGACGAATTCAGGCATATAAATTAACATAGACGAAAGATTATATTTTTTTAATTCATTAGCAATTGCCCCAAGAAAGTAAGTTTTACCTACACCAAATGGTCCGTAGAGATACAGGCCTTTTTTAGGAAGACCATTCTTAACTTCACCAAGAAATTGAATAATCTCACGAATTGCTTTACTTCTATTAGGATCGTTATCAATTCCGTCAATTGTTGCTTCTAAAATTTCTTTCGGCATGTATAAGCTCTGAATTAACTTATGACGCTGCTGTTCTTTCTCATGTAAGATACGATTATGACATTTCTCATATGTTAAACTGATTTCGTTATTCTCAACACGAAGAATTGGTGAATATCCAGGAACAATATTTTTACAAGATCCATAGGAAGCACAAGCATCACACTGTTTCGACTGAGATTTATACTCATATAATTTAATAAGGCTTCTCTCAATTTCATGTTTCGGTAATTCTGGATGTAAAGATAAGAATTCTTTAATCTCAGGGTCACTCAATACTTCATTTTTAATCTTTATATAGTTTTCTTGAAAGTTTTTATTCTTTTCCATCCATTGTTTGAGTGTGGATTGTACTGGTTTCATGTCCATCATCCTTGTGTATACATGATTATTTTTTTGAACTATTAGAGTATTGCTTTAGTAGAGATGAAATCTCTTCTTTTTCACGTTCTAAGTCTATTGCAGACCCTTTATTAGTATTGTGTGTTTTACTTTTTCGTTCCTTAAACCACTCAGGAACAACTTCCTTGCGTGAACCTTGTTGTTTATAATTACGATAGTTTTGTTGCTTTTTCTCTGTAGCTATACGATATTGTTCTTTCTCTTTTTTAGCAAAAACCATCGCTTCTTTAGCTGTTTGTAAATTCGCTCTTGACCAATGACTAGCGATCTTCTCTAAATACGCCTTTGATAACTTCATATTAGTTTGCAACAAGACATAATGAATTAATACATTCATTACTGGAGAAGGCAACCCTTGGGTAGTCATGATTTCTCTAATCACTTTTAGATCTTGTTCAGAAGCATGGTTACCACTAGATAAATCCTCTAGTAATTGCTTCGGTGAGATTGTTTCAAGTTGATGGATTAATTGTTCTTCCTTCGTCATAGATGGTCTCAGCTCAGGTTGCTTTTTACCTTCTATTAGTTCTGCTTGTTTTGGAGCTAAATGAACAGATGCTTCTTTACGTGATGTCTTAAAGATATCGTGACATGCCTCTTTGAATTCTTCTATATCTAACCTATTTTCATCTGTTAATGCCCAAAGCACACATTTCTCTATTTCATATTCAGCCAGTCCATAAAGCTGCATCATTTGATTAATGATTCGTTTATTATCTGTTGTTAACACTTTCTTATATGGAATCATCCGTGATTTTAACATATGTTCCATCCAAGAAAAATCAATTGTATCTAATTGTGGGCCGTTAGCCTCTGGCAAACGATTAACATTTTGCTTTGGCATAAAATCAGAATGTATCGTATCAAAAACATCCCCGAATGATGCGGTAATATTGGTACCAAGTAACTGTTCGCGTTGCCCTATATAATGATTGTTAAGTAAGGAATATTTGTCCTCACCAATATGATGGTACAAGAGTTGTGAGAGCATAGCATCTCTAAAAAAGTCATACGGAGAGAATGGACTTTGTAATACGTAATGAAAGACCGTTTCCTCCGTTGACTTTTCCTCATATGTTTTTAATAAACCTATTCCCTCTAGCTTCAACCTCGCCTCATATATTTCAACTAATGAGATATTTAAATAATTCATCAATGTATGGTGTGTCTGAATAGGCACTTCTTTTTGAAGGTCTATCTCATGAAGTAATGTTTGATAAAGCATAACAGCTCTAATGCCAAGTAATGGCTGGTAAAGATGGGTTAACGACTTTGAATAATCAACTGGCAAATTACCATGTAAAACAACCGTATAACCATCAACAGGTAATATTTTTCCAATAAAATTCATCTTAACCCTTCTTTCTAGATAATAAGGAGTCTTAGGAGTTCTTCTTGTCTGTTTGGATTAAATCCTTTAATTCATCTAAGAAAACATTGATATCCTTAAATTGACGATATACCGATGCAAAACGTACATATGCAACATCATCCACCTTAGAAAGAAGTTCCATAACCATCTCGCCAACTTCTTTACTATCAATTTCAGATGCGCCTGTATTTCGTAGTTCTTTCTCTACATTAAAAGCAAGCGTTTCTATTTGTTCAATTGAAACAGGCCTTTTCTCACATGCTTTGATTAGTCCACGAATCAACTTTTCACGACTAAATTCCTGCCTTGTACCACCTTTTTTTACAACGATTAATGGAATTTCCTCCATTCGTTCAAACGTCGTAAATCGATAGCCACATTTCTCACATTCACGTCTCCTACGTATAGAACGTCCTTCTTCAATAGGTCTAGAATCTAAAACTTTTGTGTTTTTATTTTGACAGTTTGTACATCTCATCCTAATTAACCCCATTTACTAAACAATAACTATTTTTTATCAATTAATGTTAATTCCTTATCCAATTTCTCATAAAATTGTTTGATTAACTTCGAACTTTTTCCAAAGTCAAATGGAAGTGCAGATTCACTCGTAACGGTAAAATCAATTGCAGTTTGATATGGTCGCACCATAATAACCGTTGCAATAACAAATGCTTTACTACCTTTAACAACATGGAAACTAATCTCTCCATGCTCTAAGGAAACAGAATTAATTTTATAGTTAGTTGATCCTCTAATTATCTCCTCAAGCTTTGCTAGTCCTTTGTCCTTAGTTGTTTTATAATAATGGGTCTCGAGTTCTTTGTCCCAATGCTTCTCTACAGTTTCAGCTTGATTATAAAAAAACCTAGATAATTTCTTGCCAAAAGACATCCATTCCACTCCCATTTCTGCTCTTTCCGAATACTATAACTCTATTTATTTTAACATGTTTTATAGATTTACCCTAGTAAAAATTAAAAGCAAAGAGAGTTGAGCACACTATTTAGCTCAACTCTCTTCTATTCTATCATATTATTAGGTTAAGAAACGGATACTTTTTTTGCCTTTAAAAAACTTCCAACATATTTTACCAGATCCACAACTCTGGTAGAATAGCCCCATTCATTATCATACCATGCTAATACTTTTATTTTATTATCATCCATAACCATAGTGGATAACCCATCTATAATGGCTGAGTAATTTGAAGTTGTATAATCAATGGATACTAATGGTTCATCACTATATTGGATAATACCAGATAATTCATTCTTTGCTGCTGTTTGAAATACATTGTTCACGATTTCTGGTGTTACTGTTTCTTCCACATCAACAACTAAATCAACTAAAGAAACATTTGGTGTGGGAACACGTAAAGCCATACCATGTAGCTTTCCATTGAGATGTGGCAGTACTTCTCCTAAAGCCTTTGCCGCCCCTGTTGAAGTTGGAATTATGGATTGTGTACACCCTCTTGCACGACGCAAATCCTTATGTGGATTATCTAAGTTTTTTTGGTCATTTGTAAAAGCATGAACCGTCGTCATAAGACCATTTATAATTTTAAAGTTCTCGTCTAATACTTTTACCACTGGCGCTAAACAGTTTGTTGTACAAGAAGCATTGGATATAACATCATCAAGAGCTTCGTCATACGTATCATGATTTACCCCCATTACAATTGTTTTATCTACTTCTTTACCAGGGGCTGTGATGACTACTTTTCTTGCTCCAGCTTTTAGATGTAATCCCGCTGATTCTTTTGTTTTGAATTTACCAGTTGCATCAATTACAACATCAATTGTGAGTCTATTCCATGGTAATTTGTCAGGCTCTCTAGAATTAACAAGTTCTACTTTTTTTCCATCTACTAATATTCCTTCATGAAGCGCTTTCACTTCTGGTTGAAAAATTCCGTGTACACTATCATATTTTATAAGGTGGGCCAATGTTTCTGGAGGATAGCTGGCATTAATAGCTACAACCTCTAAATTAGGATCTGAAATTGCTTGCCTGAAAACCATTCTCCCAATTCGTCCAAATCCACTAATTGCAATTCGAGTTTTACTCATGAAAAGTCCTCCTGCATTATGATATACTATTTTATCAAAATTCACATATAGTATAACACATTAAGACTGGAATGTAAGCATAATTACAAAAAAACTCAGAAAGTGGTATTAATACCCTTCCTGAGCCTCTAATACGGACTTGTTAAATATACTTAGGTTGTTTTCATATAGATTGCTGCTATTTAATTAAAAATGTGGGGTAATTCATTTAAGAAAATAGTGTTAGTATACCGCTTCGGCAGAATACTCCGCTTTCCGCTGGCGACTGGTGAGCCTCCTCGCGCTATCTTCTTTAGGGGTCTCACCAATGCCTATCCTCCCGCAGAGTCTCCGTATTCTCCCTACGCTAGTACACGTTTCTATACAAATGATTTTTAAATTGTATAAAAATAAATTAACACTCAATCCTAGCGCAGGAAATACACGGAGACTCCTACGGGAATAGCACGTGTCCGAAGACCCCGCAGAGGTGATCTTTCCTCGAGGAGGCTGAGGCCGTGCCCGTGGAAAGCGGAGTGTATTTCCGTAGCGGCTATGTTGCACCCAAAATAAATTATTAAACGCACAGTTCCCCTATCTACTATAAGTTAAAAACTAGCCAGAAAAACAATACTCTTTTCTAAAACAGCCTATACTTAAAACTTAATGACATATAATAAATACGAAACCAAGAGGCTGAGCCATTGGACAGTTGCAAACAGAAATATTGTTTCCAGTGTATAGTTTGGGTCACTTAACAGTAATAACATTAAAATCGGAATCATCAAGATAGACAGTATACCTGTAACGATTAAACTTTTTGCCAGGATACTAACCTGATATTCATCGTACTTTTTCTTTCGCTTCATGATAATGATAACAATAATTACAATAGTTAAAGCGATAATAATATATCCTAAAAATCGCATATTACCAGTAGCGATAAAATCAGACCATCCATTCCAAAGAGTTGAATTTAGGGTTCTAGCGTGTGACAGTAAGCTTACAAATTCCATATGACCAGCGGTGAAGATATAAATAAACGAATAAAAAATTGATAATAAGCTAATAAAGACAATATTAACAAGAGGCTCCTTTAACAATTTCATTTTCTATCACTCTCCTCAAAAATAAATAGAGTTTCAATCGACATATTAAAGAACTTTGCTAGATCGTAAGCTAACCAAATAGATGGGTCAAATTTACTTTTTTCTATGGCATTAATTGCTTGCCTCGAAACACCAACTTTCTCTCCTAACTGAGCTTGTGTTAGACCATGTTGTTCTCGTAATGCTTTTACATTGTTCTTCAATCTAAGATATCCTTTCTTATGTAAGGTTAACCTTACATAAATGATAGTAATTTACTATAAGAATGTCAAGTGAACCTTACAAATTCACTTTAAAGTATTAGACATAAAAAATGACTATCAAACGTAACGTTGATAGTCATTTCTGTTAATTACTTTCACGAAAGAACTTGCCACTTTTCTAAGATATCTCTAAGCTGCTTGTAGGATTCTTCCTTTGAACCATTATTATCAATTATCGCATCGGCTTGTTTTACTTTTTCTTTTACTGGTATTTGTGACTGAATGCGTTCTAATGCTTCCTCTTTTGTAGAATTATCTCGCTCCATTAGCCGTTCTAGTTGGACATGCTCATCAACATATACGACTAGAATTTTATCTACCATATGTGTCAATTTACTTTCAAATAATAGTGGTATGTCCATGACAACACAGGATTCTCCATCCTTAAGGTATGTTTCTTTTTGTTCTAACATTCTTTTCCTTACAGCAGGATGAACAATGGAATTCAACATCTTACGTTTTTCATTGTTAGAGAAAATAATGGAACCTAGCTTTTTTCGATTAAGTGTTCCATCTGCATTAAGTATTTCTTTACCAAATGCCAAACCAATCTCTTTTAGAGTATCCTCACCGGGTTCTACAACATCTCTAGCAATTTGATCTGCATCAATAACTGGAAGATGAAGTTCTTTTAACATAGAGGATACAGTACTTTTCCCACTTGCGATACTTCCTGTTAATCCAATTACTAAAGCCATACTAATTCTCCTTTAAAGCTTTTGACAATCTAAACAGACATGGGTACCACGTCCACCAACCTTCATTTTGGTGATAGTCTTTCCACAATTCGGGCATGCCTCATTCTCCTGACCATAAACTGATAATTCCTGTTGAAACATCCCCATTTCCCCTTGGCTATTAACATAAGAGCGGATAGTGGTGCCTCCTTGCTTTACTGCCTCCTCTAGGGTCGCTATTGCCTGTCTACGTATTTCTCCGACTTCTTTCTTAGTCAGTTTATTGGCCTTTTTCAAAGGGTGTATCCTTGCTTTGAATAAGGTTTCATCAACATAAATATTTCCCAGGCCAGCAACAACAGTTTGATCAAGCAGCACAGCTTTTATAGAACGATTCGTGTTTTTAAGTTTTTTGTAGAAATAATCTAAGGTAAATTCCTTATCAAAAGGATCAGGGCCGAGTTGAATTAATGGTTTCTGGGTTAATTCCTCACCCTTCCTTACAATATGCATGGTACCAAATTTACGAACATCGTTATAACGTAATTCCTCTTCTGTTGTAAATTCAAATATGACATGGGTGTGCTTCTTAACTGGTTCATCTTTATAATGAACACTGTATTTCCCTTCCATTCTAAGATGCGAAATTAATGTCATATCATCTAGTTCAAATAACAGAAATTTACCTTTTCTTTTTATGTCATGGATCGTTTGTCCCAATAAAAGTAGTTTAAACTCTTCTACATCATCTGGCTTTTTTACGATGTTGCCCCAAAATACATGGACATCTTTAATTGTCCTGTTCAACACAAATCGTTTTAGGGTATTCCGTATTGTTTCTACTTCTGGTAATTCTGGCATTTCTATTTCTCCTTACTTTGCATCATACCAGCTTTCTCCAAATGCATACTCAGCTTTTAGCGGCACACTAAGCTCAACGGTGTTTTCCATCATTGCTGGAACAATTTCTTTTAATTTCTCAAGCTCTTCTTTTGGTGCTTCTAAGATAAGTTCATCATGTACCTGGAGAAGCATACGTGCCTGCATCTTTTCGTCTTTAAGCTTTTCCCTTAAATCAATCATCGCTTTTTTAATGATATCTGCAGCTGTTCCTTGGATTGGTGTATTCATTGCCGTTCTTTCGGCAAAGCTTCTTAAATTGAAGTTTCTGCTCGTTATTTCTGGTAAGTATCTTCTACGATTCATTAATGTTGTCACATAACCTTTATGTTTTGCTTCCTGAACAATATCATCCATATATGCTTTTACCCCAGGATAGCTTTCAAAATAACGTTCAATAAATTGTTTTGCTTCCTTACGAGTAATGCCTAGGTTTTGTGATAGTCCAAAATCACTGATACCATATACAATTCCAAAGTTAACAGCTTTTGCCTGTCTTCTCATATTGGAAGTCACTTCTTCCTCTTTCACATGGAAAACATCCATTGCTGTCTGAGTATGAATATCCTGACCACTCTTAAAAGCAGCAATTAATTTTTCGTCTTTCGCAATATGAGCTAATACTCGTAATTCTATCTGTGAATAATCTGCTGCAAACAAAATCCAATCTTTTTCAGAAGGTACAAATGCATGTCTTATTTTACGTCCTTCTTCAATCCGAATCGGTATATTTTGCAAATTGGGTTCAATTGAACTTAATCTCCCCGTTTGGGTTAAAGCTTGGTTATAGCGTGTATGGATTTTGCTAGACTCCTTGTCAACCACTTTTAATAACCCTTCAATGTATGTAGATTGAAGCTTTCCTAGTTGACGATACAATAAGATTTTCGGAATTATTTCATGGTCATGTTCTAGTTGTTCCAACACATCTGCAGCTGTTGAATATCCTGTTTTGGTTTTCTTAATAATTCGAAGTCCGAGTTTTTCAAATAGTATCGGACCTAATTGTTTAGGTGAGTTTATATTGAATTCTTCTCCAGCTAACTCATAAATCTCTTTCTCAATTTCTTCGAGTCGTCGTTTTAACTCTGTACCCATTTCTTCTAATCTGGGGACATCCACTAGGACACCTGTATGCTCCATTTCTGCTAGGATTAATGCTAATGGCATTTCAAGTTCCTTAAGCAATGTATACAGTTCATGTTCACGAAGCTCTTCTTCCATCTTTTCTTGTAGCAAATGGAGTGCTTTTGTTTTACGAACCAAATGATCTGCCAGTATTTCTTGCCCAGGTACTTTCATTTTTGCGCCCTTACCATATACTTCTTCATCATATAAAACCGACTTTATCCCCATTCTGTGCGCAATAGCTGGAATGTCATGATTGTTTTCTGAAGGGTCTAGTAAATAGGAAGCTAGTAATACATCGAAATGCATTCCTTGTAGATGAATGCCTTTCTTTAACAATGCAACTAATGATTGCTTTGCATCAAAAACAATTTTCTTGCTTTTTGCATCCTCAGCCCATTTCTTAAACACTTCTGACTCTATTGCAACTTCAGTTGGTATAAAGTATGCTTTTTCCTGGTTCGCAATACCGATCCCTTCAATAGGAGCTGTGTGATAACTATCTGAAAGCATTTCAATAATTAATGCCTCGTCACCTGTAAACATTTCTTCAGTAACCTTATCCACTATTTCAAAGTTTATCTCTTCCATTTTTTCTTGTATTTCTTCAACTGTTTCTTCTGCACCGATTCTATTTAATAAGGATTGGAAGCCTAAATCTTTAAAGAGGGATGAAACGTCCTGACTTGAGTAGCCCTCATATGACAGGTCGTCTATTGATACTTCAATTGGAGATTCACAGTTAATCGTTGCAAGCTCTCTACTCATATAAGCATCTTCTTTATGATTGGTTAAGTTTTCTTTTAACTTCTTACCACTGACCTCTTCCAAATGTTCGTATAGGTTATCTAGTGTTTCATATTGTTTTAATAACTTAGTAGCAGTCTTTTGTCCAACACCCGGAACACCTGGGATATTGTCTGAGCTATCACCCATTAACGCCTTCAATTCAATAATTTGTTCAGGTGTAACCTCCATTTTTTCAAGTAGATATTCCGGAGTATAGGCTTCAACTTCGGAAATTCCTTTTTTCGTTACATTTACGGTTACATCTTTAGAAACAAGTTGCAACATATCTTTGTCACCAGAAATAACGGTAACCTCAAAATCCTTCTCTTGCCCCTGCTTTGATAACGTACCAATAATATCGTCTGCTTCATAATTCTCTAACTCGTAGTGGCGGATGTTAAAAGCATCTAGTAATTCTCTAACTAATGGAAATTGCTCTGATAATTCAGATGGCGTTTTTTGGCGGCCACCTTTATATTCCTTATAAGTACTATGTCTAAAGGTAGTCTTCCCTGCATCAAAGGCAACCAATAAATGTGTTGGCTTTTGTTCTTCTAGAATTCTAAGTAGCATGGTTGTAAACCCATAGACTGCATTGGTGTAGACACCTTTGTCATTATTCAACAATGGCAATGCAAAAAATGCTCGATATGTAATACTATTACCGTCTATTAAAACTAATTTATTAGTCATTTATCTTTTCCTCCTTACCGCTCACGCTTTTCATCTATTTTACCATTTAAACAACTTATCGTAAAAATATTGACTGTTTGTAGTGAAATGCTAGGTCGAATACGATTTATGTAAGAGGATGTAGATAAGTTTAAAGTTTATTAGAAACTGTGCGGTAACTAAGCATTATGGTAGCGCATCATACCCGCTACGGAAATACACTCCGCTTTCCGCGGGCGGCTGGTGAGCCTCCTCGCGCTTACGCACTGCGGGGTCTCACCGATGCCTATCCTCCCGCAGGAGTCTCCGTGTATTTCCTTCGCTAGTGTGGAGTGAAATAATTTCAATGCACTCAACACCAATACAAAAATCATTTACTACTATAAATTAGAAAGCTTAAACTAGCGCAGGCAGAATACGGAGACTCCTACGGGAATAGCACGTGTCCGAAGACCCCGCAGAGGCGAACTTTCCTCGAGGAGGCTGAGGCCGTGCCCGTGAAAAGCGGAGTATTCTGCCGGAGCGGTATCATTCCTCCATACTGAATAATTTTAGAGAGTACTTACCGCACAGTTTCTATCAAATCCTCAACTAGATTACAATCAAAAAATCCGAATGGATACGAATTCTAGTGATAGAATTTTATATCGCAATTCGGATTCCATATAGATAATTCTCTCATTGGTTTGGGAAGTAAATATGAAATGTACTACCTACATTCACTTCACTTTCAATCTCTATTTTACCTCTATGAAGTTCTACTATATGTTTAACAATGGCTAGTCCTAAACCAGTTCCACCTGTATTTCGACTTCGCGCTTTATCCACTCGATAAAAGCGTTCAAAGACTCTAGATAATGCATCATTTGGTATTCCAATACCAGTATCTTTCACCATGATATGAATAAATTCTTCCTGTTCCTCTGAAAGGAGTGTAACTTCTCCACCTTTTGGAGTGTAATTAATAGCATTTTCTAATAGGTTGATTAGGACTTGTTTGACCCGAGCTAAGTCTGCACTAAACTTTAGGTTATTTTCACTTTTTATATGTAGAGTTATATCTTTTTGTTTAGCATGCTGACATAGTACAGGAATGACTTCATTAATAATATCGGACAAATCAATAGTAGAAAGAAGTATATGAGATTCGTCCTTCTCTAATTTTGATAAAGTAAGCAAATCTTGAATTAAGGTTTGCAGACGTTTGCTTTCTTCATTAATAATTCCTAGGAAATGTCTTGCTGTTTCTTTATCATTAAGATCCTCGTCGAGTAGCGTTTCTGAGAATCCCCTAATGGAAGTTATAGGTGTTTTCAATTCATGGGAAACATTTGCTACAAAGTCCTTACGCATTGTTTCTAGTTTCTTTAATTCTGTTATATCATATAACACTAATACAGCACCTTTTAACATATTTCTTTCATCAAATATTGGTGCTCCAACGATTTCAAAATATTGCTTAAAGCCATTGTCAACCATAATGGATTCTTTCACATTTTCTTCATATAAAAATGTTTGTTGAATCGATTTATGTAACGTCTCATTATCTAAAACATCATAATATAAATAACCAATATAATCCTTATCTGTTTTTCCAAAAATAGAGAGAAAATTCTTATTTACAAGATGAATATATCCTTTTTCATCGATCAATATTAATCCACTTTGAATATTCTCTATAACCGTTGTTAATTGCTCTGCTTGGATTTTTTCGTTAATGGATAGCTCACTTAAGCTTCGTGCTAGCTTGTTAATTTTCATCAGCAAGGATGCCATACTACCAGACACAGGATGGTGCATTCTTGCACGGAAATTTCCTCTTACTAATTCATCTAATGTATCAGTAGCCTTCTTAATTGGTTTAACGTACTTATCAAATACATAATGAAGCATCATCATGAGGATTATGAATTCTGTTAACAGAACAATAATCACCACAATTAGATTATCGGTAAATTGGCTAAATATAGCTCCAGTTAAAATGATGATACATAATATTATTAATGCATAACGCATAATTAATTTGGATGAAAAAAAACTCACATTGGATCCTCCATTTTATAACCAAGTCCACGAACAGTCTTAATATAAATTGGCTTTTTTGTATTAGGTTCGATCTTTTCCCGTAAATGACTTACATGAACGTCCACAATTCTAGTATCGCCAACAAAATCATAATCCCATACAGCGCTTAATAATTGATCCCTTGATAATACTTTATCCTTGTGTGTGGCAAGGTAATGCAACAGTTCAAATTCCTTACGAGTAAATGTGAGTACAATGCCATCTTTTTCTGCTTCATAACGCTCTGGAAAGATTGTAATGTCGCCAACTTTTAGTTGTTTTGTTTTACTAGTGCCCGTTGTATTCGTTCTTCTGAGGATTGCCTTAATTCTAGCTATTACTTCTTTAGGGCTAAAGGGTTTCGTTAAATAGTCGTCTGCCCCTATTTCTAGACCAAGCACCTTATCGAACTCTTCATCTCTTGCCGTAAGCATGAGTACTGGTGTATCGATTTGATTTCTCCTAAGATGCTTACAAACTTCAATTCCATCCATTTCAGGGAGCATTAAATCAAGTATAATAAAATCATAGCTATTACTGTCCGTTTTCCGGATAGCCTCTAAACCGTCATAAGCAACATCTGTAATAAAGGTTGCCTTTTCTAAGTTGTACTTTAGTAATGTTACAATCGACTGTTCATCATCTACAATCAATACTTTTTCATTCATGCTATCATATCCCCATTTCTATTATGCTACGAACTAAACTATCTATCTTCATCTTACAATGAAACCAATATAAAGAAAATGATAGAAAGCTATTGTAAATAAATTTTTACATTGAACAGTGGTTTCTATCTTCTAATATTTGCTATTCTATCTACTTTTATTTATGTTCTATTCTAATTCCTCGACTATTCCATCCTACACATTTACTTCACCGTTCTAGAACGGCATAATATGTGAACATAAAAGAGCTTCATCTCACTGTTACAAGTGGGATGAAGCTCTTAATTTAATTCAATACATCTAATACTTTCTTAACAGAATCAGCAGATTTATCTAGTGCTGCTTTTTCTTCTTCTGTTAATTCTAATTCAATTATTTCCTCAATACCATTACCACCCAAGATTGTTGGTACCCCAAGGTAGATATCATGATATCCATAATCACCTTCAAGATAAGCAATGGAAGGTAGTATCCGTCGTTGATCCTTAAGAATTGCTTCTGCCATTACTACAAGCGAGGCAGCTGGTGCAAAATAAGCACTACCATTTCCTAATAAGTTAACGATTTCTCCTCCACCCGTCCGTGTTCTTGCGACAATTTCTTTAAGGCGGTTTTGAGAGATTAATTTTTCTAAAGGAATACCTCCTGCATAAGAGTAACGAATTAATGGAACCATATCATCACCGTGACCACCTAAGACGAACCCGGTAATATCTTTCACGGAGACATTCAACTCTTGTGCAATAAAGGTTCGGAAACGAGCAGTATCTAAAACCCCAGATTGACCAATTACGCGTTCTTTGGGGAATCCAGATTCTTTAAAAACAGTATAAGTCATAGCGTCTACAGGATTTGTAAGTACAACAATTATCGCCTCTTTAGAGTACTTAACAACTTCTTGTGTAACAGTTCTCATAATTTTAGCGTTCGTATTCACCAAGTCATCCCGACTCATTCCGGGCTTTCTGGCAATACCAGCAGTAATGATTACAAGATCTGAATCCCTTCTATCCTCATAGTTAGCTGTACCGATAATAGTAGCATCAAATCCTTGGACTGGACTTGCTTCTAACATATCAAGTGCCTTTCCTTTAGTTGGATTCTCCATTGATGGAATATCCACTAAAACGACATTCCCAAGCTCTTTTTGAGCTAGCATTAATGCTGTTGTTGCACCTGTAAAACCAGATCCGATGACCGATATCTTTTTACGCTTGTTTCCCATAGGTTTCCTCCTTGTGGATTAGTTCATGTTCTTAATTAACTCATCAGCAAACTCGGAACATTTAACTTCTGTTGCACCATCCATTAGGCGAGCAAAGTCATAAGTAACAACCTTAGAGGCAATAGTCTTATCCATTGCTTTTGTAATTAGATCTCCAGCTTCTCTCCATCCAAGGTGTTCAAGCATTAATACACCAGAAAGAATGACAGAAGAAGGGTTAACCTTATCTAAACCAGCATATTTTGGTGCAGTACCATGAGTTGCTTCAAAAATAGCATGACCAGTATTGTAATTAATATTAGCTCCTGGAGCGATTCCAATTCCACCCACTTGTGCAGCAAGTGCATCAGAGATATAATCTCCGTTTAAGTTCATTGTTGCTACAACATCGAACTCATTTGGACGCGTAAGAATTTGTTGTAAGAAGATATCAGCAATTGCATCTTTCACAATAATTTTTCCTGCAGCAACCGCTTCGTCTTGTGCTTTATTAGCAGCATCTTTGCCATCAGTTTCAGCAATACGATCATATTGTGCCCAAGTGAATACTTTATCACCAAATTCTTCCTCGGCAACTTCATAACCCCAGCCTTTAAATGCACCTTCTGTAAATTTCATGATGTTCCCTTTATGAACGAGTGTAACACTCTTACGTCCTTCATTTAATGCATATTCAATCGCAGCGCGAACAAGACGTTTAGTTCCTTCTTCTGATACTGGCTTGATTCCAATTCCAGAAGTTTCAGGGAAACGGATTTTATGTACACCCATTTCATTTTTTAAGAATTCGATAACTTTCTTTACATCATCTGAACCCTTTTGCCATTCAATACCTGCATAAATATCTTCTGTATTTTCACGGAAAATAACCATATCCACATCTTCTGGACGTTTTACTGGAGAAGGAACACCTTCGAAGTAACGAACAGGACGTAGGCATGTAAATAGGTCTAGTTCTTGACGTAATGCAACGTTTAGAGAACGAATTCCCCCACCAATTGGTGTTGTAAGAGGTCCTTTGATTGCAATTTTATATTCATCAATTTTATCTAGTGTATCTTGCGGCAACCATTCACCAGTCTTATCAAAAGCTTTTTGACCAGCATAAACTTCTAACCATTCGATTTTCTTTGTTCCGTTATAAGCTTTTTCAACTGCTGCTTCTAATACACGGCTTGCAGCTGCCCAAATATCTGGACCAGTTCCGTCTCCCTCAATAAATGGAATAACCGGGTTATTTGGAACGTTCAATCTACCATTTTCTACAACTATTTTTTCACCTTGTGACATTAATAATTCCTCCTAGACTAGTAAGCTTATCGTAATAATAGCCGGAAGACCGGCTATTAGAACTAACATAATTAATGATACGTTTAGCGATTTTCTAATGGTATATATTCTTGTGTGTTTGGACCAACATACTCTGCACGAGGTCGAATAAGGCGGTTGTTTGCATACTGCTCTAGGATGTGAGCAATCCAACCAGATACACGACTCATCGCAAAGATTGGTGTGAATAAATCATGATCAATTCCAATACTATGGTATACAGAAGCTGAATAGAAATCTACGTTTGCTGGTAGACCCTTCTCCTGCTTAATATATTCCTCAATTTTAACAGACATATTATACCATTTTTCCTGGCCAGTAAGTTCTGTTAATTCTTTGGACATCTTTTGAAGATGTTTTGCTCTTGGATCACCACTTCTATATACACGGTGGCCCATTCCCATAATTTTTTCTTTGTTTGCTAATTTTTCTTTAACATACGGAAGTGCATTCTCTTCCGTACCAATTTCAGTAAACATCTTCATAACACGCTCGTTAGCACCACCATGAAGTGGCCCTTTCAATGCGCCAATTGCTGCCGTAATACCAGAATACATATCTGATAATGTAGCAACACATACTCTTGCTGTGAAAGTAGAGGCATTAAGTTCATGATCCGCATGTAAAACTAATGCTTTATCGATAGCTTCTACTTCTATCGGACTAGGTTTTTCACCTTTTAACATATATAAGAAGTTTTCAGCATAACTAACATCTTTAAGTGGTTTAACTGGATCTTTTCCTTGTCTAATACGAGAAAATGCAGCAACTATTGTTGCAATTTTAGCTTGTAAGCGAACTGCTTTTCTTCTATTAGCTGCTTCTTCCATTATATCTGATTCTTCATCGTATAAACCTAGTAAAGATATAGAAGTTCTAAGTGCAGCCATAGGATGAACACTAGTTAAGTCATAAGAGCGTAATTGTTCTATTACTGCTTCAGGGACTTCCATATTCTCAACAAGTTCTTGTTTAAAGGCTTCCAATTCAGCTTGGTTTGGTAATTTTAAATTCCATAGCAAATACACAACTTCTTCAAAACTTGCATTCTCAGCTAAATCATCAATTCTATATCCTACATACGTTAACTGATCATCGATGATAGAACTAATTGATGATTGTGTTGCTACAACCCCTTCAAGACCTTTCGTTGCTGTCATGATAAAACCCTCTCCTTTTTCTATATTGTTCTAACATTAAGCATTGTATAATGTTAAATAATTTCGACAATTCCCTAGTGATTTAATCGGATATTGTCAACCCCAAACCAATTATAAAGTATTTTCAGGCTAAAGTGAAATGAAACCGTTTAATTTGTATCATGTTTTTATTTTCCATTGCGTACTTGTCTATTAATATTTCATCTCTCGTGTACATATAATTTAACTGATACAGACAATATTTCAATTACTATCATCTTGTACTTCTACTTACCTACTATACTGTTAAAATGGGGTTTTTATCTTGTACAAGCAGTTTATTGATCCGATAATCAGGATATTTGTTTTACTTCTTATCGTAACTATTGCATTCTTTTTAGCAAAGTTTACAATCGTCTATGTTTATCCTTTTATTATTGCGTTTTTTATAGCAGCATTGCTGAATCCTTCCGTTAGTTATTTAGAACTAAATTGGAAAATTCCTCGCACTATGGCAACTATAATCGTTATATGCGTAATTTTTCTAATGTTCTTTGGCATTGTCATATTCTTAATAAACGAGATCATCCAAGGTATGTCCTCACTATTAACAAAACTTCCAGACTATTTCCAATCATTCATGAAGATGATAGAAGCCATATTAAATGAACATATCATACCAATCTATCAAAAAATTGTTACTTTATTTAAATCCTTGGATACTTCACAGCAAACTGCCATTCAGGAAAACTTGGAAAATTTCCTTCATAAACTTGGCAATACGGGGACAAACATTATTCAGACTTCAATTGCTCAATTACCTGAAATAGTTGGCTTCTTTCCTAGCTCCATTACAATTTTCATCTTTATTTTACTTGCAACATTTATGATAACAAAGGACTGGCATTATCTAACTGAAAAGTTACAACATGTGCTTCCCAAAAATATTCTAGCAATTATTAGTGATCTGCATAAAGGCACTAAGAAGGCATTTACTGGATACTTACGAGCACAATTTATCCTAATATTTGTATCAGCAGTACTCATTTATATAGGACTGGTAATCTTTAAAGTCGAACATGCTCTAACAATAGCAGCGATTGCAGCTCTTGTAGACTTTTTGCCAGTTATCGGAACAGGAATTATATTCGTACCTTGGATGATATACACCTTCATAACGGGTGATTTTTCATTAACAATTGGATTGAGTCTTCTTTATATGGTAGTTATTGTTGTAAGACAAATGATTGAGCCAAAGATACTATCTGCAAGCATTGGAATAAATCCGCTAGCTAGCTTAGTCATCTTGTTTGTTACGATTCAACTGTGGGGAATTGCAGGTGTCGTTATTGCACCAATTATTCTAATTTCTGTTTATGTACTTTTTCAATCTGGTATATTCATCAAGATATTCCAATTTATAAAAGGATAGATTTATCTTCGATGAATAACAATTTTATTCTTATCTACTAATCTTTTTATTAACATTCCTAAAAAGGGCTTTACAAATTTCCTAGTATAAGGTAATACGAGTATAAAACCAGTTAAATCAGTGATGAATCCCGGGCTGAACAATAGAACTCCACCAATAAAAATACAGATACCATCAATAATCTCTCTAGCAGGAACCTGGCCATACTGTATAGCTGTTTGAGCACGTCTCCAGGTATCTAAACCTTCTTTTTTAGCCAAAGAGACGCCGAAGAACCCTGTTAAAAAGATAATGATAACTACCCACCACGGTCCTATGATTCCACCAGCCCAAACAAACAATCCTATCTCTGCTGCAGATAATATTAGAAAAAACAGCAACCATTTCATGAGCATTAACCCTTTCATGAAAAAGAGGTAGAGACATTAGCGATTATATCGAACAACCAGGACTAGCTTATTGTTTGTTCATGTAATTACACGTTTGGTTTTGTCTCTACCTCTTAAATTTTACGTTACATTATAAATAACTACGGTTAATAAGATTCGTTGATATAAAGGTACTCTTAACTAATTATAATACCCCTGCATGACCTTTATAGATGTCACCTTTTGTACTGTCTATTGTGATATCTTCTCCGTCAGAAATTAGTTCAAATGCATTCTCCACGCCAACTACAACAGGGATTCCGAGGCTTAGCCCCACTACTCCCGCATGTGAAGTAAGACCTCCTTCAAGGGTTACGATACCAGCAGATTTTTCAATTGCAGGCATCATATCACGGTCGGTACCGTATGTAACAATGATATCTCCTGGTTGCACTTTATTTAATGCGTCTTCTGCGTTCTTTACTATAACCGCTCTCCCGTATGCACTTCGCTTTCCAATACCTTGACCTTTTGCTATAACATCTCCAATGATGTGAACTTTCATGATGTTCGTTGCACCAGTTTCTCCAACAGGAACGCCTGCTGTAATTACTACCCGGTCACCACGTTTAAGCAGATTTTTACTAAGCCCTAGCTCAATTGCGTTATCAAGCATTTCATCTGTTGTATTCGCTTTTTTACCTGATACAGCATTAACACCCCAAACTAAAGATAACTGACGGTTAACTCGTTCGTCATGTGTGATTGCTACAATTGGTGCTTTAGGTCTATATTTGGATATCATTCGTGCTGTATGACCACTTTCAGTAGGTGTAACTATTGCACTTACAGATAGATTCATGGCAGTGTGTGTTACGGACTGACTAATCGCATCTGTTATTGTCATGTCAACTAATTGACTGCGATTCTTTAGAATAGACTGATGGTCTAGAGCTGTTTCTGTCTTTTCTGCGATGTTATTCATCGTTCTTACAGATTCAACCGGATAACTTCCAGCTGCGGTTTCTCCTGAAAGCATGATAGCATCAGTACCATCAAATATAGCATTCGCCACATCAGAAGCTTCTGCTCTTGTTGGGCGCGGGTTTCGTTGCATGGAATCAAGCATTTGAGTTGCCGTAATAACCGGTTTACCAACCGTATTACATTTTTGAATCAGCATCTTTTGCACAAGTGGTACATCTTCTGCTGGAATTTCTACACCTAAGTCCCCACGTGCAACCATTAATCCATCACTAACCTCTAGGATGCTATCAATATTATCCACACCCTCTTGATTTTCGATCTTAGGAATTAGTTGAATATGGGTCGCATTGTGTTGCTCCAGTAATTCTCTAATTTCTAAAATATCAGAAGGTCTACGTACAAAGGAAGCAGCAATAAAGTCAACTTCTTGTTCGATACCAAATTTAATATCATTTGCATCCTTATCGGTTATACCTGGTAAATTAACGGAAACATTTGGAACGTTAACACCTTTTTTGTTTTTGATTAAACCGGAATTAAGAGCCACCGTTTTTAATTCTTTGTTAGCTTGATCGATTTCCTTAACTTCTAATTCAATTAGTCCATCATCAAGTAAAATTCTTGATCCAACATGTACATCATCAATTAAACCCGGATACGTAATGGAGAAACGTTCGGCAGTACCTTCCACTTCATTCATAGAAACGTATACGGTATTACCTTGAATAAGTTCTGCTTGTCCTTCTTTGAAATTACCTGTACGAATTTCAGGACCTTTTGTATCAAGTAGTATGGCAATCGTCTTTCCAGTCTTTTCTGCTGCCTCTCTGATGTTTTTAATTCGTGCACCATGCTCTTCATAATCCCCATGGGAAAAATTAAGACGTGCAACATTCATCCCAGCTTCCATCAAATTCACCAATGTTTCCACTGATTCAGAAGCTGGACCGATTGTACAGACAATTTTTGTTCTTCTCATGAATAAATTCCTCCTAAAGTTATATCGATAGTTCTTTTGATAGTTGGTACATTTCTTCATCAATGGAGTGAGTATTATTTAAAATATCATTAATATCGTGATCTACTAATTGATTTTTTTGAATACCAACCATTCTTCCAGCTTTTCCTGCTAATAGTAAATCTACTGCTTTTGCACCTAACCGACTAGCTAACACACGGTCATTAGCAGTAGGTGATCCTCCACGTTGAATATGACCAAGAACCGTTACTCTTGTTTCTAGATTTGCGGCCTTACTAATCAATTCGCCATATTCAATTCCGCTTCCTACACCCTCAGCTAAAATAATAATACTATGTTTCTTCCCACGTTCAATACCACGCTTCAGACGGGATACTACTTCATCTAAGTCATCCTTTTTCTCGGGAATAAGAATAGATTCTGCTCCATCAGCAAGCCCAGCCCAAAGAGCCAAGTCGCCAGCATCTCTCCCCATAACTTCAATGATATATGTACGTTCATGCGAGGTAGCCGTGTCTCTAATTTTATCGATAGCTTCAATAATAGTGTTGAGGGCGGTATCAAAGCCAATCGTGAAATCAGTACCCGGGATATCATTATCTATTGTACCTGGTACACCGATACAAGGAAATCCTTTTTCTGTTAATTTTTGTGCACCTCGAAAACTTCCATCGCCACCAATAACAATTAGTCCCTGTATCCCGAATTTCTTTAATTGTTCAATTCCTTTCTGTTGGCCTTCTTCCGTTTTAAACTCTTCACTTCTAGCAGAGTAAAGCATCGTTCCACCACGTTGAATAATATCTCCAACAGAACCAACATCCATTTTTTCAATATTACCTTCCATTAGTCCTTGAAAACCATTCTTAATCCCATATATTTCAACGTCATGATAAATGCATTTTCTTACAACTGCCCGAATTGCTGCATTCATTCCCGGAGCATCTCCGCCACTGGTTAGTATTCCTAATCTTTTCATACCATTTCCACCTCTATATCCATTTTCAATTTTAGTATGTACTTGATAGTTTGATTTACTACGAATAGTAGTGGTACGTAAACCTAAATTAGGTTAACAAAAAATGCTAACCTCCCATTACAAGATAAGCTTAAAATCGTAAAATATCAATAAAAAACGCTGGAATTATCTAGTTTATTGATATGTGTTCTACTTATTCTAATCATTTGCACGAATAAGTAAAACATATTGAAAATGCGTTATACTCATAAAATAAAATAGAATATAATGGTGTTGCTAAAAAATAGTTATTTTTCGGGAGAGTTTAATCTAATAAATAGTAGTAGATAGAAACTGTGCTTTAACTAAGTATTTTGGATAGAGCATCATACCCGCTACGGAAAAACACTACGCTTTCCGCGGGCCCGGCCTCAGCCTCCTCGAGGAAAGTTCACCTCTCTAGGGGTCTTCGGACACGTGCTATTCCCGCAGGAGTCTTCGTGTTTTTCCTTCGCTAGCATGTGTGTCAATTTATTACTCCGAATATTTAATATAGATAATCAACTAATAGCAGACATCTCTCAATAGAAGAATTCACTAGCGTAGGCAGAATACGGAGACTCCTGCGGGAGGATAGGCATAGGTGAGACCCCTAAAGAAGATAGCACGAGGAGGCTCACCAGCCGCCCGCGGAAAGCGGAGTATTCTGCCGGAGCGGTAATCGTTCCACTATCCTCTTTTAAAGGGTTAATAGTACGTTACCGCGCAGTTTCTATCAAGGTAACAAATAATTGTACGAATACAACCAAATAAAAAAAGTTGTCTCAAGGGGGGAAGACCCCCTATAAGAGACAGCTTTTTTTATTGTTCCTTATATTCTCCAATTTGTTTATATTTTTCCCATCTTTGTTCTAATAATTCATTATTAGATAAATTATTTAATTCTTTAAGGGCTTTTTCTATAACAACATCGATATTTGCTGCTTGCAGTTTAATATCACGATGAGCTCCGCCTTTAGGTTCTGGAATTATTTCATCTACAATACCTAGTTCAAATAAATCTGGTGCTGTGATTTTCATGGATTCAGCAGCTCGTTGAGCAAGTCCAGAATCTTTCCATAATAGTGCTGCAGCACCTTCAGGAGAGATAACAGAATAGGTAGAGTTTTCTAGCATAAATATCCGATCACCTACACCTAGAGCAAGTGCTCCACCACTTCCACCTTCACCAATCACAACACATATTACCGGAACTTTAAGTCCTGCCATCTCCATTAGGTTCCTCGCAATTGCTTCACTCTGACCACGTTCTTCAGATTCCTTACCAGGATCTGCTCCCTTTGTATCAATAAAACAAATAATAGGTCGGTTAAATTTATCCGCCTGTTTCATATGTCTTAAAGCTTTACGATATCCTTCAGGATGTGGCATTCCGAAATTACGACGAATATTTTCTTTCGTATTCTTCCCTCGTTGATGACCAATAACCGTAACAGGAACGTCTTTGTAATAAGCGATACCAGATACAATGGCTTCATCATCGCCAAAGGTTCGGTCCCCATGAAATTCAAGGAAATCTGTAAATAATTCACCAATATAGTCTAATGTGGTTGGTCGTTCTTGGTGTCTAGCCATTTGAACTCGTTGCCACGGTTTTAAATTCCCATAGATATTATCTTCTAAATCAGACAATCTTTTCTCAAGAGTGCTAATTTCTTCAGTTAAATCTATTTCACTTTCTCCAGTAAACTTCTTTAACTCAGCAATTTTTTCTCTTAAGTTTACGATTGGTTTTTCAAACTCTAGTATTTGCTTCATTTAGGACTACCACCCTTCTGATGCATTTTCAGCAGTGTGCCTAAAACATAAGTTAAATCATGACGATGAATTACTTGGTCTAACTGCCCATGTTTTAACAAGAACTCTGCAGTCTGGAAGTCATCTGGCAGTTTTTCTCTTGTTGTTTGCTCAATAATCCTTCTACCAGCAAAACCTATTAAGGCACCTGGTTCTGCAAAGTTATAGTCTCCTAGGGAAGCAAAACTTGCTGATACTCCTCCTGTAGTAGGATGAGTCATCACAGATACCATTAATCCACCTGCCTCTGAGAAACGACTTATTGCTACAGAGGTTTTAGACATTTGCATTAAGCTTAGAACACCTTCTTGCATTCTTGCCCCACCAGATGCAGTGAAGATGATGAACGGTATAGATTTTTCCCTAGCATTTTCAATTGCTCTAGCAATCTTTTCACCTACTACCGATCCCATGCTTCCCATTCTAAATCTAGCATCCATAACAGCAAATGCGGTAGCATGTCCATCAATATTTCCTAATCCGGTAACTACTGCCTCATTTAACCCTGTTTTCTTACGGTCCTTTTCCAATTTCCCCTCATATTCCGGGAAATCAAGTGGATTAGATGTTATCATGCCTTTGTCCCATTCTACAAATGTACCTTCATCAAATAAACTATTAATACGTTCCCAAGCGTTTAATTGATGATGATGACCACAGTTTGGACATACATTAAGATTCGTACTCAATTCCTTGCGATAGATAATTTTATTACAGTTGTCACATTTCTTCATTAATCCTTCAGGAATATCAACCTTTGATCCTTCAGTCGGGATAGAGGCGTATTTCTTCTTCTTATTAAAAAGATCTTTAAGCAAGATATAAGTCCCCCTTTTCATAACCAACCACTATATTTGACAGATTTTCTCTCTGTCCAAGCACCCTATTTTTAACCTGATTATTTAACTATACAGAACTCTATCCAAAAAAGTTGTCATTAATAGTCGAAGAAAAAGAAAAATTTAATAGAATATAAATACAAAACAAAATACGTTTATTCTTCGTTAAAAAGACCTTCAATAGTTGAATAGTTTTGGGTGTTATAAAGTTTAATTAAATTTAAATAAAATTCTCTTGAATAGTGACCTGTAAAACTTTTAGAATACTGATCAATTAATCCCCAAATTCGTGCTAACAATTGGTTTTCCGTTAACTCCACTATATTTTTAAAAAAGGAATAATGTAGTTCCTTCATCGTTAAAGAGGGATCATTTACTATATTTGTCAATTGTTCAAGTTTGTGCTGGTCCATTTGATGGAAAAGTAGTTTGGCTGCTTCTTTTTCCAATAATTGCTTTACAATAAGTAGGTCGTCTTTAGTAGTCTGGCTAAGAATAAATGTAGATAATAGCTCAACTGTATGGTAAGGACGATACTTACTTAAGAAGGTACCTCCTCCATGCCTAGTCTCTATAATTCCTATTAACTCCATTGCTCTTAGTGCCTCACGAATAGAAGATCTCCCAGCACCTAACTTATCCGATAGTTCTCTCTCAGATGGAAGTTTATCACCTGGCTTTAAATCGTTTACCTCAATAAACTTGCGAATTTCATCTAAAACCCCTTGATATACCTTTTGTTTTGGTGACATGGACACTCCATGTTTCACTCCTTTAGATAAACCCCTTCCGTTAGAAGGAAAAGTATTATTTAATTTTTGCAAGCTGCCTTGTCTTTTCACTTATCTCATCTGGATCTACTTGGATACGTGCTACTCCTGAATCCATTGCAGCTCTTGCCACTTCAGAAGCTACTAATGGTGCTACTCTTGGATCAAATGGAGCAGGTATCACATAGTCTTCATTCAATTCTTCTTCTGTTATTAACGAAGCAATTGCTTCTGCAGCAGCAACTTTCATCTTCTCGTTAATCCGCGTTGCACGTACGTCTAGAGCACCACGGAATATACCAGGGAACGCAAGAACATTATTAACTTGGTTAGGAAAATCAGATCTGCCTGTGCCAATTACTTTTGCGCCGGCTTCTTTTGCATCTTTTGGTAGGATTTCAGGATCAGGATTAGCCATTGCAAAGATAATTGGATCAGCGTTCATCTTTCTAACCATATCTTGTGTTAAAGCACCACCCACTGATACGCCTATAAAAACATCCGCACCGTCAAGCACTTCTTCTAAGGATCCTTCTTTTTTATTGCGGTTTGTAATTTGGGCGACGGAATCTTTTACATCATTCATTCCATATGAACGTCCTTCAAAGATTGCTCCTCTGGAATCACACATGATAAGGTCTCGTACACCAAAATGATAAAGTAATTTAACAATAGCAATCCCAGCTGCACCAGCACCATTGGAAACTACCTTAATTTCTGAGAAGGATTTTCCAACAAGCTTTAATGCATTAATTAAGCCCGCAACGGTCACGATGGCCGTACCATGTTGATCATCATGGAAAATAGGAATATTAGTCTCCTTCTTTAATCGCTCTTCAATAATAAAGCAGTTAGGAGCTGCAATATCTTCTAAGTTAACCCCACCAAAGGTAGGTTCCATAAGTTTTACCGTATTTACGATTTCATCCACATCATGTGTATCTAAACAGATAGGAAAAGAATCAACTCCAGCAAAAGTCTTGAAAAGTACAGACTTACCCTCCATTACTGGCAATGCCGCTTCTGGACCAATGTTACCTAAGCCTAGAACTGCGGAACCATCACTTACAACAGCAACCATATTGCCTTTCATCGTATAATCATAAACCGTTTCTTTACGATCGTGGATTACCTTACATGGTTCAGCAACACCAGGAGAATATGCAAGACTTAATTCTTTTGCATTGGTAACCTGCACCTTCGATACGGTTTCCAGTTTTCCCTTGTTCTGTTTATGCATATGCAATGCTTCATCTTTTAAATTCACTACTCTTTCGCTCCTTTTTGCGAGTCAAAGTGGTCTGACCACTTAACTATTACATTATAACAAAATGTTGAACTCTGTAAAGTTTCGTTTTTATTACTTCCGTTCATAAACTACGTTTGATTTGCCAAAATAATCTATTAATGAGTTTAGAGCATCTCTATTAACATGGATAAAATAGTCCTTTGATAACTGATAGGTTTTCTTTTGTTCTTCATAATATATAATGACTGGGGTTGATCCTGGATTAACTTTAGCTATTTTTAGAATCACAGGCAAAGCTTCCTTACTAGTTTGCTCTGTTGTCTTAATAAACAATCTCTGTTTAACTTCTTTATCCAATTTATTTTCATCGAAAGGTTCGATAGAAGATAGAAGCCATTGTTTTTTACCATTACGTGTTTCAATCTTCCCCGAAATGAAGATTAATTCCTCTTCAACTAAATAACGGCTTTCCTTACGATAAAGCTCCGGAAAGACTACGGCATCCATATCTTCCGTTTCATCACTTACGGTTAAGAACGCCATTGGCTCTCCTCGCTTCGTACGTATTGTTTTAATACCTTGGATAATAACGGCACTTTTATAGCTTTTACTTGCTTCTATAGTTTCTGCGTGATTTAAGGAAATATAGCCATTTTCCCTAAGTTGATTTCGATACTGTACGAGTGGATGACTGGATATATAAATGCCAACTAACTCTTTTTCATCCGAAAGCTTTTTAATTTGCGTAAAATCTTCTATATCTACATAGTTCGGCTCTAAATCCAATTGATCCTGAAATAAACTAGGCTGATCGGTAAATTCTCTAAATAATTCACCAGAATCTACAGCCTGATCTATGGAGGCTAAAAGACTTGCTCTATTTCCATAGGTTTCATCAAAAGCTCCCGCTAATATTAATGATTCCATTGTTGCGCGATTCACGATTTTAGGTGTAACACGCAAACAAAAGTCAAATAGATTTTTAAATGGCCCTTGTTTCCGAGCTCGAATAATTTCCTGTACAGCTTGATTTCCAACTCCTTTAATGGATTGTAACCCCATACGAATACAGTCTTTTTCGACTGAAAACCGTCCAAAGCTTCTATTTATAGAAGGAGTTCCAATCTTTATACCTAAGTCTTTCATTTCTTTCATATACATATGAATTTTATCGTGTTGATTACCGATTGAAGTTAATAGTTCCGCGTAAAAATGCTTAGGAAAATGTGCCTTTAAATAGGCGAGCTGGTAAGAGATTTTACTGTAAGCAACCGCATGACTTTTTGGAAACCCGTAATTAGAGAATTTAACAATCCACGCAAAAATCTCTTCGCCTACTTTTCGCTCGTAACCATTTTCCATACACCCTCTGATGAAAGCTTCTTTTTGTTGGTCCATCATGTCCTGTTTCTTTTTACTAACAGCACGTCTCAAAACATCCGCTTCCCCCAACGAGTAACCTGCAATCTGGTGGGCAATTTGCATGATTTGTTCCTGATAGATTAACACCCCATACGTGGTATTCAAGATTGGCTCTAAATCTGGATGTGGGTAGGTTACTGTTTTCCTACCATGTTTTCGTTCAATATAAGTTGGAATAAAATCCATTGGACCTGGTCTATATAAAGCATTTACCGCCACAATATCATCAAAGGTATTTGGCTTTAATTGTTCCAAAACTTGTTTCATACCATCTGATTCCAATTGGAAAACACCATTCGTTTTTCCACTTTTTAATAATTCAAATGTCAGGTCATCCTGTTCAGGTATTTCATCTAATCGAAAGTTCTTTTCATCCTTAAAACGGATTGAATTGACTATCCGTTCAATTAGCGTTAAGTTACGTAATCCTAAGAAGTCCATTTTAAGTAAGCCTAATGATTCTAAATCTGTCATTGGATACTGTGTTAAAGCTGTATGGTTTGCTCCAATTGTAAGTGGAACATGCTCAACGAGGGGTTGCTCACTAATCACTACCCCTGCAGCATGTGTAGAGATATGTCTTGGTATCCCTTCTAATACCGTTGCAATTTTAAATAACCCTTTTAGACTCTCTGATTGTTGGACGTAATCTGTAAGCTCTCGAGATCCTTTTAATATACTAGCTAATGTACCAGGAGTTTGGCTTGGAATTTGTTTTAGGATAAAATAAATATCCTGTTGATTAATCCCCATTGTTTTTCCTAACTCTCGAATTAACGAACGAGGTGCAAAAGTACCAAACGTAATAATTTGTGCAACATGCTCAGCACCATACTTTTCCCGGACGTAAGCAATTACTTCATCCCTTCTGATATCCGAAAAGTCGATATCAATATCAGGCATAGTAATTCGTTCCGGATTCAAGAATCGTTCAAATAACAGATTATATTTAATTGGATCGACATCCGTTATTCCTAATGTATAGGCTACAATGGAGCCTGCAGAAGAGCCACGCCCGGGCCCTACCATAATACTTTGTTCCTTCGCATATTTGATAAAATCCCATACAATCAGGAAGTAATCACTAAATCCCATTGATTTAATAATGGAGAGCTCATGCTCTAATCTATACTTTATCTTTTCAGTTACCGTTGGGTAACGTTTATTAATATTCTCCCAACAAATCTTTTCCAAATAATCATTTTGTATTGAGCCATCTGGGACTGGATATGTCGGGAGCATTCTAGCATCAAAATCAAATGTGACAGTACATTTTTCTTGAATGTTTCTTGATTCTTGAATGGCTTCTGGCCAATCTAGAAATGATTGTTCCATTTCAAAGGAAGAACGTAAATGATGGTGCTTCTTTTTCATGTTTGCTTGCTGTAGGGTCCAATCTTTACCTTGTTTCATTGCCTGTAAACAATCAAATGCATATACATCCTTCTCTTGAAGGTATGTAACATCATTAATTGCAACAACCTTTGTATGGTATATCTCTTGATAGGAACGAATTCCTTTATTAATTAGTCGATCTTGTTCTGTTCCAAAATTACTTACACCCAAATAGAAGTCATCCTGGTGAACATGCGATTTCCAAAATGTTAGAAAATCTTCTAGTTGATGATAAGTAGAGTGTTGTACTAGAACAGACACTTTACTAGTATGTACAGGCAGTATAACAACTAGGTTACCGAAATAACTAACTACCTTTTCTTTTGCAATCCTGTTTTCCTGGTTTCGTTGAATATCCGTACTTAACTTTGTTAAATTATTGTATCCAATTGTATCTTTAGCTAATAAAATAATTTCCTCGATATGATCCTCTTCATCTGATACCGATACAGTCATTCCAATGATGGGTTTTATCCCATTCGCTTTACATTCCTTATAAAATGGAACAACCCCATGTAACACATTCTCATCTGTAATACTTAGCCCATCAAAGTTTAACTGCTTCGCCTGTTTAATTAACTTCTCAATTGTAATGGTGCTATTAAAAAAACTATAACCAGTTTTAACTTGTAAATGAGTAAATGACATACTATCCCGCCTCTTCTTTCTCTTATTCTATTATAGCCAAATTAAATGCTATCTGTATATCAACTAACATAACTTGTCCTTGTTCTTCATAGAATGAAGGGAACACAACTATCAGTTAAGGGGAAATTTACCATGGAAGAACGCTTCTTTGCTCAGTTTATACATTGTTTTTTTATTGCTTTAGGTGTCATTCTTGGTGGTTCATTAATTGGAAGCATCGGTGCGTTCGCTACTGGTGATGCACCCTTAACAGAGGTGCTTCGAATCGCCAAAAAGCTTGGTATCTGGGCAATTGTTGCTGCAATAGGAGGTACATTTGATGCAATAGAAAACTTGCAAAAAGGCTTTCTAGAAGGCCCATTTATTGAAGTTCTTAAACAAGGGCTACTCATCTTATCTGCTATGGGAGGAGCGAAAGTCGGTATGATCATTCTGGAGTGGCTTATCCAGGAGGAAATTACCTAATGCATATTCCAAGATATTATAGAAAACCAGGTTGGCAACGATTTTTAGTTGGTATTTTCTTCGGTGCACTTATTTCCTACTGGATTGTATTATTCATGTATGGAACGATGTATGAGCGACTACTAGAAGAAAACAGTAAAATACAACAAAAGTTGAATAACGCAGAAAATAAAATCCTTGCATTGGAAAAGGATAATGTAGATCTAAATGAGAAATCCAAACAAAAAATAACAGTCGAGGAAATTGATTTAGTCATCCTAAATGCAGAGGAATTAAAGATTGATACCCTATTACAACACCAGTTAGAAGGACTAGTCAAAGAAGAGATTCAGGATATTATTGGAAGGGATGTAGCTTCCTTAACAGAAAGTGATTCACTCATCATCTCTTCTATTGAAAATAAAACGTTTAGAGTAGATGATTTCACGTATTATTTCGTAATTGAACGGTTAATTATTTCACCTACAATAAGAATTGTCGTCAAAGCAAAAGTTTCTAATTAATTTTATCCTTATATACAAACACTCTACCCCTTCCTCTTTCATATGTTTATGAGGGAAGGGTTTTTAGATGGGCTTTAGATAATGTGAACATTTCATGAAACAGTACTTTTGGAGGTATTAATTTGAAATTTTTTCAAGTAAAATAGTTATAGATGAATAAACATTCATATAATAATCAAAAGTAGATGTACCTCAGGTGTATGAAAAATGGGAAAGGGGAAGATCTTATGTTAATTATGAATGAAAGAAGTATTCGTGACCGGAAGATCGAGCAGTTAATGAATGGGCGTACTGCATATGCGGAATCAAAAGAAGTGATCCGTCTGATTAAGAGAGATATAGAGCGTTATGGACTTAATGTGTTATATGATGAAACTCCTACTGGTTGCTGGTTTATCCCAGTAAAGGTAAGTAAAAGTAGTTAATAGATGCTGATTTCTAATAGGAAATCAGCATCTTTTTTTTGATTGCTCTAGCTTTGTTTGTATTTATCGATTGTCTCTCTTAGATCATGCACAACATCAAGTGCTTCTTCCCAGGAATATATGGATGCACCTGAAGCAAGCGGATGTCCACCGCCATTATATTTTGCAGCTACTTCATTAATTACTGGACCTTTTGAGCGCAACCTTACACGGATTTGGTCTTCTTCTTCGATAAAGAAAACCCATGCTAATATTCCTTCCACTTCTCCTAAAGTACCAACTAACTGCCCTGTTTCTAGTGGACTTATTTTATATTCATCCAGAATGTCTCTTTTTAATTTAATTACACTTAGTCCATTATCAAGCGTAAAGTTCTGGAGAATGTATCCACGCATTCTAGCAATATTATCTTTCACATTATAGATACCATCATATAATTTTGTACGGTCAAAATCATAAGTTACTAAGTCAGCTGCATATTGTAGCGTTTTTTTCGTCGTACTTGGGAATAAAAATCTTCCTGTATCGCCTACTATTCCGCCATATAATAATCTAGCTGCATCAGCATTCATGGTTAGACCTTCAGCATGTTTATAGAAATCATAAATCATCTCACTGGTTGAACTAGCGGTTGTATCAACCCATCTAATGTCTCCATATGGGTCAACATTAGGATGATGGTCAATTTTAATAATTTTATCTCCAAGAGTGTACCTATTATCTGCGATTCTAGCGGTATTTGCTGTATCACAAATGATTACTAACGCATTCTGATAAACGGAATCGGCGATTTCTTCCATCTGAACTAAAAAGGTAAGAGATGGATCATCCTCTCCAACAACATAAACTTGTTTTTCTGGGTACGATGCTTTAATTATTTCTCGTAATCCAGCTTGGGACCCTAATGCATCTGGATCTGGACGAACATGTCGATGGATTATAATCGTGTTATATTCTTCAATGGCTTGTTGAATTGCTTTTATAGACATGGTTCTTCTCCTTCTGTTCAAAATATTATCACCTAATAACTAGCTTAGCCCATGTATAAAATGTTAGAATATGTATTGGACAACTTTTTGTATGATTAGGAGTAGATGAAATGGATCTTATGGTTATTTTTCCAATTATTATTGTGATATCCGCTGTTATGTACATATATTACAAGGTTTCCATCCTGAAGACAAAGGATGGATTAACTCAACGTTATTTTAATGCAAAATCTAGAGTTTGTCTTGGATTATTTTTACTTACTTTTGGAATAAACCAGTATGTATTCTATCAAACTCAGATTTCTTTATTTGTCGGGATTCTTTTTGTTATTCTTGGTGTTATGCAGCTTGTTAGGGGCTCCAAGGAAACGAAGCATTATCGTAATGAATGGAAAAGATTAAATCCAGCTGACTAGAATTTCTAGTCAGCTTTTTTATTTACCTACTACCTATCAATTATCTGGGCCATTAACAGTGCTTTTCCTACTAGCTTTTTCTCATTGTACATTTCTACGTCTATTTTAGCATAGATACGGCCAGTTTCGATGATCGTTGGTTTGATTGTTAGATTAGCATCTATTGGTACTGGTTTAATGAAGTAAACAGTTAGGTTCTCTACTACTAGATCCCCTTTTTTCAACCGTAATAATAAACGACTGCTTGCTTCTGTAATGAGAGATGTAAATACTCCAGGAGATAAAGTACCTAACTGATTGGTCATTTGTGGAATTACTTTGGCTCGATAAATGGTTTTATCATCTTCTATGGACTCCACATTACTTTTCACAATATCATCGATCGTTTCACCAATTTGTGGCTGTCGTTGAATCTGTTGCAGAGCCTTTAGGACATCCTGCCGGGAAACAATTCCTTTCAACACGGTTGATTCATCCACAACAGGAACCACTTCAATACCTTCCCACACCATCATATGTCCTACAGATGCTAAGGAGGTTTTCGATTGTACTACGATTGGATTTTTTGTCATCACTTTATCAATTGGGAAATTCTTCTCTTTACCAATAATATCTTTTGATGTCACCATTCCAACTACACGATTCTTACCATCTAATACCGGAAATCTAGAATGTGTGGATTTTTCATTTATTTCATACCAATCTTCAACACGATCTCCCAATTTTAAGTAATGGGCATTTTCAGCAGGTGTACAAATATCACCAACCAATACAATCTCTTTCTTTATCAACTGGTCATAAATTGCCCTGTTAATCATGGCAGCTACTGTAAAGGTATCATAACTTGTTGAGATAATCGGAAGCTGTTTTTCATCGGCTAATTTCTTAATATAATCTTCCGTATCAAATCCACCCGTTATTAAGACAGCAGCACCTTCATTTAGAGCAAGTTCATGTGCTTTTATTCGGTTACCTACTATTAGTAATGACCCTGCCTCTGTATAACGCATCATTGCATCTAATTGCATTGCACCGATTACAAACTTGTTAAGTGTTTTATGAAGACCTTCCCGTCCACCAAGTACTTGTCCATCCACAATATTGATTACCTCAGCAAACGTAAGTCTTTCAAAATTCTCTTTTTTCTTTCGTTCTATACGAATAGTACCTACTCGTTCAATTGTACTAACCAAGCCTATATTCTCCGCTTCTTTAATAGCGCGGTAAGCAGTACCATCACTGACATTTAAATCTTTCGCAATTTGTCTAACGGAAATTTTACTCCCGACAGATAAAGAAATAATATGTTGAATAATTTGTTCATGTTTTGTTGCCACTACGTTCCTCACCAACTTCCAACTGTACTAGTCATCTTTAGTATCTATATTATACAGTTGAATGGCTTTAGACTCAATGTTTAACCATCTGTTTGTCTAACTTTGGCATACTCCTGTTCCATTACAGGTGGCTCTGACATTTTCAACAACGTAGCAAAATTTGCTCCAAAAACTAATACAAAAAAAGCTAACCAAGCTCCCCAGAATAACATTTCTAATTGTGAAGTAGCTTGTGGTATTAGTGGCCAGGCGAAGTACATAAAGAATGCCGC
This sequence comes from Paucisalibacillus globulus, assembly GCF_900184735.1. GTDB lineage: Bacteria > Bacillota > Bacilli > Bacillales > Amphibacillaceae > Ornithinibacillus > Ornithinibacillus globulus_B. Next base: position 134,386 of record NZ_LT855385.1, read on the forward strand.
TAACAATAACCTTAGAAAAGCGTAGTGTCTCATAATTTCCCTCCTTTGTTCTTTGTAGTAAAGTTTATGAGGAAATTAGATTAATTAGTACCTTGTCCCCTGTCACTTCATAATGCACAAACATAAAAAAAGCAAGATAACAAAGCATTATCCTGCCTAATCTATGGTATTCCCTGAGTAGAAAGTTGTCATAGTTACAGAAACTGCAACAGACTGTTCATCTTGGGATATTAATAACGTATCCATAACCATTAATCTTTCACTTTCTAATATTGAATCCAGAAATTCATTTACATCCTCTAGACTATCGCCTTGGACTTCTAAGGAATACCCTGTCCTATTTACCTTTACTGCTTCATCCTCTTCATTAGGTTCCTTATCCATCTCACTACCCACTGAAGATATAGAAGTAATTTGTACATTGGCATTAGATGCTAATACTTGTAAATTTGAAAGAACTTGATCGGGTGACTCCCCATATGGAACTTTTAACATTACATTCTCTAAATCTTCATCTAATTCTTCCTGTTCGGATTGGTTATTAATCGTTTCATAGCGCTTTTCAACCATGTCGAGCTGTTGTTCAACATTATTCATTTCTACCTGGAGCGGTCTTATAATCATAAAAAAACAAATGACATAAATAGCCACAACCGCTATTACAACACCTATTAAGAAATAAGTATGTGTTTTTGTCCACTTATTCATGCTTTAGCTCCTCTCGCATTATATCTGGCTCAATATAAAAGGTTAAGGTAGCTAAATAGGTATCCTCTTGACGGTAAATACTACTTAAATCCGCATCTAAGATATAATTCCACTTAAGAACGGTAGAAAGATATTGTGCAACAGAATCTAAGTTCTCAAAATTCGCATTCAGTACAAATCGATTACTATCCGAATAGTCGAAGCTAATAAATTGACCCGGTGAATCAAGTAAACCAAGAACATTACGATACAGTGAAACATTTGGAATAATTCCATTCTCAATCGAATCAACTTCTTGTTTTAGTTCAGCAAGTTGTCGTTCTGATCCACTTTCCTGATTATGCTTCTGTAGGAGGATTTCTATCTGAGATATTTTCTCCTCCTCTATCTTGATAGCCTGTTCATACTTATTTTGTTGAAAATAAATAAGTAATGATACGGCGGCCAGTAAGATTAGAAATAATAGAGCCAGTATAAGAGGTATAAGATATTTATTTGGTTGTTTTTCAAGAAAATTAATTTCCGTGTTCATCGTTTACCCCCTATACCTCTTTCTTTAAAGCGAGTCCCAGCACATCAAAGTATTTTACCGATACCTTTTCTTCCGAGAATTGATGGATTGGAATGGAACTATTTTCTAAGATAGTTTGTTCCACTTTCGATAGGTATGGAAAATCACCAGAAAGAAGAAGCAAGTCAATACTAGACTTTCCTTTTGTTATAGAATACTGGTAAAAGTCAATAATACGATTTATTTCTACACTATATTCTTGAATAATTTGTATTGCAGTTTCTTTTGTTAATTCAGCTTGCACGTCTGTTGTTTTCATATATCTAGTAAATATGGCTTTGTGTTGTTGAAAAGCTGTTAATATTAATGCTTCGTGGTTCCAATGTATAAGTAAGACATTTTCTTTATCTTCTTGTTTCTGTTGGTAGTAATAGCGATAGACAGATAAAGCGGTTAAGTCCGCCACGACAGGCTTAAGTCCTTTCTCTTCAAACGCTTCTTCAAATGATGAAATCTTTTCCTTTGGGTATGCATATAAAAGAACATTCCTGTTTCTCTCATCCGCATCTAAGAAATCGATAGCAATAGCTGGATCTGAAAAAGGCAGATAGAAACTATTACCAATCTGCGTCTTAATATATCCAGAAGCCTCTTCCTCTGTTAAGGTTGACGGAATTTGCAACTGCCGTATCACGACGGTGTCATCTGGAACACTAAAACACAGTTTCTTCCCTTTCCATTTATTCTCCCTTACTAACTTGTGGACAATTTCTTCAAAGACAGCTTTGTTTGTAATGACGCCATCTTTAATTAAACCCTCTGGTAAGACTACTTCTCCATGAGTAAGCATACTGTCAATGGAAGTATTCCTGTGACAAGAATATCGTAAAACCCGATTTGTAATCACGATATTCACCCTGCCAGAATTCATAAAGCCCATGCTATCACCTACTTATACTAGTATGTTGAAATACCAATTCATCAAAGATTCTCCATAATAATATGTAATAATTGTTGCAACTACAATATAAGGCCCAAATGGAACTGGTTGCTTTCGATTTATTATCTTTAAGGCTAAGAGAATGATGCCAAAAATTGAACCAATGATACAGGATAAAAAGAATGCTAACAGGACGTTTTTCATTCCTAACACAATACCAAGAACCGCAAATAACTTCATATCACCAGCGCCCATACCACCACGGCTGACCAGAATGATAATAGCAATTAAAACGAACCCAATTATAGCGCCTGCTACTGGCGACCACCAAGGGTCAAGAGGTTCCAACACTCGGATGATAATAAATAATGGTAAAAAGAATAACAATACTTTATTTGGAATAAGCATATACGTTATATCTGAGACAAAGATAATTACTAACATGGACATTAGTAAAAGTGAAGTAATTAATTCCACTGTAAAGCCAAAATGTATATAACTCAAAGCAAATAATATTCCAGTAGCTAACTCCATTATTGGATAAATAACCGAAATCTTTGTCTTACAGTTCCTGCACTTCCCACGCTGGAGTATGTATGATAAAACTGGGATGAGTTCATACCAAGATAATGTATGTTTACACTGAGGACAGAAGGAACGATCATTGGTGAAGGCTTGTTTTTTAGGTACACGGAGGCCTACTACGTTGAAAAAGGAACCGAAGATAAGGCCAAATAAGGAAATAATAATTAATTCCATAACAAAAAGCCCCTACTTTCTACAAAAACATTCTAAAAGGAATAAAACGCCCTTAAACTATTGAGAAAGGGCGTTAAATTTATAGATATTATTTATTCAGTATATTTAAATTTTGCTCCACTAGACTCTGATTCCTTAGTAACATCTATAGTACCGGTGTATTTTTCTTTAGTACCAGGTTTAGTTGGTATTTCACTTAGAAATCCACTATCTTCTAGTTCAGAAAGTGTGTATGCAGTTCCATTCGCTGGGTCAACATTACTAGTATATGCTAATCTCGCAGCGTCTTCCATTAATTTAATGTTCGCTTCATCAGCTTTCTTCTCTGAACTGTCAATCACATTCCCGATTGTAGGAATCGCAATTGCCACAATAATCCCCAAAATAGCAATTACCGCCAATAGTTCTACTAAAGTAAAACCTTTCTCTTTCTTCAACTTCTTCCATGTTTGCTTTAACAAAATACTCCCACCTTTACCTTGATTTTTTTGTATTATGTTAAGACAATGTTGTTGTCGGTTGCACTAGTTACTCCTGACTATCCAAGTGCCCAGATACGGATAATCAATCATTGTATCCTACATAAGTCCTACAATCCAATTATAAAACATAATTAGACATATTTCTATATTATTATTGAATATTTTCAAATAAGGAGAACATCGGTATTACTACTGCAGCAATTATTCCACCAACTATAACAGTAAGCACAATAATCATTAATGGTTCAATTAAAGTTTTTATCCGGTTGGACAATTGATCTAGTTCCTCTTCATAGAACTCTGCAGCTTTAAGAAGCATATGGTCTAATGTACCTGTTTTTTCTCCTATTTGGACCATTTGAACTACTAAAGCTGGAAATGCCCAATGTTCTTTCATCGGTTTTGTAATGGATTCACCTTTTTCCAAGGATTTTCTCGAACGTGCTAGAACATCTTGGATAACACGATTCCCTACGATTCTCTCCGTTATTTCGATAGATTGTAAAATCGGGACGGCACTGTTGACCAATGTACTAAGTGTTTGGGTCATTCGCACTAATACGCCTTTATGAACTAGAACACCTAGAAAAGGAAATTTCAGTTTTAAGTAATCCATTCTAAATGCAAATTGGTCATTTTGTAATAAAAACTTGTATAAGACAAAACAAAGCATAAATAGGACGACTAACATCCACCAAAATGCCCCTACAAATTCACTTAAATTAAGAATAAATTGTGTATAAGCTGGTATTTCCTCACCAAAGGAGTTAAACATATTAACAAATTGTGGGACAATAAATACTAATAAAAATACCGTAAGAAAAAAAGTTACAACACTAACAACGGCAGGATACATAATAGCTGAAATTAACTTTTGTTTATTCCGATATTCTTTTTCATAGTAATCAGCCATTTGATTCAAGATTTCATCCAATTTACCAGCGACTTCTCCTGCGCTTATCATATTTACCAGTAATGTTGGAAACACCTTTGGGTGTCGCTCTGCCGCTACAGAAAGTGCTTGTCCCTGGTCAAGTTGTTTATCAATATCATCTAAGGCATTCTGCAGGGCATAGTTATTCGTCTGCTTACTCATCGTTTTGGTAGCATCGGAAATAGAAACTCCAGCATGTATTAATGTTGCATATTGTCTTAGAAATATAACAAAATCCTCATTTTTTATTTTTTTATTTAAAATGATTTCTTTATTCCAAGGCTTGGTTTCTTCAATACCTAATATAATAAAGCCTTCTTTTTCTAGTTGCTCTAGTGCGTCTTTCTTGGAATCTGCATCAATTTTCCCTTTAACTTTTTCTCCTGATAACCGCTTTCCAGTATATTGATAGTTCATTTAGTAACCCCTTTCCTGCATAAAAGGAGCTGCTACTTCAAATGAAATAATATCTTCTTGTAATAACCGCTTTAAATCCATTTCCAAGGTATGCATTCCTTGCTCTTTGGATGTTTGTAGCACATTCTGGACTTGATGGAGTTTTTCATTACGAATTAGATTTTTAACAGCAGAAGTATTGATTAATACCTCGGTTGCTACTCTTCTCCCGGAGCCATCCTTTGTAATTAATAAACGCTGTGAAATGACTGCCTTTAGTATGGAAGACAATTGAATTCTAATTTGTGTTTGTTGTTCAGCAGGAAACACATCAATAATCCTTTCGATTGTGGAGATAGCATCTGTCGTATGTAATGTCCCAAGTACTAAGTGACCTGTTTCAGCAGCAGTAACAGCCGTGGAAATCGTTTCTAAATCCCGCATTTCTCCAACTAGAATTACATCCGGATCTTGACGCAGACTCGCCCTAAGCCCTGAAACAAAACTGTTCGTATCAAAGCCCACTTCCCGTTGGTCAATAACAGATTGTTGGTGGGAGTGCATATATTCAATCGGATCCTCTAGTGTAATAATGTGTTTAGGCATCGACTTATTCATAAAATCTATCATCGAAGCAAGTGTTGTACTTTTCCCGCTTCCAGTAGGACCGGTAACTAGAATTAACCCTTGCGGCTGTTTGACGATTTCTTTTGCAATTGGCGGCAAATATAGTTCTTCTATAGAAGGAATTCTGGTTGGGACTATCCGTATTGATAATGATAATTCACCACGTTGATAAAATGTATTGATTCGAAATCTAGATACACCATGAATTCCATAAGAAAAATCCAATTCTCGATTCTTTTCTAACTTGTCCCATAACTCACCCGGAATAATCTCTCTAACAATGTTAGTAGTATCTGATGGGTTTAATTTTTCCATATCTTGCTCGATAAGATTTCCATTCACACGGAAAATAGGGGCTTTCCCAATTGTTAAATGTACATCTGATGCCTGTTTATAGAATGCATCCTTTAACCATTGATCAAATAACTCTTTCATAATTTTAGTCCCCCTATATACTTATTGAAACCTGCATAATCTCTTCCATAGTCGTTAAACCAGTTTGTATTTTTTTCAATCCATCATGGATCAAGAATTCCATACCTTCATTCTTTGCATACGTGCGAATATCAGCAATGGAACGTTGATTTAATAACATTCCTTTAATCGTTTCGTCTATGACTAATACCTCATGAACCGCAATCCTACCTCTATATCCACGATGGTGACAGCTACTACAACCTTTACCATAGTAAACAGTATCAACGGTCATATTATTTTTAGAAAAAATATCTTTTTCCATCTCAGTTGGCTGTCTCTCAGTTAGGCAATCGCGGCAAATCTTTCGTACTAGACGTTGTGCAACAACACCGTTTAGTGAGGACACTACTAAATAAGGCTCTATGCCCATGTCAGTAAGTCTTGGAATTGCATCTAGGGCACTGTTTGTATGCAGCGTACTTAATACTAGATGACCGGTCAGGGAAGCACGAATTGCTATTTCAGCAGTCTCCTGATCACGTATTTCTCCAACCATAATAATATTTGGGTCTTGTCTTAAGATTGAACGTAAGCCTTCCGCAAATGTCAGGCCAACTGAACTATTAACCTGGACTTGGTTTACACCTTCCATTTGAAACTCCACCGGATCCTCAATCGTGACAATATTAACCGTTTCTTTATTCAAATCATTGATTGAAGCATATAATGTGGAGGTTTTTCCTGATCCTGTTGGTCCTGTTAATAATACCAATCCAGATGGTTGTGAAATTAACTGCCTATATTTCCTTTTATTTTGCTCAGAGAAATTTAACTCATTTAACTGCATTAAGGCATTATTTAAATCTAAAATACGAATTACTATTTTTTCACCATTGACAGTAGGTAGACTGGATATCCGTAAATCAACGGGTGTCACCCCTACAGTTGTTTTAATCCGACCATCTTGAGGTAAGCGTGTTTGGGTAATGTTTAGGTTTGCCAAGATTTTGATTCTAGCAATTAACGAATTCTGAAATTGTTTAGGTATTGTTTTCTCAGAACGTAATTGACCATCAATACGGTAGCGAACATGTACATGTTGCTCTTGAGGGTCAATATGAATATCACTTGCTTTAAGTTGAACACCAGTTGTTAGTATTTGATCAAGTGTATTAATGATTGGGGATTCATCATCATCTTCTAACACACTAGGATCTATTCCGTCATCATTATTAAAGTAGTACCGATTTATGGCATATAAGATATCGTCTCTTGTTGCAATTACTGGTGATATACCTAATCCAGTTGATATCTCAAGGTCATCAATCACGTAGTAATCCATTGGATCGTTCATCGCAACCAATAATTCATTTTCCTGCATTCTTAGAGGCATTATGTGTTGCTCCTGCGCCATTTCCTTAGAGACAAATCCAAGTACTCTTTCATCTATTGGATATTGGTATAAAGAAACATGTGGTATACCTAATTGAAATTCAAGTACTTCTATTAATTGTCGCTCGGTAATGTACCCTCGCTCAAGTAGTGCATCCCCTAGTTTCTGATTGTTACTTTTATTTGTCAGTGTTTCATTTATTTGTTCTTCCGATACAAGACCTGCATCCTTTAACAAATCTCCTAAACGCTTCCGTGTCGGCATTAATTATCCCCACTTTCTAATTGGATCTTAATGGAAGATTGAATACTTTCTTTTTTCCCGTTGGCCTCCCCAAAACTAGTAAATTCAATAACAACTTCATTATCGGTTATACTAGTTGGTGCTTCACTTTCAATCCAAAACTTATGATTCACATCTAATTCAATCAGATTTAATTCCTGAATTGCTAAATTCTCAATTTGCTCTACATCGTTTATCGTGTCGGGGATAATAGAATCAATATATGTACGAAAATAATCGACTCCCATTTGAGCAATCTGTTCAGCTACGATATTCTTTTCCATTGTTGTCACTTGTTTCGTAGTATTTGTTATTTGAAATAAAAGGGTCATGATAAATAATAGCAATAATGTAATAATCATTAATGTCATAACCAGAGCTGCACCATATTCATTACTACGTTTTTTCATTCTATTCACCTACATATGTATAGGATTGACTTAGTAATTTATTGTTTAAGTAGATTTTAATATTTGTTCTATATAGCTCCACCGTTTCTTCCTTGCAAAGAGTTAGCTTCACTTTAAATCTATTTTCCATAAATTCTTTAGTAAAAGGTTCTCCCAGATTACATTCATTAATAGGTTGACTATTATAAAGTGAAGAATCTTCTTTTATATCATAAGCAATTTTACCTAGTAAATTACTCGCAACCAATTCATCATCTGCTTGATTTGTCCATTGCATGATTTGAGGAAAAATCGGTAAAAAAATCACAATAATCATACCTAAAATTGCAATAGATGCTATAATTTCAATAAGGGTAAAACCGTCATTTGAATGGTTATCTATTTTGGAAAACAATAGAGTTCAATCCTTTTATGTGTATTTATACCTATTATATCATTCCTAGAGGAAGTGTATATATGAAAAAAAGTCATTTCAATAATGAGAAAGGGTTAACTCTTATAGAGTTACTAGGTGCTATTGGATTATTCGCAATTGTAATAGTTCTCTCTGCCACTGCATTAACTCAAGCAATAGGTAATCAAGAGAAAGTCAGTCATAGTATTTCATTGAATAAAGAAATGAACTTAGCTATTAATGATCTTCGTAATCAATATAAAGAAGGTATGGACAAAATTTGTATTTCAGACGTTGATATTCAATATACTTTTGAAAATGTACAAAATGGGACTTCCAATGGGAATTGTATAGAAGCTGATCCAGTGCAGGATACATTATCGTTTACACTAACTGCTTCAAATGGGAATAATCAAACAGAAATTAGTACTGCTTTTGAGAAAAAATCATTTTCCTATAGTGTAAATAGAGCCATTGGAGATAAGCCACCTAACGAGTTTACAGAAGAAGACGATATTTCGGGATGTATTTTTGAGGACAATACACTATTTAATAAATACGTTAATATTTCAACCAATGGGAATCAAAATAAAGCAATATGTGACGGTGAATTTCTTTTTATGAAGAGTGTTGCCTTTTTTGGGGGATTGAATGTTTTTAACCATAACACTATTGTTGTGAATGAGAATATGTATGTGATTGGAAATAATTTATCCTTAAGTAATCATGTAAAGCTTGTAGTAAAGGGAAATCTTTATATTCAGGCAAATGAACAATATAAACCAAATGCAAGAATAGAGGTTCATGGGCAAGTTTGTAAAGTTGAAGATATTAATAAGATAAAATCATGTGAAATTGAGATTAATTGGAAATAGATTTACCGAAAAATTTAATGACTAATATAAGAAGCCGCTGTTTGAACTGTACCCCAATTAAGGTTTTGTTCATGAAAAAGCGGCCTCTTTTAGTTTAGTTCTCTAATCGTAATATCCAGATACATTTAGTAACAAAATGCCAAAAATTACAACTATTAATCCAGCAATAAACACCACAACTACTGTCTTCTTCTCCTTAGTCCCATACCAAGCAGCTAAAGTCACAATAACCGTAAATAGTAAACCAAAAAATATCGAAGCTTTCGGATTTGTTGGTTGTATGAAATCATTCCAACTAATAAAATCCATCTATTCACTCCTTATGGGTCATTACTACGGATTCAATCCTACAATTCTAATTTTTCACCAGGTCTCATAACCTTCCCTTGCCCGGAGCGCAATTTCTGAACAAACTCCTCCGGATCTTGTTCAATCACCGGGAATGTATTATAGTGAATCGGTACTACTATTTTCGCATTCACCCATTCTGCCGCAACTGATGCATCTTCAGGACCCATGGTAAAGTTATCACCAATTGGGATAAATGCAAGGTCAATATCGTTCATTTCCCCGTACATCTTTAAATCTGTAAATAATGCCGTATCTCCTAAATGATAAATGGTTTTACCTTCAACAGTTAAAAGGATTCCCGATGGCATTCCAGTATAAATAATGGAACCATCCTCCTCAACGAATGATGAACCATGGAAAGCCTGAGTAAACTTTACCATTCCAAATTCAAAAACTCGCGAACCACCAATATGCATATTATGAACCTTTACTCCTTTAGAGCCAATATAATCCGCCAGTTCATTTGGAGCAATTACTAATGCATCATTTCGCTTCGCAATTTCTACTGTGTCTCCTACATGATCATTGTGACCATGAGTCAATAATATGTAGTCAGCTTTTACTTCATCTTCTTTTAAATCACATAATCCATTCCCATTAATGAATGGATCAATTAGTATTGTATGTTCCCCAGTTTCTACCTTTACAACTGAATGTCCATGATAAGATACTTTCAAATCAATCATCCTTTCATACATTTATCGTTCCTATTATAGATTCTATATTTACACGAATATTCCTTTAATAAACATAAAAAAAGGCAGCACGGGGTTCAATATGCTGCCTTGTCTATTTTCTTACTCTTTACCCATTGCTTTCTTTAATGCTTCTAGCTCGTCATCCACATTAGAATCTAACTTTCTAAACTCGTCATCTAACGTACGGCTCTCCGTAGACAAATCCTCACTAGTCTCTGCTTCTGCTTCAAAACGCAGTACTTTTTCTTCCATACGTTCAAATCCACGTCTCGATTCATCCCCACCTATAGAGGACATGCTTCGATTAATCTTCGTTCGTGTTTGTGCGGACTCTGCACGTGCTTTTAATGAATCTTTCTTCAGATTCATTTCTTGGTATTCTCGCTTCATTTCATCAAGCTTACTTTTAAGTATTTGGGAATCACTTTTAGCTTGCTCATAAGATTGTTGTAATAAGCTAGCTTGGTTCTCATATTCTTTCTTTTCTTGTAATGCACGTTTTGCTAACTCATCTTCCCCTGCTACTACTGCCTTTTCCGCTTGGGCCTGTCTCTTCTCGACCATAGCTTGTGCATCTTCTGCTTTACGTTTTAATATCTTCTCATTGGCAATTTGTTTTGCTACTGCCGCTTCTGCATCTCTTATATCTTCACCCATATCCCGTAAGAATTGGTCCAGCATTTTTACTGGATCCTCTGCTTTATCTAACATTGCATTTAGTTCTGAACTTACTACTGTCTTCATTCGTTTGAAAAATTTAAACATACTAATTACCCTCCAATTATTTAAATTTTTAACGCGTTACCTTTCATACGTAAATAAAACAAAATGGTTTCAAAAACTTCTCTGTTGTACAATATTTTTTTTAAAGTTTATAATGGATAGTAAATGAGGTGATATATATGTCTACAAGAATTGAGGCATTACTAGAGGAACTTAGTACAAAACAACTAGAAAGCATATTGGTTACTTCTCCAGCAAATGTCTATTATTTAAGTAACTATTATACGGATCCACATGAGAGAGTGGTTGCTGTTTATGTTTCAACACATCATGAACCAGTCTTAATTCTTCCAGCTATGGAATCAGAAGATGCTAAAGCTGCTGGTTGGAATTATTCTATGATTGATTATCATGATCACGAGGATCCTTGGGAATTATTTCTAGCATTTCTAAATAACTCAGGAAAAATACCTGAGACACTCGGCGTTGAAGAAGATAATCTAACTTTAAGCCGCTACAATAATATTAAAGAAATCTTACCTGATACAGACGTAAAACAGGCACAAGAACTGTTAGCATCTCTACGTGTCATTAAAAATCAACAGGAATACGAATTGCTTAAAAAAGCTGCCGAACTTGCTGATTTCGGGGTTCAAACTGGGGTGAACGCTCTAAGAGAAGGCATTACGGAACTTGAGGTTATTGCTGAGATTGAATATGAGCTTAAAAAACAAGGTGTTCAGTCCATGTCATTCTCTACTATGGTTTTATTTGGTCAAAAAGCAGCTTCTCCACATGGAACTCCAGGTGCAGCTAAATTACAGCCTGGTGATATGGTGTTATTCGATCTTGGCGTTATTTATGAGGGATATTGTTCAGATATCACAAGAACTGTTGCCTTTAAATCTGTTAACGACGAACAAAAGAAGATTTATCAAACAGTACTAGAAGGGCAACTTAAAGCAATTGAAGCATCAAAAATTGGTACTGCAGTTGGAAACATTGATTTAGCAGCACGAGACCATATTGAAGCAAATGGATATGGTAAATACTTTAATCATCGCATTGGACATGGATTAGGTATTGAAACTCATGAATACCCTTCACTTCATGGAAAGAATACACTTCCTTTAGAAAAAGGAATGTGTTTTACCATTGAACCAGGCATCTATGTTCCAAAGACAGCGGGAGTCCGTATTGAAGATATGATTTTTGTAACAGAAAACGGCGCTGAAATATTAACCAAGTTTCCAAAAGAACTACAAATTATTAAATAAAAAAACAAGGGGCAGACTATTTTGAAGTCTGCCCCTTATAATTAGGCTAATAATTCCTCAGATTTTCTATATTCCAGCCCATGTGCAATCGCAACTGCCTCATAGGTCACATAACCATCCAATGTATTAAGACCTTTTAATAATGCTGCATTACTTAGACATGCTTGCGCGTAGCCTTTATTAGCAATTTGAAGTGCATATGGAACGGTCACATTCGTTAAACCAATTGTCGCTGTGCGAGGTACACCCCCAGGCATATTCGCAACAGAGTAATGAAGTACGCCATGTTTCGTAAATGTCGGGTTATCATGGGTAGTAATTCGATCACTTGTCTCAAAGATACCACCTTGGTCAATCGCAACATCTACAATAACAGACCCCTCAGACATCTGCTTAACCATTTCTTCTGTCACAAGTTTAGGTGCTTTTGCTCCTGGAATTAATACAGCTCCAATTACTAAATCAGATTGTGCAACACAATCTGCAATATTCATTGGGTTAGACATCATCGTGTTTACTGAAGAACCAAAAACATCATCCAAATAACGGAGTCTCTCAGGGCTTAAATCCAAAATCGTAACATTCGCTCCAAGACCTACTGCTATTTTGGCAGCGTTTGCTCCAACAACTCCTCCACCAATAACGGTTACATTGGCACGTTTTACCCCAGGTATTCCGGCAAGTAGTATCCCTTTACCACCTTTAGACTTTTCGAGGAACTGAGCACCGATTTGGGCAGCCATACGTCCTGCAACTTCACTCATTGGGGTTAGTAATGGTAATGTACGATTATCTAATTGTACCGTTTCATAAGCTAGTCCAACTACTTTTTTCTCCAATAGCACACGTGTTAATTCTGGTTCAGCAGCTAGATGTAAATATGTAAATAATATTTGACCTTCATAAAAATAATCATATTCAGCTGGTAGTGGCTCTTTAACTTTCATAACCATTTCTTGCTTCCATGCTTCCTTTGCACTATCAACAATAAATGCACCAGCTTGAGTGTATTGCTCGTCCGTAAATCCGGAACCAAGACCTGCTGTAGTTTCTACATAAACTTCATGTCCTGCATTTGTTAAGGTTAATACCCCAGCGGGAGTGATAGCTACCCTATTTTCATTATTCTTTATCTCTTTTGGAACTCCTATCTTCATATAGAACACCATCCCTCTTTATATGTAAGCACTTTCATTGTACCAAAAAATTTAAAAAGATACACTATTATAATCATATCGAATTAAATAAAAACAATCTACCCCAATTTAGGGTAGATTGTAGTTGGATGGGTAAATACTAAGCCTTTCTATTATTAAAGGTCCAAATACCTTTATTATTATGCAATTGGTCTTCTACTACACCACTTTGATAACTTTCAAATAACTGGTTTTTCACTGCGGAAACACCGCTTGGATCTTCAAATAGCTTATTTTGATCTTTTTTCTTGGCCATGTACTCACCTCCACTATTAGTTTGTACCGAAATTGCCAATAAAAGCTTGTTTACTTTTACCAATTGAAAACGCTTTATAATATAATGGAAGTAGATAAGGAAAGGGGAGATTCAAGTGAAATTTGAATACAAAAATATTGTTGTTGCGGTTGATGGTTCAGAAGCATCCGAGATTGCATTTAATAAAGCCCTTGATATTGTGAAGCGTAATGATGCCCATCTAATTATTGCCCATGTTGTAGACTTCCGATCATTTGCATATGCAGAGGCTTATGATGGTTCTTTATCAGACCAAGCTGAGGCTTACGCAAAGGATTTAGTGGATAGCTGTGTCGAGAGTGCAAAAGAAGTTGGAATAAATCAAATCTCCCGTTGTATCGAATATGGTTCACCCAAAGTAAAAATTGCAAAAGATATTGCACAGAACTTTAAAGCTGATTTAATAATCTGTGGAGCCACAGGTATGAATGCAGTGGAACGATTTTTAATTGGTAGTGTTTCAGAGAGTATAACAAGACATGCAAACTGTGATGTTCTAGTTGTGAGGTAAACATAAAAAAGGTTTTGATATGGAATACATATCAAAACCTTTATATTACTGTGTTAAACGAATAACATCTCTTGCTATCATAACTTCTTCATTAGTAGGAATGACCATTACTTTTACCGGTGAGTGTGGATAGCTAATAAAAGTTTCTTTCCCTCTCGCAGATTGGTTTAGCATTGGATCCCAATAAATACCCATAAATTCTAATCCATTTAGTACTTTTGCACGGATAACATCACTATTTTCACCAACACCTGCAGTGAAAATAACTGCATCAATACCAGACATTTTTGCTGCATAGGAACCAATATATTTATGGATTCTTCCTGCAAATACATCTAATGCAAGCTCCGCACGTTTATTTGATTCAGCTTGTTCTTCAATATCACGAAGGTCACTTGAAAAACCTGATAGAGCAAGCATCCCACTTTCTTTATTTAGGACATTGACTACTTCTTCAGCAGTCATTTCTGTCTTCTCCATGATATAAGGAATTAAAGCCGGATCAATATTACCTGAACGCGTCCCCATTGTAACACCAGCTAGTGGAGTGAATCCCATCGAAGTATCCATTGCTTTTCCACCTTTAATCGCTGCAATACTAGCTCCATTCCCTAAATGACAAGATATTAATCGCAGGTCTTCAAGTGGTCGATTCATCAATTCTGCTGCCCGTCTTGAAACATACTTATGGGAAGTACCGTGAAATCCGTATTTACGAATTCCATATTTCTCGTAATATTCATATGGAAGACTGTACAAATAAGATTTAGGCTCCATTGTTTGATGGAATGCAGTGTCAAATACCGCTACCATTGGAATATTGGGTAATACTTCTCTAAATGCCTGAATACCCGTTAAGTTTGCCGGATTATGCAATGGTGCAAGTTCTGAGACTTCATCAATATCCTGAATAACTTGTTCCGTTATAACGACAGAATCACTGAACTTCTCTCCTCCATGAACAACACGGTGGCCCACAGCATCAATTTCGTCTAAAGATTGGATTACACCCGATGATGTAAGTTTTTCAAGTAGTAGTTTTACAGCTACTTCATGATTTGGAATATCTGTCACGTTTTTATCTTTGTTTCCACTAATTTCAATAGTAAATACTGCTTCTGGTAACCCGATCCGTTCCACAAGTCCCTTTGCCTTCACTGTTTCCTCTGGCATTTGAATGAGTTGAAATTTCAAGGAAGAACTCCCTGCGTTAATTGCTAATACGTTAGTCATGCTGTACACTCCTGTTATTTATGATAATTTGTAAACCATTCGTTCATTTTACCTAAGACATCTTCCATTGCATGTGAATTTTTCAATGATGGAAGTTGTACTAATAAAGGTTGTTTCGGTCCTTCTGTATTTTTCCCCTTCTTTTGTAAGATTAATATGCATTTCGCGTTTTTCTTGGACTTAAATGCACTTTCAGGGAGTTGAAGGACACCGATGATATGAGCATTCTTCTGAAGAAATGCATGTAGTTTATCGGCATCTTCCCCATCAAAAATAATATTAGGAACCATTAACACTAAATATCCACCAGGGTTTGTATAGTTAATACTTTGTTCCAGGAATAAATAATGCGCAAAAGAATGCCCTTCATTAGCTTTTAGCTCGAAGTTTGCTGCCCGTATATCATCCGGATAATACCCTACCGGGAAATCGGAAACAACCACATCAACTGGGTCTAATAGGAAAGGACGTAAACTATCCTGATGGAAAAACTCTATG
This sequence comes from Paucisalibacillus globulus, assembly GCF_900184735.1. Classification (GTDB taxonomy): domain Bacteria; phylum Bacillota; class Bacilli; order Bacillales; family Amphibacillaceae; genus Ornithinibacillus; species Ornithinibacillus globulus_B. The sequence continues at coordinate 150,296 of NZ_LT855385.1, forward strand.
GGAATTTTCTGTAGGTTAGCACTCACAACCCCAAGTTGAATTAAGGTTGGATCCACTTCTCCTGCATATGCTTCTGTTGGTTTCTTTAGTTGCGAGATCACTGTTGTTATAAGATTCCCAGTACCGGCCGCTGGGTCAAAGATTCGAATGTTTTCATAATTTTTCATTAGTTTCTGAACTAAATAACCTAGAATTAATGCGATAGCTTCCGGAGTAATCAAATGTTGTTGTTGAGTTGTATCCTTCATACCTTTTAGGACTGTAAATTGTATCGCTTTACGAATATCTTCTGGATGATAATCATTTAGATTAATCTTTTCTAATGCTGTATGTAATTTATGCGTAAGAATGTCATCCATCGATTCATCTGCACTTTGATAAAATAATGTCTCCATTGCAATAATCAAACTATCCAAATATGTCTCATTTAAGTGTTGTTCAACAATTTTGGTTGTATCATCTAACCACTCAAATAAAGATTCAACTTTTGTTTTCTCCATATAACTCCTCCGTTCATTCAAACCTGTATTATTGTATCAGATACCAATGCAACTGTACAAACTAATGATTTTGTCAGAAATTTTCATTATATAAAAAGCTCCCCAGCTTCTGCTCGGGGAGACTTTTCAGATATTATTCAGCTTGTTTCGCAGCTTCTAGTGCTTTATCATAGTCAGGATGATTACTTACTTCACTAACATATTCCACATATGTAATCTTATCATTAGAGTCTACAACAAAAATAGAACGGGCTAGTAATCGTAGTTCTTTAATTAAAACTCCGAATTTCTCACCGAAGTCTCCATCACGATGGTCAGAAAGCATTTCTAAGCTCTCAACTTGATTAACTTCTTTCCAACGCTTTTGTGCAAAAGGAAGGTCCATACTAATCGTTACAACTTGTACATTGTCTAATTTCTTAGCTTCTTCATTGAAACGGTTTGTTTGAATAGAGCAAACTCCAGTATCAATAGAAGGTACAACACTTATTAATTTTATTTTCCCCTTATAGTCTGAAAGAGACTTTTCTTCTAAATCATTCGTAAGTGCCTTAAAATCTGGAGCAGAATCTCCTACTTTTAATTCATTGCCTAATAATGTAACAGGCTTTTCGCCAAATGTAACGTTTGTCATTTTATTCCTCCTATAAATTGACTTATCTCTATTATAGACAAACAAAAAGGCGATTTCCAAGAAATGAATCGCCTAGCTTATAATTAAATATCATAAATCGATGGAGATTCTTCTGAATCCGATTTTTCCTTGTTCGTTGACTCTTCCTTGTCATCCGATTTTTTATCTTTTTCGTTTTTATCCTCTTTATCTTTTTCTTTCTCTTTTCCTTTACTTTCTCCCTTCTCCCGTTTCTTTTCATCCCCTTTTGATCCTTTTCCAATATTACTTTCTTTTAATAGTTGTTGAATTTTTTCGACTGCTTTTGGTGCAAAGTCTAGCAACTTTTCGTAGATATGAGTATTTTCATCGAGATGCACCATCTTTATACCCTTTGGACTTACAATTAGGAATGCTACAGGCGTAATGGAAACACCTCCACCACTACCACCACCAAATGGAAAAACAGCCTCACTTCCACTTCCTCCACTTTCACTATCCCCTTGAGAACCTGAACTACTTGGCATAAATTCAGTACCACCAGCTGCAAAACCAAACCCAACCTTTGAAACTGGAATAATCACACTACCATCAGGTGATTCAACTGGGTCACCAATGATGGTATTAACCTCAATCATATCCTTTAAGTTTTCCATTGCTGTCGTCATAAGACCTTGAATTGGATGTTCTTCCATTGTAATCCTCCTTAAGCAATTATATATAAACTTCTTCCTTCACTTTAAGATTGCGCATTACTCGTATAGCTGTACGGATAGCTTTTCCTAATCGAATCGTTACAATGCAATCAACCTCCGAATAGAGCCCCCTTTGTTGGAAATGCGGGGTTACGGAAACTTTTGGTTGAACCTTTAATTCTGTTTGTTCAATGAGAAACCCTATCATTGTTCCTTTTAAGGCCCAAATACCACCAGCCAATGCTCCAGTACTACTGGCATCTCCCGTTCCAAAATGTGTTATCCACTTAAATTCATGAAAAGAAATACTCTTAAGCATGAACATGAAAATTTTACTAATCTCATTAATTTGATTCGTCATTTTTTTAAGTATCCCTAACAAATTATCATCCTGATCTTCTTTTTTAAATTCCTGGACTAATTCAATAAGCTGTGACTCATCAATCGTATATTCATTTATTTTTATAGTTCGATGGATTAATCTCATTTTCATATAAAATAAATGTATTGTGGCCTGATGTTTATCTTTTTGATAGCGATATTGTATTCTTATTTTTAATTGCATTAAGAGTAGAAAGATAATAAGAAACAACAATAAACCAATCACAATAACCCAAATCATACTTCCATCTCCAAGAATTAATATTGGTAGTCTGCCACAAGTTTCCATTTTTATACGAAAATGTCCATAGATAAAATAAAAGGGCTATTCTCATAGAGAATAGCCCTAGCCATTTTATACCTATTTACTTTTTATTATCCGTTATATCCACCAAATTGTTGTTCAGCCATTTGAACTAGACGCTTAGTGATTTCTCCACCAACAGATCCGTTAGCACGAGAAGTTGTATCTGCACCAAGTTGAACACCAAATTCTTGAGCAATTTCATACTTCATTTGTTCTAGTGCTTGTTGTGCACCAGGTACAAGTAATTGGTTAGAATTGTTGCTGTTATTGTTTGCCATGGTATTTCACCTCCTTGGTACGCTTATATTGTGTCGTTAGGAGGTGATTCATTCATAATTTTTATTGGAAAGTGTTGGAATTGATTTTCGTACTTCCACAACCTCTATTTATGCTTAAAACAACCCTTCAAATGCGTCTTCTTCCACTTTCCTATCATTAATTTTAATTACCTCTATCCCCTCGATTGCTTCTTGGATAAGGTCATCGTAGTTAAATTTTGATTCATAATAATTTACACGATCACGTTTAGGTTTTGTTTTTGGTGCTTTTGGTACAAAAATTGTACAACAATCTTCGTAAGGTCTTATTGAAATATCGAATGTATCAATTGCTTTAGATATTTCGATTATTTCATCTTTATCCATAGTTACTAGTGGTCTAATAATTGGATAGTTTGTAACTTCATTAATAGTATTCATACTAGTCATCGTTTGACTTGCTACCTGACCTAAATTCTCTCCAGTCGTAAGAGAAAGAATCCCTTCGTTTTGACAAACTCTTTCACTTATTCGAAGCATCATTCTTCTCATCACAGTCATACCATATCCATCAGGTGTTTCTTGGAATATCTTTTGTTGTAACTTTGTAAAAGGAACAACATGAACCTTAATACTAGGCCCAAACTTGGTTAACTTTTCGGCTAAGTCTAATACCTTTTGCTTAGCACGGTCACTAGTGAATGGAGGTGATTCAAAGTGGATTGCTTCAATTTGCACACCACGCTTCATTGCCAAATACCCTGCAACAGGACTATCTATACCGCCAGATAAAAGTAATAATGTTTTATCAGACGTCCCTACCGGTAAGCCTCCTGCTCCACGAACAACACTAGAAGTGATGTAGGTTGCTTCCCCACGGATTTCTACCCGTACGTCTATGTCAGGTGAATGAACATTTACTGTGTAGGATTCGGTATTACTTAATAGATGCCCACCTAGAATTTGATTTAATTCTTGTGAGCGCACCGGAAATCCTTTATTAATTCTTTTCACAGAAACTTTAAATGTGTTAACATTCTCAGAATTTGTTAAAGCATATAACGCAGCATCTTTAATTTTCTCTAGGTCATTTTCCACTTTAATTGCAAGGCTTAAACTATGGATTCCAAATACATTCTTTACCTTGTCCATAATAGGTTGTGGTGCATGACCATTTAATAAAACAAACATTCTTCCTTGTGTTCTTTTTACTTTTACTTCTGGAAAATCCACTAATTTCTGTTGGATATTATTCTGCAGTTTCTCAACAAACTTTTTACGATTCTTTCCTTTTAAGGATAATTCTCCATAGCGTATTAAAATATGATCAAATTCCATTAGTATCTACTCCATAACTTCTTTTAATTGGTTAATTGCTTCATTTAATTTATTCAAGAAAATCTTAACTTCTTCTATTGTGTTATCGTAAGACAAACTAACGCGAAGTGCAGATTTAGTTCTTATTTGATTGTAGCCACAAGCTTTGATAATTCTACTTTCATCTAAATCTTTAGAAGAACATGCAGATTTAGTAGAAATAAATATCCCTTGCTTTCCTAAAGTATGAATCATAACTTCTGGTTTTAACCCAGGAATTGAAAAGTTAACAATATGTGGTGCTGATTCTTCAGGTGTATTTAACACCACTTTTTCCATATTCTTTAGTTCTTGACGAAGAAAATGATTTAGTTCTAGAAGTTTGCCTGACTCTTTTTCTTCACGTTCTTTAATCAACCTGAGAGCTTTCACCAACGAAACAGCACCAGCCAAGTTCTCTGTTCCAGATCGAATTGCAAATTCCTGATCTCCTCCATGGAATAAAGGGAAAAGTTTTACACCTCTACGACAATATAACAGGCCAGTTCCCTTTAACCCATGAATCTTATGGCCAGACATCGTACATAAATCGATTCCACTATTATCTAGTGAAAGTGGAACCTTACCTAAGCCTTGTACATGATCGACATGAAAGAATAATTTTGGGTGTTTTTTAGCGATTTCCCCAATTTCCTTTATAGGTTGAATAGAGCCAATTTCATTATTTACATGCATGATACTTATCAGGATGGTATCCTTTCGAATTGCTTTCTCAACATCTTCAATCGACACGACTCCATCTTGATTAACAGGTAAAAAAGTCACTTCGAAACCTAGCTTTTCTAAGCTTTTACATCCTTCATAAACAGAAGGATGCTCAATTTCTGTCGTGATAATATGTTTTCCTCTTCCTTGGTGCTCCAATGCAATACCTTTGATTGCTATATTATTTCCTTCCGTACCACCTGATGTAAATATAATTTCATCTTCATGTACTTTTAATAGCATTGCCGCTTGTTGCTTTGATTTTATTAAGAGCTTTTCTGTCTCTCCACCAAGTTGATGTATAGAGGAAGGATTAGCGAAAAAGCTCGTTGAAACTTGTTCAAAGCTTTTTAAGACTTCTGGATGTGGTTTTGTTGTAGCACTATTATCAAGATATATCATTTTATCCTCCCCATTTAACTAAATTAACAAATAAACAAAACGGAAGGCTGTCTTTAGGAAAAGTACATTTCCATAAAGCAGCCTTTAGAGACTCTTACTTATCGTATCGTTAATTGATTTTCTTCAATTCGTTTCAATGCACCTGGTTCTACTTCCTCTAGTGCACGAGCAGCTTGTTCCAAAGCAACTTCATAATCAAAATTCCTAAATAAGGTTTCTGCTTCTAGAAGCTTTGCTGCGAGTAAAGGATACTTACTGCGGTACCTATTCGCATACTGAATAACCTGTTCCGTAAGATCAGCTTGATCTAACATTACATCTGTCTGTTCAATTAATAAGTCAACGGATGATTTAGCAGTTGAAAGTGATTGTTGAACTTCAGAGATATCCAATGGGTTCTTCTCTAAGACTGTTAGCACTTGATTACAGTTCTCTAATGCGGTATCCATAGAATTCCAGATGAAACTTGGTACACCTGGGATATTACTCTTTTTAAGTCTACGATTAATTTCGTTAATTTGATCACGGATATCTGCTAATTTCTCTTTTGCTTCTATCTCATCTTTTCTCAAGTTGTATACACTTACTTTGAAATCATGGTGTTTTTCCAGTAGCTCTTCCAATTGACCAAATCCTGCTTCTAGTTGAGCCCGCAATTCTGAGTGCGGGGTTTTCTCATCTTCTAAGCCAATTTCTATTTCGTCATATACTTTTTGTAAATGTGTAATACTCTTTTCTAACGATAAATACTTTTCCATGTCTTGATCGTCAAAGTAATAGGTTTGTTTTAATGTTTCAACTTCTGATTTTGTTTCTTCAAAAGAGGCTGCAATTTCTAAAACAGATTTATGATAGCTTGTTGCTTGTGACTCCATGTAATTTTTTGCGATGGCTTCTTTTTCTAGAAGTTGGTACATTTCTTGAATTCGATCTACAATCTCACTAGTTAACGTTTTAGCATCGGTTGCTTTACCGGTTTCTAAAGCTTTCACACAATCTAAGAGTCGCTGTTGATATCCTTGTAGTTCCTTTTCAAATCCAAGGTGGTCAATGCGGAATCCTTCTTCTTTCATTTCTTTAATACCAGCATACAAATCATCTATCTGGGAAGGGATGTCCTGTTTACAAGCACGGTAAATCTCTGGGAATTCTTCAATCTCAGTTTGCATTTGTTCAAGTTGTAGCTTGAGAGAGTCTACTAATTCTTTAGCCTCTGTATAATTGCCTGAATCAACTAATTCATGATAATTATCAAGATTCTCACTTAATTCATCAATTTCAACTTCAAATCGAACTTCCGCCTTCCCATATTGGAATCGATTTTGGGCAATTGTTTTACGTAAGTTTTTTATAGTAGGTTGTATATATTCAACTTCCTTACGACTTGACTCCTCAGATTCAACTAGTTCATCTAGTTCCGTTAGGATTTTCTCAATATCTTTTTCGATAGTTTGTAAAGCCTGTTCTGTTTTTCGAAGAATCTTTTTGGCGGTTGAAAAACGAAACTTATCTGCTGCTTCTTCCGCATCAAATAGAAATTCTTCTATGTCAGGCAGTTCACTAGAAAGGATTAATTCCCAACGTTCTTTCCAAGACTCAAATCGATCTTGAGTCTCACCTGACAGATTCAGTGCTTTAATTTTTGTAAGTTGAGCGGACACATTACGATTCATAATGTCTAATTTCCAGCTCTCTAATCTGTCTACAAAATCATATATTCGTTTCCTCATAATTAGGCTTATAATGATTAAAACAATAACCAATAGTATAATTCCAATAATAATTTCCATCGTAAAGCCCCCTAAAAATCCCCAAAGAAATTCCTTTTATAAAATATGAATAAATTTCATGTTAACGTATATTTTCTATAATCTTTATAATACCATGTATATGCGATATTTGGCTAAAAAAATCGTATAAAAAGTGATTTTTTGTCAAAAAGTATATGATTTTGTAATAACCGTTGTCTAAAAGACAGTTTTTTTCCTTATAATTAACTATTAGTAGATAGAAACTGTACGATAACTAAACGTTTTTGGATAGCGCAACATAGCCGCTTCGGAAATACACTCCGCTTTTACTGTCAGCACAGGGGCGACATCTGCTCGAAAGAACCGTCGCAGTGTCTACCTTGCCGCGGGCGGCTGGTGAGCCTCCTCGCGCTTACGCACTGCGGGGTCTCACCGATGCCTATCCTCCCGCAGGAGTCTCCGTGTATTTCCTTCGCTAGTAAGAAGTATTGAAGAAAATTAATGGCTTCCATTTATTAAAATACGTAATTTAACCTCTAACATTAATTAGAAAACTAAACTAGCGCAGGCAGTACATCTATACCCAATACTAATTCTTTTGTAGGAACCCGTTTACCGCACAGTTTCTAACAAAATAGCAAGTAAATGTACTAAAACACCATATTTATAAAGTGCGAATCATCTTATAATAAGAACAATAAAAAAGGTTGTTTGTGCAGCAACCTGACAAACAACCTCATTCCATTATATAGTCCAACCACTTATGAATTGTCTTGACATAACGATCTACAAACAGAGAATGTGAATAGTCACCAACTACTTGGCTTCTCCACTCATTATGTAATACATATGGCGTTACAAGCATCCCTTTTAATTGCATTAATAAAAATTGGCGATCAACTTTGTGTTTGTCTTCTTTCTTATTTTTAAATACATCAGAAAATGTATTACCAATGATAAAATTTTCTTTTGCAAGATATGTGACAGCCATTTCACGGACAAACACAGAGTCCATCGATAATTCTCGATGAATAAAACAGGATAATTGTAGATTCATATGTTTATATTGTATAATTCTATGTACTAATTTTTTTAATTTTTCGATGGGGGAGGCATCTTGAGATTCCTCTAGAGTTGTTTCAACGATTGTTAGGTACTCTTCATAGTATTTAGAAATCGCATATTCCAATAGTCCTTGTTTTCCTTTAAAATAATAGCTCACTGAGGAAACATTAACTGAGGCTTTTTCTGCGATATCTCGAACAGAAGTACCATGGAACCCTTTTTGATAAAATAGGGTTGAAGCAGCCTCTACCACTTTACTTTTTGTAGGGGAATCTTTCATTGAATATCAACTCCTTACGTTTATAGTAACCCTATATTATTAATACGACAAACAAAGCAATTATCCTGCTTGAAACAATAGGATAATTTTAACAAATTTTAGGGAGGATGAACTAAATGTTTCAAACAACAGCAAATTCCGGTGACAAAGTAAAAGATTATGAATTATTAATTAAACAACTTGCAGCACTCGTACATGACGAAAAAGATGTAATCGCAAATTTATCCAATGCATCTGCCCTCTTAAATCAATTTCTTGACCAAGTTAACTGGGTAGGATTTTATTTATGGAAAGAAGATGAGCTTGTGCTTGGACCATTCCAAGGACTACCAGCTTGTATTCGCATTGGTTATGGAAAAGGTGTATGTGGCACAGCTGTCAAGGAACGAAAAACACAACTTGTAGATGATGTACATCAATTCCCTGGACATATCGCGTGCGACAGTGCAAGTCAATCTGAAATTGTAGTGCCTATAATTAAGGATGATAAGATTTACGGTGTCCTAGATATTGATAGTCCTATTTTAAATCGTTTTGATGAGACGGATAAGGTTTATTTAGAGAAGTTTGTTGAGGAATTAGTTAAAAGTTTATAAAAATTGGGAGGCTGGAACATTATTATTATTAATTGGAAATGATCGGTGTAGATATTATTCAGTTGGCCGTTTCTTGTATTAATCATTTCGTTTGTTCCAGCCGCTTTCCTCTTAACTATCAATTACCTGTTCTTTAAAACTGTATTTCACTACGCAATTCTTGCCGTAGCTCTTCGCTTCATATAATGCCTTGTCAGCTCGAATAAAAAAGTTACGTGCAGTGTCCTCTACATCATTTGACCAATTGGAAACTCCAGCTGATAACGTTACATTTGGATCTGTGAAATTCTCAACTTCCGTATTTATAGATCTAGCTAACTGTACACCCGTATTTAAATCGGTATTTGGCAAGTAAATAGCAAGCTCTTCCCCACCCCATCTCGCAGCAATATCTTGTTCTTCGATATTTTGAATGATTATATTGGCCACTTGCTTTATCACTTCATCGCCAACATAATGACCATATTTGTCATTTACCTGCTTAAAATTATCTATGTCAAAAAGAATTAATGTCCCCATTTCCCCTTTAGCCATATGCTCGTTTATTTTCTCATCCAAATAACTACGGGAAAATAATTGTGTAAGATAATCAGTTGATGCAGCCTTTTGTAATTTCTCAGCTAATATTGCATTAATAAAAGCTAAAGTTGAGTGGTGAATAATAGATTGCAACAATTTAAAATGGTCAAATGTAAAAGCATAGGTTTCATGACTTAAAGCAACCAAAAACCCATTGATTAAACCTGCATTTTCCATTGGAAAAATCATTAAGGAACGATAAGGAATCTTTCCACCACCAGCATGGTAGTCCCCTGAAAAAATAGCTTCTTTTCGTTCTAAGACTTCACGCGCGGCATCCCTAATAAACCCATGACCTTTAAGCGTACCAAAGAAATTAGTACTACCATCAATCACATCATATTGATGAGTACCGTTTCCCTGCTTATTATAGATAAAACCAATTTCATCCGGATGGCAAATTTGCTCTATTTGATCTCTTATCAATCTAGTAATCTCGGTTAATTGCAGATGTGAATTTAGTTGATGGGTCAAATCATTGATTAATCTTAAATCTGATACTAGATGATTCGAATCTTGGTAAAGTGTTACACTTTCAATAGCTAGTCCCGCAGTATTAGAAAACTTTGTAATTAAATCCAAGTCCTCATCTTGAAGTTTAAGCATGTTTGGTACAATAATCTGTAATACACCATAAACACCTTGGTGCCCCTTAAGTGGTGCATAAATACATGTATCCTTTTTCTCTACCTGAATCTCTATTTGCACTTCGCCTGTTAGATAGGCTTGTGAACTAACCGTTTGATCACTAAGCTGAATAGTTTTTATAGGCAAATTCAACGAATTATCATGATCCTGAGAAAGTAATAGATTTACATCATAATTCGGATAAATGCTTTGAATACTTGAAATTATTTCGATTAGAATATCGGTTTTATTCGTTAGCACTAAAAATTTATTAATCGTTTCATATAAAAGTTGATGTTTTTGTTCGCTTGCTATCGATATAGATGCTTGATATGTAATAGATAATATCCGTTCTAATTCTTCTTTAATAATTAGAGTTATTTCATTATCTACTATAGACTGTTGATTTGGATTAATCCCGTAAACCATTATTCCAATTGGTCCTTCAGTTGGATAGAATGGAATGGTGTCTATTCGTATACCCTGTGGCACTTCCTTTACAATACTACTTTTTTCCACAGGAATGTCTACCTGACTATTTAAAACATCGGTAGAAGAGGAAACCAATTTATAAGAATTAGACCATTTATCAATTATATAGATAGCTGAAAAAGCAAAATCAAAGACTGTATTTAGATTTTTTGTTAGCTTCTCATAAAAGTATTCCTTACTTTTTGGTGACAACTTACCTAGTAATTCATAATTCAAAATTTTAAGGTTATCTTGTAGTTTTTTTCTGCTCATCATAATCACCTGTCAAGGAATTTTATACAATATTTACTTCAATTATATAGAACTTTATAAAATTTTCCTATTCTAGTATACTGAACTAGTTCATTATTCACCCAAAATTACTTTTAAAAAAAGAATCATTGACTTAAGTCACAAAAAATTATATACTAGTCTTTGTGTAAAATAACAAGGCAGCCTTAGTGCATCACCATTCGAACCATTTTGTTCCTCTAATCCCTGAGGTGTATCGCGTAACTCTTAGCTGCTGGAGCGATGGTACATGAAAACATAATGGCGGTTGGAACGATCACGGCCTAAATTTTGTTTTATGCAAATACAATATAAAGGAGGAAATGTCCTATGGCACGCTATACAGGTCCTGTATGGAAAAAATCTCGTCGTCTTGGCATTTCATTAACTGGCACTGGTAAAGAGCTAGACAAACGCCCTTATGCTCCTGGGCAACACGGAGCTAACCAACGCAGAAAGCTTTCTGAGTATGGTCTACAATTACAAGAAAAACAAAAACTACGCTTTATGTATGGATTAAACGAGCGTCAATTCCGTACTCTATTCAATAAAGCTGGTAAAATGAAAGGTGTTCATGGTGAAAACTTCATGATTCTTCTTGATTCTCGCCTTGATAACATTGTTTACCGTCTAGGTCTTGCACGTACTCGTAGACAAGCTCGTCAGCTTGTAAACCACGGCCACGTAACAGTTGATGGATCTCGCGTTGATATTCCATCTTACCTAGTTAAACCTGGTCAAGTAATCGGTCTTCGTGAAAAATCAAGAAATCTTGATATCGTGAAAGAAGCGATTGAAGTTAATAACTTCGTACCAGAATATTTAACTTTTGACGCTGATAAATTAGAAGGTACTTTCAACCGTTTACCAGAACGTTCTGAATTACCATCTGAAATTACAGAACAGTTAATCGTTGAATTCTACTCTCGTTAATACTTGCTTATTGCATATTAACATACAAGAACCCCGTGAAATGTTGTTTAGTCAATGTTTCCGGGGTTTTTTTCTTTTTTATTTCTATTGCAAAATAGTGTATGATGAAATATATCACATAGAATTAACTCTGAATATACATATTAGATATATTTCGCTTTGAATATTAAGTTACTTTACAGACAGGTTAAAAGGAGTCTAAGTAATGGATAATGTAAAACTAAATGTCGCATTTTTACGTAAGCGTGTACCTAACCTAACAATAGCAGCTAAAGAGAAAGGGTTGCGCCCTGCCACAGTTTCAAATTTATGTACGGGAAAAACTCCAGTAGGTCGAGCTGAAGTACGCACATTAGTTGCACTAGCAGAACTTGCAGAATGCAAGGTCGATGATTTACTCATTCGTGGAAATCAAGTTCAAATGATTGAAACAGGGATTAAAGCACTGGATTTTCTTGCTCCTATTACAAAAGGCGGCATAAATGGATTTATAGCAAGACCAGGAATGGGACAACTAGTATTACTAGCTGAGATTTTTTACCGGTTAAAAGAAATGGATTATGCAACAGTATTAATAACACCTAGCTTTGAAAGCCCAGATCTTAAGGAAGTGAAAGAATCATCCACTAACCTATGTCAAAATACAGAGATTGCGTATCAGGAAATAAATGATTTAAAAGGTAAGCATGATATAGCTCTAGCTGTTGATAGGTCCTTAGTTGTTTCAGGTGAAATATATTCCTTGCTTGAAAAACTAGAACAAAAAGAAGGAACAACCATTACTACTTTCCTAATTGATCCAACAGGGGAAGCTGTAGATGAAGAACTTCCGTATGGACCACTAGACACGATCTGGAATTTTGATGCTGAACTTGTCTCAAGAAAACTATTTCCCGCTTTAAATCCTATCTCATCCACCTCTGTTATAACAGAGGGAGCTCAATTAGATAAAAAGCATTTCGACCTACAACAAAATGCAAGGAAGATTATGCGGAGATACCGTGAGCTAAGATTTTTAGTAAGTGCATTTGGCTATGATAGATTACAATTTGCCGACAAGAAAATTTATACTCAAGGAATGCGGCTCGAAGCATATTTAACTCAAGCTTTTTATGTCTCAGAACCTTTCACCAAAAAGAATGGCACTTCAGTACCCTTATCTGATACATTAGACGATATTCATCGAATTCTTGATGGCCAACTAGATGCTCTAAACCATGATCAACTATTTTATATAGGATTATTAAATGATTCAAGATAGCTAGGATATATCACCATATTCCTCCTACAGTAAAGGAAGGCGTACAGGTTATTTCTCTGTACGCCTTCCTTTTTCATCCTGGAGAATCGGATTAGTTTCTATCAAATAGTTTAATAGATTAGCATATTACCCTAAGGCATCAAATGGTAAATAAGCGTGAACTCCCTTGGAAAAATTAACAATTTGTGTAACGCGTAAATCCACTACCATTGTCGCGTAAGCATAAGCTTCTGTCCTAGAAATACTGTATAACTCAGACATCAAATCTAGCATGTCACTTAACGCAAGCCACATCGCTTCATCTAAATCTTCATGGAAGGCCATAGTAATCCATCCTGATTTTGTTTTAGCTCTGGGTCTTTTGAGTTTCATATCTTCTCTAACATGAAAAGTTAAGTCCACACGCTCCATAGGACACTCTAAAGCTGGACCAGCAACTTCACCATCCCCCTGTGCTCCATGGCCATCACCTGTAGAGAAAAGCCCTCCTTCTACCGCTATTGGTAAATATAATGTGCTTCCCGCTTGTAAATCTTTACAATCTATATTCCCTCCAGTGTTTCTCGGAACAAAGGTTGAGTGCTTCCCCTCTTCCTCAGTGGGCATACCCATAATGCCCATGAACGGATGTAATGCTACATTGTAGTCAAAATTTCCAAATTGGCTTGTACCCAACATTTTTTTAGGATCAAGATGAAAATCAAATAGGACCTCCTCTTCTTGATCCATTCCTAATCTTTTATTCCAGTAACTTGGAAAGCCACCTGCTGAAGTCCATCCCCATGATCCTGGAACAATTTCATTGATTTTTATCTCTAATGTATCACCAGGCATAGCATTCTCTACATACACAGGTCCAACTAGTGCGTGACCGAATTGATTTGTTTGCCTGTTAGGTTTCAGCTCTGTAAATTTCTTTCTCGGTTTTCCTGGAGCTAAACGCCTTTCTAATCCCCAAGCAGAATCTAATGTTCGGAAGATAACGGTATCTCCTGATTGAATGGTTAATACAGGTTCTAACTCTTTACTGAAAAATCCATGTAATGTGTCAGAAGTAGGCTCTAATTCATAAATATTCGTCATATACAAACCTCCATTCGAAATAGAATTGCAAACTGAATATTGTGATCCGGAAACTAGATAATGGTATAACATCCCACCCCCCTTTACTTTATAACGTAACATATTTTACTTTATAAAGTAAATGTATTTCAGGGACATTTATGAATTTTTTCATTAGACTGTAAAATATTAGGATATACAGTTATTACTTGATGACCTACCACTTTCTTACTAATTATCTTTTAAAAAGTAGTTATTTTTCCAAATTTTTGTTATATATATTAAACTATTAATAGGGGGTTTATTAGATATGAATAAAGTGATAATTGTATTAATCATCTTGACGATATTAATATTCGGTGCTGTTGGATATATAGTATATAAGGATATAAAAGCCTCTGAAGCTAGTAATACTAGTGAAAGTAAAAGCTCTAGTGAAATTGACAATATGCGGGAATCCGCTGGTGGAAGTATCACAGAGGCAGAAATGCAGTCTTTTAAAGAACAAGGATTAAACCCCTTTGGCCACCCTACATCAACAGAGAGTTTAACAGATAGTGACTACCAAGAATACATTCATGGTATGAGTCATCAAAAAGTTAAAGCTGAAGAAAAATGGGGTTTTTATCAAATTAACGAAGTGAGAATTCAATGGTTATTAGAGGGTCTCAACGATGTCAAACATGCCAATCTGTACAGAGAGATTTTAGAGAAATGGGCAAGTGGTGATTTTTCATCCGCCGATGATGATCATAATGCCATTTGGGAATTACAGGGTGGTACTGTTGGTAAAGCAACAGGCGTCCTTTCTGCGGAAGAAGAGAAAGCATATATTGAAAGTCGTCAATAACAACAAAAAGAAACTGTCCCTTTTTCATGTTGGAACAGTTTCTTATTATTGTTATTTATATCTAATTAAGAAATACTTCTTCTTACCTCGTCTAATAATCGTAAATTTACCTTCAATTTGGTCAGAAACAGATACTACATAATTTACATCTTGTTGTCTTTCGCCATTAATGTATACAGCACCATTGGTAATATCTTCTCTCGCTTGACGTTTTGAAGAAGAAATGTTGGCGTTAACCAAAAGATCAACTAATCCTATATCATCTTTATCAGCCTGGAACGATGGTACATCCTTAAATCCTTGTTCTATCTCATCAGCGGTTAGAGATTTTAAATCGCCACTAAATAATGATGCTGAGATTTTCTGTGCTTGTTCTACCGCTTCTTGACTATGAACCATTCTTGTTAATTCTTCAGCAAGACGTGTATGTGCAACACGTTTTTCAGGATGGTTTTCAACTTCTTGTTCTAATTCAACTAGTTCTTCATCGCTAAGGAATGTAAAGTAGCGTAAAAACTTCATCACATCACGGTCATCCGTGTTAATCCAGAATTGGTAGAACTCGTAAGGACTTGTTTTTTCAGCATCTAACCATACCGCATTACCAGCTGACTTACCAAACTTAGTTCCATCTGCTTTGGTTATTAAAGGAACAGTTAAACCAAATACCTTTACATCTTCTTCCTCATTTTCTCTTCCACGACGGATTAATTCCATTCCTGCTGTAATATTACCCCACTGATCACTACCACCAATTTGAAGTGTGCAATTCTCTTGTGTGTATAGCTTCTGAAAGTCGAGTGATTGTAAGATCATGTAACTAAACTCTGTAAAAGAGATTCCTTGTTCGATACGAGCAGAAACAGATTCCTTTGCTAACATATAGTTCACACCGAAATGTTTCCCTGCATCGCGCAAGAAATCAATGATGGTCATACTGCCTAACCAATCATAGTTATTTCGTACAACTACTGGATTTTCATCTTTATCTACTTCTAGTACTTTAGATATTTGTTTTCTTAGGGCATCACTATACCCATGTACTACATCCTCTGTATTTAGCGAACGCTCCGATGAACGCCCACTAGGATCCCCAATCATACCTGTACCGCCACCAACAAGTGCTATGGGCTTATGGCCAGCTTTTTGGAATCGTTTTAACATCATTAGGGGGACTAAATGTCCGATGTGCAAACTATCTGCTGTCGGGTCAAATCCACAGTATAATGTTACCTCATTTTCGGATAAATGTTTCTCTAAACCCTCTCTATCCGTTACTTGATTAATAAGGCCTCTTTTTTCTAAATCCTCTAAGATATGCATCATTTCACACTCCATCATTTTTTTCTAACAAAATAAAAAAACCCATCCCTTATGATAAATAAGGGACGAGTTTTAACACGCGGTACCACCCTTGTTGCAGATTACTGCCACTTTGGGGTTGTTAACGATGACTTCACCGTCTTAATTTCACCTGTTGGCTAATTAAGATTGCTCTGGAATTGTACTTCGCATGCAAATATATTCTGGTTTCCACCAACCACCAGCTCTCTTAGATAGGGATTTGCAACACTACTATTTCCTTCATTGCTTTGATATATAATATTACACCTATCATATTAAATTAAAACAAAAAATGCAATTATTTTTGTAAATTTCTTGTACCAACTGCACCATTGCATATGCTATAATTATTCTTGGAATAATAGGGGGTTTTATCGTGGATTTTAAAGAATTCTTCCAAAAATCTGGAACCAAGGTAAAAACAATCTGGAGCACAGGAATTGTACAACGTGCATCAAGAATTACATATGATGTTGTCTGGAATGTTATTTTATTCTTTATTGTAATAGGTATAATTGGGATGTTCTTTGGTGTTGGAGTAGGGTTTGGATACTTTGCCTCTTTAGTAAAAGACGAGCCTATCCGACCTTACGAAAACATGGAAAAAGATATTTACAATTATGAGGAAACATCCAAATTGTTTTTTGCAGGAGATATTTATTTTGGGGATATACAATCAGACCTTCACCGTGAAGAAACAAAATTAAAAGATATCTCACCAACATTAATTGATGCTGTAATCGCAACAGAAGATGAATATTTCAAGGAGCATAATGGAGTTGTTCCAAAAGCAATAGTCCGTGCCCTTGTACAAGAATTTACTAATTCTGATATGAAATCTGGAGGAAGTACACTAACACAACAGCTTATCAAGAACCAGATTCTAACTAATGAAGTATCTTTTGAACGTAAAGCCAAAGAAATACTGCTTGCTATGCGTTTAGAACAATTCTTCGAGAAAGATCAAATACTAGAAGCTTACCTAAATATCATCCCATATGGCCGTGGAGCCAATGGAAGAAATATTGCAGGAGTACAAACAGCTGCTCAGGAAATTTTTGGTCTGAATGCTGACGAAGTTAATCTTCCACAAGCAGCATTTCTTGCCGGACTTCCTCAGAGCCCATCGTATTACACACCGTATCAAGGTGGTGGTGGACTAAAAAGCGAAGAAGGTCTTGAGCCAGGGATTACTAGAATGAAAGTTGTTCTTAGTCGTATGCATGAATTAAAATATATTTCAGATAAGGAATACAACGAAGCTCTGAACTACGATATTGTAGCTGACTTTGTTACAAAATCTGAAAGTCCAATTGAAAAATATCCATATCTAACATTTGAATTGGAAAAAAGAGCGAAAGAGATTCTGATGTACATTTTAGCTGAAAAAGATGGCTACACAAAAGAAGATTTGGCTGAAAGCGATGAATTAAGAGAAGAATATATGATTTTAGCTAATCGTGATCTTCGTCAAAGTGGCTATAATATTCATTCTACCATTGACAAAGAAATCTATGATGCTTTCCAAGAGGTTGCTAAGAACTTCGAATATTATGGGCCAGATTGGCATGGAAAAACGATTGACCCTGCAACTGGTGAAGAAATTACCACGCAGCGTGTCGAGGCTGCCGGTTTCTTAGTTGAGAACAAAACCGGGAGAGTGATTAGTTTTCTAGGTGGACGTGGATTTAGTTTTGAGAACCAAACGAATTATGCTACTGACATGGTACGACCAAATGGTAGTACGATGAAGCCTTTATTAGCAATTGCACCTGCAATGGAAAAAGGAATAGTTCAACCTGGAACTCCTGTTGCAGATGTTAAGACTACGTGGTCGACTCCAGCAGGACCTTGGACACCACAGAACTTTAACTATCGCTATCATGGACTCTTGTCTGTGCGTGATTTTATTACTGATTCTTATAACGTACCTACAATCAAGGTTTATTCACAAATAGCACATGAAAATCCTGTTGATGAGTATTTACGTAAAATGGGAATTACAACACTCGGTGATGGAGAATATGCAAACCTATCATTATCAATTGGTGGTACTACTCACGGTATCTCCGTTGAAGAGAATACTAATGCCTTTGTAACATTTGCTAATGGCGGGAATTTCGTTGATGCCTATATGATTGATAAGATTACTAACCAAGATGGTGAAGTAATTTACGAACATAAAGCAGAACCGGTAGAAGTATTTTCACCACAAACAGCTTATCTGACTACGGATATACTTCGAGATGTTGTTAGTGAAGGTACAGCAAATTATTTACGTTCACAACTGAAATATCCAAATGTCGACTGGGCAGGTAAAACGGGAACTACTCAGAATACACATGATGTTCACTTTGTTGGTTATAACCCGAATGTAACCATGGGAACTTGGTTAGGTTACCGAATTGGACAGTCATT
The DNA here is from genome assembly GCF_900184735.1 of Paucisalibacillus globulus. GTDB lineage: Bacteria > Bacillota > Bacilli > Bacillales > Amphibacillaceae > Ornithinibacillus > Ornithinibacillus globulus_B. The sequence goes on from NZ_LT855385.1 coordinate 169,061, forward strand.
GAAGTGTGATAGTTGTGCTTTATATGAGGGGAACAGAAACGTAAAACTATGGGCAGAGCTAATGAACGCAGCTTCCGAGATTAGACCAGATCTAGTGGCCCCTTCTGAGAAGTTTGAGCGACCTGATGGTATCGTAACAAGAAGTATTTGTGCTACATCTGGTATGCTAGCTTCTGATTTATGTCAACAAGCTGGACTGGTGTCTAGTGATCTCTTTAATGCCAACTTTGTACCAACACAAGTTGATGACAGTTTAGTATCCGGTTCCTATGTTCTAGTAGATGGTAAGGCAGTTCTTGCTGGACCTAAGACACCGAAAGAATTTGTTCAGGATGATGGGTTGTCCTTTAACCCTGAATGGATCATCCGGAATGGATACGATAAACTTGATGATCTAACAGAGCTATTCCCTAGATTCAGAAGAGAGGCCTGGGAAAAGATTTCCCTTCCGAATATAGAAGGTCATAAATCAGTTGTAGATGATGATGGTAAAGCTCCTGGAGCACCTGCATCATTAAAAAATAATGGAAGTAATTTAACATGGGAAGCTTCTGGAAGCAAGGATGTTATTGGATATCGAATTTATCGTGCCAATAAACCAGGGGAATCATTTGGACTAATTGGCCACTCAATCGAGACTAGTTTTAAATTGCCAAGTGGTAAAGGTGTTTATCATGTAAAAGCAGTTGATTACTTCGGATTAGAATCTTCTGCTTCAAAGGAGATTGTTGTCGGTGACTTCTCAGAGCCTGAGAAAGAAGAAAAGCCCGAAAAGCCAGATCCTGGTAAAGAAGTAGATAAACCAGAAAAACCGGAGAAACCAGACCCTGATCCTGAGGACCCTGTTGATCCGGATCCAGAACCTGAGGATCCTGAGAACCCTGTAGAGCCAGATCCGGATCCAGAAGAGGAATAAGTTAATCTTTACCCAGTCAAAAGCACCGTGTTTTCAGTGCTTCAGCATCAAAAATAGCAATAGCCTTATTCGAAATTCTGAATTGGCTATTGCTATTTTTTCTTTTTAGTAATTTATTCTTAAACCATTGTTTACTATTTCTCATGGTCTCTCAATCTTATTCTTATCTCATTCACAAGTAATCGCTTTTCTTCATCAGAAATAGCATCTGCTGATAGTTTGCGAGCTGCTATTGGAACAATCCAAGGCTCAATCTCTTTATAGCGAGTTCCAGTATGGAGTGTATATTCCTCTACAAATATATTTATTATCTCCTCTCTTAAAGAGTCAAAACCGTTAATAACTTCCTGTGGTGTGTCCGTTGGTAATACAGCAAATCTAATCATAATAACGAATTCAGCAAGATCTGATTCGGGATTACCATTAGTAGTGTCATTCCAATCAATCAATATAGGTCTTCCATTGCTCATCAGTATATTATTCGGATTAGGATCGCCATGACAAATTTGATTTTTTATAGGCAGTTGATCTAATCTATTTATTACTGCTTTCTTTTCATCCTCTCTTAAATAATCTACACTAAGTATTTGTTTCTTCAAAAACTCTCTTTGTGTTGGTATCCCTCCATGAGAAAATTGATGAACTTCACTTATAAGTCGAGCAGTATTTCGAATATCATTCCAATCAAAGTTTGATTGACCTCCATGAACATGTTGCATAAAACCTTTAAATAAGCGCTCTTTTAACGGTTCTCCGTGAATTCGCTCAAATACAATTCCAGGACGATTTTCTACCTCCACAACCTCATATGGTTGCGGCACAGATAACCCCATTTTCCATACAATCAGACTGTTCCTGAATTCCCTTTCTAATGCAAACATAGTAGTGTTTGGTTTTGCTAATTTAATTATTCTATTGTTATTCCCCCACTCAAATACATCCGAGTTTCCACCCTCGCCTATTTTTCTACCTAACATCAATCTATTCCCCCAACTATTTTTCATTTCATTCCCCCACTGTATCTAAAATCACCCGCTTTAATAGTAACATAAATAATCTGAATATTGATATATTTCATTTACCTTCTTTACTTTAATAGAAAATCAAATAACTAAGAAATTCTACATGCGCTAATAGATTAAGCCATGTTTCCTATGGCTCATAAGTACCTTTAATAAATTTATCTAGAAAAGACTAAAAATTACAACGATAATCTTGTATAATAAAACTAATACAAATTTGAGTGGTGAACAAAGAATGGAACATATCAAAACTTACAATAGAATAGAACACCAAGCAAACAACGTTATCATTGAGGGACCTGTCCCTGCATCAACACTCGAAAACTATAAATTTCATCGAGAATTAACATCATTTAGACCCTCATCAAAGCAATTTCATGCACTACTAGAAATTGCTGCATTAGCTGACGGCAGAATTATTATTGCAAGAACAGAGGATACCATCATTGGATATGTAACCTACCTCTATCCAGACCCTTTAGAAAGATGGTCGACTTTTCAGATGGAGGATTTGATAGAGTTAGGTGCAATTGAGGTTATACCTGAATACCGAGGAAGTGGAATCGCATCGAACCTACTAAGAGTATCTATGATGGATCCTTATATGGAAAATTATATTATTATTTCAACAGAATATTATTGGCACTGGGATTTAAAAGGAACAAGTTTAAGTATATGGGAATATCGAAAAGTAATGGAAAAGATGATGGCATCTGGCGGGCTACTACCTGCCCCTACAGATGACCCTGAAATAATTTCACACCCAGCAAATTGTTTAATGGTTAGAATTGGTTCTAACGTGAAAGAAGAATCGATACAGCAATTTGACACGCTACGTTTCTTAAAACGCCATCAGTTTCGAAATTATAGGGAGGGTTTATAATGCATGTAGAAAAAATTATGAATCGAAATGTAATCTCATTAAGTCCTTCAGATCCAATTGAGAAAGCATACCAATTATTAGTTAAGCATAAGATCAGGCATATCCCAATTGTAGATGAGGACCATTTTGTAATCGGAATTGTATCCGATCGAGATATCCGAGACGCAAGTCCATCCATCTTCACAAATAATCCAGATATGGATGTATTAAATAAAGAGATTTCTTCCATTATGAGTAGCCCTGTAATCACGGCTCATCCACTGGACTTTGTTGAAGAGGTTGCCCGTATTTTTTATGATCGAGAAATTGCTTGCTTACCAGTTGTAAGTAATGAAAAACTAGTAGGTGTGATTACAGAAAAGGATCTATTGTATACCTTAATACAGCTAACTGGTACACATGTACAAGGTTCGCACATTGAAGTTAAGGTTCCACATAAGCCTGGAATATTACCTGAGGTTGCATCTGTATTTGGTAATCGTGGTGTAAATATTTCTTCTGTATTAGTTTATCCTTTTCAAGACGATCCTGAATATAAAATTTTGGTATTCCGAGTGCAGACAATGAACCCACTCCCAATTATTCGCGATTTACGGAATGCTGGATATGAATTAATGTGGCCAAACAACATTCCGGAGCCAAGATTATGAGCAAAAATATAAAATTCGTTTTTGATCAATCTCTTTTAGATTACCATTTTCACAATGAACATCCTTTTAATCAGCAACGGGTTGTCTTAACGAAGGAATTATTAGAGGATTCGGGTCAGCTTTCAGAAAGTCATATCATTGCACCTCGATTAGCGTCTGATGATGAAATAGCACTTATTCATGATTATCCATATATACGCGCAGTCAAATCTGCAAGTCGTTTGACAAAGGAAAACTTAGCCCAATATGGTATAGGTACCGAGGACACACCCGTCTTTCCAAATATGCATGAGGCTTCAGCTCAAATAGTAGGTGCAACACTCACAGCAGTTGATGCTGTCTTAGCAGATGGTGCTCATAGTGCTGTTAATTTTGCCGGAGGATTACATCATGGCTTTAAGCAAAAGGCTTCAGGCTTTTGTATTTATAATGATGCTGCAATTGCGATTAAATATATTCGAAAGAATTTCAATTTAAAAGTATTATATGTTGATACCGATGCACATCATGGAGATGGAGTTCAATGGGCTTTTTACGACGATCCAATGGTATGTACATTCTCTATTCATGAAACAGGCAGATATCTTTTCCCTGGTACAGGAAATGTAAATGAGCGAGGAATTAAAGAAGGCCACGGGTATAGCTTTAATTTACCAATTGATGCTTTTACACAGGATGATTCTTATCTGGAAGTTTATGAAAACGCTTTACGTGAGATAGCGGATTTCTTTAAACCAGATGTTATCGTAACTCAAAATGGCGCTGACTCACATTTTTACGATCCACTCACCCACTTATGTGGTTCCATGACCATTTACGAAAGGATTCCTAAGGTTGCACTAGAGATTAGTAAACAGTATTGTAACGGAAAATGGATTGCTCTTGGTGGTGGAGGTTACGACATTTGGCGTGTTGTCCCGCGTGCATGGTCCCAAATTTGGAATGTCATGAAGGATGAGCAATCTCTACATGGTGACCTTCCCATTGCCTGGACAACTAAATGGCAAAAAGAAGCACCAGTTAAATTACCAACAACTTGGCATGATCCAGTAGATGAAATTCCAGCTATTCCAAGAAAAAAGGAAATAGAGGAAAAAAACCACGTTACATTAATGAACTTACTTAAATATACAAAAGTAACGTGATACTCTAATCCATAATGAGACCAAAAAAGGAGTTGAAAATTCAACTCCTTTAACTTTGTTCTTCTGTTATATGTTTCTCAAGAATTACTATTTCAACTCTTCTATTCTTACTTCTATTACTAGCATTATCGTTTGGAACAAGTGGTTCTGTATCACTGTAACCACTGATTGTGAAACGTCTTTCATCTAAATTATTCTCGTCAACCAAGAACCTTACTACACTACTAGCTCTTGCACCAGATAACTCCCAGTTAGAAGGATACCTAAAACTCGACATCGGTACATCATCAGTATGTCCTTCAACTTTTATATCATTATCGATTTGCGATAGTAGATTACCAACCTTTGTTAAAAAAGGAAGTGCAGAGGGTAAAACTTCAGCTTCCCCTGGATCGAATAATATACTATCTTGTAATACTAGTACAACCCCACGCTCTGAGCGATTTGCAGATACTACATTATTTAGTGCATTTTCATCCAAGTAATTTTCTACTTCTTCCATTAACTCATTAAGGGAGTCATTTTCTTGACTAGATTCTGAATCACCATCAGCCTCATCTTCCTTATCTGATACTGGTAACTCAAATTCATTTGACTCTTGACCTTGTTCTTGAACACTTGTACTCTCGGTAGGATTATCCATTGGCACTGGTGAAGGGAAAAAATCAAAAATCATTCGATTCCGAAAAGAATCAGAAATTGCTTCAAATTTCACGGCGTCTATTTGGGACATAGAGAATAACAAAATGAAAAAAACCAGAATCAATGTGACCATGTCTGAATAAGTTACCATCCATTTTGGGGCACCTTTATCAACTTTTTTTCTACTTTCTCTACGCTTCATTTAGGCCCTCCCCCACGAATGAGGATGCCTCTTCAGGACTTTCTTTTGATTTCGTATCGTTTGAAAGAAATGCTCCTAATTTTTCTTCTAATATTCGTGGATTTTGACCAGATTGAACACCTATAACGCCCTCAATGATAATTTGTTTAATAAACACTTCTTCTTCTGTTTTATTCTCAAGTTTGCTTGCCATCGGAGTAAATACTAAGTTAGCAAGAACAGTTCCGTATAGAGTTGTTAACAATGCAATAGCCATGCTTGGACCTAGTGTTGATGGATCTTGCAAGCTATTTAACATTAACACAAGACCTATTAACGTACCTATCATTCCCCAGGCTGGAGCATATTCAGCACACTTTTCTAATATCATGCGACCACGATAATGTCGTTCTTCCATAGCTGTAATCTCAGCATTCATTATGTCATGAATAACCTCTGGTTCAATACCATCAACAGCAAGATGAATCCCTTTTTTAATAAATGGGTCATCTACATCGTCTAAATCATTTTCTAAAGCTAAAATCCCTTCTCTTCTTGCCCGCTCAGAAAGTCGAATAAAAAGATTGATTAATTCAGGAAGTTGGCGATCATTTTTAGTAAATGATTCCTTTAATACTTTTCCTGTTAATTTAATTTGATCCATATTAAAGTTAATAAGTAAAGAACCTACCATCCCACCGATAACAATAAGGATGGAGGCAAAATCAAGAAAAGATATAGCTTCTTCAGGTCCACCACTTTGAAGAATTGCAGACACAATCATGATAAAACCTAAAGTAATGCCGATAGGAGTTAATAAATCTCGTTTTCTCATATTCTCTCTCCCCAAACTTTTGCTCAAATTACATTATACTGTTTATATCGACATTATATTTATTTTGTTGAGTTTCTTTCTACAAGGCGATGTGGTAATACTACTTTTTTCTCTTCCACTTCTTCTTTATTCATGTATTTAGTAAGTAAACGCATAGCAACAGCACCGATATCATATGTTGGTTGAACAACCGTAGATAACGTTGGTCGAACCATAGTAGCTAATTTTGTATTATCAAAACCAAATACTTCTAGATCCTCTGGAACCCTATAGCCTAAATCCTGCGCACCATGGATAACACCAAGTGCGATTGCATCAGATGCTGCAAAAACGGCAGTTGGCTTATCTGGTAAACTCATAAATTTCTCTACATTCTCCATTCCAGATTCGTATGTGTAATCACCACTTACAATATAATCTTCTACTACCGGAAGATTAGCCTCTTTCAATGCTCTTAAGTAACCCTGATTTTTCAATTGATTAATTGTATACTCTTCTTTCCCATATATAAATGCAACCTTTTCATTACCTTTACTAATAAGATGATTGGTTGCTTCATATGCAGCTTCTTCATAATCAATATTGACAGAAGGAATAGAATCAGTTCCATCGTAGGTTGCAGCTAACACAACCGGTACAGACGCAGTTGAAAACTGTTGAACATGTTCTTCTGATATATTGCCTCCCATAAAAATAATACCGTCCACTTGTTTTTCCAACATCGTATTAATTAATTGTAACTCTTTATCCTTATTTTGATCCGAGTTACTCAAAATGATATTGTACTTATACATCGTAGCAATATCTTCAATTCCTCTAGCTAATTCTGCAAAAAAGATACTTGAGATATCAGGTATAATTGCTCCCACAGTAGTTGTCTTTTTACTAGCTAGTCCTCGAGCTACTGCATTTGGGCGGTACCCTAATCTTTCAATTGTTGCTAACACCTTTTTTCTTGTAGTTGGTTTTACATTCGGATTTCCATTTACCACACGTGATACCGTCGCCATAGAAACATTTGCTTCTCTTGCTACATCATATATTGTTATTGTCATAAAATAAACCTCCTAATTCCGTACTAATAGACAAGTTTCTACTCATTATCATACTCTAGTGTGAAAAAAAACACAAAAAATATCTTATTAAAAATTTGTTGAATTTCTGGTACTGCTCCGGCCTTCGTGGATGCTCGGTAGACTCGGGTGATTCCTTCTCAAGTTTGGGCACATGCTCGGCTGGATTGGGGGCATCCTCCCCAAGTTTGGGCACATGATCGGCTGGGTTGGGTGCATACTTCCCAAGTTTGGGCACATGATCGGTGGACTCGGGTACATCCTACTCATGTTTGGGCGCATGCTCAGAGGAATCGGGTACATCCTACTCAAGTTCAGGCACATGCTCGGCTGGATTGGGGGCATCCTCCCCAAATTTGGGCACATGCTCAGAGGACTCGGGTACATCCTACTCAAGTTTGGGCACATGATCAGAGGACTCGGGTACATCCTACTCAAGTTCGGGCACATGCTCGGCTGGATTGGCTGCATTCTCCTCAAGTTTGGGCACATGCTCGGAGGACTCGGGTGCATTCTCCCCAAGTTTGGGCACATGCTCGGCTGGATTGGGTACATACACCCCAAGTTCGGGCACATGCTCAGCTGGATTGAGTGGATCCTCCTCAAGTTCGGGCACATGCTTAGCTGGATTGAGTGGATCCTACTCAAGTTCGGGCACATGCTCGGAGGACTAGGGTGCATACTCCTCAAGTTTGGGCACATGCTCGAAAAACTTGGGTGCATCACCCCGACCTCAGGCTAATCCCTACACTCAACACCCCTAAGAAAAACTAAAAAACTAAGGATTTGACTACTAGTCAAACCCTTAACTAATGGATGTGCTGTATTTAGAAATCTCTTTTAAAAAGTCTTCAAACATAGGTATGTCCATTTGTTGTGCAGAATCAGACAAAGCAACAGCTGGGTCTGGATGAACTTCTGCCATAATACCATCTGCTCCAATAGCTAGGGCTGCTTTAGCCATTGGTATTAACAAATCTCTTCGACCTGTTGAATGCGTAACATCAACCATTACAGGTAGGTGAGTTTCTTGCTTTAGTATAGGCACAGCAGAAATATCAAGTGTATTTCTTGTGGCTGTCTCATATGTGCGGATTCCGCGTTCACAAAGAATTATTTTACCATTTCCTCGGGAAATAATATACTCTGCTGCATTGATGAACTCAGAAATAGTTGCGGATAAACCACGTTTTAATAATACTGGTTTATCAACTTCTCCCGCCGCTTTAAGTAATTCGAAATTTTGCATATTTCTTGCGCCTATCTGGATAACATCCACGTAATCTAATGCAATTTCAATATGTGCTGGATTTACTATTTCACTAATTACTGCTAAGTCAAATTCATCCGCAACTCGCCTTAAGATTTGTAATCCCTCGATACCCAATCCTTGAAAATCATAAGGGGAAGTTCTAGGTTTAAATGCTCCACCCCGAAACAGCTTAATACCATTCTGTTTCACGGCCTTTGCAACTTCACGAACTTGTTCATAACTTTCAACAGCACAAGGTCCCATAACGAAATGAGTTTTCCCATCACCGATTTTTTCACCTTTAACATCAATTACTGTGTTTTCAGGTTGGCGTTTTCGCGATACTAGTAGTTCTTTTCGATGATCATCCTCTATCAACTCAAGTCCGGCTTTAAACATTTCTTTAAAAATATGTTCTATAGTTGAATTATCAAAAGGACCATTATTATGTTGGATTAACTGATCTAGCATCTCACGCTCACGAACAGGATCAAACCTCTTTATTCCCTGTTTATTTTTTATTTGACCAATTTGTTTTACAATAGCTGCTCGTAAGTTCACAAGTTCAAGTATTTGTAAATTAACATCATCTAATTTGGTCCGTAACTCGTCTAAATCGTTATTCATATCTTAAAAGCCTCCTGAAAGGAATAACTGCAAAATTTCTACATAATGTGACATCATTATAGCTAATAATTTTCCCTTTGTCATCTTACAGTTTATAATAAAAATAAAGATTTACGGGAAATTATGCTCAGGAGATAAAGAGATTTTTTGAATTAGCTTTTCATTCTTAGGGGGATTTACATAATGAAGGACGATTATATATTTGCATTAGATATCGGGACCCGGTCTGTGACAGGGGTTATCTTAGAAAAGACCGAGTCCAACTATACATTAATTGATTATTGCGTAAGAGAACATCGTGTAAGGTCCATGGTAGATGGCCAAATTCATCACGTAGAGGAAGTTGCTGAAGTTATAAAAGAAGTAAAACAAACGTTAGAAGCTTCTCATGGTCCATTACTAAAGGTTTGTGTTGCAGCTGCTGGAAGGTCATTAAAGACGATTACATCATCAGCTACAATTGAACTCAATCAAAAACCAGTTACAGATCATGAAACGATTAAGCATTTAGAATTAAGTGCTGTTCATAATGCACAACTTAAGTTAGCTTCGGAGGATACGGGTCATAACTTTTCAAACTATTACTGTGTTGGATATTCTGTACTTCATTATAAGATCGACGAAGATATAATTGGATCGTTAATTGATCAGAGTGGTCAAGTGGCTTCTGCTGAGATTATTGCTACTTTCTTACCAAAAGTAGTTGTAGAATCCTTATTATCTGCATTAACACGAGCAAATTTAGAAATGGATGCTTTAACATTAGAGCCAATTGCAGCTATCCAAGTACTTATCCCTGAGTCCATGAGACGACTAAACGTTGCTCTAGTGGATATAGGAGCTGGGACGAGTGATATCGCACTGACTAATTCAGGAACAGTTGTTGCATACGGCATGGTCCCTATCGCAGGTGATGAAATTACGGAAGCTGTAAGTGACCAGTATTTATTAGATTTCCCATTAGCTGAGAAAACAAAGCTTCAAATTGTGAATGAAGGACAGTCAACTGTTCAAGATATCCTTGGCTTTGAAGCAACCATTACATATGATAATTTAGTTAACGATATTAGTGAAAGCATAGATAAATTAGCAACATCCATAGCAAAGGAAATATTACATTTAAACGGAAAACAACCAAAAGCAGTCATGCTTATTGGTGGTGGTAGTCAAACACCTGATTTCACATCACGATTAGCTAATAAATTACAATTACCTCCTAATCGTGTTGCGATTCGTGATATCGAGGCAATTCAAATATTAAATAGTACAGATAACTTACCAAAAGGGCCAGATTTTGTTACACCTATTGGGATCGCAATAGCAGCCAAACAGAATCCAATCCATTATATCTCCATAAAAGTTAATGAAAAGATAATTAGAATGTTTGAAATGAAACAGCTCACAATTGGAGATTGTCTTGTACAAGCAGGTATAGAAATCAATAAATTATATGGAAAACCGGGAATAGCATCCATCATTACATTGAACGGAAAGTCAATAACCTTACCAGGTGAACTTGGACAAGCCCCAACAATCCTTTTGAATAAAAAAGAAGCGACCGTTGATAGCATTGTGAATAATGGAATGGAAATTGAGATTTTAAAAGGATTGGATGGCTCTCAACCAAAAGTTACACTTAGTGAACTTCTTGGAGATATTGCCCCAATACAAATTCACTTTAACCAACAAGTTTATGACTTGAAACCAACATATTATGTAAATAACATGATAAAAGATCAGAACTATATCATTCAAGATCATGATAGTATTGAAGTTCAAACACCAAAGACGGTTAAGGATTTCTTTACCTTTATCAGTTCAGATAAAAAGCCTGTTCAAAATGAATTTATTCTTTTTGTTAACCAAGATAAAATAAAATTAAGTTTTGCTGAGAATCAGATTACAGTAAACAATATGGCCGTTTCTTTAGATTATAGATTAAGCCATGGTGACAAGTTAAATGTAATTCCAAAAAACATTCCCACAGTTCAACTGTTGTTAAAACAATTGAACAAAGAATATTATCACAATATACGAGTAACCTTTAATCAAGAAACTATCATGATTAAACAACCTCAACTTAAAGTTAAAAAAGGCGACATCGAATTAAATGAAGAAGATAGAATATATCCCAATGACAAGTTATCAGTAGAGGAAAAGGAAATAGAGCCATACATATTTCAAGATGTCTTTCGCTATATTGAACTTAATTTAACAAATGCTAGTGGTAATTTCACCTTGTTAAAGAATAACCAACCCACTACCTTTTATGAACAGATAGTAGATGGTGATAGTTTAGCTATTGTTTGGGATTTAGAATAACCAATAGATTTTATACTATCATAAAAAGGATGTCATAGGTGATGGTCCACCGTACGACATCCTTTTTATTATTTATTTTCTTCTACGTTTGTTTCTTCTAATGTCACTTCTTCTGTAGTTACATCATTTACAAACTCATCTTTATTTCTCATTTCTTGAATTTTAGATTGCACATTAGATGTAACTTCTTGTGTCTTATGTTTTAGCTCAGACCCTTTTTCTGTTGCAAGCTCTTTCCACTCTTGACCTTTTGCCTGTGCAATGTCCTTCCATTCAAGGCCTTTAGTTTGTGCGATATCTTTCCACTCTGTCGCACGGTCACGTACTTGAACAGCTCCTTGGTTAATATCCCCTCTTAACTCTTTACCGGACTTTGGAGCAAATAATAATGCTAAGCTTGCACCTAATGCAGCACCAATAACTGTTCCTACAATAAAATCTTTACCGCTATTATTTTCTGCCATGATGGTTCCTCCTTTATTTTCTCTTTTTTATTAAATCAAATAGCGCAGCTCCCCATGTAACTGCTTGTGAAGCCTTCTCCTGATTTTCAGAAGCTGCTCTAGAGACATTGGATGAAAATTGTTTTAATGAGTGATTAAAGTCCTGTACTGTTTCACCAATTCCTTTAACTCCATCAAATAACCCATCTAATTTAGCTGTTTTTTTATTTACATCTTCTGCAAGAGCATTAGTCTTGTGAAGTAACTCCGTTGTTTCACTTGTAATTCCTTGCATTTGCTTTTCTAGACTCTCCAATGTATTCGCAACGTTGTTCAGTGTTCGAGTTGAAGCTTTTAATGTTTTTGCTAAGTAAATTACTAGCACTGCAAAAGCAACGGCAGCAATTATTGCAGCAAGATAAAGTAAGATTTCCATAGCCGTAATCATTCCTTTCTTTCTAAGTGAATTTGCCAAAATGCAAGTGCTTGTACATATCATATTCCCTTTTATTTCGACAAATAAACATAAATTTTCATAAACACATTCTTTATTAGTATATCTCCATTATAGGCTTTTCTATCATAAATATCGAATGTTATGTAGTATTTTTCCATATAATACATTTCATTCATTACAAATGTTGGTATTAGAAACTAATTGCCCCTGCTCATAGTAATTAAAATTACTTACCTTGATTAGTAAAAAGCCTGTCACTTTGTTAGTAACAGGCTTTTATAAATTATTATTTTATTTGAAGAATATCTTCATAGGCCTTTTGAAACTTCTGGATATCTCCAGCACCCATAAAGATTAAAACCCCATCTTCATATTTCTTTAGTTCTTCGATTCCTTCTAATTCTAGTACCGAACTATTAGGAATCAGTTTTTGTAGATCTTGAATGGTTAGTTGACCATTATCTTCTCTAGCAGATCCGAAAATCTCACATAAGTAAACGGAATCAGCTGGACTCAAACTATCCGCAAATTCTTGTAAAAACGTCTTTGTTCGAGTAAATGTATGCGGTTGGAAAATAGCAATAACTTCTTTATTTGGATATTTCTTTCTAGCTGATTCAATCGTTGCTGTAATTTCTCTTGGATGATGCGCATAATCGTCGATAATAATTTGATCATTTACCTTTTTCTCAGTAAACCTTCGTTTAACCCCTTTAAATGTATCAAGGTTCTTTATCGCTTCTGCTTCCATCCCCTCATATTGGCAAATGGCAATAACAGATAACGCATTTAACACATGATGGTTTCCATACATTGGGATGGTAAATGTATCATAATAAGTATTACGTACAAACACATCAAATTCTGTTCCATGTTCTGTTTCTTTCACGTTTTGTGCTTGGAAATCATTTGTCGGTAAGAATCCGTAATAAACAACCGGAACTTTTGCTTGAATTTGCTGAAGCTTTTCATCATCCCCACATGCAATAATTCCTTTTTTGACTCTTTCCGCCATCGATTGAAAAGCATCAAAAACATCATTGATACTTGAGAAGTAATCGGGGTGATCAAAATCAATATTGGTCATAATTGCATAATCTGGTTCATAACTCAGGAAATGTCTGCGGTACTCACACGCTTCAAACACAAAATAATTACTGTCTACATGTCCTTTTCCAGTTCCATCCCCTATTAAGTATGAAATAGGATAAACAGAGTTTAGAACATGAGCAAGTAAGCCTGTAGTAGATGTTTTACCATGTGCTCCGGTTACAGCGATACTAGTGTACTGTTTTAACCATTCACCTAGAAATTCATGATAACGGTAAAAGGGTAGCCCTTTACTTTTGGCTTCTGCAATCTCTACATGCTCATCAGGAAAAGCATTCCCAGCAATAATAGTTAAATCATCAGTTATATTTTCTTTTGAGAAAGGAAAAATCGGTATGTTTTTCGATTCAAGAGCTTCCTGGGTAAAAAATGATTTTTCTACATCAGAGCCTTGCACTTTTTCTCCAGAATCATGGAGTATTTGTGCTAGTGCACTCATTCCAGTACCCTTAATACCAATAAAATGGTAAGTTGTCATAAAAAAGAACCTCCAACTATATGTGTAAGAAAAAGACCTTGGTGTACAATAATTCTAACATCATTATAAAGCGATTAATAACATTAAGTAATTATAACAAATCTTATTTCGTATTAAAATAGTAATTTGGTTGTGTACTGTGATTAATAGATGTGATGTAACTCTTTATATTCTACTTTTTCTAATCTTGGATTTGGACGATAACGACGTCCATCTTTTGCTTCGGGAGAACCGTTTAACATAACATTATCACCCGTAAATCCAATATTAAGCTTTAATAGGCTTCTACCAATCCCATACGTATTAACTGGAACTCCTAACGATTCAAAGTGACGAATTTTTTCTTCCGTGAATCCACCAGTAGCAACAATTTCTACATGATTAAATCCATTATCGTCAAGTGCTTTCCTTAATGCAAATACTAACTCTGGATTTACTCCCCTAGGATCAAAAGAACCCATTACATGATAATTTCTAAGAAAATACTTATCAACAAGTGTATTAGAAGTATCTAATCGGACACCTTTCAGTTTATCGCCAAAAGCTCGGGCAACTTTAAGAGCGTCTGTGATGACATCATTGTTATAGTCCACAAGTGCAACTAAATCATCTTCCGGATAGACTTCATGATAAGCCTTCGTAGCCGCTACGACATCGCCTTTAAACATTTGAATCATTGCATGTGGCATAGTTCCCATACCTTCTTTACCCCACCATTCATTCATAGCATGGGTAGCTTGAGCAGTGGATCCACCTATAAAGGCTGCGTAACCATCACCAGCTTGTGTTGTATAATGATCATCCCGGTCTCCCATGAAGATCACTGGCTTTTGCTTTCCAGACGATCTTGCTGCTTTTACAACATTATATACATTCGTTGCGACAGATGTTCTTCTAGCCAAGATCCCATCAATTATACCCTCTAAATAGCCAAACTGCTGGTATTTCCCCGATATAGTTAATACTGTTTCAAAAGGACTAATCTTATCTCCGTCTTTAAGTGAATGAATCTCTAAAGAACCTGGATCATCGGCAAATGTATGGATAAGCGCTATCGCTTCATCAGTTCCACAAAGTACAGCATCTTGCTTCTGAAAGAATTGCATTGTGACATGATTATTCGGAACTTTTTTCTCCACAATTTCTTTAGTCTTTAAAAAATATACAGCTGAGAACCAGCCTTCCTTAATACGCTCATCAAATTTAAACGTATGATTCGTTAGGCGATCTAATTCCCCATTAAGCTTTTGTTCTATTTCTTTCATAATAGTCTCCTTCATTTCTATTCCCTTATTATCATATATCCAGCCTACTAATTTAACAAGTATTCAAGTTACTGTATTATGATAATATCTCGTCCAATTCTACTTTGGTAATTAATACATCTCGTGGCTTACTTCCATTTTGACCTGAAATAATCCCTTTTACTTCTAATGCATCCATCAATCTTGCAGCACGATTATAACCTATTTTAAAATGACGTTGTAGTAACGATGTACTCGCACTATCTTGTTCAAAGATAAATTCAATAGCCTCTGTAAGCAACTCATCTTCTTCCTCATCTGCAACGAATTGTTTCAATAACGACTCTTGTTCAAATAAGTACTCTGGTTCTGCGATTGTACGGACATAACTAGTTATTCGTTCAATTTCTTCATCAGAAACAAATGGACCTTGCAAGCGGACTGTCTTTCCTGCGCCGTTTTCAACGAATAGCATATCACCTTTTCCTAATAATTTTTCCGCACCACCAGTATCAATAATAGTTCTAGAATCGACTTGAGAAGATACACTAAATGATATTCTTGTAGGAATATTGGCTTTTATTAGACCTGTTAAAACATCAACAGATGGACGTTGGGTTGCAAGTAATAGGTGAATCCCACATGCCCTAGCCTTCTGAGCAATACGACTAATAGCATCTTCCACATCTTGTGGTGAAACCATCATTAAATCTGCTAACTCATCAATAACAATAACGATAAATGGCATTTTTTCATTTGCTCGATTTTGATTTAATACTCTTTGGTTGTAGCGTTCAATATCTCGAACACCTTCCTGTACGAATCTCTCATAGCGTTCTTCCATTTCATTCACTGCCCATTTCAAAGCAGCTGTTGCAGCTTTAACATCTGTTATGACAGGTGATACTAAATGAGGAATACCATTATAAGGTGCAAGTTCTACCATTTTAGGATCAATTAGCATAAATTTCACATCTTCATGATGAGATTTATAAATTAGGCTTAATAGAATTGTGTTGATACAAACACTCTTCCCTGATCCAGTAGCTCCAGCAATTAATCCATGTGGCATCTTTTGTATATTAGTTACAACTGGCGCCCCTTCAATATTAAGACCTAACGCTATGGATAACGGTGACTTACTGTCTGTAAATGAGTCTGAACCTAATATTTCTTGAAGTCCAACCATTTGTGACGATGGATTGGGAACTTCTATTCCAATTGTGTTTTTTCCAGGAATAGGTGCTTCAATTCGAATATCCTTAGCAGACATGTTCAATTTTAAATCGTCGCTTAGATTCTTTACTTTACTTACTTTAACCCCTAGTTCTGGATGAACTTCGAACCTCGTTACTGCTGGTCCTTGAGTAGCATTTACGACACGTGCACGGACATGAAAATGTTTTAAGGTCTGTTCAAGCAATTCTTGTTGTTCTAATATCCATTGATCATTTAAATTACTCTTAATAATTGGGTCATTTAGTAAATGTAATGGAATCGTGGTATGATTCGATTCTACAGTTCCTTGACGAATTACTTCGTTAGGCTTCTCTTCTTCAACGTTTTTCTTCATTTCCACTTGATTGCTTTGTTTCCATTCTGCTTGACGATCATTTGACTGTCTTTGTTTTCCCAATTGTTGTTCAAGGTTTCTATGTGAAATCCTTCGTTTATCCTCGGGTGTCATCATAACATTATAAGGGATACTAACCGGCTTATTTTCATCAGAATTTGTTCTTTTAACTGTTTGATTTTTCTCAACTTGTAATGTTTGATGAGTTTCGAAACTAGGACGTTTTTTCTTCTCGATACTTCTTGATTCTTCTATTTTTCTAGAAGGCTTATTATCTTGAGAAGTTTGTTCGTTTACTAGTTTACTAGTTTCTGTATGCAAAATTGGGATATTAGCTGATTGATGTTGTTTATCAACAGCCTCTTCATTCTCTTGATTAGATACTTTCTGTTTTCGAATATATGTAGGAACAGAATCTACTTCTTTTTGTTGTTTTCTACTCTTGAAGCCATAAACTGGAGATGGTACATCAGTTCTTTCAAATGGCTTTTTAGTAGTAGGAATTATATCATTTTCTTTGGTAACGACTTGGTTTTCTGGTTTATTTTGTTGTAATGGTCTAGAACGTGAGCTTTTATAAGTATTTTGGTTAATAGGACCATTACTCTTTGATCTATTTCCCTTACGAAGATAAGCAGGGGTCTCAATATCAACCTTAGGGCTGCTGATCTTACGGTTTTGTTCTGGAAACTGTGGAATATGGTATGATTCGTTTTTGGGATATTGATATAACATTCTTGTTTTAATGTCAGGATGTACTTCCTGTAATGGATGCATTTCTCGGATGTCTTCTTCTACCTCTACTTCTACTTCCTTCCATATAAAGTTTTCTATCTTTTTTTTCCAGTTATCCCACATGTTTTTCACTCTTTCTTTACTATTCTAGCTAAATTTTTTTATTTTATTTTTTTATTACATATCTGATAGTAACTAATGCTACCGCTCCGGCAGAATACTCCGCTTTCCACGGGCACGGCCTCAGCCTCCTCGAGGAAAGTTCGCCTCTGCGGGGTCTTCGGACACGTGCTATTCCCGTAGGAGTCTACGTATTCTGCCTGCGCTAGTTGAGCTTTGTAATTATTATTAGGGTTACATTATGATTGTTAGATATAATTGCTAAGAATTTATTCACTCATTACCAGCGTAGGAAATACACGGAGACTCCTGCGGGAGGATAGGCATCGGTGAGACCCCGCAGTGCGTAAGCGCGAGGAGGCTCACCAGCCGCCCGCGGCAAGGAAGACACTGTGAGGTCTTTTCGAACAGATGTCGCCCCTGTGCTGGCAGTAAAAGCGGAGTGTATTTCCGAAGCGGGTACGATGCTCAATACAAAATCCCTAGTTACCGCATAGTTTCTATTATACTGTGAAAAAAGTAACAAACATTACTCACTTTAATACTACTATAGTTAATTACAATATTCTTTTACATTGTTAAAGCTAACTAAATAGATTATTAACTAAAAAGCAACCTAGTATTAAACTAGGTTGCTTTCTATTATACAGGAAAAGCTTGGCCAACTGAATAGGAATTGTCTAGTACATAGATTCCTTTTTCTTTTGGAGCATTTGGCATTCCAAGTTCCTTTTGGGAACAAATCATACCGTTTGATGGAACTCCCCTTAATTCGGTTGGTTTTATTCGGAGCCCACTTGGCATGGTTGCACCAACTTTTGCAACGACTACCTTTTGCCCTTTATCAACATTTGGTGCACCACAAACGATTTGTAATACCTCATTACCAACGTCTACTTTACACACACTTAACTTGTCTGCATTTTCGTGTTGGTCTTTTTCTACTACATAACCAACTACAAATTTAGGACTAAGGTCAAAGTCTAGTGAGTCTTGGATATGGTTTGTTTCGAATACATGTTTAATTGAATCCAATAATTCTGTTGTTAATTGAATTTTTCCTGTCTGTTCAAGTTCTAAGTATTGAGAGGCTTGATGTATGTTATACCCTAATGGTTGGTCATTTTCCAATACTTTAGTTACAGGGCCCACCGTTTCATAGGTTACATTATATCGATCATCAGCATCTTTTAAAGGGATTATTAATACATCACCAATTCCAGTTGGATTATAAAATACGTCCATGAATATCACTCTTTCGATTTTATTTTTCAGGTCTATTTTTAGCTAATATAAAGATTGGTGTTAATTTCTTATCTTCATAGAGAAAGGGTAATGCCGTTATCGGTATTCTACCTTCCGTAAAAAACTTCATAGTCATTTGCGCTAAAATATCATAGCCTGTTTTATTACGGATATCAGCCATAATCAACACATCTTGATGTGGTACGGCAACAGCTAGTTCACCGTTACTTTTTCCTTTTATTTCTTCTAGTAATGTATCATTAAGAATCCTACTAGCGTCATAACCATCTTGTTTCGCAAAGAAATAAAAATCATTATCACGAACGGAATCAATTCTATAACTATTCTCTAATGACCTTAAATTAAATGTTGCAATCTCATCTATTTGTTTTAGAGACCAACCCTCTTTTTCAAGCATGGTTTCATCCACTAAACGATATGATTTACCTAAATCAAGTGCATAAAAAACCCTTGTTTCCGCAGTATGTTCCTTGTATGCTAGATTGACACCTGAATTTGCTTTCGTAGGAAATGAGGTGGACCTGATAACCGGAAAGATATATTTCTCCATTCCCTCAAGCTTGTGTGTTTCATTCATAATTCGTAAGGATTCTGTTACATGTTCAACAAGTTCATCAATAGCTTTTTCACCTTGTTGATTATATTTCCCAATAATATTTGGTAGTTTTATACTTACACCTTGTTTTGTGTTTTTCAACTCTACCCGAAATGTATCATCATCTCGATTATATCTTGTATTAAAGTTTGAATTTGACAGTCTATCCTCTAACATCTTTTTCATTTTAAGACTGGTCATTTTCATATAGAAAGCCTCCTATCTATCGGCTATATCAAATAAAGATAAACATACCTCTTCTATGATAACTATGATTTAGGTAACGTTCAACTAATTCACTTTGATATAAAAAAAGCTAGCAACATTGACATTGTGCTAGCTATTTCACTAGTGAACGATGGATAAAGCAATATTCATTAGATTTTCAGCATCATTGATTACTTCACTCTTATCCGTGATTGTTGTTACTTTTACACCACCGACACCAATTTGAATTTCATATTCGCCTTCAGTATCAGTTGGAAGTATACGAATGTAACCAAATTTGTCATCATCCTCAAAAGAGTCGAATAGAACAGCTTTGTCTGTACTAGCTGCCTCATAATTTAGTTTACTCAGATTACCTTCTAATGTATTGTAAAAGATAATGATTGTCTTATTTCCACTTTCTAGTATTGCGTTGAAATCATCAACTTCTTCCACTTCCATTGAGTCTGGGAGGAAAAATGAAAAATGTTCGCCCTTATAATTATCCTTTGGTATATCATCATGATAGAAAGTCTCTTCAGCAGTATTCCCTGCTTGTTCAATAATTGATTCCTCTGATTGATAGCTAAATACACTTATTACAATTATAAATAGTAGTAATAAGGCACTTGCTAGATAAGCTAATTTTGGCATGACTTATTTTTCCTCCTACTATAGCCCTATATCATTCTTTTATTATCATACTACTAATTAAAAATATTTAAAAGCACATGGTCGAATAACTTTAATTATTTACCCTTATTAGATACTATTAGGGTATACATATTTTTGGGGAGGTAAAACATTATGGAACTTGTTGTTTATTTAGCTGGTCAAATTCACGATAATTGGCGAGAAGAAGTTGTAAATAAGGCAAGAGAGAAAAAATTGCCATTAAAGTTTGTAGGACCTCAAACTAATCATGATCGATCTGATGATATTGGTGAAGCTGTATTAGGGGAACAACCAGGAAAATATTATAAGGATAATGCCGCTTCGGATATTAATAATTTTAGAACTCAAGTACTTATGCAAAAAGCTGATATCGTCATTGCTTTATTTGGAGACAAGTACAAACAATGGAATACAGCAATGGATGCTTCAACTGCAATTGCACTTAATAAACCAACCATCATTATTCGACCTGAAAACCTTATCCATCCATTAAAAGAGCTTTCTAACAAAGCAAATGTTACCGTTGAAACAGTTGACCAAGCAGTGGAAGTTCTTGCCTATATCTATGAATAACTAGGAAGGAGATGTACTCCTTCCTTTTAATTATCCCAATAACTCCATTGGCCTTTTAATAGAGTCACTACTTGTGAGAACATTTCTTGACGTGTTAGTAAATCCTTTGTGAAAATACCAATAGCCCCTTCTTTTTTTGAAACGCCAGACTTTTTGGCATAGCGATCCATAATGATCCCTAATTCTACTCCATTGGTTAGTTCCACTTCAATTTCCTTAGGTAATAATATTCTGGCACCACTAGCGATGTATGTTTTCCCACTCTTTGTAACTAGCGCACCCCAATTACATAAAAATAACTGATCTTCAACATACATAACGCCTCCCTCTAAACCTATACCAACAACACCAGGCTCATATTCTGCACACTGCTTAGCCCGATTAATTGCTCCTTGCATTGTTTCCTTGTCTGAAAAAGGCTGGGGAGACACTAGGGAATCCACTTCAAGACCCATTATCTCATCCTGTGGAAAGGCATCCTTTACTGCGTTTACTTTTGTTGGATTTGTAGATCCTACAATGATCTTCATTAATATTCTCCTTTAGGAACCGTATATTACCAAAAAAATAGCTACTCACTAGGAGCAGCTATCTTATTATCGTTTACGAATTACATCAACTGCATTCTGGTCCGTTGATTTCACTAGTTTAACTAAAAGTTCCTTTGCAGCTGCATAGTCATCCACATGAATAATTGAAGACGAAGTATGAATATATCTTGAGCAAATACCAATAACTGCTGATGGTACACCATTACCAGATAGATGAACACTACCTGCATCTGTTCCACCTTGAGAAATAAAGTATTGGTATGGTATATTATTCGATTCAGCTGTATCTAAGACAAAATCTCTCATCCCATGATGGGTAATCATAGAGCGGTCAAAGATACGTAATAAAGCTCCTTTACCAAGATGGCCAAATTCATTCTCGCCACCTGTCATATCATTAGCAGGTGATGCATCTAGTGCAAAGAAAATATCGGGATTGATCATATTTGCTGCAACCTTTGCACCTCTAAGTCCCACTTCTTCTTGAACTGTTGCGCCTGAGAACAATTGGTTTGGTAATGTTTCATTTTGTAATTCTTTAAGCAATTCAATTGATAGTCCACAGCCGTAGCGATTGTCCCAAGCCTTAGCTAATATTTTTTTGTTATTAGCCATTGGTGTAAATTCTGAAACTGGAACAATAGTTTGACCTGGTTTAATCCCAATTCGTTCAGCATCTTCTTTATCATCTGCACCAATATCAATCAACATATTCTTGATGTCCATTGGCTTTTTCCGTTGTTCTTCTGTTAAGTTATGTGGAGGAATTGAACTAATTACACCTACGATTGGACCATTGTCAGTCATGATTTGCACGCGCTGTGCAAGTAACACTTGATTCCACCAACCTCCAAGTGGTTGAAAACGGATTAAGCCTTTTTTGGTTATCTGTGTAACCATAAATCCAACTTCATCCATATGTCCTGCAACCATTACACGAGGGCCTGATCCTTTTTTAACACCGAAAACACCACCAAGATTATCTTGAATAATTTCATCTGCGTATTTTTCAAGCTCACCTTTCATAAAAGCACGAACAGCATGTTCATTGCCAGGGGCACCTTGTAATTCTGTTAAGGTTTTAAATAATTCTAATGTTTCCTGATTCATACATAACCCTCCATTACTATGTAAACTACTTCTTTAGTATAACGAAACGTCACAATTGTTTCCACAATTCATGCATATCACAATTATATTTTCTATTTTATTGTAATTACGGTATACTAAAAAATAAACTTACATACTTGTGAATGTAAAGAAATGATGCATGAGGTGATGTTATGAGTTGGAAAAAAGCAGTAGTTGCTGCAGGAGTTGGATTTGCAGCTGGGTATGTAGCAAAGCAAACAATGGAACAATACCAGAAAATAACACCTGAAAAAGCATTAAAGAACGCCAAAGAAACGTTTAAGAAACAAGGACCGATAAGTGGTTCATGGATCTATATGAAACCAGAAACAATCGAAAAAAATGGGTTACAGTACAATGCTTACCGTGGTGGAGTAACTCGAAGTATTGATGGACAAAATAGGCAATTTGAATTTTACGCCGATACAGAAACTGGAGCAGTAATTGATGTGGTGGAATCTGTATAGTATCTCGGTTTATAGGTAATTGGATTAAAGCAGGGCCATAACTAATTTTCTAACTAGTTATGGCCCTGCTCATTTATTGGCTCTTAATGGTGTTTATCCACGAATGAATCCACCTTCAGAATGGATTACCTGACCAGTGACCCACTTTGCGTCATTACTTGCCAGAAACCCTACAATATTTGCAACATCATCCGGTGTTCCGATACGTCCCATAGGAAACTTTGGTAACAGATGTTTTCTTATTTCGTCTGTCATCCATGTTGAATCTGTTGGGCCAGGGTTTATCGCATTTACGGTAATCCCAAGTGGTGCCAGCTCTTGTGACAATGATCTAGAAAAAGCTGATATTGCACCCTTAGTAGCTACATAAGCAAGTTCACCAGGCATTGGTCCAATATCCTGTCCTGATGTCATATTAATAATTCTACCTTCTTCTAACCCACTTTTTTCAAACCGTCGTGCAAATTCAACACATTGTAGAAAACTTGATCTCATATTAACTTTATAATGGTCGTCAAGGATTTCGGCATTTAACTTTGAATAACCGTCACTTATTGAATGTGCGGCATTATTCACTAAAATAGAAGGTATCCCTAATCTATTTGATACAATATTCAAGAGTTCAGAAGCTGCGTTTTTGTCAGATAAATCTATTTGTATTTCTTCACATCGGACACCCATACGGATAACTTCTTGTTGAAAACTATCTATCCAAACCTCATCAGAATTCCAGTGCGTAAAGAATATATCAATTCCTTGTGATGCCAACTTTCGACAAATTGCTGTTCCAATATCTCTCGGACTACTGGCCCCTGTAATAATCGCTATCTTATTTTTCATGTTAATGTTGCTTTCCCCTATCTATTTATACTCGTATCTATTTCTTTCCAGTACTTCAACTCTATCGCCTGTTTCATTAAATTTTATTGCACGATAAAATGCATCATGATAAAAAGTATACCAAGCATTTTTGTTATATCCATAGTCCATCCACTTTTCCTTCTCATGTACAGAAGTTACTGGATAATCATCATAAGCCATTGCCCATAATTTATTTTGATGTGCATTTGTCGGCATAAGATCAGCCATGTGAATGAAACAGTCCTCATTGTCTTCAAAAATGATAATGGAATGACCGTCACTATGACCACTTGTATGAATCATTCTCAGTCCAGGACTGATTTCAACCTTCTCTTTAAACGGTTGGACCTGGTCAATTACTGGCTTCCAATTCATTTCCCAGTATGTATTTACAGAACGGATATTAGGATTTCTCATTTCGTTCCATTCCGCTTCTGAAGTATAAATAACTGCATTTTTAAATACAGATTCATACCCATCTTCTGATTTAGTAGTAAGTCCACAGGCATGATCAAAATGTAAATGTGTCATAAGAACAATATCAATATCTTCTGGTGTTAAGTTTAATTTTACTAAAGAAGATTCAATTGAAGATTCCTCCAGAACACCAAAATTTCTTATTTGTTTAGCTGTTAATTTACCATTTCCGATACCAGAATCTATTAACATTTTCTTATTGTCAATTTGTAATAGGATAGGGTCTGTTCTTAATTCTATTTGATTTTTATCATTTGAAGGGTATTTCTTGCCCCATAATGCCTTTGGAACAACCCCAAACATTGCTCCTCCATCGAGGTAGTTTACCCCACCATTTAACCATGTTAATGTTGCACGCCCAACTTGTAACGTTTCCATCCATATCTCCCCTTTCACTCCATAACTAGTGTATCGGATGGCAAACATTCCTGCAAACGCTATCATAATTAAACAAGAAAAGAGGGGAATTATTCCCCTCTAAACACAGCTTTGCAACGATATATTGGTTGACCCTTAGCAGAAAATTTTTCTTCATATTCTGTCATAACATTTTCTGGATCTTGGATTTTATGCAGATCTAAATTTATTTCTTGTAGTAACATTTCATATTCGGAAAAACTTACTAACGAGTACTCAAATAACCCTCTATTATCTGTCTTGAAAATTAATTCCCCATCTGGGTCTAATACATTTTCATATCGTTCTAGAAAAGCACGGGAGGTTAATCTTCTCTTTTCATGGCGATTTTTTGGCCAAGGATCGGAAAAGTTTAAATAGATGGTAGAGACTTCGTTTGTTTCAAAGATCTCATTTAAGTTCTCAGCGTTTTCTTGGATTAGACGAATATTTTGCTGTCCAGATTCTTGTACCTTCTGTGCAGCAGTTACGATTATACTCTTCGCAAGCTCAATTCCAATAAAATTGATATTGGGATACTGTTTTGCCATCCCTACAATAAACTGCCCTTTTCCAGTTCCAATTTCAACGTGAATAGGGTTATTATTACCGAATACCTCTTGCCATTTATTTTTATGTTCACTTGGGTTTGGAATCACTAAATGGGTATTTTCTTGTAAGAAATCATCCGCCCAAGGCTTATTACGTTGACGCAAACTATTGCACCTCTTTCTCTCTTTATATTACATATTTTAGCTGAATTATCGAATACTAACCGGTGAGGTGAGTCACATGTCATTAACAGTAAATAATCAACTAGAATTATTGATGGACTTATTAGATGAACAACAATCTGAATGCTGTGCACAAATTTCTGAATACCAACAAATTAAACGATTAGTAAAATCGATGATGGCCAATAACACGATAACAGATGAACAACTGTTACAACTTCTTCCCGAGATCTACAATTATGGTAGACAAGGCGAGAGTGTTCAAAACCATGAAGAACATATTACATCAAATAAAGATAATATAAATAATTGGATAAGTGCTATTGAACAGACTAATTTACAATAATCTCATTTGGAAGTTCAGTTCTCTTAATGACACAAGACGTTCTTCATACTTATCATGTTCGTTTCGCTCATAATGAAAAGATAAAAAAGTTAAGGCATCTGCAATCAGGTGCCAATACATTCGAATTAAGAACTGGTTATCAAGCTGAACACCATAATTTGTTAACCAGTTTTTCCAATTTTCTTTTGGGATATAAGAATTAAGAACCTTACCATAATCTACAATAGGATCCGCTATCATGGCATTATCCCAGTCTATTAAAAATAATTGATTGTCATCGGTAAGAAGTAAATTATGATGGTTCATATCCCCATGACAAACTGTTTGCCTTTGTTGCCTAGCAATAGGTAAGTATTTATTTAAATAGGTAAGCCCATCTTTTATTTCTAATGATGCATGTCGAATATTATTTGAATTTAAACGCGCCTCAATAGAGTGAATACATTCATCCGCTGTAATGGGCTTCTTTCCTAACCGCAAAAGCATATGCAATAACTCTGTGGAATGGTGAATTTTATGAAGAAGATCCGTGACACGTTGATGCTGCATTTCAACTGGTCTTAATTCTCTTCCAGCTAGCCACTTTTGCGCCGTAACGACATCTCCATTATGCATCCGCTTCGTCCAGACTAACTTCGGCACAATACCTTCTGCTGATAATACAGCTAGAAAAGGTGATGAATTTCGTTTAATAAATAACTGTTTTGATTCTTTTTTTGCAAAATAGGCCTCACCTGTCAGCCCACCAGCAGGAGTTATATCCCAATCTTCATCTAATACTTTCTTAAACCATTCCATCATGCATTCCTCAAATCACAATAATTATCTCTATTTAAAAACAAACATGTTAATAGATTATCGAATTATTACATTATTTTCAAGATGTCAAAGAGATTTAATTACCAAAATCAGATCCCATTATTTGGATTTCCTGCTTATTTTTAGTAATAGAACAGGATTGACAGGAATTAGTTTGACCATCAACCTGATAAGTAATAGGGTGATTTGTCTGAATTGATAATGTCTCTGCATGGTATAGATTAACTTCTTTAAACCTGATATGCTTACCAGTAAAAACAGTTATAAAAAGTCCTAATATTTTCCACTTAGAAATATGGTGAATGATTAAAATAGGTATCACATTAGGCTGAATTTTAGCTGTTGGGATTATTTTCATTCCACCACCATAATATTGATGATTAGCAATTGTTACCATCCAGCAATCTTCAATTATTTGTTTTTTTCCATCCATTATAACCTCAACCTGGAACGGTCTGAATTTAAATAATACCTGTATAAGTGCTATAACATAACTTAGCGTTCCAAGCCTTAGAGTATTTAGGAAATTCTTATAACTGGATTGGTTAGCCTTTTTTGCTATCTCTGCATCAAATCCGAAGCCTATACTATTAATAAAATCCCTTTGCTCGTTAAGATCAACACTATAACTACCTTTCCAGTATGGGATTCCTTGATTACCTTCTACTATTTTCTTCAAAATAGTGAGTGGAGAACCCTTAATGCTACACCCTCTACCAAAGTCATTTCCAGAACCACCTGCAATAAAACTGATAGGTATCTGAGAGTCTCCTAAACCATTGATTACTTCATGAACTGTACCATCTCCACCAATAATTATAATTGATTTAAGGTTATTAATAGTTTCAATTTTGATTTGATTCGCTATTTCCTCTGCATGGCCAGGATATTCTGTTAAATAGACTCTACTTATTAAACTTTGATAAAGTTCACTTTTCTCGATCTTCTTAAATATATTTAATCCTCGCCCATTACCAGCTACAGGATTTACGATAAAGATATACATCATCGTTCATCCTCTTCTATGAATGAAAATCCATTTTGATTTTCATCTTCTTCCCACTCAGGGCGCTTCACATAAGAAGATTGGCAATGTTTTAACAAGGCTTCTGCGGCCTTTAATTGGCTACCTTTTAATGGAGAGATTAAGGAACGTTTTTCTTGAAACCACTTTTCATATTCCTGTTTACCTACTACTCTAGTTTGGTATGGTTCTGAAAGATAATTAATTACATTAGTACGAGAAAGCACTATTTTTTCAATCGGGAAGTTAATATCATGCTTCTCAAGAATACCCTTGATGATTTTCTCAGACCTCTTTAAAGCAAACATAGGACTTAATCGTTTCGTCTGCTTGTTATCATATTCGTGTGTCCAACTTCGATCATCAGATGCCGTAATAACAGTATCTAAATGGTCTTCTAATAAATAAATAACTTCAATACCTACAGGACTTATTAGAATAATCTCCGCCTCAATAGGTGCGTTACGAAGTTCAAAAATAGGGTAATACATGAGTAGGTACGTGTCAGGAAAGCGTTTCAGAAAATATTGCAAAGTCATATCTGAGTAATACTTTTTATCTACAAAAGACACATTAGAAATCGTAGATGTAGCCCACTTCATTTGAAATGGAAGTAAGTGCTCCAAAAAGTAATGTTTTAACTCCTCTTCGGATTTCGGTATGGCTGTTTCCTTTTCTTCTTCTACAACTGGATCATCTTGAACTTTTCTTTTTAAGAGTGTTTTCCATTTAGATTCTTTTGGAATTTCCTCTTCTTCCACGTTACCCGTCAGTGGCTCATGATTACTCCAGAGATGAAGTATCCTATTCCAGTTATCTTGTTTCATACGGATAAATTGGCTTGGATATCTGTAAATATCCCATTCATAACGGGTAATATAATTTTGCAACTTAATTAATTGGGCCAATTGATTACCCCCTTAAATAAAAAGTTTCCACTTTCTCATACTTTGGAGATTTCGAT
Organism: Paucisalibacillus globulus; assembly: GCF_900184735.1. Lineage (GTDB taxonomy): Bacteria > Bacillota > Bacilli > Bacillales > Amphibacillaceae > Ornithinibacillus > Ornithinibacillus globulus_B. The sequence continues at coordinate 197,855 of NZ_LT855385.1, forward strand.
GGAAAGATTTGATATAATACAAACTCTTCTATATTTATATGAAATCTTTCCGCTTCATAGTTCTCCTTTATAGCTTTTAAGTTTTCAGCATGTTCATGTGAACCACTCCATTTTTTAGCTAATGTGATATGAGGTCGATATGGTCTGTTTTCTTTATTAAAGCCCATAGAAGTTGCTACAAGTTCTACTTTTTTATAAAGTTCTTCCAGTAGATTGTTATTCTCTACACCCGCCCACAAAACACGAGGTTTATCATGTTTACCAAACGTTCCAATTGAACCGACCGATACAGTAAATTTAGGGTGTTCAATTGAACGTAATGAAACCCGTAATTTTTCTAGTCTATCTTGATCGACTGCCCCTAAAAATTTAAGTGTTATATGTAAATCTGCTTTATGTGGCCAGATTTTATAAGAAAGTTCATCTTGCAATTGCACTTGCCAATTTAGAAATTTTTCTTTTAACTCATTGGCCACGGGTAAAGCTATAAAATAATGTGATGATTGTCCCATCTAAATCCCTCACTTAATAGACTTACAATAAGAAAGTTCTTCTTCATTTAATTCACGATATGTTCCGATTTTTAAAGTTTGATCTAATTCTAGCTTCCCCATGGACAGCCTTTTCAAGTACACAACTTTTTTCCCCACGGCTTCAAACATGCGCTTCACTTGATGGAACTTTCCTTCCGTTATGGTTACTTCGATTTCAGATTGGCTACCAGCAGATAGGATTTTAAGAGATGCAGGTTTCGTTATATAACCATCCTCTAGTGATACACCAGAAGCAAATGCCTGAACATCTTCCTCCGTTACATGTCCAGCAATTTTAGCATAATATGTTTTGCCTACGTCCTTTTTTGGTGACAGAAGCTGATGTGCGAGTTGACCATCATTCGTAATTAGTAGAAGCCCCTCCGTATCCTTATCCAACCTACCTACAGGGAAGGGCTTATAATGCTGAAATTCTGGCTCTAATAAATCTATAACTGTTTTATCATGACGATCATCCGTTGCCGAAATAACTCCCGGTGGTTTATGCATCATTAAATAAATATATGGCTTGTATTCCACAACATTTTCTCCGACCATAATCACGTCATTTTCTGGATCGACTTTTGCTCCACTGTCTTTCACAATCGTATCATTTACCCTTACAGCCTTACTTTTTACTAAGGCTTTAACGTCCTTCCTTGAACCAAATCCCATATTTGAAAGTAATTTATCTAATCTCACTTCAACACCTACTTAAATATCTTTCCTAGTATTCGTACGCGGTCCCCTAATACTCTTTCTAATAATGTGGACTTATATGCAAAATATAGGTAAACAAACCCACCAACGCTTACTCCCAAGATAAGCATAAGCATTAAACCTAATCGTGATTCTTCAAATGGGAATATAGCACCAAGTACTAGCTTCAATATAAGCACCACAATCCACATAAAGAGAACAAAAATACCAATTAATATAGTACGCTTTATAAGTTGCTTAAAAGGAAATTCAACTGACTTTTTAATACGTATTAGATTTAAACCAACCGCTATCCCTACACCAATTGCTGTAGCAAAGATAGAACCCTTTGCTCCAAACCAATGAATAAATTGGATATTAAACAAGATTTTAAATAATAAGCCTGCAAGTAAATTAAATACTGCATGATTTTGCTGGTTAATACCTTGAAGTACTGCTGCAGTTACACTTAGTAGAGCAAACAATATACCAATAGGTGCATACCAACCTAATAGAGCCCCTGTTTCCTCGATATTTTCTAGATTGTATAATGTTCCATAGGCCTCTTTTGAAAGCATGGATAAACCAAACGAGGCAGGAATAACTAACACTAAGATTATCTGTAATGCTTGATTAATTTGATTAATTAATTGCGGCTTTTGTCCTTGTGTAAAGGAAGATGTAAGAACTGGCATTACAGCTAAGGATAGCCCAGTAGCAAGTGTTACCGGAATAATAACTAATTTATGTGATAATGTATAGATCGAACCTAATAATGCTGTTGCAATCTTTTCTTGACCGATATCATCCATCGCGCGAAGAAATGTAAAGTTATCCACCAATTGAAACATTGGAATAGCAATAGATACAATGACAAAAGGTCCTGCGTAACGGAATAACTCTGATAGTAATTCTTTCTTAGGAATATCATGTGTAAATTCTTGTTGCGTAATATTCTTGTCTAAATGTCGTTTTCTTTTTTTCCAATAAACTAATAAAACAACATAAGAAGCTATTGCACCAATAAATGCTGCAAACGTTGCAAAGCCAACCGCAGTAGTTACTTCTCCATCCAGAATATTTAGGATAATAAATACTGCAATTAAAAGGAAAATAATTCGAACTATCTGTTCAATAACCTGTGATACAGCTGTTGGACCCATGGATTGATGCCCTTGAAAGAATCCACGGAAGATACTCATCGATGGGGTAATAATTAATGCAAAACTGACCATCCGAATAACCATGGTTATGTCTTCTACTCTTATTGTCGTTTCAATATCACTTATAATTTGATTTGCTATAAACTCAGCACCGAAGAATAAAGCTAAAAAGGTAACGATACCTGTTAAGGCCATGATGGACATCCCGGTCTTAAACATTCTCATACCTGTATAATAGTCCCCTAAAGAGTTATATTTAGATACAAATTTGGATACTGCCAATGGAACTCCGACTGTAGCAACAGTAACCAAAATACTGTACGGTAGGTAAGCAAATTGGTACAATGTCACACCGTCTGCTCCAACCATAGCATTAAATGGTATGACATAAATCATTCCTAGAAATTTAGATAAAAATGAGGCTGCTGTTAAAAGAAAAGCGCCTCTAACAATCGTTGACTTCGACATTTTTTCACCTGCATCTACAATTAAAATATTACATTAAGCCTATTTTATCACACTACCGGTTACATAGTTAACCATATATACCCATTCGTAAAGAACACCGAATTTTATGCCTAATAATGGTGTATATGCATAAAGAAATGGTAAAATACTTTAGAAAGGAATGAGTACGCTTGATATATGATGTAATAGTAATTGGTGGTGGACCTTCTGGTTTAATGGCTTCCATTGCTGCCGCTGAACACGGTGGGAAAACCATGCTAATTGAAAAAGGTAATAAATTAGGGAAAAAACTGGCCATTTCTGGTGGTGGACGTTGTAATGTGACCAATCGATTACCTCAAGAGGAGGTTATTAAACATATTCCCGGGAATGGTCGTTTTCTATATAGTGCGTTTTCAGTTTTTAATAACTATGATATAATCGATTTTTTTGAAAATATGGGAGTGGCATTAAAGGAAGAAGACCATGGCCGTATGTTCCCAGTCTCCAACTCAGCTAAAACCGTTGTAAATGCCTTAATTGATAAAATGGATGAATTGAACGTGAATGTACAATTAAATACTGCTGTAGAGGCCATTCACTTCGATGAGAATACACATACGATTATCCTTCAAAGTGGAGAGAAAATCGAAACAAAATCCGTTGTTATTGCTGTTGGTGGTAAAGCTGTTCCTCATACAGGTTCGACAGGTGATGGATACGCCTGGGCAAAAAAAGCTGGTCACACAATCACCGAACTGTATCCAACTGAAGTTGCATTAACTTCTAATGAAGGATTTATTAAAGAAAAGACTTTACAAGGACTGTCATTAAGAGATGTGGCATTATCTGTATTAAGTAAAAAGAATAAACCAATTATTACGCATAAGATGGATATGATATTTACACACTTTGGTGTATCTGGACCTGCAGTATTACGCTGCTCTCAATTCGTTGTGAAGGAAATTATGAAAGGTAACAAGAAAGTAACGATGCATCTAGACGTATTACCTGAAAAAAATGAAAATCAGCTTTTACAGGAGATCACCTCTTCACTGGAACAAAACCCAAAAAAGGCAGTAAAAAATTTACTTAAAGGAATTGTACCCGAAAGATTTTTAAGCTTTGTTTTAGAGAAGAATAATGTTCCTGAAGATTTAAAAGCAGCAAATCTCGGAAAAGACACATTGCGATCCATTGTCCAAGACTTAAAAAATTTCACTTTTCTTGTGAATGGATCATTACCTCTTGAGAAAGCCTTTGTTACGGGTGGTGGAGTTTCAATTAAAGAAATTGTCCCGAACACGATGCAATCTAAAATTATGGAACGCTTATTTTTCTGTGGAGAAATTCTAGATATTCACGGTTATACTGGTGGATATAATATAACATCTGCTCTTGTGACTGGAAGACTTGCTGGAATGAATGCAGCATTTGAAGCATTCTATACTGGTATTTGATTCCGCTTATCTTTTCACCTTGGTGTGGAACTATATAAATGTATGGGGACAAAAAATGGCACAAAGAAAGGGTTGGTTATGAATGCAAACAAGAGGCAAATGGTTGCCCATCCTTGCATCAGTTGGTGTAGGTGCAGCTACTTACTATACCATGAGAAAGAACAACCATAATCTTGGCCAAACGGTTGCTAAGATGGTTCCATTTTTTGCTGGAATGCGTGGCGGTAATACAGGAAACTCTGGAAAACTTGGACCATTCGGCATGGCATAGAAAAGCGCACCTTCGAGGTGCGCTTTTTTATTACCTTCTATACTGGTGAACTTGAGAACAATTAGGTGTAACTGAATAGCACATAGTTTGGCACTTTGGAAACATTATCCATTGTCTCGAGTGCATGATTTATAGTTTTGGGCTCATGCTTCATGGTTTCGGATGCATGATTCATGGTTTTGGGCTCATGAGCCATAGCTTCGGGAGCATACTTCAGTGGATTGGGATCATGATCCATAGCTTCGGGAGCATACTTCAGTGGATTGGGATCATGATCCATAGCTTCGGGAGCATACTTCAGTGGATTGGACTCATGAGCCACAGCTTCGGGAGCATACTTCAGTGGATTGGGATCATGATCCATAGCTTCGGGAGCATACTTCAGTGGATTGGGATCATGATCCATAGCTTCGGGAGCATACTTCAGTGGATTGGGATCATGATCCATA
>NZ_LT855386.1:0-353236 GCF_900184735.1 Paucisalibacillus globulus
GCTCCATGTGTACAAAGGCGAAAGAGGGAAACAATCGAAAAGTATATCTCAATGAAAAGTGGGAATCTCAAAAAGAATACGTCAGGGAGAAGCTTTCAGACGAGAAAACTGGTGAAATTTACGGTAAACGTAAAATCGATGTGGAGCCAGTCTTCGGATTTCTGAAGGCTAATTTGGGTTTCACTCGAATGTCTGTTAGAGGAAAAGAGAAAGTGATAAATGAATTAGGATTTGCGCTTATGGCGGTAAACTTGAGGAAGTATACCGCCAAAATGGGTAAATCTAGTTTAGGAAATGGAAATGATTTCAAAAAACTGGTTCCAAGCAATTTTCAATCGCTTAGAACCAGTTTTTTATTACTTTCTGGCTAGTTTTGTCCCAGCCTCTTTTTCTTTTTCTAAAGGTATTATGGCATAAGGAATATTATGGTAATATATAGCTGTTAAGCGCTATTTTATTAGAATCCAAGGTAAATATTATTCTTGAATTGGGGTGGTATAGAAGATGAATAGGCAAATAATTGCACTTGGAGGAGGAGGTTTCTCTATGGAACCCCATAATCCATTACTAGATAAATATATACTAACTCAGTCTAATAAAACAAATCCCAAAATTTGTTTTATCCCTACTGCAAGTGGAGATTCAGAGAACTATATTACTAGATTTTATAACTTCTTTGAAAACCAACCATGTCAACCTTCCCATTTATCATTATTTAAACCACCTAGTAGAAATTTAACGAACTATTTATTAGATAAAGATATTCTATATGTTGGTGGTGGAAATACTAAAAACTTACTAATCTTGTGGAAAGAATGGGGTTTAGATATCATCTTAAGGAAAGCTTGGGAAAAAGGTGTATTATTAGCTGGTATTAGTGCAGGATCCATTTGTTGGTTTGAAGAAGGAGTGACTGATTCCTACGGAGAAGGACTAGAACCAATTAAGTGTTTAGGGTTTTTAAGGGGGAGTAATTGTCCCCATTACGATGGAGAAGAAGAAAGAAGACCTAGCTACCATAAACTAATAAAATCAGGTGAAATGAAACCTGGAGTCGCTACTGATGACGGTGTTGCAATTCATTATGTCGATCAGAAGATACATAGAGTTGTTAGCTCCAGACCAAAATCAAAAGCATATCACATTTACTATGATCAGGAAGTTAAAGAAATTGAAATGGAAACATTCTACCTTGGTTCCAATCATTCTACTTAAATAGATAGGGATAGTGTTTGTAAGTTTCATATTTGGAGTATGAATAATTTACTTCTCCACATTATCTAATGTAAACTAACATCATACTACTATTAAATTAATTGATAAATATCTAATACCAAAAACATTTTATGTAAAAGTTATTAGGAGGAAAGATAATATGACAATGACTGATAAAAAAGAATTATCTCAAGAACAGCGTGATTACTTACTAGGTGTATTGAAATCCCGTTTCGAAGCCAATATGGATCGTCATCAAGATTTAAAATGGGATGCAGTCCAAGCAAGGATAGAAAATAACCCAGAAAAACTATGGTCTCTTCATGAAATGGAAAGAACAGAAGGCGAACCAGATGTAGTTGGATATGATAAAGAGAAAGACGAGTATATCTTTTGTGATTGTTCCAAAGAAAGTCCAAAGGGCCGCAGAAGCGTATGCTATGACCAAGCCGCACTGGAGGCTAGGAAAAAACATAAGCCAGAAACTAGTGCGATGGAAATGGCAACTTCCATGGGGATAGAACTATTGACAGAAGAGCAGTATAGAGAGTTACAAAAACTTGGGAAGTTCGATATGAAAACATCCAGTTGGGTTCAAACACCATCTGCTATTAGAAAACTTGGTGGTGCCCTTTTTTGTGATTATCGCTATGATCATGTATTCGTATATCACAATGGCGCAGATTCGTATTATGGTGCCAGAGGGTTCCGTGGGTCTTTAAGAGTATAGATCATGCCATAAAAAATTGGCCTTAAGTATGAAGCTTTAATATGAAGAAAAGAAAGGGCTAAATTATCAGTATTATAATGATAATTTAGCCTTTAGTTTCTTTTGTTCGGATAAATAATAGCATAAAAAATGATATGATCACGATTGAAATAACCCACATCCAAGCTAGAGTCATTTCCCCTGAGTCAATAGCAATATAGATAGCAGTTGGGATTGTTTGTGTTTCTCCAGGAATATTTCCGGCAAACATAAGCGTTGCCCCAAATTCTCCCAATGCACGAGCAAAACTTAAAATACTACCCGCAATTAAAACACGTGAGGCAAGCGGTATCGATACATACAGAAACACTTTCCATTCATTTGCACCATCTAATCTAGCTGCTTCTTCGATATCCGACTCTACGCCCTGAAAGGCTGACTTTGCAGATTGATACATGAGAGGAAAAGAAACTACAACAGCAGCAATAACAGCAGCCCACCAGGTAAACATGATGGATTGATTAAATAACCATTCAATCACATCGTCAGCAATACTATTTCTTCCAAAAAGTACTATTAGAATGAATCCAACTACAGTCGGAGGGAGTACCATTGGTAGCATGATGATTGTTTCTACTACTGCTTTCCCTCTAAAACTATTACGGGCAAAATATTTACCAATAATTGTCCCTATGATTATCACAACAATACCTGAGACTGTGGCAATTTTAATTGATAATCCAATAGGACTGAAGAATTCTTCTGAAAATAACTTAGTAAGTATGGAATCCATAATCCTTAAATACCTCTATAGATTCGTCACTTGTTAGAAAATCATAAAAATCTTTCGCAGCCTCATAGTTTTTACTATCGTTAAGTATACCAACAGGATAATGGATAAGTGTATGTGTGTCTGAATCTATCGTCGAAATAATGTCCACTTTATCTGAAACCATTGCATCAGTTTTATACACAATGCCAGCAGCCACGCTTGCAGTCTCCACATAGGATAGAACTTGCCGAACATCTTTTGCTAGGACCATTTTTGACTCTAAGTCTGACCATAACTCTTGGTTTCTAAGGGATTCTTTCGCATATTTTCCTGCAGGAACAGTTTCGGGAATACCGATGGAAATATGATCTATATTTTTATGTATTAAATCTTCTAGACTACTAACATCCATTGGATTATTAGATGGTACAATGATCACTAATTCATTCATGAGTAACACATCCCAATCTTCCTTAGCTATGAAACCTTCTTCTACTAATTCATTAAATTTATCTTCTGCCGCAGAAAAAAACAGATCCACCGGAGCACCTTGCACGATTTGTTGTTTTAGTGATCCAGAACCACCAAAATTAAATCGTATTTTTACATTGGGGTGTTCCAGTTCATATTTACTTTGTATTATTTCTAATGACTCTTTTAGACTTGCAGCTGCTGAGATAGTCAATTCAACTGTCTTTGTTGTATTGGAGTTTGAACCTTCCTTAGGTGAACAACTTGCAAGCATTACAAGTATTAGTAATAAACATATATATTTTTTAAAATAACTTCCCATGTATACACCTCGATTGCTATCCAAAATAGTACGACATAGTCTAGTTTACTATATTTCTTATGAAATTACAGAACATGCTTCTCAGCTGAAATGAAATGATGAAATAAAGTTCATTAGTTCCGAATCAAATTGCTGATCGTTTCTATAGACAAAGTACATACTAGCACTCGGAATATCTATATTATCCACAGGAACTTCTAGTAATCTACCTTCTAATAACTCTTTATTGATAATGGATTTAGGTAAAAAGCTAACGCCCATTCCTTCTAGAACAAATCGCTTGGTTATATACGATTGATTAACTTTCATCATTCTAAGGGAAGGGACCATTGTAATTAACTTTTCCTTTAAATCTGGCCAGTAGTAAGGATGGTTATCTGTAAATAAGATATTATTTTCCAGTGTTTCAAATGGATCAAGTACTGGTCCTGATTCAAAGTCATATCCATCGTGTTTAATAATTAATGAAACGGGCTCTTCGTGAAATTGAATGGATTTGATGAGACTTGTTCCAGGTAGACAGGATAATCCGAAATCAACTATACCGCTTTCAATTTGCTCAGAGATTTCTTTAGACTCCATCACTTGAATGGTGAATTCAACTGTAGGATTGGCAAGCATATATTTATGCAAAACAGTTGGCAAAATGGTATCTGCAAGTAGGGGAGAAATAGCTATTCGTAACAACTTATTGAAACCTTGCTTATATTGATTTATTCGATGGATACTATTTTCAAATTGGGAGACAATTTCTAGTGATTCACGGTAAAACAATCTACCAAACTCCGTTAAAACAATGTTTCTACCATCCTTTATAAATAGCTGCCCACCTAATTCTTTTTCTAATTGTTTCATCTGAAATGTGATAGCAGGTTGTGTAATAAACAGTTTTTCTGCAACTTCACGATAATTTTCATGTTCTGCGGCTAATATAAAAGTTTTAATTGTTCGTATATCCATTTAATAACCTCCAATCAATTAATATCATTTATTATTATAGTAAAAATTACTAAATATTAATAATCTTTTAACTGCTATATAATGAAGCCAAAGGAAAGGGAGTGGGGAAGACGATGTATTATCCAGGTTTAAAAGGGGTAATCGCTGTACAGACATCTTTGAGCAATATTGATGGAGAAAAAGGAATGTTAACGTATCGAGGGATTGAAATTGAGAGGTTAGTAGAGAAATATTCTTTTGAAGAAGTTGCTTATTTTTTATTGTACCGAGAATTTCCAAATGAGGAAATGAAAGTCCGGTTTAAGGAAAAATTAATTAATTATCGTCCTATACCAAATTATATTGTTGGGATACTAGAGCTAATGCCAAAGGAAATGCCGTTAATGGACGTATTAAGGACAATTATTTCTTCCTTCAATTTACCAGAAAAAGATGGTATTTATGAAGCTGCAGAACGATTAATATCAGTTTTTCCAACGATAATAGCATACCGGTATAGACAACTAAAAAATCTACCTGTAATTCCACCAAATAGCTCATTAGATCATGTAAATAATTTTGTTTATATGCTTACTGGTAACATAAATTCTACTCATGCTCAAATACTCGAATCCTACCTTATTCTTACTATGGAGCATGGTTTGAACGCATCTACATTTGCAGCAAGAGTTACTATTTCAACTGAGAGTGACCTAATATCGGCAATAACAAGTGCATTAGGAACCATGAAAGGGCCATTACATGGGGGTGCTCCATCAGGAGTGATAGCACTTTTAGAGGAAATTAAGACAGAAGATGCAATATGTGAAGTAATTCACAAGAAGTTAGAAAATAAAGAACGAATAATGGGATTTGGTCACCGTGTATATAAGACAACTGATCCTAGAGCATTAGCCTTAAAAAATACCATCATGAAGATGGATGAATTGCCAGATTGGATCGATTTAGCAGTAAAAACTGAGATTGAAACGATTGAGATTCTAAAACAAGTAAAACCAGACCATAAACTATATACAAATGTGGAATATTATGCAGCAGCGATAATGAAAACGCTGAGTCTAGATGAATCATTGTTTACAGCAATTTTTAGCTCGAGTAGAATTGTTGGCTGGTGTGCACATGCAATTGAGCAACAAAATAATAATACGTTATTTAGACCAAATGCTATGTATATTGGTAATTAATAATAAATTACGCTATAAAATTTCTAATTGTTTTATAGCGTAAAATTCCAATTTTGTCTCACTATCTAGAGTAAACTTGTATTTTGAGATATTTATCGTTATTTTATCATTAACTTCCCATAATAAGTATTATGTTAACAAGAAAAAGAATTAAATGGAACAGCAATTTATACGAATAATTGCTGTTCCACCCCTATCTATTCAATGATTGACTTATTAATAAAGTTAAAATTATATTTGAATATCTCATCCTGCTTTATCCATCTCTTAGGTGTTTCTTTCTTAATTTCCAAACAATCACATGTGAATTTATACGATCTGCTAGTAGCATATAGAGCTAGAAATTTTAATTTGCGATTACTTACATCTTCTCTTGTAGCCTTATGTACCCTGTCTCTAATCTCACTAGCTTTCTTATTTTCTCTTTCAAACTCATTAAACTTTCTGCTAAGATACAGTTCCTTATCCTGATAAATCCATTCTGCAAATAACTTGATAGATTTTCTTCCTCTTATATGAATCCTGTAATGTCTATCCTTTTCATATAGTTGTGGCTGTAATTCAACTCTTTCTAATTCTTTCATTAGTTGAATCATAAACACTCTGGAACCACCAACAAATGTAACTGTGTACTTATCATAGTTCACATAGCCATCTCCATCAAAAAAACCTCTAATAAAATGACTCTTATATTGATCGGGTACATTAGGGAATTTGATAGTGCTTGATTTATTAGGTTCAATACCATGAGTTTGAATTAGATCATTTTTTAGAATCTTGCTATTCAAATTTAAATTATAAACACCAGTCTTTTTATTTTTATATAGAGGCTGATTCGATCCAATTATTCATAACGGGTAAACAATAATTCTTTTCCTTAGATTACATTACCTCAGAAAAATGACTTCTTATATTTTTTTAGTACATAATTTATTCTTTCCGAACTCCAGATCATTGCTCCAACAAAAACTACAATACAAAATGGTAAGATTCCTATTGTTAACTGAGATGCAGTAAACCCTAGTAAAGGTGGGATAAATGTTGTACCTGTATAAGCAACAGCCATTTGGTATCCCATAATAGTTTGAGAATGTTTTTTACCAAATCGAATTGGGGTTTCATGCAACATACACGGAAATATTGGCGCTAAACCCAGTCCAACTATGATAAAACCGATAAGTGAGAAAGTAGACGGCAAAGGTAAAATCAGGATGATGGCCCCTATTAATGCTATAGTTTGCCCGATGCGAATGAGCGTTCTGTTACTCATTCTGAAGGTAATAAATCCCGTAATAAATCTACCAATTGTTATGCCTGCAAAATAGAAGGAAACCCACGCGGCAGCAGTTGGAGGATTTAAGCCTTTGATATTTACCAAATAACTACTTCCCCATAGATTCATTGTAGCTTCTGCACCACAATAAAATAAAAAGGACACTAACGCTAGTTTAACCCCTTTAACCTGTAAAGGTTTTATATCTTTCTCACCTTCAACGTGATTGATCATTATAGATTCCTTTGTCACTTCATCTAAAATAGTATTGCAATTCTTAGCCACCCTCTTCCATAAAGGTAATGATAAAATAAGGACCAACACTAAAAATATCTGGATGCAAGCAATAACCATATATCCATTACGCCAAGAATTATCACCTGTAGAAATGAACTGAGCCATAATAACGGGTCCGAGCGTAGCACCTACTCCCCAAAAACAATGTAACCAGCTCATATGATGTGCCTCATAGTTTGTGGCTACATAGTCGTTTAACCCGGCATCAACAGCCCCTGCACCTAATCCAAGTGGAATAGCACAAATTATTAACCAACCTATAGAATGAGCAAAATTAAATCCTAGTAAAGCAATAGCAGTCATTGATACGCTAACAATTGTAACTTTTCCTGTACCAAACCGTTTAAGTACCTTTCCACTAACCAAGCTTGAGATTATCGTGCCACCCGCTATAGTCATGAATAGAATTCCACCTGTCTCAAGTTGTGCTCCAATGTCTGATTGCATTGCAGGCCATGCAGCCCCTAACAATGAATCAGGTAAACCTAGGCTAATAAAAGCCAAATAAATAATAACTAAAAGTAAAGTTGTCATATGTTACCTCATGTAATATAGAATTTTAGTTCACTTTATTCATTATCAGATCAAGCCCAAGACGTTGTAATCCAACTAAATAATCTTGTTTCCAATCACTCCTAGTTAACTCTGGAAGGTGTTCTGAAGGAATATACTTTGAACTGACCTCTGCAATCTTATCTAATACTCCTTCTTCTATTTCATTACGCACAAAAATTATCTCATGGGGGTTTATGATCGCTACAAATGATGCTATTAATCTACTTATTGCATCAATCTGATCTGTCTCGTTTATTGATATCGTTTTATACTCAATCCCTCTTTCGAAAGCTCGCTGGAAATTCAGGTCATTATACTGTGGAACGAATGCAACTTCTCCCGCGAAAAATGTACTTCCCCTCACCACATCTCCATTAATTAATAATCCTGCACCTGGTCCGTTTTGGCCAAAGTAGAGATAAACGAGGGATTTATTATGTTGATTCCCCTGACGATTATCGATTCCAATAACAGCAGCATTCATATCATTCTCAACTGTTACTGGTAAGGAGAAATATTCTTCTAAGTATCCTTTTAAATCAAAATGTTGAAACTGATCATATCCAGGTATAAAGAATATTTGGCCATTATCAACCGAACCAGGAACCCCAATGGCGATGGAGCTGATTTTTGGATGATTAGTGACTATTGATTCGATACACTTGGTTAATAAACTTAATCCATCTTCAATCAAAACACTTGGTACATTCCCTTGTTCTTTTATTTCTCCCGAACAATTACAAATCGTAAAATTCGTCTCGGTTTTTTCTAAAAAAATGGCTAGACCTAGCATATGATCCGAATTGTATGTATACCTTTTAGCTCGTCTCCCTCCACTAGATTTATCTAAACCAACCGAGGTGACTTCCCCCTCTGTCTCCATTTGACCAATGAACTTACTTATAGTTGGAAAACTAATTTTCAATTTATCACTAAGTTCGACTTTTGTTGCACTTCCAAGTTCAATCAATGTCTTTCGAATACCACTTAGAATTGCGCTCTTCATCATTTCTGGAGTTGAAGCCATTTATTTCACCCTTTGTTCCAACATCTTATTAAACACATTTAATAAGTAATTTATAAAAAAACTAATTAAAATGATTTAATAAGTTACCCATACTATATCATATAAGTTTTTGTAAAACAATTGTGATTTTAAACTGCACGATCTAAAAACGTTATTCGTATTATAAGCCTAATTTCACCATGTTTTATAATGAGAAATTAGGCTTATAGACGTTTTTAATATATGATTTTATATTACTTTGCCACACTCAGATAATTAATGTTTTAGTCATAAACAAGCTCTTCCATTTCTTCTATCCATTGAAAAACACGGTCTTTGATATCATTAGCTATGTCATCAATTTCCTTAATTTTTTGAGATTCTAAATCCCTAGAAATATCCATCTTACTACTATATCTAGAAGAAACTAATTCCTCTATCTCTCTATATGTTTCAAGAGTTACCATTTCTTCTTCGATAATCATATTCATGGCAGCATCTAATCGATCTTTCTCCTTATCAATTAGTTGCCTTATTCTTTTATGCTCTTCCCTATATTTATCATACTCAGCTAAGATTTCCCATGGACCAGGTGCTTTCATATGGGCCCATGCTAACTCTCCCATAGAAGGCAACCATTCATATTCAATCGTCTCTTGTATTTCTTCTGCATTATTAGCTGAATAATATTTTCCGTTCCCAGCCTCGGAAACTGCTGTCAGCTGGTCTTCCGCTTTTTTATCTACATTAAAACCAATAATATTGACTGAACGGTCCTCATGATTCATAACAAAATCTTTAGCGGCTTGAATTGGATCACCATCACAAGTTTCTACACCATCACTTACGATATAAACAGTGACTGCACCTTCTAATTCAGCTATCATTTCTGTTGCCTTATTGATTGCACCTGCTAGCGGAGTCCATCCTTTACTATCGAAAGTAGATAGTGAATCTTCGAAGGCTTCCGAGTTGTACGCTCCCATTGGGTAAATTTCCTCAATACCTTCACAGGATATTTTTTTATCAGAATTGTCTTCAGATCCTTTATGTCCATATACAACTAAAGATACTTCACTTTCTTGACCAATTACATCTGCAAAACGCAAGACTGCATCTTTTGCAATGTTCATTTTCACCTCACCGTCAACACTTAATAGCATACTTGAACTAGCATCTAGCAATATAATTGCTTGACCAATTTCTTCGCTATTACCAGATTCACTAACTCTTTTAGGATTTGGAAGATAAGGATCCTCAAAATCAGGCTGAAAATCCTCAGCAATTTCTATCACTTCTTTATAATTAGGACTACCTAATAATTTAATAAGAGCACTTTCAATAACCTCAGGCTCCTTAGTTTCATTAAGGATATTAACCAATTGTTCGTGTAACTCTTCATTTAAACTCTCCATTACATCCTTTGAGTCAGTTGATAATTCATTATCTAATGTTAGGTCATTTACCAAGATTCCAGTGGGCTGATCTTTGATATCTTCCAAGATCTCTGTCGCAGCCAATGCACCTATTTCAACTTTCATGGTTGTATCCGATTCTCTGTCCTCTGGATTTTCATCTGCTACCTGTTTTTCATCATCATTTGGTTCTTCTACCTTAGTCTGATTATCTTCACTGCATGATGCAACAATGAATAATAAACCGGTCATAAGTATCAAAAAATAATATCGCAATACCCGCACTCCTTTATTTTCCAATTCTATAGTCTAGATTGGAGGGAATATAGGCAATAGTCAATATATCAAAATAACTATTTAGAATTATTTTCTGGTACTTATTAACCATTTAGGTAAAGTGAAAGTAGTGAAAATGTCGATTATTTAACTGATATATCCAATAGAGATACAAAATGATATATTCCCGAATAATATATTAAGAAGTGGTATTTGGAAAGTTTTTTTAATAAAACAGTCAATTCTTAGAAAGTTTAACAAAAACTAAAGAATAGTCATAGGATTCTTTAGTTAAAATAATAAATAAGGAGTTAATATAGGAGGTTTCTGTTGTGGCCAAACTAAAAGTTTTGGATTTTAGCTTTCAAAATTTAACTCATAAAAGTATGTCATTTGATGAGGTATTCGGACATATTGTAAGATTCATGGATAAAGAACCTAATGGGCAGTACCGTTTGATATTTGGTACCGATTCTCAAGTACATCCAACTTACACTAGATTTATAACTGGAATAGTTATTCAGCGTGAATCCAAAGGTGCCTGGGCATGCATACGCAAAGTAATCGTTCCAAGGAAGATGATGAATCTCCATGAGAGAATATCCTATGAAACAACTTTAACAGAAGAAGTGGTTTCCATGTTTACAGAAGAAAAAAAGACCCAGTTAATCGATATTGTTCTACCCAATATCTATAAGGGATCCTCCTTTACCATTGAGGGGCATATTGACATTGGTTCTTCTCATAAAAACAAAACAAGGGTATTTGTAAATGAGATGGTTGGAAGGATGGAATCATTAGGCATTGAGCCCAAGATCAAACCAGACTCATTTGTTGCGAGTTCTTATGCTAACCGCTTTACTAAATAATCATATAAGAGCGATGTCCATCCTTTTATTTAAATTATAGATATTTACTTCCCTCTCGTATACTAAGGTTTGCTAACTTATTTTGTTCTATAAAATTACGAACAGATTCTGGATTAGTTTTTGAGTATTCTCGCAGTGCCCATCCTATTGCCTTTTGAATAAAGAATTCTTTACTGTCTGAATTTCTTTTTATGTATGTATATAGTAAGTCTTCATTCGTTTTTTCTTTATATTTTAGTTGAAATAATATTGCTGTCCTCTTAACCACATATTTTCATTTTGAGACCAATTATCAATGGTACTATTGATAATACTTGGTGAATCCACTGCGATTTTACCAATAGGTTTTTGAGCTAACATATCTACTGTATCCCACCAGGATTTCGTTGTTATTAATTGATGCATTAGTGACAAATGTTCTTTCGATATATTTTTAAGTTGTTTATCGATATAATCCAAAGCTAGATACTGATATTCTCGTTCCTCTTTTTCCCATAATTCTATTAAGAAATCTGAATTAAAAGGTTGTTTATGTAATCCGGTTTCTTTAAAGAATAGTGAAGTTATTCTTCTACGCTCGGGTGATTTAATACCTAAAAACGGGAAATGGTCCTTCATATATCGTTCCATTTGTTGAGCATTCTCTATGTTTCGGTACTTCTCAAATTCTCCTGTTATCCATTGCAGCATTGTCTTCCCCACCTAATAAAGAAGAGGCTGGGACAAAAGAGTTTAAGTTAATGAAAATCCGAACTAATATGATAAGCGCATAGACCCGCTCCGGAAATATACTGCGCTTTCCGCGGGCGGCTGGTGAGCCTCCTCAGAGCTAAAGCTCTTCCGGGGTCTCACCGATGCCTTTCCTCCCGCAGGAGTCTCCGTATATTTCCGGAGCTGATGCGGAAAAACGTTCAGGTTTTCAACTTGACTTCTTAGTTATGTCCCAGCCTCTTCTTCCTTATTTCTTGTACGTTAATGTTTTAGGACCCTGTAAACATTTGAACCCATGCTCCATTGTAATATCCTACACCAATGGAATCAAACTTAGCATTTAATATATTGGCCCTGTGTCCTGATGAATTCATCCATGCATTCATAACTTCTTGTGGAGTTTTTTGCCCTTTGGCAATGTTCTCTCCAGCTGTACGATATTTAATCCCAAACGTTTTCATCATATCGAAAGGTGATCCATAGTTTGGACTAGTATGAGAGAAATAGTTGGAATTAATCATATCCATTGCTTTTTTCTCTGCAACACTTTTTATATCTGCTCTGTGTAGCAATGGTGATAATCCCTGTTTTGCTCGCTCTTTGTTTACTAACTGGGCAACTTGCTCTTCGAAAGTAGTCGGGCTAGCGGCAGTTGCACGAAGTCGAATTACCGATCCAACCTGCATGTTTGTCGGAACCACATTTGGGTTTAATCGCATCAACTCATGATAATCTAAACCATAACGCTTAGCTATAAACCAAAATGAATCTCCTTTTGAAACTTTATAGAAATCAAAAGGAGGTTCATTAAACATTTTGATATTTTGTGCACTTGCTCCCATTGGAAATACAAGTATTAACGCAAAGAGCAAGGGAATCAATCGCTTAACCATAATAGTCACCTCATATTTTGTAAAATTGTTATCCCCCTGCTTCTATTGTTTCTTATGTAACAATAGTAATACATTAATTTACAGAGTGTAAAAATTTGGTAAGGTAACATTCCTTCTAAATATGAGTTCTGTTAATAAAATAATGTTAAACCAATTAATATGATCATAATATCTGCACATATATGTATCATCCAAGAGGACCAAATTGTTTGATTACGTTCATTTACTTTATGAAATATCAATCCAATAATCCATAATCCGAGGAAACATAGCCCCATAATCAATGGACTAAACCATAAAGCAATCATCGGGACATGATAAGCAGCAAATAGTATTGGGCTATAAATATAACCTAATTTCTTTGGTAAATTAAAAAAGATAAATCCCCTGAAGAAGTATTCTTCTAAAAAAGAATTTCCAAATGTCACATAAAGGCCTACAAATATATATGTAGTAGCACTAATCCCCAGCCGCTCTGTTAAATCATTTTTTATCGTGTCTAAACTAATCAATGGCAAGAATATCAAATATGCGATGAGAACGATGGTGGCGGATGTAAATCCGAGGATAACAATCCGTTTCCACTCATTAAAAGAAATTCTTTCTATACTAATAGCATCTCTAAATCGATAATCCTTAAATATTCGAATATAAACTCGAATTGTTAGGTAAAAAAGGCCTATTTTTAAAATAGTTTTAATTAGATAGTTAATTTCAATACCATGTTCAATAAAAGCAAGTAAACCACAAGTAATTATTGTACTTAAAATGATAAAGATTGATTTTTTACCCATAAAGTTCTCCTAATTAAGATCTATAGTAAACTGTATATTCTTTTCTAAATTTATTTTCGATTATCCCATATCTTTAACCTTATGTACAATAGAAAAATATAAAAAGGGTAAATTTGTAAATTAAATGAATTAATTTAAATAAACGGGGTAACATACATTTTGTAAGGTGAAATAGAACTAGTATGTTCATTTTCACTAAAAAAAATAGGAGGTAATTAGTTATGGCGAACAACAAAAATCGCAACAACAACAATAACAATAATAACAACAATAACAACAATGATAATGTTGAATTTGCGAATGAGTTTCTAAATGATGATAATTTAGATAACAACAACAATAATAATAATAATCGCAATAACAACAATCGTAACAACAAACGTAAATAGTAATTTCTAAAAGTAAAGACCTGTATTGTCAGACAATACAGGTCTTTACTTTGATATTACGATAGAAGTTTAATTAAGTTATTCACTTGTAATTCCTCGAATTTTTGTGTTACTTTCTCGCGGTTATATTTCCAACCAGCTTTATCTAATGATACTTCAATCGGTACATCACAACGAATTTCAGCAAGTCTTCTCGACAGATGAAGCATATCCAGATTAGTTTTTATCTTTGTTTGTACACCCTTAGGTAGCTGATCAATATTCTCTAACAAACCATCAATCGTTTCATGTTCTTGTAGTAGTTTTAATGCAGTTTTTTCCCCTATTCCTTTAACTCCTGGATAATTATCTGAAGTATCCCCCATTAATCCTTTTAGATCAATAATTTGTTTAGGTTGAAGTCCCTTCTTTTCGTAAAAGTTCTCCTCGGTGAAAACTTCATAATTCCCTTGACCTTTTCTCATAATCGCTACACTAATACCCGGTTCAACTAATTGAAGGATATCTTGATCACCAGTTAAGATTAATACCTCATTCTCATTAGAGAATTGTCTGGCAAGTGTACCAATACAATCATCCGCTTCAAAATTTTCAATACCAATATTTGGCATATCAAAAGCATCAACAACTTCTTTAACCAAATCAAATTGAGGAATTAGTTCTTCCGGAGGTGCTGAACGATTGCCTTTATAATCCTCATACATCGTTGTGCGGAATGTTTTACTTCCCATATCCCAGCAACAGATTACATGTGTGGGTTGGAATGTGTCTACTGCATTTAATAAATATCGTAAAAATTGGTACACACCATTTGTAGGAACCCCATTTTCATTCTTCATGAAGTTACCTCGGATTGACGTAGCGAAAAATCCTCTAAATAAAAGAGCCATACCGTCTACTAATAAGATTGATTGTTGCAATCTATTCCACGTCCTCTATTGTATATTTTTCATTATTTGTTTCAATTCATTTTCCTTGTTATCCAAAATATTCATGTCAATCGGATCTTCTAACACAGCTAGGCTGTTCAATACATATTGTTTAATTTCGTGTTGAATATCCTGTATGTTTTGATTAACTAAGGACTCCCATTGCTGACTATAAGCATCAGACATAATTAATTTAGTTTGTTCAGTAAATCGTTGTATTTCGGGCTCTATAATCTGATACATTACATCTTTCATTTTTTCCTTGTCATTTTTTTCAAAAAATGATTTAGTACCTTTAAAATATGAGAAAGCTTGTTTAAACAAACTAATATCTAGATCCTGAAGTGGTTGTATATATTCAGGCGTTGATAATTCTACACTTTGAAATGTTGGAAGAGAAAAATCATGATCAACTTCACTGATTTTCTCTTTATATACTTGCATCCACTCTACGTTTTGTTCATGTATATAAGCTTCGATTCGAAGTGAAACTGCTCGTGCTTCTTGTAATAGTTCATAGCCACAATAATCTAATAAGTCCCTGGTGTTTCTCTCAACTTGGGCTATGGCTTTACGACCGGATTCCGTAATAGTTGTAGGGTTGAATTTGTCCTTAAACATATCGTGAAAACGAATGCCAATTCTTTCAACCACATAGTGCAACTGCTTTGAAATCTTTTGGTGGACCCGTTCATTATATGTTCTATCGTCACCAGAATCAACCGTATTTAGTAATTTGTCTTTTCTTTCCATTAATTCCTGTTTATACTTGGATTTTTCCTGTTCATTCAAGCTAGATTTTTGCTTAAATTGCTCGAGTAATTGCATTGTCCTATTTAACTCATGAACTGCTGATTTGACTGCTAGTTTAGACAGGTCTTTCTCTAAAAACGTATAGAAATCTTCTTCAAACTTGTGTATTTGATCGTTAACTTGTTTCTTTTCTTGTTTTTCAGCTAAGGATCTTTTACTTGAAATAGGATACAATCTTGGGTTACGAATCCCTAACTTACTTAGTTGTTCATTCACATAATTAACTACAAGATTTAATTCTGTATTATCTTGGGCAAGATCTGAAGCATTAATTATAAAAAACATTTTATCAAGTTGGAAAGCTTCTTTTACTCGACCTAATTGCATCACAAAATCCTTGTCAGCCTTTGTAATGGCATGATTATAATAGGTTACATATAGAATAGCATCCGCATTTTTAATGTAATCAAATGCTACGTTTGTATGTCTAGCATTAACTGAATCAGCCCCTGGAGTATCTACCAAAGTAATACCTTTTTGTGTGATAGAACAGTCATAATACAAGTCAATAGATTCTACAAAACAAGCCTTGGATTCATCCGTAACATATGCATCGAAATCCTCTAATTGGATTGTTTTACTTTTGCCAATAAGCTCTTTATGATCATCATAACCATTTAATACCGCTTGTAAGTAGCTTTGGAACATATTACTTAATTCATCACTGTATTGAATATTATGTTGATTAATCCAATCTACCAAACTCCCGATATCATCATTTATTGGCGGTGAAAAGTGTTTAAGGATATTACCTAAATCCTGTAGTAAAGTTTTTTGATCTTTTAAATGAATTACTACCGTTCCGTGCTCATTTTCTTCTGTTACTGGAGTAATCCGATTAATAACAGCAGTTGTAGGATTTGGTGAGGAGGGTAAAATCCCTTCACCAATTAAAGCATTGGCAAATGATGATTTGCCTGCACTGAATGCACCAAATAATGCAATAGTTAATTGGCGATTTGATAGTCTATCTTTTCGAGTAGTTAATTCGGAAACCAAAGACTCAAAAGCAGGCATATCTTCCAATACTTTTACCGTATCATGTATGGCGTGAACAACTCGTTGCACAGTTGGTATATCTTCTTTTTCTACTTCTCTTTCATTGGTATGTTTATCGGTTACTGTTTTCTTTACAACATCAACTTTGGACACAGTTTTAGCTTTTTTAATTAAAACTTTTTCTATTTTTTTCTGGAGTATCTTTTCAGTTTCAACAGTAAACACCGGTCTGTGAAGTTGATCTTTAATCCTGTGTATTTGCTTCTGATATTTTTCCTCTAAAGCTTGGTATTCCTCATTTACTTTTACAAGTTCATTATAAGTTTTAAGTTCCTCTTTATATTCCGATTGCTTTTGTTCAGATTTATGTTCAATGACATCTATAATAGCGTTGAGAGTATCCCGAGCAACTTTTCGGTATTTGTTTTTTATTGCATTTGCAAGGTCATTCGTATAGTTCAACACAGAATCACCATTAACTTGAGCGCCTTTTTTTATGTTTGCAAGTAAATCTACTTCGTTAATTGAAACCGATAACTGTTGTACGGTAGCATAAAGTTCCTGTTCCGTAATGGAATAAGAGCGTAATCGTTCGGCAAACTTTTCTCTTAGCTTCCATTCAATGCTAGCATGCATGCTTTCTCTCACACTGGATAAAAAGTCTTCAAGCCTTTTTACCTTCTCTTCTTCGGTCTTTCTCTTTGCAGCAATAAATCCGATTTTAAAATCTTTTTGTTGTGATTCTAGAAAACTTAATGCCTTATCCCGTACATTTGCTGGCATTAAATAAGCATTTTTTAATGTGTGATCTAAATCACCCATATAATCGTTCTGAAAATCACTTGACATGTTTTCTAAGGATTCAAGTGAATGTTGTATCGTAGCTACTTTCTCCAGTAGATTTTCATCCGTTTGATTTTCAAGTGAGAGGTTTCCAATATCTTCTTCATGCTTCTCATATAAAAAACGTTTATGATCAGCAATTACGTTTTGCACTGATAAATCTAATCGCTGAATTCTCTCGTCGGTAAATAAACTTTGAATCTTACTTTTAATTAGCTGGAATTGGTTATGTGTAGCATCTAGTTTTATTAACGATGAATAATAAATTGCTTCAGGTGAAATCCCCCATTGGTCAAACGTTTGTTTGACACTATTTTCAAATGATTGAAAGGTTAATTCGCATTCATTATGTTTATCAATCTGATTAATAATAATATAAAATGGTATTTTCATAGATTGAATGTTCTTTAGGAACTTCATATTTAATTCAGATTGGACATGGTTATAATCCATCACATAAAATAATACATCAACTAAATGTAGGGATGACTCTGTTATAATTCGATCTGTGTCATCTGCAGCATCAATACCAGGAGTATCGATAATGGTACAATTTTCTGGAATAATTTGCTTGCTTGAGCTAATTTCGATTTGAGTGATTGTATCTTTATCTTTTGCATACTCCTTAATCATGTCTAAATCATAAGGTTCGTCGTATTCAATTGGAGCATCATGTCGGAAGAATATTCTAGCAACGCCCTCGCCAGAAGTTAATTTGACAATATTAGCACTGGTTGGAATAGGACTTTTTGGTAAGATATCACTACCTAATAAAGCGTTGATGATAGATGATTTCCCTGCTGAAAAATGCCCAGTAAAACTTATAATGAATTCATCTGATCGTTTTTTCTTATATAAATCAATTATCTTTTCTGCGTTTATGTCATCCCCATGTTCTTTCATAACATGATAAATTCCAGTTAGATTATCATAATCTAGCACAGAGATATTCTGTTTAGTTGCCTTCACGTGAAATAAACCCCTTTGTTTCAACATAATATCTTTATTATAGCGCATAGTTAAGGCTTATTACTACCCTGTTTACACTATGTCAGTTGATTTCAAGCAGAATGCTGCACTCGGGTAGAATTACACCAACTATTAGAATTAATAATGTCAGATGCAGAAAAAAGAAAAAACTTCCCAAAACTTAAGGAGTTTTTTCTTTATTTATAATTTCCATGGTAATATGACGCAGTAAATCTCCTCTACTGATTACCCCTACTACTTTATCCTCCCTATCTAGAACGGGAATTTTCTTAAAATGGTGTCTAGAAAAGATAGCTAAGGCAGTATCTAAATCACTATCGGGTTTAACTGTCTTTATATCCTTTGTTTTCATTAGGTTTGACACGTTCTTTTCCAAGGAATATCCTAATTTATCCGTTAATTTTTCTTGTTCATTCACCATTACTATGGCAAACATATCGAACACAGTTCTACTATTCGGCTTTAAATAACGGATAACATCTCCATCACTTATCATACCAACTAACTTATTTTCCTTACTTACTACAGGTACACCACCAATTTTATGTGTTACTAAAATTTCGAGTAATTCTCTAATTGTTGTTCCTTCCGTTACAGTAATTACATCTTGAATCATAAAATCTCGAACCTTCATAAATTTCACCAACTTACTTGTAGGTTTCTTTTCTTATTTTAAATAACGATATTTACCATTAAAAAAGATTATTGGTTCCACTTCTCTTGTAGTGTACTGTGTCACTTCTCCAATATATACGATATGATCCCCCGCTTTTAAAGAATTAACAATGCGACAAGATAGTGCTGCTAATGCTTCTTGTAAAACGGGTACACCATCTAAGCTAATAAATGGGATCTGTTCCTTAGACTCCACTTGTTTCGCAAATATTTTAGAGAAATCTTTTTGATTACTCGATAAGATACTTATTCCAAACTCATTTACTTCACCTAATTTACTATACATCTTTGCCTTTTCATCAATAGAAATGGCGATTAATTTAGGGGATAGCGATACAGACATAAATGCATTAACAGTCATAGCCATTATTTCATTGTTATATTCTAATGAAACAACAGTAATTCCCGTAGCAAATCTTCCCATTGCATTACGAAATTGTCTTTCTTCCATTTACTCCCCCCTCTTTCACTTTTTTTTCCTATTTATAGCATAACTCGAATACTAGAAGTTATGAAATTTTATTTAGTTTACATAATATAATTATGGTTAACATAATTATATTCTTTTACTTAATTATATGAAATAAGAGCAATTTGGTTAGATATCCACTTTTTAGTCCATGCTTTGCTAAACCGAATCGTAGTAAATTTTTCATTTATGAATACAAAAAAGAAATCTCAGACAGGAATTCAGTTCCCGTCTGAGATCTTATTATTACACAGGATATACACCATGTTTACGTTCAGTAAATAAAACATTTTTTGCTTCATAGATTCGGTATCGTTCTACTAATTCTTTCCTTAAATTATTTGGTTCCACTATTGCATCAATAACCATTTCACTTGCTAGTCGATATATATCGATATCATCACGATATTCATCTTGTTTTTGTTTAATAAATGAAGCTCGTTCTTCTTCTGGTAATTCAGCTATTTTATTAGCGTAAACAGCATTAACAGCCGCTTCTGGCCCCATAACCGCAATTTGTGCTGTTGGTAAAGCGATGACAGCATCAGGTTCAAATGCAGGGCCAGCCATAGCATAAAGTCCTGCACCATATGCTTTACGAACGATGACAGATATTTTTGGAACAGTAGCTTCACTCATCGCGGCAAGCATCTTGGCACCATGGCGAATAATACCTGCTCTTTCTACTTTCGTACCAATCATAAATCCAGGAACGTCCATTAGGAATAGTAATGGAATATTAAATGCATCACATAATTGAATAAACTTAGCTGCTTTATCAGCTGAATCCGGGAAAAGAACTCCACCTTTCATTCTTGGCTGATTTGCTATAATACCAACAGATTTTCCATTTATTCTAGAAAGACCTGTTATCAGTTCTGGCGCAAATTTCTTTTTGATTTCACAGAAACTATCTTCATCAATTATTCTATTGATGAAATCATGCATGTTGAATGGTGCATTTTGATTTTCTGGTATAATGTCTTCGATTGACTTTTCAAATTCCTTCACTTCTTTTGATTCGTATGCTCTTGGTTTTTCTCTAAAGTTCTTTGGGAAATACGATAGATAATTTCGTGCGTAACTTATCGCGTCAGGCTCGGTTTTCACTAAAACGTCACCAACTCCAGATACAGAGCAATGCATTTTAGCTCCTCCCATTTCTTCAAGTGTAACTTTCTCACCAATAACTTTCTCTGCCATTCTTGGAGACCCAAGATACATCGATGCATTACCGTCAACCATGACAACGATATCACAAAATGCCGGAATATATGCTCCACCAGCAGCAGAAGGTCCAAATAGTAAGCAGATTTGTGGTACACGCCCAGAGAGTTTGATTTGATTATGGAAAATCCGCCCCGCTCCTCTTCTTCCAGGAAACATCTCAATTTGGTCCGTAATTCTCGCACCTGCGGAATCAACTAAATAAAGAATCGGTAATTCTAACGTAAGCGCAGTTTCTTGAATACGAAGGATCTTTTCAACCGTTCTTTTCCCCCATGAACCTGCCTTTACCGTAGAATCATTCGCCATGACACAGACATCTTGGCCATTAATTTTACCAATACCGGTAACTACACCATCTGATGGTAATGAATCATCCATACAATTAGCAAAAAATGCATCTTCTATGTCTATACCTTCATCAAATAAAAGTTCTAAACGTTTGCGAACAAATAATTTCCCTTTTTCTTCATTCTTCTGATGGTATTTTATTTGTCCGCCTTTTTCTATATGCTGTACTCTCTTTTGTAGTTCTTCTATATATGACATGTTGTACTACCTCCTTACAGGGTTAATTTCCGTGGTAAACTGGAGTTCGTTTCTCTTTAAATGCTTCAAGTCCTTCCAAACGATCGTTTGTTTTAATAGTTTCTTTATAGCATAAATGTTCAATTTCTAAAGCTGTAGATAAATCTGTTTGCATTCCTTGATTTATTGCCATTTTTGCTTGACGTAAAGCAATAGGACCATTCTTAGCAATTGACTTCGCAACGTCAATTGCATAATGTAGTAGCTCCTCCTTAGGTACTATTTCTTCTACTAATCCTATGGATAGTGCATCCGACGCTGAAATGGCTTTTGCTGAAAAAATTAATTGTTTAGCACGACCAACCCCTATTAATCGAGGTAAGCGTTGTGTACCACCAGCACCGGGAATGATGGCTAAAGATGTTTCAGTTAATCCCAACTTGGCCGAGTCAGCTGCAATTCGAATGTCGCATCCTAGAGCTAGCTCCAATCCACCGCCAAATGCTACACCGTTTATCGCCGCGATAACAGGTACTTTTATGGACTCCACAGCAAGTACTGATTTTCCAATATACCTGACTGCATCCACTACTTGTTCATCATCCATGCCCTTACGTTCTTTTAAATCAGCACCTGCACAAAATGCTTTATCACCAGAACCAGTGATAATAACACAATTTATTTGTTTATTACTGCTCAATTCTTCCACTGTAGAATTCAAATCATCTAGTAATGCTTTTGACATGGCATTAGCAGCCTCAGGTCTATTTAACGTAATTAAGGCTACATATTCACCGATAAATTTTAAATCTACTAAGTTCATAGAAACCTCCTAAAATTATAGCTTCTTATATTACGATTCAATAATAGCGATAACGTCTCCTTCGTTTACAAAGTCACCTTCAGCAACTTTAATTTCTTTAACAACCCCAGCTTCTTCCGCTGCAATTGGGATTTCCATTTTCATAGATTCTAAAATGACGATATCTTGGTCTTCCTCAACTGTGTCTCCTTCAGCTACGACAATTTTCCAAACGTTACCTGCCATCATTGCTTTTACTTCTTCCATTATTTCTCCTCCTCAAGTCTTCTACTTTTTAACTGGCTTAAAATGCTCTTCAATAAATTTAGTTGTAGTATTACCAGAAGCAAATTCTGGATGAGTGGCAATTTCGAGAAGTAGTGGAACATTTGTTTTTATTCCTTCTACTTTGGTACTTGTTAATGTTTCTATTAATAATTCAATTGCCGCTTCTCGTGAACTTCCTTTTACTATCAACTTACTAATCATCGGATCATAAAAAGGTGTCACTTGAAAGTTACTAGTTACGGCAGATTCCAAACGAATATTCTGCCCACTTGGAACTTCGAAAGTGGTAATATGTCCAGGTGATGGGAAGAACGTTTTCGGATCTTCCGCATAAATTCGTGCTTCAATAGCATGACCATTAATGGTTAAGTCTTCTTGATTAAATGTTAATTCTTTTCCATTAGCAATATTAAATTGTTCTTCAACAATGTCAATTCCAGTAATCTCTTCGGTCACAGGGTGTTCCACTTGAATTCTTGTGTTCATTTCTAGAAAATAAAAATTTTCATTCTTATCAACTAGAAATTCAATAGTACCGGCATTAGTGTATCCGAGAGCAAGTGCTGCACTAACTGCTGCATTACCCATCTTTGTTCTTGTTGTTTCTGAAATAAACGGTGAAGGGGCTTCTTCTATGACCTTTTGATTTCTTCGTTGGATTGAGCACTCTCGTTCAAACAAGTGAACAACATTACCATGAGTGTCTGCCAATAATTGAATTTCAATATGTCTAGCATCATCAATTTTTTTCTCCAAAAAAATAGCGCCATCGCCAAAGAATGTCTCAGCACGCTTTGCGTTGTTTTGAAATGCTTTTAATAATTCATCATCATTAGTTACAACCTGCATACCTATTCCACCACCGCCAGCGGAAGCTTTAAGCATGATAGGATAACCAATCTGGTTCGCAAATTCTACCGCTTCCTCAGCAGTTGGTATTGCTTCTTCAGTACCAGGAACAATCGGCACATTAGCCAGTTTCATAGCTTTTCTTGCTTCGATTTTACTTCCCATTTTATCCATTACTTTACTAGTAGGTCCGATAAACGTAAGTCCTACTGCTTCACATTTTTCTGCAAAGCTAGCATTCTCACTTAGAAATCCATATCCAGGGTGGATAGCATCAACTCCAGCTTCATTTGCAATAGAAAGGATTTTATCCACATTTAGATAGCTTTCATTAACACGTGCTGGCCCTAATAAATAACTTTCGTCAGCCATGTTTACAAATGGCGCACTGGCATCTGCTTCTGAATATACAGCCACTGTATGAATCCCCATTTTTTTACAAGTTCTAATAACCCTTGCAGCTATTTCCCCACGATTTGCAATTAATACCTTTGAAATCATTACTTCTCTCCTTTTCTTATAGGAAATCTGACGTCTATTCTAGCAACCTAATTGTCTAGCAATTACAAGTCTTTGAATTTCGGATGTACCTTCACCGATCTCTAATAATTTGGCATCACGCAAATATCTTTCTACCTCGTATTCACGCATATACCCATATCCACCGTGGATTTGGATAGCCTGGTTTGCAGCTCGGAACGCTGTTTCCGTAGCAAATAACTTGGCATAAGCAGATTCTTTCGTAAACGGCTTATCATTATCTTTTAACCATGCAGACTTATAAACCATATTTCTAGCTAATTCTACTTCCATCGCGATATCAGCCAGCTTGAACTGGATGGCCTGAAAATCAGAAATTGATTTTCCAAATTGTTTTCTTTCTTTTGCATATTGTAGCGATTTTTCTAATGAAGCTTGTGCAATACCTAACCCCAGAGCTGCAATAGAAATTCTCCCACCATCTAATGTATACAAGAATTGGCTAAAGCCTTTTTTCTCGTCACCTAATAGATTTGTCTTTGGAACCCGAACATTATCTAGTACAATTTCTGCAGTATCTGAACCTCTTACGCCCATCTTGTCATAATTGCTTGTGATAGTAACTCCCTTAGCATCAGTTGGCACAATAATCGCGGAAATAATATTCTTACCTTTTTCATTTTTACCTGTTACCGCAGTTACAATTAGTGTCTTGGCAAAACTAGCATTGGTAATAAAGCATTTTTCACCGTTAATAATAAAATCATCACCATCAACTACTGCTGTTGTTTTTGTACCTCCTGCATCAGATCCTGCATTGGGCTCGGTTAAACCAAAAGAACCTAACGCTTTCCCTGAAGCTAATGGGGTTAGGAATTCTTTCTTTTGCTCTTCTGTTCCAAAATAGTAGATAGGACTAGCACCCAAGGAAACCGCTGCTGCATAACTTAAGCCCGTACTTCCACATACACGTCCGATTTCTTCTACAGCAATAGCATAGGATAGTGTATCGCCACCAGCCCCACCATATTCTTCAGGGAATGGAATCCCCAAAAGGCCAAGCTCGCCCATCTGCTCAAATATATCTAATGGAAATTTCGCCTCTGTATCAATCTCAATTGCTCTAGGTCGAATTACTTCCTCTGCAAAATCCCTTACCATTTTTCGGATCATTGTTTGTTCCTTCGTTAAATTAAAATCCATAATTTACCCTCCTAGATAAGACCGACTGGTTGGTCTGTTTTTAGCTTAAAAAATATAGCTTGTGATAAAGCTATTACTCTAAGTTTTTACAAATATAGCGCTTTCATATTAGTTATTTAAAATTGAACGCATAATCAAATCTACGTAAATATCACCAATTTCCTCAATTGAT
The DNA here is from genome assembly GCF_900184735.1 of Paucisalibacillus globulus. GTDB lineage: Bacteria > Bacillota > Bacilli > Bacillales > Amphibacillaceae > Ornithinibacillus > Ornithinibacillus globulus_B. The sequence goes on from NZ_LT855386.1 coordinate 25,379, forward strand.
TTCTCTCCTGACTTTTTATACCATTTATACGTCCAATTCACCATTCCGAGTATTGCCATACCTGTAATTTCTTCTGACAAATCCTCTCTAAAATCCCCACTTGTTTTTCCTTCGTGGATCGTATCAATAATAATATTTTTGAACTGGTCTCGCTTTTTCTTTATCAATTCTTCGTAATCTGCCTTTAAGTAAACATTTTCTTGGTAAAATACTGAAATATGAGGTTTATACAAATCAAAGACCTGCACAAAACTTTTAATGATTTCTTGTAGTTTCTTTGTTGGAGAGTCATAGGTGTTTTTTGCTATGTAGGCTTTTTCAAGCACATACGTAATAAACGTATCATGAATCACAAATAATAATTCGTCCTTAGATGTGAAATGATGGTAGAATCCTCCTTTAGAGGTTCCAGTACTTTCAACAATTTGATTAACGGTTACACCATGGAAACCATGTTTTTCAAACAAAAGTAAGGCTGAATGGATGATTTTGTCTCTTAAATTCGTCACAAGTCCTCCTTTCCTTATTACCTATTTTAGCTTATCATAATTTTCGTAAAATAGTAAAGGTAAATTTAATTCAGTTTATACTTCTATTACACCGTAATGAGTCGAGGAGGATTGTCTTTTATACTGTGTAAAACCAAACCGTGTAAATCTATCACTCTTCCAGTGGTCCTTTAGCACAACTCGAGCTCTAGCCACTCGTTTTGCTTCTTGTATTAATTCATCAGAAATAGTAGTTCTTAATGCATGCTCCTTAATTATATTTATGCCATTAGAGGTGTCAATAGACTCTTGAAACATGGGGTCTAAATAAACGACATCAAAAGAATCTGTGTCACAATTCTTTAGAAAATGTAAATTATCTTGATGAATAACATCAATTCTTCTCATCGCAGCATCTACAATTTCATTTCCACTCGAAAAAGAAACTAAACCTGCATGGGTTAAGAAATAAAGAAGGGGATTCCCTTCAATACCAGTTACCTTACCATTTGGGCCAACAATTAGGCTTGCAATAACACTATCAGATGCCAGTCCTAGTGTACAATCAAGAAAAGACATTCCTTCTTTAAGCTTAGCTATCGAAATTAGTGGTTCCTGCCCACCCTTTCCTCCATTGATGATTCGTTTTGCTCTAATCAATGCTAAATTTGGATGGTAGAACATTTCCTCTTCGCTATTAAGAGGAGATATAACGATTCTATCATTTTCTACAATAACAACATCATCTCGATATTTTTTCTTCAGCGTTTGAATGGATACTCCAAGTCTTTCTTTATAAGGTAGGCTATAATCATTAGCAAATTTCTTTGCTTTTCTCACAATTTTACTAGTCGACTTACCAGGTGTTGTAATAATCATAAAATCTTCCCATCTAACTTTCTGTAATATCACAAATTACTAAATTATACCTATATCCGTGTTCATATGCATTTTAGAAAACTTTATTCGTAAAGTTTTGTACATTATATCTTCTGTATTTGTTAGAAACTGTGCGATAACTAGTTTAATTACAACAGAATTAGTTATTGGATAAGCTGTACGACACCGCTCCGGCAGAATACTCCGCTTTCCGCGGGCCCGGCCTCAGCCTCCTCGAGGAAAGTTCACCTCTGCGGGGTCTTCGGACACGTGCTTTTCCCGCAGGAGTCTCCGTATTCTACCTGCGCTAGTTTGGATTTCTAATCAGAGTTAGAAATTAAATTACGTTTTTGATCTTATGTAATATTTTTTCCATTCTATACTAGCGAAGGAAATACACGGAGACTCCTGCGGGAGGATAGGCATCGGTGAGACCCCTAAAGAAGTAAGCGCGAGGAGGCTCACCAGCCGCTCAGCGAGTGCGGAGTGTATTTCCGTAGCGGGAATGATGCACTATCTAAAATCATTAGTTACCGCACATTTTCTATCAAGTGCATGAGTATACAATCTTTTAATAACAATTTTTACAAAAAGCAGACTGTTTGGTAACAGTCTGCCTTATTTTAATCTAGTGTTGGGTCAAATGGTTTCTCATAGTTTACTTCTTTCCAAACTTCCACTACTTCTCCTTGTGTGTCTGAATCAATAACAAATGAACCATTGCTATAACGATCACTATTAGATAAGTCTAGCGGTAAGAAATGATGTCTTTCACCTTTTGTTGTTGAGAAACAAATTGTATCATTCTTATAAGTAGCAAAGAAACCAACAATACGATGTGGTTTATTTTTAAGCTCTCGCAACATGAGTAAACCACGTTTTGCTCTACTTGATTTTTCAAACTCTCTCAGTTTCATGCGTTTACATGCTCCGCGTTGTGTTACAACAACTAAAGAAGGCTCTGAAAGGTCATCAAATACCTGACCTCCAACAACATATTCTCCTTCTTTTAATTGTATTGCTTTAACTCCAGTAGCTCTTTGTCCAACAACAGGTACTTCTGATTCATGGTACCATAGTCCATAACCTTTGTTTGATGCAATAAATAAGTCAGAGTAACCTTTTGTTTGGCATACACTAATTACTTCATCATCGTTTTTAAGATTTAGTGCTATAAGTGCTTTAGAATGACGTTGTGCCTCATAAATCTTCAATTCACTTCGTTTTACCATTCCATTTTTAGTAAAGAATACTAGGAATTCTCCTTCTTTAAATTCCCGAACAGGTAATATTTGAAGGATATACTCATCCTTATCGATTTGGACAATATTTGATACATGCTGTCCGATGTCTTTCCACCGAATATCTGGTAGTTCATGTACTGGTAAGTACAGATATTTACCTTTATTAGTAAAGAGTAGGATCTTATCTGTAGTGTTTGCTTCAATTAAACCGACAAGGTGGTCTTCTTCTTTGATAGCAAAGTCCTCACCATTAGAGGCAGCGTAAGAACGGAGACTTGTCCGTTTAACATAGCCATCTCTAGTAACAGAGATTAATACATCTTCACTTGCTACAGTTACTTCAATATCAATTTTCAATTCTTCAATTTTTTCTTCAATCATTGTTCTGCGACGTTCAGAGAATTGTTTTTTCATCTGTTTTAAATCGTTTTTTATCGTTTCTAATAGTTTCTCTTCGCTGGCTAAAATAGATTCTAGCTCTTTAATTTTATCCCGTAATTCTTCAGCTTCAGCCTCAAGGAGAGTAACATCGGTATTAGTCAAACGATATAGCTGTAACATAACAATGGCTTCTGCTTGTCTTTCTGTAAATCCATATTTTTCGATGATTTGTTTTTTCGCATCCTGCTTGTCCTTTGATGCTCGGATGGTAGCAACTAATTCATCTAAAATGGAAATTGCTTTGATTAACCCTTCCACAATATGTGAACGATCTTTTGCTTGTTTTAAATCAAATTTTGTGGATCTGGTTACCACTTCTTTTTGATGTCCAATATAAGCATCAAGCATTGCTGTTAAAGATAAAAGTTTAGGTGTTCTATCTAGTATCGCAACCATATTGAAATGATAAGTTACCTGTAAATCAGTATTTTTATATAGATAATTTAAAACCCCTTCACTGTTTACATCTTTTTTGAGTTCAATGACGATCCGTAATCCAGTTCTATCTGTTTCATCACGGACTTCCGCAATACCTTCTACTTTGCGATCAAAACGAAGTTCATCAATTTTTTTAACAAGTAACGCTTTATTAACTTCGAATGGAATTTCATCAATGACAATCTGCTCACGATTTCCACGTAAAGGTTCAACTGTAGCCTTCCCTCGAACCACAATTTTACCTTTACCCGTTTCATAAGCCTTCTTGATTTCCTCAACACCTTGAATGATTCCACCAGTTGGAAAATCTGGGCCTTTAATAACTTTCATTAATTCTTCTATTGTGATTTCTGGATTATCGATACGTTTTATCACACCATCAATTACTTCACCAAGATTATGCGGTGGAATATCAGTAGCGTAACCAGCAGAAATACCTGTTGTTCCATTAACTAAAAGGTTTGGGAACTTTGCAGGCAATACAACTGGCTCGAAATCTGTATCATCAAAGTTGGGCATGAAATCAACTGTCTCTTTATTGAGATCTCGTAGTAACTCCGATGATATTTTGGACAATCTTGCTTCTGTATAACGCATCGCAGCAGGTGGGTCGCCATCCATACTTCCGTTATTCCCGTGCATTTCAATAAGTACATTACGCATCTTCCAATCCTGACTCAAGCGTACCATTGCTTCGTATACGGATGAATCACCATGTGGGTGGTAATTACCGATAACATTACCAACAGTTTTAGCAGATTTACGGAAGTGTTTATCATGTGTGTTCTTTTCACGGAACATGGAATAAAGAATCCTACGTTGAACTGGCTTTAAACCATCTCGTGCATCTGGAATAGCACGGTCTTGAATTATATATTTACTATATCTACCAAATCGATCACCGATTACTTCTTCTAATGGAAGATCGAGAAATTTTTCTGACTGTGTCAAGTCATTTCCCCCTTCTCTTTCTATTCAACTCTCTATTTAAGATTGTATTTTCTCGTTCTCTAGTATGTTTGTTTCATCATCAAGTCCAAAAGCAACGTTAGACTCTATCCATTTTCTTCTAGGTTCTACCTTATCGCCCATTAATGTGGTCACACGTCTTTCTGCACGAGCAATATCATCAATTGTTACTCGTATTAAGGTTCTAGACTCTGGATTCATCGTCGTATCCCATAATTGGTCTGCATTCATTTCTCCAAGACCTTTATAGCGCTGGATAATATACCCATTTTTGAACTTATTAACTGCAGCACGCATCTCTTCATCATCCCATGCGTAAACTATCTGCTCTTTTTTACCTTGTCCCTTAGAAATCTTATATAAAGGTGGTAATGCAATATAGATTTTTCCAGCCTCAATTAAAGGTCTCATGTAACGATAGAAGAATGTTAATAATAATACCTGTATATGAGCACCATCTGTGTCAGCATCTGTCATGATAATAATTTTGTCGTAGCTAGCGTCTTCTAATGTAAATTCAGGACCAATTCCTGCCCCAATAGTGTGAATGATAGTTGAAATCTCTTCATTTTTAAATACATCTTGAAGCTTAGCCTTTTCCGTATTAATAACTTTACCCCTTAATGGTAAAACAGCCTGGAATTTACGATCCCTTCCCTGTTTAGCAGATCCTCCTGCAGAATCCCCCTCCACTAGATATAGCTCATTTTTGTCAGGGTTTTTTGATTGTGCAGGTGTTAATTTACCACTAAGGATGGTATCCTTTCTACGTTTCTTTTTACCAGTTCTTGCATCATCACGTGCTTTCCGTGCCGCTTCACGTGCTTCTTTTGCTTTTATTGCCTTTTTAACTAACAAGCCAGATACATCAGGGTTTTCCTCAAGGAAGAAATTAAGCTTTTCAGACACTACCGCATCAACTGCGGAACGAGCTTCAGATGTTCCTAACTTCCCCTTCGTTTGACCTTCAAATTGCAATTTTTCTTCTGGGATTCTTACCGAAACAATTGCCGTTAATCCCTCACGAATATCTGTACCTTCGAGGTTTTTATCTTTTTCTTTGAGAGCGTTTGTTCTTCTTGCATAATCATTAAAGATTCTTGTAATGGCTGATTTAGCACCGGATTCATGTGTACCACCATCCTTCGTACGAACATGGTTTACAAAGGAAAGCATATTCTCTGAGAAGCCATCATTAAATTGAAATGCAAATTCAACTTCAAGTTCTTGTTGTTCTCCATCAAATGACACTACCTCATGAAGGGTGTCTTTATCCTCATTAAGATAATGTACAAATGATTTTAATCCATCAGGATATTCATATACTTCAGTTTCTTCCGTTCGTTCATCTATTAGTTCGATACGAAGTCCCTTTAATAAAAATGCAGCTTCTCGCAATCGTTCAGAGATTGTTTCATAGCTAAAGACATTCGTTGAGAAAATAGATGCATCTGGTTTAAAGTGGATCGTACTACCTGCTTTTCTTGTAGTCCCAATCTTTTTGATTGTTCCAACAGGATTACCACCATTTTCGAATCGTAAGAAATATGATTCACCATCACGATGGGATGTTACTTCTAACCACTCTGATAGTGCATTTACTACGGATGCACCTACACCATGTAGTCCTCCACTTGTTTTATAACCACCTTGTCCGAATTTACCACCGGCATGGAGCACTGTAAAAATAACCTCCATGGTTGACTTTCCTGAGCTATGTTTCCCAGTAGGGATACCTCTTCCGCTATCCTCAACAGAGATACTGTTATCATTATGTATTTTTACTTTAATAACATTTCCGTAGCCAGCTAAAGCCTCATCTACTGCGTTATCGACAATTTCAAATACAAGATGATGTAAACCTCGATGATCAGTACTTCCTATATACATTCCTGGTCTTTTTCTAACTGCTTCAAGTCCTTCAAGAACTTGAATCGAATCATCAGAATAATGTAATGGTGTCTTGTCCAATTCCGTTATCTCCCTTCACCAATTATTCAATTTTTGTCATATTTTATATAGTAGAACAGGTGTTTGTTTTTGTAAAGTCACTTATAATTACCAAAACAGCATCCTAATTAGTATACTACAAGATATTTTGAAATGTATAGAAGTTCTATAATACCTCTACTAATTATGTGTAGGTAATTGTAAAATAACTAACTTAAATTTGTAAAAGGATGACAGATGCCATCCTTTTTTACTAAATATTGAAATTAATTTCTAAGAATTAACTTTTTTTACTTTTAAGAAGTACAGCGTGAGCCACTTTAATACACAAATCCATGATGACTGTAAAACCCTTATCGTTGAGATACCGATATGCTTCTTCGTTGACAATCCCTTGTTGAGCCCAAAAGACCTTGCAATCAGTCATAGCTGCTTCCTTAGCGATTTCTGGTAGATATTCTGGTCTTCTAAATACATTAATAATATCAATTGGTTCTTCAATATCTTGTAAAGATTGGTATGATTTCTCCCCCAACACCTCATTTACCGTTGGATTTACTGGAATAATACGATAGCCACTATCTTGCATTATTTTAGAAATTTGGTAAGATGTTCTTTCCGGATTATCTGATAGACCGACTACAGCAATGGTTTTTGCGGTTTCTAACACTTCTTTTATTTGATCGTTTGATGGATTCTTCATGTTTAGTTTTCACCTCATTAATTGATATACTTAATACTAGTTTAACATGATATCTGAATTTAAATCAGTATTATACCTTTATCCATTCCAAGCGCTAAATATAAAAAATATTTTATTGTTCCTAAGAACTTGTATATAATCTTCTTATTAAGGTAATATCCTAATAAAATTGGTACCTTATCTTAATAGTTCGTGATAAAATGGATAGAGAATACATATTGTTAAGTAAATAATGAATGAAAGTAGGAAATTTATATGGAATATGTTCTATTGGCCATAATTGCTTATCTGTTGGGATCAATACCTTCAGCTCTAATTGTTGGGAAGGTTGGCTATAACATTGATATTCGCCAGCATGGGAGTGGTAATTTAGGTGGCACTAATACATTTCGTGTGTTAGGTGTTAAGGCTGGTATTATCGTAACATTGGCAGATATTTTGAAAGGAACATTAGCAACATTAATGCCAGTATTCTTTGATATTGATGTATATCAACTTGCAATTGGTATCTTTGCTGTGTTAGGTCATACTTACCCAATATTTGCACGCTTTAAAGGTGGTAAGGCAGTTGCAACCTCTGGTGGTATTATCCTCGGAGTTAACCCAATTTTATTTGTTGTAATGGTTGTTACATTCTTACTATCATTAAAAATATCTAAATACGTATCACTTTCTTCCATGATCACAGGAGTAATTTCATTTATTGTTTCCATCTTTTTTGGTGATATTGGACTAATGATTGTGGTCGGGGCATTAACGTTATTTGTTATATATCGACATATTGCTAACATAAAACGAATTATTAACAAAACTGAACCAAAAATCAAATGGATGTAGAAGCGGTATAATTGAAATAAAATGTGTTGTTGGCTTATACTTTGATATGAGACAAGTCTTGCAGTGAAGAAAGGGATAACAAACATGAATTCAAATCATATATCGCTAAAAAGTCTACCTACAAAGGAAGAAAGACATAAATTATTTGGTTCTGTTGAACCTGGTCCGAAACATAAGCCAGTTGAGAAAGAAAAAATGACTGACCTTCAAAATTTACAGAAGGATTTTCTCTTTGAGCTAGATGCTGTTGGGATCACAAATGTAAAGCATCCAATCTTAATTCATAGTATGAATGAGCCAAAGAAACAAACAAGTATTGCATCTTTCACCTTTACATCTAGTATTAAGCAATCAAGTAAAGGAACTAATATGAGTCGTTTTATGGAGCAATTAGCTGATTATAGTAAAAATGGCTTCCTCATTGAGATTTCTGTATTAAAAGAGTTTACAAAAGATTTAGCTGACCGTTTAGGGCAAAGTGATGCAACAATTGAATTAACATTCCCTTGGTTTTATGAGCGTAAGGGACCGAGTAGTGGTTTAACTGGACTTAACCATGCCGATTTAACTATAAAAATATCATATAACGAAAACTTCGGTTACCAAATCCGTGTTGGCATGTCCGTACTTGTTACAACACTCTGTCCTTGCTCAAAAGAAATAAGTGAATATAGCGCACATAATCAACGGGGCAATGTATCAATAGAGGTTGCTCTATCAGATAGTTTTAATGAAGAAGAAGATTGGAAATATGCATTACTAGAAGCTGCTGAAAGTAATGCAAGTTCTAGACTACACCCAATTCTAAAACGTCCTGACGAAAAAATGGTTACAGAAGAAGCATATGAAAACCCACGATTTGTCGAAGATATGGCGCGGTTAGTGGCAGCAGATCTATATGAATTACCTTATGTTAAAAGCTTTTCTGTTACATGCCAGAATGAAGAATCTATTCATATGCATGATGCAATTGCAACAATACGTTATGATAAAAACTAAAATTAATGAGAAGGTTATTTCATGAAATACATTTTTATCGGACTAATCAAATTTTACCGGAATGCTATTAGTCCATTTACACCTTCAACATGTCGATTCCATCCCACTTGTTCCGAATATGGATTAGAGGCAATTAGAAAGTTCGGAGCTATTAAAGGTGGATATTTAACAATTAAACGGATAAGTAAATGTCATCCATTTCATCCGGGTGGTGTCGATTATGTACCTGAAAAGAAAGAAAAAAGGCGCTCAAGATAGCTTTCTTGAGCGCTAACTTATAGGCCAAATCTTATTATTTGATCCCATTTCCCTTCTTTTGTTAACACTTCTTTTTGTTTTTCTCCAAATAAATCATAATGTGGATATTTTTTATCAAGGTGTATCCAATTTGGTTCAAGTTCATATTGTTTTCCCCATTCAATAAGAATATTAATATTATTGCAGCCTACCTTTGTAACGGTTGTGCATCCAGGAAAACGATCATCTAACCAGTAATGTGTTAAGAATGCAAGTTCTCCACTCTCCACTTTAGTTTTCCAGCTATGAATTTCTTCCCTTTTCAAACCAAATGCCATTATACTTCACCTTCGATTTGTTGCATATATATTTCATGCCATTCAGGAAATGTTCTTCGTAATGACAACGGTCTAAAACTATCTTTATTTACGATAACATGCTTGGTACTTCCAGATACTCTAACTTCCTCATTATCGTCCATTACCTTGTATCCATAAACTGTTCTAAGTCCATCATAGTGTTCAATCCAAGTTTCAACGTAGACCTTCTCACCGTATTTAACTGGTTTCTTAAATGAAATCTGGGCATCCACAACTGGTGAAACAACATTGTTCTTTTCCATATCTACATAGCTTAAACCGAGATATTCAATGAACTTAGTTCGTCCTATTTCAAACCAAACCAAATAATTTGCATGGTATACAACGCCCATTTGATCCGTTTCTTGATATCTAACTTCGATTGGAACTTTTACGTTTTTCAATTATAACTCCTCCTTACTTTCCAATCTAAGTTTATCTCAGTTTTTTACATTCAAAGATTAATAAAGCACTTTATTTTCAAAAGAAAAACCCCAAATCTATTAACGATTTGAGGTTCATATACTTCTTACTTCTGACTACGTACTTCATCAGATATTTCTGAACGAAACCCTTCAATAGCTTCCTCACGACGTTTATTCTTGTCTACAATGTTCTGCTTTTCTTCACCCGAAGCAAAATGCATTGTTTCATGAGCAGCTTCTATATTTTCTATAGTGTCATGAATCATATTTTGCAACTTTTCTACATTATCACTACGATCATCGGGTTTCGGTGAATGTTCTTTTTCAGACATTTGACATCCTCCTTTTTATAGTTGTCAAACTTCATAGTTATTCTTTGATGTTTTAACGTTACTATACCGATAAATCATTAAAGGATAATGGAAAAAACTCTTTATGTTGTAAATATCTGGATACAACATAAAGAGTTTATTGTAACGAGCATTTGTTAACTATCATGCTTCTTTACGCTTCGATAGTAATTCTTTCGCTCTTCTTTCTAAATTATCTTCGATTCGGTCCAATATTGCCCTATCTTCTAATATTTGTTGACGATTAGCCTGAACCAGCTCTTCAAACGAAAGTCTTTTCTTTAAAGAAATGGTAATCACCCCTTTTAATAGAAGTATTACCATTTCTTACTTTTTTTATAATAATTTTTGCAAAATTATAATCGTTTAATTTAAAGCATTGATGGTGTCCACCATAAAATCATAAGTCATCGGTCCAAAATACCTTGATTGAATTTTACCTGCCGTATCAACAAAATACGATGTTGGAATTGTTGCTACCCTATACATTTCATCAGTTACACTCATGTCTTTATCAAGTGCTACTGGGAATGTATAACCATTTTCATCGATGTAATCTCGCACAACCTGTTCATTTCTCTCAGAATCTGTTGCATTTATCGCAATGATTTTAATTTCATCACCATGTTCTTTATATAATTTTTCAAGTTCAGGCATTTCCTTTTTACATGGTCCACACCAGGAAGCCCAGAAATTAATTAACACTTTATTACCCTTTAACTCAGAAAGCTTTATCATTTCACCATTTAATAGTGGTAATTCAAAATCTGGAGCTTGATCTCCTTCTTTGATTCCAACTGCTCCAGGAGAAACAATTTGAACACCGTCGACAGAAGTATCACCCGTTACGTCTACCATATTGGGCCCTGATGCTTCTTCTTTTTTATTGGTTTCAACTATATTTATTACTAATACAATACCTAGAACCGCTAGGATTGCAATTCCTATGATCTTTTTAAACATTGTATGTGCTCCCAACTTATGTATATTTATCACTTCTATTTATAGTATACAATCTAAGAAACAATAATAAAGAAATATACACAAAAGTCAAAGAGATTTCACATATTACTATCCCTTCTCCTTTACCAAATAAAAAACGAGCTCCTCATAAAAGGAGCTCGTTATAAAAATTAGTTGGCTAATCTGTTACGTAATACCATCTGTAAAATACCACCATGACGGTAATAGTCAATTTCCACTTCACTATCAAAGCGAACTACAACTTTAAACTCAGTTGTTTTACCATTTTCGTCTGTAGCTGTAACTTTTACTAGATCGTGTGGTTTAACATCTTCACCAATTTCTAAATTGAATTCTTCTTTACCAGTCAAGCCTAATGTCTCAGCACTTTGACCTTTTTCAAATTCTAATGGTAATACACCCATCATAACAAGGTTAGAACGGTGAATACGCTCAAAGCTTTCAGCAATAACCATCTTAATTCCAAGAAGGTTAGTACCTTTAGCTGCCCAGTCACGAGAAGATCCCATACCATAGTCTTTACCCGCAAGAATTGCTAAGCCAGTCCCATCTTGTTGATATTTCATTGCTGCATCATAGATCGGCATAACTTCACCAGTTGGCCAGTAAGTTGTGTAACCACCTTCTGTGCCAGGGGCAATTTGGTTACGAATACGTATATTCGCGAATGTACCACGCATCATCACTTCATGGTTACCACGACGAGAACCATAAGAGTTGAAGTTTCTAGGTGAAACACCTTTATCTTGTAAATAAAGTCCTGCTGGCATATCTTTCGCAATTGCACCTGCTGGAGAGATATGGTCAGTAGTCACGGAATCACCAAACTTACCAATTACGCGTAAGTTATTAAGTGCTTCTACTTTACCAGGTTCTTTAGATAAACCTTCGAAGTATGGTGGGTTTTGAATATAAGTCGATTCTTCATCCCACTCAAAGATAGGCTCATCTGTAGTTTTGATTTCATTCCATTTTTCGTTAGAGCTAAATACATTTTCATACTCTTTACGGAAAATTTCTGGGTTTACTACCCGATTTACTTCTTCCTTAATTTCTTCCATTGAAGGCCAAATATCATTTAAGTAAATAGGCTCTCCATCTGCATCAGTACCAATTGCATCTTTAGCTAAATCAACATCCACCGTTCCAGCAAGAGCATAAGCGACAACTAGTGGAGGTGAAGCAAGATAGTTTGCCTTTACAAATGGATGTATACGACCTTCAAAGTTACGGTTACCAGAAAGAACCGATGAAACCGTTAAATCATTCTTAGCAATCGCTTCTTCAATCTCAGGAAGAAGTGGACCTGAGTTACCTATACATGTCGTACAACCATATCCAACTAAGCTAAACCCTAGTTTGTCAAGATATGGCATTAGACCAGCATCTTCAAGGTAACGTGTAACAACTTTAGAACCAGGAGCTAATGAAGTTTTTACATAAGCCGGTACTTCTAATCCCTTTTCTACCGCTTTCTTAGCTAGTAGTCCTGCACCTAACATTACATATGGGTTGGAAGTATTCGTACAAGATGTAATAGCTGCAATTGCAAGAGAACCTGTTTTCATAACGGTTTCTTTACCATTAGAAAGTTTCACTGTTACTTCTTTATCAAACTCTGATTTATCTAGTCCAAAACCTTGGTTTCCTTGAGGAGCAGTAATAGCTTTCTTGAATTCCTTTTGCATGTTAGATAGAGGAATCAAGTCCTGCGGACGCTTAGGTCCAGAAAGGTTTGGTTCTAGTTCTGATAGATTAATTTCAATAACGTTTGTATATTCAGGATCTTTCATATCAGCTGAATACCAAAGATCATTTTCTTTACAATATTTTTCAACTAACTGAATATGATCTTCACTACGGCCAGTTAGGCGAAGGTAGTTAAGTGCCTCTTCGTCTACAGGGAAGAAACCACATGTTGCACCGTACTCTGGAGCCATGTTGGAAATGGTAGCACGGTCAGCTAGTGGCATGTCTTTAAGTCCTGGTCCGTAATACTCAACAAATTTCCCTACTACATTTTGTTCACGTAAGACTTGTGTCACTTTTAGAGCTAAGTCAGTTGCAGTAGTTCCTTGAGGGAAGCTACCAGTGAATTTCACACCAATTACTTCTGGTTGTGGGAAGTATGAAGGTTGACCAAGCATTCCAGCTTCTGCTTCAATTCCACCTACTCCCCAACCTAATACACCTAGACCATTAATCATTGTGGTATGAGAATCAGTACCAACTAATGTATCAGGAAATGCATCATATTCACCATTCTCATTCTCAAGTTCATGTACAACACTTGCAAGATACTCAAGGTTTACTTGGTGTACAATTCCAGTTGCTGGAGGAACAGCACGATAGTTCTTAAATGCTTTTTGAGCCCAGTGTAAGAATTCATAACGCTCACCATTACGCTTGAATTCTAAATCCATATTAGCTTGTAGAGCACTTGCTGTACCATATTGGTCAACTTGTACAGAGTGGTCAATAACTAAATCAACTGGAACTTCTGGATTAATTTCTTCTGCATTACCACCTAGATCAACCATTGCTTTACGCAATGAAGCAAGGTCTACTACAGCTGGTACTCCAGTAAAGTCTTGTAAGATAACACGGGATGGTTTGAAAGGTACATCGACCCCAACACCTTCCTTTGTTCCCCATTTTGTTAAGGCTTCAACATGTTCATCATTAATTACACGGCCATCATATTGACGAACTAAAGATTCTAGTAATACTCGAATAGAAAATGGTAGTCTGTCAATTTTACCTAGGCCAGCTTCTTCTAAAGCTTTTAATTCATAGTAGTTATAGGTTTTACCATTAAGGTCGAATTTCTTCTTTGCATCGAAGACAATATTCTCTCCCACTCGCAAAAACCCCTTTCTGCTTTTTTTCAAGAATTGGAATGTTGCTATGTCTATGGTTTATTCATAATCTAAAGAGCATATCCAAATTCTATTAGTTTTCTACATATTCATATTAAATGAAAATCGAGTATAAAACAATTGTTTCATACTCGAACGACTATACGAAAAACTTATTCAAGGTGATAAGTTTTTCTTATATGGTTGTAATTATTATTTTCCCTGTTAATTATAATGAAGTATTTAGGATTAGTTCAGTTTTGGAAAAATAATACGAAATGTACTTCCTTTCCCTGTGTTTTGTAGTATGGAAAGTTTTGCGTTATGTCTTTCTAATAATTGTTTTGTAATCATTAATCCTAAGCCTGTTCCTTGTTGCTTAGTCGTAAAAAATGGTTCACCTAATTTATGTATTACTTCTTCATCAATACCTGGACCTTCATCGATAATGTCTATGCTTACTTCTGATTCTAAATCCACTATCTTGATAATTATTCTCCCGGCTTCTTCCATTGCTTCGATACCATTTTTAATAATATTGATTAATACTTGTTTAACTTGTGATCTATCACAAAAGATATATTGGTCTTCACCAATTGTTTCTAAAAATATGTTTTTTAATTTGGCTTGGGGTTTTAAAAGCTCTGATACATCATGAATCATTTCTAATATTGATTCCTGTTTTTTATTATCCGTCAGCGGCTTTGAGATAAACAATAACTCTGATGTAATGGTTTCCATCTTCTCAATCTCATCAATCATAATTTTATAATAGACATCTTTTCTGTTTACTCCAGCTTGTAGCAATTGCAGAAATCCTTTTATTGAGGTGAGTGGATTTCTAATTTCATGTGCAATACCAGCTGCTAACTGACCAGCAATAGACATTTTTTCTGAACGAATCATCATCTCTTCTGTTTCTTTCTTTTCAGTGATGTCACGAATACTAGTCACATAATATGCATTTAAATTTGATGAATCCTTTAATCTTGCAACTTTACATTCACACCATATGTATTTCTGTTCAAAATTTAGGATATGTAAATTAAATGTTTGATTTGTGAAAGTTTCACGAATAAACTCTTTTCTTAAATATTGGACGTCTTCTGGTAGAACCAGGTCAAGGTATGATTTCCCTACTAGCTCGTCCGCATCATAGCCTAGTACCCGCTCAACTGCTGGCGAGAAATATTGTCCAACCCCATCTTCATCCCATACCGAGAAAAAGTCACTACTATTTTGTCCGATCCAATTAACTATCATATCAGGTAAATTTAATAAACTAGAGTTATTAGATACTGGAAAAACTTTTTCATAAGGGCTGACTGGTATTGACGAAACAGGATCTATATTGTTTTTATTTGTTTCTTTCCCCATTGAATCCGCCCCTTTATTACAAATTCATACTCTTTCATAGCTTAATAATACTATATGTTGAATGATATACAAATATGAAAGTTGTTTAAAATCAAATCTATAATTATAATAATAGTAGCATAGATAATAGTTAAAAGTAATGGTTTATCAGAATTATTTTAACTCTTTAGTAGTAAAATTACAGCATTGTTACATATAATTCAACAAATATGTTGGTTTTCTTGTAAAATAATCAGGCAGAAAAAGGTGGATATTATGTCATATGTTATAGTGTTTTGGGGATTTTTTATGATAGTATTAATGGCAATTGGTGGTTATTTCATGTTTCGTAAATTCCTAAAACAAATTCCTAAAGCGGATGGTAAATCGATGATGGATTGGGAAGTCTATTATCTTGAAGAATCGAGACATATGTGGAATGAACATGAAAAAGCATTACTAGAGGAGCTAGTCTCTCCTGTGCCAGAGTTATTTCGCGATGTGGCAAGACAAAAAATTGCTAGTAAAATAGGTCAAGTAGCTATTGAAAAAGGAAAATCAAAAATTAGCCAAGAAATTCTAATAGAGGGTTATATTCTAGCAACTCCAAAACGAGATCATAAATTTCTAAGGAAAAAGTTGAAAGAAAAACAAATTGATGTCAGTCCATATGAGTCATTATTTAAACAATCTAATGATGATTATCGAACAGATTGGCAAGCTCAATATAAAAAAAATTAAATTTAAAGGTGCCTTCATGTAGATGAAGGCACCTTTAATTGTTTCTCTAACTGCTTATATTTATATAACATTGCTATTCTCCAACTCACCAGCATTCCAAAGGCTAATAAAAAGAACATCCCACTAGTTTCACCTAATGTTATTGTACTTCCAATTATTAGTTTTAGAATCAGTCTTATAATTAAAAGTCCAACTAAGATAAATGCAAATGCTTTAGAGGGAATTAGATAAATTTGCTCACTTCGAATTTCAAATTTCGATGTTTTTATTAAAAAGACTGAAAAAAACACGCCAATTGTTAATGCTTCTAGTACTTGCATCCAATGTACTCGAAATTCTGGAAAAACAAACATCAAGGCACCCGTACTCATGAATAACGGTGGTAAAATTATTCGCTTAACAGATGCTGGTCTTTTGGAAGCTTTAAGTCGCACAACAATCATCAAGGAAGCCATAAATAAGGCTACAATTGTACTTGCTATAATCCAAAACATAATAACACTCTTTTCAGTCTAATAATCAACTAGTAATAAATGACAATGTCCGCTCTACTGTTTCCAGTACACGTTGTTCGTCAAACGGTTTCACAATAAAGTCCTTAGCCCCAAGCTCAATAGCTTCAACCACTACTTTCTGATGTCCCATGGCAGAACATACAACTATTAGAGCATTCACATCAAATTCTTTTATCTTTTTAATTGCTTCAATACCATTCATCACTGGCATAGTTATATCCATAATAACCAAATCAGGCTTGTTCTTTTTATAAAGTGAAACTGCAATTTCACCATTTTCAGCCTCTCCAACAATCTCATGATTACTCTTAGTTAAGATTGTTTGGAGGGTAGTACGCATAAATTTCGCGTCATCAACGATAAGAATTTTAGCCATTTCACCAATCCCCCACTATTAATAGAATACAAAAATCTATGCTTTGCGGTCATTCGCAATATTTACAATGATAGTAACTGTAACTCCAACTACCGTAAGATAAACCCCTAAATCAAATAGAGTTGCAGTTGCAAGTTCCACCTTTCCAAAGATTGGAAAAGTAAAATAATCATATGTGTGAGAAAGAAACGGGACGTTAAACAAGAATGAACCCATACTTGTCAGTAATGCTACTAATAATCCTATTGGTATTAGCACTCGAAAATTGACTGGTAAGATTTTATTAACAAAATCTATACCGTAAGCCATATACAGTAATACGATTGCAGCAGCAGTAACCAGTCCCCCAATAAATCCTCCACCGGGAGAATTATGTCCTGCAAAAAATAGATATAAGGAAAACCCTAATAAGAGAAAAGCAATTAATGATGTTGCCGTTTGTAAAATCAAATTATTAGGTTTATTCAATGATAACACGTCCTTATGTAGAATCTTTACGTATTATCATAATACAGATTACTACTAAAATCCAACGAAACCTACCCAACCTGCAAGGAAGGCTGTTAGTTTTGTCATCCAGTCAAAAAACAGAGCGATACCAATAAAAATCATAAAATAACCACCAATTTTCACTAACTTATGGCTATTTCTTTTTATCCAGTTTAATTTTCCAACAAAGAATGAAAGAACTAAAAACGGAATGGAGAATCCTAGCACATAAGCAACCATCATTACCATGCCAGAGCCTGGATCAGTTGCAGCTAATGAAAGAACTACTGCTAAGATAGGCCCTGTACATGGAGTCCACCCCATTGAAAACGCCATCCCTATTAATACTGATCCAAAATATCCTGATGGTCGATTTTTGAACGTAATCTTCTTATCTTTCATCAAGAACTTAAAATTAAAGATTCCTACAATGACTAGCCCAAAGAAGATAATAAGTAATGCCCCTACCTGTCTAATAATATCTTGGTAAGTCAATAAAAAATCAGAAACAGCACTTGCTGTAAATCCTAACGCAATAAAAATACTAGAAAACCCAATTAAAAAAGAAACGGTATGTAATATACTCTTCCGATTTAACATTTTATTATCATCTTTTATTTCACTAACACTCATACCGGTGATATAAGATAAGAATGCTGGAAACAAGGGCAAGACACATGGTGAAATAAATGAAAGAAATCCTGCTCCAAACGCAAGAAACACGTTAACCTCAGACATAATTAGCCTCCTGAATTATAATTCTACTTTCATTATAGCAGAATATTCTTCAAAACTTTTGTTGGGAATATGACAATATAATGTCATGAAAAAACCCCCTACTATTCATTAGTATGGGGTATCTCTGTGCAATGTAAAATATAATAGTAATTATTCCAGAATACTACTTGTCCATTTGGTTATTCATTGCACGCATCATTTGATTGATTTTCTTCTGTGAAGGCTTTTGACCCATTTGCATCATTAAAGTGCGAAGCATTTGCTCATTAATTGGTGGATTCTTTTTCAAATAACTCATCATGTACTTTCTTGCGATAAAAAATCCAAGAGCAACACCAGCGATTAAAGCTGCTATAGCAATAAGTACTACCCAAATTACGTCCATCTATCGTTTTCCTCCTTCGTGCTGTCTCTTTTACAGTATAGTAAAACAGTTCTAAGAATACAATACTTGTTCATTATTATAACCAATACTTGTCCTTGCAGGCGAAATCCAACCATAGTTTTCATAATGATCATCAATTATGAAAAGAAATGGATGGAATTGTCTTAAGGCAGGGAATAATAATGTTTCAGCATCCTGTAATGTTTCACAACGAAATTTTATCTGTTTTTCCTCGATATGTAAAGAGATTAAGCTATGCTTACTTTTAATATCAACTATATCAATATATTGTTCATTTTGTAATCTATTTTTGGGTTGCCTTAATAATTGCAAAGTTAATGTATCTTTAGGGAAGCTCTCTGTAATGAAATTAAATTGTGATACTAGATCAACTCGATTCTTCTGCATATGAAATTCTCTTAAAAAGCGATATAAAATATCACTTTTATAGTAATAATGTCTAGCAAACTCTTCTTTAATCCAGTAAATCTTATATTCTTTCATTTTTTTAGCGTCCCTCCCCTTTTCTATTTACTATTATAATGATTCTACTAAAAAATAATGTCACTCTGTGAAACAAAAAAACACTAGTTTTGTCGAAATAGAGATAACTTGAGTTTAATAACGATTCTTTTCGTAAAACTACATAGAATCTACAAGAGAATACCACTTAACCATAAAAAAGCGGAGCGTTCATTTTATAATGAACACTCCACTCTCAGATAGCTCTTATTTAACTAATTCTTTTACGTTATTCACTACATTTTCTACGGTAAAACCATATTCCTCAATAAGTTTATCGCCATTTGCAGAGGCACCAAATGTATTAATACCCATGATTTTCCCTTCTAAACCAACGTATCGTTCCCAACCCAATGAAGAGCCCATTTCAATTGCAACACGGTTCTTGATAGCCTTTGGAAGAACTTGTTCTTTATAATTTTCATCCTGCTCTTCGAATCGGTCCCATGAGGCAAGACTAACAACACTTACATCAACATCTTGCTTACGAAGTACTTCTTGAGCAGCAATAGCTAATTGAACTTCCGAACCTGAGGCAATAAGAATTGCATCTGGGCTCGCTTTCTTTGAGCTGCTGATTATGTAGCCACCGCGTTTCACACCTTCATAGGCATGTTGTTCTGTACCTTGTAATGTCGGTAAATTTTGTCTTGTTAATACAAGCATTGTAGGTTTATCTTTAGATTCGATTGCAAGTCTCCATGCAGCCTGTGTCTCATTACCATCGGCTGGACGAATGACAGAAAGATTTGGCATTCCTCTAAATGAAGATAGGTGTTCTATTGGTTCATGTGTTGGTCCATCTTCACCAACAGCAATGGAATCATGCGTGAAAACATAGGTTACCGGGGTTTTCATAATTGCAGATAGGCGGATAGCTGGGCGTAAGTAGTCACTGAACACAAAGAATGTCCCGCCATATACTTTTAACCCGCCATGTAACGCCATTCCATTTAGAGCAGCACCCATCGCATGTTCACGGACCCCAAACCAGATATTTCTACCGCTATAATTATTTCTAGTTAAATCTTCTTCATTATTTATTGTCGTTTTATTAGATCCTGCTAAGTCAGCACTTCCACCAACGAAATATGGTATTTCTTTAGATATCACATTTAATACTTCTCCAGACGAAGCTCTAGTTGCAAGTGATTTACCAACTTCATATTTCGGAAGTGAATCTTCCCATCCCTCGGGTAATTCACCATTTATAGCAGCTTCTAATTCTTTTGCTTCTTCTGGATATTTATCCTTATATGACTGAAATGTAGATTCCCATTCACTTTCTTCTTTATTACCTCGTACAACAATCTTTTCATTAAAATCACTATAAACCTCTTCAGGCACATAGAATTCTTCATGTCCCCATTTATAAAATTCTTTTGTTAATACTACTTCATCCTTTCCAAGTGGTGATCCGTGCGAAGCAGATGAAGCTGATTTATTTGGGGATCCATATCCGATTACAGTCTTAATTTCAATAAGTGTTGGATGTTCCAAGTCATCCTTAGCTGACTGAATAGCAGAGCGTAATTGGGTTAAGTTATTTCCATCTTCCACTCGAATGACTTGCCATCCATATGCTTTAAATCGTTCTTCTGTATTATCAGAGAATGAACGATTTAACTCCCCATCAAGAGAAATATCATTGGAATCATATAACACAACTAGTTTCCCTAACCTTAAATGTCCAGCAAGAGATGCAGCTTCATGTGAAATACCTTCCATTAAGTCACCATCACCGACTAAAGCATATGTATAATGATCAATAATAGTTGCATCACCTTTATTATATTTCCCTGCCATATGTGCTTCCGCCATCGCCATACCAACAGCCATGGCAATTCCTTGACCGAGTGGTCCTGTAGTTGCTTCAACACCGTCTGTATGATGAACTTCTGGATGTCCCGGTGTTCTAGATCCCCACTGGCGGAATTGTTTCAGGTCATCCATAGTTACTTCATAGCCTGATAAATGAAGTAAACTATAAAGAAGCATGGAACCATGACCTGCAGATAATACGAATCGATCACGATTGAACCATTTTGAATTCTTTGGATTGTGTTTCATAAAATCAGTCCATAGTGTATAGGCCATTGGTGCAGCACCCATTGGTAAACCAGGGTGACCAGAGTTCGCATTCTCAATAGCATCAATTGATAATGTCCTTATGGTGTCTATCGATAACTGTTCGACGTAATTAGCCATTCTTTGTAACTCCTTTCATCTTATTCAAGTTGAAGCCCATGTTATTCTATTTAATTGTAGTTCACAATTAATAGTATGCCTATTACTTGAATAACTATGTTTAATGCTGTCTGTTTCGTTCTTGCATGTCTCGGAGTTTCTTAGGAGTAACATCGTTTCCAGCCGGATCAATAACTGTCATTGATTTTAATTGATTTTTAAAGGAACCACGGATATTCTTTAAATACTCTTCTCGTAATTGTTTTTGTTCAGTTTTCTCTTCTTCGGTTAATCCTGCTTCCGTTTTTGACTTTTTGGCCAATATATTAATTCGTTCCAACTTTTCTTTTGATAACATGTCTATATCCTCCTAGATTTATCTATTTAAACCAAATAAATGTCCATATTAAAAGCAAGAACATATAATGTCCTTGCTTTTTAATATTACCTGTTCAATTTATTTGAATCAATTAATAGGTATTCTTGATATCTTCGATGGACAGTCGCTTTAGATATTTGGTAACCTAGTCCATTTAGAGTTATAGCTATTTCATCGAAAGTTAGGTTGTTATTTCGTAATCTAACGATTTCGTCTATCGGAACACTCTTCCGCTCTCGCCCAGGTGACAAGTGTTTATTGGAAAGATTTTTAATAGGGTTATATCCTTTTTCTATCGCTTTTTTCATTCCTCGTTTAATCTTTATATTATGAATCTTACGTTGATATTCCTCTACAATTCCTACAATTTGTAAAACCATGGAATCAGACTCCGATAGTTCTAACTTCCCATCATGGATGGCAGTATAAATAGAGATATTCTGTTTTGCCAGTTGGTGGAATAAAGCAATCTTTGTATTGCCTCTTCCAAGCCTTGTTTCATCTTGTATTAGAACCGCATTAGCTTGTCCACTTTCTATTAGGGCAAGCATTTCAAATAGACCTTCTCGTTCTACCTCATATCCACTTGCTTGTTCCTCTATACATCTCACTATATGGAAGTTATATTTCTCTGCAAGTTTATACAATTCTTCCTTTTGTCTTAGTAGTGAGGTTTCTTGTGCTTGTTTATCTGTACTAACTCTACAGTAAATGATTACGTTCATTAAAATACTCCTATTATGCACTAATTAATGAAAGGTATAAGAAACCTAAGGTTAAAGCAAAAGCAACTATATAAAAAAGATCTGTTTTATTTACTTTACTAAACATTTCTTCATCATCCTTTCCATTTTTAAATATAAGAACCTTTGTTCGATACATTCAGTATAACAGAACGTACGCTCTTGTCAACACTTTTTCGAACGAATGTTTGCTTTTTAGTTTTATCAATGGTAAACTATCATTAATAAATAATATGTGTGAGGTGTTTAATAGATGACAAAATTATCAACTAGACAACAAGCAATTCTTGATTACATAAAAGAACAAGTTAAGTTAAAAGGCTATCCACCTTCTGTTAGAGAGATTGCTGAAGCTGTCGGTCTAGCTTCTAGTTCTACTGTACATGGCCACCTCTCCAGACTAGAGAGTAAAGGATTTATCCGTCGTGATCCTACTAAACCCAGAGCAATAGAAATACTAGATTTAGAAGAGGAAAATAATATTCCGAAAGATGAAGCTCGTTATGCACCTGTAATCGGTAAAGTTACAGCTGGTATACCAATCACAGCTGTTGAAAATATCGAGGAATTCGTACCCATCCCAAGTTCTACTGCTGGACCAGATGAGAATCTATTTGTACTTGTCATTGATGGGGAAAGTATGATTGAAGCGGGTATATTAGACGGAGACATGGTAATTGTAAAACAACAAAGTAGTGCCCAAAACGGTGACATTGTTGTTGCTATGACTGAGGATAATGAAGCTACAGTAAAGAGATTCTTCAAAGAAAAGAATTACATTCGCCTGCAGCCAGAGAACGCTACTATGGAACCATTAATCTATAATAATGTCTCTATTCTTGGTAAGGTAGTCGGTCTATATCGTCATATTAAATAGTTTTAAATATAAAAAAAGCTGATTAACACAGGAAAAACTTGTGTCAATCAGCTTTTTTATTATTATCGAAAGGAACTTAATACATAGTAAGATATTGCTCACGTTCCCAAGGGTGTACTGTTGTACGGAACATATCCCATTCAATCTCTTTAGCTTCCATAAAATGCTCAAATAAGTGCTCACCTAGTGAGTTTACAATAACCTCATTTTCTTGAAGTAAGCCTAAAGCATCCATTAATGTAGCAGGTAGATTTTGAATATGGTTTTCCATTCGTTCTTCATGGGTCATAATATATATATTCCGATCAACAGCTGGTGGTGGGGTTAGTTTATTTTTTACTCCATCAAGTCCAGCAGCTAATAGCACCGACAATGCCATATAAGGATTTGCCGCAGGATCTACACTACGTACTTCTACACGAGTACTAACACCCCTAGAATTAGGAATACGTAATAATGGACTTCTGTTCATGGAAGACCAAGCAACATAACTTGGTGCCTCATAACCTGGAACTAGACGCTTATATGAATTTACAGTAGGATTTGTAACTGCAGTAAAACCTAGTGCATGTTTCATAATACCTGCGATAAATTGATAAGCGGTATCACTTAATTGAAGATCTCCACTAGGATTAAAGAATGCATTTTCTCCATTTTTGAACAATGACATATTTACATGCATTCCAGAACCATTCACACCAAATAGAGGTTTTGGCATAAATGTTGCATGCAAATTATGCTTCCTAGCTATTGTTTTAACCACTAATTTAAAGGTTTGAATATCATCAGCATGTTTAATAGCATCTGAGTATTTAAAGTCAATTTCGTGTTGACCAGGTGCAACTTCATGATGGGATGCTTCAATTTCAAAGCCCATTTCCTCTAATTCAAGAACGATATCACGACGACAGTTTTCTCCTAAATCAGTTGGAGCTAAATCAAAATATCCACCATGGTCATTTAACTCAAGTGAAGGCTCACCATTAGCGTCTAATTTAAATAAGAAAAATTCCGGCTCTGTTCCAATATTAAACGCATCAAATCCTAGTTCTTCCATTTTCAACAGATTGCGCTTTAAGTTGTAACGTGGGCAGCCTTCAAATGGAGTCCCATCCGGGTTATAAATATCACATATAAAACGAGCTACTTTTCCTTTTTCAGATGTCCAAGGGAAAACAACAAACGTGTCTAAATCAGGATATAAATACATGTCGGATTCTTCAATTCGAACAAATCCTTCAATAGATGATCCATCGAACATCATTTTGTTGTCTAGTGCTTTTTCCAATTGGCTTAGTGGAATTTCAACATTTTTGATAGTACCTAACATGTCAGTAAACTGAAGTCTGATAAACCTAACATTTTCTTCTTTAATTTTCTTTTCAATTTCCTCACGAGAATAACCCATAAGATATTTCCCTCCTAAAATTTAGTTGAATATTAACTAACGATTCACAAAGAATCGTGATAGCTCCCCTTGTCGCAAACTCGCTTTGCCAAATCGGCCAGCTTCAGAAATTTCACTTCTTAAAATTTCTCTTAATTCCCTTTTAGAAATCTCAACCTGTTTTTTCTCTTGAACTGGCAATTCTTTCAGTTCGTCTTCTGATAGCAACAATTTAATTCCAGCGAGGTTTAGACCTTTATCTAAGTAGTTTTTAATCTCTAGAAGACAATCAACATCATTGAATGAAAATAATCGTTGATTACCCTCTGTGCGTTCTGGATGGATTAATCCGTTTTCCTCATAATATCGTATTTGTCTTGCGGTAAGTTCAGTTAGTTTCATAACTATTCCGATTCCAAACAAAGGCATCGAACGGCGATCCTTATCATTCATGATCTGACCTCCCTTTTAATAATTTTGATTTTATCACCATGTGAGGTTTTCTGTCAACACTTTGTTAGGTTTTCTGACATAAAAAAATAAAGGGCCTTTACGACCCTTTATTTTAATGTTTTCATTACTTTAACCGCCTCAATTATTGCAAGTTTTACATGAGCATAGGTTAACCCACCTTGGACAAATGCTGTATATGGTGCCCGAATTGGCCCGTCGGCTGATAATTCAATACTAGATCCCTGTATGAAGGTACCTGCAGCCATAATTACATCGTCCTCATATCCTGGCATTGGACTAGGATATGGTGTGACAAATGAATTAACTGGTGAATTCATTTGAATAGCCTGACAAAAGGCAATCATTTGTTCAGCTGTTTGAAAGGTTACAGATTGGATAAGGTCTGTTCTTTTAGCTTGATAGTGTGGTTTTGTTACAAACCCTAACAATTCAAGGAACCTTGATGTAAACACAGCTCCCTTTAGTGCTTCACCAACGATAAGAGGCGCTAAGAAAAAACCTTGATACATTTCCTGTAAGAGATTAAAGGTCGCACCTAACTCTTTCCCTAATCCCGGAGCTGTTAAACGATAAGAACATAAAGTGACTAAATCATTCTTTCCAACTATATATCCTCCAGCTCGTACTATTCCACCACCTGGGTTTTTAATTAAAGAACCAGCTATAATATCTACACCAACATGTAATGGCTCTCTATCTTCAACAAATTCGCCATAACAATTATCGACAAAAATAATAATATCTTCTCGTATTGATTTTACAAATGATACGATCTCACCTATCTCGTCCACTGTAAATGAAGGTCTGTCTGCGTATCCTTTAGATCGTTGGATAGCAACAACTTTTGTATGATTGTTGATATTATTTTTTATCAGTTCATAATTAATTTTTCCGTCTTCTGTCAATGGTACTTCATTATATGTAATGTTAAAATCTTTTAAGGAACCAGTATTATTTTCGTTCTTACCAATTACTTCTTCAAGAGTGTCATATGGTTTTCCTGTAACATAAAGTAATTCATCCTGAGGCCGTAGTAAGCCGAATAAAACAGTAGTTATAGCATGAGTGCCGGAGACAAGCTGCGGGCGAACAATTGCGGACTCCCCTCCAAATACTTCAGCATACACTGCCTCCAATGTATCCCGTCCCATATCATCATACCCATAGCCACTTGTAGAATTAAAGTGGCTATCACTTACTCTGTTATTTTTAAAGGCATCTAGGACTCTTTTTTGATTTTTCTCAACGATGTGATTGATATGTTGATGAATTGTTGTGATGTCTTTTTCTGTTTGTTCTACGACTTGCTGTATCATTTTTCTATTCTTTCTCCTTTATTATTCCCTTTAGCGGATGTTCTGGGCGAATAAAGCCATTTAGAATATATAATTCTTTCGCCTCATTAAATTCTTTTTTCTCAAGAATTGTCTCATGTTCAAATCGATTTATCAAATTTCCTTCCGATGCTTCTAAGGAGACTTCATAAGATTCCCAACCAGCCTTTAGTACCTCTTCTACTTTTTGAATAAGTTGACTTAAATCCCCCTCATCAAATGCGCTTATCATAATATACGGGCGGTTTTGCGGAAAGAACTCATCCGAAACCACGTCTTTTTTATTATAAACTGTTAGCATAGGAATAGAGCTACTTTCAAGTTCGTCTAATAATTTTAAAACTGTATCTTGATGTTGCTGATAGTCAGGATGTGAGCTATCCACGACATGCAGTATAAAATCCGCTTCACTTACTTCTTCTAGAGTAGAACGGAAGGCTGCAATTAAAGTGGTTGGGAGCTGTTGAATAAATCCAACAGTGTCAGTTATTAACACTTGGAAACCTGATGGCAATTGTATCTTTCTAGTTAGCGGATCTAATGTTGCAAACAATTTATTTTCTTCCAGTGAATCACTGTTAGTTAATCGGTTAAACATAGTCGACTTACCAGCATTGGTATACCCGACAATTGCAATTTGAAACACTTCATTTTGTTTTCTTCGTTTCCGATATTGATCACGTTGTCTTACCACTTGTTTTAAGCGTCTTTTAATATCATCGATTCGTCTTCTAATATGTCGTTGATCCGCTTCTAATTTCGTTTCACCTGGTCCCCTTGTTCCAATCCCAGCACCTAGTCTTGATAATTGTACTCCTTGACCGCGCAATCTAGGCAATAAGTATTGAAGCTGAGCCAATTCTACTTGAAGTTTACCTTCTTTCGTTCTGGCTCTGCTAGCAAATATATCAAGTATTAATTGACTACGATCAATAACACGACAATCAAAAAAATCACTTAAGTTTCTTGACTGACCTGCAGATAACTCATCATTCGATATCACTAAGTCTATTTCTAGTTCGTCTATTCTTTCTTTTATTTCGGCCATCTTACCTTCACCAATATAATAAGCAGAATGAATTCTCTCCCTGTTTTGTGTGATCACTTCTATCACTTTACCACCTGCAGTATCCGCTAAAGAGATTAGCTCTTCCAGGGAGGATTCAAATAAATCATCAGGTTGGTTAGGTCTTTTTACAGCTATTACTATAATTCTTTCTTCTGGCATGAGTTCTACTTCTCTCCTTCATGAATTGCTAAAAATCTGAGTATGAATAATGATGTCGCTACAAAATCGAATCAATATCATCTAATTTCAAATCATTTCCTGTCAGCACTATAAGTTCGTCTGGTGATATATTATCTTTATAAAGTAATCTTACTGCCTGCATACGTATAGCATGTTCAATTACATTTCGGATAAATCGGGCATTGGAAAAGTTTCTATTTATATTGTTCTTTTGTTTATAGAGGTAATTTCTTAATTTCCATTCTGCGTCCTTTGATAATTGATACTCTCTATCAGATGCCATTCGTCGAGAGATTTCAAGCAATTGATCAACCTCATAATCTGGAAATTCAAGAATGAAAGGAAATCTTGATTTTAGCCCCGGATTCAATGTTAAAAAACGGTCCATCTCATATGGATAACCAGCAAGAATTAATACAAAGTCATCTCCATTATCTTCCATATGTTTGACTAGGGTGTCAATCGCTTCTTTACCAAAATCTCTTTCCCCGCCCCTGGCTAAGGAATAAGCTTCATCAATGAATAGAATCCCACCCATTGACTTTTGAATTAAAGCACGAGTTTTTTGTGCAGTTTGACCAATATATTCACCAACCAGGTCAGCTCTTTCAGCCTCAATAAAATGTCCTTTAGAAAGTAGATTCATATCAAAATATATTTTAGCTAACTTTCTAGCCACTGTAGTTTTCCCTGTACCTGGATTTCCCTTAAATAACATGTGCAATACTTGCTTTGTATTTGTGAGGCCCATTTGAGTTCGCTTTTCATTGATAACAATAGAAGCATAGATTTCTTTTATTTTCTGTTTTAGATTATCCATTCCAACAAAATTAGATAATTCTTGATCAATATGAGCAAATGGGTCTTTTCCAATGTATTCTTGTTGAACATTATCTAGTTTAGCAGCGTGATTATCTTGTAAAACAATATTAATTTTTCCATTTTTATGATGAATCCTTTGAGTACCCAACTTTATCACTCCTTAGTCATCTTATTATACGTAAAGGGTAATAAAGTTGTGACAAATGCCTATATCTTACTTGAAGCATGTAATGCAAACCAAAAACGAACGCTATCAAAGCGTTCGTTATAGTCTACTCTTTATCCAGATTTACATTTTTAGAAGGTGCAAAAGTGGAAATAGCATGTTTAAAAATTAATTGCTGTTTACCTTCTGATTCCAATAAAACTGTAAAATTATCAAAAGCTTTGACAATGCCTCTTAACTGAAAACCATTTGTGAGAAACACGGTAACGGAAATATGCTCTTTTCGTAATTGATTTAAATATTGATCCTGAATGTTCACAGATTGTGCCACCTGATTTTCCTCCTCTTTTCTATCTATACTATATATTTCTACTTAACTTTCAATAAATCCTGCTAAATCCGTTAAAATGTCGTTAAATTTTTCGGTCATGGTTGATGGAGTCAGTTCGTACCAATTTACATCCATTTTGTTTTTAAACCAAGTGTATTGCCGTTTAGCATATCTCCTCGAATTTCGTTTCAACAATTCAATTGATGTCTCTAAAGGGACTTCTCCAGTAAAATAAGGGATTAATTCTTTATAGCCTATTGCTTTCATTGATTGATAGTTTTCATAACCTTTCTCAATTAAACCTTTAACCTCTTCCAATAATCCTTCTCTAACCATACCATCAACTCGTTGATTAATTCGTTTATAAAGTAACTCTCGATCCATTTCGAGTCCTATTAATAAACTTTCATACGGGCTACTACTTGCCTGTTGCTTTTGATACTCTGTCATGGTTAAACCGGTTTTTTCAAAGATTTCTAACGCCCTAAGGACTCTTCGGAAATTATTGGGATGAATTTTTTCTGCTTGGTTAGGATCAATTGTCTTCAATCGATCAAATAATGGCTCGATGCCCTTTTGATTCATCTCATCTTCTAACCTTTTAGTTAAAGCATCATCTCTCTTTTCTTTAGAAAAATTGTAATTCTGTAGAACTGCTTGTATGTATAAACCACTTCCTCCAACAATAATCGGAATGTGGTTTCTTGCTGAAATTTCTTCTATATATTTCTGAACATAGTATTGAAAGTCTGCAACAGAGAAGTCTTCATTGGGGGACTTGATGTCAATCATATGATGCGGTATTCCTGCCATTTCTTCTTCCTTTATCTTGGCTGTACCAATATCCATCCCTTTGTACACCTGCATGGAATCACCACTGATAATTTCCCCACCAAACTTTTTCGCAACCTCTATACTAAGTCTAGTTTTCCCAACAGCAGTTGGACCGACTATCGCAATAACTTTTTGTTTCATTCAACTTCCCCTAATAATTAATCTTTTTATTCCTTATAAGCACGATATGCAGATAGCATCCAAACATATTTTTCATAACTTCCTAAAAGTGATATTAATAAATCTTTTGTTGGTTCATCACTTCGTTCGTCTGCAAGTGTAAATCCGACTTCACGTATTTCAGTAATAAGCTGCTTATAATCTGCATGTAGTTGGTCGATTATTTCGTCTTCTTCATCATCCGCATTAGCTTCTACTAAAGTAGCTTCTTTTAAATACTTAGACATAGTAGCAAGAGGTTTACCATCTATCATTAGAATCCTCTCTGCAACTTCATCAAGGTCATTTGCAAACTTCTTATACATCTCTTCAAATAATGTATGAAGCCCAAAAAAATGTCTTCCCTGGATAAACCAATGATAACGATGTAATTTTACATACATTACAAATTGGTTCGATAATAATTGATTTAGGAAATTAATTAATTTTTGATTTTCCACTTGTACTCCACCTTTTTTAAATCATAGAGTGCTTATTTTCCCTATAAAATTACACTTATGATTAGGATTATCGAAGTACAGTGGAAATATACCTATTACATCACTCGTTTAAACATTTTTTCTAACTCATAAGTTGTAAAGTGGACGATAATTGGGCGTCCATGTGGACAAGTAAATGGATCAGTTGTTTTTCTTAGGTCTTCTAGTAAACGAAACATATCATCATGATTTAAAAAATGGTTAGCTTTAATGGAACGTTTACAAGACATTAGAATCGCTGCATCTTCACGAATAGATTC
The DNA here is from genome assembly GCF_900184735.1 of Paucisalibacillus globulus. GTDB lineage: Bacteria > Bacillota > Bacilli > Bacillales > Amphibacillaceae > Ornithinibacillus > Ornithinibacillus globulus_B. The sequence continues at coordinate 56,364 of NZ_LT855386.1, forward strand.
TACATCAATTCTTTCATCATGCATGATTTGTTCGATCATTTCCCTAATGACTTCTTCCTCAAATCCTTTAGGAAACCAATTTGGATAAGACCTGACTATATAAGACTGATTCCCAAAGCTTTCAAAAAACAGACCCACTCCCTCTAATTCAGTTTTATAATGTTCTATAAAAATGGATTCTTGCTTTGAGAATTCAAAGGTAATTGGGATTAGTAATTCTTGAACTTCTTTAGTTGTTTGCCCTAACTTCTTCTTAAAAAACTCATACTTTATCCGTTCTTGCGCTGCATGTTGATCAATCATAAAAAATCCATTTTCATTTTGCGCTAAGATATACGTGCCATGTAGCTGACCAATTGGATACATAACCGGAACACGATCTTCTAATGCAAGATACTCTTTTTTATCATGTTCCCGTTGTAGTTCAAACGTTTGTTTTAAAGTCTCTGTAGATAGTTCCTCTTGTTGGATTTCATTGTCACTAGCTACGGATTGTTTCTCTGCGATATTATGGTCTTCTTTATCCTCTTGTTGGAAGAATGACTTATTCATTTCATTAGCAACCACATTCATTTGTGACTCTTTTACAATAGGTTTAGTTGAATCGAAATTGAAAGTGGGCTGAAAACTTTGCTTATGAGTCTCTTTCGGTTTTTGTTCTAATTCAGGAATTAATCTTGTTTGTCTAAAGGTTGTCCGTATTTGTTCCTCAACTAATGAATACAATTCTTTATCCTTACTAAACCTTGCTTCTAATTTCGTTGGATGTACATTAACATCCACGAGTATGGGATCCATATTAACTTGTAAAACAACAATTGGAGATCGACCAATAGGTAATAAAGTATGGTATCCACGGATGATAGCTTGTGTAATTGGGATACTCTTTATATACCTCCCGTTTAAAATAATGGAAATGTAAGACCTTGATGCTCTAGTTATTTCAGGTTTTGCAATATACCCTTTAATATTAAAGTCAAGAGTCTCCACATTAATCGGTACCATTTTTCTTGCTACACCCATACCGTATATTTGAGCGATTACTTGAAGTAGGTCGCCAGTACCAGGAGTTTTAAATAAAGATTTTCCATTATGAGATGCTTCAAAACGAATTTCGGGATGAGACAAAGCTAGTCTATTTAACAGATCTGTTATATGTCCAAGTTCCGTATGAATAGTCTTCATATATTTCAAACGAGCAGGGGTGTTATAGAATAAATCAGATACGGTTATTTCTGTACCCTTTCTAGCATTACTTTTACCCCTCTCCTTTACTTCGCCACCCTCTAGGGACAGATAAGTTCCAGCAGAGTCTCCCTGAGATGTCTTTATGGTTAACCTACATACAGATGCTATACTAGCTAGAGCTTCACCACGAAAGCCTAATGTATGCACATGAAATAAATCTGACTCATTGCGAATTTTACTAGTTGCGTGACGTAGGAAAGCCCTTTCTACATCGTCTTCAACCATACCTTCTCCATTATCAGTAATTTTAATTTGTTCTAATCCCGCTTCTAGAACATCAATTTTTATCCAGGTACTACCAGCATCAATACTGTTCTCAACTAACTCCTTTACCACCGATGCTGGTCTTTCGACAACTTCTCCTGCAGCTATTTTATTTGCTAAGGTTTCTGGCATTTGAAATATCTTCATTAGAAAGAACCCTTTCTATTTACTACTTTGTACTCTTTTTTTACTTAACTTTTGTAAACGATGTAATGCATTCATTGCCTCTAATGGAGTCATATCAAAAAGATCTAGCTCATTTAACTCTTTTAGAATCTTGCCTTCTTCGCCTGATACTGTATTTGTATTCAATACCCTTTGATTACTCTCTTCAACGAAAAATGATAATTGATTAGACTCGTTATTTGTTTCTTTCAAATCTTGTCCTGAATCAAAGCTTTCTAATTGCTCCAATATTACACTTGCTCGATTAATCAACTTATCCGGCAAGTTTGCAAGCTTAGCGACATGAATGCCATAACTTTTATCTGCAGCACCATCTTTAATTTGGTGGAGGAATACGACATTTCCTTCATGCTCTTCAGCACGAACATGGATATTCTTTAACCTAGGAAGATTTTCCTCTAAGGCCGTTAATTCATGGTAATGGGTTGAGAATAATGTCTTTGCACGAATATTGTTATGAATATACTCAACTATCGCCTGCGCTAGCGCCATTCCATCATAAGTGCTAGTTCCACGACCAATTTCATCAAGAAGAATTAAACTCCTATCAGTAGCATTTGATATTGCATGATTAGCTTCGAGCATTTCCACCATAAAGGTGCTTTGGCCAGATACAAGGTCATCAGCAGCTCCGATGCGGGTGAAAATTTGGTCAAAGATTAAAAGCTCTGCCTTTTCACAGGGTACAAAGCAGCCTATTTGACCCATAATAGCAATCAATGCCAATTGCCTCATATAGGTGCTTTTTCCAGACATATTTGGCCCAGTAATTAATAATACATTTTTATCATTATCTAACAAGATATCATTCGGCACAAATGTACCATCATCCATTACTTTCTCTATGACAGGATGACGACCATTTTTAACTTCTAATTTATCTTTTGTAAAATTTGGTCGCTGATAATTATTCGTTTCACTTACGGTTGCAAATGATTGTAAAACATCAATTTTACTAATGATATCTGCTAGATATTGAATTTTAGGAATGTGTGACTTAATATTTTCCCGTATTTCTGTAAATAGTTTGTACTCTAAGTCTACACTTTTTTCTTCCGCTTCTAAGATTAATTGCTCTTTTTCTTTTAGTTCTGGTGTAATAAAACGTTCTGCATTGGTTAATGTTTGTTTACGCTCATACTTACCTTCAGGTAGCAAGTGTAAATTGGCTTTTGTGACCTCGATATAATAACCAAAGACACGATTATAACCAATTTTTAAGGACTTAATATTAGTTTCTATTTTTTCTTTTTGTTCCAATTCTGCTATCCATTTCTTACCATTTCGTGAAGCATATCGATACTTATCCAATTGATTATCATAGCCATCTTTAATAATATCTCCCTCTTTAATGGAGATAGGGGGATCCTCCACTATACTAGCTTCCAAGGTATCTACCACTTCAGTTGGATATTCTAGTTGCTCAGCTAGTTGAGTGATTACTTTGTTATCAAAAGATGAAAGAATTTCCTTTATTTCTGGAATTCTATTCAATGATTTCTTAAGTTGTATTAGGTCCCTGGCATTTACATTTCCAAATGCAATTCTTCCAGCTAAACGCTCTAAATCATACACAGATTTTAGGCTCTCACGTAATCTATCCCGTTCTAGAAATCCATTGTAGAAGCCTTCTACTGCCTCAAGTCGATTTTCTATTTGAATCTTATCTAATAATGGACGCTCTAACCATTTTTTTAACATTCGGGATCCCATTGCTGTTACTGTTTTATCTAGAACCCATAATAAACTACCGTGCCTTCCCTTTCTTAGAATCGTTTCGGTTAGCTCCAGATTCCGCTTCGAATACATGTCCAGAGATAGATAAGCATTGAGTTCAAGTATCTCCGCTTGTTTTAAATGATCTAAGGAACGTTTTTGTGTATGTTGAACATAATTTAGTAAGCGACTAAAAGCTTTCACTAGGAGTTCATCGGTCAAATTTTCACAAATATTACGATACTCTCCATTAAAAGTAACCTCATCTTGATATGATAATGTTACTTGTAATCGGTCTTTTAATTGTTCTTGAAGTTCCTCTGATAAATTAGATGAAACCACAATCTCTTTTATTGGTTGATTATAGAGTTCATGTATGACGCGATCAAATTCAGAATTAATATGAGCAATTTTACTCTCTCCAGTTGATAGATCACAATAAACAATAACAAATGACCCATCCTGAAAATGTGATAGACTTGCAATATAATTATTGTTCCGTTCATTTAACATAGTGCTTTCCATAACGGTACCGGGAGTGATAAGTTGTACAACTTCACGCTTAACTACTCCTTTTGCCGTTTTAGGATCCTCTACTTGCTCACAAATAGCTACTTTATACCCTTTCTCCACTAGATTCTTTATATAGTTTCCAGCTGAATGATAAGGAACACCACACATTGGAATCTTGTCCTCTTGTCCAGCATCACGTTTTGTTAAGGTAATCTCCAATTCTCTAGACGCTTTAATAGCATCTTCAAAAAACATCTCATAAAAATCGCCTAATCGAAAGAATAAAAATGCATCTTTATGATCTGCTTTAATTCTTAAATATTGTTCCATCATTGGTGTATATTTTGCCATTACAAAATCCTCCAAAAACCTACATATTATTCTATTATTATAGCATAAAATGTCCTAACTACCGTGAGTAAAAAAAAACTTACGAGGAACATCCCCCGTAAGTTTTCTAATCTTTACTTCTTGAACTCGAGCTACTCTCAAGGAAATCTGGTTTTAAATCGCTTAACTCATCCTCTGTTACAGCATAATCCCAGCTTTCATCATCATGATGTTTGAATCCTCTTGGTTTAACTTTAACGTAAATTTTTGTTTCGCCAACTACTTGAACCATAAATTCTCTCTCAATGTCTACAAGAATCTTATTTCCTTGATTTGCAATTCTGCATTCCAAGCAATTTGGTTGTTGTAGCACTTTACAAATCACATCGTAATCATCACTTATGCAATTTTCATCTAATACCCCCAGAGGAATATAGTCGCAGTACGTTACCCTTTCCGTAACTACCTCTGTTTTTGTATTATCATTATAGGAATACCAAATATTAATGTCATAGCTTCCATTAACTTCAATGGTATCTTCTGATTTTTTATTTGCATTATATAGATGATTTATAACCCAGCATCCTAAGATACTTGTAGGTCTATGTGATGGCGAAATGGAATGAGTAGCTTGCGTGAATTTTTTACCTTTGCCGATAACCGCTTTTGTAATAATTTCTCGGTAGTCTTTATCTAGAAAACTCATAATTACGTTTACCTCCTCTTTTTTCATAGTCATTTTATGCAAGACAAATACCTAATGTTCATGATGAATCCATGAAAGGTAAATAATTAATGATTTTTTTAGGCGAAAACCGTTACATGATGTTGGTTACAGGGACTTAAGGAATAATAAAAAAGCTAAGCATGATAATTCATTTGCTTAGCTTGTAAATTAGTTTATTAGGTTTTGATATCTAGAAAGACAATGTTAAAACTTTAATGATCACAGCCTACGTTATTTTTATCTGCTGCTGCTGTTTTTCCAGATAATGGATCTCCGCCGGTTGATTCGATCACTTTGTTAGTTACTTCTCGAGCGATTGTACCTGAAACTAGTTGTAATACATCATTAACCACAATTTGTGTTTCTTTAAATTCTTGAACAATAGGAATCTCATCTATTTCTGCTTGTAAACGATCGATTTCATCTTCAATTCGTTTTAATGCTTCTCTTTTCTCATAAGCTTGGAAATTAACTGCTTGCTTTTGCAAGGTTTTAATTTTTTGAATTAATTTCGTTACTTTTTGATTTTCATTTAATTTCGCTTCTACTTGTTTAAAACGCTCAATTTCTTCTGTATTAGCCAACATCTCTGCAAGTTTTCTTGCTTCTTCTAGTACTTGTGTGCGAGTAAATTCTGCCATTTATTTCACCTCTACCGTATTTTCAACCATGACTCCGTTTAAGGACCATGTCTTAGTCTCCGTAATCTCAACATCTACAATTTTACCAATTGCAGATTTAGGGCCTTTAAAGTTCACTAGTTTGTTCTTTTCTGTATAACCTGCTAAAACATTTGGGTCCTTTTTGCTTTCCCCTTCTACTAACACCTTTACAGTTTTGTTTTTATAGGACTTCATGGAAGCTGCTGACTGCTTGTTAACAAGTTCATTTAAGCGATATAGTCGTTGTTTTTTCACTTCTTCTGGGACATCATCCTGCTTTTTGGCAGCTGGTGTACCCTCACGTGGTGAATAAATAAAAGTATATGCCGCTTCAAAACCTACTTCTTCTACAAGTGTCATCGTTTCCTCAAACTGTTCTTCTGTCTCGTTTGGAAAACCAACAATTATATCAGTTGTAAGGGTTGCATTTGGTATAGCTTTACGAATTTTACGTACTAATTCCAAATAGTCCTCACGAGTATATTTACGATTCATACGTTTCAAGACTTCACTGCTTCCAGATTGGACTGGCAAGTGGATATGATCAAGTAAGTTTCCACCTTTTGCAAGTACTTCAATTAGATGATCATCGAAGTCTCTAGGGTGTGAAGTAGTAAAACGTACTCTTGGAATATCTATCTTATGCATATCATCCATTAAATCACCGAAACGATAATCGATATCCTCAAAGTCTTTCCCATAGGCATTCACATTCTGTCCAAGTAGTGTTATCTCTTGATAACCTTGTGCAGCTAAATGACGAACCTCTTGAATAATATCCTCTGGACGACGACTTCTCTCTTTACCACGCGTCATTGGAACAATGCAATATGTACAGAATTTATCACATCCATACATAATATTTACCCATGCTTTAATATTCCCTTTACGTACTTTCGGAAGGTTTTCTATAATGTCTCCTTCCTTAGACCATACCTCTACGACTTGTGCTTTACTAAACATTGCTTCTTGCACAAGGTTTGGTAACCGGTGAATGTTATGGGTACCAAATACAATATCGATATGTTGATGTTTCTTCATAATACGATCTACAACTGATTCTTCCTGTGACATACAACCACATACACCAAGAATTAAATCTGGTTTTTCCAGTTTAAGAGGCTTTAAGTGACCAATTTCACCGAACACTTTATTTTCCGCATTCTCACGTATTGCACATGTATTGAGTAAGATTAGGTCTGCTTCTGATGTCTCTGTTGTAGATTCATAGCCCATTTCCGTTAGGATTCCAGCCATGACCTCTGTATCATGTTCGTTCATTTGGCAGCCATAAGTTCTAATTAAAAATTTTTTCCCTTGGCCAATAAGTTGAACATCCTCTGGAATTTGAAAGTCGTAGTGAAATTGAACTTCTTCTCTACGACGCTTTCTAGCTTTCTTTAGATCAGGTGGTTGATAACTAGTTTGAAAATACTTAGCTATCATATCATCACTAGAAATGTTTTTAATTCGGTCGATATTATCTTTCTCAGAAAGTTTATCCGCAGAATGAACTGGGTTAATTTGAGCTTGTTCAAGACGTTGCTTCTCGTTCATGAATCGATCTCCTTTCTATCTATAAAAAGAAAAATAGTATATGTATAGTTGTTCATTATAACAGTATAAAGCCTTTTTGGGATTTTAACAATAAATGTGAGAAACAGACACAATAAAACCACAAAAAATGAAGACTGTTTGAATAAAAGTCATTATTATAATAGCCTATTGTTTTCCCCTACTTTGAATCAATTAAATATTAGATAGGAACTGTGCGGTAACTACGGATTTTGGGTAGAGCAACATACCCGCTACGGAAATACACTCCGCTTTCCGCGGGCGGCTGGTGAGCCTCCTCGCGCTTACGCACTGCGGGGTCTCACCGAAGCCTATCCTCCCGCAGGACAAGGAACGCTACGAAAGCGATACATCGCACGCAGAAAAAGTGATTTTCTTTTTCAAGGAGTCTCCGTGTATTTCCTTCGCTAGTATTGTGTGAAAAAAATAAGCGATTAAAACCAACACTATAATTATTTACTAACTTAAGTTAGAAAACCTAAACTAGCGCAGGCAGAATACGGAGACTCCTCGAAAATAAAGAACAATTTTCTTCGTGCGATGATTATGCTGCCGAAGCATTCCTTGTCCTGCGGGAATAGCACGTGTCCGAAGACCCCGCAGAGGTGAACTTTCCTCGAGGAGGCTGAGGCCGGGCCCGCGGAAAGCGAAGTATTCTGCCGGAGCGGTGTCGTACAGCTGTACCCAATAACTAATTCTTTTGTAATTAAACTAGTTACCGCGCCGTTTCTGTAAAATGCTAACAAACTGTATCAAAGTCAAAATAAAAAAGTGCTGCGTTAATACGCAACACTATGTAAGTTATTTCAATTATCTAGGTTCTACAATTAATTTAATTGCAGTCCTTTCTTCATTATCTATCATGATATCTGTAAACGCTGGAATACAAATTAAATCTACTCCACTAGGTGCTACAAACCCTCTTGCGATTGCAACTGCTTTTACGGCCTGGTTTAATGCTCCAGCGCCAATAGCCTGAATTTCCGCTGTGCCACGTTCGCGTAATACGTTCGCAAGTGCTCCCGCTACTGAATTTGGATTTGATTTTGCTGAGACCTTTAATATATCCACTACTAGTACCTCCTTCATTTCCTATTATAGTTCTACTGATACTATATTCTGGGAGACGTTAGCTTATAACCATATTATGCATCAAAGATTCACAAAATTCAAATTACCAAAGCCATATACTTAGGAGAAGAAAGGGTTATCCTCATTGATCATAATTCTTTCGATCTTTGTTGCGTTGCCTGTATCTTCATTAACTGATATCAAAACTCCATTGAGTTGCGTGCGACCTGCTTCGTCAGGTTCAAAACGAACTGGTAAACTAGTTAAAAATCTCTTTAGAACAGCGTCCCGCTCAACCCCTAGAATTCCATCATAAGGGCCTGTCATACCTACATCAGTAATATATGCAGTGCCACTTGGTAAAATACGATTATCTGCAGTTTGGGTATGTGTGTGTGTACCTACCACAGCACTTACCCTTCCATCCACATACCAACCCATTGCTTGTTTTTCACTCGTTGCTTCAGCATGAAAATCAAGGAATATGATGTTAGTCCTTTTCTTTGCTTGTTCAATTAGCTCATCCGCTTTTCTAAATGGGTCGTCAATTGGAGGCAAAAAAGTACGACCTTGTAGATTTAGTATTGCAATTTCTTTCCCATTCATATTAAGAAAAGTAATCCCTTTACCAGGCGTACCAGTTGGGAAGTTGGCAGGTCTTATTAGATTTTTTGCATCATCAATAAATTCAAATATATCCTTTTTATCCCAGGTGTGGTTCCCCATTGTTATTATATGTGCTCCCCACTCCATAAATTGCTTATATATCTTTTCGGTTATACCTTTTCCAGAAGCTGCATTCTCCCCATTAACAATGACAACATTTGGTCTATACTTTTCTTTTAATTTAGGTAAATATTCCTTTATCATATCTCGTCCTGGTGAACCAAATACATCACCTATAAATAAAATTTTCATTACTTTAATCATCCTATCGTTGGTATGTATGTCAATAACTTTAGTTTTCCATAATCACTATTTAAAGTCAAAGTTATCGAAAACAAAAAAGTGGGGGTGTTCATCCCCCACTTTCGCAGTCTTATTTATTTTGCATATTCAACTGCTCTTGTTTCACGAATAACGGTCACTTTGATATGACCTGGGTAATCAAGTTCGCTCTCAATACGTTTACGAATATCACGTGCAACTCTTGCAGAATCAATATCGTCTATTTCATCCGGCTTTACCATGATTCGAATTTCTCTTCCGGCTTGAATTGCAAATGATTTTTCTACACCTGCAAACGACTCGGAAATTTCTTCAAGCTTTTCTAATCGCTTAATATAATTTTCCAATGTTTCACTTCGAGCTCCAGGGCGAGCGGCAGATAGTGCATCTGCAGCGGCAACTAAAACAGAAATGACGGAAGTAGGTTCTTCATCACCATGGTGTGAAGCAATTGCATTAATGACCACATCGTGTTCTTTGTATTTCGTTGCTAGCTCTTTACCGATTTCAACGTGGCTTCCTTCAACTTCATGATCAATTGCTTTACCAATATCATGAAGTAATCCAGCTCTTCTAGCTAATCTTTCATCTTCACCTAATTCAGCAGCAAGCAGTCCTGATAAATACGCAACTTCTGTTGAGTGTTTTAATACATTTTGACCATAGCTTGTACGATATTTTAGACGACCAAGTATCTTGATAAGATCAGGATGTAGACCATGTACTCCTACTTCAAACGTTGTTTCTTCTCCAACTTCTCGTATATATTCGTCAACCTCACGACGAGCTTTATCCACCATTTCTTCAATTCTTGCTGGGTGAATTCTGCCATCCTGTACGAGTTTTTCCAAAGCTATACGAGCAGTTTCTCTACGAACAGGGTCAAAACCAGATAATATTACAGCTTCTGGTGTATCATCAATAATTAAATCGATTCCAGTTAAAGTTTCTAATGTACGAATGTTTCGACCTTCACGACCAATAATACGACCTTTCATTTCATCATTTGGAAGATTTACAACAGATACGGTAGTTTCAGCAACGTGGTCCGCAGCACAACGTTGTAAAGCAAGAGACAAAATACTTTTTGCTTTCTTATCTGCCTCTTCCTTGGCACGATTTTCAGCTTCTTTAACCATTATCGCTGATTCGTGTGCTAATTCCTTTTCAAGCCGCTCTAAAATGATACTTCTTGCCTGATCAGTAGTATATCCAGAAATGCGTTCAAGCTCAGTTTGCTGCTCTTGTAGCATTGATTCCACTTTGCTTTCCATTTCTTCAATTTGTTGTTGTTTTTCTGTAAGCGATTGATCGCGCTTTTCTAGCGTGAATTCTCGCTTATCTAATGTTTCACTTTTTCTATCCAGATTTTCTTCTCTTTGCATCAGGCGATTTTCTTGCTTTTGTACTTCAGAACGACGTTCACGTAATTCCTGCTCTGTCTGCTGGCGAAGCTTATGATTTTCATCCTTCGCCTCAAGAAGCGCCTCTTTTTTAGCGGCATCTGCATTTCGATGTGCCTCTTCAACTATTTGCTTTGCTAGATTTTCCGCACTAGAAATTTTAGCCTCAGCAATAGATTTACGAATCAGATAACCAACAAACAAACCGACTATAAGGGAAATTACGATAAGCAAAATGGAGATGAGTAGATTTGAGTCTTCCACGTTTTCACCTCCTCTTGCTATAGAATTGTTTTGATTCGTTCATTCATTCAAATTGTCGGTGTGTACCATATTCAATGAATAATTTAAACTACGTATAATAAAAAATATAAAATTATACAAATTAATTTTATCTGTCTGTAAAAATAATGTCAAGGAATCGACAAAAAAATTATATTAGTTTTCTGAAATTAGTAGTGTAAAAAAGGTGTATCCCCTTTTTACAACTGTAACATAGCTGTAATATGAGGATACACCCTTGAAAAATTAAACATCTAGTGTTTCTTGTGTTGCTTCTTCATCATGGCGTAATTCGACTTCATCATCTAATTTGTAGTGATCTCGAACTGCTTGATGAATTTCAGACATAATTTCCTTATTTTCTTTTAGGAATTGTTTAGCATTCTCTCTTCCTTGTCCTAGTCTTTCCCCTTCATACGCATACCATGCACCACTTTTTTGAACAATGTCGAGGTCGGATCCGATATCTAGAATTTCACCTTCAATTGAAATACCTTCTCCGTACATGATATCTACTTCTGCAGTTTTGAATGGTGGAGCAACCTTATTTTTAACCACTTTAATTTTTGCTCTATTTCCAACCATATCGTTACCTTGTTTTAGAGTTTCAGCACGACGAACTTCAAGTCTGACAGATGAATAGAATTTTAATGCACGTCCACCAGGAGTAGTCTCTGGATTTCCAAACATTACGCCAATTTTTTCACGTACTTGGTTTATGAAAATGGCAGTAGTTTTTGATTTATTAATGGCACCTGAAAGTTTTCTAAGTGCTTGTGACATAAGTCTTGCTTGAAGACCCATATGTGAATCTCCCATTTCTCCCTCAATTTCTGCTTTTGGAACCAATGCAGCTACTGAGTCAACAACAACAATATCAACTGCTCCACTACGTACTAATGCTTCTGCAATTTCAAGTGCTTGTTCACCTGTATCAGGTTGGGATAATAAGAGCTCATCTATATTAACACCTAATGCTCTTGCATAAGTCGGATCTAAAGCATGCTCTGCATCTATAAATGCAGCTTGTCCTCCTTGTGCCTGTGCTTCCGCGATAGCATGTAGAGCAACAGTCGTTTTACCTGAAGATTCAGGGCCGTAAATTTCTATAATTCTTCCTTTCGGATAACCACCAATACCTAATGCAATGTCCAATGATAATGAACCACTCGATGTAGTTGCTAGTTTTTGGCCTGCTTGTTCTCCTAACTTCATAATAGAACCTTTACCAAATTGTTTCTCTATTTGTTTCAAAGCCATATCTAAAGCTTGTTTTCTATCACTCACCGAAACTACCTCCTTAAATTAACTATATCTATCATACATTGTTTTTGTCGTTTTGCCAAGTAAAAAACGAATAAATGTTCTCATGTTTTTAATGGTTTTTTTAAAATAAAATTCGACTATAGGGAGTAATCAAGTCCTATAATCGAATTTTATGCAATTTAAACTAGCATATTTAATTATTTTAATAGATTTAGTAAAAGTTCATTCCCCTTTATAACTGCTCGATCACGAATTCTATCCCTATTTCCACTGAATTCATACTTGTGAACGATATGCTTATTGTTTCTGATATAAATTGAGATATAAACCGTACCCACTTGCTTCCCTTCAGTAGAGTCAGGTCCAGCAACCCCAGTAAAACTAATACCAATAGATGCGTCTAACAAATCAGCAACATTCTTTGACATTTCCAGTGCGCATTCTTTGCTAATTGTACCTTGTTTCTCAATCGTTTCATTCGATATTTTTAATATATCTCGCTTAACGGAGGTATCATAACAAACAATTGAACCTCTACAAACTTCAGAGGCACCTGGAACAGAAATTAATTTTTCAATAAACTTTCCACCAGTGAGGCTTTCTGCGGAAGCAATTTTATGCTGTTTCTCTTTAAGTTTTGTATTAATTACGTGTTCCAGTGTTTCATCGTCCATACCATAGTAATAGTCGCCAACTCTAGATAAAATCTCTTCTTTGACTCGATCAAGTAATTTAAATGCATTAATTTCTGAGCTTGCTTTAGCGGTTAAACGAATAATAACCCCGCTATCTTGTGCTAAAGGTGCGATTGTTGGATTTTGTTGTTTATCCAAAATATCTTTTAATTCATATTCTAACTGTGATTCACCGATTCCTATGAAACGGAGAATGTATGACTTAATAACGTCATTTTGCTTTAATGCTTTTCTTAAATATGGTAAAACCTGTTCTAACAACATGGACTTCATCTCACGGGGAACGCCTGGTAGGAACACCCATGTAGTGTCTTGATGTTGAATAATCATTCCAGGTGCCATTCCAACAGTATTATTAATAACTGTAGCATCTTCAAATACTCTTGCTTGTTTTCGATTGTTTGGAGTCATATCAGTATTATTTTTTTTGAAAAATGCTTCAATATACTCCATTGACGGTTTATGTTCAATCATTTTTTTTCCACTAATTAATTGAAAAGCTTCTCTAGTTAAGTCATCATCTGTTGGACCCAAACCACCCGTTACAATGATTACGTTAGACCTATTCTCTGCCAGTTTAAATGTATCTTTTACTCGCATTAAATTATCACCTACAACTCCATGATACATCACATTTATACCATGTAATGCAAGTTGTTCTGATATCCATTGTGCGTTAGTATTAGCGATTTGGCCGAGGAGAAGTTCTGTCCCTACAGAAATAATTTCAGCATTAATTTCTTTCATTATTTTGAATCCCTCATGACATGCCAGTTTTTAGCGAAATAATCATAGCCTGAGAGGACGGTAAAGAATAGTGCAAGATAAAGCATTAACGTGCCAAATGGAAAGTCAATGTAAGAGAATGGAAAGTTATGTAACAGTAAACTAGCAATTGCAATCATTTGAGTGGCAGTTTTAAGTTTACCCATTTTCCCAGCAGCAAGTACAATTCCCTCACCGGCAGCAACTAAACGCAATCCTGTAACAGCGAATTCTCTACTTATAATGACAATAACAACCCATGCTGGTGCAACTCCCATTGCTACTAACATAATTAATGCAGAAGAAACTAATAATTTATCTGCAAGTGGATCTAAAAATTTCCCTAAATTTGTAACAAGATTATACTTACGAGCATAATGACCATCCACCCAATCAGTTGCAGCAGCAAAAATAAATATTAATGCAGCGACAAAATGGGAAACAGGCAACACACCATCTCCAATATCCCATTCTCCCCAATTAAATGGAATACTCATGATAATAATAAAGATGGGAATTAATAAGATTCTTGAAACGGTAATTTTATTTGGTATATTCATTGATTTGACTCCTCCTAATTAAAAGGTAGAAAACCCTTCTACAGCATTATAGCTTCTAGAAGGGTTTTATCCTACTCATTTGATTCTACAACATTTAACCATAGTCGTTGAAGATCTGCTCCACGTTGGTTTGGATCAACAGGATATTCAAATTCAACCCCATTTATCGTTATGGCTAAGCTTGGTGCATGCCCAACATTTAGAAAAATACGTTTTTCCCCTGTAAGTTCTACAGATAGTGGCTCTTCAGGAGTGACAAAACCACTAAAGAAACTTTTTTCATCTCCATTCTTTACATCGAGCCACACTTTTTGACCAGTTGCATTAAATTCAACATTTAATGTGTCACCAACATTTAATAGTTCTAATTCAGAAGTTGGGGAAGGCACACTACCCTGTTCAACAACATTGATACTAAGTTCCGGTTCCTTTTCTTCAGTTTCTTCCGATTCAGTATCACCAGTATCATTAGTATTCTCTGATTCTGCATCAGATTCTTCTTCCTCTGAATCTGTATTAGAATCTGCATTATTTGCATTATTTTCAGCATTGTCACTTCGATAAAATTCTCTATCCTCTGTTTGTTCAGGCGAAGACGAAGGATCTTCTGGTTCATTTGATTTTGTAATAAACCACCAAGCTAAAAAGATAATACCAACAATTAATATAACAACAATAACAGTTGGGATAAATGAAAAAACAGCTGAACTTTTACTTGGCATATTATCTTTTCTCGAACGATGAATCCTTGTATACTGTGTAGTTGTGTCCTCTTCAGGTGAAGGAATATCCTCTTTAAAATCCTCCATTAATTGATTTGGATCTAATCCGACCGCTATTGCATATTCCTTTATAAAGGCTTTTGCATAAAATTTTCCAGGCAGAATAGAAAAATTCTCCTCTTCAATTGCAACAAGATATCTTTTCTGTATTTTTGTTGTATCTTGTAAAGAATCTAATGAGATGTCTTTTTCCATTCTAGCTTCCTTAAGTCTTGCACCTATTCCCATATATAAACACCATCCAATTTATTAATCGAACATTGAAAATCCATTGCCCCCGCTAAATTGTGAATTTTCGACTACTTCATATGTAATCTCTTCATTCTCATCACTTCGTAGTTCTATAATATAGTCAAAATCATCAATATTATACTCTGTAGATTGGACAAATATATCCGGATGTTCCACAACTTTAATCGCAGGAAGCTGCATAATTTCTCTAATTAGCTGCCAGTGTCGTTCATTGGCTCTCTGTTTTGAAACGATGCCATCGATAATAAAAATATTATCAGAACTATATTCCCCTTCAATTAATTGGCTTCTGACCGTTTGCTTTATCAATGTACTGGAAACAAACAACCATCTTTTATTTGCACACACACTAGCCGCAACAATAGATTCTGTTTTTCCAACCCTTGGCATACCTCTTATTCCAATTAATTTATGGCCTTCTTGTTTATACAATTCAGCCATGAAATCCACAAGAATTCCTAGTTCATCCCGTACAAAGCGTACGGTCTTCCGATCATCTGCATCTCTATGTATATATTTCCCATGTCTAACGGCGAGGCGATCCCTTAATTTTGATTTTCTAATCTTTGTTACAATTATTGTCTCCATCGTTTGTAAAATCAATTTTAAACGCGTTATTTGTTCCGTGTTATCTGCAAGTAACAACATGCCTCTTCGACCGTTTTCGACACCGTTTATTGTAACAATATTTATTGAAAGCATACCCAGCAAAGAGGATATCTCTCCCAATAATCCAGGGCGATTAATTTGAATTTCATATTCTAAATACCACTCTGTTTTTGCCACTCAAAAACTCCCCTTTGCCAAATTAACCAAAATGTTCCTATATGTACATAATATATGATTTTACCTATTGTTTAAAGACATTTCATAAAAATAAATACAAATGATTCTAATTGGAACATAAAAGAAGCTACGATTCAGGCGTAGCTTCTTTTATGAACATGTTTAACTTAACTGTTTGCTTCGTTTTGTACTAATTTCACCATTGAATTAGCAATTGCTTGCTGTTCTTCTTTGGAAGCAGCATTCCAAAGTTCACGAAGAACCGCTTCTTCGCTATTCTTTGCTTCGACACTTTTTGCAAGATAATCTCCAACCTCATAAGCAACTTGAGATATAGTTTGTTGTGACATACCTTGCGATTGTGCTTGTTCTAATCTATTAGCCAAAAAATGCTTCCAAGAATCAAAATTATCAAGAACAGACATTTTCATTCCTCCTTCTCATGATACATGCATAGTATTTGATTTTATTTAGTGTTTATGCATGTTTCATTTAAAGGAATCAGGTACTAATTATAACTTTAGCAGTTATAGTTATTTCATTGCCAACCACCGGCTACTCTTAGTATCTCACCATGAATATATCCTGCTTTATCACTTAATAAAAAGCTAACTGCGTTTGCAACGTCTTGAGTAGATCCAGCACGATTTAATGGAATATCATCAACTAAGATACCTTTTTCTTCATCTGATAAAGGATTCATCTTCGTATCAATAAAGCCTGGGCTTATAGCATTAATAGAAACCCCACTGGGTCCTACTTCTTTTGCAAGTGCCTTAACAAAACTAATCTGTGCTCCTTTAACAGCAGAGTACACTACTTCGTGACTAGCACCTACTTCACCCCAAATCGAAGAAATCAATATAATGTTGCCAGATTTTTTCTGGATCATTTCAGGCAAAATTTCTTTAACAATGGAAAAAGGTGCCTTAACATGGATAGATATGATTTCATCCATAATATTATCTGGGGTATCTTGAAAAATTCCATAATAAGCAACACCACTTGCGAATACAATAGAATCTATCGGATAATAAATTTGGGAAAGAAGATTCTTTATCCCTTTATCTGATGTCAAATCAGCTTGAACTGTATCCAGTATCGCATCACTTGGCAGTCTTCTCTGAATTTCCTCAATCGCTGTTTTGTTTTGGTGATAATGTAAAAGTAACGTATATCCTTCCTCACCTAATTGAGAAGCGATAGCACTTCCTATATCCCCACTTGCACCAATTATTAAGACATTTTTCCCCATAGTTTCTCCTTAACCTGCAATAATTTTACTAACACCTAGTCGGTCATCACTAATCCAATCTTTTAAGAATTCATTTGCATCTTTTACAGTTAATTTCTGAATAAAAGGAATTAATTCAAAGTAATCAACTGCAACCGTGTTGTAGTGTATAAATTTACTTGCGATGTTTTCTAATGAATTCATGGAACGAAGCAGCTGACCAATTTTCTTCCGCTTCATTCGTTCGAAGTCTTCCTCAGCAATCTCATGTGATTGGGTCGATAGTAACAATTCCTTAATTTTCTCTACAAATTGATCGGGATTATCAGAGTTTCCTCCAATAATCGAATATCCATAATTCTTATCTAGATTCGTCTCAAAATAAAAACTGGAATCAATAATATTCTCTTGATATAGTTGCTCATAAAACTGTCCACTCTTTGAGAAATAATATGAAATGATCATATCCTGTAATAGATCTTTTTTTACGAAGTCGTCACCTGATAGTTCTTTGTAGGATTCTTTTATTCCTACAGTACACTTTGCCACAGAAACAGGCATATTTAATGTAATTTCTTTTTCTGCAACTTCTACCGGTTCTTCTGGATAATTACGTTGTATTTCCTCTAACTTGGAAAATTGCTTCTTATTTTGGTTTTCTTTGATAAGTGTCATCATGGAATCAGGATCAAAATTTCCAGCAATAAAAAACGTCATATTTTCAGGATGATAAAATGTATTGTAACAAGTGTAAAGGTCATCCTTGGTAATTTCACTAATCGATTCAACAGTCCCAGCAATATCAATATTTACTGGTGTTTCTTTAAATAAACTTCTCAATGTACCCATAAAAGATTGCCAATCAGGCTGATCATCATACATTTTGATTTCTTGACCAATAATTCCTTTTTCTTTTTCAACTGATTGCTCTGAAAAGTATGGATCTTGGACAAAATCCAGTAGTGTCTCTACATTCTCTTCAATGTTTGAAGTAGCAGAGAATAAATATGCAGTTTTGGTAAAGGAAGTATAAGCATTAGCAGAAGCACCCTGCTTCCCAAAATCAGCGAAAACGTCTCGATCTTTCTTTTCAAATAACTTATGCTCAAGAAAATGAGCAATACCATCTGGAACGGTTATTTCTTCTGATTCTCCAATTGGAACGAATGTTCTATCTATCGAACCATAATTTGTTGAAAATATCGCATACGTTTTTGACATTTGTGGTCTTGGTAACAGATATACGTCTAAACCATTTTGTAACTTCTCATGAAATAAGGTCTCTTCAATAAGGCTATACTCTTTTTTGTCCATATTACGCTCCCCCTTCATTGGTTAGCAGGTATACTGTATCTTCTACAATACTTTTTCCAACTTCGATTACCTCTTCTAGTGTTACTTTCTTAATATTCTCGATCAGTTCATTTGGGGTAATCTGTGTATCAGCGATAACTTGTTGATACAGCATTTCAATTATTCCTTGTGGGTGATCTAATGTTTCTTGCAACGAATTCACAATTAAATCCTTTGTTTCCATTAATTCATTTTCAGTTATATCGCCATTCTTCATAGCCTCCATTTGTTCCTCCATAATATCCCTAGCTTTTTTGTAATCTTTCGGAGCAATACCACTAAATACTAGTAATAAACCTTTATGGCTTTCTAATCTGGAGGATGCATAATAAGCAAGGCTATTCTTTTCTCGAACGTTTATAAACAGTTTAGAACCCGGAAAACCACCTAAAACACCATTAAAAACCTGTAAAGCCGCATAATTTGAATCCTGGAAACGGATGTTCGTTCGATACCCGATGTGTAATTTAGCCTGTTGAATATTTTGCTCTTCAATTACTTCCTTAACCTCTTTCTTGGAGGTAGATTGCTCTGTATCTGCTTTTTTATTGTCATTCTGATATCCTTCTCTTTTAAAGGATGAGGAGATAACTTCTTCCATTTTATTTACTTCAACATCTCCAAGTACATAAATATCAATTTGATCGTTCTTTAAAAGGTCTTGATAATACTGATATAAATCTTGTGAGGTTAAGCTAGTTAAGTCTTCCTCATAACCACTCACATGAGTTTGGTATGTTTCCCCCTCACACATTTCATCAATGAGTCTCATGTTTGCATACTTCATTTTGTCATCGACAATGGATCTAATCTTCTGTTTTAATGTTTCCTTTTCTCTATTAAACACCGTATCATGAAAACTCTTTCCATCCACATTCGGATGAAAAATAACGTCATTCAGTAAACTAACCGCTTTATCCATAATATTAGATTCATTAGGTATGAACTTTTCATTTGCTACCTCTAGTCTAAAGCTAAGAATGTGGCTATCACCTTTCTTTCCCCCATCAATAGAGAGAACAGCTCCATACAAATCATCAAGTACTATTTGTAATTCTTTTCTACTAGGGTATTTCTTAGGTCCTTGTTGTAATACATAAGGTAGTAATGCTCTTTTGGTAATGGTTTCACGGCTTAATGGTGCTCTGAATTTAACGACGATATGAACTGTTTTAAATTTTTCATTTGGTACAAAATGAACATTGAGTCCATTAAAGTTTTTTACTTCTTCTTGGATAGTAACCATACATTTTCCTCCAATTTTATACATTAACTTGTTCTTTAGTTTGTACGATTTTTCATTATCAATGAACGTTTTATTAATAACCATAGTTTACCATTTATATGTGAAGGAACCAAAAAAAAACTGACTTGAAAGAAACATTCAAGTCAGTTCTTTTTAAAGCTATTACATTATCTACTACCTTTAATATAAGGAATACCATTAGCTCTTGGTGCGTCAGCACGACCAATAAATCCTGCTAAAGCTAGAATGGTTAAGACATAAGGTGCTATTAACAAGAACACCTGTGGAATATCTTCTAATACAGGTATCCCAGAACTTACAATACTTAAACTTTGAGCAAAACCAAAGAATAAAGCAGCTCCCATAGCACCTAGTGGATGCCATTTACCAAAGATAACGGCAGCAAGTGACATAAACCCTTGTCCAACAATCGTTGCATGTGAGAAGTTTGATACGATTGTTAAAGCAAAGACTGAACCACCTAAACCACCTAAGGCTCCAGAAAGAATTACTGCAATATATCGCATTTTATATACATTAATTCCGTTTGTATCAGCTGCCATTGGATGTTCCCCAACCGCTCTGAGTCGTAATCCAAATGCTGTTTTATAAAGTACGAACCAAGCAATAAAGGCAATGATAATAGCAACATAAGATGTTACATATACACCTTGGAAAAAGATAGGTCCAATAATAGGAATTTCCGATAAAACAGGTATGTTCTGTGAGTTGAATGGCTCAGCAACCATATCCGTTTGTCCTTTTTCATACCACACCTTGGTTAAATAAACGCCAACCCCTAATGCCAGCATGTTAATTGCAACACCACTTACCGTCTGGTCAGCTCGGAATGAAACCGATGCAATGGCGTGAATACTAGAGAATAAAGCTCCTGCTATCATCGCTACAAGAATAGATATCCAAGGAGTAAGTCCCCCAAAAACATCTGCAAATGTTAGATTAAAGACTATACCGACAAAAGCACCGATTACCATTAGCCCTTCTAACCCAATATTAATTACTCCAGATCGCTCACTAAAAACTCCACCTAATGCGGTCAAAATCAGCGGTGCTGAAAAGAATAACACGGTCGGAACTATTGATGCTAAGATATCGAGCATTTATTTCCCCTCCTTTTTAAAGCGAGTTAATGCCCAGCGTATAATGTAACTTGAAGCCACAAAGAAAATAATAATAGCTATGATAATATCAACGAGTTCAGTTGGTACACCAGCGCTCGGCATTTCCCCTGCTCCTTCTTTTAATACACCAAAGAGTATAGCAGCTAGGATAACTCCTAAAGGATTATTTGCACCTAATAATGCTACTGCGATACCATCAAATCCTAGATTTGTAAAACCTGAAATTACTGAAACGTTACCATATGTTCCTAATCCTTCCATTACTCCGGCTAGTCCTGCAAAGGCACCAGATATTACCATAGAAAGGATAATATTCTTACTTACATTCATACCAGCATATTTAGATGCATGGCGGTTAAATCCAACAGCTTTTAATTCATAGCCAACTGTTGTGCGGTCAATGATAAACCACATGACAACTGCGGCAAACAAGGCAATTAAAATACCGTAATGTAATCTAGAATAAAACGTTAATGCCTGAAGCCACTCTGATCCTAATGATGCTGTTGCAGCAATTTTTTCAGTTGAAGTATTATGATCAGTTAAAACAGAGCGTACAATCTCATTGGATACGAACATTGCAATATAGTTCATCATGATGGTTACAATAACTTCATGAACACCTAGTTTGGCTTTTAATAGTCCTGGGATAAATCCCCAAAGCCCACCCGCAAGAGCACCTGCTAAAACAGCTAGTGGTAAGTGAATAATCATCGGTGCATCGACTACAAGTCCAATCCATACTGCAGCAAGCCACCCAACGATAACTTGTCCTTCTGCACCAATATTAAATAGTCCTGTACGAAATGCAAAAGCAATCGCAAGACCAGTTAATATTAATGGAGTGATTCTTCTAATTGTTTCACCTATTGTAAAAGCATCATAAAAAGCACCATTCCATAAAGCTATATATCCTTCAATAGGATTATGTCCAGAAATAACCATGATAATGGCACCAACAATTAATCCAAGTAGAACTGAGATGATTGGTACGAGAATACCAAATAATCGATTATTTGACGTCACTTGAATCACCTGCCTCATTTATTGTGCTACCTGCCATCAATAACCCTAGCTCTTGCTCATTTGTTTCTTCTGGCTTCACGTTAGCAACAATTTTTCCATCAAACATTACCGCGATACGATCACTTACATTCATGATCTCGTCCAGTTCAAAGGATACAAGTAATACTGCTCTTCCTTTATCCCGCTCTTCAATTAATTTACTATGAATAAATTCGATTGCCCCAACATCAAGACCACGTGTTGGTTGAGCAGCAATTAATAATTCAGGTGAACGATCAATTTCACGTCCAATAATTGCCTTTTGCTGGTTTCCACCAGACAAAGCTCGAGCAGGAGTAAACTCACTAGGAGTTCGGACATCATATTCTTTAATAAGCTCTTTCGCTTTATCATAGATTTCTTTATAGTTCAGCACTGACACTTTCGAATACGGTTTTTGATAGTAAGTTTGTAGAACCATATTAGCGCCGATAGGATAATCCAGTACTAAACCGTATTTATGTCTGTCTTGTGGAATATGGCCTAATCCACTTTTAGTAACATTTCTCGGACTCATATTTGTAATATTTTTTTCTTTTAATGTAATTTTTCCTGAGCGAGATTTTGTTAAACCGGTTATAGCTTCAATGAGTTCAGATTGTCCGTTCCCATCCACACCAGCAATTCCTACAATCTCTCCAGCACGAACATCTAAATTTAACCCCTTAACTAAATCTACCTTCCTAGCATCTTGTACGAATAGATTTTCAATATGGAGTACTACTTCTTTAGGATTTGCTGGTTTTTTCTCAGTTTTAAAGTTTACTTCGCGCCCTACCATTAATGAAGCAAGTTCATCAGGATTCGAATCCTTTACTTCAACTGTTCCGATTCCTTGACCTTTTCGAATGACGGTACAGCGATCACAAACTTCCATAATCTCTTTTAATTTATGAGTGATTAGTATGATTGATTTACCTTCTCTTACTAGAGAACGCATAATATCCATCAGTTCGTGTATCTCCTGTGGTGTTAGTACTGCTGTTGGTTCATCAAAAATTAATACCTCAGCACCTCGATACAGGGTTTTTAATATTTCTACACGTTGCTGCATACCAACTGATATTTCACTTATCTTTGCAGTTGGGTCTACTTTTAAACCGTAGCGGTCTGAAATCTCTTGAATCTCTTTTTCTGCTTTTTTAATATTGATACTACCAAAAGCACCCTTAGGTTCACTTCCAAGGATAATATTTTGTGTAACGGTAAAAGGTTCCACAAGCATAAAATGTTGATGGACCATTCCAATCCCTAAATCATTAGCAATATTTGGGTTTGTAATATTAACTTTTTCACCTTTCACGCGGATTTCTCCTGCTTCAGGTTGGTATAACCCAAACAATACGTTCATTAAAGTAGACTTTCCAGCACCATTCTCACCGAGTAGTGCGTGAATTTCACCTTTTTTTAATTGGACTGTAATGTTATCGTTAGCAACAATACCCGGAAATTCTTTACGGATATTCAACATTTCAATCACATATTCCACAGATGTCACCCCTCTTTAATAAATTAGTTCATTTATATAGTAGATTTCATAAGTATAAAATCACCAAATGAAAAAGACGCCAAGCATCTTCTTCAGTTGAGGATTTTAAAGCAAAAAGATTGGAAAAGACCATTGAATAACGGCCTTTTCCATATTTATTAAAGGCTTTCTAAGAATGTTTTTAATTCATCACGAGTAGAAGGAGCTTCTACATCACCGTTTAGAATTTTTTCTTTCCATTCATCAACAGTGCTAATGATTTCTTCAGTCATTGCTTCTGTATTTGTAGTTGCATAACCAATACCATCTTCTTCAATACCGAATTCTAGAAGTTCTCCACCAGGGAATTCACCGTTCATTGTCATTGTTGCAACATCTTCAACAGCTACATCAACACGTTTAATCATAGAAGTAAGTGTTACGTTAGTGTCGCCTACTTTACCTTCTTCATGTTGGTCACGGTCAACCCCGATTACCCAAATTTCACGATCTGGATCATTTTGCTTCAAGTCTTTTGCTTGGTTAAATACACCATTTCCAGTTCCACCAGAAGCGTGATAAATAACATCCACACCATTGTCATACATGTTTGTAGCAATTAATTTACCTTTTGCTGCGTCTCCAAAGCTTTCAGCATACTGTACATCCACTTCGATATCTGGGTTTACAGATTTTGCACCAGCAATGAATCCAGCTTCAAATTTATTAATTAATGGAGAATCAATTCCCCCTACAAAACCAAGTTTATTAGTTTTGGTTTTTAATGCAGCAGCAACACCCACTAGGAATGACCCTTGGTGTTCTTTGAATGTGATACTTACAACGTTTGGCAACTCAATAACATCATCTACGATACCAAAGTGTGTATCTTCATTTTGTTTTGCAATTGTTTCTAAATCTGCTTTTAGTTCAAAACCGATACCATACACTAAATCAAAATCGTTACGTACAAGACGAGTTAAGTTAGGAATGTAATCCTCTTTACCATTTGATTGTTCATAAGCATAACCTTCCCCTTCAGTTAGGCCATTCTTTTCACCAAATGATTTTAAACCTTCCCAAGATGATTGGTTAAATGATTTATCATCAACCCCACCCAGGTCTGTTACCATACCTACTTTGAAGTCTGCATTATCTTCAGTTGTTGCATCTTCTCCAGCCTTATCATTGTTACCGCTATCTTTCTTGTCATCTCCGCCACCACATGCAGCTAATAATAATCCTAATCCAAGGATTAACACTAACAAAAAGCTTAGTTTTTTCATGAATAATACCCCCATAATGAATTTTAATAAGTATTTTTTAGTCATGTACTACTATGTGCGTTTTCCTACAAAAGTCCCGACATCACCCCCTAAAAGGTTACATAATTTATATACGTTTCCTCAATACATGGAAACTAAATACATCAGAACGAAAATAGTTTAAAGAATATAAAACTGGTTCATCGTCTTCTGTATAATGCATTTGTTTCAATAATAATAGGGATTGATCAAAATCACAGTTCAGTATGTTAAAAATTCTTTCATGGAAGCCTACAGGTTCAATATAAGTTATTGCATAGCTAATACGATTATTTGCGTGTTCCTCTATGGTCTTAAACAATGAATCTTCTCTGTGAGCAGCTTCATTTGGGATTAGACCTTGTGGTAATTTATCAATGCAAAAAACCACTGGTTTACCATCAGCTGTGCGAATTCGCTCAATCTTTACAAGTTTAGTTAGAGTGAGTGGTTTAAATTTTTGTCTTTCTTCTTCAGTTGGTTCTATTATCTCCGTTGAATAGTACTGAGAACCGGGTTTCTTACCAGCTTGTTCAATCATATAAGTCACACTAGTAAGTTGTTCTATACCTGATGAAACAATTGGTTTTGAATTAACAAATGTACCAACACCATGTTTTCTAGTTACAACATTATCCTCCTCTAATAGTCGAAGAGCTTCTCGTAATGTCGCCCTAGAAACACCTAAATTTTTAGAAAGTTCGAATTCCGATGGCAACTTTTCATTTGCACTATATAAACCGTTTTCAATATCATGTTTAATTTTGTCAATAACTTGTAAATATAAATGCCTAGAGTCAGACTTAATAGACATAGAGAACCCCCTAGTATTTGCTCTATTACCTCAGGGTATGCAGGATTTCCGACAAATACTGACAACCATACCTTGAATAATATATCATTAATTACCAAACAAATAAATAGTTTTGTTAAAAATTCGATACTTTATTTTTAAATGTTATACTATTTGCTGAAAAGCACTCATATTGCGGTTTCAATGTATTGAAAAGTCAAAAAATGCTATTTTTTTCTGTTATCAATATAGTAAAGGACCAAATGACACGATTAGTTATACGTTATCACCTAGTCCTTATTCTATACAAACGTTTTTAAGATGTTTTTTCTTCGGTTTGAGACACTAATACTGTTCTTGGCTTACTTCCTTCATAGGGACCTACAATTCCCCTTGCCTCCATTGCGTCTATCAATCGAGCCGCTCTTGTATAACCTATACGGAATCTTCTTTGTAGCATAGAGACACTTGCACTTTGCATTTCTGTTATTAGTTGTACAGCATCATCATATAGTTCATCATCGACTTCTTCCACTACGTCATTGGAATCCTCGGGAATCATTTCCTCTTGATAACTTGCTTTTTGTTGTTCGATACAATGATCAACAATTCTTTCCACTTCATCATCCGAGAGAAATGCTCCTTGAACTCGAATTGGTTTAGAGGACCCGACAGGCAAGAATAACATATCCCCGCGACCGAGAAGTTTTTCTGCTCCACCGGAATCAAGGATTGTTCGAGAATCTGTTGAGGAGGAAACACTAAAAGCAATTCGCGATGGTATGTTTGCTTTGATTACCCCTGTAATAACATCAACAGAAGGTCGTTGTGTCGCAATAATTAAGTGTATACCAGCTGCCCTCGCCATCTGAGCAAGTCTAGTAATTGAATCTTCCACATCACTAGATGCTACCATCATGAGATCAGCAAGTTCATCAACTATTACGACAATATACGGAAGGTTCGGCTGACCTTCATTATCATCCACTGTCCTGTTATACTTTCGAATATAATCATTATACCCTTCTATGTTTCTTGTGCCGGTATCGGAAAATAATTCATAACGCCTTTCCATTTCCGCAACGACTTTTTTCAGAGCACGAGATGCTTTCTTTGGATCCGTCACAACTGGTGCTAATAGATGTGGAATACCATTATATACATTCAATTCTACCTTCTTCGGGTCTATCATCATCATTTTAACCTCATGGGGTTTCGCACGCATTAAAATAGTAGTGATGATACCATTGACACAAACACTTTTACCGCTACCTGTTGCACCTGCGATTAATAGATGTGGCATCTTATTTAGCTCTGCATGTACGGCATCCCCTGAGATATCTTTCCCTAGACCAACTAATAGTTTAGAAGATTGATTACTTCCTGTACTATCTAGTACTTCTCTTAGTGACACCATCGCAATTTCTTGATTGGGCACTTCAATACCAACAGCTGATTTTCCAGGAATCGGAGCCTCGATACGAATATCCTTTGCTGCAAGGGCAAGTGCTAAGTCATCATGTAAACTAACAATCTTACTTACTTTCACACCAGCTTCAGGATATACTTCATATTTTGTTACGGCAGGGCCAACATTTACCTTAGTAACTCTCGCTTTTACACCAAAACTATGAAACGTTCTTTCTAGTTTTCTAACGACAGACTGGATTTGAGCCTTATCATGGTATTGTGAGTTATGCGCAGGTTCAGTAAGTAAATTTGGTGAAGGTAAAATGTATTCCGGATTTTCAACTTCCGCCATTGGCATAACTTCTACATCATCGTCTGGATCTTCTTCTACTTCATTTGTATTTTCTTCTTGTCCAATATCTTTTGGCACAGAAGAAATAGGCTCCTCAAAAGCATACGTAACATCTGGGAATTCATCTGATTTGGTCTCTATTATTGGTTCTACAAGAACAGGGCTATCCTCTGCTTCATCACTATTTTTCTTCTTGTTCACTCGCTGACTTGGCTTCATTCTTCCTTTAATATTCTTTATTTTATGTTTGCTTTGTTTTCCTATTTTAGTGAAGAAATCACCTATTGAAAACTCGGTTAAAAAGATTAAACCAATTATAATAGAAAAAATAGCAACAATTTGTGCACCAACAGAAGAAAATAGATAATAACAAAATGCGAAAAGGAATGCTCCAATCATTCCGCCACCAGTTTGGCCAGCTGACGCATCACTTCCAACAAAATCAAAAAAATTAACCCAAGTAGCTCGTATAATAGATGTATCACTAGAAGCTGCTAGTAAACTTTCATAAGTCTGAATATGTGTATAGAGTAATGTTCCTAGTAAAATAATATAAAATCCTATCATTTTTTTATGTAAAAAGTTTGGATAGTGTCTCTTAATAACTAGGTAAATACCAATTACAAGTAAGAACAGAGACGCAGTAAAGTACCAAACACCTAAGAAAAAACGAAAAATATGTTCTAAACCACCAGGAATTGCTCCATCACTTATTGCACTAGCACCACTTCCGAAGATTGCTAGAAAAATAAACAATAGACCAAGAAGTTCGAATTGAACTTGTTTTTTTAGTGAATTTTTTTTCTTCTTTCTTCTTCTCTTCTTTGCCATAAACTCACCTCTTACACTTCACTGATGTTTTGAAACTTATACCCCTGCCTCTATTGGCAAGGGTATAATCTTCTAGTTGATAATTAATAGTATATCATAGACAAACAAATTTAACGATTGTTATTAGGTAATATAGTACCTGGTGTATACATATTATTTAGGTAGTCTTGTGGATCTGTTGACAGTAATTGTACGAGTTGGTACTCTCCACTACTGTTTTTTTCGACAAAGACCGTTTTTCCTTCATATGTAATACATTGGCGATTAGTGTAAAGGTTCTCAGCTGTAGGAAAGATATCAGATTCTGATAATGGTGTATATAGTATCATTATTGAATAACCTCCTGCTCTCCATTTCCTTTCGCTTGTGCAATATATTCATTAATTTTGATCATTGCCTCTTTAACACCACCAACTTCATCAATCAAACCATACTCAACTGCGTCGGTACCAATTACATTTGTTCCAATATCTCGAGTTAGATTTCCTTTTGCAAACATTAAATCCTTAAATTTCTCCTCTTTGATATTAGAATGGTTTACGACAAAATTAATTACTCTTTCTTGCATCTTATCTAGATATTCAAAAGTCTGTGGTACGCCAATAACAAGACCTGTTAGTCTAACTGGGTGAATGGTCATGGTAGCAGTTGGAACAATGAATGAATAATCAGTAGAAACTGCAATTGGAACTCCAATTGAGTGTCCACCACCAAGCACAATAGAAACGGTTGGCTTAGATAAAGAAGCAATCATTTCCGATAGTGCAAGACCCGCTTCCACGTCACCTCCAACAGTATTTAATAATATAATTACCCCTTCTATCTTAGGATTTTGCTCTATGGCAATTAGTTGAGGTAAGAGGTGTTCATATTTAGTTGTTTTATTTTGTGGTGGTAACTGTATATGTCCTTCGACTTGACCGATGATAGATAGAACATGGACATTGGAATCCGGTGCTTGTGGAACATTCGTTTGTCCAAGCGCTTGAATCTTTTGCACTAAAGAGGACGGTCCAGATTGCTCCTCTTGTTCTTCTTGTCCATCTTTTTTTTCAGCATCTTTATTTGTCATGAAATACACTCCTTTAAAAAGATCACTATGGATATAGTATGAACGAGAATCTATAAATAAATTCTTCTTTTAACTTGTTTCCAATCATGCAAAGTAAACTATTTGATTATTCCTATTAAATTTATGGCACCTATTTTTCTGAAATGGGGAAACCCGAAAACAAATAAAAACCGAACAATGATTTACTACTTCCCGTTTGGGAACTAGTTCATTGTTCGGTGACTGTATATGATCTAATTTAGATTGAATCTACTTATCCCTTCAAACCTTCTAACAATAATTTTATGTTGTTATTTTCTACTTCTGTTAGCGGAACTAATGGAAGGCGAACTCCACCGGGATTTATCCCTTTAAATACAAGTGCAGCTTTCACAGGGGTAGGTGATGGTGCCTCAAATAATCCATTCATGATCGGTAATAGCTTACGATGGATCGAGGCTGCACGATTAGTATTACCTTCTTCATATGCTTTAATCATTTCCTGCATCTCATTTCCAATAACATGTGATGCAACTGAAACAATCCCATCTCCACCTATGGCCATCATCGGTAAGGTTAGCCCATCGTCTCCACTGTACACCGAAAAGTCATCATTAGTATTTTCAATAATGATAGCTGCTTGATCTAAATCTCCACTTGCTTCTTTCACTGAGACAATATTATCAATTTTACTTAAGGCAATAATTGTTTCAGCAGTTAATTTAACCACAGAACGGCCTGGTATATTATATAACATAACTGGGAGTGAAGTTTCATTAGCTACCACTTTAAAGTGTTCATACAATCCACGTTGATTTGGTTTGTTATAGTATGGTGCTACAAGCATAATGGCGTCTACACCACAGTTTTCAGCTTCCTTCGTTAATTCAATGGTGCTCTTTGTGTTATTTCCCCCTGTTCCGGCAATTACCGGGACACGTTTATCGACAATTTTAACAACGTGTGAAAAAAGCGCAATCTTTTCTTTTGTTGTGAGTGTTGGTGATTCACCTGTCGTTCCTGCAACTACTAATCCTTCTGTTCCATTTTCTAAAAGGTAATTAACTAATTTCGTTGTTTCATCAAAGTTGATTTCCCCATTTTCATCAAATGGAGTAATCATAGCAGTTAAAATTTTACCAAAGTTCATTTAAACTCACCTTTCTGTTAAAAAATCATGCAAAATTGTCGATTCCTTAGATAAATTGAATTCCTCGTGTAAGGCATTTACAGCTTTGTATACATCCTTGTTTGGAATTAGTACCCAAATAGTTGTGTGGCTATCTGCAGATTGTAAGATTTGTACTCCTTGACCTGTTAATGCCTGAACAATCCTTGAAGCAACGCCTGGAACACCTGTCATTCCTGCACCCACTACCGAAACCTTGGTGCAGTCCCTCATGACGTTAGGTTTGAAGCCATTCTCTTTTAGAATCGCTGTTGCTTTCTTTGTTTCCACATCAGGAACTGTGTATACCACGCCAGTAGGATATATATTAATAAAATCAATTGATATTCCGGCATCAGCCATTGCTTTAAATACTTCTGATTGCATTCGATAAGCTTCTTTTTCCTTGGTTTGGACCTTAATCTGTGAAATATTTGTTAAATGTGCAATTCCTGTTATTAAACGATCCGATACATCTACTCCAAGATTTTTACTTGTTTCTGTGGTAACCAAAGTGCCACCACTTTTCTCGTAAGTTGAACGAACAAGAATAGGAACTTTCGCATGCATAGCAATTTCGACTGCTCTTGGATGAATTACTTTAGCGCCTTGGTAAGCTAAGTTACATATCTCACGGTAAGACACAATATCTAATGCACGTGCATTTTTCACTACTCTTGGATCTGCTGTCATGATTCCATTTACATCTGTAAAGATTTCAATTCTGTCTGCTTTTAGCGCAGCACCTAATGCTGCAGCTGATGTGTCGCTGCCTCCACGACCTAGAGTTGTGAGTTCACCAATTCCATTTTTACCCTGGAACCCAGCCACCACCACAACATCGTATTGATTAAATTCTCTGAGTATTCGTGTTGGATTAACTTCTTTTATTTTTGCTTGATTATAATCTGCATTTGTTAAAATACCAGCTTGCGCTCCAGTTAACGCAACAGATTTTATCGATTTCTTCTTTAATTCATTGGATAATACCACAGAGGAAATAATCTCTCCACAAGCCATAAGCATATCAAGTTCTCGACTTGTGATAGAATGCTCTGGAAAACCAACTAAATCTAAAAGAGAATCGGTTGCATAGGCACTCGGTCTCCTACCTAATGCAGATACAACAACTACAAGCTTAAATCCATCCATTACTGCTTTTTCTATATGATTAATAACATGTTCCCTAGAATGTTTATCTTGTACAGAAGTTCCACCAAATTTTTGAACTAATATCTGCACACTTTGACACCTCTACCTAACTTTAGTTTATTTTATTAGTAGCCCCTTTTCTAGAACACGTTCGGCTATCTGCACAGTATTCCACGCAGCACCTTTCAGCAAGTTGTCAGATACCACCCACATATGGAAGCCATTATCTTGATCCAAGTCTTTTCTCACGCGGCCCACAAATACATCCGTTTTACCAGCAGCACTAAGTGGCGTCGGATAAACTTGCTCACTTGGGTCATCCTGTAAAGTAATGCCATCTGCATTACGCAATACTTTCCATAAATCTTCAGTGGATAATCCTTCTTGCTCTACTTCAATATATACGCTCTCAGCATGAGAAGTGAAAAAAGGAAGACGTACGCATGTAGCCGATATCTGAAGTTCAGGAGCATGCATGATTTTCTTTGTTTCGTTAATCATTTTCATTTCCTCAAAGGTATATCCATTATCTTGGAACAAGTCAATCTGAGGTAGTGCATTAAAAGCAATTGGATAATGCTTCTTATCTGCTTTTACTGGTAACAATTCTGGATTTATTTCTTCTTCATTTAAAAATTTCTCAGTCTGTGAACGTAACTCTTCAACAGCTTGATTTCCTGCACCAGATACAGCTTGATACGTCGAGACAATAACCCTCTGTAAACCAAAGGCTTCTTTTATTGGTTTAAGAGCAGCTACCATCTGAATGGTAGAGCAATTTGGATTTGCTATAATGCCATTATGATTTGCTAAGTCACTTTCATTTACCTCTGGAACGACTAGTGGTACATTCTCATCCATTCGATAAGCACTTGTATTATCCACAACAACAGCACCTCGTTTAACTGCTTCTGGAGCTAATTGTTTTGAAACTGCTCCACCAGCAGAAAACAAGGCAATATCTATATCGTTAAAACTATCATTCGTAGCTTCTTCTACTATTATTTCACTACCCTTAAAATTAACCGTAGTACCAGCTGAACGCTTTGAGGATAGAAGCTTTAATTGTTGGATTGGAAAATTCTTTTCCTCTAGTATTTTAATAATCTTTTGACCAACTGCTCCTGTTGCACCAACTACCGCTATATTATAAGTTCTTTGTGTCATGATGATGACTCCTTCCTCAGACGGATAATTTAAATTTTCAAAATCACTTTAATACTTAAGATATTATTTTATCATAAACTATTCCGAGAATGGAACTAAAACTGGCTGTAGTTGTTTACCCTCTAAAGCAAGTTTTATAGAGTCTGGTAATAAATCCATCTTAGCTACTAATGAATTTGGCTTCTTATAAGGGTCATCTTGACCAAAAGGTACGAAGTATATATATTTACTAGACATTAAACGCATTAAATTAACACCATTCAAACCTAATGCATCATTTGTAGAAATTCCTAATACGACAGGACTGCCATTTCTCATGGTTGCTTTCGCAGCCATTAATGGTGGAGAATCAGTTTGGGCATTTGCAAACTTACTCATGGAGTTACCTGTTATAGGAGCAATCACCATACAATCTAAAGGATTTTTGGGCCCAAGTGGTTCTGCACCTGGCATTGTTGATATAACTTCTTGACCAGTTATTTCTTCAATACGTGCAATATGATCCTTAGCCTTTCCAAACTTTGTATCAACATTTGCAACTGTGTAAGTTACGACCGGAACTACTTCCGCGCCAAGTTCCATCAATCGTTCCATTGGACCAAAGACCGCTTCATATGTGCAGTGGGATCCAGTAACTCCAAAACCAATTCTTTTCCCTTTTAAGTCCATCCCAATAACTCCTTTTCTTTTGTTAATATTTGGATAATTACGTCTGCAAGTATTTTACCAGCTGTCTTGGGTGCTACAATACTTGGCAAACTACGAGCTAATATCGCTTCAATTCCTCTTTGTTTTGCATATTCGAAATCCGTTCCACCAGGCTTTGACGCTAAATCAATAATTACTGCATTTGATGGGAGATTTTGTATTGCTTCTTTTGTAATTACCATTGCTGGTATCGTATTAATTAATAAATCACACTCACTTGTATATTCAGGTAATTTATTTAGTTCAATTGGTGTTAATCCCATTTCCGTAATTCTTGCAAGATCGGTAGATTTTCTTGTAGCAACAGATACCTTTGCACCTAAAGCAGAAAATTTATTAGCAACAGTATTACCAACTCTACCAAATCCTGTAACTATTACTCTTGAAGAATGAATGGTATAATCGGTGTTCTCGATTGCCATCATGATTGTTCCTTCAGCCGTTGGTATTGAATTGTAAATCGCCACATCATCCCGGTCTAGTAAGGGAATTAACGATGTCTTAGTCTTTGTAGTTAATTCTGTTAAATGATCATTCGCTATTCCTGTAAATACGACTGCATCCTCTTTTAATCTATGAAACCAGTCTTCTGTAATGCGAATTTCTTCCACTGAAAATACAGTTTCTACTTTCCCTTCTTCATCAGTACCAGTGATTGGTAATATGACAATATCTAATTCCTCACAATTAAGATCCTCAAATTCAGTTTGATTTAATCCGGTAAAACTTTGCTCCAATTTATCATAACCAACCAATATAAGTTCTATATTTTCAATAGCTTGTAGCTGCCTAATTAATTCTAAATATCTAGCATCCCCGCCTATTACAGCTATTATTAATTTCATTCCTTAGAACACCCTCCAACTTCAAAAAATAAATAGTTCCTTGACAACATGGTTTTCATAGTTAAAACATTTTTCTTTATAGCTTATGTTCTTATAGGCGGTTAGTGAATAGTTGTTAACAAAATGCATAGAAAAAGGCTAGTATCCCTATTCCGATACTAGCCCTCTTCATACTATTCTGCTTCAATCATTATCATATCCTCACCAATTTTGCGGATTGAATTCCAATGGATTTTGGCTTCCTCACCTTCTTTTTTCAGTCCGAACCATTTATAGTTTGGCAGGATAAAAGAGTGTATCTGTCCAGTGTGCTCATCAATCTCCAAATCAGTTTGCCCCAGAACACCTAACCGTTTTCCATTAGAAATATTTACTATTTCTTTATTACTAATATCGTTATAACGCATATATCCACCTCCAGAACTTACAGTTACTTCATATATATGCTAAAAAATAACTTGTATTCCCTCGTCAACATCTCAGATCTGTGAAAGTTTAAATTAATTTCATATCCGTAGCAAGTTTATTCTAGTTAATTGCCAATAGAAGTAAAAATCCCCACCATTTTTACCATTTACAAATTAAACATCATCATGATGAAGATTACTATCCATAATAATTCCTTATCAAGATAAAAATAGCATATCAATGGGAGGTCCAATGATATGCTATCAATAACGAAATCTTGAGTATTGGCTGTTTTCGAACAGTTGTTACTAATTTATTAGAAACTGCGCGGCTAGTATTCTTTTTGGGGAGCACCATACCCGCTACGGAAATACACTCCGCTAGTAAGATGTAATGAATAAATTTAATGGCATCTAAATTATTAAAATACATTATTTAACCTCATACACTAATGAGAAAACTAAACTAGCGTAGGCAGAATACGGAGACTCCTCGAAAATAAAGGACGATTTTCTTCGTGCGATGATTACGCTGCCGATGTCTTCCTTGTCCTACGGGAATAGCACGAGTCCGAAGACCCCTAGAGAGGCGAACTTCCCTCGAGGAGGCTGAGGCCGTGCCCGTGGAAAGCGGAGTGTTCTGCCGGAGCGGTGTAGTACAGCTCTGCACCCAATTACTAATTGTGTTGTGATTAAACTAGTTACCGCACAGTTTCTATCTACTATTCAGGAAAAGCACATTCTTTTTTTGCTAAGCATTTATAATTTATTGTTAATTACATCATTTTTGGTGCTATTAAGGCGGTTGATGGTTCTACACCAAATGTAAAATCAATGACCTCGCGAATAGAATCATGATTAACCGCATCGATTTCTTGAATCATCTCATCTAACGTACGATGACGCTGTAAGAGAAGCTCGTTTTTTCCATTTCTACTCATTCGACTATTTGTACCCTCCAAACTAAGCATTAAGCTACCTTTTAATTGTTCCTTGCTATTTCTTAATTCTTTATCAGATAATCCTTTTTCCTTTAAGGTAAGAATCGTACTTTCAATAGTTTCTTGTAGGAGTGGTAGCTGATCCTTACCAGTTCCAGCATATATAGTTAATAAACCGTGATCTAAGAAAGAAGAATGGTAAGAGAATACAGAGTATGCAAGTCCTCTCTTTTCGCGTACCTCTTGAAATAGTCTTGAACTCATGCTTCCACCAAGTACATTATTTAAAATTATTAAGCTATATACATTGTTAGCCCCTAAAGGTAAACCATTATAGCCAATGCATAAATGGGCTTGTTCTGTTTCTTTATGCCGTTCAATTTTTTCACTTAAAAAATTAGGCTTCTGAATTTTTGAACGTTCATATGTTGAGCTGTAGTGACCAAAGTAACTTTCTACTCTTGACATAAAATCAGAATCTACATTCCCCGCTACTGAAACAACTACATTCTCTGGTATATATTGCTTATGTATATATTCTCTAAGTGTTTCGGGAGTAAATGTTCGAAGATGATTCTCTGTACCTAAAATAGGATATCCTAGTGGGTGTCCTCCGTAGGATGCTCTTGCCAATAAATCGTGTACAATATCATCCGGTGTATCCTCATACATTTTAATTTCTTCATATACTACCTTTTTCTCACGTTCCATTTCTTCTGGATCAAACGCAGAATTGAAGAACATATCTGCCAAAACCTCTAATGCATAATCTTTATGAGTATCAAGTACCCTAGCATAGAAACAAGTATATTCCTTTGAAGTAAATGCATTGACCTGTCCTCCAATTGCATCAAAAGCTTCTGCTATATCTGAAGCCGAACGTGTTGCTGTCCCTTTAAAAAACATATGTTCTAAAAAGTGAGAAATACCGTTATTTATTTCATTTTCGTTTCTTGAACCCGTTCTTACCCAGATTCCGATTGTAACTGATCTGACTGCAGGTATTTTTTCTAAGACAATGCGAAGTCCGTTATTACTAGTGTGTTTTTCAATCAAATTAGTTCCTCCTGTAAAAACTATCGAGTTTCAGATAATAATTTGTCAATAGTACCTATTTTATAGTCTTTCTCTTTAATTTCTGTTATTAGTGAGGGTAGTCCTTTAACAATAGAAGTAGTAGGATGCATTAAAATAGTTGCACCTGGGTGGATTTTCCCCATCACTCGGTTAATCATAACATTTACTGCCGGATTCTTCCAATCTACCGTGTCTACTGTCCATAAAATTGTATCCATCTGTAGCTCATCTGCAACTAGGACCACTTCCTCTGAAAAGCTCCCACTAGGTGGGGCAAACCACTTAGGAGTCCCACCTGTTATCGCATTAATGACATCATTTGTGTCCTTTATTTGATTCATAATCTCTGTTCTATTTAATCTAGCCATATCTGGATGATTGTAAGCATGGTTACCTATAGTATGTCCTTGTTCTAAAATCATTTTCACATAATCAACATTGTCTTTAGCCCATTTCCCTTCGAGAAAGAAAGTTGCTTTCACTTTATGGTCTTTTAAGATATTTAATATTTCTGGGACATGTTCTGTCCCCCAAGATACATTAATTAAAAATGATACCATTTGCTTCTCCGGATGACCTCGGTAAATTGGAGCTGCTTCTAGATCATCAAGTGAGACTTTTGGTTTTATTTGTTTATAGACAAGTAAATTTTCATTAAAATTCCCATCTTTTTTCATTCTAATATACGATGCTTCCACATCAACTTGCCGCCCATTTCTCCCAGGTGTTTTCTTCCAAACAGGATCTATATATGCATCTTTTGGTTCCTCATTATAGGAAGCAGCCTTTTCTTGAATCTCTATATATAGTGGGTCTTCCTCAGTGTTTAAGACGGGAAGTTGGGAAAATACAGCTTCGTCATTTGTTTTAAAGGGATTAACATTTATATTAAATGAAAGCATTACAATAATCACAAATACAACTAAATTAATATAATTTCGATAGTTAATCATTTCATCACTCCTCCATCTCATTTATATGAGTGATGGGGACAAGATATGAAATCAATTAAAGAAACGCACTTTATTTTTCAAGTAGTAAGGAATAAAAAAAGAAACTGGATTTCCAGCTTCTTATAAAAACTACATTGTTGATTTTTCAGCCTTTTCTTTTTGTTCCTTTAGAACAGCTTTGCGCGAAAGATTTACTCGCCCTTGGTGATCAACTTCTTTCACTTTAACCATGATTTGATCACCGATTTTTACAACGTCCTCTACTTTATTCGTTCTCTCTTCAGCTAATTCTGAGATATGGACTAATCCATCTTTTCCTTTAAAGATTTCTACAAATGCACCAAATTTCTCAATACGCTTAACTGTACCTAAATAAACTTGTCCAACTTCTACTTCTCGTACAATATCTTCGATAATATTTTTGGCTCTTTCATTCATTTCTGGGTCTGTAGATGAAATGAATACATTACCATCTTGTTCTATATCGATTTTTACGCCGGTTTCTTCAATAATCTTATTGATTTGCTTTCCGCTTGGTCCAATTACATCACGGATTTTATCTGGATTAATGCTCATCGTCAAGATCTTTGGAGCGTATTTAGATAATTGTTCTTTCGGTTTATCGATAGTCTCAAGCATACTTTCTAGAATCTGCATACGTCCTTTTTTAGCTTGCGTAAGTGCTTCTTCTAAAATGTCTCGAGATAGGCCATCAATTTTAATATCCATTTGAAGGGCTGTTACACCATTTTCAGTCCCTGCAACTTTGAAGTCCATGTCTCCTAATGCATCTTCCATCCCTTGAATATCTGTTAAGATTGTATAATCATCACCAGATTTCACAAGTCCCATTGCAATTCCAGCAACTGGAGCTTTGATTGGAACACCAGCATCCATCATAGCCAACGTACTTGCACAGATACTTGCCTGTGATGTTGATCCATTTGATTCCAACACTTCTGATACCAGTCGAATAGTATAAGGGAATTCCTTTTCTGAAGGAACAACTTTCTCAAGAGCTCTTTCTCCAAGTGCACCATGTCCAATCTCACGACGTCCTGGTCCACGCATTGGTCCCGTTTCCCCAACACTATATTGTGGGAAATTATAGTGATGCATAAACCGTTTAGACTCTTCTAGATCTAAGCCGTCTAGAATTTGCACATCTCCTAGCGCACCTAGTGTACATACACTTAATGCTTGAGTCTGGCCTCTTGTGAATAAACCTGAGCCGTGTGCTCTTGGAAGTATTTTAACTCGTGAAGATAAAGGACGAATCTCATCAGGCTTACGACCATCTGGACGAACTTTTTCTTTTGTTATTAAACGACGCACTTCTTCTTTAACCATTTTATCCAGAATAGAACTTACTTGTTTGACAACCTCTGGTTCTTCTTCTTGATAATCATCTAACACCGTATTTTTCACTTCACTAATTGCTTCTTCTCGTGCATGCTTTTCTTTCACCTGAATAGCTTGTAGCAGTTTATCATGTGCTTCTGCTTCAACTTTTGCTTTTAGATCTTGGTCCAGTTCAAATAGTACAACTTCTGATTTCACTGGTTGAATAGCTTGTACTATTTCTTCTTGGAATTCAACGAGACGTTTAATTTCATCATGTCCAAACATGATCGCTTCTAGCATAACCTCTTCAGGAACTTCATCCGCACCTGCTTCAACCATGTTAATGGCATCTTTTGTTCCAGCAACCGTTAACTCGATATCACTCTGAGCTTCTTGCTCGACTGTCGGATTAATGACAAATTCACCATTTATTCTACCTACATGAACTCCTGCAATTGGTTGTTCAAATGGTATATTAGAGATAGAAAGTGCAATGGAAGACCCAATCATTGCTGCTATTTCAGTAGAGCAGTCTTGATCCACACTCATTACTGTACTTATCACTTGTACTTCATTACGGAAACCATCTGGGAATAAAGGACGAATTGGTCTATCAATTAATCTTGATGCCAATATAGCCTTTTCACTCGGTCTACCTTCTCTTTTGATAAAACCACCAGGGATTTTACCAACTGCATATAATCGTTCTTCATAGTTAACTGTTAATGGAAAGAAAGGCAAATCTTTTGGTTCCTTCGATGCAGTTGCAACAGCGAGAACAGATGAATCACCATATTGCACCATACAAGCTCCACCAGCTTGTTTCGCTAATTCTCCAATTTCAACAACAAACGGTTTTCCGGCTATTTCAGTGGAGAATACTTGTTTTTCAATTGCCATTATTACTAAAACTCCTTTCGTAAAACACTTCTATTTTTATTTTATACTTATTAGCCATTAATGTAAATTTTATCACTGGTTATTATCTATCAGATAATTTAGATTGTCTCTTTTTAACTCTTATATTATGTATGTAAATTATAGGATAAACGTAGAAAAAAAGCAGGATTACTCCTGCTTTTTACATTATCTACGTAAGCCAAGCTTTTTAATTAACTCACGGTAACGTGTTACGTCTTTATTACGTAAGTAGTTAAGTAAGTTACGACGCTTACCAACCATTTTTAAAAGACCACGACGTGAATGGTGATCCTTCTTATGAACACGTAAATGCTCATT
The DNA here is from genome assembly GCF_900184735.1 of Paucisalibacillus globulus. Taxonomy (GTDB): domain Bacteria; phylum Bacillota; class Bacilli; order Bacillales; family Amphibacillaceae; genus Ornithinibacillus; species Ornithinibacillus globulus_B. The sequence continues at coordinate 96,645 of NZ_LT855386.1, forward strand.
TAAAGTATTGATTTCAGCAGTTAGTACAGCAATTTGTACTTCTGGTGAACCAGTATCACTTTCATGAACTTTGTATTCATTAATGATTTCATTTTTACGTTCTTTAGTAATAGCCATATTAGGCCACCTCCTATTATTATTAGTAACCCCTGTCCCCTAGCAAACGTCGGAGTTTCGATTTGCCAAGCGAAGGTTTTAACTGTTTAAGTGTACATCTTTTTATAACAAAATGCAAGGTCTTGTAAAAATGAATAAAAATTCCTAACTATTATTATTTAGATAAGAACGTATTTCTTCTTCATCTTTTCTCATTCTTTCAACTAAAGCTTCTACACTATCAAATTTTTCCTCATTACGAATATATTTATACCATTCTACAGTTACTTCTTTACCGTATATTTGTTGATTAAAATCAAAAATATAGACTTCAAGTGATAAATCAATTCGATCCTCAGTAAAAGTTGGGTTCACCCCTAGGCTTGCCATTCCTTCATAGTATTTCTCATCCATTATCACACGAACAGCATATATTCCGGGTTTAGGTAAGTGAGCTTCTGAATTATAGTTAATATTAGCTGTAGGATAACCTAATTCTCTTCCTCTTTTATCCCCTTGAATTACAGATCCACTTGTAGTAAGTGCCCTTCCAAGTAGTATGTTAGCATGCTCAACATTACCTGAATCAAGTAAACTTCTTATTTTGGTAGAACTAATCTTTTCACTATCTATCGTCACTTTATCAATTACAGTATGATTAAATTTCCCACCAGCATGACTGCTAATGGTTTCCATATTACCTTTACCCCTATGTCCATATGTAAAATCAAATCCAGCTACCATATGTTTTATATTTAGACCAATAATAAAATGATTGACGAAATCTTCTGGACTTAAAGCAGAAAGTTCTTTGTTAAAATTAATAATATAAAGGCGATCTACACCCAATTTCTCAAGTATTTCCTGTTTTTCCTTAAGCGGTGTAATGTATTTTACATCATGATTATTTCTGAGTACTACAGATGGATGAGGATAAAACGTAATAACAGCACTTTCCTTATGCGTTTCTTTTGCTTTAGCAATTGCATACTGAATGACGGCTTGATGTCCCCGATGTATTCCATCAAAAAATCCAATTGCAGCAATTGTTTCAGGTAATTCTTCAGTTTGTAACTGATGTGGATACGACAACTCTATTGTTTCCATTTTCTCACCTACACTTTGACTACTCGCTAAATACGCGAATCGGTTTTATTTCACCCTTCTTCTCCGGGTGAATTTGATAGATTGCTAATAATTTGTCACCATGCATTACTTTAAATGGTCTGGCCTCCATTATTTGATCTGTGCGTGAAAGCTTTTGTCCATTTAACACCTTTTGTTTCGTTTGTTCATCCACCTGCACTGTATCTAAATGGGTCAAGCCTTCTGTAATGGGAAGTAATAATTCTTGTTCATTACCATTTACACAAGCAGCTTCAATCGTTTCAAAATCAAATGTATGTTCTCTCGTAATTGTTCCAGTCTTTTCCCGAACAAGATAAGTCATATGTGCAGGATATCCTAATTCCTTACCAATATCAACACATAATGTTCGGATATAAGTACCTTTGGAACATGTTACATTAAATTTAATTTTGTTCGCCTCTTCATTCTTAGAAATAAAATTAATTTCATGAATAACGATTTTCCGTGATGAGCGCTCTACCGTTTGATTAGCCCGGGCATATTCGTATAATTTTTTACCTGCAACCTTGACAGCAGAGTACATAGGCGGAACTTGTGTAATCTCACCCTGAAATGATTTTAACACGTTTTCTATTTTTTGTTGAGTTGGAAAACGGGAAACCTTTACTTCTTCGATAATGTCACCGTGTGCATCTTCCGTTTCTGTTGCGCTTCCTAAAGTAAGCTCGGCAGTATAAACTTTTGATGTTTCTGTAAGAAACTGGACAATCTTAGTGGCTTGACCAATACAAATAGGCAATACGCCCTCAACTTCTGGGTCGAGGGTACCTGTATGGCCTACTTTTTTGGTTTTATATAATTTTCTTATTTTCATCACACAATCATGCGATGTCCAACCTTTTGGCTTCCATAGTGGTAAAATACCATCCATTATTTATTAACCCCCAAAGGTTTATTCTTAATAAAAATCTGACCCAACTGAGTCAGATTTTTATGTTTACATTATTGATTAATTTTTGTTCATATCACGTAGAATTGTTTCTATGCGATTGCCATATTCAAGTGCTTCATCAAATTCAAAATTAATTTCTGGTGTTTTTCGTAACCGAATTCGACTTCCAATTTCAGAACGGATAAATCCTTTAGCTTTTGCAAGCCCAAGTAAAGTATCCTTCTTCTTATTATCATCACCTAGAACAGATATATATACTGTAGCTTGTTGTAAATCTCCAGTGACTTCAACATCTGTAACGGTAACAAATCCAACACGAGGATCTTTAATCTTTCTAGTTAAGATTTCACCTAATTCTTTCTTCATTTGCTCTGCTACCCGATTAGCTCGTAAATTACTCAAAGTATTCACCTCTTTAATTAAGAACCTATAGAAAAGCAGAAGGTGCCATTCATTGGCGTAAGGCTATTAGCACTACTAGCTGATATCTACAAATGAAATAAGCTAGACAATTTCTACATTTGTAACGGTTCTTTCTAATTCAGAATACGTATCAATTACTCGAAGTACTTCCTGCATTACTTGTTCTCCATGGTTACGTTCATTCGTAATAGTCACAATACCAAGCTTTGTCCGCTGCCATAGGTCATGGTATTCAAGCTCCGTAACAGCCACATTAAAATCTCTACGTAGCCTGGCAAGTAATCGTTTAATTACGGAACGTTTATCCTTTAAGGAATGGCCATCATACAATATGCATTCTACTTCAAGAGAGATTATCATTTACGCTCAATTTCCTCCATAACGAATGCCTCAATAATATCGCCTTCTTTGATATCATTATAATTCTTGATTGTTATACCACATTCGTAGTTTTGAGCAACTTCTTTTACATCATCTTTAAAGCGTTTTAAAGCATCAATTTCACCTTCAAATAAAACAACTCCATTACGGATTAAACGAACCCCAGCATCACGAGTAATTTTACCATCGGTTACATAACTTCCTGCAATTGTACCAACTTTGGATACTTTAAAGGTTTCGCGAACTTCTGCTTGACCAATGACTTTTTCTTGAAACTCTGGATCAAGCATACCTTTCATTGCTGCTTCAATTTCTTCAATTGCTTTATATATAACTCGGTGTAAGCGAACATCAACTTTTTCAGATTCTGCAGTATGTTTTGCGTTTGAATCAGGACGAACGTTGAATCCAATTACAACTGCATTAGAAGCAGATGCCAATATAATATCAGATTCAGTTATGGCACCAACACCTGTGTGAATAATCTTGATTTTCACACCTTCCACTTCAATTTTTTGAAGTGATGATGCTAGAGCTTCCACAGTACCCTGAACGTCTGCCTTAACAATTAGATTGATTTCTTTCATTTCGCCTTGTTTTATTTGTTCAAATAAATCTTCAAGACTAACTTTATTCGTTTCCGATCTATTTTCTTGAATATGTTTTTGTTGACGCGCTTCACCTATATGACGTGCGGTCTTTTCATCTTCAAAAACAAGGAATTGATCTCCTGCTTGAGGTACGTCATTTAACCCTGTAATTTCTACCGGTGTGGATGGTCCTGCTTCTTTCACTCGTTGTCCAAGATCGTTTACCATTGCACGAACGCGGCCGAATGTATTACCAACTACAATTGGGTCTCCAATACGTAATGTACCATTTTGTACTAATAGTGTTGCGACAGAACCGCGTCCTTTATCCAACTGAGCCTCAATAACAGTACCAGTTGCATGTCGTTTCGGATTAGCTTTTAATTCTTCAACCTCTGAAACAAGTACAATCATTTCTAAGAGATCATCGATACCCTCGCCCTTAAGAGCTGACACTGGAACGTAGATTGTATCTCCACCCCAGTCCTCAGGTACTAACTCATATTCAGTTAGTTCTTGCATAACTCGGTCTGGGTTAGCTGTTTCTTTATCTACTTTGTTTACTGCAATAATAATAGGTACCTCAGCAGCCTTAGCATGGCTTATTGCTTCTACAGTCTGTGGCATTACACCATCATCCGCTGCAACCACTAGAATTGCAATATCCGTAACCTGTGCTCCTCGAGAACGCATACTAGTAAATGCTGCGTGTCCTGGTGTATCTAAGAAGGTAATTTTCTTACCACTTCTATTCACTTGATAAGCACCGATATGCTGAGTAATACCTCCAGCTTCACCGGCAGTAACTTTAGTATTTCGAATAGAGTCCAGAAGAGTAGTTTTACCATGGTCAACGTGTCCCATAATAGTCACCACAGCAGGTCTTTCCACTAAATCTGCTTCATTATCCTCCTCTAAATACTTGTCAAAATCTGTTTCTTCTAGAATAATTTCTTTCTCAACTTCTACTTCGAACTCTGCACAAATTAACTCAATGGCATCATCATCAAGATCTTGATTCTTCGTAGCCATAACTCCAAGGAACATAAGCTTTTTAATGATTTCCGAAGCTTCTTTATTCAGTTTATTTGCTAACTCACTAACTGTTAGAGTTCCTGAGTACTTAATTTGTTTTGGTGTTTCTTTTACTACTGGCTGTGGTTTAGGTTGATTATTCTTTTTATTTTTGTTTGGACCTTTATTTTGTTGTTTGTTGTTGGTTGGTTTTTGTTTGTTATTATTATTCATTTGTTTTTTAGTATGTTGCTCCCCGCGCTTTGTATGCGGATTAGAAGTCGATTTTGTTTCTTTTTCGCTCTTCTCATCACGCTTAATTGGCTTATTTTCACTCTTTTGTTTTTCTTGATTATTTTTTTGTGTTGTATTTTCTTGTTTTGCAGAGAATTTTTGGTCCAGTTTTACAATTGTATCAGCATCAATCGTCGACATATGATTGGAAACCTCAATATTTTTCTCTTTTAGAAAATTAATGACAACTTTACTAGTGATATTTTGTTTTTTTGCATACTCATATACACGCATTTTACGCATATGTTCACCCCCGAATTTATTTACCCGAGTAACGACTTTAGTTTCTTTGCAAAACCATCATCTAAAATTGCAATAGCTACTCTTTGGGATTTTCCGATAGCATTTGATAGTCTATCTCGGTCTTCTGCCACGATCACATAAGGAATATTATATGATTGACACTTATCCGTAAGCTTTTTCTTAGTTTGGGGACCTACATCATTTGCAATAAGTACTAATTTTGCTCTTCTTTTTTGTATGTCTTTAACTATTGTTTCTTCCCCTGTGGAACATTGTCCAGCCCGAAATGCTATCCCGACAATATTTAAGTAATTATTATTTTTCATAGTAACCCTGCACAAACGTTCTTAGCTCATCATAGATCGAAGAATCAATCTCCGTATTTAGATGCTTTGCCAATACACCCGTTTTTTCTGCTTGATTAATTACTGCTAAGTCTTTTGTTAAATAAGCTCCCCTACCATTTTTCTTACCGGTAGGATCTACAAAAACCTCGCCTTCCTTATTTCGAACAACACGGATCAAGTCTTTCTTGGCTTTCATTTCATTGGTGATCACACATTTACGCTCTGGAGTTTTACGTTTTGCTACCATTTGTATCTCTCCTTTATTCGAATAAATCTTCTTCGACATCTGCGTAATCTGGATCTGATTTCTCAGTTAATAAACCTTCTTCTCGAGCTTCTGTTTCGCTCTTTATATCAATTTTCCAACCAGTTAATTTAGCGGCAAGTCTTGCATTTTGTCCACGTTTACCAATAGCTAGAGATAATTGATAATCGGGTACAATAACAGTGGTTGATTTATCCTCTTCATTTACTAACACATCCACAACCTTTGATGGGCTAAGTGCATTAGAAACATATACAACCGGATCTTCAGACCATTCAACAATATCAATCTTTTCGCCTTTAAGCTCATTTACAATGGCTTGGACCCGTCCGCCTTTTTGACCAACACAAGACCCAACTGGATCAATTTCTGGATTCTCTGCAAAAACTGCAATCTTTGAACGATCCCCTGCTTCTCTTGCCACAGATTTAATCTCAACAATACCATCATAGATCTCAGGTACTTCCATCTCGAACAATCTTTTCAGTAAACCAGGATGTGATCTAGATATATAGATTTGAGGTCCTTTACTAGTATTTTCAACTTTTGTTACAAAGACCTTTATACGATCATGTACTTGATAATCTTCAGTCGGCATTTGTTCGGCCTCAGGAAGTTTTGCTTCGATTTTCCCTAAATTCACATATACAAACCTTGGGTCAATTCGTTGAATAATTCCAGTCATTACATCTTCTTCACGGTCAACATACTCGCTAAATATAACACCGCGTTCTGCTTCACGAACTCGCTGAGTTACGACTTGTTTGGCAGCTTGTGCAGCAATTCTACCAAAATCTTTAGGTGTAACTTCAACTTCTATAATGTCCTCAATTTCATAATTAGGATCAATCTTTTTTGCCTCTTCTAGCGATATTTCTTGTTGATCATCAAGAACTTCCTCAACCACTGTTTTTCTTGAGAATACGCGCATTGTACCAGCTGATTCATCTAATTCAACGCGAACGTTAGTAGCAGATTTGAAGTTCTTCTTATACGCCGATATTAATGCAGCTTCTAGAGCCTCAATCAAGATTTCCTTATCAATACCTTTTTCTTTACCCAAATTTTCAATTGCGTCAAACAATTGACTGCTCATCTTCCAATTTTCCCCCTTTATAGTGCAACAGCTAGTCGCGCTTTTGCAATTTTATTAAATGGAATCTCTACTCTTTTCTTACGTGTTTTTACCTTATACTCAATGGTTGCAATGTTTTCATTAAATTCAACAAGTATACCTTCAAAAGATTTTTCACCATCAATTGGTTCAAACAATTTCACAAAAACATTTTTATTTACATTTTTTGAGAAGTCTTCAACTGTTTTTAATGGACGTTCAACACCTGGTGAGGAAACCTCTAAAAAATAAGCCTCTTTAATAGGGTCAACTTCGTCAAGTTTTTCACTTAATAGTTCGGATACTTCGCCACATTCTGATATGTCTATACCGCCTTCTTTATCAATAAAGACACGTAAAAACCAATTCTTACCTTCTTTTACATATTCGACATCAACTAATTCTAACTTCTTTTCTTCTAAAATTGGTTGAACTAATTCTTCGGTTGTTTTTACAACTTGAGAGCTCAATCTGACCTTCCTCCTTTAACTCTAGCTGCACATACTATTTCTTATTATTTACAATCTGCATGATTTTCATTTAAAGGCAAACCAATATAAAACCCTTGCCAAAACTAGGCAAGGGAAGTTTAAACAAAGTAGGCAGATTACGAAGAAAGAGTGGGAATGCCCACTCTTTTGTCCGATGCTATCAAAACTTACTACTAAAATATACCATATGTAAACCATTCTTGCAAGAAATTAGCAACTATTTAATCCTTGTAGAATCCCATTACAAATAATCTACTAATCCATTATGATTAATTTTTATCGTATCAAACTTTAAGTAATCTTGTAGTGCTTTTTGTAGTGTTGCTTTTGTAGTTTCTTTAGTACCAAATTCTACATCTAAATTGATCATATTACGCACGATTTCAGGACGTAAACCGGTTATAACTAACTTGCTTCCCATCATTGTTACACCATCAAGTAATTTTAAGAATAGTTTAATTGCTTCATTATCCATTTCGGCTATACCGGAGAGGTCCATAATTAATGTTTGTATTCTGAGTCTACCAACTTCTAATAATACTTTTTCCTCAATAATGTTTGCACGATTCGTATCGATAGTACCAATTAACGGTAAAATGCTTACATCTGGTGTGATTGGTATAATGGGTACTGATAGGTTGTTTACTAATTTTTGTTGTTTCTCAATTAATTCATCTTTATATCTTGAATAACTAATGAAGAATCCATTTGTAAAAGAATCAATTAATTCATTATACATACTTGTTTCTGAGTAAAAAATATCACTTTTCTTTTCTCTATTATCAGTCAACACATCAAATTGATGTAGAAATTCCCAAAAGGTCTTACGAATTGCCCGTATCCATTCTAGTTTAAAGCTTAGTGTCATCGCATACTTAGCCCAAACCATGCCCTCTTTCCTAGCAAATGCTTTTACTTCTTCTTCTTTTTGATCAACGACAAGTAAAACTAATTGATGGGCATTATCTAATAAATTTATATTCCCAATCAAATGAATTTCGTTTATCTTATCCCTAACGTTTACCGCAACACTAAGTAGTTTCTCTTCAAAAAGGCTACGATTTACCTCTAAAAATTCATGTATATTCTCACTTTTTTTGAAATCAGACACAGACAAACCACTTCCTTGTTTTGATTGGCTAGTTTCGTGCAGCTTGTTGCTATTTATAGAAACAGTGCGATACATATTAATAAACCACCCTCATAATTAATAAGGGATAGTGGAACGATACCGCTCCGGCAGAATACTCCGCTTTCCGCGGGCCCGGCCTCAGCCTCCTCGAGGTAAGTTCGCCTCTGCGGGGTCTTCGGACACGTGCTATTCCCGCAGGAGTCTCCGTATTCTGCCTGCGCTAGTTTAGGTTTTCTAACTTAAGTTAGTAAATAATTATAGTGTTGGTTTTAATCGCTTATTTTTTTTCACTCAATACTAGCGAAGGAAATACACGGAGACTCCTGCGGGAGGATAGGCATAGGTGAGACCCCGCAGTGCGATAGCACGAGGAGGCTCACCAGCCGCCCGCGGAAAGCGGAGTGTATTTCCGTAGCGAGTATGTTGGGCTAACCAAAATAATTATTTACCGCACAGTTTCTATCAACTATTTGTTATTTTAACTAAGTGGAAAACAACAATCTATTAGTAACCAGCCTTTGTTTTTAAAAACGTAATCAATTAAACAATATTTTGAATTTATTATACATATAAACACCTTGGACTATCAAGAAATTAAGTTATAAAGAAGGGTTGTTCCCAGGAAAGTAACTGAACAACCCATATAATTTTAATATCACCTAGAACAAGGATAATTGATTCTTTTCTTCCATACCTTCTAAACAGCCATGATTATCCAAATATTCTAAGACTGTTTTGGAGATTCTACTACGTTCACGTAAATCTTCTTTAGAGAGAAATTCCCCTTCTTCTCTAGCATTTACGATGTTAATAGCGGCGTTAGTACCAAGACCTTCAACAGCATTAAAAGGCGGTATTAACGTGTTGCCTTCTACAACAAATTCAGAAGCTTTGGATTTATAAAGATCGACTTTTTGGAATGAAAATCCTCGCTCACACATTTCAAGCGCAATTTCTAATACTGTTAGTAAACTTTTTTCTTTAGGAGCTGCATCATTTCCTTTTATCGAAATTTCCTCAATACGCTTACGAATTGCTTCAGATCCTTTTACCATGGTATCCAGATCAAAATCACTTGCACGTACTGTAAAGTATGCAGCATAAAATAGGATAGGATAATGAACTTTAAAATAAGCAATTCGGACTGCCATTAATACATAAGCTGCAGCGTGTGCTTTAGGGAACATATATTTAATTTTTTTACAAGATTCAACATACCAATCAGGAACATTATGTTTTTTCATTTCTACAATCCACTCATCTTGTAGACCTTTACCTTTACGTACAGATTCCATTATTTTAAAGGCAAGAGAAGCTTCAAGACCTTTATGCATTAAATATACCATGATATCATCACGACACCCTATTACATCTGGTAGTTCGCAAATACCATCATTTATTAACTCTTGAGCGTTACCAAGCCAAACATCTGTACCATGTGATAAGCCTGAAATAATAACTAATTCAGCAAAAGTACTAGGTTTCGTATCTTCTAGCATTTGGCGTACAAATTTAGTACCAAATTCAGGTACTCCTAAAGTACCTGTTTTACAATTTATTTGTTCGGATGAAACCCCTAACGATTCAGTGCTTGAAAAGATTTTCATGACCTCTTTATCATCTGTTGGAATTGTTTTTGGATCAATTCCACTTAAATCTTGTAGCATACGAATAACTGTCGGATCATCGTGACCAAGTATGTCGAGTTTTAATATATTGTCGTGAATGGAATGGAAATCAAAGTGAGTTGTCTTCCATTCACTTTTTCTATCATCCGCAGGAAATTGGATTGGTGTGAAATCATAGATATCCATATAATCCGGAACAACGATAATACCACCTGGGTGCTGACCGGTTGTTCGTTTCACACCTGTTGTCCCTTTTACTAACCGATCCACTTCCGCATTCTTGAATACTAAATTCTTATCAGAAGCATAACCTTTCACATAACCATATGCTGTTTTTTCTGCTATCGTGCCTATTGTACCTGCACGATACACATAATCTTCTCCAAACAAAACCTTTGTATAATTATGAGCTTTAGGCTGATATTCGCCTGAGAAGTTTAAGTCAATATCCGGAACCTTGTCTCCTTTAAAACCTAAGAATGTCTCAAACGGGATATCCTGGCCATCTTTACTTAATGAAGTTCCACATTCCGGACAATCTTTATCAGGTAAATCAAAGCCACTAGCAACCGAACCATCCGTTATAAACTCATTGTAGTGACAGCCTGGACAGACATAATGAGGTGGTAATGGATTTACTTCTGTAATCTCTGTCATGGTTGCTACAAAGGAAGAGCCAACCGACCCCCTTGATCCAACCAAGTATCCATCATCCAGTGATTTTTTCACTAGTTTTTGTGAGATTAAATAAATAACCGAGAATCCATTACTTATAATACTATCTAACTCTTTTTCCAAACGATCGGTAACAATTTTAGGGATTGGTTCACCATAAATGAGCTTTGCACGTGAATAGCATAAATCTCTTATTTCATCATCTGCACCTTCAATACGTGGTGTATAGAGATCATCTTTTACTGGAGAGAGCTCTTCAATTTCATCTGCCAAAGCTTGTGTATTTTGAACAACAATTTCCTTTGCTTTCTCAAATCCTAAGAAACTAAATAAATCTAGCATTTCATTTGTAGTGCGAAATGGAGTATCTGGTAATGTTACACGATTAAGTGGGTTTCCGGCTTGCGAAGCAATTAAAATTTGACGATACATTTTTTCATGATCATCGATATAGTGAACATTACCCGAAGCAATTACCTTCTTATCCATTCTTTCCCCAAGCTCAACCAATTTGGTAATAATATCTAGTATCTGAGCTTCATTTTGGACCAAATCTTTCTCGATTAAATGAGTATAATTACTAGGTGGTTGTACTTCGATATAATCATAGAATTCTGCAGCTTTTTCAGCTTCTTCTTTAGACTTTTGCATCATTGTCTCAAATACTTCACCCTTATCACAGGCAGTACCTAAGAGAAGACCAGTTCGATATTTTTGCAGTACTGATCTTGGAATTCTCGGAACACGATAAAAATAATCGATATGTGCAAACGATATAAGCTTATAAAGATTTTTTAATCCTTCTTGTGTTTGGGCCAAAATGGTGCAATGGAAAGGACGAGATCGTTGATAAGCATTCCCTTCTCCCATGTGATTATTCAAATGATTATGGTTTGTAATATCCTTTTTCAACACTGCTTGTACGAGTTTCCATAGTAAATAACCTGTTGCCTCGGCATCATATATTGCACGGTGATGTTGTGTTAGTTCAATGTCTAAATGCTTACACAACGTGTTTAATCGATGGTTCTTCAACTCAGGGAATAGGAAACGAGCTAACTCTAAGGTATCAATAACCGGGTTAGTAACCTTTTCATATCCGATTTTATTATATCCTTGATTTAAAAATCCAATATCGAAACTTGCGTTATGAGCTACAAATACATCATTGCCACTCCATTTATAAAAATCTCGTAGTACATCATCAATTTCCGGTGCATCTTGTACCATTTCATCGGTAATTCCAGTTAAATCAATAGTAGTCTGAGATAATGGATGATGTGGATTAGCAAATGACTCAAATCGATCCACGATTTCACCTTGATGTATTTTTACTGCAGCGAGTTCTATAACGGTGTCATAAACAGCTGATAGTCCAGTTGTTTCCACGTCAAAGACAACATATGTTGCTTCATCTAGTGCAATATCACTTTCATTATAGGCAATGGGTACCCCATCATCTACTAGATTTGCTTCTACACCGTATAGAACTTTAATTCCATGTTTCTTACCTGCACTGTGTGCATCTGGAAACCCTTGTGCTCCAGCATGATCCGTAATTGCAATAGCTTTATGTCCCCACTTAGCAGCTTGTTCGACTAGTCTTGCTGGGGAAACAACTGCATCTAATTGGCTCATTGTCGTATGAGTATGGAACTCTACTCGTTTCTCATCTTCCGGAGCATAATCCTCTCGTGATGCAACGTTAACCTCATGCATATCATTGGCCATCATGGCTAACTCATTGGAATACATATCTGTTTGGATGCTTCCCCTTGCCTTAATCCACATTCCTTTTTTCAATTGCTCAAACTTCGCTGCATCTTCATCATTTTTAGAGAACATTTTAATTTGTAAAGAATCTGTGTAATCTGTTGCTTTTGCTATTAATAGGCTTCTACCAGATCTTAATTTTCGTATCTCAACATCAAAAACATACCCCTGAACTGCCACTCGTTTTTCTTCTTCAAGGATTTCCTGCATTTCGATTGGTTCTTCTTGAATTTTGTACCCTAATGTAAATGGCTGATTATCCGCAACAGGTCGATCTTTATCACGTTTTTCTTTTTCTTGAATGGTTTTTAATACTAATTTTTGATCTTCTAGTGCGGTCTGTTCCCTAAACTTCTGGATCTCATCCATCTCTGTCTTTACATCAATAGTTAGAGGATAGTAGGACAGACCGACACTTTTACAGAAAAGTTTAAAACTTTCATCTAACCTTCTCTTCAAGGCAGTAGCCTCTACTTCATTTCTCGCGGTTAACATAATCTTATTACCATAAATTCGAGGCTTTTGGTTAAATGCCAAATCACGATATGCTGGAGAAATATCTGAAGTGATATTTAAAAATAGCTGCCAATATTCACTGACTAATTCCTCGGTACACTGATTATCTACTGCTTGTAAAGTTAACTGTACGGAAGCTATTTGTTGAAACGCATTTTTTAATCTGGTAATTAACTCTTGGTAAATAGTTGTAGGTAATACTTTTTCTACAATAATATTAAAATGCCAACTTTTCTTTTGTTTATAGATTTCTAGTTTATCTAAAGAACTTTCTTGGAAAAATTCTTGAACATAATCAGTCGGCATTTCAATTTGCTTTAAAAGTAAATTCATTTTTTCTTTTTTCGAAATATCCATACTCATATTCCTCCTGCATTCATTCGCCAATAAATGACATTCTCAGGGAATCATAATAAAAAACTTGTGTGTTTGCTCAGCATTCATCTATTGTTCTTGTTACTTATGTTTTACACTCTACTTCCAATATTACATTAAGAACATATAAAATTCCCAAACAGGAAACAATTGAAACCCTTGTCGAAATGAAATTAGACAAGGGTCCCAAAACATAAATATTCTATTTATATAGTACCTTCTTTACTTTAGAGATACAACCTTTTTATATTGGTAATCATTACAATGATAAATGACTAGACCATCCATTTATTGTACTAATGTTCCCTGATTATAAGAACAAACGCTGAATATCATTCCATGTAACAATAATCATTAACAGCATTAATAATGCAAACCCGACAAAGTGAAATATTCCTTCCTTTTCTGGTTCCATAGGTTTACCACGTAGAAGTTCAATTCCTACAAATAATAGTCTTCCACCATCTAATGCAGGTAATGGAACTAAGTTTACTACACCTAAGTTAATACTAAGTATTGCAGTCCACATTAGAAAATTCATAAATCCAGTCTGAACAACCTGGTCGGTAGCATCATAAATCCCTACAGGTCCTGACAACATATCAAGACCTAACTGTCCCGTTACTAACATTGTTAGATTGGTCAGAATCATAGAAGTTGTTTCATATGTTTTCTCTGCACCATATTTAAATGAGCCCCAAAATGTCTTTTCCAATGATTGATAAACACCTATCTGTCCTATTGATGCTTCTTCACCTTCTATAGGTATTTCATTTGGAACTACAGTTAAATTAACGGTCTCCCCGTCACGCAGAACTGTCATACTTAACTCTTCAGCTGGATTTTCTCTAACAATAGTGGTGAATTCTTCCCAAGTTGATATAGATTTATCCTCAATCTGAATTATTTCATCATTAGGTTGGAATCCAGCTTCTTCTGCAGGATTGCCTGAAATTACCTCACCTATTCTCGCCTCTTCAACAGGTACACCTTGAACAACACCTAAAATAATGAAAATAACAATTGCCAAGATAAAGTTCATCATAGGACCTGCAAATAATTGCATAGCACGTTTCCCAGGTGATTTAGAAGCAAACTGACGATCATATGGGGCAATTAGAGTTTCTTTTTCATCCATAACAAATAAAGCACGGCGATCTACATTAAAATGAAGTAATTCATCTTCATCAATCTCATAACCTTTAATAAATAATTCATGGTCTAAGTCAACTTTTTCTACTTCAATTACTCGAGCATTAGGATGTTTTGATTTGTTATTGACAATAATCTTATTGACAATACCTTCCTCGTTAAACTCTAGTCCTATATGGTGTCCAGGCTTCAATTCAATGATTTCTGGGTCTTCACCTGCTACCCGCACATAACCACCTATTGGTAATAATCGAATGGTATAAAGCGTATCATTTTTGGTGAAAGCAAATATTTTAGGTCCCATTCCAATTGCAAACTCTCGAGCTAACATCCCAGCGCGTTTTGCAAAAATGAGATGCCCAAGTTCATGGACAAATACTAAAAGTCCAAACATAAAAATAAACGCAATAACTGTTGTCAAGCCGAACACCTTCCTTTATTGAAGTAGAAGAGTTGTATATCTCTAGCTAACTAATTGTAATATCAAATGGAGAACTGGAAAAACAAAAATAGCACTATCGAATCTGTCTAAAATACCACCATGTCCTGGTAAGATGTTACCCGAGTCCTTAACATTATAATGGCGCTTAAAGGCGGATTCGACGAGGTCACCAATTTGTCCAAAAATAGAAACCAGAATAGAAACAATGACAATTGTAACCATACTATATGGGAATTGGTAAATTAAATGAAAAACAACTCCAACTATAGTAGCAACAACTATTCCACCTAATGCTCCTTCTATAGTCTTATTTGGGCTAATTTCAGGCCAAAGTTTATTCTTCCCAAATGACCTGCCAGTAAAATAGGCACCCGTATCAGTAGACCAGATTAGTAATAAGGCAAAAAACACTTGAGCTAGTCCATCTTCAGAACCGTTTCTTGTTTCAATAAAATAGAAAAATCCCATACCAACATATAAAACAGCTAACAACACAAACCCAACATCATCGAATGTGAATTTGTTTTTTAATAAAACGGTGTATGCTAATAATAATAGGAAAAACACCAGAATGATTTGAGCTGTATTTGAAGTAAACGGTAGATTTCCATTTATCGCTGCAGGATATAATAATAACCATAATAAAATAAAAGCCATCAATCCTGGAGCTGAATACCACGTAATTTTATGCATCTTAAGGAGTTCATACAAACCTATAGTTGCTAGTAAGTAAACTACAACCGTAAATGGAAGGTCACCATAGATTACAAAGGGTAAGAATAAGATTATTGCAATGACTCCTGTTAAAATCCTTTGTTTCATATACCATACATCACCTTAAATACCTCCATAGCGTCTGGACCTTCTTTGATAGTCCATTAAAGCCTCTACAAATATCTCTTCACTAAAATCTGGCCACAGTACATCAGTAAACCAAAATTCAGTGTAAGCTAATTGCCATAATAGAAAATTACTTAATCTTTGTTCCCCACTGGTCCGGATTAATAAATCTGGATCTGTTAATCCGTGTGTGTATAAATACTCTGAAAGCAAGTTTTCGTCTAACTGCTCAAGTGAGAACTTATCATTGTCTAGATCTTTCATCATCAATTTAATAGCACTTAAAATCTCACTTCTACTTCCGTAGTTTAATGCAAAATTCAGTAATAAACCATCATTATTCTTCGTTTTTTCTTTAGCATACTGAACTGCTTCTTTAGTAAATCCTGGTAGCGAATCAAAATCTCCAATTGTTTCAATTCTAACATTATTTTTCATTAAGTCAGGTAAATAAATATGTAAAAATTCCTTTGGTAATTTTAGCAAATATTCTACCTCAGACTTTGGCCGTTTCCAATTTTCGGTTGAAAATGCAAAAAGGGTAAGAATTTTAACATTATATTTAACAGCAGTTTCCACTGTTTTTTTTACCACATCCATGCCCTCTTTGTGACCAGCAATTCGTGGTAGTCCCCTTTTCTTCGCCCAGCGCCCGTTTCCATCCATAATTATTGCTACATGTTCAGGTACACTCGTTAATTCTTCTTGTAGGGGTATTTCTTTTTTGGGTTTAAAAAATGGAAGTTTCATTGGCATAATTTCCTCCGAACACTGGTGTTTAACCATTTGAAAATACTTTAATAATTATGCTAAAAAAATGAGTTATATGACTATAAGTGATTTCGTACCCATAATAACAGCCCACTATAGTGTAACTCATCACTATTACAAAGCAAAATTTATTTTAATTATAACGGTTTTTCAATAAGAATACAAAAGCCCCCTTAAACAAGAGGGCTTATTTATGTGTTAAAAGAAACATATTGTGTGAGCAAAGGGTTCTAATTAAACTTCCAAGATTTCTTTTTCTTTATTTTTTGCTAGTTGGTCAATCTCAGAAATATGCTTGTCTGTCTCTTTCTGAACGCTATCTTGGGATAATCTTAATTCATCTTCAGTAAGATCGCCACCTTTTTCTGCCTTTTTAAGGGCATCATTTGTATCACGGCGAATATTTCTAACTTGAACACGATACTCTTCTGCATACTTCCCTACTACTTTAACAAGATCTTTTCTACGCTCTTCTGTTAGTGCAGGAATATTAATGCGAATAACGTTACCATCATTAGAAGGAGATAAACCTAAATCAGCTTTTTGAATTGCTTTTTCAATATCTCCCATTGCTGTTTTATCATAAGGAGTGATCACTAGTAGACGCGCCTCTGGTGCGGCAATAGTGGCTAATTGATTTAATGGAGTATTTGCACCGTAGTAATCAACAAAAACATTGTCTAAAAGACTAGGATTTGCTCTTCCAGCTCTAACTGTTGCCAAATTTCTAGAAAATGCTTGAACAGCTTGTTTCATTTTATCCTTGCACTCGTTCATAATTTGATCAGTCATGATTATTTCCCCCTTATTATAGTTCCGATTGTTTCACCTTCAACAACCTTTTTAATGTTTCCTTCTTCCGTAATAGAAAAGACAATCAATGGAATATCATTCTCCATACACAAAGTTGACGCAGTAGAATCCATCACACCAAGACCTTCATTCAGCATTTCCATATAAGAAATATTTTCATATTTCTTGGCTTCTTTATTCACTTTAGGATCATCTGAATAAACACCATCAACATTGTTTTTTGCCATTAAAATAACTTCTGCTTCAATCTCTGCAGCTCTAAGCGCAGCAGTAGTATCTGTTGAGAAATATGGATTACCAGTACCAGCTGCAAAAATGACAACTCGCTTTTTTTCTAAGTGGCGAATTGCTTTTCTCCTGATGTATGGTTCAGCTACTTGTCGCATTTCTATTGATGTTTGAACACGTGATGGAATATCGATTGTTTCTAAGGCATCTTGTAACGCTAATGAGTTCATTACCGTAGCCAACATCCCCATATAATCAGCAGTCGCACGGTCCATTCCCATTTCACTACCGACCTTACCACGCCAGATATTACCCCCACCTACAACGACAGCAACCTCAACTCCAAGTTTTACTACCTCTTTGACCTGTGTTGCAATCGATTGTATAACTTTTGGTTCTATGCCATATCCTTGGTTTCCGCTTAAAGCTTCACCACTTAATTTAAGTACAATTCTACTGTAACGAGCTGTTGTCATAATAACCTCCATAGAGATAAATTTATAAACTCTAAATAATTTATGTGCTCATGGTGAAATAGGGAACATGATATGTCCCCTATTTCTCCCACTGAAAATTATTTTTTAATTTGGCTCATTACTTCTTCTGCAAAGTTCTCAGAGCGTTTTTCTAATCCTTCTCCAACTTCATAGCGAGCGAAAGATTTTACTGTTGCACCTTTGCTTTCTACATATTTCTTAACTTTTTGATCTGGGTCTTTTACAAAACTTTGTTCAAGTAAGCAAATATCTTCAAAGAATTTACCTAGGCGACCATCAACCATTTTTTCAACGATTTTTTCAGGTTTACCTTCGTTAAGTGCTTGTTGTTTAAGAACTTCACGTTCATGGTTAATAACATCTTCAGAAACTTCATCACGAGATACATATTTAGGGTTAACTGCAGCTACATGCATTGCGACATCTTTAGCTACACTTGAATCAGTTGTTCCTTCTAATAAAGCTAGAACACCGATACGGCCACCCATATGAAGGTACTCACCAAATGCATCATTATCAGTTTTTGTTAATAATTCAAAGCGGCGCAATGAAATTTTCTCTCCGATTTTAGCTACAGCAGAGTTAATGTATGTTTCTACTGTATCTCCATCACCATTTAATTTTTGTTGTAATGCTTCTTCAACAGTAGCAGGTTTTTGCGAAAGTATATGGTTACCTAAGTCTTCAAGTAATTGCTTAAATTGGTCGTTCTTAGTAACAAAGTCAGTTTCACAGTTTACTTCTAAAAGTACTGCTGTATTACCTTGAGATGTAATGTATGTAGATCCTTCTGCAGCAATACGGTCAGCTTTTTTAGCAGCTTTCGCAATACCTTTTTCACGTAAGTAGTCGATTGCTTGATCGATATCACCATTAGTTTCAGTTAGTGCTTTCTTACAATCCATCATTCCAGCACCAGTTTTTTCACGAAGTTCTTTTACCATTTGTGCAGTTACAGCCATATTAAGTCCTCCTTAGTATTATTACATATTTAGCATTTGTACTATTGTTAATAACAAACCTGAAAGTTCTGATCTCTACAGAACTTTGTATCTTAAAAAAAGGTGATAAAAGGCTTATCCTCTTATCACCTGACCTTTTCAGAAATTAAGCTTCTTCCGTTGTTTCAGCTACAGCATCTGTTTGAGCTTCTTCAGCTACTTCTAATTCTTCACCTTGTTTAACTTCAAGGATAGCATCAGCAATTTTACCTGTAAGAAGTTTCACAGCACGGATAGCATCATCGTTAGCTGGGATCACATAATCAATTTCATCAGGATCACAGTTTGTATCAACGATTCCGATGATAGGAATGTTTAATTTGTGTGCTTCAGCAATTGCAATACGCTCTTTACGAGGGTCAATTACAAACATTGCATCTGGAAGTTTCTTCATCTCTTTAATTCCGCCTAGGAATTTAACAAGACGTTCTTTCTCTTTCAACAAGCCTACAACTTCTTTTTTAGGAAGTACTTCAAACGTACCGTCTTCTTCCATTTTTTCAATTTGAACTAAACGGTTAATACGTTTACGAATTGTTTGGAAGTTAGTTAATGTACCACCTAACCAACGTTGGTTAACATAATACATTCCAGAACGGATTGCTTCTTCTTTAACAGAATCTTGAGCTTGTTTCTTAGTTCCTACGAAAAGAACAGTACCGCCATTAGCTGCGATCTCTTTAACGTAGTTATAAGCTTCTTCTACCTTCTTAACTGTTTTTTGAAGGTCGATGATATAAATGCCGTTACGCTCAGTGAAGATATATTTCTTCATTTTAGGGTTCCAACGACGTGTTTGGTGTCCGAAATGTACACCAGCTTCTAGTAATTGCTTCATAGAAATTACTGACATTATTTTTTCCTCCTCAGGTTTATCCTCCGCTTACATCATTTCTGTATAAAGACCCATTGGGCACCGATTATACAAATCAACAAGCGTGTGTGGTTATAAATCATTTTGTTGTATTTACACCAGAAATAAATATATCATACCAATAGCTTGTAATCAAGTTAAATGTTACTTTTCTCATGAAACTTTATAATTAATTCTACTTCTGTTTTACCACAACCAAGTTTCCGAGCAATTTCTTCTACTGAATTGCCCTCTTTATACAGTTTAAGTATTCTAGAGGATGTTGATACTTCTATCTCATCACGCACTGCTTCTCCGGTGTCGGTTAAATCGATACTAACATTTACATCCTCTTGGTCCAATATGGAGTTACTATTCTCTTTTAAACTAGATGGACCAGGTTTTGTAATCGTCTTATCTACGGCTCTTGATAACTCTTCTTCGAGAAGCTTATTTTCATTCTTTATTTCTTCTAAATAACTTTCCATTAAACTAACTATTTCCTGTGTGTTAGAGGATTTATTTGTAACTAACTGTTTATTTATTGCAATTATTGCCGTGATGGTTATGATATGTAATAAAAAACTAATAATAAATAAAAAAGATGTCATAGTAGTTAGCTCCTACTGTCAAAATTGTTTCCTAGAAATGGATGATTAATATTTTCTACAGCTTCACTAGTCTGTTTTTTTTGCAGATACTTCTCTTCGTTCTTTTGATTCTGGCTATCTTTTTGCAACATAACTTCATCTGAGTCTTGAACCCGCTTCCTTTTGATATTTTCTTGGATTAATTGCGTTTGGGCAAGAGCTTCTTGAAAATGTTGATTTTGCTTTAGACTTTGTTCTTGAAGTTTTCCGGCATCCATTGTTCTAGGGAGAGCAACCTGCATTTCAACTGATTTCCAACTCATGTTATCACTTCCTGAAATCGCTATTTATATAGAACGCATATAGATTTCATTACGCAGAAGTTCTAGTTCGACTTGTTTGTATGATTCTGTAATGACTCGTTTATATTTTCCGAAACTAATAATGGTATTACCAAATAAATTTCCTGTGATGGTCAATGTTGCCTTTCTTTCATTGCCATCAGTACTAAAAGAGTCAAGTTGTTCCTTAATACTATTAAGTAACTCTATGTTTTTATTATAGGATAGTTTTTGTTTTTGTAATGTTGACAGTAATTTCGGATTGGATCGGATATTGGGTGTCTGAGTTAGTTTTTCTCCAATAATTGTTAATTTCTGCAATGTGTCCTCAATTTTCTTTTTTTCTACTAAAAGTTTTTCCATTTCTTGGGTTTCGATATGATTTTGTCCGAGCAAAATCTCGGTTTTTGTATTCATATAATTCCCCACATGATTTACATGGATTGTTTCTCTAGCAGAAACACGGCCCCCAATTATACTACCCCTTTGAGAGATTATCTCCCTTCCAGCTACACATTCACTATGAAGAATGGAATTCTCAACATATAAATTCTTTCCAGCTCGAACGGTACCTTGGTTAACATAGCCAATTTGAATGTTTTCTTCAGCTATTATTGATCCTTTTTGCATTCCGGAAAGACCTTCAGCCACATAAATAGATCCACTTGCCACAATAGTGGCAGCCTCGACCATTCCAAATATTTTTACGTCTCCACCAGCTGAAATCGAGAATCCAGTAGGCACATCTCCTTTTATCACGATAGTTCCGATAAAATCTATATTACCTTCTTTCATTGAAAGGGTAGATGTTACCTCATAAACTGGATGAACATGCATATAATTTGCTTGAACATTAGCCTGGCCGCTTGAATTAGAGTAGTAGGACATATCCTGTTCCGAAAACCGGACGTTTTGACCTGCTTTTATTTTTACCGGGCGTCCAGGTTTTGCAGGAATATTAACCCCAGACACATTAGTTCCTGGGGTACCCTCTGTCGGTAAAGATATGGTTGCAAGTTTTTCATCTTTTTTAACTGATGGAATTCGCATCACTTCTCGAAAATTCCAATCATCATTTTTTTCAACGGTTGGATTAAAATTAATGTGATAGGTTATGTTTCCATCGCGTCCTGAAATCGGAGCTTCTCCTTGAGCGATGATGATTGGAAAATCCTCAAGTGAAACTCCTGAAATTACTTTTTCTATGTGGTCTTGAATAATACCAAAGTTAATATTGTTTTTGGCTAGGAAGTCTAAGAAAGAATTTATCGTGATTTCTATATCTCTGTTTAATAGGTATTCTTCAGTAAAATGGAGTTCTGCAATCATTGCATCTTTAGATATAATGATTTTGAAGAGTTGACTAAGCTGGGCCATCACCATGCTTCTCCTTTAATGTAGAATTATAGGGCCTCTTGCATTTTGTTACGTAATTTAAATATTACTTTTTTATGGATTTGTGAGATCCTTGAGGTAGTAAGCCCCAGAACTTGTCCTATTTCCGTAAATGTTAGCCCTTCTTGATAAAATAAACTGATTATCATCTGTTCATTTTCTTTTAGACCTTTAATACTTTTAGCTAACTCTTGATATTGCTCTTTTCGAACTATATGTGTATCTGGTTGAATACTAGTATCGTCTGGAATGGTATACCCAATTCCTTCTTTATGTTGATGATTGGAGCCGTCTTTAGATTTTTCTTCGATAGAAAGCAAATTAGCAAATACTGCATCTTTAACATGAGTTTCTACCTCATGCACCTCAAGTCCTAGAGCTTCTGCTATTTCAGCGGAACTAGGCTCCCTTTGGTATAGTTGGATTAATTCTTGTGAGGCTTTTTCTATTTTTTTCGTTTTTTCCCGTATTGATCTTGGCAACCAGTCTTCTTTTCGTAATCCGTCAATAATAGCGCCTCGAATTCTAAAGGAAGCATACGTATCAAATTTCAAATCACGATCAAGATCGAACTTTTTCAAAGCATCATAAAGTCCAAATAACCCTAGACTTTTTATGTCATCTTTTAGTACATTACTAGGTAAATGACTCATTGTTCTTTCAACATGGTAATTTACAAGATGCATATATTGTTGAATAAGTTGATTGGCTGCTTCGTTATCTTGATGTTTTTTCCATTTATTCCATAGTTCTTGCTCTAGAGGAGAGATTTTTGTTCCCAAATGACTTGCTCCTCCCTATCCATTTTTTAGTTAAATAACATGTTCGCCTTTTGTGATGGTTCTTATTTTTAGTTTCCCTGTTTTGGGATTGAATTCAATAGTTCTGCCGTAACTTCCTCCAACATCCGATGATTCAACCGGTATGTTGTGTTCTTCTAATTTAGTTAAAACCGCTTCTATATTTCTTTTACCAATTCGCATAATGTCATTAGAAGTATTTATTTGAAACATTTGTGCGCCACCAGCTAATTTTGCTTTAAGTTGTGATTTTCTAAGTCCTCTACTGCAAAGTTTATCTACTAGTATGTCAATTGCAGTATCAGCATATTTGTATTGATTTAATGATTCCTGCTTCCCAAGACTAGAATCAGGTAACATAATATGTGCCATACCTGCAATTTCTCTTTGGATATTGTAAATAACAACACCTACACAAGAACCTAAACCCGAAGTCCTAATCATATCAGGGGCAGTCACCACATTTAAATCCGCAATCCCGACTTTTACAATGGACCATTCCTGTGTTTGGCTACTCATGGTCTTGTATTCCTAATGCTTGAAATATTTTTGTGAATGACTCTGGTGATGGCAACAGTAGAAGTTGACCATTAATACCTTGATTACTTTCTTCTGTATCAATTATTTTAGTATTGATAATGATAGCAAAATCATATACCTCAGAAACTTGAAGCAACCCAACAGTAAGTATTGCCCCTGCCATATCAACACTTAAATGAGGGACAGATGGCTGCATATTAATATTGGTGAAATCAGATAGAGCGGTTAGGTATGAACCAGCTAATATATTGCCTGCTTCTTGAAGAGCTGATACTGCCAATTCATCCTGATCTGTAAATGATATTTCGTTATTATTGGTCATTTGTCTTACTAGAGCTTCCGCTTCCTCTAATGTAAATAAAAGATAGACCATACCAGGTGCTTTTCCATGAATTTGAAATAGTATTCCAACAATTAATTGTTCAGGACCCCCAACCATTTCCATTACATCATCGAAAGCAACGATCTCAATACTTGGAACTTCCATATCGACTTTATTACGAATTAACCTGGACATGGTAGTAGCGGCATTACCTGCCCCGATATTGCCTATTTCTTTCAGTGCATCTAGTTGAATAGTTGAGAATTGTTGATACTTCATATTATTGACCTTCTACTGTTTTTAACTCGGTAATTTCCTCAGCAGTTAGTATCTTTCTAAGGTCAAGTAGGATGAGTAGTCGATTTTCTAGTTTCGCCACACCTTCAATATAATCCTGATTAACCACTCCAATCACTTCTGGAGCAGGTTCAATAGTTTGAGTTGGAATATCAATTACATCATTAGCGGCATCCACGATTAGACCTACTTCCATATCATCTAGATAAACGATGATGATACGAGTTGAGTCGTTGTATTCTGTTTCTTCGATTCCTAAACGAGTACGAAGATCGATGATGGGTGTTACAACCCCTCTTAGATTAATAACTCCTTTTACAAATTTTTCCGTGTTTGGTACTCTCGTTATTGATTGAATACGTTCAATAGAACCTATTTGTTGAACGGAGACTGCAAATTCTTCATCTTTTAACTGAAATACAATAACCTTTTTCTCGGTAGTTGTTTCTAAACTCATTGACTGTTTCCCCCTTGGATTACTAACTTATTTAATGATTGAATTACTATCAATAATTAGTGCTACTTGTCCATCACCAAGAATTGTTGCACCTGATATTGCAAAAGTATTACTCAAGTAAGAGCCTAAAGATTTAAGTACAACTTCTTGTTGGCCTATAAAAGAATCAACGACAAGTGCTGCCATTTTTTCCCCTTTTTTAACGATAACTATAGACGTGTACTCATCATCAAGGTTCGTGTTCGGAATATCAAAAACGTCTTTTAGATTCACTAAAGGAACTACTTTTCCTCTAAAATCAATTACTTTTTTATGGTGAGCAGAAAGAATTTGTTCTTTAGAAACAATAGCCGTCTCAATTATCGATGACAATGGTATAGCATACTTCTCTTTATTTAATTCAACCAACAGAACAGAAATTATGGTCAATGTTAATGGTAGTTGAACTGAGAATACAGATCCTTTACCAAGTTCTGAATCAATAGAGATACTACCACCTAAGGATTCTATTGTGTTCTTTACCACATCAAGACCTACACCCCTACCTGAGATATCGGAGATCTTATCTGCAGTGGAAAATCCGCTTTCCATAATTAATTCATAGATTTGTTGATCGGTTAAAGCATCAATTTCTCTTTCGGTTAATAATCCATTATTGATTGCCTTAGATAGTACTTTCTCTTTGTTAATACCAGCCCCATCATCTTCTATCTCAATAAATACATGATTTCCACTATGATAGGCCTTTAATTTAATGGTACCTTTTTCTATTTTCCCTTTTTGCAATCTTTCTTCTGGCGTTTCAATACCATGATCAATGGCATTTCGTAGGAGGTGAACAATCGGATCTCCAATTTCATCAATTACCGTCCGGTCAAGCTCTGTATCTGCACCTATAATTTCAATATCCACTTGTTTCTCGAGATCCCGAGCCAATTTCCGAACCATTCTAGGGAATCTACTAAACACGTGATCAATCGGTACCATCCTCATGGTCAAAATGATACTTTGCAAATCACTTGATACTCTTGACATTCGTTCTACCGTATCTTGTAAATCAGCATTTTTCAAATCTGAAGAAATTTGTTCTAAACGGCCACGATCAATAATTAATTCCTCAAAGAGATTCATTAAAACATCTAATTTATCAATATTAACTCGAATTGTTTTTTGTTGGTTTTTCACAGGTACTTGTAGCTCTTTTTGTTGTTCTTCTTTATCTTTATTAACTGAGTTATGGTCAGTAATTTTATTTACCGATGAGTTACTATCTTTTGATTCACGATATTTTGTTATTGAGAAAGGATGTACCATAACAGATTCAATTTCAGAGACTTTTTTAATTTTTTCTTCTATTTCTTTTGGAGCTTGGTTCGAAACAAGAATAACAGAAAACGTAAATTCAAAGTCTTCTTCTTCTAAGTCACTAACTGGGGGATCCGATTTAATAACTTCGCCGAGCTGTTCTAAAACTTCAAAAACCATGAATACACGAGCACCCTTTAATAGACAATCTTCCCTTAAGCGGACTGTAATTTCAAAGTTCTGGAATCCTCGTTCTTGAGACTCATTCAAGATAGAAAGTTCAAATTCGTCAATATTGGTGAATACACTAGTAGTATGAACAGAAACTTCTTCTTGCACTAAATCTTGTTCTGTATCTTCCAATAATTGTCCTTTCTCAATCAACTGCAACTGTTTTTCGATTCTAGTAATATTATGTGAACCGTCTCCACCACCAGAAATATCATCAACCATAATTTGTAGCTGATCAACTGTTTCAACTAATAGATCTATCATTTCAGATTGAACCCGAACCCGCTCATACCGGATAGCGTCAAACACATTTTCAAGAGTGTGGGTTAATGTGGCTAAATCATTATAGCCCATCGTTGCTGACATACCTTTTAAGGTGTGAGCTGACCTAAAAATCTCCTCAATAATTGTTTTCTCATTAGGATTCTTCTCTAAATCTAGTAATTTTCTATAGAGAGTTTCTATATGTTCCTTACTCTCATCTATAAAAACATCTAAATATTGTGCCGTATCCATTCTAAAACCCCCCGGATCTATTAGTTAGTGCATGAATCATTTCACCCATTTGTTGTATATGAACAATATAATTTACAGCATTTGTTTTTACAGCGGCATTTGGCATTCCATTGATAATAGCTGATTCTTTAGACTCAGCTATTACAGTTGTTTCTGGATCCGTTTTCTTAAGTATTTCAATACCTTTGGAACCATCACTTCCCATCCCAGTAAGGATGACTGCAAGTTTATTCACTTGAGAAAGATTTGCAGCTGATTCTAACATGATATCTACTGCCGGTCTATGACCAGCTCTTAAACTTTCCTGTGTAAGTTCAATTGCATGAACTGTACCAGCCCTTCTTATCTTCATATGGTAATCACCCGGAGCAATATAAATTGTTCTATCTTTAATTATCTCACCATGAGTCGCTTCTTTTATATGTAAATCGGATAGATTATTTAAACGGTCAGCTAGTGACTTCGTAAAACCTGCAGGCATGTGTTGTACCACTAAGACAGGACAAGAAAAGTCTTTAGGTAAATCGAGTATGAGTCGTTGTAAAGCTCTTGGTCCACCGGTTGAAGCACCTATAAATACCATTGTGGTGGGATGCTTTAGCTTTGCCCTATTAATCTTAGGTGAACGCACACTCACATTTGAATCTGATAGATTTACTTTAGAAGCAGCAATTACCTTATTAATAATTTCATGTTCAATTGTTGTAATATCAAGTGAAATCGAACCAGATGGCTTAGGGATAAAGTCTACTGCGCCGTTCGTGATAGCTTTCATTGTATTGATTGTTCCATCCTTGGTCAGACTAGACAACATTACAACGGGTACCGGATGCTGTTCCATAATATGCTCTAAAGCAGTTATGCCATCCATGATTGGCATTTCGACATCAAGAGTGACTACATCTGGTGATAGCTCTATTATCTTTTTTAACCCATCTACCCCATTCCTTGCTGTTGAAATAACTTGTATTCGGTTATCAGTTTCTAATATATCTGAAATCATCTTGCGCATAAATGCAGAATCATCGATTACAATTACACGAATGGGAGTCATAACCTCACCTTCCTCTATTGCCTAAAAGACCTTTTAGTCTTTCCACAAATGTAGAAGATTCCTTTACATTAATGGCTACTTGTCTATCTCGATAGTTTTCAGTTAATTGTTTAATTGATTTTGCAATATTAGATTTATTATTCTGAATTGCAAAAGGAGCTTGTCGAATTACTGCTGACGTTACAGCCTTATCTTCCGGAAGAATCCCAAGAAATTTTATATTAACTCCTAAAAACTGTGCAATAAGTTTTTGGAACCGGTTAACTGTCATCAAGCCCTTCTTTACATTGTCAGAACGATTTAACACAACATATATTGGCATTGTTTTCTTGAAACCAATAATAAATTTTATCATACTATATGCATCAGTTATTGAAGTTGGCTCTGGTGTTGTTATAACAATACATTCATCTGATGCAAGAACAAAATCAATACTTCCGTGTGTAGCTCCAGCACCCATATCAAATATGATATAATCATATTTCTTTATAACTTCATTGTATTGCATTAAGAAATAATCCATTTTTTGTTGATTAATGGAAAATAATGTAGAGAGTCCTGAGCCACCAGCAATGTAATGTAGGTTATTTGGACCTAGTTCCATAATATCATAAATAGGTAATTCGTCCTCTAGCATATCAACAATTGTCTTTTTTGCTTGTAAACCTAGCAAGATGTCAACATTACCCATGCCAATATCCAAATCCACTAACAGGACTTTTTGCCCTTGATTACAAAGTTCTAATGAAAAGTTAACGGCGATATTTGACTTTCCAACACCACCCTTTCCACTAACAAAAGAAATCGTTTTAGCTTGTTTTACATTATTTATTTCGAGCTTTCTTCGTAAACTCTCCGCTTGATCAGGAATCAATTAAATCACCCACTATATAATTACTTATAATTTCTTTTGATGGCTCAACTAAATTATCAGGTACCTCTTGACCATTTGTAATATAAGCAATTCCTTTTTGGTGAGCTAGAGGTAGATTGAGTAAACTACCATACTGTCTAGTTTCATCTACTTTAGTAAATATTAGGGCTTTAATGTTTACATGACGGAAACTGTGATAAATATCGTTAATATCTCTCGGTTTAGCTGTTAAGGAAAGGACGAGATAGTTTTCAACATTTTCTGCCTCAACGATATTTTGAGTTAACTCTTTTACATACTGCTCATCTCGATAATTCCTACCTGCAGTATCAACTAGAATTAAATCGTATCCCTTTAGCTTCTGTATCGCATTACGATAATCCTCTATTGAGTAGACTACCTCAACAGGGGTGTCTAGTATTTTCGCATAAGTTTTAAGTTGTTCAATAGCTGCAATTCGGTACGTATCCATTGTAATAAAGGCTACCTTCCGATTTTCTTGTAATATAGACTTTGCTGCAACCTTTGCCAAGGTTGTTGTTTTTCCCACTCCAGTCGGTCCTACAAAATGAACAACCCTTGCTGTAGGAGAAATTCCTTGAAATGATAGCTCATCTAATTGTGCTTCTATTTCTCTTTTTACTTCAGTTATAATAACGGAAGAGGTTGGAGATACCTGATTTTCTTCTAGCTTCTTTAATACATTTTCAATAATTGTAGTTGCAATGTCTTCCTCAATTTCTTGGTCTAGCAAGTATTGAAAAATGACTTGGAAATCTGGTGCGAATTTAAAACTATTCGCTTGTAATGATTGTTGCTCTAGGATCCGTCGCATATGTTTCATCTCATTAATAAGTTCAGTCTCCATTTGTCCTTTTTGGTTCTTCTCCATAGCCTGGGGATTCTTTAGGGTATTGGTCATCGACTGCTTCTTTGGAACTGGACTTGGATCAAGGGCTGCTACAACTTCTATTTTTCTTTTTTGAAAGAATCCTAAGAAGCCGCCATCTTGAATTTCCTTTGAACTAAGGATAACTGCGTCAGCTCCTAGTTCTTTACGTATCAGTTTCATAGCCTCTGGCATTGTCGGTGCTGTATATTTTTTTACTTTCATGCTACATTCACCACTCCAACACTTTGTACTTGTACTGTCGGTTCTAATTCGTTATACGATAAGACGATTACTTGAGGTAAGAAGCGATCTAGCAATTGTTTTAAATACATTCGAATTGCTGGTGAGCACAAGATAATGGCATTTTCTTCTTGAAGTGTTAATTTCTCCACTTCATCGTTAATTGCTTTGATAATCAATTGTTGTGTTTCTGGGTCTAATGCTAAATAATTACCGTGCTCTGTTGTTTGTATACTTTCAGCAATTTTCTTCTCTACTTTACCGGAAACTGTAATTACCTTCATCGAATTATCTGGATTAGCATACTGCTTAGTTAATTGAGAAGAGAGTGCTTGTCTAACATATTCTCCTAGTAGTTCAGGGTCATTTGTTAACTTACTAAAATCGGCTAATGTCTCAAAAATAATAGGTAAGTTACGAACAGAGACATTTTCTCGTAATAATTTTGCCAAGACCTTTTGTATATCCCCAATTGCAAGTGGTTCCGGTGTAACCTCTTCCACTAAAATTGGATAATTTTCTTTCAAATGGTCGACAAGCTCTTTCGTTTCCTGTCTTCCTAATAGGGTATGCGCATGGCGTTTAATTACCTCTGTAATATGTGTAGAGACTACAGAAGGTGGGTCAACTACCGTATAACCTGATAATTCGGCTTCATCTTTAAGGTCTTCACTAATCCATTTGGCAGGTAAACCGAATGCTGGTTCCATCGTATCTATACCTTCAATTAAGTCGTTATCCATATCGGGAGTCATTGCTAAATAATGATCAAGAAGTATCTCACCAGTAGCAACTTCATTACCTTTTACTTTTAAACGATACTCATTTGGATTCAATTGGATATTATCCCGAATGCGTACAACTGGAATAACGATACCAAGTTCAATTGCTAATTGCCTACGAATCATTATTACACGATCAAGCAAGTCCCCACCCTGTTTAGTATCAACTAAAGGAATAAGGGCATATCCGAATTCAAATTCAATCGGATCCATACTAAGTAAGTTGATGACATTTTCTTGGGTCTTCATTGCTGTACCTTCCGCTTGTTCTTCTTCTTCCTCAGTCTCCACAATAGGCTGCTTCTGTCTTTGCATCATTAGAAAAGCACTTCCAGCAAGTACTACAGCAATTGTTGTGGTAAGAAAAAAGTTTATCGGAGTTAAACCTAATAAGAATATTGTACCCGCAGCTATAAATAATAACTTTGGATATTGTACTAATTGTTGGGCAACATCCGTACCTAAGTTATTACCTGTCGCGGAACTACGTGTTACAACTATCCCAGTAGCTGTTGAGATTAATAATGCAGGAATCTGACTCACTAACCCATCACCCACAGTTAATCTCATATACGTGTCAATTGCTTCCCCGAAGGAGAATCCCATTTGAGTCATACCAATAATCAATCCAAAAATTATGTTAATAAGTACGATAATAATCCCTGCAATCGCATCTCCCTTAACAAATTTACTGGCACCATCCATTGAACCATGAAAATCCGCTTCATTTTCAACCTTTTTACGTCTATCTTTCGCTTCCTGTTCGGAAATAAGCCCTGCATTTAAATCTGCATCAATACTCATTTGCTTACCAGGCATTGCATCCAAGGAGAATCTGGCTGCTACTTCTGATACACGTTCAGATCCCTTTGTAATAACTAAAAAGTTAATAATAACTAATATAATGAAAACAACAAATCCAACTAGTGGATTATCCCCAATTACAAAGGTACCAAATGTATCTACTACTCCCCCTGCATCCGCTTCACTTAAAATGGATCTTGTCGTAGAAACATTAAGTGCAAGCCTAAACAGTGTTAGTAACAAAAGAAGCGTTGGGAAAACCGAAAATTGTAACGGTTCTTGTGTATTCATGGATACTAAAAGTACAATTAAGGCAAGAATTATATTAATCAAAATAAATACACTTAATAGCCATCCTGGTAGTGGGATGACTAACATTACAACAACTAAAATTACGGCAATTAAAACGGATAAATCACGGGCTTTCATGGATGTCTCTCCTTACCTGCTTAAAGTTTTTTCTCCATTCGATATACATAAGCAAGTACTTCTGCTACTGCTTGATAGAATTCTTCAGGAATTGCCTCACCTATTTCTACTGAGGCGTAAAGCGACCTTGCTAATGGTCTGTTTTCCACTGTCACGACATGATTTGCTTTAGCTATTTCTTTTATTTTAAAAGCAATGTGATCAACACCTTTGGCTATTACATAAGGTGCGCTTGCTTTATTTTCATCATATTTAATGGCAATAGCAAAATGCGTCGGGTTGGTAATAACTACATCCGCATTTGGAATCTCACTCATCATACGACGCATTGCTATCTGCCGTTGTTTTTCCTTAATTTTTGATTTAATCAAAGGATCCCCTTCGATATTTTTATATTCATCTCTAATATCTTGTTTAGACATACGGATATTTTTTTCAAAGTCAAAGCGTTGGTATGCATAGTCAAAAACTGCAAGTATCAGTAAAGCGATAGTAGCTGCAATTCCCATAATAAGGGTAACTCTTCCAAAAAAAGAAAGTGCACTTTCTACATTTTTAAAGGCAACCATCATCATTTCGTCTTTATACATCCAGATGACGAAGAATGTAACCGTTCCAATAATCACAATTTTCAAAAGAGACTTAAGCAACTCCACTAGTGCTCGAATTGAAAAAATACGCTTAGCTCCTTGGATTGGATCAATTTTCTTCAAATCGAATTTTAAAGGCTCTGTTGTAAATAAAAAACCAATTTGCATTAAATTAGATGCAACTCCTGCAATTATGGCAATCAACATGACTGGTCCTACGATTTTCGCAAACTGGATAATACTTTCAGTAAAGATTTGAAATACGGAGGTCTCTGTAAGCTCCCAGTTTAGATATTCAGTAAATGTATGTTGGAATAATGCAAGCATATTATCCTTCATTAAACCAGCAAATACCGCCATTAAGATAAATACGAACAACAATAGAAATGCGGTATTTACATCTTGACTTTTGGCTACTCTTCCCTTTTTTCGTTCATCATTTCTTCGTTTAGGGGTTGCTTTTTCTGTTTTTTCACCTGCAAAATATTGTAAATCCAACTTAAGTTGCAAAACTTAAGCACCCCCAAATAACTTCATAAGTCCTTGCATCCCTGAAAACATCGCTTCAAATAGATTTTTTGCAAGAATGATATATAGACTAAGAAAGACTAAAATAGCTACAAAACTTACCAATATTTTCAATGGTAATCCGACTACAAATACATTAAGCTGCGGTACTGTTCTCGATATAATTCCTAAAGCAACATCAACTAAAAATAAGCACCCAACAATAGGTATTGATATTTGGAAAGCTATCAGAAACATATTATTGAACACTTTTATAACAAATTCTGCGATATTACCATCATGAAATGGTATAAAGGCATCTAATGGTATAAATGTATAGCTATTAACAATCCCATCTATTAATAAATGATGACCATCAACCGATAATAAAAATAAGAGTGCAATAATATAAAAGTACTGTCCAGTAAGTGGACTTTGTGCACCAGTCTGCGGATCCATTACATTAGCGATTGCAAAGCCCATTTGGAAATCGATAAACCCTCCAGCAACTTGTACGGCAGAAATAATGATATAGCCAATAAGTCCTACTAACACACCAACAAGAAGCTCTTTTATAATCATAAAGAAATACATCTCATCAATGACAATTGCAGTTGTATCGACTGTATATAGGATAATAAAAGCTAAAAAGACGCTTATCCCAATTCGAAAAGGTAATGGAATGGTACGATAAGAAAATAAAGGCATCGTAACAAAGAATCCTAATACACGTACCAAAATCAGTAAAAATATTGGTAAACTATTGACATTAATTAACTCTAACATGATTTATCCTGCAAACCGATTCAAGTTTTGAAATATATCTGCTGTGAATTCTACTATAGTAGAAAGCATCCATGGACCAAAAAATAACACACCAACTAAAACAGCTACAATTTTCGGGATAAAAGCAAGGGTTTGTTCCTGAATCTGAGTGGTTGCTTGAAAAATACTTACCAGTAATCCAACTGCAAGGGCCAAGATTAGCAGTGGACCCGTAATAAGAAGTACAGTATATATTCCTTTCTCTGCTAAAGCTAGAACAAATTCACTACTCATCCTTTTAACCCCTCCTTTAAATTAGCTCATCTTTAGTTAGTAACCTGTTAGTAATGAGTGTGTAATTAAATACCAACCATCTACCATGACAAACAGTAATATTTTAAATGGTAAGGAGATCATTACCGGTGGTAACATCATCATCCCCATTGACATTAAGATACTCGCTACTGCCATATCAATAATTAAAAATGGTATAAATATCATAAATCCCATTTGAAAGGCTGTCTTTAATTCACTGATTGCAAATGCTGGTACTAATGCAGTTAGAGGTATATCCTGAATACTTTCTGGTGTCTCTATTTCTGCATAGCTCAAAAACAATGCTAAATCCTTTTGCCTAGTGTGTTCAGCCATGAATTCCTTCATTGGTGCACTTGTAAGTTCGTATGCTTCATCTAGCGTAATCTCTTCATTAAATAATGGCTGTAATCCTTCTTCATAAACCTCACTAAAAGTTGGTGCCATAATAAAGAAAGTTAAAAATAATGCTAGTCCAATTAAGACTTGATTCGGTGGCATTTGCTGTGTTGCAAGGGAAGTTCTAACAAATGACAAAACAATAATAATTCGTGTAAAACTTGTCATTAATATTAAAATCCCGGGTGCCAATGAAAAAACAGTTAACAGTAATATTAGTTTTATGGATGTTGAAACATTGGTAGGATCTGAACTAGAAAACATATCGATAAATTCATTCATGTTTATCTTCCTTCTCGGTATGCTTATTCATTAAACTCTTTCTGTTTTGCTTTAACTTTTCTAGTTCGTTCGAAAAAAGATTTTTGAAATCCACACCAGTACCGCTATCCTCTGAATTTGATTTACTTTTGAATATAGAAAGGATATTCTCTGGTTTAAATTCAGGTTGTTCTTGATAGCTCTTCATAATCTCCTCTTTCAAATCCTCATCTTCTAACACCTCAAGAAGTTGAACATTTTCTCCTACCCCAACTAGATATAACTTATTACCAACACGAACAATTTGTATAGATTTACTTGGACCAACTGCAATGCCACCAAGATTTTCTAATGCTCTAACTTTATTAAAAATTTTATTACGTTTATTCAGGAACTTTAGTAATAAATAAATAAGTGCAAGAATCAAGAATAAAGCAAAAACCATTTGTATTAAATTAAAAATTAAGGAACTATTATTTAAAGCCTCGTCCTCGGAAGAGCCAGAATTAACCTCTTCAGGAGATAGTATACTGTCATCAGTTTCTGGGCTTTCATTACCTTTTTGCTCAGAGTCTTGATCACTATTTTCAAACATGTCTTTCACTGTATCTCCATCAGCTTGAACATATATAGGGGATACTAAGAGGAATAAAACAAACCCAATAAGCATCCCCAACAATTTTTTATTACGCAACTTTTTCACTCGTTTCTTAATCCAAGGCTTTCTGGATAGCTTCAATTACTCTATCTGCTTGGAACGGTTTCACAATAAAATCCTTTGCACCAGCTTGAATAGCATCAATAACCATTGCTTGCTGCCCCATCGCAGAACACATAATAACTTTAGCATTTGGATTTACTTCTCTAATATTCTTAAGAGCAGAAATTCCATCCATCTCAGGCATCGTTATATCCATTGTTACTAAGTCCGGTGTCAATTCCTTATATAATTCCACCGCTTGCATACCATCTTGGGCTTCTCCTACTACTTCAAAACCATTTTTTGTTAAAATATCTTTAATCATCATTCGCATAAAAGCGGCGTCATCTACAATTAGAATGCGTTTACTCATGTCAACTTCCTCCTTGTTTGTTTATTTCAGCTTCAAAAGTCTATCGGATTGACTAATAATATCTGTCACTCTTACTCCAAAATTTTCATCAATAACAACTACTTCACCTTGAGCGATTAATTTCTCATTTACTAAGATATCAACGGGCTCTCCAGCGAGTTTATCTAATTCAATAATAGATCCTGAAGTTAAATCTAAGATATCTTTAACACTTCGCTTCGTTCTCCCTAGCTCAACCGTAACCTTTAGTGGTATATCAAGTAGCATATCAAGGTTTCTATGTTGATTAACAATCGGTTCTTGTGGTTCGAAGCTTGAGAACTCCGCCCCTTGTATATTTGTTTTATTAAGGCTAGCTGTATTCCCAACCATTTGCGGTTCACTTTGACTTGTAAATTGAGTGTTGCTTAGAACTTGTGACTGCTCCATCATGGTTGCTTCAGGTTGTATGTTTTCTTGGTACATAAATGGTTTCTCCAAAGGTTCTACTGCTACAGCTGACTCCATTTGACTGCCTTGATTCAAATGTAATAGTTCCTCAACCAATTGTTTTGCAAATTGAACTGGCATCAATTGCATGATATTGGAATCAATTAAATCACCAACTTTTAGTTGGAAGGAAACTTTTACACAAACATCATCAGTAGATTTTTCTGCGCTATCTCCTACTCTTGCCTGTGAAATAGACGGTGGTGAAATATCAACTCTCTTTTCAAAGACGGTTGACATACTTGTTGCTGCAGCACCCATCATTTGATTCATTGCTTCTTGAACTGCACTTAGATGAATCTCATTTAAATCACCGAATGGACCTTGTCCTGTACCACCTAGCATGATATCTGATATTACTGCTGCGTCATCTTTCTTAATGATGAGAACATTTTTACCAGTAAAGCCTTCTACATAATTAACTTGGATACTTACATGCTCAAATTGAAAGACGTCTTGTTTTTCATTGTTAGAGATTATATCAACTTTAGGAGTTGTAATTTCCACCTTTTGATTCAGAAGCGTTGAAAGTGTAGTTGCAGAGCTTCCAAATGAAATGTTTCCAATTTCACCTAGTGTATCAATCTCTATCGTTGTAAGGTAATCACTCATAGTAAGAGTAGCGTTTGTTTGTTCACTTTGATTGCTATCGGAATCCTCATCTGCTCCTATCTTTAATAGAGCATCAATCTCATCCTGGGAAAGCATTCCATCACTCATCATTGTTCAACTCCTCCCTTTATTTCTTCCAACACCTGTACAGAAAGTTTATTTTTGTATTTTCCAGGTTGAATATGGAATTTAGGTTCATCATTTATCTTTAAAAGTAAAGGTTTCTCTATTGGTTGTTCTAAAGCTATTACGTCATCTGAACGTAAATTTAAAAATTGCTCAATACTGATGAATGTTTCACCTAGTATTGCCTTTGCATCGACATGTACCTTTTCAATACTTTCCGCTAGCTTTTCAGCTGCCTCTGGGTCACGTTTTTTAGCAGAGGTTTGCATCCAGTATTGGACAGAAAGTCTTGATATTATAGGTTCTAATACGATATGCGGAATACAAATATTTATCATACCACTCACTTCACCAATGGCTGTGTTAAATGACACAACAACAACCGTCTCATTTGGGGAGACCATCTGTAAAAATTGTGGATTGATTTCCATTTCATCTAATTCTGGCTCGATTGATATAAGTGAGGACCAGGCCTCTTTCAAGCTGATAGTAGTTTTTTCAAACAGTTGCGAGATTAGAATTGATTCAATCTCGGTTAATTTATCAATTTTATTAAATGAATCCCCTCTACCACCTAGTATTCGATCAAGCATACCATAGGCGATGTTTGGATTTACTTCCATAATGATTTTCCCGTCTAATGGTGCAACATTATAGATATTCAAGACTGTCACTTTAGGTATGGACCTAATGAATTCTTCATATGGAATCTGGTCGACAGATGCAACCGTAATATTTACATACGTTCTAAGTTGGGAAGAAAATAAGGTAGTTAAGCTCCGCGCAAAATTTTCATGAATTCTACCTATACTTCGAATTTGATCTTTTGAAAACCTTAGAGCACGTTTAAAATCATAAACACGAACCCTTTTTTCATTTTCTTCTTTTTTTAATTCTTCTGCATCCATATCTCCAGTTGTTAATGCTGACAAAAGGGCGTCGATTTCATTTTGCGATAGAACTTCATCTGCCAAGATTTACTCACCTCCAAACAGGAGTAATTAAATTTACTGTAAGATTTTACTAATTGTATACACATCGATAATAGAACCCTCTGTCATCACTTTATTGAGTTCAACTTTTAGGATATCTTCAACATTAGAAAGCCCAGATTTAAAGGCTTCTTCATCCATTGTTGCTAATTCTTTAATTAAAATGTTTTTCACTTGAAATTCACGTTTTGCAATCTCTTGTTTTGCGTCTTTGCTATCAGTTACGATTTGGAACTGAATACGAACAAAACTTCCATCACTTAAATCAGTAGTAATCTCTGGAGTTTGATATGAATATTCGATAATTTCATCAATAGATGGTTCCCCGTTATCATTCTTCTTATCTAAGACATTAAGAATGATGACAGCTGCTACAGCACCAATTAAAACGATAATTAATAAAGACAAAAGCGTGATTTTTAAAAATTTATTCACTTGAATTCCCCACCTCACTTAGTGAATGTACAATCCCTATTCGTTGATAGAAAGAAGTTATGAGTTGAACTACTTCGGTCTCTGGTTCTTTGACAACTACTTTCTTACCATTTAATAGAGTTATAGTAGTATCTGGGTATGATTGTATTTGCTCAATCATAAATGCGTTTATAGTAAATGAAGCACCGTTTAAACGTGTAAGTTTAATCATAAATGGGAAGAAGATGTCTCAGTGGCATGAGGAATCGCCCTGAGACATCAACCTACCTCCTTATTATCGTTTTAAGTTTACAAGTTCCTGTAGAATTTCATCTGATGTTGTGATGATTCTAGTATTAGCTTGGAATCCACGTTGAGCAGTAATCATTTCAGTAAATTCTTCCGCAAGGTCCACGTTAGACATTTCTAATGCACCACTTACGATAGAAGCACCTTCTGACTCAGGGATCACTAATCCTGTGTATCCTGCGTTAGTACTATTTAAGAATAAGTTGCTACCTGATTTCTGAAGACCAGCTGGATTTGAAAAGTTCGCAATTGCAATTTGACCTGCAATTTGTGTATTACCATTTTCATCAACATAGTTTACTATTCCGTTTGTTTGGACACTAAAGCTCTGTGCGTTTGCAGGAATATTGATAGGACTTGTTAAGTTGTAATTGATATCGGAAATTTCAATTGGTTCAGCTGTAGCATTTTCCCCTCCGAATTCAGTTGGTAATTGTACTGATACATTATCGTTTACATCCGTCGTAACAACAACTTCGTAAGTCTCATAACCATTCGTCATAGAATATCTCTCGATTCGCTCACCATTAGGTCCAGTTTCAACGGTAGGAGCTGCTACATTTTCATCCGAGATTCCTTGACCATTAGAATTTACAAGATTAATAGATGTTACACCGTTTACAGTTCCAATGGTTACATAATTACCAGTAGAATCCTCTGCTAGAATCCCTGTCCCTTCAACCTTGGCAAATCCCATTAAGTATAAACCCTGTGGATTAACAATATTACCTTGCTCATCTAGGTAAAAGTTACCCGAGCGAGTATAGGAAACATTCGAATTTTCAAGACTACCTGGTACCAGGTCACTTGCTACTACAAACATACCGTCGCCCTCTAAAGCAAAGTCTAACGGATTATTAGTAGTCTGACGGAAACCTTGGGTATGAATATTATCAATAGATCCTAATTGTGAACCTAAACCAACCTGTGCTGGGTTAACCCCACCACGAGTTGCAGTTGGGCCTTGAGCACCTGATGTCATTTGACTCATCATATCCTGAAAAGTTACTCGGCCTTTCTTAAAGCCAGAAGTATTGACATTGGCAATATTATTACCAATAACATCTAATTTTGTTTGGAAGTTTTTCATTCCAGAAATACCTGCATACATTGAACGTAGCATATTTATTCTCCCCTTTTTGGTTGTATGTGCTGTATCAGTCAGTCAACAGCTTTGGCCTCCCAATTGGGTCCAGCCTATTCGTTAATTAAAATGGTTCCATTAATATTGGTAAAAATTCTGTTAGAAGCTTCTTCTAGATTCATTGCAGTAACTACCGTGTTGTTTTTTGCACTAACAAGTAACGCTGCATTGTTCATTACTACAAGAGAGTCAATAACACCCTTTTGTTTTGCTTCTGATACCTTGTCATTTATAAGTTGCCACTGTTGGTCATTTAAGTGAATGTTTCTTTCTTGTAATCGCTCACTCGCATGCTTACTAACCTTTAGTTCCTGCTGCTCTTGTAACATCGTTTTAAAGTCAAGGCTAGTATTTGCAGTCTTTATATTTTGCTTAGTTGGGAACTGTAACGCATGTTGTCTAGGTACCTGATGGATTCGATGATCCATAAATTTCACGTCCTTTTTCAGATACTATTCAGTCTAGTTTTGATTGTCATTAGAGTCTTCTTCAGTTTTCTTTTCACTCGCCCTTGCCTCAAGTATTAAGTCTGCATATACACTGTCTCCATTAGTCAATTCTAGTACCGCATAACCATTACGCTGACTTACCGATACTACCTCACTTGAAAGGACTTCTGACAATTCACCAGTCTCTTCATCCATAGTTTGGTAGGATACCGTTTTACCAATCATATGGCTGTACTGAATAATAGGATTTAATTGTTGATTACTTACCAAATTATTTATTGCGGTAGACATATTCATTACTTGTTCTAGTGAAGAAAACTGAGCAAGTTGTGAAATAAATTCGCGATCTTCCATTGGGTTCGTTGGGTCTTGATGTTGAATTTGGGTCATTAATATTTTTAAAAAATCATCTTTACCTAGTTCATTACTAGGAACTCTTGTTTTAGTTTGATTTTTTAAGTATAGCGATGGATCAATTGTAGTCATTATTACACCTACACTTTCACGTTTTGAAGCAATTCATCTAGATGTGCTTCAAAATCACTCTCATTAGAATTATTTCCTTGTTGATTCGTTTCATCTGATTGACTTTGACTTTGATTTTGGTCTTGGCTATGAAGTGATTGTTCATCACTGTCTTTAGTTTGATTCTGAGTTTGACCTGCACCTAAATCCTGTCTCTCAATAACTACTTGTTGGGGTGAAAACATATGCCTTAGCTGGTTGATGTTCGATTCTAGCATTTCTTTAGCAGCTTGTGAGGTTACCACTATTTTCACCGTCATCTCACCATTAATTTCTGTCAAACGAACCATCATTTCTCCTAAATTATCAGGTCGTAATGCAATTGATAATTGGTTTACCCCGTTAGGCATGGATAAGAACTTACTTGTTTTCATTACTTGTTGAAATTGTTCAATCAGCTGACTCTCTACAGCCCCTGGATTTTGATTTTGATTAACATAAATGACGTATTGTTCTAACTTTGGCATTGGTACATTAGTTTGAATGTTTATATGTTGAACTGATGTTGTACTATCATTTCTAGACTGATTTTGAAGTGCGTGCTCCATCCACTTGACCACATCCTTAGATGTTACTTCGGATTCACTTTGATAATGTTGCCTAGAAGTTAATTTACTACGATTCTGGTAGGATAATAGGATCTCATTCCAAGTTTGATTGACCTTCAGACTCGTCGATTCTACACCTTCTTGAATTTCACTAGCATGAATTAACTTGTTCTCCAATCCAGTCCACTGCTTTAATAGTTCAAGTATCTTAGGAGCTACTTTTCGAATATCGTCCTGATTGTTTATTTCCGATAGAAGACTTTCAAACTTTGACATAATGTTTGCTAGTTGTTGCTTAATGGCACCAAATGACTCTGCATCTAGCTGCTTAATACCCTGTACTGATTGCAATTCTGCTAAAATTGCGGGATTTACCACAACACCATCAGCAAACATTTGTTCCAAATTAGGTTCTAACATCTCTTCACTAGAGGTAAGCTCTGCTAACCTGGTGTCTTCACTAATCCCTGAAAGTAATTCTAACAATTTGTTTAAATTACCTGAATTAGCTATTAGATCTTCATTTATTCCCATTCCCTGTTGTTGTAGTACTTGTGAAAACGGAATTGATGTCTCTCCATTTTGCATTTTAACCTTCAAGGAAGTATTTTTATCACCAACTAACGGAGATGGAACAAACATTCCTATCGCATTCATTTTTTCACCTCCCTTCAAATGTTAATTCACTCTAATCTGAATCGATAAATCGCTTTGTAATAATCGCTGCCTTTTCTGGATTCATGCTTTCCATAACTAGACCACGATCTTGATTTGACATTTCACTTAAAATAAGAAATGCAGCTTCTGTATCAAGTTGCTCTAATATCAATGCAGCTTGCTCATTTTTCATTTTTGTAAATGAGCTCGAAATCTCTTTAACTGTTTTTTCTGTTTCTTGTTCATCTGGACTTTGTCGAGCTACATTTAAATCTCTTTCAAGCTTTGTAATTTGTTGTTCTAATCTTTCAATTGTTCCTTCAAGATTTAACTTTTCTTGGCTAAGTTTTTCAATTTCTGTATCTTTTGCATCAATTCTTTCTTGAACACTTTTCTCTTTTTCCAATTCTCTTGCCTCATCGTCTGTCGTAATAATGGAAGAAAGTACAGGGATATTATTCCCTGTTTTCTTTGCCCAATCTACTACGTCAACTCCAACCACTGCGAACACGATTATTGTTAATGTTATTGCAATAATTACCGGAATAACGATGGCAAATAAGAACCATACAAATGGATTCATTTTTTCTTTTTCTTCTATTAATCTTTGTTTTGCCATTTAAACTCACCTATTATTTGTGACTAAGATATTGTTGAATGGATACTTCATTCATGAAGGACTCTTCTACTTTTTTCACTTTTTCTAGTAGTTCGCTTGTTCGAAACTCGATAATTTTTTCAAACTTTTTCGTTTCAACATGTGCATCGGATAATACTTGTTGTTTCATTTCCATATTACTTCTCGCATAGCTTACTTTGCCTTGGAGTTCCGCAACTTTTCTTTCTAATGACTCTATATAAGCAAGTTGATCCTGAATAAAATTCAAATGCATATTTGAAGTAAGTCCTTGTTCATAAGACGATTCGGCCGCTTCTTTTTTTCGCAGTAAATCGAGAAGTTCGGTAGCAACCT
The DNA here is from genome assembly GCF_900184735.1 of Paucisalibacillus globulus. GTDB lineage: Bacteria > Bacillota > Bacilli > Bacillales > Amphibacillaceae > Ornithinibacillus > Ornithinibacillus globulus_B. The sequence continues at coordinate 139,657 of NZ_LT855386.1, forward strand.
CTTCAAACACATCAACTGATTTACGATAGGCAAGCTGGGCATCCTGTTTTTCTTTTTCCCGAATATCAAGAATTTTTGTTAAAACTGCAGTCCCTGCCATAATTAACTACCTCCATTAAGTACCCTGTTCAAATGTTCTACTGACTCTTCCAGAGTTACTTTTTCGAGAACACTTTGTTTTAGAAAGGTTTGAAGCTTCGGTTGGTAAAGAATTGCCTTATCAATTTCATGATCTGTCCCACGTTTATAAGCACCGATTTGAATCAAATCTTTATTATCCTCATATTTTGCTAGAAGAGCTCTAGCTTGTTGAGCGGAGTCTAAATGTTCAGTAGTCACGATTTGATTCATGACCCTACTAATGGACTTCAAGATATTTATTGCTGGATATTGACCTTGCTCTGCAAGTTTTCTATCCATTACAAAGTGTCCATCTAATATTCCTCGAACGGTATCAGCAATTGGCTCATTCATATCATCTCCGTCCACCAATACCGTGTAAAATGCTGTAATTGCCCCATATTTATTTGTACCAGTACGTTCCAATAGTTTAGGCAAAATAGAAAAAACAGAAGGGGTGTACCCTTTAGTTGTTGGTGGTTCACCTGTTGCTAGTCCAACTTCTCTTTGAGCCATAGCAACGCGAGTCACAGAATCCATCATGAGATTAACGTTATAGCCTAAGTCTCGGAAGTACTCAGAAATAGCAGTTGCTGTGTAAGCACCTTTAATCCTCATTAAAGCAGGTTGATCTGAGGTTGCAACAACAACAATCGATTTCTTTAATCCCTCTTCACCAAGGTCCTTTTCGATAAACTCACGAACTTCTCTTCCGCGCTCACCAATTAATGCAATAACATTTATATCAGCTTTACTATTTCTAGCAATCATCCCTAGTAGAGTACTTTTCCCTACACCACTTCCTGCAAACAACCCAATGCGCTGTCCTCTTCCTACGGTCAACATTGAATCGATTGCTTTTACTCCAACTTGAATCGGTTCGGATATGGTTGGACGTGCCATAGGATTAGGTGGGGATTGTTCCGTTAAATAATTTGATAATCCTTTTGGCAATTCAGAGCCGTCTAGTGGCCTGCCTAATGAATCAATCACATTACCTATTAAACTTCGACCAACTTTAACAGTTAAAGGTTTTCCAGTAGATTCTACAAGACAACCTGGTCCGATTTCTGCAACCTCGTTATAAGGCATTAAAATGATATTTTCATTACTAAATCCTACTACCTCTGCTAGAACAGGTTGTTTATTTCGGTTTAAAGTTGGATGGATATAGCAAACTTCACCAATATTTGCAGCTGGTCCAATTGACTCAATCATAATCCCAACAACACGTTGTACTTTCCCATAACGTTTATAGAGATCTACATCTTGGATTGCGGTTAGGTATTTCGATAGTTTCATTCTTTTGACTCCATTACAATTTCATGTAAAACCTGTTTTATCTGGTTTAATTGCGTATCGATGCTTGCATCAACTTTCCCAAATGGATGTTCTATAACACAGCTTCCTACATCTAATCTTTCATTAATAAAAATAGAAAGGGTAGCTTTCGAATCAAGAACTTTTTCAAGTTCATTTTTTTGTGTTAATACATGCTCGTAATTGTCTGGATGTAAGAATATAGAGAGTTCTCTTTGATCCTTAATACTTAGAATTGCCTCTTTTACAATTGGCAAGAATGATTCAGGTCTATTTTCTAGTTCTAACTTCATTATTCTCTCTGCAATTTGAATAGCTAAATGCAATATAGTTTCTTCACTTTTATCAATGGTTGATTGATAATCCTTATTAGAAGCAGCTATGATAGTATTTGCTTGTTCAATTAGATGTTTGTACTGTTCAAGACTTTCATCTCTACCTTTAGAAAAACCCTCACGAAAACCTTCTTCTTTTGCTTCTTCTACCAATTGATTCCGTTCCTGGATCCAATTATCTTTTGCTACTTTTATTTGGTTTTCTGTTTCTTTAAGAAGCGTTTCCTGCTGATTTTTTACAAGTTCAAGCTCTTCCTTTGCCTCTTGTATTCTATTTAAATCTTGTTGTAATTGGTTTTCATCATTTTCTTCGTAATCAGCTTTAGGCTGATAAACTGGTTTTAGTTGTATAACCCTTTTGTTTACAGGTTGAGTATCAGACAATGATATCGTCTCCTCCACCACGAGCAATTACAATCTCACCTATATCCTCAAGTCTTCTTATAATTGCTACTATTCGAGTTTGAGCTTCCTCTACATCACGAAGTCGAACAGGTCCCATGTATTCCATTTCATCCTTAAACGTTTCGGCCATACGTTGGGACATATTTTTGAAGACAATTTCCTTAACTTCATCACTAGAAACTTTAAGTGCTAAGCGCAGATCTTCATTTTCCACTTCACGTATAACACGTTGTATGGCACGATTATCGAGAATCACAATATCCTCAAATACAAACATCCGCTTCTTAATCTCATCTGCTAGTTCTGGATCTTGTATTTCCAAAGCATCCAGAATAGTTCTCTCTGTGCTTCGGTCAACTCCGTTTAACACTTCTACAACGGTTTGAATTCCGCCAGTTTGGGTGTAGTCCTCAGCAAATGAAGATGAGATATTTCTCTCTAGTACTTCTTCAACCTGACTAATAATCTCAGGTGATGTGGAATCCATCGTAGCGATTCGTTTCGCAATATCTGCTTGTAATTCCTGTGGTAGAGCAGATAAAATTTGTCCTGCTTGCTCCGGATCCAAATACGATAATACTAGGGCAATCGTTTGGGGATGCTCGTTTTGTATAAAGTTTAATACCTGCTGCGGATCTGCTTTTCTCGCAAAGTCAAACGGCCTTACCTGTAATGAGGATGTCAACCGGTTAATGATATTGCTAGCTTCTTGCTCTCCGAATGCTTTTTCTAATACGGTTTTTGCATAACCGATACCACCTTGGGAGATATAATCTTGTGCAAGAGCTATCTGATGGAATTGTTCAAGTACATCTTCCTTCATGGAAGAATCAACTTTTTTAACAGATGAAATTTCTAAACTAAGCTTTTCAATTTCTTCCTCTGTTAGGTGCTTATAAACTTGCGCGGAGACATCAGGACCTAGAGAGATTAAGAGAATTGCAGCTTTTTGTTTACCAGTTAATTGTGTTTGTTGCCTAGCCATTATTCAAAACCTCCTAATCTTCCCCAATCCAGCCTCGAAGCAGTTTCGCAAATTCTTCTGGTTTGTCTTTTGCCATTTTTTCTAATTGTTTTCTACGTTGAATTGATTCAGTCTCTTCTGTTACCTCAGGTATACTTTCAATAGATTCAGTAACAAATGCCTCTTGACGAATCTCTTCAACTTGATTCTTAGGTTTTCTTACAAACAATAAAATAATCAAGATAATAATTATTACTAGAAGAACTGCACCGACAATATACATCCAAAGTGGAATCTGAAATCCAGGTTCTTGGATAGCGGTATTGCTACCACTAAATTCTTGGAAAACAATCGATGTTTTTTCTTCTGGTACTATATCTCCATATCCAGCATCGATAGAAGTTGTAATAATAGAATTTAAGATAGAAGTAATCCCATCCTCAACAACCATCATATCCTGCTGAGATAAGTATTCTGTATCATCATTAGTCCGACTTTTGACATTATCAACCGCTACCTGTATTCCTAGGTCACGAACTTTATAAGGACTTTCTACAATTTCCTTATGGATACGATTAAATTCATTATTTATTGTTTCTTTGATGTATTCGTAATCACCATTTTGACCTTCTTCTGCACCAGGATAATTCGCTATATCACCATCACCAGTAGCTGGGACACCTCCTGCATTTGCACCCTCGCCAGAATACGTCTCACGAATTGTTTCAATACTAACTGGTAAACCTTCCATATTCTCTGGGTCTGCCGGTTCAACAATTTCTTCTACTCGATTTTCTTGAGTGAAGTCGATGTCTGCAGTAACTGAAACGATAACATTGTCCATACCTACCATTGTTCCAAGCATTTGCTGTACTCTTCGCTGAAGATCACGTTCAATATCTTTTTTCACAGTCTGTTGATAAGTATAGGCATCCTGAAATCCCGGAGAATTCTGAGAATTCTGGTCATAGTATTCAAAATACTGATTCATAATGGTAATATCTTCTGGTTGAAGATTTGGAACAGCCTTCGACACTAGTTGATACAGAGAATTTATTTGATTACCTTCAAATCGATATCCAGGTGCTGTTTCAATTACGATTGACGCGCTTGTAGGTTGAGTCGCCTCATTTACAAAGACCGGCTCCTTGGGCATATTAATCATAACCGTAGCGTCATTAATCCCATCAATACTCTTAATTAGGTTCGCAAGTTCAGTTTGCATAGCATCAAGCTTCATGATGTTAAATTCATTATCAGTAATCCCCCATGAAGAGTTTTCACTAAAGAATGAATAATCAATACTGCCACTGTTTGGAATCCCTAGTCCCGCTAAATCAACTAACAATCCGTCAGCTTGTTCACTAGGAACCATTATAGTTGTTCCGCCCTTATCCAGCTCAAATGGAATGCCTCTAGTTTCTAGTTCTGTCTTTATTTGGCCAACTTCCTGCAAGGATAAATTATTATATAATGGCACATATTTTGTATTCGTCGTAAATAATGAAATGACTGCTACTAAAGCAATAACCGCTACGATCGAACCTATTAATAAACCTTTTTGACTTTTCGACCGTTTGGACCAAAAAGTTCTTGCTGTTTCCTTTAATTTCATTATTTTTTCGTTATTCATGTACTCCCCCGCCAAATTCCAAACAATATAATAAAAACCTTCATATCACTTTATTAATAATACAGTTGTAAATTTTATTAATTTTATTAAAACTTTGTAAAAGTTTCCGATATATATGATAGAAGGTTATACTTGCATTCTCATTATCTCGTTATAAGCATCAATTGCTTTACGTTGTACTTCAACAGTCGCCTGTAATGTAATACTAGCCTTCTGTGCCGTTATCATAACATCATGCAAGTCATCAATTTTCCCTAATGCAAGAGCCTCTGTTTTCTTATCAGATAAGACCTGTAAGTCATTTACATTGCTTATTGCATTTTTAAGCACATTCGCAAAACTTGCTTGTGCTTTTCCTGGTGAAGTCTTAAGTGTATTTACATCTTTAACTGCACTAGTATTTATTCCATTTATAGCAAGATTCATTTGTCTACTCCTTATTTACCTATTTCTAATGCTTTCATTAACATGCTTTTACTAGCATTAATTGCAGTAATATTTGCTTCGTATGACCTTGTTGCACTCATTAGATCTACCATCTCTTTCAGTGGATCTACATTTGGCATTTGAACATACCCTGCTTCATTTGCATCTGGATGCGAAGGGTTATAGACAAGTTTAAAAGGCTCTTCATCTTCAACAATTTCTGTTACTTTGACACCAGTAGCTTTATTGTCTGTGGTACTGGTAGCTTTTTGAAGGAATGTTCGAAAACTTTTGTCCGTTGGCTCAATTTGTACCATTTTTCTACGATACGGTTCGTACTCACCATTTTCATTCACTGTTGCTCGAGTCGTATTCGCATTAGCAATATTAGATGAAATAACGTCCATGCGTAACCGCTGCGCTGTAAGAGCACTGCTGCTTGCATTAAATGCATTGAAAATGGACATCCTTACCTTCCTCCTTTAATTACCGTTTGTAAACTATTAAACTTACCATTTATTCGATCTACTAAACTTTGATAATAAATTTGGTTCTGTGCTAATTCCGCCATTTCTTTATCAATATCCACATTGTTACCATTATGATTAAATGTTGTATTATTTCTTTGAACTGTTTGATAGGATAATCGTTGGTCAAGATCAAAAGATAAATGCCTTGGGTGTGTTCTCTTAGCAGCTATTGAACTTGATAACTCATTTTGAAGCACATCCTTAAAAACGACATCTTTCGCTTTATAATTAGGAGTATCGACATTAGCAATATTGGAAGCAATCGTCTGATTTTTAATAGAAGAATAATTTAGTGATTGTTGTAAAGTATTAATCGTTCCACTAAACAGATTCATTCAAAACCCACCTTTTTGTAAAAAAATACATTAAAACGGACATAAAAAATAAATTGTATACGAATATTGTAATTTATATCTGGGATAAAGTCTATCAAAATTCGACAGAATTCTAATAGTTACGTCAAAACAGGAGCTTAATACTAGGTATATTTTACTATAAAAAGTCGTATTGAGATTAAGTTGTTTAGAACTTTAGTATTTAAGTAAGTAAATAATTGTAGAAATTTGTAAAAAATGGGTGGTTAAGGATATTCATTATAGTCCATTTTATCTACAAAATTCTGTAGAAATTAAAAACTAGCATATCCTAAATAACTTTGGGACATGCTAGTTTTTAATTAAATAATATAAAAACGAAAAAAAGAATTCATAGTTTCTCTATGAATTCTTTTTTTTATTACTTATCTAGAACGTAACTTTTCTAACTCCACTAAAAACTTATCATTTAGAACTTTGATATATGTTCCTTTCATACCTAGTGAACGTGACTCAATTACTCCAGCACTTTCTAACTTTCTTAATGCATTTACGATTACGGATCTTGTAATACCTACACGGTCAGCAATTTTACTAGCTACAAGTAAACCTTCGTGACCATTAAGTTCTTCAAAGATATGATCGATTGCTTCTAACTCACTGTAAGAAAGAGAACTGATTGCCATTTGAACAACAGCTTTACTTCTAGCTTCCATTTCGATTTCTTCTGTCTTTTCATGAAGAATTTCCATACCTACAACCGTAGCTCCATATTCAGCTAACAATAAGTCGTCATCATTAAATGTCTCTTTCAATCTTCCGATGATCAGCGTTCCTAGGCGTTCTCCCCCACCAATAATAGGAACAATTGTAGTTAAACCACTTTGAAATAAGTCTTTGTTTTCCACTGGGAAAACTGTGTATTGGCTATTTATGTCTAAATTTGCTGTTGTTTCATGAATATGGAATAAACCTTCTGTGTATTCTTCAGGGAATTGTCTTTCTTCAAGCATAGATTTCATACGCTCATTCTCAATTTCTTGATTAATTGCATAACCAAGTAGCTTCCCTCTTCTACTTAAAATGAAAACATTTCCTTTGATAACGTCTGTCAGTGATGCAGCCATATCGTTGAAGTTTACTGATTTACCTGTTGCTTTTTGCAACATTGAGTTGATTTTTCTTGCGCGATTTAATAGTTCCATGTCATGTAATCCTCCATTTTTTTAATTATTATTACAATATGAATTGACTTAAGTCTTTATTTTTAACAATGGTGCTAAGTTTTTGATCGACATATTCCGGAGTTATCTCTACCTTCTCCATAGAAACGTCTGGTGCTTCAAATGATAAATCCTCTAATAATTTTTCTAGAATAGTGTGAAGCCTTCTAGCACCAATATTATCTGTATCTTGATTTACTTGATAAGCAATTTCCGCAATTCTATTGACAGCTTTGTCAGTAAAAACTACGTTTATACCTTCCGTTTTAAGTAGAGCTTGATATTGTTTTAAGAGAGCGTTTGATGGTTCATTTAGAATTCGAACAAAGTCATCAACAGAAAGTTTCTCTAACTCTACCCTAATCGGAAATCGCCCTTGTAATTCCGGTATTAAGTCAGAAGGTTTCGCCATATGAAATGCCCCCGCTGCAATAAATAGCATATGGTCAGTTTTAACAGGTCCGTGTTTGGTTACGACAGTAGACCCTTCTACAATCGGTAGGATATCACGTTGCACACCTTCTCGAGATACATTCGGTGAGTTATCATGCTTACCAGCAATTTTATCAATTTCATCAATAAAAATAATACCAGATTGTTCTGCCCTAGTTATTGCTTCTTGAGAGACTTCTTCCATATCAACAAGTTTTTGTGCCTCTTGTTGCGTCAGAACTTTTCTGGCTTCAGACACAGGAAGCTTTCGTTTCTTCTTCTTCTTCGGCATAAATTGGCCTAAAGCATCTTGCATATTCATACCCATTTGTTCCATTCCAGAACCTTGTAACATATCGAACATTGATGGTGGAATTTCTTCTATCTCGATCGACACCATATGGTCTTCTAGTTCACCCATTGCAAGTTGATGAGCTACCCTACTTCGTTTACTCTTAATTTCTTCATCCTTTTCCGAATCATCATTGTCTTGTTGTGTTCCTTGACCTGAAAATAGCATTTCAAAAGGATTAGAAATGGTTGACTGTTTTTTCACCTGTGGAACTAATAGCTTGACGAGTTTTTTCTCAGCCTCTTCTTTTGCTTTGTCTAATACTTCACTCATTTTTTCTTCTTTTACCATGCGCATAGACATTTCCACTAAATCCCGAACCATCGATTCGACATCGCGCCCAACATAGCCAACCTCTGTAAACTTTGTAGCCTCTAGCTTTACAAATGGTGCACCAACCAACTTCGCTAAGCGTCTAGCTATTTCAGTCTTACCTACCCCAGTTGGCCCAATCATAAGAATATTTTTCGGAACAATCTCATCTTTGAGTTTTTCATCCAACAAGGATCTACGGTATCTGTTTCTGAGAGCAACAGCAACCGACTTCTTAGCATTTTGCTGACCAATAATGTAGTTATCAAGTTGGTTAACAATTTGTCTCGGAGTATAATCTATCCCCATATTTGCAATGGCCTCCTCATTAATCAAGTACTTCCAATGTAATTTGATCATTTGTAAACACACAGATTTCTCCAGCAATTTTCATTGCAGCAAGTGCAATTTCTTTTGCTGACATATGTTCTGAATAGTTTACAAGAGCCCTACCTGCACTAAGTGCATAGTTTCCACCTGAGCCAATTGCTAATATACCATCATCAGGCTCAATTACCTCTCCAGTTCCAGATATGAGCAACATGCTTTCTATATTCATTACAATAAGCATTGCTTCTAACTTCCGTAGCACTTTATCACTACGCCATTCTTGCGCTAATTCAACTGCAGCTCTAGTTAAGTTACCATTAAACGCCTCGAGTTTACCCTCGAATTTTTCAAACAGGGTAAATGCATCCGCAACAGAACCAGCAAATCCAGCTAAAACTTGGCCATTATACAATCTTCTAACCTTTTTAGCTTTGTGTTTCATAACAACGGAATTCCCCAATGTAACCTGACCATCACCACTCATTGCACATTGTCCGTTATGCTGAACAGCAAATATCGTGGTGGCATGAATTTCATGTGCCAATAAACTCACCTCATCCGTTATTCCTGACTTCTTTTTGCTCTAGGATGACTATTTAAATAGATGTTTCGTAAATGATCTTTTGTGACATGGGTATAAATCTGAGTAGAAGATAAGCTTTCATGTCCCAAGAGTTCTTGAACGGTCCTTAAATCAGCACCTTCATTTAACATATGGGTCGCAAAAGTATGCCTTAACTTATGTGGGTGGATATTAATTGTAAGCGCAGCTTTTTCTACCATTTTATTTAATATCAATCTTATCCCTCGTGTTGTAATTGGGTTACCTCTTGAGTTAAGGAAAACCGATTCAGAATTTGATCCGGACCTTTCTAGTAGTTGTTTTCTACCATCATGTATGTATAATTGTAGAGACTTCTCAGCAAAGCTACCAAAAGGTACGTATCTTTCTTTATTTCCTTTCCCTTTTACAAGGAGTGTACCAATTGAAAAATCAATATCCTTAAGACGTAGGTTTTGACATTCACTTACCCGAATACCAGTGCCATATAGTATCTCTAGCAGTGCTAAATTCCGCTGACCCAAAGGGTCCTCAGTATCATTACTTTCAAAAAGTTTTACCATTTCTTCTTCATATAAAAAGCCTGGAATGGGCTTAGCCGCTTTGGGTAAAGTAATAAGCGAGAAGTTATTAGAATTTATAATTTCTTCCCTCTCTAAAAACTTGAAGAAAGTACGCAAACTAGAAATCTTTCTTGATACAGACCTTCTTGAGAACTTCTTATCAAAGAGAGTGGTTAGAAACAAACGAATACATTGCAGGTCAACTTCCTGAAAGGTTTGGATTCCTTCTTGATATAAAAAAGAAAAGAATTCATCCAAGTCATGATTGTAGTATTCAACTGTGTACGGTGAAGCATTTTTTTCTATTTGCAGATATTCTGTGAAAAGCTTTTGAAACTGTGTGAAATTTTCCAAATACTCACCTCAACCTGACAGCCAACTAATAATATATCACATGTGAATTAGAGATTGCAATGAACTTAACAAAATTGTAACAAAATTCTGAATTGAGCGCAACACTAAACATTTTCAACCTAAACCTTTTTATCTCAAAGAAATTGCTGTCAAGTAGTTTCTCTTACCACTGGATAATTATAGCGATTCACGTATTAATAGTCAACAAAGAACTCTTCATTTTTCGACATTATTCGATACCTACAAATATTTAGAATTAATCACCTATCTATCATTTTTACCAATTGTTCAAAAATTATAATCTAAAACAATTATAATTCTTTACCCTTTTCAAAAAATGTAAAACATTTTGGACTAAAAACAAAAGACGCTCAAGGTATGAGCGACTCTGTTATCCCTGACTATTCTCTTTATAATCACAGTTTGTACAGACAATTTGTGTATCTTTCTTGTTTTTCTTTTCTACCAATAATGAATCACATTTAGGGCATGGTCTAGATATTGGCTTATCCCATGAGACAAAGTCACACTCTGGAAAACGATCACACCCATAGAAAACACGACGTTTCTTCGACTTACGTTCTACAACATTACCTTCCTTACACTTCGGACATGTAACACCAATCTCTTTCAGGATTGGTTTTGTATTGCGACAATCTGGAAAATTAGAACAAGCTAAAAATTTACCATAGCGCCCCATCTTGTAAACCATTTCGTGTCCGCAGTTTTCGCAGTCGATACCAGCTGGTTCGTCTTTAATTTCTATTTTATCCATTTCCTCCTCAGCCACACTTAAGCGTTCTTGGAATCCATGATAAAAATCATCAATGATATTAACCCACTCTACTTCGCCTTCTTCTATAGCATCTAGATCATTTTCCATTTTCGCGGTAAATTCAACATCGATAATCTCTGGGAAAAACTCTTTTAATAAATCTACAACAATTGTACCGAGTTCAGACGGTATAAATCTCTTATTATCCAATGTCACATATCCACGGCGTTGAATGGTGTCAAGCGTCGGAGCGTAGGTTGATGGTCTACCTATGCCTAACTCCTCCATTGTCTTAACTAATCTCGCTTCTGTAAAGCGTGGTGGTGGCTGTGTAAAGTGTTGATTAGGATTAATTTCATTGGCATTTACAATCATGCCCTCTTCTAAATTTGGAAGAAATTTATCGTCCTGCTTTTTATTATCATCAGTACCTTCCACATAAACTTTCATAAATCCTTTAAACTTAACTTTTGAACCCGTCGAACGAAATTCTACATTATTATTTTTAAGTGTCACAGTCATGGTATCTAAAATTGCCGATGCCATCTGACTTGCTAAGAAACGTTCCCATATGAGTTTATACAGTCTTAACTGATCTCTTGATAACACAGACTTGAGTGAATTCGGTTCTCTTAATACAGAAGTCGGGCGTATTGCCTCATGGGCATCTTGCGCTTTTTCATTTACCTTCTCACTTTTATTTATACCTAGGAATTCACTTCCGTACTTATCTTCAATATATCCCTTTGCCTCATCTTTAGCTGTATTAGAGATTCGGGTCGAATCTGTACGCATATACGTAATTAGACCAGTAATACCTCCAGCAGATTTACCGAGATCAATACCTTCATATAATTGTTGTGCAATCATCATGGTTTTCCTTGCTCGGAAATTCAACTTTCTTGCTGCTTCCTGTTGTAAGGAAGATGTGGTAAAAGGCTTCGCAGGGTTACGACGTCTTTCTTTTTTTGTTACTTTATCTATCGTAAACTTTTTATCTACCAGTTTACTTAATACATCTTTTACTTCTGACTCAGAAGATAACTCCAATTTTTTTCCATCAATTCCGTAAAAGGTACCCTCAAATAATTCTTTATCCTTTTGAAAGTTTGCTTCTATTGACCAATACTCTTCTGGTTTAAAATTATTAATTTCATTTTCGCGATCAATAATCATTTTAAGGGCTACTGATTGCACTCGACCAGCACTTAAACCTTTTTTTACTTTTTTCCAAAGTAAAGGACTAATGTTATAACCAACTAATCGGTCGAGTACTCTTCTAGCCTGTTGTGCATCTACTAAATCTGTATCAATGGAACGTGGATTTTTAAATGATTCTTTAATTGCATCTTTTGTAATTTCATTAAATACGACTCGACACTTAGAGTTTTCATCTACATTTAACGCATGTGCTAAATGCCAAGCAATTGCTTCCCCTTCACGGTCGGGGTCGGCTGCTAGATATATTTTTTTTGCTTTCTTTGCTGATTTCTTTAAATCCTTTAATATATCACCTTTACCACGAATCGTAATATACTTTAACTTATAACCCTCTTCTACATCAACACCCATTTGACTTTTTGGCAAATCGATAACATGTCCCATAGAAGCTTTTACTTTGTATTTTTTCCCTAAATAACGTTCAATCGTTTTCGCTTTTGCAGGTGATTCTACAATTACGAGATAGTCAGCCATCCTTTTCCTCCTTAACTGAGGTAACGAAAATCTAGTACATTTATCTCCTAAATCATTCGTGTCCTTAAATCACTATACAATTAAATGTATGAATAGATAATAAAAATGTCAACATTTTCAGATTTTAAATCCGAAATTAATAAGTATTCGTTTTATTAAATCCTCACCTATATTAAATATATACGGTATATTTGTCAAACATACGAATAATTTCCAAGAGCAAGTTTCTAACATTTATTCCAAAAAATCTGTTGTGTTTCCCAGTCTTTTTGTATATCTTCATAGGTTATGACTACTTTTGCCCCATCTTGTATTAGTTTCAGACAGCCTTTTGTCTGTGTTACTAATGGTGACCCTGGAACTGCATATACTTCTCTACCTTGGTCTAAAGCCTGGTCTACCGTAATCATGGTACCACTTTTCTCCGTTGCCTCTACAACTAATGTCGCAAAGCTTAAGCCACTGATTAATCGATTTCTTTCAGGAAAGTGATATTTTTTTGGCGGTACATTGGGAGGATATTCAGATATAGCTAATCCTTTTTGTACAATTTGATAGAATAATTTTATGTTTTCTCTTGGATAAATATGGTGAAAGCCACTACCTAATACAGCGATTGTTTTACCATTTTCATATAATGCTAATTTATGTGCCAAACTATCAATACCCCTGGCCATACCACTGACAATAACCCAATTTTCTCTAATTAAAGGAGTTACTACAAATTTAACTTTTTGGTTAGCAGTTTCAGAGGGATTTCTAGTTCCAATTACACTAATCGCGGGGGCACCAAATAATAAGGAGACATTCCCGGCTGCATATAATACTAATGGTGCATCTTTAATTGTTTTTAACATAGGGGGATAGTTTTCGTCAATGATTGTGATGATATGATAATGTTTTAAGTCCTTTTGGATGTCTTCTATTATCGTATGGCTATGTAGATCCCTATAAAGCTTTTCTGCCATCTTTTTATTGATAGATAGAAAATTACTGATCTGAGGGGAAGATAATCCATACAGTTTGGATAAAGAGGGGTCTAATTGAAGTAGTCTTCGAAGTTTATTCCTTGATAGTCCACGGCATCGGTGAAGATGTATGAGTCTATCTCTATTATTCTTATGCAAAAATACACTTCCTTTCTATTAATATAGAAGCCATTCGTTGAGTCAATATGACATAAAGACTAAAGTTAAGAGGCTGGGACACTTGTACCAGCCTCTTATTAAATTTTGAATTAGTGAGTTTTACACTTTTCAGCTAATCCTTGTTCTTCAAGGACACGAATCATAGTCTCTCCGATAACTGAAGGTGTTTCTGCAACAGCAATACCGCACTCATTCATAACACGGATTTTTTCTTCTGCTGTTCCTTTACCACCAGAGATAATTGCTCCTGCATGACCCATACGTTTGCCTGGAGGTGCAGTAGCTCCACCAATAAATCCTACTACTGGTTTTGTCATATTTGCTTTAACCCATTCAGCCGCTTCCTCTTCTGCAGTACCACCGATTTCACCAATCATTACAACTGCATAAGTTTCAGGGTCTTCATTAAAGGCTTTTAGAACATCGATAAAGTTTGTGCCGTTAACCGGATCTCCACCAATACCTACAGCTGTAGTTTGACCATATCCAGCTTGTGAAAGTTGATGTACAGCCTCATATGTCAATGTTCCAGATCGTGAAACAACTCCGATATGACCTTTAGTATGAATATATCCTGGCATAATTCCAATTTTACACTCATCTGGAGAGATTACTCCTGGACAGTTTGGTCCAATTAAACGTGTTTTCTTACCTTCCATATATCGTTTAACTTTTACCATATCCAATACAGGAATATGCTCTGTAATACAGATAACTAAATCTAGTTCTGCATCTACTGCTTCAACAATCGCATCTGCCGCAAATGGTGCAGGAACATAGATAACAGATGCTGTAGCACCTGTAGTATCAACTGCATCCTTTACAGTATTAAACACGGGTACTCCTTCTACTTCTGTACCACCTTTTTTAGGTGTTACTCCGCCAACAATCTTCGTACCATATTCAAGCATTTGTTTTGTATGGAATCTAGCTGTTCCGCCAGTAATCCCTTGGACAATTACTTTTGTATCTTTATTAACATATACACTCATTTACGTCCGCCCTTTCCAAAATCTAGTCTATTCTATCTACCAAATTTATTTAAGCACCTTTGACTAAGGATACAATCTTCTCTGCACCATCCGCCATTGAATCTGCAGGAATAATGTTTAATCCAGAATCATTTAAAATTTTCTTCCCTAAATCAACATTTGTACCCTCTAAACGAACTACTAGTGGTAGATCTAATCCGACTTCTTTAGTAGCTGCTACTACACCTTCAGCTATTACGTCACATTTCATAATTCCACCGAAAATGTTAACGAAAATACCTTTTACATTCTTATCGGACAAAATAATTTTAAATGCCTCTGTAACTTTCTCAGCAGTAGCACCGCCCCCAACATCAAGGAAGTTAGCCGGTTCGCCGCCAGTATGCTTAATGATGTCCATTGTAGACATTGCAAGACCTGCACCATTTACCATACAACCAATGTTTCCGTCTAAAGCTACATAGCTAAGGTCAAATTTAGAAGCCTCAATTTCTTTTTCATCTTCTTCATCTAAGTCACGGTACTCTGTTACGTCTTTTTGACGATATAAAGCATTATCATCAAAATTTAATTTAGCATCTAATGCTAATACTTCACCATCGCCAGTTGTAACAAGTGGGTTAATTTCAGCAATAGAACAATCTTTTTCTACAAACGCTTGATATAAGCCCATCATGAATTTAACTGCTTTACTATTTAATTCATCTGGAATATTAATATTAAATGCTAGTCTACGAGCTTGATAAGGTAGTAAACCAACAACAGGATCAATTACTTCTTTAAAAATCTTTTCTGGAGTTTCTGCTGCTACTTCTTCAATTTCAGTTCCACCTTCTTCAGATGCCATCAAGACAACACGAGAAGTGGCACGTTCAAGAACAACCCCTACATAATATTCTTTTTGAATATCGCAGCCCTCTTCAATTAGTAAACGCTTAACTTCTTTGCCCTCTGGACCAGTTTGATGTGTTACAAGTGTTTTACCAAGAATTTCATTAGCATATGTACGTACTTCATCTAAATTCTTAGCAACTTTTACACCACCAGCTTTACCACGTCCACCAGCATGAATTTGTGCTTTAACTACAGTTACTGATGTGCCTAATTTCTCAGCTGCCTCTACAGCTTCATCTACTGTATATGCAACATATCCATTAGGAACCTTTACACCATATTTGCGTAAAATTTCTTTCCCTTGGTACTCATGAATATTCATTCTTTGTCCTCCCATCAAAATCACTGCATTTTCATTGTATTAAAAAACAAATAAATGTACAAGAAAAGAGAAATTATTTGTCGTAATTTAACTAATATTTATTACTTTGTTCCATTTTCTTGTCTGTTTGGTAGATAAATGCAAATACCTCTGCAACAGCCTGATACAATTCTTCTGGAATTCTTTCATTTATATCCAGTTCAGAAAGTAATTCAATTAGAGTATTATCTTCTAATATTGGGATCTGGTTTTCTTTAGCTTTCTTGATGATTTGATTAGCTACAAGCCCCTTACCTGTTGCACTGACTCGCGGAGCATACGTTTGTTCTTGATCATAGCTTAATGCAACAGCTTTCTGTCTTTTTTCACTCATATTCGTAGGTCAACTCCCTTGGAAGAGGAATACTGGTTATATTTCAAAAATTTATTTTTGGTATGGTTTAATTCTTGACTACTTAACGGTTTATGGCTGACATTAGACAAATGATAATTGATATTCTCTAACCCTTCCTTCAACAAAGATTGTAAAGGTCTCATAATATCTTCTATCGAATTATCATTTAGTATGGTTAATGATATTGACCTTTTTTGCACATGCATATCCACTACTGTCTTTTTGATTGTTGCGAGATCCAGGTAAAATACCACTCTGCAAAAATCAGGGTCTATCTCACCATTATCTTTTTTCTTTCCTTCAAAATCTAATTCTACATCGCTTTCTATCCCTAATTTGCTAGCTGGAACGATTAAATTAGCTTGAAGAAATTCACCCGTCTCCTGTATGGATTGCAACTGCATTCCGTTTACAAATTGTAAAAACTTATTGGCTTGATCCTGTACTAATCCGTCACTAGTTTGAACTAATGATAGGAGTATTGCCTTTAATGAGTTCGCTGGATTTTTTTCATCATGCAAGATAGACTTTTCATATTGCAAACCAACATTTTCCAACATATTTCTTGTCTGTTCAGCAAATGAATCCTTAATTAATTGGTGCGAAAAACGGTCAAGGCTCAATAGTTTATCACTATGAGCTAATACTTCCAATTCCTGTAATAAGTTTTGTAACTGTTGTGGGTTATTAACGAGATGAGCGCTGTTAATCTGTAAAGGTTGAAGAACATTTTGTTTAACTTCTTTTACTAAATTGGCAAAAACTTCTACAGCTAACGGCTTTTTATTCCCAATACTGGATTGTAAATTATCCCCATATATAGTTAGGATTGATAATACATTGTTACGGATGGAATCAATTTTAAATAGATTCTGTAACTTATCCACATCTACAAGCGTGTTTACTTCTAATACATTTCCATTTGAAATATTTTTTACCCGATTACTCCACTCAGTAAACTGCGAATCATGATCAATTATTTGGATGGATTTCAGCAGATGGAATAATTCCTTATTTTCTGCTATTACAAGTAATTTGGAAAGAAGTTTATCTTGGCTAATCACACTATTAAACTTATCATAAATAACTTGTTTATGATTATCCTTTAGTGTTGGGGTGTTTTGGACTGCCTTGTCTAATGCTCCAAGTCTTTCTGTGAAACTACTTACTAATCTCTCCTGAAGAGATTCGAATATAGAATCTGTAAGTGGAATTCGTTTTGCTATCATCTCAAGTAAAACATTTTGGGCTTGTCTTTTATCTGGTGTCCCTTCTAATAAAGCTATTGCACGTTGTAATTGGCCCTTATTGAAAGGAATTTTCCTCTCAAGAAGTGTGTTTACAAACACATGATTTACTTTTGTTGATTTAATCCCTAAGTGCGAGAATAGTTCTTGCAGATGGGACTTACTATTGTAAGTCAGAGCATCCCCTAATACTTTTAAATGGATCATATTTTCTGTTGACCCAACTTGAAAATGGTATCTTTCTCCAACTGCTAGTGAAGCTTCTAGCTGGGCGATTAATTTATTTGTACCAAGTTGAATGCTAGCCTTATTATTTGGGTAAAGCTTTAGTATTCTGCCTTGTATAATTTGCCCTTTCCTGAGCATTTGAGGTGTATCTTGCAGTTTCTGCAATTGATTGCCTAACACTTTTTGAATACTCAACTAGATCACTCACTTCTAGATATTCTCTCTAACTGGTGC
Organism: Paucisalibacillus globulus; assembly: GCF_900184735.1. GTDB lineage: Bacteria > Bacillota > Bacilli > Bacillales > Amphibacillaceae > Ornithinibacillus > Ornithinibacillus globulus_B. The sequence goes on from NZ_LT855386.1 coordinate 157,761, forward strand.
AAATGATTTGCGGTGATATGGTGAAATTCCATATTCATTTAATGCTTCCATATGATACTTTGTACCATAACCCATATTTGATTTAAAATCATACATCGGGTACTCTTCATGAATCTTATTCATCAAACGGTCTCGGGTAACTTTAGCTAAAATACTAGCTGCTGCAATCGAAATACTCTTTGCATCACCCTTGATAATAGATTCAGAGGTACATGGGAGATTATCTAATCTTACTGCATCAATTAGTACATGATCAGCTGGCGTATCTAACAGTAGCAATGCCTCTTTCATTGCCAGTTTAGTTGCTTCAAAAATATTTACTCTATCTATTGTCTGATTGTCTATAACAGATACACTATAGCTAATAGCATTTTCTTTAATATATTCAAAGAACTCATTGCGTTTCGTTTCACTTATCTGTTTGGAATCATTTAAACCTATGAGCTTAAAATCTTCTGGTAGAATAACCGCTGCAGCTACCACAGGACCAGCAAGTGGACCTCTTCCAGCTTCGTCTATACCAGCAATCATTTCCTTCCCTTTTAAACGGCTATTTCGTTCATATGTACACATTTCATAAAAATCTTTTTCAAGCATCTGTCTTTTTTGCTTATCTTTCTCGTACTTTGCAATTAGTTGTTGTACACCTTTGCGTGTATCATTTTTTAATGTTGCTATTTCTGTTTCTGTAAGTTCTTCTTCAGTAAATAATGTTTTTATTTCTGAAATTGATAGCTTCCCCATGTTTACACCTATCTTTCTTCTTTTTATATCGACACTATCTAGAGATGTATTAGACTGTTTTCTAAAAGATTGTTGTCTTCCCAGTATTTAACAAAGAGTAGATAGAAACTGCGCGGTAACGTACTATTAACCCTCATAATTAAAAGAGGATAGTGGAACGATTACCGCTCCGGCAGAAGACTCCTGCGGGAATAGCACGTGTCCGAAGACAGAGCAGTTCCTATCAAAATAGTATCAAACTGTACTCAAATAGCCTTATCTAATCAAATATGTTGAATGGTTTATGACCAATAATTGATAAAGTAAAAAAAGAAAAGACATCCATCATTATGACGTATGTCTTCATTGTCCTTCTGTTGGTCTCTCTAAGGTAATATTCCCTAATCGGCCTGTTCTTAAATCACGGAGTACAAGGTCTGAAACTTTATCTAAGTTAACAGTCCCGCCGCTTTCTAGTGCACCCCTTAATTTCCCAATTTTATTAAATATATCCAGCATATCCTCATCATTTGATTCAATTTGATAACGTTCTTCTAATTGAGCAGGATAATAAGCTTTCAAATAATTAATCACATATACTACTATATCTTGTAAGGAAAGTAATTGATCCTTTATTGTTCCGATTGCAGCCAATCGATAAGCAACTTCTTGGTCCTCAAACTTTGGCCAGAGAATACCAGGTGTATCAAGTAAATCAAATTCCTTCTTCACCTTAATCCAAAGCTGTTGCTTCGTTACACCAGGGCGATCTCCTACTTTAGCTATTTTCTTATTTGCTAATCGATTAATTAACGTAGACTTTCCAACATTTGGTATACCAACAATAATTGCTCTTGCTGGCCTAGGTTTTATTCCCTTTTTCAATAGTTTTTCTAGCTTTATTTGTCCTAATTCTTTAGCTTGCTGAATGACTCGGTTGATATCAGTTTTATCATTTACATTTACCGCAATTGCTGGAATATCGTTTTCTTTATAATATTCTATCCATTCATTTGTTACCTTTGGATCAGCTAAATCACGCTTCATTAATAATACCATTTTTGATTTATTTTGTAGCACTTGGCGCAACATTGGATTTTGGGACGACAATGGCGCACGCGCATCCACTAACTCCATCACAAAATCAACAAGTTTAAGCTTTTCTTCAATTTCTCGTCTCGCTTTTGCCATATGGCCTGGAAACCATTGTATTGTCATACCGTTTACTCTCCTATAAACTCGAATCGGTCAAATGGCCAATAGATAACACTCGCTTTACCAACAATCTGATCAATAGGTATTGGCCCAAGCAACCTGCTATCAGTTGAATTTGTCCTATTATCACCTAGAACAAAGACATGTCCTTCTGGCACGATTGAATAATTCCCTTTAATTTGTTCTAAAGTAAAATCATTCGTATATAAATCGATGTTATTATCGGTAAAGAACTTTTCCTCTATAGGCTGACCATTTATGTATAAATTATTATCTTTATATGCAACATGTTCACCGGGTAAAGCGATGACTCGTTTTATAAAATCCTTTTGATCATTCGCATGAAAAACTACTATATCAAATCTTTCTGGCTCATCAAACCGATACGTAAACTTGTTAACTATCATTTGATCGCGATCTTGAAGTGTTGGTTGCATGGAAGGACCATCAACAATTATCGGTGTAAATAGAAAGGTTCTTACTAGAAAGGCTAATCCAAACGCAATTAAAAGAGCCTTAATCCAATCTAACCATTCACTCTTTCCTTTTGCCATACTCTAACCTCCGAAACCTACTGAATATATCGTATCCTAATACTTTTATTATGTAAAAAGGAGCTTGAACAAAGTACCAAGCTCCTTACAAACAATACATTTCGTTTTACAGTCTTATCGACGTTCTTTGATACGTGCTGCTTTTCCGCGTAGGTTACGAAGATAGTATAATTTCGCACGGCGAACAATACCACGTCGAGTTACTTCGATTTTATCAAGACGAGGAGAATGTACTGGGAAAGTACGTTCAACACCTACACCGTAAGAAATTTTTCTTACTGTAAATGTCTCGCTGATTCCACCGTTTTGACGTTTAATAACGACACCTTCGAATATCTGAATACGTTCACGAGTTCCTTCAACAACTTTAACGTGAACTTTTACAGTATCTCCTGGGCGGAAATCAGGATGATCAGTACGAAGTTGATCTTTTGTGATTTCTTCGATTAGTTTTTGCATCCTGCTTCACTCCTTCCAAACCAATGCTCATAATACAAGATGGTAACAGCGGAACATCGTTTATATGCACTTAATCGTACTTAAGCACAATAAATAATATATCATAATTAGTGATAGACTTCAACTAGATATTAAAAAATATCATTTAATTCATATGTAGGTTTTTCACTCAAATTGTAACTTACACACAATCCGCGATTAGAGTCTGATAACTTTAACCTATGACCTTTGTTATTTTACTTCTTTACTTTCTATTTCTTGTAAGAACTTCTTTTCTTCCTCTGTTAAAGGATAGTTCTCTAGCAAATCTTTTCGGCGTTGGTAAGTTCTTTTCAGTGATTCGTTCTTACGCCAAGATTCAATTTTGGCGTGGTCACCAGATGTTAGAACTTCAGGAACCTTTAATCCTCTAAAATCAGCTGGTCTTGTATAGTGAGGATGTTCTAGTAATCCAGTAGAAAATGAATCTTGTGGTGCAGATTCCTCATTTCCAAGTACATCAGGTAATAGTCTAACAACACTATCAACCACTACCATCGCACCTAGTTCTCCTCCTGTTAATACATAGTCACCAATTGAAATTTCATCTGTCACAAGATGCTCTCGTATACGTTCATCATAGCCCTCATAATGACCACAAATAAGAATTATATGATCTTCTTTAGCTAATTCCTCTGCTTTTTTCTGTGTGTACCGCTCCCCTTGCGGACACATTAGGACAACTCGGGGAGTTGAAACTTTATCTCTTGTAATCGATTCGACCGCATCAAATATAGGTTGTGGAGCTAATACCATACCAGCTCCTCCCCCATATGGATAATCATCCACTTTTTTATGTTTGTTTTGTGTATATTCTCGGAAATTTATTAAATTGTAATGGAACTTATTCTTTTCTTGGGCTTTTTTTAAGATAGAAGTATTAAAGACACTTTCAATCATTTCTGGGAATAAGGTTAAGATGTCTATTTGCATTACTCAAGCAACCCTTCCATAGGTTCTATTACAATTCTTTTACCTTCCACATTAATGTCGATTACAACATCTTCAATATAAGGAATTAATATATCTTTACCTTTAGAAGGTTTTACTACCCAAACATCATTAGCTCCAGGTGATAATATTTCTTTTACGAACCCTAAAGACTCCCCTTCACCAGTAAATACTTCACACCCGATGATCTCATGATAATAATACTCATTCTCTCCAAGCTCTGAAAGTTGTGATTCTGGTATTTTCAAGCTTGATCCCTTAAAATGCTCTACATCATTAATATTATCTAAACCCTTAAAATGTACTAAATCAAATCCCTTATGGATTCGGTGACCATCAATAATTAGTTCACTAACTAACTTATCTCCTGTAAAAAGATAAAGAGTGTTCCCAATATCAAATCGTTCTTCAAAATCACTTACACGAAGAACCTTAACATCTCCACGGATTCCATGTGTATTTATTATTTTTCCAACAGTAAACATTTTTTCTTTCATTTTTTCCTCACCTACTAGTTATCAATCCGAACAACAACCCCATCTTTAATAATGATGGCTGTCTGTTCCATAATCTCATTCCAATGCGTTCCTTCTTTTACCTCAACAAGAGCCTCAACTTCACTCTCAATAATTTCGCTTCCAATTTCTAGCATTTCCAATTGTTCTATTTTAAACGCTGCTAACTTAATTTTTTCTTTGCGATTCTTAATTTCTTGTTGGAAACGATCATGTAGTTCTTGTTTGGAAATACTTTTTTTGTTTTGTAATTTTCGTTGTTCAAATAGCAGTTGTTGACACTCTTGTTCAAGTCGCATTATGTGTTTATTAAATTTTTCTTGTAAAACAGATTTACTTTTTTCAGAAATAACTTGTTTAATAGCAACTTTTTTTATTATTTTCATGAATATTCCTCGCTCTCGTTCCTTTCTCAAAATGAGATGGCATTAGTTAAATAACCCACGGTAATTACCGTTTATCTGGGTAGCTCAGAGCATAAATATGTTTTACAGCTAATTTAAAAAGCAACTTCTTAAAATGTAGAAAAAGGGAAAGGTTTCCCCTTCCCTTACATGATATCTAAATAGATTCGTTTATTAGCATCTGACTTCGCTGCATAAACAACTGTACGAATCGCTTTTGCTATACGTCCATTTTTTCCAATTACCTTACCAACATCTTGTTGATTAACAGTAAGATGGTATACAATTTTTGTATCTTCTTCTCTTTCTGTTACAGTGACATCTTCAGGATAATCTACCAATGGTGTTACAATCGATTCAATTAGGGCTTTCATGATATCACACTACTTTACTTATTAGTTTTTTGTTCGTGGAATTTCTTCATGATGCCTTCTTTTGAGAATAAGTTACGTACTGTATCACTTGGCTTAGCGCCTTTTGTCATCCAATCAAGTGCTTTTGCTTCATCTATTTTAACTTCAACTGGATCAACTACTGGATTATAAGTTCCAATTTGTTCAATAGAACGTCCGTCACGAGGAGAACGTGAATCTGCTACAACAATACGATAGAAAGGATTTCTTTTAGAACCCATACGTTTTAAACGAATTTTTACTGCCATTACTTGCACCTCCATTATTTTGTTCTCACAAGAATTGATTTTAACAGAAACTTTTTAGTCTGTAAAGTGTTTTTACATTACATCTTAATTATTAAGTTGTTTTAGTTACTTAAAAAGGGTTGAACGGCATTTTAAAGCCTTTTCCTTTTTTGCCTTTTTGCATGTTAGTCATTTGTTTCATCATTTTTTTCATTTCTTCAAACTGTTTAAGTAAACGGTTCACTTGAGATACGGAGGTACCTGAACCTTTAGCGATACGTTTTTTGCGATTTGCATTCATAATGCTTGGATCTTGACGTTCTTTTTTAGTCATAGATTGAATGATAGCTTCTACATGTACAAGCTGCTTCTCATCAAATTGAACGTTCTTTAACCCTTTCATTTTATTCGCACCTGGTATCATTGCCAATAAATCTTCCAAAGGTCCCATTTTCTTAACTTGGCTCATTTGCTCTAGGAAGTCATCAAAAGTAAAACTTGCATTTCGCATTTTCTCTTCTAAATCTTTCGCTTGCTTTTCATCAACAGATGCTTGAGCCTTTTCAATTAGTGTTAAAACATCACCCATTCCTAAGATTCGGGATGCCATACGTTCCGGATGAAACGCCTCTAATTGGTCGAGTTTCTCACCCATACCAGCGAATTTTATCGATTTACCCGTTACTGCTTTAATTGATAGAGCAGCACCTCCACGAGTATCACCGTCAAGCTTCGTTAGAACTACACCAGAAATATCTAACTGCTCATTAAAGCTTTCCGCAACATTAACTGCATCTTGTCCTGTCATTGCGTCCACTACAAGGAATATTTCATCTGGATTAACGGTTGATTTTATCTGAGCTAATTCATCCATTAGATCAGTGTCAACATGCAGCCTACCTGCAGTATCAATTAGGACATAGTCATAATGTTCTTCTTTTGCCTTTACTATTGCATTCTTTGCGATATCTACTGGATTAGCTTCCGTCCCCATTGAGAACACTGGCATATTTAATTGAGATCCTAGTGTCTCCAATTGTTTAATAGCAGCAGGACGATAAACGTCACAAGCAACTAGTAAAGGGGAACGATTATGTTTCTTTCTAAGAAGGTTAGCAAGCTTACCAGTTGTTGTCGTTTTACCAGCACCTTGTAAACCAACCATCATAATAACGGTGGGAGGTCGATCACTCACCGCAATTTTACTCTGCTCCCCACCCATTAGTTCTGTTAATTCTTCTTTTACTACCTTTATTACCTGTTGGCCAGGTGTAAGGCTCTCCATTACCTCTTGACCAACTGCTCGTTCTTTTATACGCTTGATTAAATCTTTCACAACTTTAAAGTTAACATCTGCCTCAAGTAGTGCTAAGCGTATTTCTCGGGTCATTTCTTTTACATCTTGTTCAGATACTTTTCCTTTTCCAGTGATTTTTTTAATCGTATTTTGCAGGCGATCAGCTAGTCCCTCAAACGCCATATAAGGTGTCCCCCTAATCTAATTCTTTTAGTTGGTTTATATATGTTTTAAGCTGTTGATTTTCCGATTTTGAAATTTCCTCATCAATCTTTTGAATCAATTTCATTCGCTTCTCAAACTTATCATATAAATGTAGTTTCTTTTCATAGGATTCTAACATTGTTTCCGTTCGTTTAATATTATCATAAACAGCTTGTCTTGAAACATTGGCTTCTTCTGATATCTCCCCTAAAGAATAATCCTCAAGATAGTACATTTCCATGTAATTACGTTGCTTTGGGGTTAATAATGCTTGGTAAAAATCTAATAAATAATTAATTCTAGTCGTTTTATCTAGCATGTTAACACCCCTTGTTAAGTGAAAATCCTTTACATTTTATCTTAACGAACGAAATATTGTTTTGCAAGTATTAGTTTCCTAATCTTGAATTGGTTCTTCTAACATATCAGCAAATAATCCATAAACAAATGCGTTCGCATCGAACTTCTGTAGATCTTCTGCTTTTTCTCCTAAACCAACAAACTTTACAGGTATATTTAATTCATGTCTGATTGCTAAGACAATACCACCTTTTGCAGTTCCATCTAACTTTGTTAACACAATTCCAGAGACGTCGGTAGATTCAGAGAAGGTTTTTGCCTGACTAAGGGCATTTTGACCTGTTGTTGCATCTAAGACTAGTAAGACTTCATGTGGAGCACCAGGGACTTCTCTTTCAATTACTCGTTTCACCTTTGATAACTCATTCATAAGGTTTACTTTATTTTGCAATCTTCCAGCCGTATCACAGAGTAATACATCAACTTCACGGGACTTGGCAGCTTTAATTGCATCAAAGATAACTGCTGCAGGATCACTTCCAGCATTTTGTTTAATAACTTCAACACCGGCACGTTCACCCCAAACTTCTAATTGTTCGATAGCACCAGCGCGGAACGTATCCCCCGCGGCTAACATAACCGACTTCCCTTCTTCTTTCAGTCGGTGTGCTAACTTCCCAATCGAGGTTGTTTTCCCAACACCATTCACACCTACTACTAGGATGATGGTTAATCCATCTTCTTGTACATTCAATGTTTCGATTTCATCGTCATCATCACCGTAGTAGATCTCAACTAGTTTTTCTGAGATGACTTCTTTCACTTCTTTCGTTTCTTTTATCTTGCGTCGTTGCACCTCAAATTTCAGTTCGTCAATTAAGTCCATAACAGTCATCACACCAACATCTGCTGAGATGAGTACTTCCTCTAATTCCTCAAAGAAGTCTTCATCTACTTTACGGTAACGCGCAATTAAATCATTAATTTTTCCAGAAAAGGATGTTCTTGTCTTTTCCATTCCTTCTTTATATTTAGACGATACTTCTTCTTCATTATCTTGTTTAAATTTATTCTTGAGTTTTTGTAAAAAGCTCATAAACTATGACACACTCCTTTAAGATTGAATAAGCTCTTTTGTCTCTTCCAAGCGGACAGAAACCAGTCGTGATACCCCAGATTCCTGCATAGTTACACCATATAAAACATCTGCCTGTTCCATTGTACCTTGTCGATGGGTAATTACTATAAATTGTGTGCCCTCACTATAGTGCTTAACATATTTTGCAAATCTTGCCACATTCGCTTCATCAAGGGCAGCTTCAACCTCATCCAACACGCAGAATGGAACCGGCCTTACTCGTAATATGGCAAACAACAGGGCAATTGCGGTCAATGCACGCTCTCCACCTGATAGAAGTCCTAAGTTTTGCAACTTCTTACCTGGCGGTTGAGCGATTATATCAACCCCTGTATCTAGTAAATTCCCTGGTTCAGTAAGCTTTAACTCAGCATGACCACCACCAAATAATTCTTTAAATACAACTGCAAACTCATCTTTAATTTGATGGAACGTAGTACCAAATAAGTGTTGCATTTCTTCATCCATTTCTTTAATAACAGCAAAAAGCGTATCTTTTGCTTGAACAAGATCATCCCTTTGTTCAGTTAAGAATGTGTACCGTTCAGAGATACGATCGTATTCGTCAATTGCTCCCAGATTCACATTACCTAGACGAGAAATACTTGCTTTGATTTCGGCCACTTTACTTTTAGCTTCTTCAATGTTTTCTACTTTTTCATATTCTTGTTTTGCTCGTTCAAATGTAATGGTATATTCTGTTTGTAATAAAGTTAAACGGTTCTCAAGCTCTACATCAACACGGTTAGCTTTTACTTCTTTTTGTTGAATTCTCTGCATTAGAACTTGATGTTTTTTGTTCTCTTCTTTCTGTTCTCGTTCTTCATCCTGAATCTTTTGAGTTCGAATTAATCTATCAGATCGAAGCTCTTGAATAGATGTTGTAATATCCTCTTTTTCTTCGCTCTTCTCAAGAAGTTTTTCATTAATTTCCTCTTCTGTTTCATCAGATAGAGTTAATTCTATAAGCTCCTCTAATTCTTGAACAAACAGCTCATACTGATTCGTTTGCTCGATTAATCTTTGTCTTAGTGAACTTGTTTTTTCTTGTTGGTTTTTAACCCGCTCTTCTTGCTCCGCAAGCTGAACTTGATACGTATGGAAGTCCTGTTGAAGTTGATCTTGGTTTTCTTTAAATTCAGTTTCTTGCTTAGAAAGCGTATCTATTTGCTTCTGAAGTTCTTGTAAATTTTGTTCAATATCCCTAAGTTCCATTTCCAGTTCTTGATCACGAGTGTTCAGAACGTTATAATCGCGCTCAAATTGTCGCTTATCTTGGTCGTAGACAGATAGGTTCTCTTGTAAAGATAGTAATTTCAACTCGATTTCTTTATGATGTGACTTAGCATCTTGGAGTTGTAATTGATTTTTAGAAAAGCTAGACTCAAGTTCTTCTAATTTTAGTTCTAACTCAGTTAGAAGGCTTTTCTCTTTCTGAACTTTTTTCTCAAAACCATGTGCTTTAATAGTATAGTCATCTAGTTTTTCAGTTAACTCTTGTAAATCCTTCTCCCTCGTAAAAAGGGATTGATTTATCTTCTTTTGAGCCCCACCAGACATGGAACCTCCAGGATTAACCACGTCTCCTTCTAGAGTAACAATACGGTATTTACGCATGACTTGTCTTGCAATATCATTTGCATCCTTTAACGTTTTTGCAATGATGACATGCCCCATTAAATGATCAACAGCTTTTTGATAAGCAGGATCTGTAGACACGAGCTTTCCCGCTACTCCAATGAATCCAGGGTGACCTTCTACCTGATTCAGAATATCTTGGGGAATGAACCTCGGTTGAATTGACCTTAATGGTAAAAATGTTGCTCGTCCGCTACTAGTTTGCTTCAACCAAGCTATTGCAAGTCTCGCAGCTTCATCGTTTTCCACAACAATATGCTGTGCTTGCCCACCAAGAACAGTCTCAATAGCAGTAATATAAGATTTAGGAACATCAACTAATTCTATCACCGCACCATGAATAGATGATAACTTACCATTTTCTCTTGCTTTTAGTACCGACTTAACTCCTTGAAAGAACCCTTGAAAGTCCTCTTTCATTTCTTCCAACATTTCTTTTTTAGACTTCAATTTTTCAATATATTGATAGCCCTGATAAAGTTTAGTCTGTGAATCTTGATATTGTTGACGCTTTTGTTCAATAGCTCTCTTTGTTTCTCTGATAGTTACTTCTTTTTCAAAATACTCTTTTTCAACAGATTTCTTTAATTCCTCAGCATCTTGTAATTTATTAGTATAATCTTCACGTAGATTAAGTAGATCCTGGAATTTCTCTGATTGTTTTCCTTTTTTTGCATTTATTTGTTGTACTTGACCCGAGATAGACTGGCGTTCATTACGTTTAGCTGCTTGTTTATTCAGTAGCTCAATGTATTCTGATTTCAGGTCCTCTATTTGTTCTGCAATACTATCTTGATCAGTTGTGAGCTTTCTTTTAAGTTCTTCTACTAAACTTTTTGTATGACGTCTTTTTTCGTTCAGCTCATTTAATTTATTTGTTTCTTCTACGAGCTCCGATTTTATAATAGTAATTCTTTCTTCCGTCTCGTGTTTTTGTATTTCAAGTTTTTCTTTATTTTCCGTGAAATGTTTCGTCCTCTCGTGGAACACTTGCTTTTTACCCTCATATTGTTCAAGTTGTTGGGTTGTTGTTAATAAGCGTTCCTGCAGAGTATTTATTGTTTCGTCAATTCTTTCAATCTCCTGACGCTCACTTTCTAAGTATGCTTCTTTTTTTTGTATCAAAGTCTTTAACGCAATCTCATCTGCTTTTTCAGCTTCAACCTCTCGTAACAATCCTTGCCATTCATCGTGAAGCAACTCAATTTCGGTAATTAGCAATGAAATTTCTTGATTCTTTAATAGATCTTTATGTTTTAGATATTCTTTAGCCTTTTCGGCTTGTGCCTGTAATGGCTCAAGTTGTGTTTCAATTTCATAAATAATATCTTCGACACGGTTTAAATTCTCTTGTGTTTCGGCTAACTTATATTCGGCTTTCTTTTTTCGACCTTTATATTTTAAGACACCTGCTGCTTCCTCAAATATTGTACGTCGTTCTTCCGCCTTTGAACTTAATATTTCTTCAACTTTCCCTTGACTGATGATGGAGAAAGCTTCTTTCCCTAGGCCAGAATCTAGGAATAAATCGACAATATCCTTTAATCGGCAGGATTGTTTATTAATATAAAATTCACTCTCACCCGAACGATATACTCTTCTTGTTATACTTACTTCGTCATAGTCTAATGGTAGAGCTTGATCATTATTGTCTAGTACTAGTGTGACTTCAGCGACATTAAGGGCTTTCCTACTATCACTACCTTGGAAAATAATATCTTCCATTTTCGTCCCACGAAGTGATTTTGCTGACTGTTCACCTAGTACCCAACGAATTGCATCCGTTATATTACTTTTTCCACTTCCATTTGGTCCAACAACTGCTGTTACACCTGGAACAAACTCAACATTAATTCGTTCGGCAAAAGATTTAAAACCAACACTTTCTAAACGCTTTAAAAACATAGACATTCTCCTACTGGAAACAAATCTCCCATTTCGAAACAGTTCGATTCCATTTTCCCTTTTTCTCTATACCAATTTTTATTTAAAATAATATATTGATTGGCTTTTTAATGCATTTATTTTATCATAAACATGGACACAAAAGAAGAGTAGACAGGGTATTAGAAGATTTTTATCCCATTTGCTCAGAAAAAGAGGTGCATTATGAATTTAGAGAACCCTACGAAAGAAAATCTAGAAATCATGTTAAATGACTTAGCAGAACGATTATCAGTAGTAAACCGGGCCATTATGGATGCAGAGGACTACGACCTTTCTAAATATGAAGAAATAAAATTCTTGTATGATATGATTGTCAAAAAAGGGAGTCTTTCTGTATCAGAAACACAAGCCTTTATCGAAGAACTTCGTAGTGTTAGAAAAAGCTAGAAACCTTACTACTTAATCTGAGGCTAATTTCTAAAAGACCGTTGCAAAAAACACACTTGATAGAAATTGTGCGGTAGATCCACCATAATTAAAGTGGGATAGTGGTACATACCGCTCCGGCAGAATACTCCGCTTTCCGCGGGCCCGGCCTCAGCCTCCTCGAGGAAAGTTCGCCTCTGCGGGGTCTTCGGACACGTGCTTTTCCCGCAGGAGTCTCCGTATTCTGCCTGCGCTAGTTTAAGTATTCTAATTTAAGATAGCAAATAATTTTTGTGTTGGTGTAAAGTGCTTATAATTTCCAATCATTACGAGCGTAGGAAATACACGGAGACTCCTGCGGGAGGATAGGCATCGGTGAGACCCCGGAAGAGCTTTAGCTCTGAGGAGGCTCACCAGCCGCCCGCGGAAAGCGGAGTGTATTTCAGGAGCGGGTATGTTGCTCCCAACTAAAAGTCATACCGCGCAGTTTCTATCAACCGTGCAACAAGAATTTCGTGCTAGTCCCCAATATTAATCTGTGTTGTTTAGTAGTATTATCAATAAAAATAGCATACTAACTCAATTGAGTCAGTATGCTATTTCCTTTTACATCATGCAATTAGCGTACAGCTGTCTATTACTTTTAAAATTCAAGCTTATCTAAAGCATCTTTTGCAGCTCGCTGTTCCGCTTCTTTTTTTGTTCTCCCTACACCAGAACCTAGTACTTTGCCATTAATAAGTAGTTCAGCAACAAATTCTTTATTATGTGAAGGGCCTTTTTCATCGACAATTTGATATTCAATTGTCTGATTTTTGTCTTGTTGGACAACTTCTTGCAGTTTACTTTTATAATCCATCCCATGCGAAAAAGCACCGGTTTCTATTTGAGGAAATACATGTTTCTCCAGAAAATCTAAAGCTGTATTAAATCCTTGGTCTAGGTATAATGCGCCTAGAAAAGCTTCAAATACATCCGCAAGTAATGCAGGACGATTTCTACCACCAGTCATCTCTTCACCTTTACCTAAAAGTATGTGTTCACCAAAATTCAAACTTCTAGCAAACACATCTAAAGATGGCTCACAAACGATAGCTGCACGTAGTTTTGTCATTTCCCCTTCTGGCATATCAGGATACTTACGGTACAGGTGTTGAGATACACCCAATTCCAATACAGCATCTCCTAAAAACTCTAAACGCTCATTATCAGAAGTGCGTCCCTCACGATGCTCATTCACATAAGATGAATGGGTAAATGCTTGTTTAATTACTTCAATGTTTCGAAATTTAAGTTCTAGCATTTTCTCTAATTTATCTTGATTCATCTCTTATATGCCACCTCATGTTGATATATGGAAAAGTCTCGCATCTAGCGAGACTCTCAATACCCTATATTAGCCCTGTAAATTGTTTATGTAATTTACAGCATCACCAACAGTGTTAATTTTTTCTGCTTCCTCATCAGCAATTTCCATATCGAATTCATCCTCAAGCTCCATAACTAGCTCAACAACGTCTAAAGAGTCCGCTTCTAAATCATCTTTGAAAGATGCTTCCATTGTAACTTTAGATTCTTCAACATCAAGCTTATCAACAATAATTTCTTTTACGCGATCAAAAACGTCTGCCATAACACTTTCACCCCCTTTCAAAGTTTTATGAGAATAGGATATTACATTACCATACCTCCATCAATATGGATAGTTTGACCTGTAATATAATTTGCATCGTCTGAAGCCAAAAAGCGAACAACTTTTGCAACATCTTCTGGCTCTCCTAATTTTGCAAGTGGAATTAAGCTTAACATGCTATCTCGTTGTTCCGTTGTCAATTGATCCGTCATATCGGTTGAAATAAATCCTGGAGCAATTGCATTAACTAAAATATTACGTGAAGCTAATTCTTTAGCGGTAGTTTTGGTTAACCCAATGACACCCGCTTTAGCAGCAACATAGTTAGCTTGTCCTGGATTCCCACTAACTCCGACAATCGAAGCAACATTAATAATTCTTCCCGACCGTTGTTTCATCATTTGACGTGTAACGGATTTTGTACACATAAATACACCTTTTAGATTCGTATTAATAACTTGGTCAAATTCTGTTTCTTTCATTCTCATCAATAAATTATCACGTGTAATTCCAGCATTATTAACTAGAATGTCCACACTTCCAAACGTGTCAACTGTAGCCTTAACCATTTCTTTTACCTGTTGTTCATCGGCAACATCTGCTTGTACTTTAAAAGCTTTAACGCCTAGTTTCTCAATTTCTTCTACAACAGATTGTGCTTTTGCTTCACTACCAGCATAGTTTACCACAATATTTGCACCGTTTTTAGCTAGTTCTAAGGCAATTGAACGACCAATGCCTCGAGAGCCACCTGTTACGATTGCGGTTTTACCTGTTAACATTAGGCTTCACTCCTATACCATGTAATAAATTTATTCATGGATTCTTGATCTTGTACTGTGAATATCGTTGCATTACGATCTATCTTTTTCACTAACCCACTCAAGACTTTACCATTTCCTACTTCAACAAATGCATCCACACCGGCTTCCATCATGTTGCGGATTGATTCTTCAAACCGAACTGGAGAATAAAGCTGTTTTAATAATAGATCCTTTATCTCATCTTTATTAGATACTGGACCAGCAGTTACATTAGCATAGACCGGAACCTCTGCATCTTTAATCATGACTTCTTCTAAGGATGTAGCAAAGTCATTATTTGCAGCTTTCATCAATCGTGAATGAAAAGGTCCACTAACGTTCAATGGAATAACTCGTTTTGCACCTTTTTCCTTTAAAAGTTTACTAGCTTCTTCTACTCCAGAAATTGATCCAGAAATCACAATTTGTCCCGGACAATTAATGTTTGCAAGATCCACAATCTCATCTGAAATACTTTCTACGACTTCTTGAATTACTTGCTCAGATAATCCTAGTACAGCAGCCATTGTACCTTGTCCTTTTGGAAATGCATCTTCCATTAATTTTCCACGGGTCGCTACTAATGGCAATGCATCTTCTATGGAGATAGATTTCGCAGCAACAAGCGCACTATATTCTCCTAAACTATGTCCAATAACCATAGAGGGTTTAACATCTGCATCCTCTAACAACTGAAAAAGGGCAATACTAGATAATAATAATGCGGGTTGTGCATTTTCTGTTTCGGTTAGGGTTTCTCCTGGTCCATCAAACATAAGACCTCTTAGGTCTTTACCAATTACCTCATTAGCCTTTGTATATAATTCTTGAATACTAGGAAAAGCATCGTGAATGCCCTTTCCCATCCCAACAGATTGAGATCCTTGTCCAGGGAACATAAACGCGATCTTTTTCATTAGCTTTCCTCCCCACCTTGTTTCAGCGTTTCGACTGTTTCTTTTATCGTCTCTATCATCTTTTGGTCGACCATGTTACAAGTTTGCTTAATCGCACTATAGATTGCTCGCCTATTAGAGGAACCATGTGCTTTAATTACTGGAGCAGCAAGGCCGAATAACGCAGCGCCACCATATTCAGAGTAATCTAATTTGTCTTTCAAACCTTTTAGATCACTCTTAACCAATCCAGCTGCAAGCTTCGTTTTTAAGGAAGCCATAAAAGTTTCTTTTAACATTGAAAATAGTGAAGAAGCTGTACCTTCAATCGTTTTCAAGGCAATATTACCACTAAAGCCATCAGTTACAACTACATCAGCTACACCATTTAGTAGGTCACGTGCTTCAACGTTTCCAACAAAATTAATAGGAGCTTTTTTCATTAAATCAAATGCTTTTTTAGTTAATTCATTTCCTTTTCCATCTTCTGTTCCCACATTCAGTAAACCAATTCTTGGATTTTTAATAGAACGTACTTTTTCTGCATAAACCGATCCCATAATAGCATATTGCAATAAGTGATTAGGCTTTGCATCAACGTTTGCACCAACATCTAACATTAAAAATCCTTGACCATCTAATGTTGGAAGGGTCGGACTTAATGCTGGACGGTCAATTCCAGGTATTCTTCCTACAACAAACAGTCCTGCACTCATAAGTGCACCAGTATTGCCAGCTGAAATACATGCATCTGCACGTCCACTTTTAACTTCTTCAGCCATCTTTACCATAGAAGAATTTTTCTTTCTTCTAACAGCCCTAACTGGTTCATCATTACCACTGATAACTTCATCTGTATGGATAATTTTAATTCGTTCTTGATTCGTCAAAAATTGTTTTATTTTTTCTTCATCACCAAAGAGTGTTATTTCTAAGTTATTTATTTCCTTAACTGCATCCATTGCACCTAGAACAATTTCTTTAGGTGCGTGGTCACCACCCATAGCATCAATTGCAATCTTCATTTGTTATTCTCCTTTTTTCTCTGTTGAACGGTACATATGAAATTCTCCAGAAAAAACTTTTTCACTCTCTACAAAACTATCAACCTGAACTATTGTAAGTCCTTTCTCACTCACACCTTGAACAAAAGCTTTAGCAATTACCCGTTCTCCTTGATGTACTTGTCTCTTAAATTGCAAAACAGAAGTAGCAGTTAACGCTAATTCGTCATTAATTACCGCAACCGCAAGTGAGTTTGCCTGAGCGAAAAGATGATGACCTCTAGCAATATTATTCCTTGTAAAAACATGCTCCCTATCGATATCCAATATAGAGATGGCACGTTTGTCCAGTTCTAAATCAATAATCTCACCAATTACGTCCTCTAAAGGCAAGGACTTTACTGTTTCATTCCATTGATACTTAGCTACAGTCTTAATCCTCTCCCGCAATTCTGGAATAGATAATTCCATACGGTCTAAACGAATGGTTTGAATACTAACACTAAATTTTTTCGCTAGCTCTTCATCTGTTATAAAAGGAGTTTCTTCAATTGTTTCCCTAAGTTTCTCTTGTCTCTTTACTTTCGGTATCCTCATGAAAGCACCATCCACTTTATTTATTTTCTATAAATATCCGTTGCTACTATGACTTGGTACTAATAGTAATATATATTACTCATTAAAATATTGCAAGTATGAATTAGTCGAGAATTGTATCAAACACTCCTTCATTTTCTAATAAAATTCTTAACTGTTTATAATTCGGGTCTTCTTCTAACAAATTAAATTCAATAATTTCTTGTGCATCATCTCTTGCTGTTTCTAATGCCCGATAATCATGAATCATATCTGCTACTTTAAATTCCGGTAACCCACTTTGCTTTGTACCAAAGAAGTCTCCTGGGCCACGCAACTTTAAGTCCTCTTCCGACAGTTTAAATCCATTATTAGTTTCGGTCATAATCCTCATTCTCTCTTTTCCGGTCTCACTCTTAGGATCAGCTATTAAAATACAATAACTTTGCTTATCACCACGCCCAACCCTTCCACGTAATTGGTGAAGCTGAGATAATCCGAAACGTTCTGCATCATAGATAACCATTATAGTAGCGTTAGGAACATTAACACCTACTTCTACTACTGTAGTTGAAACAAGAATGTGAATATTGTTCTCTGCAAATTCTTTCATTACTTCTTCCTTTTCTGTGGAATGAAGTCTCCCGTGCATTAACCCAATCCGAATCGATGGTGGATAATATGCTTCTAACTGATTGTATAAATCCACTGCATCTTGAATATCAAGTTTCTCCGACTCTTCAATTAATGGACAAATAATATAGGCTTGCTCTCCTGCTTCCACATGTTTTGCAATAAAGTGCAGTACCCGATCAAAAGTGTTCGCTTTCGTCCAATAAGTTTCGATTACTTTCCTTCCTGCAGGCATTTCATCAATAACAGAAACATCCATATCACCAAATGCTGTTATAGCTAATGTTCTAGGGATAGGTGTTGCTGTCATAAATAGGACATCTGGGTGCAATCCTTTACTAGATAATGCTCTTCTTTGGTCCACACCAAATCGATGTTGTTCATCCACGACAACCAAACCTAGATCGTCAAAGTGAACATCATCTTGAATTAAAGCATGGGTTCCAACAAGAATATGCACCTGATGATTTTCCACATTTGCCAGTATTTCTTTTCTTTTCTTTCCTTTAATTGAACCTGTTAGTAATTCAACCTTTGCAAGTGGTCCAAACATTTTGGTTAAGGATTGAAAATGTTGCTCAGCTAAGATTTCTGTTGGCACCATTAAAGCACCTTGTTTTTTTGCAGTAATAGCAGCATACAAGCTCATCGCAGCAACAGCAGTCTTACCCGAACCAACATCCCCTTGTAACAAACGATTCATTCGATATGGGGATTTCATATCAGATAATATTTGTTCTAAAGACTTCTTTTGTGCATTTGTCAACTCAAAAGGAAATTGTTCTATAAAGTCACGGAGCTTACCTGCATCATATTGTTGAGCATTCCCAACACTCGCTTCACGACGCCTTTTTCTAAGTATTTGTATTTTCAACTGGAATAGCAATAATTCTTCATAGGTAAATCTTCTCCTGGCATGCTTTAATGCAACCCGATTTTCTGGGAAATGCATCGTTTGCATTGCATCTTTTCGACTAGGAATTTTGTATGCTGTTAACATATCCTGGGGTAATATTTCTTCAACCTGATTAGCATAATCACGAATAGCCTGTTGTATAGCTTTTTTCAAGCGATAACTCGTGACATCTCCTCTTACGGAATAAATCGGTTGAATATCAGTAGATTTTTCTATGGAGCCTTTCTGATAATTGCTAACGGTTATTTGAAGACGATGTGCATCCCATTTTCCTGTCAAGGTAACCACATCATCCATATTAATTTGTTTTTTAGCAAAAGCTCTGTTAAACATGACTGCTTTTACAGCAATATTCTCTACCTCAATATTAAACGTTAATCGGGATTTTTTTCTTCCATAAAAGGAAAGAGAAGGGGTATTTAATACCCTTCCCTCTATCGTAACTTTATCCTCATGAACTAACTCGCTTAGAGGTTGTATCTCGATTACATCATATCTCGAAGGAAAATAGAACAATAAATCTTTGACTGTGACTATATTCAAAGCCATTAATTCTTCCGCAAACTTATCTCCTATTCCCTTAATATCGACAACCGAATTATCTAACATATTTCTTCACTCATTTCTAAACTGTCGTACCAAAAATCTTTTCCTTTAACAATCTTCCAGTTGGCGTATCAGCAAGACCACCTTCACCTGTCTCACGTAATGAGGATGGCATTTGTTGGCCAATACGATACATTGCACCAATAACTTCATCACAAGGTATACGGCTTGTTACACCTGCCAATGCTAAATCTGCAGATACTACTGCTAACGCTGATCCACCTGCATTTCGTTTGACACAAGGTACTTCTACTAAACCTGCAACAGGATCACATACAAGGCCGAGCATATTTTTCAGTGTCATGGCAAAAGCTTCCGCAGATGCCTGGGGAGTTCCGCCTGCCATCTCTACAATAGCCGCCGAGGCCATTGCTCCTGCCGAACCAACTTCAGCTTGACAACCTCCTGCAGCACCTGATATAAACGCATTATTTGCAACAACTAGGCCAAATGCACCAGCAGTGAATAAATACCGAATCATTTGTTCTCGAGTTGGGTGAAGTTGTTCTTTGACTGCGAACAATGTTCCCGGTACTACACCTGCACTACCAGCGGTTGGTGTTGCACAAATGACCCCCATAGCTGCATTTACTTCATTCGTACCCATTGCTTTACTAACTGCGTCCAACATCAGGTTACCAGATAAGGGAGTCTTCTCACGCATATAAGTTTGGATCTTTACTGCATCTCCACCCGTTAAGCCAGTAACAGAGTGTACGCCTTTCAAACTATCTTCAACTGCTTTTTCCATTACTTGAAGATTTCGTTCCATTTCTGCAAAGACTTCTTCGCGTGTTTTATTTTTAATGTCCATTTCTTGACGTATCATAACCTCAGAAATTAACAGGTTCTCTTTTTCAGCAATTTCAACTAATTCCGCAACAGTACGAAACATGGTTATTCTCCCCTCTAGCTAACAATTTTAGCAATTTGAATAATATGGTCAGCCTCTTTTAATTCTAGTAGAATATTATCTTCAACATTTTGATCTGTTTCAATTACCATTAAAGCTTCTTTTCCAACATCTTTTCTATTAACTTCCATGTGTCCGATATTAATCTCATGCTTTGCTAATATCTTGGTAACAGAAGCAATAGCTCCGAAACGATCGTTATGCATGATAAGAATTGCCGGGTGATTACCTGATAACCTTAATTGAAACCCATTTAATTCCGTTATTTCAACTTTACCTCCACCAATGGAGATACCGACAATTTCAAGCTTATCATCATCATCCCCAATAATGAGCCGAACTGTATTGGGATGATCCGTTTTAGCACTGTCTTCAATAAAAACAATTTCGAGACCTTTATCTTTAGCTATATCCAATGCTTTACTCATACGTGTATCTTCAGTTGCAAATCCTAACAGGCCTCCAGCCAATGCAAAATCTGTACCATGTCCTTGATATGTTTTAGCAAAAGAACCATATAAATGAATCTTTGCCCATTTTGGTTGTCTTCCAAATAAATTTCGTGCTGCAAGACCAATTCGTGCTGCTCCTGCAGTATGGGAACTAGAAGGTCCAACCATCACTGGACCAATAATATCGAAAACGGAATTGTATTTCATTTTGACACCGCCTTGTCATATACTTAAATTTTGACGCCTATTGTAAATTATAACAAAAACTACTATAATAATCATTTGTGGATTATAGATTTTTAGATTTATATTGATTATGTATATAATCGGGTGGGAGAGGGAAAAGAAAACACAGGAGAAATCTATGCCTTTATTTTCTAAAGACATGAATGTATCATACAAAAATGAAATCATTG
The DNA here is from genome assembly GCF_900184735.1 of Paucisalibacillus globulus. Lineage (GTDB taxonomy): Bacteria > Bacillota > Bacilli > Bacillales > Amphibacillaceae > Ornithinibacillus > Ornithinibacillus globulus_B. The sequence continues at coordinate 178,999 of NZ_LT855386.1, forward strand.
CAGGTATTATAGGATATCTCACAACAGTCTATATCGTTGTAGTCAATGGATCTATTTTAAGTGAAGCTGGTATTACAGTAGAATCTGGTATGATGGCTACTATTTTAGCAAGTTTTGTTGGAACTCTTATTATGGGGATTTTCGGTAAATTACCATTAATTTTAATTCCAGGCATGGGAATTAATGCATTATTTGCATATTCCATTGTACAGGGAAATGGCCTAAGCTTTCAGGAAGGTCTTGCTGTTGTACTAGTAGCTTCTATACTGTTCCTAATTACCGCATTCACTAAACTGGGACTACTTCTAAAAGAAGCTATCCCCGATTCTCTAAAACACGCAATTAGTGTAGGTTTAGGATTTTTCTTAATTTTAATCGGATTAGAAAAAAGCGGTTTAATTGCAAGTGGAGAAAATACAATCATTGCAATAGGAGACTTCAGTTCGCCAGTTATTATAGTGAGCTTAATGACCCTTTTTATTGCGATATTTTTATTTGTGAAGAATGTTCCGGCTAACTTCCTAATTACGATGCTGATTGGAACGGTACTTGCCTATCTTTTTGGCATTATAGAAAATGGTACCCAAGTAAATAATTTCTCAAGTGATTTAATTTTCATACCGGCTTTTACAGCAATAGATCAATTGTCGTTTTGGCTAGCAGTATTTCCACTGGCAATGATCCTGATCTTTGAGAACATGGGATTGTTAAATGGTCAATTAGCAATGTTAGGAAACGAAAAATCCTATAATAATGGCTATAAAACAACCGCAATCTCATCCTTGACATGTGCATTTCTTGGTACATCACCAACAGTTTCAGCGGCAGAAAATGCAGCGGTTATTGCTTCAAAAGGAAAAACTGGACTTGCTGCTATCATTGCAGGCCTATTGTTCCTTGGGACTATATTTGTGATTCCTTGGATTACCATGATTCCAAATGTAGCAATAAGCCCTATCTTAATTATAGTCGGCTTTCTAATGGTACAAAACATCCGGCATATTCCATTAGATAATATCTCAGAAGCTATACCTGCATTCTTAATTATCGTGATGATTCCATTTACTTATAGCATTGCTGATGGTATGGCATTTGGGTTTATTGCTTATCCAATTGTGAAGCTTGCATTAGGTAAACAGAAAGAATTGTCTGTAGCTATAGTCATTATCTCTTTATTATTCATTTGTGATTTTGCTTTGAAAATTGCAGGTGTCTAATAGAACTAAAAGATTCGCCTTCTGTGAGGCGAATCTTTTTTTAGTAGTACTAATTAGTACGTACAGTTTGTTACTATTTATAAGAAACTGTGCGGCTAATAGTTGTGGTTGGGAGCAACATACCCGCTACAGAAATACACTCCGCTTTCCGCTGGCGGCTGGTGAGCCTCCTCAGAGCTAAAGCTCTTGCGGGGTCTCACCGATGCCTATCATCCCGCAGGACAATGGTTTTCGGTGGGGCGAGTAATCGCAGTCCCAAGGAACGCTACGAAAGCGATACATCGCACGCAGAAAAAGTGATTTTATTTTTCAAGGAGTCTCCGTGTATTTCCTTCGCTAGTTTGAGTGAAAAAAGATTAACAATTAAAACCAACACAATCATTATTTGCTATCTTAAAGTAGGAAACCTAAACCAGCGCAGGCAGAATACGTAGACTCCTGCGGGAATAGCACGTGTCCGAAGACCCCGCAGAGGTGGTTTTTCCTCGAGGAGGCTGAGGCCGGGCCCGCGGAAAGCGGAGTATTCTGCCGGAGCGGTAACATACCACTTTCATCTATAATAGAAATGACAATCGTTACCGCACAGTTTCTAACACACTATTTGTAGATTAAACTAATCGGTATATCAACAATTTATTCTTGGGAATTTTCCTCTTCCCATACCTGATTTAAAACTTGAGAAAATACTTCTACCGGTTGCGCACCAGATACAGCATATTTGTTCACAAACACAAAGAACGGAACACCTTGTACACCGACAGTTCGTGCTTCTGATATATCTTGTGTTACTTTATCGCTATAGGCTTCAGATTGTAAGATACTTTTTACTTCCACACCATCAAGTCCAACTTCTTCTGCCAAATTAACAATCGTATCTGAATCGCTTAGTATTTCACCTTCTGTAAAATGGGCCAAGTAGAAGCGATTAAAGAATTCATTTCCTAAGCCTTTTTCTTTTGCATATTGAAAAACGCGGTGTGAGTCATTTGTACTAGCAAGCTTGGCTGTATTGTAATTAATATCTAAGCCAGAATCTTTCGCCATATCGACAACTTGATTTAGCATTGTATTAGCCTGTTCCAATGGTATTCCTTTCATTTCTGAGAAGGTTTGTGCATAGCCCTGATTAGGAACATATTTTGCATCTGGCATTAGTAAGAAGCTCTTATATTCCACTTCTACTTCACTTCTGTGTTCAAAGTTTTCTAATGCTTTTTTCAGATGAGATTCCCCTATAAAGCAGAATGGACATACAAAATCTGACCATATCGTTATTTTCATTATTTTCCCTCTTTCTTTTTTTCAATTGGTCCACAAATTCCAGTATTAATATCACATACAAATCCTGCGGAAGTGTCTATATCTAAACTTTTAATTTTTCTTATCCCATTCATTCCTTTTGATGCTACCTTAGAATTCTTTTGATCTGAAGATTGCATAGAGTTGGATTCTTCATCTCTTAACATTGCTAATTCCTCCTCCCTTGATTATGTATGATTATAAAGGAATACTCTACTACAATCTAATAATTGGACTGTGAAATTAGCATAATTAGGCTTGTTCAAAGAAATAAAAAAGCCAAATCTAAGAGATTTGACTTTTTTTCCAGACAACAAATATTATTCTACAGAGAAAATATAGGAATAAATCGGTTGGTTGCCATTATGAACTTCAATTTCTATATCTTCGTAGTTCTCTTCTACATAGCTTACTAAGCTATTCACTTCTTCTTCTGTAACATCTTCACCAAATAGGATAGTTAAGATTTCATCATCTTCTGTGATTAACTCCTGGAAAAGCTGTTTTACAGCCTCAAATCGCTCCTTATGAGTTGTCACAATCTTACCATCAGCTATACCCATGAAGTTTCCATTTTCAATAGAGATTCCGTCAATTTGTGTATCTCTAACTGCATAAGTAATTTGCCCAGTTTTAACAAATGAGCTAGCTTCAGTCATATTATTCTTGTTCGTTTCCAACGATTCCTCTGGATGAAACACTAAAAGAGCACTTATCCCTTGTGGAATAGTTTTAGTAGCTATTACTGCAACATTTCCTTCAGCCAACTCTTGTGCCTGTTCAGCCGCCATCACAATGTTTTTGTTATTAGGAAGAACGATCACATTCTTGGCATTTGCTTTGTTAATAGCTTCTGTAATATCCTGTGTACTTGGATTCATAGTTTGTCCGCCTTCGATTACAACTGTTGCACCTAAGCTTTCAAATAATGTTTTAAGACCAGAACCCATTGCAACTGTTACAATACCAAACTCGGCTTTTTCTTTAGGTGTTTCATGTTGGGCTTTTTCTCCGACGATAGCTGTATGTTGTTCACGCATGTTTTCAATTTTCATATTGATTAAGCTACCATGTCGTTGACCAATTGTTAATACATTACCAGGATATTCAGTATGAACATGTACTTTCACAACGTCTTCATCAGACACAACTAGTAACGAATCACCATGTTCACTTAATTCATTTCTGAAATCTGTTTCATCAAACGGATTTTCCTTTAATTTGTCATCTTCAAATTTAACCATGAACTCAGTACAATATCCAAATTCAATATCTGATGTATCCATAAAATCTTGGGCAGATTTATGGTGCTCAGCATTTATCATATTATCCATTTCAACCGTATCTATATCTTCTGGAAGTTCCTCACCTTTTAAAGCAGCTAAGAATCCCTCGTATACAGTAACAAGACCCTGTCCGCCGGAATCAACCACACCTACCTCTTTCAAGACAGGTAATAAATCCGGTGTCCGTTTCAAGGATGCTTTTGCTTCTTGTAGGACTTTTTCCAACATAACAATAATATCATCTTCTGTCTTAGCTATTTCAACAGCTCTTTTCGCTGCATCTTTAGCTACAGTTAGAATCGTTCCTTCAACAGGCTTCATAACTGCTTTATAAGCGGTTTGCACACCTGTATCAAAAGCAATAGCCAAATCATCGGTTGTTAATGAAGCTTTCTTCTCCATCCCTTTTGCAAAACCTCTAAAGATCTGAGATAGGATAACTCCAGAATTTCCACGCGCACCCATTAGTAGACCCTTAGAGAAAGCAGCTGCTACCTCTGAGATATTTTCTGATTTGTTCTTCTTAACTTCATTTGCACCTGAAGTCATGGATAAATTCATATTAGTTCCAGTATCACCATCTGGCACTGGAAATACATTGAGTGCATCTATTTTCTTGGCATTATTTGTTAAATGGTGAGCTCCCGTTAATACCATTTGTGAAAAAGTGATGCCATCTAGCTTTTGTACTGCCACAATATTTCCTCCCTTTAAACAGGCGTGCAAAATTAATCTTTTGCAACACGTACTCCTTGTATGTAAATATTCACGGAATCAATTTCAAGCCCTAATGTTTTACTTAGTGTATATTTGACTTGAGATTGTACATTATTAGCTACTTCGGAAATCTTTGTACCATAACTAACTATAATATACATATCGATATGTAAAGAATTCTCTTCTTGTCTTACAACTATTCCCCTGGAATAATTTTCTTTACGCAGAATTTCTGCTATACCGTCTCTGATTTGACTTTTAGATGCCATCCCAACAATTCCATAACACTCAACTGCTGCACCACCTGCAATTGTTGCAATAACTTCATTAGTTATAGTTACGTGACCATCTTTTGTATTCAATTCAATGGACATGATTATCCTCCTTTAAAGTTCTTCATCTTAAGGATATTTTACTACAAATCACTTGCATTTGCACTTAACACTCTTTGGGTTATCTTTTCTTTTTCATGTAATAATTATGATGTATAATCCTATAATGTCATGTGTTACAAAGATTTTGCCTCTTATAACAATGAACGATTCCACTCATTCTGTCAAGTGATAATTCTTTGCATACTTATTGCAATCTATCTCTATCTGTGGTAAATTGTATAAGTATTAATTTGACTTATGTTAGAGTAGGAGGGATTAACATGGCAAGAAAATGTGTTATTACTGGACGTAAGACTAGCACTGGAAACCAACGCTCTCACGCTATGAATTCCAACAGACGTAATTGGAAAGCTAATGTACAAAAAGTTCGTATTATGGTAGACGGAAAACCTAAACGTGTTTACGTATCTGCACGCGCACTTAAATCAGGTAAAGTGGAACGCGTATAATATATACCTTATCATTTTACTGTATTACATTAGTTATTAGCTAAAAGCACCCATATTAAACCATGGGTGCTTTTTTCTATTTGTGTGAGTTATTTCAACCGGTAACCAAATTAAATGTGATCAGCTTGTATACATTCTAATGAGTCCATACAACCCGTACAAAAAAAGTGCTTCTGCCAATAAATGACAAAAGCAAAGTGAAATTACTTATCTTTCTTAAAAATCCCGATCACTACACGAACAAATCCTCCAAGTACTCTAGGGAGCTTAATAGTATAAAATTTCATAAGTTCGCCCTCCTCCATTTACAAACACGTATACATGAATCGTATTAATTTTTATCCACGACTCCTTACAACTAATACTATGCCTTTATTAAATGAAAAAGTACCATTATTTGATATTAGCTTGTTTGAAATAGAAAGAGTTGAACTCATTTTAATTGTTGCATTTGTTAATGGATAGTAAAACCCAGTAAGTGTTAAACCACTAACTTGTTTCGTCATGGGAATAAAAGAAACAGTAGGAAAATGCTCATTGTGTCTAATATGATGTTCCCCAGGATGATAGAGAACTAGCTCGTTAAAACGGTCTATAATCACTCCAGATACGTTAAACTTTAAAACCTGCTCTAATAATTGAATATTAATTAATGTATGATCCAGTCTACCACCAGTTACACCAAAAAAGTTTATCTTAGATGGTTTTAGGGATAGTGCCCGTTGTAGAGCAAGTTCTAAATCCGTAAAGTCCTTCTCAATCCCAAATTGTTCAAAGCTCTCAGTATGATCCTTTATGATTTCTACCTGTTCATCAGTAACCGAATCAAAGTCCCCTATAGCATAGTCTAGTGGTATCTTCTGCTCAATAACGAAAAGAGCCCCTTTATCAGCTCCTATCCAAATATCTATTGTTTCACGATATAAGGATAAATCAGGAATTAGATCTTTAGGGCCATTTCCAACTATTCCGATTGCTACCATTTAGTTCTACCTATTGTCTAGCAGCTTGTCTTATTTCAAGAATAGCTTGCTCTCTATCCGTTTTATTAAAGACTGCACTACCTGCTACTAAGACATCTACTCCAGCATCCACACATGCTTTTGCAGTTTCAATATTTACTCCACCATCTACCTCAAGTTCGAAAGATAGCCCTCGTTCTCTTCTCCACTCAGCAACTTGTTTCATTTTTTCTAATGTCTGAGGGATAAATGATTGTCCACCAAAACCAGGATTGACTGTCATAATTAGTACTAAATCAACCTCACTCAAACAATCACGTATCATTTCTACAGGCGTCCCTGGGTTCAATGCAACACCTGCTTTTACACCGTTAGCCTTAATTAGCTGAAGTGTTCTATGCAAGTGAACGCTTGCCTCTTGATGCACTGTAATGATGTCTGCACCAGCCTTTGCAAATTCTGGTATATATTGATCAGGATTATCGATCATAAGGTGAACATCTAATGGAAGTGTTGTTACGGGTTTTATTGCATCCACAATCAAGGGACCAATTGTAATATTTGGAACAAAATTACCATCCATTACATCTACATGGATATAATCAGCTCCACCTATTTCGACATCTTTAATTTCTTCCCCCAGCCTTGCAAAATCAGCTGATAATATGGAAGGTGCTATTTTAACCATCTTAATACCTCGGCTTTCTAGATTGTATTTCTTCCAAAAAACTAATGTAATGCTCATAACGGTATTTTGGAAGTTCTCCATTTTCTGCTGCACTTTTAACAGCACATTTAGGCTCTTTAGAATGTAAGCATCCTCTAAATTTACAGTGTTCCTTTAATTCTCTTATCTCTGGAAAACAATCCATTAATTCCACAGATTCAATTTCAGTGAAATCTAATGCACTAAATCCAGGAGTATCAGCTACAAGTCCATCATTTACTTCTATTAATTCAACATGTCTAGTTGTATGTTTTCCTCGTCCTAGACTCTTGGATATATCCGCCGTTTTTATTAAAGCATCTGGACTAATCGTATTTATAAAGGAGGATTTACCAACTCCTGATTGTCCAGCAATAACAGTTACTTGATCCTTTAGGTACCCTTTTATACGATCCATATCTTGTGGCTCTTTTGAGGAAAAAAGCTCAACTTGGTAGCCAATGGACATATAGTCAGCCTGATATTTTTTTAGAGATTCTAATTGATTCTCAGTCAGTAAATCCGTTTTAGAAATAAAAATAATAGGTGTAATTCCTTTTGCTTCAATTAGCACCAAAAAACGATCCAGTAACGTGGTACTAAAATCTGGCATAATCGCCGAACTCACAATGATAGCCTGTGTAATATTAGCAATGGGAGGACGAATTAATTCATTCGTCCTTGGTTTTATTTCCGTAATATAGCCCTCTTTTTCCTCACGTATATCAAATGACACGAAGTCACCAACTAATGGAGTAATATTCTTTTTACGAAATACACCTCTACCTTTACACTGATATAAATCATCCGTTGTTTGAACATAGTAAAATCCACTTAAAGCTTTTACAATTCTGCCCTCCGGCATTTATTCACCTTCTTCATATGGAATAGTTTTATCAACTAGGATCTCCCCGTCACGCATGACTTTATAACGTCCTTCTGATCCCTGTTCAATTCTTAACTTTATGGTTATTGTTTCATCTTTTGTTATTTCATATTGTTCAGCTACCACGGAAAAATCTTTATTATCATAGTCTTGAATATAAATGTTAATGATCTGAGGAGGAAGATTTTCATCTTGATTTCCTTGTTCATTGCCATTTCCATCCCCACTACCGTCACCATTTTCATCTCCGTTATCAGGATTAGGTTCATCATCCAGTGTATATTTAACATCAAATTCAATTGTGTAGTTATTTACTGGTAATGTTTCTGGTCCGATTGATATATATACATCAACCGTATCCCCTTCATTTAATTCCGTATTGGCGGCTGGGTCTTGACGTATAACGATGCCTTCCTGAACCGTTTCTGAATGTTCTTTAATTGCATGCATCTTTAACCCTAATGATTCTAAGTGTTTTTTCGCAGCCTCTTCCGTATACCCATTTAAATTATCTAATTCAATTGGTTCTTTACCTTTACTTACTTCGAAAATTACATTTGTGTCTTCAGGGATAACTTCCTCCCCTGCTTTTGGTTGCACTTGTTTTAAGATTTCTCCTGCAGGCTTATCCGAAAATTTCTCATAGATAACAATGTTGTCAGAGGAGTATCCTTTTTCAATTAATAAGCGTCGAATATCCCCAATCTGCCTGCCTTCATAATCAGCAAATTCTATCTTTTCTTTTCCAGAACTAACGTATACTGTTACGGTTTGTCCTTCTTTAATAGTTCCGTTTGGGTTAGGATCAGTTTTAACTACTTTCCCTTCTTCAATTTCTTCTGAAGGTATGTCATCGCCACGTTCCACCTCTAAGCCTAGCGCTTCTAATTCATCGACTGCATCATTATATTCATAATTAATAACATCCGGAATGGTGACATCTTTTGGCTTTGTGAGTCCAGGAATAACAAAAATTAAAACTAGGGCTAAAGACAATAACCCAAACAGAATTATGGCTGTTATAAGCCATTTTTTCTTTTTATTTTTATTTTTATTTTTCGTTTTGTTTTTCTTTTTACTTTTCTTTGTCTCTACTGTTCCCTTTTGGGGTTGTGCATTTTCAGTAACTTTCCTTGTTTCTGCATTCGCTTGATGAATGATCGTATCTTGATGTATATTCTCTAGTTGATTTTCTGTAATGATGGGTATAGCCTTAGTTTCTTCTCCCACTTCAGATGGTGGAACAAATTTAGGTTCGTCCAATTTTTCTGGAGAAAGAGCCACATCTAAACTGTCTTCCATTTCATAAACAGTATTATATCGATGAAATGGATCTTTCGCTGTTGCTTTTAGAACGATGTTTTCTACACTTTGAGGCACATCTGGACTAAACCTTCTAACAGAAGGCGTATCACTCTGTAAATGCTTTAAGGCAATTGAAACTGGAGACTGACCTTGGAAAGGTAATCGTCCTGTTAACATTTCAAAAAACACGATTCCTAGTGAATAAATATCAGATTTTTTAGTAGCCATTCCTCCCCTTGCTTGTTCAGGAGATAAATAATGTACAGAACCAAGAATGGAATTGGTTTGGGTAAGAGATGTTGCACTTAATGCAACAGCGATTCCAAAATCTGTTACTTTTATATGACCATATGTATCAATTAATATATTTTGTGGCTTAATATCACGATGAACAATTCCATTTTCATGGGCGTGAGCAATTGCCGCAGTCATCTGCTTCATAATTTCTATTGCTTCAGGCACATCAATTGGACCATATTGTTGAATAAATTCCTTAAGAGTCATACCATCTACATATTCCATGACCATATATAGAATTTGTTCTTCTTCACCAACATCATAGATGGTGACAATATTAGGATGAGAAAGACTTGTCGCAGATTGAGCCTCACGATCAAAGCGTGCGATGAATTCTTGATCATTCGCATATTCTAATCGAAGAACTTTAATAGCGACTTGACGATCTAGAATAATATCCTTGGCAAGATATACGTCAGCCATCCCACCTCCGCCAATTTTTTCTTTAATACGATAACGCTCGCTTAATAAGTGTCCATTTAGCATGATTGTTCACCTTCTTCCACCGTCGTTTCATGCTGTAAGATTACAAGCGAAACATTATCCTCCCCACCACGTTCATTTGCTAAATCAATAAGCTTTTGACCAACTTCTTTAATATCCGTAGTAGATTTCATATAATCGGCTAGTTCACCATCTAGAACTTTATCTGTCAACCCATCCGAACATAATAATAGCTTATCCCCATCTTCCCAAACTATGGTCTGAATATCAGGTTCGACTAATTCACTCGTTCCAAGTGCTTTAAGTACAACATTCTTCCTGGGGTGAACAAGTGCATCGTCTTTTGAGATTTGTCCTGATTGAACAAGAGCATTGACTAATGAATGGTCTTCCGTAATTTGTTTAAAACTAAACTCATTATATAAATAACATCTACTATCCCCTATATGGGCAACTGTAATGAACTCTTCCGTACATATTGCCACTACAATTGTTGTACCCATTCCTTGACATTCTTCTTTCTCCAGTGAATGTTGATAGATTGATGTATTTGCTTCAATTAAGGTTTGCTCAAGCCATTCCTCTGCCGCTTCAGGGGACTTTAATCCTTCATTTTCACGCCATCTCTTTTCCAAGATTGTAGTTGCCATCTCACTCGCAACGTCACCCGCTTGATGACCACCCATTCCATCTGCGATAATGGCTAAATACTGACCGTTATCACCTGGGAAAATACCACCTGAATCTTCATTGTGGATTCTGACTTGACCACGATCTGTCAAAAAATGTCCTTCCATTTCTACCACCCCTAATCATAAAGCAATACTTTTTTAATATAAGTATTACACAAATTACCAAATAAGAATATCTTTTTCTTGCAGATTCCCATACTTTACTACTAGACTTCTGGAGTTATTAAGATTTACGAATTAGTCTAGTTAGGAAAAAACCATCGGTCTGAAAATCTTGTGGAAATAGTTGTAGACCAAACTCAGATACACCCTTTGATTTCTGCAATTCTGTAGGTAGTTCATTAAAAAAGGATTGATCCAGTTGATAGTTCGGATGGTTATATAGAAAATCCTTAACTACATATTCATTTTCTTCTGGGTCGACCGTACAAGTACTATAGACTAATAAACCATCTTGTTTAAGCAAGGGAGCAATGGTATTCAAAATTTCCTGTTGTATCTCAGAAAGTCTCTTAATATCTTCTTCCTTTTTATTATACTTAATATCAGGTTTCCCTCGCATTACTCCTAACCCTGAACAAGGTGCATCAACTAAGATTCGATCAAACGTTTCTGATTTATATCGTTTAGATAACTTCCTTGCATCAAGTGCCTCGGAATCAATAATGGATAAATCTAGTTCTACAGCTTTATTTTCAATAAGCTTAATTTTTTTCTTATGTAAGTCATGTGCATGAATGACACCTTTATTTTGCATTTTCTCAGCTATATGAGTGGCTTTACCTCCTGGTGCACTGCACGAATCTAATACAGTAAACCCAGGTTGTGCGTCAATCACTTCTCCAACCAGCATGGAACTTTGATCTTGAATCGTGATAAAACCCTTTTCAAATAAAATTGACTTTAGAATATTACCTTGTTCAATAATAATTCCTTGATCCGAGAAAGTAGATTCTGAAACTTTGTAACCTTCTTGCCTTAATTGCTCCATCGCTTCATCTCGTGAAATCTTCATCGGTTGAATGCGAATGGAAATGGATTTATGACTAAGATTAGCCAAACACATCTCTCTTGTTGTTTCATGACCATAATGGTCTATCCATCTTTTTACTAACCATTCTGGATGACTTGTTTCAATAGCTAGACGCTTAATTGGATCCTTAATTTCATTTAATGTTGGAACACCATTTCGTTGAATGTTTCGTAGTACTGCATTAACAAGGGAAGCAATGCCTTTATGCCCTCTTTGTTTTGCTATCTCAACTGCCTCGTGAATGATGGCATGATCGGGTACTTTATCTAGATAAACCATTTGGTAAGTAGACATTCTTAGTAACATCATGACCCATGGCTCTACCTTCTTCTTTTGATTAATATAATGGTTTATATAGTAATCTAATGTCATTTTTCGTTGTATCGTACCATAAACAATTTCAGTTAATAACCCCTCATCCTTTGGGGAGATATTCTTTGATTTAATTTCATGATTGATTAATAGATGACTATATCCGCTATCTTGTTCAATACGGAGTAATAAGTCTATTATGGTATTTCTAAGAAGATATTTTCCCATTATTATTCACCCATTTTTGTGCCGACTTTTATTCGTTCACTAGAACCTTGAAGATAGTCCTTTACGGTCATCCGTTTCTTTCCAGCTGGTTGAATTTCCGTGATACGTATTCCTTTATTATCGCCACAAACAACCGTAAAAGCTTCATTATGATCTATTGTAATAATTTCCCCAGGCTCTCCATTATATTCCACGTCAATCGGTTCCCCCCACCAAATCTTCATATTTTGATTTTGATAGGTTGTAAAGGCCACTGGCCAAGGATGAAGTCCTCGAATTTGGTTATAAATTTCGATGTTAGATTTATTCCAATCAATGCGCTCTTGCTCACGTTTAATATTTGATGCAAATGTTGCTTTAGAATCATCTTGTTTAATCGGCACTATTTCTCCATTAAATAATTTAGGTAGTGTTTCCATTAATAATTGGGCACCAACTTCAGATAATTTATCATGCATGGAACCTACATGGTCATTTTTTTCAATCGGGATACTTTCTTGAGTAAGAATATCGCCAGCATCCAATTTCTCAACCATATACATTATCGTAATTCCAGTTTCATTCTTGCCTTCCATAATTGCATAGTGTATTGGGGCTCCACCTCTTAACTCAGGGAGTAATGACGCATGTACATTAATACAACCATATGAAGGTCCTTCTAGAAGTTCATTTGGCAGAATCTGTCCATATGCAGCTGTAACAATAATGTCTGGATTATAATTCAATATTTCCTGATATTCATGCCGAATTTTTTCAGGTTGAAACACTGGAATGCCATGAGTTTCTGCTTCAATCTTAACTGGAGGAGGTGTTATAACTTTCTTTCTACCTTTTGGCCTATCTGGCTGAGTAACTACTAAAACTACTTCATATTCTGAATGAACTAACTTGTTCAATATCGGAACAGAAAAATCTGGCGTTCCCATAAATACTATTCGCTTCATTACATAACCTACTTCCTACATAAGATGGTATGGTTGCATATCTACTGTTATTAATAAGTCCTCTTTTCGGACTTCATCAGCAAACTGATCCATTATTTTTTTAATGTATTTTCTAAGATTTGGTTCATTTTTGTATTTTATCATGCATTGATAGCGATATCTATCTTTCATCTTAGATATCGGTGAAGGTGTCGGACCGAGTACAATGGTTTCTTCACTAACAACTCTCATCAATAATTGGACAATTCGTTGCGTGATTTGGACTACCTTAACATGATTTGGATGTGAAACGGTTAATAAAGCTAAAAAAACATAAGGAGGATATCGAAATGTTCTTCTTATCTGCATCTCCCGCTTAAAAAACTGATTAAAATCATAGCTACTAGCAAGCTGAACACTATAATGTTCCGGAGTATACGTTTGCACTATAACCTTACCTGGTAATTCATGTCTACCAGCTCTACCACTTACTTGTGTAATAAGCTGAAAAGTCTTTTCACTCGAACGAAAATCAGGTAAATGTAGCATAGAGTCTGCGGTTAATACACCTACCAATGTTACATTTCCAAAATCAAGTCCTTTAGCAATCATTTGGGTTCCTAATAAGATATCTGCTTTTCTCTCTGCAAAACTTTTTAATAACTTTTCATGTGAGCCTTTTTTCCTTGTTGTGTCTACATCCATCCGTATAACCCGTGCATGTGGCATTAGTTGATTTAATGATTCTTCGACACGTTGTGTTCCGGTTCCAAAATAACGAATAGAATCACTTTGACATTCTGGACACTCTAATGGCATTCTTTCCTCATAAGAGCAATAATGGCATTTTAATTGATTGTTTCTTTTATGATAAGTCAATGCTATATCACAATGTGGGCATTGTTTAACGTGACCACAATCTCTACACATAACAAAGGTGGAATAGCCTCTGCGGTTAAGTAGTAACACTATTTGTTCACCACGGGCAATTACAGATTCCATACTTTCCATTAGTTTAGAAGAGAACATGGAGCGATTTCCAGCATGCAATTCTTCACGCATATCTACAATCTCAACATCTGGCATTGCTTTTTCATTTGTTCGTTTATCTAAGGTTGCTAACTTATAGACGTCTTTTTTCGCTCGAGCATAAGATTCTAATGTTGGAGTTGCACTTCCTAGAACAACGGGACAATGATGGTACTGACCTCGTTTAATTGCCACATCCCTTGCATGATACCTGGGTTGATCTTCTTGTTTATATGTAGTTTCATGTTCTTCATCAATGATAATAATCCCTAAATTTTCAAAAGGAGCAAAAATTGCTGACCTTGCACCTACCACAACTCTTACTTTTTTGGTTTGTATCTTACGCCATTCATCATACTTCTCACCATTTGACAGAGCACTGTGCATGACTGCTACTTCATCACCAAAGCGTCCCTTGAAACGTCTAACCATTTGTGGTGTAAGTGAAATTTCTGGAACTAATACAATGGCCTCTTTTCCTTTGTTTAAGACCTCTTGTATGGCTTGAAGATAAATTTCTGTTTTTCCACTACCGGTTACTCCATGTACAAGAAACACATCATGTTCATCGTTAATTATTTTTTCGTTTATAGGTTGTAATGCCATTCTTTGTTGTTCGGTTAATGTAAGCGGATATGTTGTTTCAAAGGAATGGTTCTCATAAGGATTACGATATACTTCTTTTTTATACTCTTTTAATAATTCTTTATCAATAAGTGCTTTAACAACCGTTCTATTTCCATTTGTGAATTGAAATAATTTATTTTGCTCAATTGGATCTGGCTGTTGAAGAAAATGAGAGAGAATTGCTCGTTGTTTTTTTGCATTAGCTGGTAAATCCATTAATGTTTCTTCTAATAAATAATGTTCTTTGTTTGGTTCAATTACTGTAACTAGTTTTTTAGTAACTTTTGATTTAACAAGATAATTAATGGAAATCGTAGTTTCCTGGACGGCCTTCTGCAATTTAGAATATGGGATATTAGAACCTTCGAATTCCTCAAAATCTATAACATCCCTACCTGCAAATAAAAACTCAAATTCTTCTTCCATTCGTTCTTTAGTGTTCCGAACAATCTCTTTCTTATATTGTGCCTTTAACACTTGAGGTAACATGGCCTGATACGCAGTTATGTACATGGTTAATGTATCCTCAGCTACCCATTTACCTAATTCTAATAATTCCTTAGTTAAAACAGGTTGAATATCTAGTACATCGATAATTTCCTTCAATTTATCAAATTCAGATGTAGACTCGATTGCCACAACAAATCCAGTTATTTTCCTTGGTCCAAAAGGAACAATGACTCGCATGCCTTCGGAAAGAATATCTTGAAATCGATTTGGTATTGCATAATCAAAAGTTTGGTTTATGGTTTTCGCTTGAACATCAACTATTACCTTTGCAATATTCACGCTTTCTCATCCTTCATATCTCGTAAAATCAGCGTTAGTATTTCTTTTGCAACTTCTTTTTTAGTTGCTTTTGGGATTTCATATTCTTGCAATTTCTTATTAAAATAGGTAGCTATATTGGTATCACCTTCAAAACCAGCACCCTCTTGCCCTACATTATTAACAACAATAGCATCTAAGTTTTTGCGTTTTAGCTTGTCCAACCCATACTTTTTAAGATTCTGTGTTTCTGCAGCAAAACCAACGAGGAATTGTTTGGTTTTCATCTCACCTAAAGTTTTCAATATATCTTTTGTTCGTTCCATTTCAATTTGTAGTATGCCATCTTGCTTTTTCATCTTTTCATCATAGGTATGAATAGGTCGATAATCTGCGACCGCAGCAGCTTTTATAACTATATCATGAGAAGGAAATTCTTTAGTCATTGCTTGATACATCTCTTCAGCAGTGACCACATCAATTCGGTTGATGGAACTAGATGGGACATCTAAATTTACTGGGCCTGATACTAATGTTACTTCTGCTCCCATTTCTAGAGCAGCTTCAGCTAGTTTATATCCCATTTTGCCTGATGAGCGATTAGTGAAAAAGCGTACTGGGTCAATACTTTCCCTTGTGGGGCCAGCAGAAATCAGAACTTTTTTACCCAATAATGGTCGTGGGCTGTTTTGATGCGCATTTATCACTTCAATAATGGTCGATGGTTCTTCTAACCGCCCTTTACCAATCCATCCACAAGCTAGATAACCTGCACCCGGTTCGATAAAGAAGTATCCAATATCTGATAATGTCTGCATGTTTTTCATAACGGCAGGATGTTCATACATATTCACGTTCATGGCCGGTGCAATATAAACATTAGCCTTCGTTGCCAGTATAGTAGTTGTAATCATATCATCTGCAATCCCATTGGCAATTTTGCCAATAATATTTGCTGTAGCTGGTGCGATGATTAAGATATCAGCCCAATCAGCCAAATCAATATGAGCAATTTTTTTTGCATCTTTTTCATCAAAAGTGTCCGTAAAAACCGGATTTCTTGATAGTGCTTGAAACGTTAGAGGGGAGACAAATTCAACAGCTGATTTTGTCATCATCACTTTTACATTGGCCCCTTGTTGAGTTAACTTACTAGTTAATGCACAAGCTTTATAAGCAGCTATTCCACCAGATACTGCTAATAATACGTTTTTATTCTGCATCGCTAATAAACACCTTTCCGAATACTACTTAAATCTTCTAGTCTAGTTATACCATAATTTACAATTAAAAAATAATCCCTTGCATCTTAATGCAAGGGATACTGTTTTACTACTCATTATCGAGTTTTAGTTCTTCTGCTGCAATTTCCTCAAGAGCCATTCCTACAAATTTATGAGATTTCGGATTTGCAATTCGATGGTTCTTTAATTCACGTAATTGTCTAGCTCTTTTTGCAGATAGTGTAACTAGTGAATATTTTGATCTGATTTTTTCTTGTAATTCATCAATGGATGGTTCTAGCATCATGATAAATCATCCTCCAGTATTTTTTTATATTGGGCAGCAATTCGCTCTCTCTTACAATGTTCAGCTTGAATAATAGATTGTACCTTTTCTACAGCTTTTTCCACATCATCATTTACGACAACATAATCATACGAATCCATCATCTCTATTTCATTGCGAGCTTCCTTTAATCGATTAAGGATTACATCCTCTTTTTCCGTTCCTCTATTAACAATTCGATTTTTTAACTCATCTAGACTTGGTGGGAATAAAAAGATAAAAACACCTTCAGGAAAATTCTCCTTAACTTGCATAGCCCCTTGTACTTCAATTTCTAAAAATACATCATGACCTTTATCTAATGTTTCCACCACGTAATCTTTAGGTGTGCCATAGTAATTATTGACAAACTTAGCGTATTCTAACAGCTTACCTTCCGCAATTAACTTTTCAAATTCTTCATTTGTCTTATAAAAATAGTCAACACCATCTACTTCGCCTGGACGAATTTCTCTTGTTGTCATGGAAATGGAATATCTCAATTCCGTTTTCCGTTCAAAAAGCTCTTTTCTCACCGTTCCCTTTCCTACACCGGATGGCCCAGAGAGAATAAATAAAATACCTTTCTCTTCAATCAAATTATTTCCTCCTAAAAACTTATCACTATTATTCGTCAGTCATCTCATCATGACTTAATACGCGTTGTCCAACCGTTTCTGGTTGCACGGCAGACAATACTACATGGTCACTATCCGTAATAATTACTGCTCTGGTTCTTCTTCCATATGTAGCATCTACTAGTTTATTGTTATCTCTTGCCACAGAGATAATTCTTTTAATCGGAGCTGATTCAGGTGACACTATTGAAATAACGCGGTTCGCTGAAACAACATTACCGAATCCAATATTTATTAATTGTAATCCCACTGTACTTCCCCCTGTCGTTCTAAACTATTATATAAGCTTTTTTATGAAAATAAAAGTATCTCCAATGCATTACTCGATATTTTGGACTTGTTCTTTAATTTTCTCAATTTCGCTTTTAATTGAAACGGTCCATTCACCTATTTGTGAGTCTGTAGATTTTGAACCAATTGTATTTGCCTCTCGGTTCATTTCTTGCACAACAAAGTCAAGTTTTCTACCAATAGGGTCTTCGCTTTGGCATATTACTTTTATCTGTTCCAAATGACTTAATAGACGAGTAATCTCTTCTGTGATATCGCCTTTTTCTGATAGCATTGCTATTTCTTGATGAATTCTTCCATTATCTAAGGAAATAGAATCTTCTATGTATTCCTCTATTCGCTTTTTAATTCGTAACCGGTACTCTTCAATTACTTTCTCTCTTCTTCCCTCTAATAATAGTACCATATTCCGAATACTTGATACACGCTCTATTAAATCTTTTATTAGATTTTTACCTTCCTCTAATCGCATTTCATCAACTTGCTCGCAAGCCTTTGTCACAGAGGAGATAATCATTTCTTGAAGTTCTGCAGGTTTATCTTCATTTTCAACAATTGTAAAAAGATCTGGCAATTCCGTTAGTATAGATACTGGTATATCACCCTTTAGTGAATATCTGTTCTTAGCAGTTTGTAATTGTTGAATAAATTGGTCCATTAAGTCCCAATCGGCGACAATTGTCTTATTTTTGAAGTTGCCACCATTTAAATCTATATGTAATTCAATACGACCACGATCGAAATAAGACTTTATGGTCTTTTTAATTTTATCTTCTAAGAATAGGAAAGTTCTTGGGTATTTTGGAATGATATCTAAGAAACGATGGTTTACAGATTTAATTTCAACTGTGATGGTTGTGTTCCCTAAATGAGTTGTAGTGGTTCCATATCCTGTCATACTCTTTGCCAAAAAATCACCTACTTTTTAAGAGCTATTGTACATTATAGCATATAAGACAATTATTAATCGATATCCAGACATAGTTGATGTAGTTTTTAATGCATGATGATTTATAGAATTATTTATTAATCTCATTAAAAAAATAAGAAAAACCTTCCACAGTAAATTAGTGAAAGGTTTTTCTATTATTATTTTTTTGTGAATCCAAAAAGTACTGTAGGTATTGCAGCTAGTCCGAGAATTAACATCCAATCTCGTAATGCTAATGGTACGGTATGGAATACAGGTTGTAACGGTGCCCAGTAGATAACTACTAACAATAATAGCACGGAAGAAATGACAGCAAATACTAGATACATGTTTTCAAATGGATTTCGTTCAAATACTGATTTTTCACTTCGACAATCAAATACATGTATTAGTTGTGCCATTACTAATGTTGTGAATGCAATTGTTTGTCCATAAACAAGATTATCTGGATTATCTTGGTAGGCAACCATAAATCCGATTAAAGTTACGATTCCAATCAAGATACCTCTAGAAATTATTTTAAAACCCAATCCTCTTGCAAATACACCCTCATTTGGACTTCTTGGTGCACGTTTCATAACGTCATCTTCTGGTTTATCAAGCCCTAATGCCATGGCAGGTAATCCATCTGTTACTAAGTTGACCCATAGTATTTGCACAGGAACTAATGGAAGCGGCATTCCAAGTAACACAGCAAATAACATGACTAATATTTCACCAACGTTTGAAGCTAATAAATACCGAATGAATTTTCGGATATTTTCATATATATTACGCCCCTCTTGAATAGCTGCTTTAATTGTAGCAAAGTTATCATCTAATAATACAAGAGAAGAGGCTTCTTTGGTTACATCCGTACCACTTATCCCCATACTGATACCGATATCACTGGCTTTTATCGCTGGGGCATCATTTACTCCATCACCAGTCATTGCAACAATATGTCCCTTTGACTGAAATGCCTTTACAATCTTAAGTTTATGTTCCGGTGTTACCCTTGCAAATACATATACATCCTCAATTGTCTCCTCTAACTCACTCGTTGACATTTGATTTAATTGACTTCCTTCTAAAACCAATCCATTATCAGGTAATAATTTCAAATCTTTTGCAATTGCCCGAGCAGTTTTGACATGATCACCAGTAATCATCACAGTCTTAATGCCTGCTTGTCGACATTCCTCTATGGCAGCCCTCACTTCTTTACGTGGAGGGTCGATCATTCCATAGAGCCCGATAAATGTTAAATCCTTTTCAAGAAAAGCAGACTCTAGAGACATCTCCTTAGATAAAGGCCGCATACTGATGGCAATAGTACGGAGTGCTTTTTCAGCCATTCCATCAATGGCATGTTCTATATGATCACGATCACGTTGTTTTAATATTTTTCTTTCTTTGTGGTCTAGAAAGTAATTACAACGTGGTAATAGTACATCTGGTGCTCCCTTTGTTATAAGGAAACGCATTTCATTTTCGTCTTCAACTACTACACTCATACGCTTACGATCAGAATCAAATGGAATTTCCTTTATAATTTTAAAATTATCACCACTCAAATGATTTAAGCCAATCTTCCTTGCTGCTACTACAAGAGCCCCGTCAGTTGGATCTCCATCAACATAATACTTTCCCTTTTTTACTTGAAGGGTTGCATTATTACATAGTTGGCCATATAAGAGCATCGTTTCAAGATTGGGGTGTTTCTCATTTAACTTCTTCTTCCCAATTAAAAATTTCCCTTCAATATCGTATCCATCACCTGTAACAAGAATATTTTCTCCGTTTAAGAACATTTCTTTAACCGTCATTTGATTTTCTGTCATCGTACCCGTTTTATCTGAACAAATTACAGACGCACAGCCTAATGTTTCTACTGCGGATAACTTTCGAACAATTGCTTTTTTCCGGATCATTCGCTGTACTCCTAGAGAAAGGGCAACGGTAACAATTGCTGGTAAGCCTTCTGGTATAGCTGCAACTGCTAAAGACACTCCAGCGAGGAACATATTATAAACAGGATGCCCTTGTATTACCCCTAAACCGACTACTAATATGGTTAGAAGAATAGCAACTACGATTAATATTTTCCCTAGTTCTGCCAGTTTCCTCTCTAATGGGGTTGGGATTTTCTTAGTACTTGACATTAAGGATGCAATTTGACCCATTACGGTATTCATTCCAGTGCCAACCACGATACCAATTCCGGATCCTCTAGTTACTAAAGTTCCCATGAAGCCCATATTTACTTGGTCACCAGCATCCAAGTCATCACGAGTTATTGCTGTAGCATGCTTCATAACCGGTAACGATTCACCCGTTAAGGCAGATTCTTCAGTTTCTAAGCTTGCGGACTTCACAATTCGAATATCTGCTGGAACACGGTCTCCACTACTAACCTTTACAATATCACCAACAACTAATTCTCTTGAAGAAATCTTTTCCCATTTTTGATCACGAAAAACATTCGCCATTGGAGCAGACAATTCTTTGAGTTTCTCTAGTGATTTTTCAGCCTTTTGTTCTTGGAAATAGCCAATAAAACCATTGACTAATACAATTACCATAATTGCAATAGCATCAACAAATTCTCCAAGCATCCCCGCAATTAAGGTAGCTGCAAGTAATACAAGTACCATAAAATCCTGAAATTGCTTTAAAAAGATAATCCATTTTGATGTTTGTTTTGTTGACTCCAGAACATTATAGCCATATTGCTTGTGTCGTTGTTCGACCTGCTTAGGTGTAAGTCCCCTATTTGTGGTCACTTGAAGCTTTTGTTCCACCTGTTCTACATCTAATTGATACCACTTTTTCACGTCGCATTCCTCCAGCTTTAGACGAGGCAAAAATGAAGCCTCTTTTACTCAATAGTGATATCTATGCAGACTTGTCCTAAAAAATGCTATAATTTGGGATGAGAGGTGAATCAAATGCCATTTGACGGTATTGTAACGAGAGCAGTGACTAATGAATTAGTTGACCTGCTTGTTCCAGGAAAAATAACCAAAATACATCAACCATCTGATACTGAAGTAATTATGACTATTCGGAGTCAAGGAAAGAATCAAGTATTATTACTATCTATTCATCCTACATACTCACGAATACACATAACAAAGAACACTTTCCTTAACCCACCTGATGCACCTATGTTTTGTATGGTTCTACGCAAGCACTTATCTGGTGCTATTCTTGAATCAATCGAGCAGGATGGAATGGAGAGAATTATTACCTTCACCGTAAAATCTCGAAATGAAATTGGAGATATCTCTTCTAAAAAACTTATTCTTGAGTTAATGGGTAAACACAGTAACCTCGTTTTGGTTGATGGTGAAAGAGGACATATTATTGATAGCTTAAAACACGTTTCAATGGCTCAGAATAGACACAGAACGATACTACCTGGGTCAGAATATGTCTCACCACCTAAACAAGATAAATTAAACCCTCTTGAGACAGATGGAGATACATTCATTCGAAAACTAGATTTTAATGCTGGTAAATTGGACTCGCAAATCGTACAACTTTACACAGGATTTTCTCCATTTATTGCAAAAGAAATCATAAGCCTAGCAAATTTAGGATCAGATGAAACTTATAAAGAGATTTTCATCCAATTACAGGAGCAGATAAGCTCTCATCAGTATGTTCCTACTATTTATCAAAATAAAAAAGAAGAATTCCATGTGATTCCTATAACCTCATTTACAGGAGAAAAGAAAGAATTCTCTACAGTAAACGAGATGTTGAACCAATTTTATTCAGGTAAAGCAGAACGGGATCGGGTCAAACAGCAAGCAAAAGACCTATTTCGATTTATTCAAAATGAACGAGATAAAAATGAAAGAAAACTTAAAAAACATGAACGAACTTTACAAAAAGCAGCAAATGCTGATAAATACCAAAAACTTGGGGAACTATTAACCGCTAATATGCACCTTGTTAAACAAGGTGATACTGCTATTTCTGTAGTCGATTATTATGATCCAGATCAAAATGAAATAACAATTGAATTAAATCCAAATAAAACTCCAAGTGAGAATGCTCAAAGTTTCTTTAAGACTTATTCCAAATTGAAAACTTCAAAAATAAAAGTAGAAGAAGAAATCAAAAAAACAAAAGAAGAAACTACCTATTTTGATCAGCTACTGCAGCAAATCGAGGTAGCGGGTGTAGAGGATATTGAAGAGATACGGGAAGAACTTCGTGAAGAAGGTTACCTAAAAAAACAGAGTCAGGGTAAACGAAAGAATAGGCAACAAACTCCTAAACCTGAAGAATATATAGCGACAGATGGAACTTCCATTTTCGTTGGAAAAAATAATAAACAAAATGAATACTTAACTATGAAGCTTGCTCATCGTGATGAACTGTGGTTCCACACAAAGGACATTCCTGGTTCTCACGTCATCATTCGTTCCAAAGAACCAAATGAAGAGACGATTCTAGAAGCAGCCCAATTAGCTGCATATTTTAGTAAATCCCAGAGTTCCTCATCTGTACCAGTAGATTATACTAAAGTTAGACATGTGAAAAAGCCTAATGGTTCTAAACCTGGATTTGTAATTTATGATAATCAGAAGACTGTATACGTAACACCGGACAAATCGGTTGTAGAAAAATTAAAGAAATAAGAAGAGTAGGTAGACACTGTAATGCTACAATACACAGTTGTCTACCTATTCTTAAAAATTATGTATTTAACCTAATAGGTCTTTTTCTGAAGGATTGTGAATGAAGGTTAATCTTATACTGAGTAGATAAAAACTGTGTGGTAACCACTGCTAATCTCTCAAAAAATAAATGGGTATAGTGGTATGATTCCGCTCCGGCAGAATACTCCGCTTTCCACGGGCACGGCCTCAGCCTCCTCGCGGAAAGTTCACCGCTGCGGGGTCTTCGGACACGTGCTATTCCCGCAGGACAATGGTTTTCGGTGGGGCGAGTAATCGCAGTCCCAAGGAATGCTTCGTCAGCGTAATCATCGCACGAAGAAAATTGTTCTTTATTTTCGAGGAGTCTCCGTATTCTGCCTGCGCTGGTTTAGTATTCTAATTATTGTTAGTTATTGATCATGTTTTGGATTTAAGTGGTTCTATTGCCCTTAATCACTTATTACTAGTGTATTTCCGAAGCGGGTATGTTGCGCTATACAAAATCCTTAGTTACCGCACAGTTTCTATCAACTAGGACACAAACTTTAAGAGAATAGCCTAATAAAAAGGAATGTTCGAGTTATTAGTTTCGAACATTCCTTTTTATTATTACATAAACGATTTCTCTGTTAACATCTTTATAAACTCATTTACTTGGGGTAATTCAAGTATTCCTTGCTGATAAGAAACCCATGTATAACGCGTTACAGGCTTACCATCAAATTCCAGTGCAACATGTGGAAATTCATCCATCATAGAATCCGAAACACTTTTTGGAAGAACGGCCATTCCAATCCCTTGTTTCATGAATTGTTTACAAGTTTCAATTTG
This sequence comes from Paucisalibacillus globulus, assembly GCF_900184735.1. Taxonomy (GTDB): domain Bacteria; phylum Bacillota; class Bacilli; order Bacillales; family Amphibacillaceae; genus Ornithinibacillus; species Ornithinibacillus globulus_B. The sequence goes on from NZ_LT855386.1 coordinate 203,468, forward strand.
ATCCACTGTCATGGTTCTGAGTGGCTTAATTTGATGTTGGTGATGATAAAGCCAGTTATCTACAAGCTCATGCATACTATCATCACTTTTAAAAGAAATAAGAGGTCGTTCCTTTATGGATTCCTTTGGAAATGGCTCTGTATCAAAAATATATAATGGATCATCAAATAACCGAATACTTGTACTTTCTTTAAGCTTTTCGCCACGTATAATACAAACATGGTAGTCCTTATGATTCCTCTTAATATCCTCACTGATTCCAGTAACTAAATCAATCGTCACTTTAGGAAACTTATTTGTGTATTCTCCGAGTATTTTAGGGAGAAAACGCTGACTGATTAATGAAGAACAAGCAATCGAAAGAGTTCCTTGCACTTCATGACTTGACTTTGAAAGCTTATTCTTTAAAGCTTCCTCTTTCTCGATAACCTGTTTTGCGTGATTTAGAATAATCTCCCCACTTGGTGTTAGAACAAGACTTTTGGGAGTACGGATAAAAATCATTACCCCAAAGTATTCCTCTATATACTTCAGTCGCTGCGTAACAGCAGGTTGGGAAATTAATATTGCTTTTGCTGTACCACGTATTGTTCCAATCTCATTCAATTTAAGCAGTAATTCATAATCCTCTATTTTCATAGTTAGCGAACCTCGGGTTAGATAATTTTTAATTATATACTTCTATTATATAATAAAAATCTACTTATTACATACTGTTTTTAGGATTCGATAGAGTTGCGCCATTTTAATAATATAGATTTCTCGTTTTCACCAAGTCTACCTTCTTCTACTAGCACTTGTATTATTTCCTCATAGTTTGTAAGACTTCGATAGTGAATATCCGCTACTTCAAAGTTAGTTTGTGCTTTTTTTAGCCCATATGTAAAGATTGACATAACTTCAAGCACCTTGGCTCCAGAATTTCTTAGTGCATGAACAACTTCTAATGAGGAACCCCCAGTGGAAATTAAATCTTCAATGACTAGTACATTACTACCCGCAACACTTTCCCCTTCGATTTGATTCCCTTTACCGTGACCTTTTGGCTTGGAACGAACATAAACCATCGGAAGGTTTAAACGTTCTGCTAACCATGCTGCATGAGGAATCCCGGCAGTCGCACAACCGGCAATAACATCTGGTTTAACCTCCATATGACCAACCATTTCTACAAAAGCATCGGTAATACGTTGACGGACCTTGGGATATGACATGGTGATTCTATTATCACAATAAATTGGTGACTTTATTCCAGAAGCCCATGTAAAGTACTTATTCGGGTTTATTAGCACAGCTTTGATGCTTAATAGGTCTTTTGCCAGTCCTTGACTTAGTTGCATGTTGATTCCTCCCATTCTACTAAAGCCTGTTCATAAGCTTTTTTTGGATTTTCTGCTTGTGTAATACTACGACCAATCACTAAGTAATCCGCTCCATTTTTCCGGGCAATGCTAGGTGTTGCAACACGCTTTTGGTCATTTACATTGGAATCAACAAGCCTAATTCCAGGTGTAACCGTAATAAAATCTTCACCACAAATGGCTTTAACTCGGTTTACTTCATGTGTAGAACAAACCACTCCATCTACCCCTGCTTTTTGGGCAAAAGAGGATAATTTCACGGTAGTTTCTAGCAGATTACCAGGTATACCCATTTCGTTATTTAACACTTGTTCATCCATAGAGGTTAATACGGTTACAGCTATTAGTTTGGTATCAAAGTTAGGATTACCATTTAATAGCCCTTCCCTTGCTCTTTGTATCATTTCACTTCCTCCAAGTGCATGAATATTAACCATATCTACTTCTAAACTTGAAAGTACACTCATGGTACGCATAACAGTTGTAGGAATGTCATGAAGTTTTAAATCCAGGAAGATCTTATGGTTATTCTGTTTTAATCGTTCAATAATCCGAGGACCTTCACGATAATAAAGTTCCATTCCAACTTTAACTGGAACACCTTGTAAATGATTGTCCTCTATAAAACTATTCGCTTCTTGCCAATTCGGAAAATCCAATGCTAGATATATAGATTCTTTCATGAAACAATCCCCTTTCCAATCACTTCTTGAACGGAGTGGAAGCCGTATTTTTCTATTACACTTGGTAACTCATCAATTATGTCTGAACAAATAAATGGATTTTGAAAATTTGCTGTACCAATCGCAACAGCACTTGCACCAGCTAATAAAAACTCCAAAACATCCACCGCACTTTGGATACCACCCATTCCAATAATTGGAATATTAACTTGCTGGCTTACTTCATAAATCATACGAATAGCCACAGGTTTAATGGCAGGTCCAGATAATCCTCCCGTTTTATTAGCAATAAGTGGTTTTCTACTTGGCACGTGGATTTGCATACCTGTTATAGTATTAATCATCGATAATCCATCTGCCCCAGCGGATTCAACTGCTTTAGCCATCGATACAATATCGGTTACATTCGGTGATAGTTTTACATATACCGGTAGATGACTAACTTTTTTCACAGCCTCTGTTACACGTGCTGCCATCGATGGATCCGTACCAAATTGAATCCCACCTTCCTTTACATTAGGACAGGAAATATTTAGTTCAAGTGCATGGACTTTGTCCGCTTCGTTAAATGCATAGGCTACTTCTTCATATTCCCGTAATGTGCTTCCTGCTATATTCGCAATTATATTCGTATCGAACTGAGACAAGAAAGGGACTTCCGTTTCGATTATTTTATGTACCCCTGGATTCTGAAGCCCAATTGCATTCAACATTCCCGAAGCTGTTTCTGCAACTCTTGGTGTTGGATTACCAAAGCGTTCACTACCGGTTGCTGCTTTCATGATCACAGCACCTAGTTTACTAAGATTATAGAATTCACCATACTCACGGCCAAATCCAAAACAGCCTGATGCTGGCATAATCGGGTTCTTTAAAGACAAGCCAGGAAGTTCAATTGCTAGATTCATAATGTAACCTCCTCTGCTTGGAAAACCGGCCCATCTTTACAAATTTTTTTATAACTAGTACCATCCATGGTTGGTAAGACACATGCGAAGCACGCTCCAACCCCACAGCCCATTCGCTCTTCTAAGGAAATATAACCATTCTTTCCTTTAAGCTTAGTTGTTAGAGCCTTAAGCATTGGAATAGGGCCGCAGGAATAATAGCAGTCAAATTCATTAATTTGATCTAATACATCTGTTACAAATCCCTTATACCCATACGAACCATTATCGGTAACAATTAAGGTCTCCCCTAATTCTTGGAATTGCTGCTCATAAAACACATGATCTTTCTGTTGAAATCCAAGAACGGATACTATGTTAATTCCTTTTTCTTTTAGTGTTTTACCTAAATAATACAATGGCGGTACACCAATTCCTCCCCCAATCAACAACACCGTCGAATTGGTTTCACCGTCCATTGTGAAGCCATTACCAAGGGGACCGATTACATCCAAATATTCACCTTGTTGATAACTTGCTAGTTTGTTTGTACCTTCGCCATTTACCTTAAATAGAATTTTTATTTGATTTAATTGTTTATTACAATCCGCAATGGAAATGGGTCTTCTCAAAGTGTGTGTGCCTACATGGATGTGTAAAAATTGACCTGGGACGGCAAACTCAGTAATATTTGAGTTTTCAAGCACCATTTCTATCGTATCTTTTGCTATATACGTGGTGGATACAATTTTCATTTTGTCCTTTAACATCATAATAAAATAGCCTCTTTTGTCTGTACAGGATAGGCAGAAAACGTGGTGGAATCAATAACATTTAGTATAGCGTTTGCTGTGTCTAAGTTTGTCAAACAAGGAATTCCCCGTTCTACAGATACCCTCCGAATTATAAATCCGTCAGATCGTGGTTGCTTTCCTGTAGTAATGGTATTTACTACAAATTGAACTTTGCCTTGTTCAATGATAGATAGAACATTCTCATCCTTAGCTCCAACTTTTGCTACTTCAACAACTGGGAGGTTTGCCCCTCTCAAGAAAGACGCTGTTCCCGCTGTTGCGTAAATCTGAAATCCTAATTGATGGAACCGCTCAGCAACATCCAACATTTCAAGTTTATCTTTATCTGACACTGTAATTAATACTGCCCCTTCACTTGGCACCGAGATACCCGCTGCAAGTAACCCTTTATATAAGGCTTTTTCCATTGTTTTATCATAACCAATTGCTTCGCCTGTTGATTTCATTTCCGGACCAAGAATGGTATCTACACTTCGTAACTTCTCAAAAGAAAATACTGGTATTTTCACAGATACTAAATTAGCTTCTGGTAGAATACCTGAATGATAGCCTAATTTGCTAAGCTTTTCCCCTAAAATACATCTTGTTGCTAAGTTTGCCATAGTAACTCCTGTAATTTTACTTAAGAATGGTATGGTTCTACTCGCTCTCGGATTTACCTCTAATACATAAACATCCTCATCACAAATAATAAATTGGATATTCACTAAACCTTTTACTCTTAAAGCTTTTGCTATCTTTAATGTTGCGTCGAAGCATTTTTCTTTTACTGTTTCCGATAGTCTTTGTGGTGGGTATACGGCAATCGAATCACCTGAATGGACTCCAGAGCGCTCTATATGTTCCATTATTCCTGGAACAATTATAGTCTCTCCATCACTAATGGCATCAACTTCTACTTCAATTCCCGTGATATATTTATCAATTAAAATTGGATGTCGGTCTGTAATATGACCTGTTTTTTCTAAATATGCTTCTAGTTCAACGGTATTGTAAACAATCTCCATACGGCTACCACCGATAACATACGAAGGACGAACCAATACTGGATACCCTATAGATTCAGCCACTTCTATTGTATGGTCCATATGTTTAACTGCTTTTCCTTGAGGGCGTAATAAATGAAGTTCATCCAATAACAACTCAAATTTATCCCTGTCTTCTGCAGTATCTATTGCCTCAAGATCCGTTCCAAGGATTGTAACCCCGCGTCTTGTAAGACCTTCAGCCAAGTTTATAGCGGTTTGCCCCCCAAATTGAACAATAACGCCTTCTGGTTTTTCAAGGTTAATTACATGCATAACATCTTCCAATGTTAACGGTTCGAAATAAAGCTTATCTGATATACTAAAGTCAGTTGAAACTGTCTCAGGATTATTATTCATAATAATAGCTTCATAACCCATTTCTTTAATTGCTAAAACAGAATGGACAGTTGCATAGTCAAACTCAATTCCTTGCCCAATGCGGATAGGTCCAGAACCTAGTACCAATACTTTACGATTGGTTGAGGATATAGATTCATTCTCCTCTTCATATGTGCTGTAAAAATACGGTGTCTGTGACTCAAATTCCGCTGAGCATGTATCAACCATTTTGTATATAGGGATGATATTTTCTTTCATACGAAATTGATAAAGTTCATCAACAGTTATTTCCCAAAGTCTTGCGATATGATTATCTGAAAAACCTTTTTCTTTTGCCTCATGCAAAACCGTCTTGGAGTACTGATTAGAACTAATTTTGTTCTCAAACATGACTAGGTCTTCAATTTTCTTTAAGAAGTATGGATCTATTTTTGTTAAAGCAAAGATCTCGTTTAACGTGATACCTCGACGGAATGCTTCAGCTAATACAAAAATTCGTTCATCATCTGCTTTCTGTAATCTAATTTTTAAATCCTCAACAGATGCAAATGTTAAATCTGCTAACCCTAACTCCTCAGTTCCAATATCCATGGAACGTATTCCTTTTAACAAGGATTCTTCAAAATTTCTACCAATAGCCATAATCTCTCCGGTTGCTTTCATTTGTGTTCCTAATTTACGGTCACCGGTTACAAATTTATCAAACGGGAAACGGGGAATCTTTGTCACTACATAGTCGAGTGCTGGTTCAAATAAAGCAAATGTCGTTCCGGTAACTGGGTTAATAATTTCATCCAAAGTTAAACCAACAGCAATTTTTGCTGCCATTTTCGCGATTGGATAACCAGTTGCTTTTGACGCTAGTGCACTTGATCGACTAACTCGTGGATTTACTTCAATGACATAATAATGGAAGCTGTTGGGATCTAATGCTAATTGCACATTACATCCACCCTCAATTTTTAAAGCACGGATTATTTTTAACGATGCATTTCTAAGTAGTTGGTATTCTCTATCACTTAAAGTTTGTGAAGGTGCAACTACTATTGAATCACCAGTATGAATACCAACAGGGTCAATATTCTCCATATTACAAACAACAATTGCTTGGTCATTTTTATCACGCATAACTTCATATTCAATTTCTTTAAATCCAGCAATATTTCTCTCTATCAAGCACTGATGAACTGGGGACAAGGCCAAGCCATTTCGGGTTATTTCACGTAAATCACTCTCGTCATGACACATACCGCCACCGGTTCCACCTAATGTATAGGCTGGTCTAACAATAAGTGGGTATCCAATTCTTTTCGCAAAATCAATAGCATCTTCAACGGTATTAACAATTCTACTTTCCGGTACTGGTTCCTCTAATACACTCATTAGTTCACGAAATTTTTCTCGATCTTCAGCTTTTTCAATTGCTTCTAATGAAGTACCTAATAATTTGACATTGTATTGGTCAAGAATACCGATTTTATCGAGTGCAACAGCTAAGTTTAAACCAGTTTGACCACCTAATGTTGGGAGTAAAGCATCTGGCTGCTCTTTTCGGATAATTTTAGTTAAAAATTCAACTGTTAATGGCTCCATATAGACTTTGTCTGCAACGGTTTGATCCGTCATAATAGTCGCTGGATTTGAGTTAGCAAGTATAACCGTATATCCTTCTTCCCGTAATGCTTGACAAGCTTGGGTACCTGAATAGTCGAATTCAGCTGCTTGCCCTATTACAATTGGACCTGAACCAATTACTAAGATTTTCTGGATGTCTTGGTTTTTAGGCATAAACTTCTTCCTCCCTATTCGCAATGTGACCTTCAATTAAAGTAAGAAAATCATCAAATAGATAATTAGAATCTTCTGGTCCTGGAGAGCTTTCTGGATGATATTGAACTGAAAAAGCAGGATACACTTTATGCTTAATTCCTTCAACTGAGTTATCATTTAAAGCAATTTGTGTTAAAGTTAAATCAGTATTTTTTAATGAAGACATCTTCACTGCATAGCCATGATTTTGTGAGGTTAAGAAAGACTTCTCATTCACCAAATCTTTAACCGGATGGTTTCCACCTCTGTGACCAAATTTCATCTTTTCTGTCTCAGCTCCACAAGCTAAAGCTAGTAATTGGTGGCCAAGACATATTCCAAAAATTGGAATAGTTGGCACAACTTTTCGTATCATCTCAATTGCCTCAGGTACATCTTGCGGATCTCCTGGACCATTTGTTAGCATGATTCCATCTGGCTTTAATCGTAAGATATTCTCAGCTGGATAATTGTATGGAACGACTGTCACATGACAGTTTCGTTTGGTTAATTCTCGTAAAATACCATGCTTCATACCAAAGTCTACAAGAACGATACGGTATCCACGTCCTGGAACAATATATGGTTTAGTTGTTGAAGTTTGTTTAACTTGGTCATGTGAAATAGGTGTAGCCGCTAATCTTTCCATTATTTCTTCTTTGGGAACCTCAATATTGGCTAAATAACCTCTCATTGTCCCAGCCTTACGAATAATCTTCGTAAGCTTTCGGGTATCAATTCCAGCTAGGCCTGGGATATCATGTGCTTTTAAAAAACTATCAATAGTTTCAACGCTTCTAAAGTTTGAAGGATACTCACTATACTCTTTAACAATTAATCCATTGATAAAAGGGGCTACTGTTTCAAAGTCATCTCGGTTAATGCCGTAGTTTCCAATTAATGGATAGGTTAAGGTTACGATTTGTCCACAGTAGGATGGGTCAGTGATGATTTCCTGATAACCTGTCATACCAGTATTAAAAACTACCTCACCACTTATTTCTTTATTACTTCCAAAACCTTTTCCAATCAAAACAGTACCATCTTCTAATACTAGTTTTCTTTTAATCATTTGCATCCTCCTCGTAGACAATTTCTCCTTCATACATGGTGAGTACTGGAATTCCTGTTACATTCCAATTATGAAACGGTGTATTTTTTCCTTTTGAATAGAAAGTAAACTTATCAATTGTCGTTTCTACTTCAAGATTGACTAATGTTAAATCTGCTATTTCTCCCTCGGCTAATCTCCCATATGGCAATTGAAAAATTGTCGCTGGTTTAATGGTTAGCCAGTCTACTAATTGCTTTAATGTAACCTCACCAGTTCTCACAAGATTGGTATAAAGTAGTGGAAAGGTTGTTTCTAAACCAACGATTCCAAACGGAGCTTTTAATATGCCTTGAGCTTTTTCTTCCTCTGAATGTGGAGCATGGTCGGTTGCGATAAAATCTATGGTTCCATCTAGCAAGCCCTCCATTAAAGCTTGTTGATCTTCCTTACTTCTAAGAGGCGGGTTCATTTTATAATTAGCATCATCATGAAGTATGGATTCTTCATTTAATAGCAAATGATGTGGTGTCACTTCAGCCGTAACTTTAATCCCAGCTCTTTTAGCATCCCGAATGACTCTTACCGATTCTTTTGTACTAACATGACAAACATGGTAATGACAGCCAGCAGACTCAGCTAATAAGACATCTCTTGCGATTTGTACGGATTCACTTAATGAAGGGATTCCTGGTAGATTTAAACGGTTACTCACATCCCCATCATGTACAACACCTCCGTAAATTATTGAATTATCCTCACAATGCGCTACAATGGCTTTGTTATTTTCTGCTGCTTTTCTCATCGCTTGAAGCATAGTATCAGCAGTTTGAATGCCAACACCGTCATCTGTAAAAGCAAATATTTCTAACTTTGATATACGATCAATATTCGTTAATTCTTCACCTTTTAGTCCTTTTGTAATAGACGCATAAGGAAGCACACGAATAGAAGCATCTTGTTCAATTTTATCTAGTAAGCTATTAATTGTTTCTTCACAATCTGGAACCGGATTCGTATTAGGCATAGAGCAAACAGTTGTATAGCCACCTCTTGCAGCAGCTTTTGTTCCTGTCTCAATGGTTTCTTTATGTTCACCGCCTGGTTCACGTAAATGGATATGTACATCGATGAATCCTGGTGTTAAAAGATTACCTTTACAGTCTATCGTTCTGTCTAAATTCTCTTCCTCTATTGAGGAGCTAATTTTTAAAACTTTACCCCCATCAACTAGAACGTCACAGCTTTCTAACTCACCATCTTCTAACAATCTTCTAGCATTCCTTAATAAGACTTTCATCAATAATCCCCCATTCTTCTAGCACATATGTTAAGATTGCCATTCTAATATAAACACCATTTTCCATTTGTTTAAATATTCTTGAACGGCTACACTCCACTAAATCTCCATCTATTTCCACACCGCGATTAATAGGTGCTGGATGTAAAATAATGGCATGTTTTTGCATTTTACTTTCTCTTTCTTTTGTTAATCCAAATTGTGTAAGATAACTTGAAGTTTCATGTTTTTCATCATGTCTTTCATGCTGGATTCTTAATAGCATGACAACATCACAAAACGGAATAGCTTCATCCATGCTTACATATGGATATTCGAGTGATTCATCTTCATAACCTGGCGCTGCACTTAAAAATACATTTGCACCAAGCCTTTTCAATGCATGTGCATTAGATTTAGCTACCCGACTATGCTTTATGTCACCAACAATGACTACATTCAAATTCTCAAATCTACCATATTCCTCATAAATAGTGAGTAGGTCTAACATACATTGTGATGGATGTTCTGCTTTCCCAGCTCCAGCATTGATGATTGGGATGTTAATACTTTGCTCTAATTCAGAAATCCAATCATCAGCCTGGTGCCGTATTACCAGTACATCGGCACCGATGGATTCAAATGTTTTGACCGTATCGTATAGAGACTCACCTTTTTGTATGCTTGATGACTCAGGGTAGAAGTCTAATGCTTCTAATCCTAGTTTTCTTTCAGCTACAGTGAAGCTCATTTTTGTTCTTGTACTAGGTTCAAAAAATAAGTTCGCTGCGAATAGTTGTTTCGGTATGGCGTAGTTTGTTGCTTTGTATGTTTTGGCTTTTTCTAGTAGTCTTGTGATTTGTTCGTTAGATAATTGGTTGATTGAGATAAAGTGGTTCATGAATGACACTCCTGTCCGGTTGAAATGTTGGAAAACGTGAGCCTCTTGAAACCTATACGTTTACAATAAAAAAACCTCTTTGCGGTTTTAGTCGCAAAGAGGTATACGTGCAGAATTTTTAAGCACGTAACATGAGCGACCTTGTAAACCTCTCTGGATTTAATTAAAGGTCAAAATATTATTTTTCATAGATAGATACTAAATCAGTACCATGATCCACTTCGTTTAACTGAACAACAATTATCTCCTTGTCTGATGTTGGAATGTTTTTCCCAACATAATCGGCCCGGATTGGTAGTTCTCGATGTCCACGATCAACTAAAACTGCTAATTGGATTTGAGAAGGTCTTCCTAAATCCATAACTGCATCCATCGCAGCACGAACAGTTCTACCTGTGTACAGTACATCATCAATCAAGATAACTTTTTTATTGTTTATATCAACAGGAATATCTGTATCACGTATTTCAGGCTCATTTGATTCTACTGCCTTCGCTAGATCATCGCGATACAATGTAATGTCTAAATCACCAATGGGTAGTGTAATACCTTCTATGTTTCTTATTTTTTCTTGAATACGCTTTGCTAAAGGTACTCCCCTAGTTTTAATCCCTACAATAACTAGGTCATCTCCACCTTTATTTTTCTCTAAGATTTCATGAGCAATACGGGTAAGCGCTCGATTAACTGCTTGCTCATCCAAAATTTCTGTTTTTTTATTCATTTCCTTACCCCCAAAATAAAAAACCCATTTCTCCATGAGGAAAAAAGGGTTTTAAATACATGTATCCCGTAATTTAACCGTTCCCTTTTTAGCCTCTCTGGACTGATTTAAAGGTTCTTATTCATTTGCTCTATTATTTCAGAATTAAATAGTTCTGTCAATACATTTGTTCCAGAGTTTCAAGAAGCTTTTGAAAATAGCTTGGTGCTTCCACTTCAAAACGCAACCACTCTCCAGATACAGGATGTGTAAACCCTAACACTTTTGCATGGAGAGCTTGTCCATTCGTATCTAAAGTTTTACGAGGACCATATTTAGGATCTCCAACTAGCGGAAATCCAATATAACGCATATGAACACGGATTTGATGTGTTCTTCCGGTCTCTAGTTGACACTCAATATGAGTGAATTCTTTAAAACGATGTAAAACGTGAAAACGAGTTACAGCTGGCTTTCCATTTTCGACAATTCCCATTCTTTGCCTATCTTTTAGGTCTCTACCTATCGGTGCATCCACCATACCAGTATCATGATTGATAACACCATGAACTACTGCTTCATATTTTCTCTCGACATCCTTATTAGATAATTGTTCAGCAAGGCCTGTATGTGCTTTATCACTTTTAGCTACTACTAAAAGCCCACTTGTATCCTTATCAATACGATGTACGATACCCGGACGTTCAACACCATTGATTCCTGATAAATCATTGCAATGATACAAAAGTGCATTTACAAGCGTTCCGGACTGGTGCCCTGCAGATGGATGAACTACCATTCCTTTAGGCTTATTTACTACTAATAAATCTTGGTCTTCATAAACTATGTCTAATGGGATATTTTCCGGCTCGATATCTAATGTTTCGATTTCGGGCGTATTCCACGTAATAATATCGCCTACCTGACATTTATAATTAGCCTTAATGATTGCATTATTAACTTTAACTAGCCCTTTTGTTATCCAGCCCTGAACTTGTGATCGTGATTGTTCAGGATTGATGTCAGCTAAAAGTTTATCAATACGTAGTTTATTTTCTTTTTCGGTTACAACATGCTGTAAGCTCATTTAAGCCTTTCCCTTCTGTTTCTTTTCCTCGAATAATGTTGCGATTATAACTAGTATAACACCGATAGTTAATGCTGAATCAGCAATATTAAAGATTGGAAAATCATAGCCAAATATAATAAAGTCAAAGAAATCTACAACCTCTTGATGGAATAAACGATCAATAAAGTTCCCAATTGCCCCACCTAAGATGAGACCAAGAGCTGAAGCAAAAAGCTTATTGTCCTTACCATATTTATGTAAATAATAAATAATCCCGATGATTACAATAATAGTAATAACATAAAAGAAGCCCATTTTACCTTCTAATATTCCCCAAGCAGCACCACTATTTCGATGTGATGTTAAATAGAAGAAACCGTCAATTATTGGTATTTGTTCATATAATTCCATGTTCTTCACGACGAGATATTTTGTGATTTGATCAATTGCAATTGCAATAACTGCTATAAGATAATAACGATACATTCATTTTTCCTCCGATATAGCTATTTCTCTCTCTGTAAGTAAGATTAAAATCCTTAGTTTATCTTATACTTTATTAGGCAGAAATTCAATAATTTGTGATAGAGATGAATACCTTTTCGGCTTAGTAAACAAATAAGAGTACAAATCACAAAGGATTTGTACTCTTACTCTCTTCTAAATACTTAAGTTATACTTAAGCATGATAATGCTCTTCAACTACATTTGCACAACGTGTACATAGTGAAGGATGATTGGCATCTTCTCCAACTGTTTCAGATGCAACCCAGCATCTTTCACATTTTTCACCTGGATGTTTTTCAACTAGAATACTTACATAGCGATATTCATTTACATTATCCGCATTATCTACAACATTTGCTTCTGAAACAATTAGCAATTGATGAACATCTTCAATTGAATCTAATACTTCTTTTGTTTCGTTATCTCTAGGAACAACTGTTATCTTAGCTTCTAATGATTTTCCAATTACTTTTTCATTACGCGCTTCCTCTAATGCTTTTAAAACATCGTCTCGGACTGCCATAAAGTGATTCCACTTGTCTTCAAGTCCAGTAAATCCATCCACTTCTCTTGGTTCTGGAATATCCGTAAGTTGTGGACTAGGTTCCTTAACTCCAGGAATATACTCCCATACCTCATCAGCCGTATGAGGTATGATTGGCGTTAATAATTGTACCAATGTTGTTAGGATTTCATAGTATCCAGTTTGAATGCTGCGACGACGATGATTGTCTCTAGCTTCAATGTACAGAATGTCTTTTGCAAAATCTAAATAGAATGAGCTTAAATCATCTGCACAGAAGTTATGGATGCGATGGAAGATAGGTGAGAACTCATATCTATCGTAGCTTTCACGTACTTCTTTAACCAATGTTTGTAAACGATGCAGCATGAATCGATCTACTTCTTCCATTTCCCTTTCTGGAACACGATCTGTTTCCGGATTGAAATCTGCAAGGTTCGCTAACATGAAACGGAATGTATTACGGATTTTACGATAACTTTCCGATGTTTGTTTTAAGATATCATCAGAGATACGAACATCAGCTTGGTAATCAACAGATGCTACCCATAGGCGAAGAATATCAGCACCTAATTGCTTTAATACTTTAGATGGTAAGATAACATTACCTAATGATTTACTCATTTTACGTCCATTACCATCTAGAGTAAAACCGTGACTAATGATGGACTTATACGGTGCTTTTCCTGTTACAGCAACTGCGGTGGATAGTGACGAGTTGAACCAACCTCGGTATTGGTCACTACCTTCTAAGTACACATCTGCTGGTCTTCTATGATCTTCACGATTTAATAGTACCCCAGCATGTGATGATCCAGAATCAAACCAAACATCCATAATATCCATTTCTTTTGTAAATTTACCGTTTGGACTATGTTCCGATGTATATCCTTCTGGTAATAAATCTTCTGCTTCACGTTCAAACCAAATGTTGGAACCATGTTCAGCAAAAAGGTTAGCTACATGTTCAATAGTTTCATCTGTTATAATCGGTGTTCCATCTTCACCATAGAAAACTGGAATTGGAACTCCCCAAGCACGCTGACGAGAAATACACCAATCTTCACGATCACGCACCATGTTATATAACCTTGTTTCTCCCCATGAAGGGTACCATTTAACTTGTTTGATTTCATTTAGGATATCTTCACGAAAGTCCTTAATTGATGCAAACCACTGTGCAGTTGCACGGAAGATAGTTGGCTTTTTCGTTCTCCAATCATGAGGATAAGAGTGGGTAATAAAACTCATTTTTAATAATGATCCTACTTCCTCTAGTTTCTCGGTTACTACCTTATTTGCATCATCATAAAACAGTCCTTCAAAACCTGGTGCTTCACTTGTAAATACACCTTTCTCATCTACTGGGGAAATCGTTTGTAAGCCATATTTATTTGATACATAAAAGTCATCTTCCCCATGTCCAGGTGCTGTGTGTACACATCCTGTACCAGCATCAGTTGTAACATGCTCACCTAACATCACAAGTGATTCTTTGTCATAGAAAGGATGTTTTGCAGTAACACGTTCTAATTCTTGTCCCTTAAATGACTTAATAACTTGTGGGTTATCCCATTCTAACTCTTCTGTTAAACTCTCTAATAGTGCTTCTGCAACTACGTATTTGTTACCATCTGCTTCGACTACGACGTAATCGACTTCAGGATGAACACTAATACCTAGGTTTGCAGGAAGTGTCCAAGGTGTTGTTGTCCATATTACAATCTTATCTCCTGCATTTAAGACATCCTTACCATCTAATACGTCAAATGATACGTAAATAGATGCAGAGCGTTTATCATAATACTCGATTTCCGCTTCAGCAAGTGCGGATTCAGAAGATGGAGACCAATATACTGGCTTTAACCCTTTGTAAATATAGCCTTTCTTTGCCATTTCACCAAAAACTCTAATTTGCTCTGCTTCATAATCTTTAGTAAGAGTGATATATGGGTTATCCCAATCACCTCTAATACCTAACTGTTTGAATTGTGTTCTCTGGTTATCCACCTGTGACAATGCATATTCTGCACAAAGTTGTCTAAACTCAGCTACAGATAACTTTTTACGGTTAACTTTTTTGTTCTTTGTTAAAGCTGTTTCAATCGGAAGACCATGTGTATCCCAGCCTGGAACATATGGTGCGTGATAGCCTGACATTGATTTATAACGAGTAATAAAGTCCTTTAACACTTTATTCATGGCATGCCCAATATGAAGGTCTCCATTCGCATATGGTGGCCCATCATGCAAAATAAATAGCGGTCTACCTTTTGTTCTTTCTAAAGACTTTTCATATAAATTAACTTCTTCCCAATTCTTTTGTCTTTCTGGTTCTTTGTTCGGTAAATTTCCACGCATTGGAAATTCAGTTTTTGGCATCAGTAATGTTTCTTTATAATCCACTGGTTCTTCCTCCTTATATTTAACACGCAATTTTAACTATTAAAAAAATAATAAAAAAAGCCTCTCTAATCCCAAAAGGGACGAGAAGACTCGCGGTACCACCCTTATAAATTTAAAATGATTACTCATTTCAAATTCACTCGATATTCGTAACGTGAATTACACGTCCAATTCTACTTCCCCTGTTCAAATTGGATACTCTAGAGTGATATTCTAAAAACGTGCTGTACTAGGCTCCCACCAATTCCTAGCTCGCTTAACAAGCATACTGTTTTTATACTGTCTCTGTCATCGTATGTGAAATATGATTTACCTATTCGTGTATGCATTATATGTAAATTTTCTTTAAACGTCAAGGCTTAAGATTCTTGTTTAGCAAATTCTAAATCTTTTCCCATCTCTACTTCAAATAATTCTTCCCAATCATCTGTACCAATCATATCGAGTTGAGCTTCAACTAACATCTTTAATCGAGTTCGGAAAACTTTTGCTTGTTTTTTTAATTCTTCAACTTCAATCGAAATTTTGCGAGACTTGCTTAAAGCTTCATTAATAATACGATCAGCATTTTTTTCTGCTTCCTTTATAATAAGCTTTGATTCCTTAGAAGCATTACCTTTTAGTTCTTCAGCTGTTTCCTGTGCAATTAGAATGGATTTATTTAATGTTTCTTCAATATTAGTAAAATGACTAAGCTTTTCATTCATTTGTTCTATTCTTTCTTTTAATTCCTTTTTCTCACGGATAACTATTTCATAGTCTTTAATAACTTGATCTAAAAATTCATTAACTTCATCTTCATCATATCCACGAAAACTTCTAGTAAATTCTTTATTATGTATATCTAGTGGTGTTAATGGCATAGCGGTTACCTCCCTAAAAAATTTTAATAGATAGTATAAGTCCATTATTAGTATACCAATTATATTCGACAAAAAGTAAGTTTTTCCTGCAATTTTAGAATTTTTTTAACTAAAAAATCTGAAAGAACGACTCTTTGATATCATTATATATCAAAAAACCGTTCTTTACTATACCTGTAACAAAGCTATTGTTACTTTTAGTTTTTCCTTTTTTGTTTGTCCAGTAATTCCAACAAGCTTACTACGACCTTTTCCTCTCAGAGAAATTAAGTCCCCTTCACGTAAAATAAACTTGCTATCCTCTACTATTCTATAATTAACCTTCACTAATCCTTTTTGAATGACAATTTGTGCATCTTTTCTAGAAATTGAATAGATTTCTTTTATCATAGTATCTAATCGTAGTGAAGAGACAATCTTCTCCGATTGAGACCAGATAGACTCATATTCAATTAAGTCTGCAAACTGCTTTTCTTCAAAACTAACCGTCGCCCGTTTAATACCAGTTAAATTCATGATTACAAATGATGTAAAATCTTGATCAAGAATTATTTGGATCTTACCATCACCAGCGAAAATATCTCCAAGTTTTTTCCGCTTTACCCCTAATGATAAAAAAGCCCCTAATACATCACGGTGTGCTAACGTAATAAACTTTTCCTGATAATTGGCCTGAACTACAGATATATTAAAATCCTCATCTGTAATTACTTCATAATAGGGTGCAATAATTGCTCTTTTTCTTTCTGAATGGTGGCCGCCACCAAATAAACGCATTTGCAAATCATTATGAGCAGTACCAACTAACATTTCAACAATCTGTTGTTCACGTGGATCCAGAAAATCTGTTAGTTTAGACTGAAATGATCGCTCGACTTGTTCTATCCATGATAATACCTGGTCAATAAAACTATGTTCTTCTTTGCGAAAATGTTGATAAATATCCATTTAGTTCATTCACCCAGCAATAAATCGCACAATCATCCCATATAACCCCCAAATTCCAGCACCAGCTAAACGCAACACGATAATGGCTACAATTGGAGAAATATCAATCATACCTAACGGGGGGATGATTCTACGAAATGGATCCAGAAACGGTTCATATAATCTAGTCATAAAATTTCCAAATGCTGATTCTCGAGCACCAGGAAACCAAGACATAAAGATATATACAATTAATCCAAAACTATAGATGTTTAAGGCTTTATATAAAATATCAAAAATCATGTATAACATATATTAGTTTACCATCCTTTATTTAAATCTTCTTCATTCGTTTCCGATATGGAACCTGAAACATCTACGTTATCAGGAGCGCAAAGAAAAGTTTGGGAGCCCAGTCGCTGAATAATACCATTAACTGCGTAGACAGTTCCACTTAAAAAATCTATAATCCTTTTTGCCTCATTTCGTTCTACTCGTTGTAGATTGACGACTACCGCTCGTTTATTAACGATATTATCTGCTATCTGCTGTGCTTCTTCAAAAGTCCTCGGCTCACAAAGTACGACTTTGGATGAGGATGTTTTTACACTTGTTAAATTTATTACATTATTATTTGTTTGGTTTTTCTTGTTGATTGGCGCTTTTACTGGTTCATGTTCTTCCTCTACATACTCATATTCATATTCTTCGTCTACTGCAAAAAGAGTCTTTATCTTATTTTTAAAACTCAATCTTGTCACCTCACATATTTTCCCCTACTAATTTTGAGCCAATTCTAATATGGGTTGCACCCTCCATAATGGCAACCTCGTAATCATTGCTCATTCCCATGGATAAATAGTTACACGGTGCATGTCGATAATTTCTTTGTTTTACCTTGTCCCGTAATTCTCTGAGTTCGCTAAATACTTTATGTAATAATGCCTTATCGTCTGAATGTGGTGCCATTGTCATCAATCCTACAATCCGAATATTTGTATATTCAGATATTTCCTCAATGAACTGCATGACATTCTCTGGTTGTATCCCATGTTTAGATTCTTCACCACTTACATTTACTTGTACAAAACAATCCATGACGGTAGAAGCACGTTTGTTAATTTCTTTAGCTAAAGATAGCCTGTCCAATGAGTGTATATAATCTACCTTATCTATTATGTCTTTTACTTTTCTAGTTTGTAAACTTCCAATAAAATGCCATGAAACGGTCTTGCCGAAATGATTGTATTTCTCTATGAATCCTTCTTGACGATTTTCGCCAAGATTTAATAGCCCTGCATTTATCGCTTCCTTAGTTCTCTCTATTGTAACATATTTCGTTACCGCTATGATGGTAACGTCCTCAGGATTCCGATTGTTTTTTTGACACGCAGCTTCTATATTCGCTTTAATTTCTGTTAAATTTTGTGAGACATCCATTATTACTTATTTCTCCTCCCATGAAAATCAGCAGCTATAGCCAATAAACCCTAACATCCGGCCAGTTTCCCCTTGGTCCCGGCGATGTGAGAAAAATAGGTTATCATCTCTAAACGTGCAATATTTTGTTATATCTATATTACTACGAAGTACACCTGATTGTACAAGGATTTCGACATTAAGTTGTTTTAAATCTAATAAATAGTGTCCATTCTCTACAGGTGTTAACACTTGTTCTCTATGTTCCAACGGTATACGATTTTTCACAAACTCATCTACCTCATAATATTCCTTAGAAATACATGGTCCAATTGTTACATTGATGTCTTTAATATTACATCCAAGTGCTATTAATTTAGTCGTCATAACCTCAGCTATTCTCCCTACTGTACCCTTCCAACCAGCATGAGCTATACCAATGTATTTTGTAATTGGGTCAAAAAAGAAAAGTGGTACACAATCAGCAAAAAAAGCCGTACATAAGATACCTGTTTCTTTCGTTATTATTCCATCAACCCCCTCTAAAGACGACTCTACAGACTTTGCACCTTTCCCAACGTCTGTTGGTTCAACAATCTGTACTGAAGTATGATGTATTTGTTCACCAGCAACCCATTTTTCTAAAGGTATTTTAATAGTTGCAGCTAGCTTCTTTCTATTGGCAATTACATCATCATAATCATCAGATACATGTAAACCTAGATTATTGGAGGTAAAGTACCCTCTACTAGTTCCGCCATTACGGGTTGTGAAACCCACTTTTAAATTGGAGTCTAAATCCATCCATTTATTGATATATAATATTTCATTATCTTCTAATTCATAAGCGTCTACCACAGTAATTCCCCCTGCTAGTTTGAGCTCCTATTATTCAAGATATAACTTCGGACGCGTTATATCTTTCACTAGAATGACATCAGAGCCAATTGTAACGATTTGTTCCCAATATATCATCATTTCATCTGACTTTCCAAAAAAACCACCCTTTTTATCACGCAAATAGATTATTAGAGCAATTATTCTACCACGATCTGGGTCTATTTCTAAATCTGAAATGTGTCCTAATCTTTTTCCATCATTGATCACAATAACTTCTTTTACTTGAAGATCTGATAATTTTATCATCACGGCTCACCTACCCTTACTAGTGATGTATATGCATGAAGTTGTTCGTTCATTCTGAGCTAGGGTAATGAACTTTACAGTATAACCATAACAAAAAACGGAGCCTGTTATGAAAACTATCGTAACAGACTCCTTACATTTAATCTTTATCTTTTTTTCGTAATTCCCTTAAAGCTTCCCGTTTTTCTTCCACTGCCATTTTTCTAGCTATTCTTGGGGCATTCCACAATGGTGGTAGTAATAATAACGATACTGGAACTGCCGTGATAACAATAGAATTTTGAATAGAAGAGATACTATCACCCATCGGTAATATCATGACAGTAGTTAATCCAAATATGCCTGCCCAAAACACCCTTAACCAGCGTTTTGGTTTATCATTCCCTGTTAAAGTTGCAGCAACAGTATAGGACATCGTATCGACAGTTGTCACGACAAATATAATAGAAACAAGTAAGAATCCGATTCCAAATAATGTTCCCATTGGAAGTTGGTCTGTTATTGCCATCACGGCAGCCTCCATCCCACCTTCAGATAGTGGTTTAGAGATGGACCCTGGGTTTTCTTTTTCGAAATACACTCCAGTTCCACCAACTACAGAAAACCAGAAATTATTAACAATAGGCGCAACAATGGATACAGCTATAATTAATTCCCGGATTGTTCTCCCTCGTGAAATCCTACTGATAAATACAATGAGCATTGGGGCATAGCCAATAAACCAACCCCAAAAGAATATTGTCCAACCACCAAGCCAACTATTATCCCCACGGAATAGACTCATGGTAAAGAAATTTTGTAGATGTACTCCGGTTCCGCCTACAAAAGCATCAATAATAAACATAGTAGGACCTAAAAGGAGAACCATAAATGCTAAAAATATGGTGAAACCAACATTATAACGGCTCAAGGTTAAAATTCCACGGTCTACACCTGTCGCTGCAGATATGGCAGCAATGATAGCTAAAATAATAACAACGGAAATACTTAGAGTCATGGTGTTTGGTACATCAAATAGATGATTTAATCCATAAGCAATCTGTAACCCTAGGAAACCTAATGGCCCCAATGTACCAGCAACTGTAGCAATTATAGAAAAAGTATCAGCTGTAGTACCAATCATACTATTATGATATATTTTTTCTCCGAAAATTGGGTAAAGCAATCCTCGAGGACGTAATGGAAGCTTTTTATTATAATGCACATACATCATTACAATTGATGCAAGAGTACCTAAAATCGCCCATGCAGTAAATCCCCAATGCATATAGGATTGGGCGAATGCAGCGAAAATATTATTAAATTCTCCTCCACCAAATAAAGGTGGTGTGTTCATGTAATGATACATTGGTTCCGAAGCAGCCCAGAATACACCACCACTTGCCAACAACGTTACTAGTATCATTGCAATCCAGCGAAAATAACTATATATTGGTTTGTCTTGTTTCCCTAAACGCACTTTACCATATTTGGAAAATGCAAGACCTAAACCGACTAAAAAATTACCTAACAAAAGTAGTTGCCAATAGGCTCCAAACAAATCTGCCGAGTACTCAAACAGTACGGAGATTGTTTTTCCGACTCCTTCACTGTTAAAAATGGATAACAAAATAAATACAATTAAAAAACCACCACTTGCAATAAACACAGGCCAATCCAAATGTTTCTTATTGTTAAATCTCACGCTTAACCTCCTAATTATGTATAAGCAAGTGTCTAAAATATTATTTTTCATTGAAGACCGTTGGGTAGAAAGTGAATATTTAAAACTGCCTCTTAATTATAACCATCGACATAACCACCGGCTTGCTCAAATGTAAAACACGGTTATTAATTATACAGGGTACAAATCTACACGTCAAAGCATCTAAAAATGACTATCAAATCGAGTTGCGATTCAATAGTCATTTACTCTTTATAATTCACATGATAATCTAATTTAAATTTATTCAAACATCTGTTTATTCATTTGGCTAATTGCTGCTTTTTCTAGTCTGGACACTTGTGCTTGTGAGATACCGATTTCATCGGCAACTTCCATTTGTGTTTTCCCTTGAAAAAAGCGTTTATTTAAAATCATTTTTTCTCGTTCATTCAATTGATACATTCCTTCCTTTAAGGAAAGTTTATCAACCCATGTATCATCTTTGTCTTTTTCATCACTAATCTGATCCACTACAAAAATTGGGTCTCCCCCATCATTATAAATAGGCTCAAATAAGGAAACAGGATCTTGAATAGCATCCATAGCAAATACCACGTCCGAGTGCGGAACACCCATTTCCTCCGCAATTTCTGCCGGCGTAGGTTCTTTTGATGTTTTATTTATTAGCTTTTCACGTACTTGCAATGCCTTGTATGCAATATCTCTTAGAGAACGAGAGACTCTAATTGGATTATTGTCTCTTAGGTATCTTCGTATTTCTCCTATAATCATGGGCACTGCATAGGTAGAAAATCGCACATTATGACTTAAATCAAAGTTATCAATCGATTTCATTAAACCAATACAACCAACTTGAAATAAATCGTCTACATATTCACCACGATTATTAAATCGTTGAATGACACTTAATACAAGACGAAGATTTCCGTTAACTAATTCCTCTCTTGCATTAATGTCTCCCGATTGCATTTTAACGAATAATTTTTTCATTTCCTCATTCGTCAATACGGGTAATTTTGATGTATCAACTCCACAGATTACTACTTTATGTCTAGTCATTCTATACCCTCCCAGTTGGAGATGCTGTTCAAGGACAGTATCTCCTAGGAAGGGAAAATTTATGCAAATCTACAAATTATATTAGGACATAAATACGGTCATATTTTCTAGTACATTCTAGTATTATCAAGGCTAAACCATTTTATTAAATTCTTTTTTCAATCGACGAATAATTTTCTTTTCTAACCTTGAAATATAGGATTGAGATATCCCTAGCATATCGGCAACATCTTTTTGTGTTTTTTCTTCTTCACCAATAAGACCGAACCTAAGCTCCATGATTTGCTTTTCTCTTGCATTAAGTTGTGAAAGTGCATTTTGCAATAAGTGTTTATCCACCTTTGTTTCCAAATTTTTAGTAATCACATCATCATCGGTTCCTAATACATCTGATAATAATAATTCATTGCCATCCCAATCAATGTTTAAAGGCTCATCAAACGAGATCTCTGATTTCAGTTTATTATTCCTTCTTAAGTACATTAATATCTCATTTTCAATACATCTAGATGCATATGTAGCTAATTTTATCTTTTTTTCTGGATTAAAAGTATTGACTGCTTTTATTAATCCAATGGTACCAATACTAATTAAATCTTCTATATTAATACCTGTATTTTCGAATTTTCTTGCTATATAAACGACTAATCGAAGGTTTCGTTCAATCAGCACAGACCTTGCAGCTGGATCCCCATTTGTCAATTGAACTAATAGCTCACCTTCTTCTTCCTTTGAAAGAGGAGGTGGTAATGCTTCACTTCCTCCTATATAATAAATTTCCTCAGATTTAATGCCTAATCGTACGAGTAGTTTATACCACCAAATGCGCATTTTAAATGTAATTTTTTTCATTATGTAACGCTCCTTTTTCTAGTTTGTATTTTACTTATTTACAAGTGATGAACACATACCCAACTATTAATCACTAATTGTAATTTCTAATTATATAAACCATGTTATGCCGAATGAATAGTTGCTAGTTTAATAATTTGTGGGTGAAGTAAGCAATGATAACGTTTGTCTTTTGTTAAATCTGCAAATTGAATACCAATTAAGACCTTAGTGGCTACAATATGGTGATTTTCGTATAGAATGGTTAATTTTTCGGGTCTAATAGCTAAAAGAAAATTACTCTTACCTTCAACCCCATGAAATGGAACAACTTGAATATAGTTCTCCAAAGATTTCGGAATTTGTTCCATATTAAATTCTTCATAAGCCCTTTTTAAATGTTGCCAATCTTCTCTGATAAACCATTGCTGTAAGAATACCTCATCACAAATAACGACAGGTCGCTTTGTTAATGGATCCACTAGTTGATTACCACTGTCAATGAACCCTGTAGTTGTTAAAGTTCTATTGTTTATGGTGATGGAAACCTCATAAAGTTGATCGTATCGAATTTTTTCGATTGCGTGCTTGTCCAAACGATTCTTCGTAAACCAAAATACGATTGGAAATCCAATTACAACAAAAATCCAACTAATCGGGTCCCCATATCCACTACTAAAAGATAGGAATCCTGCAGCAGTTATAGCAACTGGACTTTGTAATAGATAATGCGCAGCAAACATTCCACCTCCAATTGCAAATGATACAAAATAAAATAATAATAGCTGCTTTATCATTCGATTAAAGGAGATAAATCGGAATGTAACCAAAATAATTAGAATAGAATAAAGTATCTTTCCGAATACCGTAGTGATATACGAGTTTGGAAAATAGAGAGTCATTGGAACAATTAATGATGCAAAGAAGGCCCCTATTATTAACCTGCTTTTAGGTGAAGATTCGCGACAGAGCGCCTGTGTTAACATTAAAAGCATGAAATCTAAGAGAAAGTTCAAAACCCAAACTGCATCAAGGTAAATAGTCATACTATTCTTTCCTTTCTGGGTTTTAGTAAGGTTTTATTCTGTTTTTTTTATTTCATCTAAGAAATTCACTCCTTTGAAATCTAATATTTTTGGAGAAAACTACTCAGATATACTATTCTGACAAGTTAGAAATCTACTGAAATTAGAAGTATAAAGAGAAGTATAAACTAGTTATGAAGCGAAGTCTGTCAGTTCTTGTATGAAAATTAATGCTAATTTCAACTAGTTATGTCGAGGGTACTTAAGAGAATTTTTGATTATAAGTTGCCTACACTGGAAAGAAGAAGAATATTATATTATTCGCTAGAATACTACAAAAAGAAAAAACGTATAGCTATATAGCCATACGTTCGTTTCTATATGAAACATTATCTATTTCTATTGCGGTTACGTAAGAATGTTGGGATATCTAAAATATCTTCTTCTTGACGTGGTCTGGCTTGTTGTTGCATCGGTTCTTTTGTGTGAACATTATCATCATTAGCTCTTGTTGCAGCAGTTTGGTTTTGATTAATTGCAGGACGTTGTCTAACTGGTTGTTCTGGTTTTTTGTTTTCATCAAAACCAGTAGCGATAACCGTAACAATGATTTCATCTTTCAAATCTTCATTGATAACCGATCCAAAAATTACATTAACCTCTTCATCAGCAGCATTGGTTACAAGATCTGCAGCTTCTTGAACTTCATATAGACTTAAGTTCGTACCACCAGTAATATTCATCAGAATACCATGAGCACCATCAATTGAAGTTTCTAGTAATGGAGAGGAAATTGCCTTTTTAGCAGCTTCTGTAGCACGGTTTTCTCCAGTCGCAATACCAATCCCCATTAATGCAGACCCTTTATTAAACATAATTGTCTTAACATCGGCAAAGTCAACATTAATCAATCCTGGTTTTGCAATTAAGTCTGAAATACCTTGAACCCCTTGTCTTAATACATTATCAGCTTCTCTGAAAGCTTCAAGCATTGGGGTATTTTTATCAACAATTTCTAGTAAACGATCATTTGGAATTACAATTAATGTATCAACATTATTCTTTAATGCTTCAATTCCGGAGACAGCTTGTGTAGATCTTCTACGACCCTCAAATGAAAATGGACGAGTTACAACACCAACTGTTAGTGCACCTAAGTCTTTTGCAACTTGAGCGATTACTGGAGCTGCACCAGTTCCAGTTCCTCCACCCATTCCAGCAGTAACAAATACCATATCAGCACCTTGAAGAATTTCTTCTAGCTGTTCTCTACTTTCTTCAGCTGCCTTTTTTCCTACCTCAGGATTAGCACCTGCGCCAAGTCCTCTAGTAAGCTTGCCACCTATTTGTAGTTTAGTTTCTGCTTTTGATAAATTTAAAGCTTGTGCGTCAGTATTAGCAGCGATAAATTCTACACCTTCAACACCATGATCAATCATTCGGTTTACAGCGTTATTTCCGCCACCACCGACACCAATAACCTTAATCGTAGCCAATTGGTCAATACTTGTATCAAACTCTAACATTTTTCGTTCCTCCTAATATGCAAATTACAAGATTTCTAGAAGCTAATTTTAATGTGGGAACGCTTATTAATCGAAGAAATACTTAAATAAATTAGCAATTCCAGACTCTTTTTTATCTTTTTCATTCTCAGTAGTAGTTTTGGTCGGTTGTTTCTTGATTCTTTTTGGTTTCGGTTCCTCCGCATGGGTGGTAATGGCTGGGAATAATTCTTTTCCTTGTATCTTTGCATTATGATATGCAAATTGTAGTATACCAACACTTGCGGTGAATTGTGACTCACGTACCCCAATATAATCTGGGATTGCAATACGAACATTAGCTTGGAATACATCACCAGCAAGCTCGAGTGCTCCCGACATTTTCATGGTTCCTCCGGTTAGAACATAGCCACCAGGTAGTTCATGATATCCCATTCTACGGATTTCTCTCTCGACATAGGCATAAATCTCTTCTAATCTTGCTTCGATCATATCCGCAATCTGTAATTGGTTGAAAGTTTGTCTTGCGTTACTACCAATAATTGTTACATCAAAGACTTCATCTTCTTGAGCATCATCGTAGAAAGCATGCCCATGATTTATTTTAATTTCCTCAGCCTCTTCTGTAGATGTGCGTAACCCAATCGATAAGTCTTTCGTGATGTTATCACCACCAAGAGGTATAACACTAGTCGAAACCATATGGTCATTCTCAAAGATTGAGACTGTTGTGCAGCCTCCACCAACATCGATTAATGCTACTCCCAAATTCTTTTCATCTTTTGAGAGTGCAACAGTGCCTGCTGATAACGGTTGTAAACAGATATCAGATACTTTCAAGTTAGCACGCTCTACACACTTCAAGATGTTATGTAATACTGTTTTGGAACAAGTGATAATTGTGCCTTCCATTTCTAATCGGACACCAATCATTCCTCTTGGGTCGGTAATTTCATCTAGTCCATCCACAATAAATTGTTTTGGAATAACATCTATGATTTCTCTCTCCGGCGGAATGGATATTACCTGTGCCCCATCAATTACTCGCTTTACATCATCGTTGGTGATTTCACGGTTTTCACTCTGAACTGCTACTACACCATGGCACGGTTGAAGTTGGATATGATTTCCACTAATGCCTACTACAACACTATCAATCTGCATTCCTACCATGCGCTCCGCTTGTTCAACTGCATTACGAATGGAATGTACAGTTTGATCAATATCAACGATAGCACCTTTCTTCATGCCATTTGATTTCGCTGTACCAACACCAATAATGTTTAATGAATCATTTAATACTTCACCAATAATTACTTTAATTTTTGTTGTACCTATATCAAGACTGACAAGTATGTCATTGTTGTTCAACAAAGGCACCTCCTATTTCAGAAACATAAAAAAACGATAAATTTATTTCTAAATGCAATAATTAGTTCTAAATTCTATTAAACTATACTATAATCTCTTATTTTAAAGGATTTTCTCAAAAAAAGAAATATGTAATAGCCATTTATCTATAAAAACTAGACATATTTTAATAGATTTTAACCTTTTACTAGACTATTCTTCCAAAATGGCTATATTTTGTCCGTTATTCTTCATTCTCATTGGAAATTATTTCTTCTTCTTCCGTAATTTCTTGATTAAACGGTTCAAAATAAGCACCTACCCCAATGTGAATAATACCTTCTGCATTAGGATCAAGTTGCGCTGCAATTGATGGATACACTTTCATCTTTTCTGAAAAGTCTCGTATGGAAGACTCTACCATAAATCCATCACTCATAAATAACGTAACTTCTTTACTGTTCAACTCATTCTTTGACCAGTGTATTTCTGAAATGATATTTAGAATGTTTGTAGGGAGTTTGCTCAATTCTTCAGACATTTCGGCTAATACTTTCTTATCCGTAAAATTTACTAGTAGCGGAGCATCTCCTGATAATCGTTCATTTTCACTATCCGCGAGAATCTCTCCATTCCCTAGAATTGGATAATAACTATTTTCCTTTTTTATATACCCAATTCTTTCATGCTCTACCATTCTAATTTCTACTGTCCATGGAAGCTTTGTCTCAACAGAAACCGTTTTGACTATCGGGTTCTTTTCGAGAGTTTTAATAATTTCCTCTTTTTGTATTGTCCAAATATTAGTATTTTTTATTATACCGCTTTGTTCAATAACCTGTTCCTCTGGATAAAAGGAATTGCCAATAACAACAACTGATTTAACATGGCTAAGTGGCGATTGAAGATAGACAATGATAGATAATAAGAAGAAAAAAATAGATAGGTAAAATACAAGGCGCCTATTAGCCTTTTTTTTACGGGCTTGCTTCAATTTGGGAATACGGTCCTCTATTGAAACAATTTTCTCTTTCGTCATTTCTATTCTTTCCCTTTTAACAAATTAACACATTAAAACGGCATACCAGATGCCGTTTAGACTGAGTTATTTAAATTATAACATAACATTCACCAAAACATATAGTAGACATATTGATAGTTCCCTAATTAAATTTTACCAATTTTAGTAAAAGACTTTTTCCAAATTCCGCTGTTATCCTTGTGGTCCTAAAATGAATGTATTATTTGCATCATAATCCCCTATTTTAACCTAATTACATATCGTTTAGAGTCTCGCATTTCTACTAATATTTAACAGAATTCCTACCGAACACAAAGTTAAAGTTAAGGAGGAACCGCCATAACTCAAGAATGGGAGGGTTATACCAGTAACAGGTATTAAACCTATTACAACGCTAATATTGATCATTACTTGCACTGTTAACATGGATACGATACCTAATGCGAGAAATCTACCAAATGAATCAGGTGCCTCTAATGCAACTCGGATACCACGCCAAAACAATAAAATAAATAATAATAATAATATTGTTCCACCAATGAAACCTAGCTCTTCTCCGAGAATGGCAAAAATGAAATCTGTTTGCGGTTCTGGAAGATAAAAATACTTCTGCAAACTATTCCCTAATCCTACCCCCATTAATCCTCCGGGTCCAATTGCATACAAGGATTGAATAATTTGAAACCCATCACCTAAAGGATCTTCCCACGGGTTCAAAAAGGCTGTTATCCTACTTATACGGTACGGTGCAGAAATAATAAGTAAAGCAAAACCCACTAAACCTAACAACCCTAATCCAATAAAATGTGATATTCTTGCTCCAGAAACAAATATCATAATCATACAAGTTAATACTAACACCATTCCAGTCCCAAGATCTGGCTGCAACATGATTAACCCAAATGCAGTAAACACTAAAAGCAAGGCTGGAAGAAATCCCTTTTTAAAGGAGGTAATATATTTTTGATTTACTGATAAAAAAACCGCCAGAAATATGATGAGACCCAATTTCATAAATTCAGATGGTTGTATACTGAATGCCCCAATTCCAATCCAACTTTGAGCTCCACCTCTGGTTAATCCAATCCCTGGAATCAACACGATTAGAAGAAGTCCAAAACAAACCAGTAAAATGGTTTTTGCATACTTCGCCCAATTGCTATATGGAATATACATAAAGAAAAACATTCCCGCTACCCCAACACCAGCAAACAATAATTGTCTTTTAACAAAATAAAGTGAATCAGCATACTTATACTCCGCCCAAATATATGAAGAGCTATATACCATCACTATCCCAATCAGTAATATTAATAATATAACAGTTAGTAATATATAGTCTGGCTTGTCCTTTATGGAAATCTCTCTATTAAACAAAAAAACACCCCTCGCAACAATTGTTGATTTAGGGGCATTTAATAGTCTATAACAATGGATTTTTATTAATACAAGCCCCTACTCTATTGTATGCACGGCTTGTATAAACATGTCTCCTCTTTCTTCAAAAGTCTTATATTGGTCCCAACTCGCACAAGCTGGTGATAATAGAATTACATCACCAGGTTCAGACATTCCATAAGCTTTGATTACAGCATCCTCTACATTTTCAGCATGAGTAATGGCATTGATTCCTGCTTTTTCTGCGGTATTTTTTAATTTTTCAGCAGTCTCACCAAAAACAACAATTCCTTTTACATTTTTTAGATAAGGGATTAGATCATCAAATCCATTACCTCGGTCTAAACCGCCTGCTAGTAATATTGTTGGTTGTGCAAAGGATGATAGTGCTTTTTGAGTTGCTAATATGTTAGTAGCTTTCGAGTCATTATAAATTAAACGCTCATTCTTGTTAGCAATAAATTGTAGACGATGTGTGACACCACTAAATGTCTTTAGGACTTTACTAATTCCTTTATTCGTTGCACCGCTTAATTTAGCCGCACATACTGCAGCTAGAATATTTTCTAAGTTATGAGTACCAACTAGTACAATATCCTTTAAAGCAATAACTCTTTCCTCTTTAAAATACAAGTTTTCACTATCTACCCATGCACCATTTTCTTGCTTAACAGAAACCGAAAATGGCACTTTGATTGACCTTGCTTTTCTAGAAGCATCGGAAACATTTGGTTCATCTGCATTATAAATTAGATAATCATCCTCTAATTGATTGAGAAAGATATTTGATTTTGCTTCTTTGTAGTTGTCTAATGTCTTATGATAATCCAAATGAGCCTCAAAAATATTCAACAACACAGCAATCTTAGGTCTGAATTTTTTTATTCCCATCAACTGAAAAGATGAAAGTTCTAGTACTAGTCTTTCATCTTGACCAAGATCCTTTGCTACTTCCGTTGCAACGATTCCAATATTTCCAGCTAGTTTAACTGGCGCCTCACTAGCAATTAGCATTTCGTAAATAAGCATAGTAGTTGTTGTTTTCCCATTGGAGCCGGTAATCCCTATAATAGTTCCTTCTGCCAATTGGCTAGCAAGTTCAATTTCTGTAATGATTGGTATATCTCGGTTAACTGCTTCTTTTAGAATTACATTTTCATAAGGTATGCCTGGGTTTTTCACAATTAAATCTATATTATCCAATACAGAAAGTGGATGTGAGCCAACAACCACCTCTGCTCCTAACGTACGTAACTCCTGAACCACGTCATCCTCATTATTTGCTTTTAAATCATTAACTCGCACATGTATACCACTATCTAATAACACTTGCGTTGCAGCTGTACCACTTTTCGCTAGCCCTAGAACAAGCACATGTGAATAAGGAAAATCAACTAATTTATTCAACCTAACCACACCTCGATGTAGATACCAAGAGCAGCAAAAATAAGTCCCATTAACCAAAATGTAGTAACAACTCTCCATTCTGACCAACCGACTAATTCATAATGGTGGTGTAATGGACTCATTTTAAAGACCCTTTTCCCGGTAGTTTTAAATGATATGACCTGAATAATCACAGATAAAGTTTCCATTACGAAAACTCCACCGATAATCACTAACAATATCTCCATTTTTGTCAAAATAGCAATGGCAGCTACAGCACCACCAAGTGCTAGTGAGCCGGTGTCTCCCATAAAAACTTTTGCAGGGTGAGCATTAAATACTAAGAATCCTAATAGAGCCCCAACAATTGCTAAAGAGAATATAGCAACTTCTACTTGTGGCTCTCCATGCCATGCTAGAATCCCAAACGCACCAAATGCAATTGCTGCTGTACCAGCTAATAGTCCATCTAGACCATCTGTTAAGTTTACCCCATTGGAAGCTCCAACTAGCATAAAGATAATAAGAAATGCATAACCAATACCAAGATCCCATTGAATTTCTGTCCCTGGTATTTGAATATATGTTGGGAATCCCTGATTCTTTAATATAATATAAAAAATAATGGCAATAATAATTTGTCCAAGCATTTTTTGCTTAGAGGTCAATCCTAAGTTTCTTTTTAGAACGACTTTTATAAAATCATCTAGAAACCCTAGTAATCCATAACCTAAAAGTACAAACAATAATAAGCCTATTTCGTAACCAAATTCCCCATCACCGTATTTATTGACCATAATGAAAGAAGTGATAACAATACTAAGGATAATGATGAGTCCCCCCATTGTAGGGGTACCCTTCTTCTTCATATGCGACTGAGGTCCTTCTTCCCGTATACTTTGTCCAAACTTTAAACGTCTTAAAAACGGAATTAAAATTGGGGACAAAAGGACGGTAATAAGAAATGCTATAGCTATTGTTATGATTAAACCTAATAAATTCACTGAAATTTTCCTCCTTAAAGTGCCAACCGTCCAACCCATCTATCTCTTTTTTGTTATTTTAGCTTTTCAATAATCGATTCGAATTTCATTCCTCTTGATGCTTTAAATAATATTAGTGTGTCTCTATTCAGATATTGCTCTAATTCCGGAAGAACTTCCTCTTTCAACTGGAAATGTTTTACGTCCATATTAGGATATTTCTTTTGTACTGCCTGGCTTATCACGTACGAGTCCTCACCAATTGTGTAAAGACTAGTGAGGGAATCATTTACAACTTCTGCAACCGTCTCAAGTAACGCTTTAGATCGTTCCCCTAACTCATAAACATCTCCAAGTACTACTACCTTGTTTTTAAATCCTCCCATTTTCTGGACAACATCTATAGCTGCCATCATGGAAGTGGGGGACGCATTATATGCATCATTAATAATAGAAACATCATTAATGCCAGTTAACAATTCAAATCTCATACCAGTCAATGATAAAGTTCGGAGTGCATGTTGAATCTTATCTGTGCTAATATCTAATATTTCACCTAAAATTACCCCATATGAAGCATTCTTGACATTATGTGAACCTAATAGAGAAACAGTGTATTCATTACCATCTGAACCTTTAAAAGTTGTTTCATTTCTCCTTAACTCAATATCAGACGCAATAAAGTCATTATGAGTTCCAAATCCTACTTTGATTACATTGTTTCGAGCATGAACATGATTGAGTAATTCTTCATCCCCATCAATAATTAATTTGCCATTGTTAGATAGGCCGCTAAGTATTTCCAACTTAGCTTTTGCAATTCCTGCACGTGTTTCTAAATATTCTATATGTGATTCACCAATATTTGTAATGACTGCATAATCTGGCTTAGCAATCTTAGATAGTAACTCAATTTCCCCAAAACTACTCATTCCCATTTCCAGAACAAGAATTTCTGTATCTCTGCTCATAGAAAGAATTGTAAATGGGAGTCCATATTCATTATTGAAATTTCCATCTGTAAAATGTGTTTTATATCTTTCTTTTGCAATGGAAGCAATAATGTCCTTTGTGGTTGTTTTACCGTTTGAGCCTGTCACACCAATAACAATTGGATTGACTTTATTGCGATAAGCACTCGCCAAATGCTGTAATGCTTTCGTTGTATCTTCTACCAGAAAAACGATTAACTCATCTGTTAAACCTTCAGGCAACTCTTTATTTTTATCCCAAAGAGTTGCAATTGCTCCATTTTCATAAGCTTGCTTTATAAATTTATGACCGTCAAAAGATTCCCCAACTATTGGAATAAATAAGGAATCCTCTGATTTTATTCTACTATCAGTAAAAAATCTATTAATATTTTGATCATCATGAATTTCCCCACGGTAGTTAGGAAAAACAGATGTTAACCATTTGACCGTAAATAACATATTTATTACTCCTTCATAAACAATGCTTCTTTAGCCACCTCACGGTCATCAAAATGATGCTTGACATGGCCTATTTGTTGGTATGTTTCATGTCCTTTACCTGCTATTAAGATAATATCATGTTCGGTTGCTTGGCTAATTGCTTTGTAAATTGCTTTTCTGCGGTCAGGAATTACTTGATATTTACCTTCTGAGTTAGTTACACCACTGATCATATCGTTTAATATTATATCAGGGTTTTCCGTGCGGGGATTATCAGAAGTAAAGATTGCTTCATCCGCATATTTCAACGCAATTTGAGCCATTAACGGTCTTTTTGATCGATCTCGATCACCACCACAACCGACAACTACATATACTTTTCTTTTCGCAAATTCGCGTATAGTAGTTAATACGTTTTCTAAAGAATCAGGTGTGTGTGCATAATCAACAATGACTGAAAATGAATTCTCATGGTTTACAAGCTCAAAACGCCCAGTTACACCTTGTATGGTTTCAAGTGCCTTTTTTACAATAGAAAGAGGAACCTCATTTACTAGTGCAGCAGCACTTGCAGCTAACATATTAGATACATTGAACTTGCCAATTAATTGACTATTTATTTCAGTATTTCCATTTGGAGTACATAATAAAAATTTAGTTCCTGTAGGCGTCAATGTAATGGATTTGGCCATAATCATAGCTTCATTATCTATCCCATATGTAATAACCTTTTGTGCAGTGGAACGTATTAATTTAGAAGATGCTCCATCATCAAGATTTATTACTGCGTACTTCCTGTTGTTTGAATGATACCCACTTCCCAATTGTGCAAACAAAAGACTCTTTGCTCGCAGATAATCATCCATGGAATCGTGGTAATCTAAGTGATCTTGCGACAGGTTTGTAAAAATCGCGGTATTATAATCGCAACCATAAACTCTTCCTTGATCAAGTGCATGAGAAGATACTTCCATAATGACTTGTTTAACCCCACTGTCAATCATCTTTCTAATCGTGTTTTGTAGAAATAAAGCATCTGGGGTAGTGTTGTCAACTGGAAAAACATCTTCACCAATTTTCATTTGAATGGTCCCAATGACACCTGTCTTTTTACCATGATATTTAAATATTTGCTCTAACAGGTAAGTTACGGTTGTTTTCCCGTTCGTACCTGTGACGCCTATTAAGGGAACTTGATTGGTCGGATATTGATAAAACTTTGCAGCAGCCATGGCTAGAAAACGAATTGTATCTGGGACAATTACAACGGGAACTTTAGCTTGTATATCCCTTTCAGCTACAATTACTGCAGCTCCGTTTTTTACAGCTTCATCAACATAATGATGACCATCTACTGTAAAACCACTAATGCAAACAAATAAATCTCCCTTTTTAATCTCTCTAGAATCCATTTTTAGGTTATTAATTTCTATGTCGTAAAGTGCAGAGAACTGTTGAGCGAATGGATGAAAAGAAAGAATTTCCTTTAATCGCAAAAGACATCTTCCTTTCTCCAACATAATATTCTCTTATGTGGGTATTTTTAAGAGGGTAGACTACCCATAAAATAATTAACCACATCCAATTTATTATACCAGAATAATGGTTTATTCTGAATGATTTTCTACATCATTATTTTCAACTGTTTTCTTCATGTGTATAACTACTCATTAATTCACACAATTTATTAGAAACTGTGCGGTGACTAAGCAGTTTGGATGGCGCATCATACTCGCTTCGGAAATACACTCCACTTTCCGCGGGCGGCTGGTGAGCCTCCTCGTGCTTACGCACTGCGGGGTCTCACCTATTCCTATCCTCCCGCAGGAGTCTCCGTGTATTTCCTACGCTAGTTTTGAGGAAATATGAATAACAGTGCTATATTTCTAACACAAAAATTCATTAACCATATTAAATAGAAAACCAAGACCAGCGCAGGCAGAATACGGAGACTCCTGCGGGAATAGCACGTGTCCGAAGACCCCTAGAGAGGCGAACTTTCCTCGAGGAGGCTGAGGCCGGGCCCGCGGCAAGGTAGACACTGCGACGGTCTTGATCTGAGCAGATGTCGCCCCTGTGCTGGCAGTAAAAGCGGAGTATTCTGCCGGAGCGGTGTCGTACAGCTATACCCAATAACTAATTCTGTTGTAATTAAATTAGTTACCGCGCAGTTTCTATCAATTTTGTTATCAACACCATATTATAGAACTGGATTGGTTACAATGTATTGTGCGGGTTCTAGCTATCCCCGCTAATTATTATTCACTTCTATCTTTCTCTTTTTCTTTCTTCTCATCTGATACATACACTCTAATTTTTGATCCTGGCTCTACCTTTGTCCCTGCTGCAGGGTCTTGATCTACGATGACGTCTCCTGTTCCACTTACCTCTACAGACAAATCTGTCATCATTTGAACTAATTGATCTTTATCCAATCCAATCAAATCTGGCACTTCAACCTTTGGTTGCTCTGGCCATAGGTATTCCTTTTCTAAACCATCTTTGCGCGGTTCTACTCCCATAAGAGGAAGACTTTCTTTAATTATAGCACCTACAATAGGTGCTGCTACAGTACCACCAAACTGGCGCACTCCCTTTGGATTGTCAACAGCTACATATACGACAATCTCTGGGTCATCGGCTGGAGCGAAGCCAATGAATGACACAATATGGTTATTTTCTAAATAACCTCCATTTGGACCAACCTTCTGGGCAGTACCTGTTTTACCTCCTACTCGATACCCATCAACATAAGCAGGTCTACCGGTTCCTTTTGCAACAACACTTTCTAATGATTTTCTTATTTCCTCAGATGTTGCCTCGGAGATAACTCGATTCTTAACCTTAGGTTCCTTTGATGTTACAATCTCTTCTGTGCGTGGATCTACCCATTGTTTAGCAATAAATGGCTCGTATAGATAACCTCCATTAATTGCAGCAGAAACAGCCATTACTTGCTGTATAGGTGTAACAGAAACACCTTGGCCAAAAGCTGTGGTTGCAAGTTCTACAGGACCAACATTTTCCGGTTTAAATAAAATACCAGAACCTTCACCTTGTAAGTCAATACCCGTTTCTTGACCAAATCCAAATTCCTTAATATAACTAAACAACTTTTCTTTTCCTAGTTCTTCACCCAAGTGCACAAACCCAGGGTTACAAGAGTTTTGGACAACCTCTAAGAAGGTTTGCTCTCCGTGCCCTCCTGGCTTCCAACATCGTAACTTCGCACCACCGACTTCTATAGAACCATGGTCATGAAAATGGTCCTCATGCAGATCAACTGCTTTTTCTTCTAAAGCAGCAGCAAGTGTAATGATTTTAAACGTAGAACCAGGTTCATATGTACTCCAAATTGGTAGGTTACGACCATATATAGTCGGATCTACTTCTTGATAATTTTCCGGGTGAAAGTTTGGTCTTGTTGTCATGCCCAAAATACCACCAGTGTCTGGATCAACAGCAATCGCTAAAGCACCATCAGGATTATATTTAGCAACCGCTAAATCTAACTCACGCTCCATAATCGTATTAATACGTGAGTCAATCGTGGTTACAAGGTCATAGCCGTCTTTTGGGGGAGTGTAGACGTCTGCTAGTTGATTCAATCGTTTACCCTTCGCATCCGAGTAAAAGGATAAACTCCCCTCTTCACCTTTTAACATTTCGTCGTAATAGAGTTCTAGTCCCATAAGTCCTTGATTATCAATACCTGCAAAACCAAGTACATGTGATAAATCGTCTCCAAATGGATAATTTCGTATCGAATCCTTTGCTAAATAGACTCCCTCAAGATTTAGGGTTCTAATAGCCCTTACTTGTTCCTCGGATAATTTTCTTCCTTCTGGGTTTATATTTTCAGACATGGAAGACTTGGTTACATGCTCTAACACCTCTTCAAAAGGCATGTCCAATATTTCAGCAAGTTTTTTTGCAGTATTTTCGGGATCCTTTATTTGTCTTGGAACCAGTACAATAGAAGGAGCAGTTACGTTTTCTGCCAAAATTTCTCCATTTACATCTAATATAAGACCACGTTCTGGTTGGAATTCAATATTTCTACTCCACAACTTGTCTGCTTTTTCCACCAATTGATCACCCAAGACAAATTGAACATATCCCAAGCGGAGATCAATAATCGCAAAAACAATTATGCCAATAAGAAAAACAGCGACTAATCGTTTTCTAACTGTTACAGTCGATACTCGTTTCATGATCCATCTCCTTCACATAGGTAGGCTTGTATCAACTATATGTAATTAAAAAATGATTAGAACACTGTTTTTCATCAATTGTTTTATATATCATTGAAAACTTTATTCGAAAACATCTACCGATTCTTCTTCAGTTGATTCCGTGTCGTTATTTTCTTCATTAGCTTTTAATTCTTGTAGTTCCTTAGGAGTTTTTAATTCGACACCAAGGTAATTCCCATTGCTTATTGTTTGACCTTCCTCAATACTTTGAGTAACAACATAACCATTACCAATGGTTTCTATATCAAGCGAAAGCATTTCACCTAGTTTTAAAACATCTCTATGTGACCAGCCAATAATGTTTGGCATTGTAGGACTTTCAGTTAATATAATTACCTTTTCATTTGGTAATATCTTTGTACCTTCCTCTGCACTCAATTGGACAATTTTTTTACCATTACCAACAATTGAATAGTCAACCCCAAAAGCGCTCAATTGCTCCGTTAAGTTACTAACAGACTTCCCTTTAACGTTAGGAATCTCAAAAGCACTTACTTTACTAGTTTCACCCTTATCAGGATCGATACTCAAATAATGTAATGCATTCTCGATCACATTATTGAAAATAAAGGATACTGGAGCTGATCCAGGTTCAATCCCTGTTTCAAATTCTAAAGTAGGCTGCTTTACCGAAACATACATCATTAGTTCTGGATCATCAGCAGGTGCCATTCCTAGAAAAGAAAACACGTAGTTTTCTCTACCAACTAGATAACCACCTTCTGGATCAGGTATTTGGGCTGTTCCGGTTTTGCCTCCAACTGAATAATCTTCTAGATTAAATCGACTACCAACTGCATGTTCTGATTGTACAGCAGAAACTAAGAGTTTTCTAACCTGTTCTGCCGTTTCCTGGGAGATAGGTTCACCAACTACTTCTGGTTCATGATTTACTATTACATTTTCAGTATCTGGATCTACTATTCTATCAATTATATAAGGTTTAAGCATTTTACCGTCATTAGCAATAGCTGTAGCAGCCTTCATGATTTGGATAGGCGTAGCTGTACTACCCTGCCCAAATGATGTGGTTATTTTCTCTAATGGCCAGTTATATAGAATTTGCCCTTGGACTTCTCCTGGCAAATCAATTCCACTCGGCTTATCAAAATCAAATGCTTTCATATACTCAAGAAAAGTATCTGGACCCATTTTCTCCCAAACTAGTTTAGCAGCAGCAACGTTAGAAGATCTAGCAAACCCCTCATTATAGGATATAGTTCCCCAGCCTTTTCTGTTGAAGTCATGTATTGGGCTAATACGATCACTAATTTGATATTTTCCTGACATATAGCCTTCTTCGCCGTTATATACATTCGACTCAATTGCAGCTGCCCATGTAAACATTTTTACAGTAGATCCTGGTTCAAATGGAGTAGATATAGCGTCATTATACCAATTTTTAACATTCGCAGGATTATTGGGATTGTAACTTGGTCGATTACTCATCGCCAAGATTTCACCTGTTTTTGGATTCATTACAATAGCTGTCATTCTCTCAGGCTTATATTTTTCATCCACTTGAGACATGACATCTTCTACCAATGTTTGTATCTTCTGATCAATGGTTAAATATACATCATCCCCATTATCCGGCAATTGAATCACTTCATTTGGATCTAGCAGCTTTTTATTATAAATATCCCGCTGGTAGGAAATATATCCATCCGTACCTTTTAACAGGTCATTCATTTCACGTTCAATTCCCGTTACCCCGGAAATCTCTTTTAAAACACCATCTTCTGTCTCTCTGGCAAATCCAATAATATGAGATGCAAACATACCATTCGGATAATATCTAATATTCTCTTGTACAAATCTGATTCCAGGTAATTTTAATGCTTCAATTTCGTCTTTTGTTTGAAGTGAAATTTCCTTACCGATAGATCCGAACTCTACTTGTGATCTATTATCTTCAATCCCTACATTCAATCGCTCTAGAATATATGCCTCTTCAGCATTTAAAAGAGGAGCCAATTTCTTCGCTGTTTCTTCAGGATCCACAACATGTTGCTTCTCCTCTAAGTTTTCAGAGAATTTCTCATCGACAATTGCATACATACGGAAGGTTGGCATATCATAGGCTAATGTCATGCCATTTTTGTCATAAATTTTACCTCGTTCTGAATCCAGTGTATAAGAAGTGGTCCGTACTTTGTTCGCCCATTCATCTAACGAAACACCCTCTACTACTCCTGACGCCTGAATATACAAAAACCTACCTGCTACAAGTAAAAAAGCCATGATGAAGATAACCATTAATACTCCAGCCATGGCATGTGTAGTCTTATTCTTTTTCATCCCTAATCACCCGCATTATTGATTGAAAGCATTGGCTTGTTTAACTTCTGCAGCTTGAATAGTAAAACCGTTTTCCCTAGCAATCTGTGTGATTCTTTCCGGTCTACTTAAATCTTTAATCTCAAAAACTAAACCTTCGTTAACAACTTGTTGTTCTGTGATTGAACTTTGAATTGATTGAATTTCGCGATTTAATGAATCCGTAGAAGAAGAATAGGAAACCATTAAGCCTCCTGCAATTAGAAGAAAAACGGCTACAAACGAATAGAGCATTTTTTCTCCTTTGGTTATCCAGCTTTTTTTGCGAATGACGACTTTTTTATCAATTTGTGGTTGATATGATGTATAGGAATGTTCCCAATTTCTTGCATGATTTGCTGCCATTATTTATTCCATCCTTCCCCGTAATTAAAATCATCAGACCAGTTATTGACTTTTTCTACAATCCGAAGCTTCGCTGATCTTGACCTACGATTCTCTTCTAATTCAAATTCATCTGCTACTATTGGTTTTCGATTGATTGCTCTAAATGGAGCCTCGTATTCTTTTGGAATAACCGGTAAATTCCTAGGTGTTTCTTTTGGTGTACTCCATTTTTTGAAAGCTTGTTTACATATCCGATCTTCTAACGAATGAAAGGTGATAACAGCAATTCTACCTTGCATGGAAACTACCCGTGCTGCTTGGTGTAAGGCATCATGGAAAGCCTGTAACTCATCATTAACTGCAATGCGTATTGCTTGAAATATTCGCTTTGCAGGATGGCCGCCTTTCCTTCTTGCAGGAGCCGGAATAGCATCTTTTATTATGTCAACTAATTGAAAAGTCGTTTCAATCGCATTTGTTTTTCGATACTCTTCTATTTTCCTAGCAATTTGCTTCGAGAATTTCTCTTCCCCATATTTAAAAAAGATGGAGACTAAATCATTATACGACCATTTATTGACAATTTCAAAGGCAGATAATTCCTGTTCTTGATTCATCCGCATATCTAACTTTGCGTTATGTTGATAACTAAATCCTCTTTCCCCTCTATCTAGCTGTGGTGAGGATACACCAAGATCAAATAAAATGCCGTCCACATGAGATATTCCGTGTTTTTTTAGCTCTTCTTCTAGATGTCTAAAGTTACTATGAATGAAGAGAATTCGATCTTGATAGGCCAAGAGCCTTTCTTTTGCGGCTAGTAATGCATCCACATCTTGATCAAATGCAATTAACAATCCACCTTCACCCAGTTGTGAAGCTATCCTCTCTGAATGTCCTCCACCACCTAATGTACAATCTACATATGTACCATTCGGCTTTATATCTAAACCTTTTATTGATTCTTCTTTTAACACTGTATAATGTTGAAACATTTTTACACCCACTTTAGCGATTTCCTGTTTAAATATCAAAGTCCATTAAATTCTCAGCAATCTCTGCAAAAGACTCCTCAGACTCATTAAAGTAGTCTTCCCAATTTTCGCTAGCCCAAAATTCAATTCGATTTGATACACCGATTACCACACACTCTTTATCTAAGCCCGCGTAGTTGCGTAGAGGCTGTGGAATATTTATTCTTCCCTGCTTATCTACATCACATTCTACTGCTCCAGAGAAGAAGAATCGCGTAAAGGCTCTTGCATCTTTTTTAGTAAGTGGGAGTTTTTTTAGCTTTTCTTCTAGTATTGTCCATTCAGACATTGGATAAGCGAATAAACATTTATCTAATCCACGAGTGACAACAAAACGTTCACCAAGTTCATCACGGAACTTTGAAGGGACAATAATTCTCCCCTTAGTATCGAAGTTATGCTGGAATTCACCCATGAACATATAGTCCGCCCCCACTTTCATATATCCATATTACCACATTCCCCCACTTTCCACCACCTGTTTTTTAAAAAATGTATAAAACAAACAAAATCAGTAGTTTTGAACCAAAAAAATAACTGCCTTTCTTTGAAAAGCAGTTCAGCTAGAAGCTTGATATATCAAGCATTCATAGTCCGATATTGCTTTTAAGAAAGACAGTTAATTTAAAAGTGGGTAGAAGTGGTAGATGTTAAACATATACTACAAAATGTTCATTTTCAAACGAACAAGCATGGGTTGATAATTCTTTAAAGAAATTAATTCCATATTGATTTAAAAATGGTAGCGGATTCCAGATACGTTCTTGTAAACCATTCGGATTAAGAAGATTTTCTAGAATAGCATATTCTGCAAGTTCCTTCTGATATCGCTCTTCTAACACTTTAAAAATTCGTTTTTCTAGAAATTCAACATCTTGAATGAGAATTTCCAGGTTCTTCTCAGCAAGTTCATTAATATCCGAGCGGATTTCTTTAGCTATTTTCCGTAATGGTTCATGTGCCTTGGTAATAACAGCTTTTATTTCGGACACAGTTTCTTCAATCGGTGGGTTTATCTTCTCTTTAAACCATGCATCCCTAATATCCCCAACCTTACCATTAATGGCTGACTCTATCGGAATATTATATTTTCCTAATAATTTATCCGCTTTACGATCTACAAGGGTAAAAGATAGTCTAGGTACAACTGGAGGCATCTTCATGTCTAACGTATGAAAAGCTGACTTTAAAACAGACCAGTAACTAATTTCACCTGGACCACCAATAAAAGCCAAAGTTGGAAAAACTAAATCTTGCATTAAAGGACGTGTTACTACATTATTGCTTAACAACTCTGGGGTACTAATCGCTACCTGTTGCAATTCTTCAGTAGTTAAGATTACTTCATCCTGTTTCCCAACCCAATTACCTTCCCGATTTCTACTCAACAAAATTCGTTCTTTATCCTTATGATAAAAAAGATGACCATTTTCCTTTGTAACATCTAAAGAAATAGGATACCCATTTTCAGTTAATTCCTTAAAGGAAATGTATACACTATTGCTTATTTCTTCTTGTTTTTGAATCATCTTTAGGAAATATTGAC
The DNA here is from genome assembly GCF_900184735.1 of Paucisalibacillus globulus. GTDB lineage: Bacteria > Bacillota > Bacilli > Bacillales > Amphibacillaceae > Ornithinibacillus > Ornithinibacillus globulus_B. Next base: position 246,326 of record NZ_LT855386.1, read on the forward strand.
TTTCAAGCTTTCTAACTAAAGCATGACCAGAGTCAACTAGCACAATTCCCGAATCGTTAAACAACTTCAGAATTAGTTGAGCAAAGAAGTCAACATATGTAGTTGATTCGTTAAGACAAGTTTCCACTAAAGTAGAGATTTCCTTTGTATACTCTGTTTCTCTAAGCTCTTCCAATACAGTTTTTACAAAATGTGATACATCCACATGTTCTAATTCTATTTGAGAGATTGAGCGCTTATCAAGAACTCGTTGTCCAACTTTGACTTTTTTCATTTTTTGGTCTCGATTTATGTATACATGATTTATCTCTTCAAAATCATGATCCTCTCCCGCAATCCAAAATACAGGAATAACCGGAACACCTAATTCTTCTTCTTGCTGTTTTGCTAATTGTATAATAGATATTACCTTGTTCACAGAATATAATGGCCCAGTTAACAGACCCGCTTGCTGCCCTCCAATTACTACAACACTATTTTCATCCCTCATTCGTTCAATATTTTGTAATGTAGCATCCGGAGCTTGCCAGTCGTTATTAAGCTGTGTTAACACTTCCACAAGTTCTTGCCTTTGATAAGAACGAGTTTTTATTTCTTTCAAACGATTATTGAACTCCATGTAACCATAATCAAAATAACTTATAATGGTTGGTTTTTGTTCACGATAATCCTGAATTAATTTATTTTTGTTATCAATTTTTATTGGTTCAATTCGCATTTATTACGTACTCCTTTAGAGGTAAATAGTCTATAGGTATTGTACAAGATAGACAGTAATTTATCATGTTTTCTGATTCGCTTTATATGTGGCTGCTTATCAAAACATAATAAGATGATAAAACCTTTTAATAACTTCAAACAAGGACACCTCTAAGAATCCCGTATAGAACAAGAGAAATATACAAAACAAAAAAAGACAAGAAAGATAATCGCCATAATAACTTTAGTGCTTTTTGATAATTAATTTCTGTGTTGTTCTTCCATTGTAGAACAATGATAATAGTAAGCATGCATAATAAAAAAACAATTATATACCCAATGAATGCTCCTTCAAACAAATAGGTAAGCAACGTATTTACAGCTATGATGTAAATAATAGTTGTCCAATTAATCGCCATTAGAAAAGCTTTATGTGGGTTTTGATACATAAATTTCAAAGAATAATAAGTTAATATTGTTATTAAAATCGGTGCTGTAATAATAAATGCAAGTAATATTATAAAAAAATCTAACATAAAAGAAAGTTCCCCTCTATACAACTAGTACCATAACTTTTTATATTGTATCAAAATATTAAGAATTTGTACTTAAGATACTTAATTATTTATTAATCACAACCCCAAAATGACATTAAAATAATTATGTATTATAATTAAAGTACAAATAAATAATTTTCTGACAACAAAGGGGGATAAATTAATGGGCAAAGCAAAAGTTGAAAAACTATTAATTAATTATAAGACATTGGAAGAATTCAAACGGTTTAAAGAATACGGTAATCAGGAATTATCCATGTTAGAAGATTTACAATCTAATATTGTAGAAAATGATAGTGTATCACCTTTCTACGGGATATATTACGGTGGATCACTCGTTGCCCGAATGAGCTTATATAGAGTTGATAAAAAATACGACAAATACTTTGAACCACAACATGATTATTTAGAATTATGGAAACTAGAAGTATTACCACACTATCGCGACAAAGGGTATGGTAAAACATTAGTAGAATATGCAAAAAGTTATAATCTACCAATCAAAACAAATCCTAGAATTAATTCCCATGGGTTTTGGGAGAAAATGGGGTTCCAAAAAGCAAAGTACGAAATGCAAAGAGATTTTGGTCAAAATCCGTTACTTTGGCTACCAAAAGGGATAACTGAAAAGAGCGTAGATTAAAATGTAAGCTTTTTCATTTTATATATCGCATATTAGTGTAAAATAATAATTATCAAAATTAATAATGCATTAAAAAGAGGCTAATCTAAATGACTAGCCTCTTTTGTCAAGCGATATAATATAATAGCATGATTTTTTTGTGGATCTGATATTAATTCCTTATGACCCTCGACTATCATTTCAACTATGTTTGGAATCCTTGAAACTTAAAACCCTATTACTACTTCTAAGTAATACCTTTAGTTTTTATAAGGTATAGGCATTAATTTTTTTCTCTAATCCACTTCCAAAGATTGCCCATTTCCTCCCAAGCATTTTCATATCGCTGCAATTGAATTTTTAACTTTTTATTCTCTTCTTCTAAATTTTTCAATAATTTTTCCTGCTCTTTTCTTGCCAGATCCTGGTGCTCCGCAAAACTAGATTTCATCTTCTCCAGCAACAAAATTGCGGATTCTATCGTTTCTTTTTCAGGGGCAGTCTTTGATTCCTCAAAACTCCAAATAGCTTTTCTACCACCAAGTTTACGTTCCTCTTTCGCCTGTTGTATCTGTTCCTGGTATTCTTTACGAATCGTTGCATTCCATCTAAATCCACAGGCTGCAGATGTTCTAGATAATTGTTTCGCCACCTCTTTAAAGGCTTCAAGTTGAGTTTTACCTTCTTTTATATGGCGAAGTACTGTTTCTGCTAATATAATGTCCTCGTCTTCTGTCCAGGCATCCTGCCTTGTCGCATTCATAACATCACTCCTTATCTCTTTGCTATCAATGTATGCACAAAGTAGGAGTGATAGAATACTTCTTAAATAATTTTCTAAATTATTCCTTCTTCTAGTTTCGGTTAAAAAATGCTAACACAGCATTTTTATGCTCTGGTGAATCCCAAAGTGTTGCACATTTACTGACCTCAGATTTCATCTTGTCTTTTAAACCTATTACACCTATCTCCTCTAAAAAACGACTTTTTAAGATTTGCATTTGCTCGTGTGACTTAGATAAATATGGTGCTAATAGTTTGTCTGATTCTTCCCATTCACTATAATTGATAACTCTATGAATCCAGCCTTTACCTTCTAATGCCTTTTCATCATATATAGTACCTTCTATAATCCATTGATTCGCAAAACTAGGATGGACTTTTTGAGCTAAGAGAACACCTCCACCCCACCCTGGTATAATCCCTAGATTGGTCTGAACAAACCCAAATTTTGTACCACTTTTAGCAATTCGTATATCACATGCAGAAGCAAGTTCACATCCACCACCAGCAGCTCCACCATTAAGTAGAGCAATAGTAGGTACTTTAAATACTGCCAATCGGTAAAGTACTTCCATCATAATTAGTAAACTATTTTCAGCTTCAGATGGAGATAGTTCTCCGTGCAAATCCGTTAAATCTCCTCCTGAACAAAACATCCTGTTGCCAGCTCCAGTTACAACTAAAAATTTCAAAGTATCTTTACTGGCTCTTTCTATAACTTCGAGCAATCTCTTGGCCATTTCTATCGATATTGCATTCCGCTTCTCAGGACGATTAATCGTGATGATGCCGTAAGCTTTCTCAGGGTGAAATTGATATGTAATTGATTCTTTCAATTGATACCCCCCTTTTTGTTAGATGCAAAAAACAGACCACATTACTGTGATCTGTTTTGGCAATTATGTTGTAGAAAAGAAAAAGATCTTTCTCTTCCGCAAAAGAAAAACAAATACACTCACTAAATTTTAGTGAATAGAGGTTTTTCTAATTAATTATTTGCTAACAACTTCTTTTCCATCATATTGTCCACATGATTTACATACATGGTGTGGCTTAGTTAGTTCTCCACAATTTGAACATTCTACCATGCCAGGCACGTGTAATTTGATATGAGTACGACGTTGTCTTTTAACTTTTTTAGAAGTTCTAGTTTTAGGTACTGCCATGACTTACACCTCCTTCAAATACGAAAGCAAAAACATGAATTACTTCTTATTTTTCTTTCTCGGTATCTTTGAATAATGACTCCAGTTTCTTAAAACGTGGATCAATTTTCACTTCTTTTGGTTTCTCTGAGAGTACTTCCCAATCATTCCCCTCTTGAATTAATCCATTTGGATCTAATTCTTCGGCGAATACACGATAGGGGACCTCCAATAGAATATTTTCCTTTATAAATGGCATTAAGTCAAGCACTTCTCCATGAATCGGATGAATTTCTGTGTCGTATTCTTCATCAATGTAGGCAGAAGATGAGAATATCTCTTTTGCATTGATTTCAAATGGATAAGGAACATCGACAAGTGTACGAGCACACGGTAAAATCATTTGCCCTGTAATAGTAAATGTGAAGAAGAATTGTTCACCTTGCATATTACATATACCTTGTACTTGTACAGGATCAATTTTTCGTATGTCATTGTTCATCGATTCCAGTTCAGAAACATCTACTTCACCAGAGAATGAAAAAGGCTTGTTATAAGCATTTTTCTTTAGTTGTGCTAATGTAAATTTCATTAATTTCACCTCAAGGCAACAAGAGTAATTTTAAAAGGAAAATGTACTTTTGTCAATATATTTTCTTTACAGTAGTCAAAAAGATTCTTATTTGTAGCATTCCCTGACCCTTTTTTCTATAATCAACCATAACAGGAAATATTTAATATGCAATAGTTAAATCATATTCGAGGTGTTTGTCGTGAATGTTTGTGGATTAATCGTTGAATATAACCCTTTTCATAATGGCCATATTCACCATATCAAAGAATCTCAAAACGTAACAAATGCAGACTGCATGATAGCAGTTATGAGTGGTTCGTTTCTTCAAAGAGGTGAGCCAGCAATTATTGATAAGTATCATCGAGCGAAAGCTGCTCTGTTATCCGGAATTGATATTGTTGTTGAATTACCATACGTTTTTGCTGTTCAAAGCAGTGACTTATTTGCTAAAGGTTCCGTATTAACTTTAAACGAGTTAGGCGTGAACAGCATTTGCTTCGGGAGCGAATCTGGTGATATTCAACACTTTATTCAAGCCTATGAAAACTTCAGTGAAAACCAAGATAGTTTTCAAATTAAACTCAAGGAAGCTTTAAATGATGGCAAATCTTTTCCTGATGCAAGCACAATAGCTTATGAATCAATTGGTTTAACAGAAGCAGGTATGAATTTATCTAAACCAAATAATATTCTTGGTTTTAGTTACATTAAGACTATAATGGAAGAAAATCTCCCTATCCAACCTTCAACAATTAGGCGAAAGAACAGTGAATACCACGATACAGAAATAACAAGTTCAATTGCTAGCGCTACTAGTATTAGAAAGCAAATATTTGACCATCATGTAAATGTTTCAGCATTAAATCACACCATGCCAACTGCCACTATTGATCAACTTAAGGCTTACAACCAAGTATCGACAACATTTCATCATTGGGAAAAATACTTTCCTATCTTACATTACCGGGTAACAACAATGTCGCATGAGGAGTTACGTTTAATTCATGGTATCGAGGAAGGTATTGAACATCGAATTAAGAGAACTGCAAAGGATGTTCGCTCGTTATACGAATGGGTAGAACGAATAAAAACGAAACGATACACCTGGACAAGAATACAGCGCATTTTTGTTCATCTGTTAACAAACACTAAAAAAACAGAAATCGAAGTCCTATCTAAATCAATCCCATACATACGCCTACTAGGTATGACAAGTAAAGGAAGGGATTATTTAAATAAAGTCAAAAAGGATTTACGTATCCCGATTTTTCCTAAGCTAACTCGTGAACTACCCCAAATGCTTCAAGTAGAGGAAAGAGCTTCTAATGCTTATTATAGTATTTTGCCGATTGAAAGTAGATATGCACTAATGAAGCAAGAATTAAGAGGTCCTATTATAGTTTAAAGATTAAAAGCCCCTTAATAACAAGACTAGCTTTGAGCTAGTTTTGTTATTAAGGGGGCTAGAATCCTCAGATTAATATGTTCCCTATTCTAATTCTTCCTTTAAATACTTTAAGGCATCGTCAAATGTATCAACAGGGACAATAACCATATCTGTATTAATTTCTTCTGCTTTTTTCTTAGCTACTTCATAATTGGAGTCTCCACCTCTACCACCTTCGTTCGGTGCAAAAAACACATCCACACCTTCACGGTCTGCAGCAACTACTTTTTTATCTATCCCACCAATACGACCTACATTACCATCATAATCTACTTCCCCGGTACCAGCTATTTGATGTCCCTTTGTTAAATCTCCCTCAGTAAGCTGATCATAAATCTCTAACGAAAACATTAAACCTGCACTAGGACCACCAATATTACCACTCGTAAAGGTAACTTCTGGGTTGACTTTAACATCCCTGTCCGTTACTAATGATATTCCAATACCTACTTGTTTTGTTTCTTGATCAATAATCCCTAACGTAATCTCTTTCTTAAGTTCCTGCTCATTACGAAGAATTGTTAAGGTTACAGTATCTCCTATACTCTTATCCTCTAAATAAGTAATTAGTTCAATAGATTCATTTATTTCTATGTTATCAATACCTACGATATGGTCACCCATCTCTAAAATTCCATCAGAAGGTAAATCAGGGGCTACACTTACAACATAAACCCCTTTATAGTCTATTGTAATATCTTTCCCAGCTGCAGTATACGCGACCACTGTAGAAGCTTCTTGAGAGTTTTCCATCATTCGTAATTGTGCTTGGAAATACTCATCATCCGAGATACCCTCAGGCCGAACATCCTTAATGTCTAAAATATCATGATGAGGTAATATGTGGGCTAGAAAATATTGTACTGGTGTAGCTTGTCCCCCTCTTACAGTAACTAGGTGAAAGTCTCCTTCACTCTTGTCAGCACCATCAACTTGAACAATTGGATTTAAAGCATCCGCTCCACCTGGCTTTTGAATATAATATGGTAATTCATATGTAGAAAGAAAAAAAGCAATAATTACAGCTGCAATCAAAGAAATTATTTGCCCCTTCGAAAACTTCATAGTAGTCCCCTTTCATAGCAACGCATCAGGCCATTCAACACTATAAATATAATAAATAACTTATCTGGATAAAAGTGTATGGCATATTCAGGTAATGTATGAGCGTATATTGATATAAATATTTAAAACTTGTCTCATTAATTATATGTTTTTTTAGAAGCAACATATTAGACTAGTTTTATTTTACTACTATCAAAAAAATAAGTACAGTTATGCAAGTAATTAGGAGGCAGTCACTTGAAGCAACTATTCAAAACATTCATGCTCGCAGCATTAACTTTTTTCTTCGCATTTACCTTAATTAAATATCCTAGTAATGCACTGGAGGCCAGCATCCGTGGGCTTGATATGTGGTGGGAGGTCGTGTTCCCCTCCTTATTGCCCTTCTTTATAACCGCTGAGCTATTACTTAGTTTCGGTGTTGTTAAGTTTCTAGGAGTTGTATTTGAACCTATTATGCGTCCGCTTTTTAATGTTCCAGGGGTTGGGAGTTTTGCTTGGATCATGGGGATGGTGAGCGGTTACCCTACGGGGGCAAAAATTTCTGTTCGTTTAAAAGAGCAAAAACAAATTTCACAAGTTGAAGCAGAAAGATTAGTTGCCTTCACCAACTCTTCCAGTCCATTATTCATATTTGGTGCGATTTCTGCAGGTTTTTTCCACGATGTTAAGTTAGGAGTATTACTTGCTGTTTGTCACTATGTGGGAAATGCTTTAACTGGAATTTGCATGCGTTTTTATGGACGAAACATGGATGAGCCCCATAAAAGAGAGAGTCGTAAGATATCACTTAAAAGGGCATTTTCTGCCATGCATGAAACAAGAATACTAGATAAACGGCCAATCGGAGAAATAATGGGAGATGCAGTTATTAACTCTATCAAGACACTAGTGATGGTTGGTGGATTTATAATATTATTTTCTGTATTAAATAAAATGTTATTTCTAATTGGACTTACTCCAATTATTGCTATGTTATTTCAAAGTGTTTTTCATGTGTTATTCTTACCCATTGAACTTGCTCTCCCATTTATTTCGGGTCTCTTCGAAATAACTTTAGGTGCAAATATGGTATCCAAAGAAAATATTGACCCTTTTCTTGCTAGTGTTATTATTGTAAGTTTTATTCTTGGTTTTAATGGTTTTTCCATCCAAGCACAAGTAGCAAGTATAATCTCAAAAAGTAACATTCGATTTTATCCATATTTCTTAGCTCGAATTTTACACGGATTTATAGCTAGTGTTCTTGCCATCATACTGTATAAGCCGCTTTACCTTGATAAGAAAGAAACTAATGTTGAAGATATGCCCGTTATCAATCCTGACCAAGAGAACGACTGGGTAAATATATTAACATCATTAGAACAAATAGGACCTATTATTACTATTGGAGCATTTGCATTAGGATTTATAATCTTATACCGACGTTCAAGGAATCATTTTTAAGAACAAGTTAGATTATGTAAATAAAAAGGGCTGTCTATATTTTGAGTATCAATTAGACAGCCTCTTAAATTATTGCTTATATTTTTGTTTTAGAGCTTCTGCTACAACAACAGGAACTAAATCTGTAACATCCGCTTTATATTTAGCTACCTCTTTTACAATACTTGAACTTAAAAAGGAGTATTGATTATTGGTCATCATAAACAATGTTTCAATCTTTGAATTCAACTTACGATTCATTGCTGTGATCTGCATTTCGTATTCAAAGTCACTGACAGCCCTAAGACCTCTTAAAATAACTTGAGCATTTCTTTCCTCTGCATAATCGATTAACAGCCCGTCACTTGAATCCACTCGCACATTAGGTAAATATTTTGTAGATTCAGTGATAAGCTCAATCCTTTCCTCTACAGTAAATAATGGTGATTTAGATTGATTATTAAATACAGCTACGATAACCTCATCGAATACTTTTGATCCTCTTTCAATAATATCTAAATGCCCAAAAGTAATTGGATCAAAGCTTCCAGGACAAATTGCCAGTTTCGCCATGCTTGCACCCCTCTGTTTAAAATTATACCTTTTGATAGATTGTTACCCCTATTGTTCCTCCGTATTTTGCCTGTTTTATTAAATTCAAACCAGGAACTTCATTAGGCAATTCATCATTTATTTCGTGCTCACAATAAATAATACCATCATCAGTCAACAAGTGTTCTTTGCTAATTATCTCTAATAGGTCTTTATAGCTGACTTTTCTATATGGAGGATCCAAAAAGATTAAATTAAATGACAGTTCCCTTTTTGCTGCCGCTGTTAAAGCCCTATATGCGTCAGCACGGAAAACTTCTATTTGATCATCTAACTCTAATAGAGATATATTTTCATAAATCGTTTTTATTGCTTTCGGATGTTTGTCTACGAATATACAATAGTCCATACCACGACTTAATGCCTCTATGCCTAATGAACCACTTCCAGCAAATAAATCTAAGGCTTTTCCACCTTGAAAGAAAGGACCCATTATCTGAAAGATTGATTCTTTAACCTTATCAGTTGTTGGTCTGGTGTTACTTCCTGGAACCGCCTTTAGTTGCCTTCCTTTATGTATCCCAGCTATTACACGCATCATGTTCACCTCGAATAATCATTCGTTACAATCCTACCATAAAGAAATAAGATATTAAAATAGAATATATTCTTTCTAGAAAAAAATGGTTATGATGTATATTATTTTTACCTTTGTACATAATAGCTTAATGGAACAGCTAATGCGTAGCTTGGTTGTTTCAAAACACGGAGAAGACTTACACTTCCCCATAAGTTCTCCTCCGGTTTCTCCTCTCCCTTTGCCTTTTTGTTTTCTAGCAAGGAAACAAAGGGACCTGCAGAATTATTTCTGCAGGTTTTTTTAATGGTTGGGATTTCACTACACTATCAAATAGTCATGTAAATACCAGTATTTACACAAAAAAACCTCCCGCATTTGCGAGAGATGTTATATTCCCATTTTATAATCGTATTGCTTGGCTTTGTCAGGTTTCGCATTTTCATATTCTGTACGAATAAATGGCTTATAGGAACGATCTACCTTTGAAACAAAGGAATATTTCAATAACTTCGTTTCAATTTCTTCAATTTTATCTTGGTCTACATACATAACGGCATATTTCAGTCTTCTTGAGACATAGATTATATATCCTAGTCGTTTAAGTTGCTTTATATTTTTAGAATGTTGAAACCAAATAATGATTCCTTGGCGTTTCGTTCTCATAAAAAATCCTCACAATTCCAAGCGTATTTATCAGTAGTTTAACAGAATTAGATCTTAACATCAATAACTATGCTAAGAAACCTTACAGCCACATCCGCCACCATGTCCACAACCATGATCCGTTAGTGCTGCACCATCTTTAGGAACTTTAATTTGATCACTAACACTGTAAGCAATGTATTGACTTATTTCATCTAGTAAGCCTTGGAATTTACGTTCTGCAATCTTAAAAGTTGCAACTTTATCATTTAAATCCATTGCACGTTTTTTCACGCGAACAGACTTCATTATCTCAGAGTAATCCGGATGATATCTACCAAAACGTTGTACATCTTCATATTGATCTTTGACAGATGCAAACTCTTTTATTAAGCTTTGTGTTTCTATATCACTTTCCATTGCTAGTTTGGCTTTCTTGTACTCTTCATAAACATCAGAGCTGAGTACCATTTCTGCTAGCATTTCAGATTTATCTAATATCGTTACATATTCTAAGGTAGCTATCATATTTAATTCACCTCCACCAATAGTTTATCATCTTTTTGGTGAAAATGAAAAACAATTAATCTTTCATCATTTCTGCAAATTGTATAAGCATCCCTACCATTTGAACATTTTGATTCACTTTTTCAATTTTTTGAGAGAGTGTCTTTCCATAGTAACGTTTTGCTTCCAATTCAATTTCAGAAATCTTAGATGGATCCCTCGTTAGATAGCGATACCATTCCGGATTATTCCGAATAAAATTTAGTAGATCTGGCCTCGTGGTTAGATGTTGATATAATTTTTCATCCATGAATATCACTAATCCCTAAACCAACCAAAGGGATTGGAATCTTCATGACGGGATCCTTTTCTTGCCCCTTGGTGTTGGTCAATTAACTCTTGTATAGTAGCAATGGTACTACTTAACTGATGAACTTGTTTCTGAACTTTATCTATATCCATGTTTTCTGCATATTTCATAAGTTGATTAAGAAACTCCGACTTATTCTTCTCTTTATCCTCCGAATAACTTGAATCTTCATCTTCCTTGTATTCATTCCAGAAGGAATCTTCCTCACCTAATAGCATCCATTTTTCATAATACTCTTGCCAGGAACGACCAGTTTTTCTAATCTCCTTACGAAGTTTTGGATGTTGATTAATAAAATCTCTGAACTGTTGAATAGTTGGATCTAGAGAGTTATTACCCATATTATTTCACCCCATTTTAACAGCTTACCTTAGGCAATATTTCACTAGTATAAAATATGCTGTTGTCATGGTTCGTGTGCACTATCTAAAAATCACAAGCTATTCTGTGGGTTTTGTTAAAAAGTTTTGAGTATAGTATAACCGGTAAACTCCTACACCGAGATGAGTATAATCTTCATGAAGTAATGCTTCACGATGTCCTTTACTATTTAACCATCCCTCTACAGCGGCAGGGGCATCAACATATTGGGAAGCAATATTCTCTCCAGCTGCAAAATAATAAATCTCTTTATTCTCTAGACGCTCTTTTAATCCATCTCCATCCGGGCTGTAATGAGAGAAATAGTTACTATCTGACATATCTTTACTATGTGCAAAAGCTACCTCACTAACTTTTTCTTCCCACAATAAGGTATTCACATCGAAGTTGTTACGAATAACATTAGTAATATCGAATATTTGTTGCTCCATTCCATTCTCCACTTTTACCCAATCCTCATCTGTTAGACTTGGCAAATCCGGCAATCCTCCACGATATCTGAGTCCATAAGGTCTTTGTAAAAGCAGCACATCACCAGTCAAAACTCTAACGGATGATAATTTGTTCGTGAATGTATCGAAGTATACTTGTGCATACACATTATCCGATAGTTTAACAAGTGGACGCATTTGTAAATCCTCTTCATCTAGGAAGAAAGTATAAGCAGAAATCCCTTTCCTGTATGAAATTTCTTCTGCAAATTGTAGTTCTGCACTAACATTGTCATAAGTTTCTCCAATTGTTAGAGGCTCTATTGAGATATCCTTGCCGGTTGCATAAATTGTTTGAACCTTGTCATCCTCTACACCGAACTGAATATATTGTGTTTGATTATTTGTATAGACCCACCAGGTGTAACCATAACTACTTAAATCCCTTCGCTTAGGCTCACCGAACTCAGCCAATAATTCATCTGTACCCTTACCAACCCAACGGTAGATGTCACCTTTGAACTTTTTATTTAAGACAATATTTTCTGGGACTGACTTCTTGATGAAATCCTTTTGCTTTTGAGAAGTAATATGATTGATGTTCTCCATCGATTTGTCTGCTTCTAGTTGCTTTTTTTCCATAAGAAAGAATGTAAACGTTGCTACTATGATAAAAATTAATATTACCCTAAACCATCGCATATCAATCTAGCTCCTTCTATTAAATCTTATAGTCAACTATATGATTCACTATCAACTATCATGCATAAAAAATAGAATTAAAATGTGCAACGGTAAAATCTATTATTATATTAGTTAGGATTATATTTAGAGTATTGGTTAATTTAATCTAACAGATTATTGAAAGAAACTGCGCGGCTAAAGATTTTATTTGGGAGCACCTAACCCGCTTCGGAAATACACTCCGCTTTTACTGTCAGCACAGGGGCGACATCTGCTCGGAAGAACCGTCGCAGTGTCTACCTTGCCGTGGGCGGCTGGTGAGCCTCCTCGTGCTATCGCACTGTGGGGTCTCACCTATGCCTATCCTCCCACAGGAGTCTCCGTGTATTTCCTACGCTAGTATCAACTTTCAAAAAATTACTAGCATTTATTAAAAAAACATAATACAATACCTAACTTTAATTAGAAGATAATAACTAGCGCAGGCAGAACAAGGAGACTCCTCGAAAATAAAGAACAATTTTCTTCGTGCGATGATTAACCTGCCGTAGCCTTCCTTGGGACTGCGATTACTCGCCCCACCGAAAACCATTGTCCTACGGGAATAGCACGTGTCCGAAGACTCAGAAAGAGGCAATCTTTCCTCGAGGAGGCTGAAGCCGTGCCCGTGGAAAGCGGAGTATTCTGACGAGGCGGTGTCGTACTGCTATCCCATTAACTTATTGTGTTGTATTTAAACTAGTTACCGCACAGTTTGCATCATTTGCAACAAACTGCTGAAATAGGCCATGAATTCTGATTGTTATCAGGAACTACAAAAAGATTCGTTACAATTTCATGACTAATCTTAATAGAGCCTACTTAAAATTTCCCATTTTCATTGCAAGTTATGACAAATAATACTATTATTAATTTAGTGAGCAAAAATGTGAGGTGTATAGAAATGAAATTAGAAAATTTAGGAATTGAAGATACAGTCATTGAATTGAAACCACTTGACCATGTTATGGGATTAAATGCTTTCATTCGTGCTGGACAATGGGATTATGAAAGAGTTACATACGACTACAAAATTGGTTCCAATGAAGAAAATGTTACATATTATATCCGCGTTCAAGGATATGCCGTAGAAGGTGATGTGGATCGTAAGGATGCTGTTATTAAATTACTTACCCCATTACTTGGTAAACATTACTATCCACATGGAGTAGAGTATGGGGAAGGCGAGAACTTCCCAGAAAACCTTATTGAGCGTGCAAATAAAATCTTAGAAAAGGTTAGTGAAGAATTAAAAGCACTGACTGCTGAATAGAACAATTTAAAAAAGCCAACTACTCAGAACTTCTATGAGTAAGTTGGCTTTATTTTTGATTTCTCAATAGTAATGAAGAAAAAGTCCTATTCACATACATAATTTCATGCTATATTTTGTATAGTGTAATACAGAAATTTCCGTTTTATGGAGAGGAGAAACTCTTTTTGTTACGTAAAATTATCTTATTATTAATTATTGTTGCATTATTAATTATCGGTTATTTTGTGCTTTCCTTATCGATTCCTTTAATAGTTGCATTAATTACCGCTCTATCATTAAATCCATTAGTCCGTTTACTCCAATATCGCATTAAACTGAATCGGAAAGCCTCTGTATTAATTGTTTTCCTTTTGTTTCTGATAGTTGTAGGTTTACTTGGTACATTTTTAGTTACAAAGGCAATTGGTCAGGCTGTTAATTTCGTTGAAGATGTTCCTTCTCATATTAATAAAATCAATACTATTTACAGTGACTGGGAAGGTCGAATAAGTGAGTATGGAAAAGATTTACCTAATGAATTTGTAGTTGCTGTTACAGATAGCTTTAATACATATGTAACCTCATTAAATGCTACATTGAAAGAACATTTAACGATTAATAGAATTGCTGGTATTTTCTCTCAGATTCCACAGTATATAGTTAGTATATTAGTATATTTAATTGCACTATTTCTTTTTATGCTAGAATTACCGATTCTAAGAGAGAAAATCTTTAATATCTTTACTAAAGAAACTGCTGAAAAAGTTACCTTTATGAATAATAGAATAAAAAATGTCATCGTTGGCTTTTTTAAGGCTCAATTTTTAGTTAGTTTAATCATATTTGCTGTATCTTTAATCGGACTGTTCATAATTGCACCAGAGGTTGCATTAATCATGTCTTTAATTATTTGGATTATCGATTTAATACCGATTATCGGCTCTATCATAATACTAGGTCCTTGGGCTTTAATCATGTTCATGGCTGGTGATGTATCAGTAGGAATTGAGCTTTCAATTTTAGCGATAATTTTACTTGCAATTAGAAGAACAGTCGAACCAAAAGTAATGGGTAAACATATGGGGCTCTCTCCTCTAGCAACATTAATTTCTATGTTTTTAGGACTTAAGATATTTGGATTATTAGGATTTATCATTGGACCATTAATTTTGATTATTTATATTTCAGCTAGGGAAGCTGGTATACTAAGACTAAATATTAAAATATAAACTGCTCCAAGAGGATCTCCACAATGCAAAAAGAAAGTGATAGCGAATATGCTATCACTTTCTTTATGTACCTAAAATTGCCTTTATTAAACCAGTTGTTTGACCACCATCAAATAATACATAAAGCAGTAAATATACTGCAATTCCTGTAATTGCGGAACCAAACCATATTACTGCCGTTACGGGCCCTATTTTGCGGTGCTTTGTAATTTTTCGTTTAAAAGCTAAATAAAGCGTTACAAGTCCAAAAATTGCTCCAGTTGTCGCTAATATAATATGAAAAATCAAAAATATAGTATAATAAATTTTCAATTCTTCTGGTCCACCAAAGCTTGTATTTCCCGCGAATATTGTCCGTGACATATAAATAATAAAGAATAATAAGGCACTTATTGCTGCGGCTACCATTGTCTTCTTATGAGCCTTTGGTCTATCTGTAACTATAAATCGCCAACCAATTGCAACTAAAACAGCACTAAGAAAAATAAAAATAGTACTAATTGTAGGTAAAATTGCCATAGTTACCTTCCCCTCCTTCTATAAAAACTCGCATTCACTTATGACTTCAAGTACCAACTTAATATTTAGGTAAGGAGAATCCTTCCCCTCTCCCCTTATTTATTTAATTTGCATCATTTGTTTGAACAGTAGTAACCGGTAAAGGATCTATTTTTAATGCTTCTGGACTAAACCAAGAATAAAACACTTTTGCCAAAATACTTCCATACGTAATCTCTTGCATAATTTTCATAATAATACCACCAAGCTGCTGGTCCTCCAATGTACTTAAAGAAGAGAACATTTCAGGACCAGTTATTTGGAATGAAGATGCTAAACCTGATAATACATCACCTGGTACACATAATGCTAATGCCTGAATCCAAGCACCACTTGAACTATAGGCTGCAAATAATGGTGCATCAGCAAAGATAATCAATACACAAGCTGGAGTAATCAACACACTATTTCCAAAGATATAAAATATCTTCCCTAATGGATGCTTAATATGTGCGAATTCCTTAACCGGTGACATAATTGGAAACCAAACTAAGAAACCAGCAATTAACAGAACTAAATGAAAAGTTGTGTGGAAAACAGGTGATGATTTGGTTAAATCAAAGATAAACGGTAAATGGTACATAGAAAATAAACCATTAAATAAAATTATGGATATTAGTGGAAATGTTAATACTTTCATAACCGATCTAATCACAGGTTTAAGAAGTACCTTTTCCCAAATCCACACTGGTATACCTTTTATCATCAATATTGGAAATACAATTAAATATATTGCCATTTGGATCATATGTGCAGTTAAAGTTATATGGGTTAAGAGATCAACGGGTGATCCTTTAACAATATAAAGCAACACCAATCCAAGATAAAAAAGGCTTTGCTGCTTGACTGACGGTCTATCCTCTACTCCAAACTTGTGGCGTAAAGGTCCAGTAATTAGGAAGTATGTAACGCCTAATAGAGCAACAAATAAAAAGAAGTAAGGACTCCATAATGCACGAAATCCGAATAATTGTAAATTAAGCCACATAGTAATTCACTCCATAGTAATCCTATTATCTATCCTATTAATTATAACCTAAATTCCATATAGAAACACTGATTTAATATGACAACTTTTTAAAGATATAGCTTAAAATAAAATAGGATCGGGGGATACAAGTTCCCCGATCCTATTTATGTTTACCACCAAATTACTAAGGAAAGTGCAGCCACAGTTAAGATAGCCGCCCACACTCCACCATATATCATTACAGAAACCATTTCATGTCCTTTATCTTTCATATGCATGAAGTAATAGAACTGAAATGCAACTTGAATTAGTGCGAGAACTAGTAATAATGGAATAGCAAACATTTTACTCATAATACCAGAGCCCACAATCAAAAATGCTAAGATTGTAAATAGGATCATTGTGGCAAAGGAAATTAACTGCTTTTTCATTTCTTCTTTATTTTGTTGTCTTTGAAATTCTCCGGATTTGGTGTTATTTGCCATCGTTTATGCCACCTTCCCCATTAGGTAAACAACTGTAAAGATGAATACCCAAACTACATCAATAAAGTGCCAATATAGACTAAATGTATTGAACTTTGGTGCATTGTATAGATTTAATCCACGTTTCGCATTTCGAATCATAATAGCGGACAACCAGCAAAGACCAAATAATACGTGCCCTCCATGGAATCCAACTAAAGCATAGAAAGCAGATCCAAAAGCTGAAGAACGGAATGTAAATCCAAATTCATGAATATAGTGGTAAAACTCATAAATCTCACAGCCAAGGAATGCGATACCTAGTAGTCCTGTAATACCTAACCACAATTGCATCTTTTTAAAATCGTTATTTTTCATATGATACATTGCGTATACACTAGTTAAAGAACTAGTTAAAAGTAGCATTGTCATAAGAAATACTAATTCTAATCCGAAAAGATCCTGTGATGTTGGTCCACCAGCAGTTGAATTTTTCAATGCAAGGTACGTACCAAAAAGACTGGCGAATAGAACTGTTTCTCCACCTAGGAAAAACCATAACCCTAGAAACTTATTCTTCCCTTCAAGGGTTGCCTTCTCAGGATGCTGTGGCATAACTTCTGGGTTTAAGGAATGATCGTGACTCATATTAGTCAGCCTCCTTTTCTAGTTCTTCTTTCGTAATATGGTAGCCATGGTCATCCTTCAATGATCGAACTAACATACAACCTAATGCAAGTCCCATACCACCAAATAGGAAAATATAAGCTATATCATTTACAGTTTGATAAATAAAACCGAAACTTGCAATAAAGAATCCTACAGTCATTAAGAACGGTAAAATAGATCCATGCGGCATATGAATATCACCAACAGGTTCCGCAGGTGTCATCTTACCGTTACCTTCCATTTTCTCAATCCATAATGGATCCAAACCACGAACTAATGGAAGTTGTTTAAAATTATAGTATGGAACTGACTTATCGACAGCCCATTCTAGCGTACGTGCATCCCATGGATCTTGTGGTGCAGGATCTCCTTTAAACCAGCAATATATAGCGTTATAAAGGAAAATTATTACACCAATTGACATAAAGAGTGCACCAACAGAACTAATAAGGTTACCTAAATCCAGGCCTTGGTTTTCTAGGAATACCCAGTAACGACGTGGCATACCCATAAGACCCAAGAAATGCTGGATAAAGAATGTCATATGGAAACCGATGAAGAAGTTCCAGAATGCCCATTTTCCAAGTTTTTCATTAAGTACTCTTTTAAACATAATAGGCCACCAATAATGACAAGCAGCTAGAATTCCAAACACTACCCCACCGACAATTACATAGTGGAAATGGGCAACTACAAAGTACGTATCATGATATTGATAATCGGCAACACTTGAAGCAACCATAACTCCTGTCATACCTCCAATAGTAAAGGAAGGAATAAATGCTAATGCCCATAGCATTGCAGAGTTAATCGTAATATTTCCACCCCAAAGGGTTAATAACCAGTTAAAAATTTTAATTCCAGTTGGAACTGCAATCGCCATTGTTGCAATCGCAAATATCGAGTTAGTTACAGGACCCATACCAACCGTAAACATATGGTGAGCCCATACCATAAATCCTAAAAATCCAATTAGAATTGTTGCAAATACCATTGCGGTATAACCAAACAAACGTTTCTTAGAGAATGTAGCAAATATTTCACTAAAGACACCGAACACTGGTAGAATTAAGACATATACTTCTGGGTGTCCAAAGATCCAGAATAAATGTTGCCAAATAATAGAGTTACCACCGAGTGCAGTATCAAAGAATGCCGAACCAAACATACGGTCGAACATTAATAAGAATAAACCAACCGTTAATGCTGGAAATGCGAATAAAATTAATACACTAGTTATGAATGTTGTCCATGTAAATAATGGCATACGCATAAAAGTCATACCTGGTGCGCGCATATTAACAATTGTTACAAGGAAATTAATCCCCCCCATTAATGTACCAGCACCGGACAACTGTAAACCCAAGACATAATAATCAACACCATGTCCTGGCGACGTTGTCGATAGTGGTGCATATGCAGTCCAACCAGCGTCTGGTGCGCCACCTGTTAACCAACTTACATTTAACATAATCCCACCAAATAAGAATAACCAAAAACCCAATGCGTTGACAAATGGAAATGCCACGTCACGAGCCCCTATTTGTAGTGGCATTATGGCGTTCATTAATCCTAATAATAATGGCGTGGCCGCAAAGAAAATCATGGTAGTTCCATGCATAGTAATCATTTCATTGTATAGACCAGCTGAAATAAAATCATTTTCAGGCTTTATTAATTGGATACGAATAATCACAGCTTCTAATCCACCGAGCAGGAAAAAAAATGCACCACCATAAAGATATAGTTTACCTATTTTTTTATGGTCAACAGTTGTCAAATAATCCCATAACACGGCAGCGAAGCTCGTTTTCTGAGCAGTTAATGTACTCACAAAATAAACCTCCCTTTTTCAATCATCAAATCCTATTGTTCAATTCCGTTACCAGCATCTTCCGTGGTAATTTCAGATGGACTTAATTGTAATAAATACTCTGCAATCAACGCTGCATCATCTTGACTCACTTCTGGATACTTACCAGTCATTTTATTACCTGGCTTAATTAATTCTGGGTTTACAATCCACTCAACAAGTTTTTCTTTTGTCATTTCTTCAATTCCCGCCAATCTCGAACGTTCACCAAAGTTTGTTAAATTTGGACCAATCGCTGCGGCAGATGAACCGATTGCATGACAACCAAGACAGTTGTTTTCGTTGAATAGTTCTCTACCTTGAGCTGCCGCGTCTGTTGCAGGCTCTGCTGTTTCTGGATCAAAGTTTTGCATGTCTGCAACCCATTGTTCAAATTCTTCTTGACTTACTACAACAACCTTAAAGTCCATTAAAGAATGAGATGGCCCACAAAACTCTGCACATTTCCCCCAATATACTCCCTCTTCATGGGCATCAAGAAAGAAAGTGTTTTCGTTTTCAGGGTTAACATCTAATTTACCAGATAAAGTTGGTACCCAGAATGAATGGATTACATCAGAAGATTTCATATTAAAGTAAACTTTTGAATTCACAGGAATGTATACATCTTGACTTGTTTGAATTTCAAGCCCTTCATAATCAAAATGCCACCAATATTGATTTCCTGTAACATTAATATTTAAATGGTCACTAGCATCAGCATCGTCAGCTAAATCAAACGTATATATAACAGTTGGAACTGCAATGATAATTAATAGAATTATTGGTATTGTAGTCCAAACTACTTCTAATGTTTTATTTCCTTCAACTTGTTTTGGAATAAAGTCCTTTTGACCTTTTTTCTTTCGGAATTTAATAAGAGCTAGAACTAATAGAACCATAACAACAAGAAAAACAAAGGACATGATAACAGTAGGGATAATTATTAAATCCAATGATTTTTGTGCCCCTACACCTTTTGGATCTAATGCTGTTAAGTTTTCCTTACCACAAGCTGCTAGAAACAGTGCTACTAATCCTAACAGGGATAATACCTTAAATTTTCCCATCCAGCCTTTCATTTATTTATACCTCTCTTTCTATTTTTCCTTCTTAATATAAGTATTAAGTAAGGATTTTAATTATTAACTGGGAAGTGCTTCTTGTATCATTCCCATTGGTTACGATGAACTTTTCCTTATAGAACAAAAATAAAACTTTACAATATTTATTATGCCTAAATAGCCAAAAATATTGTATCTAAAAGGAAACAAATAATAAAAGGCAATTACTATTTAATCTTTTGTAAGCACATTCATGTTGTAAATTAAAAAATACAATTTTAATTCCGTAAGGTACAATAGCTTTTCCCGTTTTCTTTGAGGAAGTTGTCACTTTTAAAACCATCCTGTAAATCCCTCCTTTAACCCTCAAATAAATAGGAACATATAAAAGAAGCATTTGTGTAACTTTTGTAAGTACTTCTTTAAAGTATGTTATTAATCATGCTAATTGTATCACGGTTTAATCTTACAATCTATTTGCCTTCAGGTTAAAATCTGTAAAATTTGCTCGAAAGCTTCTGACAATTTTGTGAACTTTATAACCAAAACAAATATAAGGCAGAAGTGCCTTATTTAAAATTCAATCGTTGTCTATGTAATCGTAGAACCAGAAGCATTCGTAAATTTACAGAATATCCCCTATACTATTTCTAGCAGACAATGAAAAAGTTTGCAAGGTTTTTTTACTATTTCCAGTAGTTCCTTATTCAATTGCGTCTAATGTTTAACAATTATGTGTCAACTGAAGTTCTAAGCCGAAAATCATTTGCTTTATAGTAAGAGTAAAGTTTAATATTGAGATTAGTACCATAATTACTTTTAGAAAAACACAACAGGATATAAAGTGAGGATAATGTTTATGATTAGATTATTAAAATGGCTTTCGGTTTTGGCTGTCATAGGAATGACGTTCGTTCTAATTGGCGGTGCATTAGTAACCAAAACAGAGTCTGGTGATGGTTGTGGCGATAGTTGGCCACTATGTAAAGGTGAATTAATTCCATCAGAAATAGATATGGAGTTAATAATTGAGTTAAGTCATCGGTTAGTTTCAGGTTCAGTAGGAATTATTGTTCTTGTATTAGCTTACTTAGCATGGAAACATATTGGGAATATTAGAGAAGTTAAATTTCTGTCATTATTATCAGTAATATTCCTTGTTCTACAAGGCCTTATAGGGGCTGCAGCGGTTATATGGGGACAATCGGACTTTGTACTTGCTGCACATTTTGGTATTTCCTTAATTTCATTCGCAGCAGTATTTTTACTAATGTTACTAATATTTGAGATTGATAAGAAATTTGATGCTTCATCATTACATATTAAAAGGAAGCATCGAATAGAGATATATGCCCTGACTGTCTATACTCTAATAGTTGTTTATACCGGGGCATTAGTTCGGCATATAAATGCGAATTTAGTTTGTGGTGATTGGCCATTCTGTTCCAATACAGCCCCTCTTGATTTTGCCTCATACAGCTTTGAGCAGTGGGTACAAATGGGACATCGCTTAGCAGCAGGTGTTTTATTCATCTGGACTATATCACTTTTTGTAAGAATGATAAAAAACTATCGTCAAAGTAAAGTTATGTATTGGGGATGGATTACAACTGTTAGTCTTATTTCAATGCAAGTAATATTTGGTGCACTTATCATTTTCACTTTATTAAATCTGCTAGTTGCTCTAATGCATGCACTTGTTATTACTTGTTATTTTGGGATGCTAAGTTATTTCATTCTACTATCAACTAGAAGTTCGGCAATGGAACGTAAACAACAAAAACTTATAGAATCAGTAAGTTCAAAGATCAAATAATGACAATCCAGAGTTTTCGATTGACCATAGCTATAAATACTAAGCAAGCTGCAGTTCCTAAAGGCACCTGTAGCTTACTTAGTGTAAAATAACACCCTTTTCTTAATGAAAAAATGTTATTATTTCATACCCCTATAAACTTACCAAATATTTCCTTTAAGGTCTTACAACTTTGATTGGCCCCACTTCCTAGCACATCTGGTATTTTGATTTCTCTATTACTCGTGGTAGAGATTTACCACCAACTGATTTCTAATTCATACTAACACCAAATAACCATTAACTATGCTAATGACTACTACTATTTTAGTCTTAGGAATTAAAACATCGGTAAATATATAGTCATGTCAAACTAAAGAAGTATCGCAAGACCTGCAATGCTTCTATCCTAAATTAAATCCATCCTCTATTTTCATTCAGCCATTTTACACTTTCTGTTTTCTCTCCATTTACATACAATCGAAATATATCGGGTCTTGCATAATGACCTGTTACATCAAAATCTAGTTGACTTAGAGCTATATCTTCTAAATTCAAATCAGCAATCACAATTTCTTCCCTTCCATATATAGGTTCTACAACATATTCACCTAAGGGACCAACTACCGTACTACCACCCCTGCACATTTCTTCTGGTAAATCAGCTAAGTCATCGTAACAGGCCAAATCTTTCGGATACATGTCTTTCGTTACATATTGATTGCATGACAAAACGAAGCAACGTCCTTCCATTGCTATATGCCTAATCGTTGATTGCCACGTTTCTCTTGAATCAGCAGTGGGTGTGATGTAAAGTTGTACACCTTTTGAATACATCGCTGCCCTAGCTAAAGGCATATAGTTTTCCCAGCAAATTAATGCACCTATCCTTCCGTATGGTGTTTCAAATACTGGTAAAGTACTCCCATCCCCCTCACCCCAAACAATCCTTTCAGCTGCTGTTGGCTTCAACTTTCGATGCTTACCAAGTAGATTACCATCCGGGCCAAAGAATAATACAGTACAAAAAAGTGTTCCACCAGTACTTTCGTTATCTTTTTCAATTACACCAATAACAAGATAGACACCGGCTTTTCTAGCCGCCTCTCCTAATTTCATTGTAGACTCTCCAGGTATAGTAACAGAGTTTTTCCAATACCTTAACCAATCTCGTCGCCCTTGTGTAGTACGACTCCCGATTTTTGAGCCAAATGAAAGCCCTCTTGGATATGCAGAAATGAAAGCTTCTGGAAACACTACAATTTTCGCACCTTTTTCCCCTGCCTTTAGCGTCAACTCAACCGCTTTCTGAGTGCTCTCCTCTTCGTTCATAATAACAGGTGCAGCCTGCACAATTGCAACACGGACATTTTGATTTTCGTTCGTCATATATATCCTCCATTATTTATTTTTTCTAGAACATTAATTATCCCGCTTTAAGTAGATAATTCCTTTCATTTAGATACTTTTTATATTTGCCTAACCCCCTTCCTTGAGAATTGATTAAATTACACCATCTCCTTTAATTCTAATTCTTTTAAAATAGTTGGAATAAATTAAAACATTTATCTTTAAATAATATATTTATTAAAAAAGACACCCCTTTGTCTAATTTAAATAACGAAAGGATGCCTCTACTTATGTGGTTAGAAATACTATTTACGTATTTAATGTCTTAAACATAACTGTAAACCAAAAAATGTTCTATAGAAAGAGCCCTTTTATAATTAAACTCTTCTTAATAACTAATTATTCCCTTCTTATCCAATTTACAATAATATTTGTGTTTTAGATAATCTAATTTTGCATAAGTTTTTGTAGCTTCATCCCTTACTCGGTAGTCGAGAATAATTCTATTCCAGAACTTGTACCAATCCTCGTTGCACCTGCCTCGACCATTTGTTTTAAATCATTTAGGTCACGAACTCCACCTGAAGCCTTTACACCTATTGTTGTACCTACAGTTTTTCGCATTAACGCCACATCTTCAAATGTTGCACCGTGATGTGAGAAGCCAGTAGATGTTTTAACAAAATCAGCTCCGGCTTTTACCGCAAGTTGGCAAACACGAATTTTTTCCTCATCAGTTAATAAGCATGCTTCAATAATAACCTTTACTAATGCTTTCCCTTTTACAGCTTCGATCACCGCCCGGATATCTCGTTCAACAAGTCCGTCATTTTTATCCTTTAATGCACCAATGTTTATAACTGTATCTACTTCAGTAGCACCGTTATTTACTGCATCTTTTGCTTCAAAGGCTTTTGTTTCTGGCGTATTTGTACCTAATGGAAATCCTATAACTGTGCATACGTTAACTTCTGTACCTTTTAACATTTCAGCTGCGATATTTACCCATACAGGGTTTACAACCACAGATGCAAAGTCAAATTGTTTAGCTTCTTCACAAAGCTTCATAACGTCTTCCTTTGTTATTTCAGGTTTTAATAGTGTATGGTCAATAAGTTCCTTATAATTCAACTATGCTCTCTCCTTTATATATAGCCTCTAGGCTTACTAATCTACTTTATTCTGCTTAATTTAGCCAACTTTGACACAATTATACTCCACTTTTCCATATGTCACTATCCACTAAATACTTGTAATCCAAACTGTTATAACAATATGATAAAAGAATTTTATGCATCTAAACCTAGAATGGAAATAATACTTTTTTATATTAACATCACAGTTACTGCAGTAAACCAAGTGAGTGAGAGCTTTCACTAAAACATTATTTCGCTATATTGGAAAGCTCATCCCTATCTTAACATGTAACATGAAATTTTCTCCATCCAATTAGCCGTGTTTTTCATCACCCACTTTAGTTGAATCTTCACGTTAGTATTCAATCTCTGTTTTATAAATTATTGTATCTGTCACAACAAGACCTCCAGATGTTTCCAAGCTAGAAATGTGATTTATCAATTGTTATAACGGGTGTTCTATTTGCTTAAAAAAACTTTTTGTTATCAACAATAAAAAATAAGAATCAACAAAATCAATAATTAATCTTCGCTTTAAGATTTTAATTAACTAATAACTGGATGGCAATAAACGTGACTATTTGGATGGTTTATTATAACAAAAAGTAAGATACCATTAACATAAAAATATAAAGATTATTTTCATACAAGCAATTGCCAAACAGAAAAAGGCCACAATTTACAATAGTAAAAGAAAAATCGAATTAACTATTCGAAAACTAAATTTGTTTAATCAAAGGCCTATTTCACTTCAATTTCTTAAAAAAACCCACTGCAAGCTAGTAAATTTTTACAGAAGGTTGATTGAAAGTCTGTAATAGAGTGAATCATCCTAGTTTCGATTAAAGAAATTTACTATCTAACAGCAACATATTATAAAAGGCTTCTTCCCATTATCAATATATAAGACTCTTCTATTATAAGGAGGTGGTATTCTTCAGTTCTCTATGATTCCTCTAAGCCTTAGCAACCAAAAAGCCGGTTAAACCAAGTCTGATTGAACAAGCCTTTTTCGTGGGCTAAATATTTACAATGATATTTTAAGAAAGTACATATTATTATAGAAGGAGAAGATAATAAATGAGACTTTTTCAAGTATTAATGTTCATTCCTATCATTTTACTCTTTGCTTGTGGTGAGTATAGTGAAATCAATCCGGATATGTCTGAAACAGTAGCAGACTTTTCTTTTACAACCCAAGATAATGAAGTATTAAGTCTTAATGATCTAAAAGGTGAATGGTGGATTGCAGATTTCGTTTTTACCAATTGTGAAACAGTGTGCCTCCCGATGACATATAACATGTCAAACTTACAAAGAAAACTAAAAGAAAATGATATAGATGTACAGCTCGTCTCATTTTCTGTAGATCCAGATTATGACAGTCCCGAAGTGTTAAAGGAATATGCTATGCAATATGATGCGGATTTTAGCAACTGGAACTTTTTAACAGGTTATGACTTCCAAACAATTAGAGAGCTGTCAATCAAGTCATTTCGTTCTCTTGTACTGGCACCAAATAATGGTTCAGACCAGGTTACACATGGTACAAGCTTTATGCTAGTAACTCCTGATGGAAAATATATAAAAAGTTATGATGGAGTAGATGCAGACGAGATGGATAGAATTGTTGGAGACTTAAAGAAGGTTCTATATTAATAGTAGATTTTTATGGAGGAATAAAAATTGAGGAAATACAAATTTAATATGTTAGTTCTAATCCTTTTCCTAGTTGCTTGTGGTAGCAAAGAAATTGAGTCAAATATGTCGCAAAAAGTACCAGAGTTTGATTTTACAACACAAGAAAATGAAAAGTTAGGATTAAAGGATTTAAAAGGTGAATGGTGGATTGCAGATTTTATTTTCACAAAGTGTACTACAGTATGTCTTCCAATGACAGCAAATATGTCGAAGTTACAAGACCAACTAAAAAATGAAGGTTTGGATGTCCAAATAATATCTTTTACAGTAGATCCCGCTAATGATTCTCCAGGGGTATTGAAGAAGTATGCACAAGTTTATGATGCGGATTTTAGTATGTGGAGTTTTTTAACAGGCTATGAATTTGAAGAAATTAAGGAGTTTTCAGAGAACGCATTTTACTCGGAGGTATCAAGAGCACGAGATTCAGATCAAATAAATCATGGTGTCCGTTTCTATTTAGTTAATCCAGATGGAGAAATTATAAAATATTATGATGGTATCGATATGGATGAGGTCAAAACTATTATAGATGATTTAAAAAAAGTCTTATAAAGATTCATTATTATCATTAAAAGGGGTACAAAGTTTATGTTTAAAAATAGAATAGTTATTTTCATTAGCATACTTATTTCCATACTGATAATTATAAGTTTTTTGATACCTAGTGAAACGAAGCCATCTCCTAATACCAGGATAATACTAGAGCACACTTATAAAACATATATTGCACCCGGATGTTTTGAACAATCAAATCCAACAAATTATCTAGAAGATTCAACATTAGCGAAAGCAAAAGCCTTAAGCTATAGCCCGAATGGACCTTGCACAATGGAAGTCCTAGAAAGTGAAAAGGATTCATTCATTATTAGTTTACTAAAAAATGTTGGAGTTATAAATAAAAAATGGGATAACTGGTAAGATTAATTGTTGGAATATAGGATTTTTACGCCACTCCTCAATTATATAAATATACTTACTTTAAGGGAAATAGAATCCCCATTCACTAATTTTCATACTATATTGCGGACTAGTCCTAGGTAACTAATAAACCAACAGTTACATCATATAGATATGTTAACAACACGAGATAACGTAAACTCTAGAATTCTATGCTCAATATTGCACTTATTTGTTTTAGAGTTAAGGAGGAAATATAACTATGCTATTTGAAGATCCAGTATTAGCTAGCAGATTTTTAACAATGCTCACTCTTTCCTTTCACATAATTTACGCAACCATTGGTGTAGGTGTGCCACTCATGATTATGATTGCACAATGGGTTGGAATTAAAAAAAATGATGTACATTATATTTTATTAGCCAGACGATGGGCAAAAGGATTTGTTGTAACTGTTGCAGTTGGGGTTGTTACAGGAACTGTAATGGGACTCCAGCTTTCACTGTTATGGCCAAATTTTATGGAATTAGCAGGTCAAATTATTGCTTTACCTTTATTTATGGAAGTATTCGCTTTCTTCTTTGAAGCAATATTTTTAGGTATATATTTATACACATGGGATCGGTTTGAAGATCAGCGAAAACATTTTTTCTTGTTAATTCCAGTTGCATTAGGTGCGGGTATGTCAGCTTTGGTCATTACCATAGTCAATGCATTTATGAACGCACCACAAGGTTTTGATATTGTTGATGGACAACTCATTAATGCAAATCCAATTGCTGCAATGTTTAACCCAGCAATGCCAACTAAAGTTTCCCATGTCCTTGCAACTGCTTATATGACTGTCGCATTTATGCTTGCTGCAATTGCAGCTTACCGTTTACTAAGAGGCTCAAATCACGTTTATCATAAAAAGGCACTTTACTTAACTATGAAAGTGGGGTTAATTTTCTCTATTGCAACAGTAATTATTGGGGATTTCTCCGGAAAATACTTAGCAGAGTATCAGCCCGAAAAATTAGCTGCAGCAGAGTGGCACTTTGAAACCGAAGAAGGTGCACCCTTATTAATGTATGGAATACTTGATGAAAATAATGAGGTTAAAGGTGAAATAAAAATTCCATTTGCCTTAAGTATATTAGCATTTGGTAATCCAACAGCAGAAGTAATTGGACTTAATGAATTTCCTGTGGAAGAAACCCCTCCACTTATTATCCATTATTTCTTTGATTTAATGGTTACAATTGGTGTCTTTATGATTGTCTTATCACTTATATTTTGGATAGGAATAAAGCGAGGGTGGAATTTTGTAAAAGCAAAATGGTACCGTTGGCTAATCGTACTAGGTGGCCCATTATCTTTTCTAGCTATCGAAGCAGGATGGTGGATGGCAGAGGTTGGACGACAGCCGTGGATTCTCAATGGAATCATGACTGTAGAAGAAGCTGCCACATCTAGTGACTATGTCGGACTAATGTCCATTCTATTTATTCTTTTATATATCGTATTAGGAACTGGTACGATTATCGTACTTCGCCGAATATTTAAGGAAAATCCAGTAGAGAAAGAGCTTAAAATCCCACAAGGGGGTAATAACGCATGACATTGGAAATTTTAGGTATAACAGTTTTATGGACATTTTTGTTCGGGTACATTATTTTAGGATCAATTGATTATGGCGCCGGTTTTTTTAATGCATACAGTATTATTACAGGGAAAGACCATATATTATCTAATATTATACAGCGTTACTTGTCTCCTGTTTGGGAAGTTACCAATGTATTTTTCGTGTTTTTTTTCGTAGGGATTGTGGGTTTCTTCCCTAAATCAGCCTACTATTTTGGAACCATTTTTCTAATACCAGGCAGTATTGCGTTGATCCTACTCGCAATTCGAGGTTCATATTATGCATTTGAAACCTATGGAAATAAAGGACATAAGGGCTATGCGTTTATTTATGGATTATCAGGTCTTCTTATACCCGCTTCTCTTTCCATTGTACTTACGATATCAGAAGGCGGGTTTATATATATAGAAGATGGGAATCCTGTTCTAGATTACTGGGCGTTATTCATAAGCCCATTATCATGGTCGATTGTACTCTTAAGCATTGTAGCGGTGCTTTATATTTCGGCCGTTTTTCTTACTTGGTATGCAAATAAAACAGGTGATCTAAAAGCTACTAATCTAATGCGTAAATATGCACTGATATGGGCATTTCCTTTAATCATTACTGCAGCCGGGATTATTTATGAGTTAAGTTTCCATAGCTCTGAACATTATGAGCGAATAATAGACCTAGGTTGGATGTTCGGACTATCCTTTTTGTTATGGATTGCAACAGTATTATTAATTTGGAAACAAAAAAATTATGGAACTGCCGTTTGGTTATTAATCGGTCAGTTTACCCTAGCCTTTTATGGATTCGGAATTTCACACTATCCTTATTTGCTGTATCCATACTTAAACATTTACGAAGGATTTACAAATCAGGCAATGGCAATTTCACTAGTTGTTGTGTTTATTCTTGGCCTTGCGTTGTTAATACCTTCTCTATACCTGCTTTTAAAATTGTTCCTGTTTGATAAGAATTACCTACAAGGAAAACAAAAGAAAGAGTGAGAGATATGCTAACAGATTTTCTTATTTTTGTTGCTCCATTTATTATAATGATTTTAGCACTGGTACTAGCATTTATAGCATCATTCAAGGATGACCACGTGAGCAAAAATAAAAAAGTATAGGTATTCGTTATTAGCTACCAATCTGTAAGAAAGAGCTTCGTCACTTGGACAAAGCTCTTTTCTTTTTATTTTATGTTTGATTATTCATTCATGATTACAGACAGTGAAATGTACCATTTTTGTTCCAATATACCATTAATGTTTTTTATAATACTTTGAAATAAAAATCTTTATTAAAGAGACTAGGGAGATATCCCTAGTCTTTTTATACTTGGTATGATTTATCTATAATTAAAATCGGTTTGATTACAGAACCATTTGAGGAATCAGCGAACGCTCGATCGACATCTTCTAATTCATAAAATTTCACCAATTTTTCAATAGGGAATTGACCATTTTTAAAGAATGTAACCAGTTTTGGAATGATTAATTGTGGTACTGCATCCCCTTCGATTACACCACGCAATGTTAATGAGTTTGCAACTACATCGTTAAAAACATTAAATGTTAAGTCGCGCTTACCGACAGCCACTGTTGCACATATACCTTTCACGCGTAAGCAATGCAGTGCAGCTAATGTAACTTCTGGGACACCCGTCGTTTCGAATGAGTAGTGAGCACCTTTCCCTGTTATTTCCTTAATTTTTTCAACTGGATCTTCACTTTTGGAATTAATTATGTGTGTTGCACCTAGCTCTTTCGCAAGCTTTAAACGACTATCGTGAATATCTACCGCAATAATTGGATAACACCCGGCTATTTTTGCAGCTAACATACCACTTAATCCTACAGCACCTGTACCGAAAACAACAATGCTATTACCTGGTTCAGGGTTGATAGAATTTAATACCGTGCCGCTACCAGTCATAATACCGCAACCAAATGGTCCTAAGTAGCGTAAATCTACATCTTTATCTACTTTAACTATATTATTTTCATCTACTGTAGTGTACGTAGCAAAGGACGATTGACCAAAGAAGAGTGATACATCTTGATTTTCTTCCGTTGTAAGTGGTGTATCACCATATTGATTTTTACCACCGTAGTTAAGTTGAATCATGTTTTCACAACCACCTGCATTACCTTCTAAACAGTTATCGCAAATACCACAGTAAGCAAAGCCTAATACTACGTGATCACCTGGTTTAACAGATGAAACGTTTTCCCCGACTTTTTCAACAATACCAGAGCTTCGTGACCTAATACTACTGGGGATGGTACTGGAATGGTCCTATCAAGAACTGTTGCGTCGGTATGACAAACACCGGAAGCAACTAGACGAACTAATACTTCGCCAGCCTTCGGTTCAGCTAAATTTAAAGTTTGTTTTTGAAAATCCTTTTCAGTAGTTGTAACCATAGCATCAATTTTCATTTAAATACCTCACTTTATTTATTAGTTTTACAAATTAATAATCGCCTTATACGTTATTTTTATACTTTAAAGAAGTAAGTATTAAGTGGACTATTATCGTTGTAAATTCATTTTTCTTGACATTAATCAATTGTTAAAAGCACTGGCTATGAGTGGTAAATATTGTGTGATGAAAAACTGGCCAGAAGTGGTAGATTCTTATTGCCGTAATCAATTTATAAATACACTTTGCTCAATTTGTTTTACCTTATAGAAATATCCTTTATTCTCCATGAGATCGTCATAAGTTCCTATCTCTACAATTTTACCTGATTCCATTACTATAATCTGATCCATATTTTCTAGTCCAGTTAGGCGATGACTAATAAGTACAACTGTATCCTTTTTCGCTTCTTCAAAAAGGTAGTTATAAATATATTTTTCCGTCAATACATCCATGGATGAGGTCGGCTCATCTAGAAACCATATTGGAGCTTTCTTTAGCAATACTCTTGCAATTGCGAGTCGTTGTTTCTCACCTCCTGAAAGGTTCTCTCCTTTTTCTAGAACCTGGTCGTTTAACGTAAAATGATGGAGTTTAACTTTTTCTAATACATTTTCCATCTCTTTGTCTGATAATTCGTTCTTGGCAATCATTAAATTGTCACGAATAGTTCCATAAAAGAAATGATTCTTTTGAAGTACAACGTTTGTGCTTTTCCAAATGCTTTCTTGCGATAATGTATTCATCGATTTATTATTTATATAAATCTCACCTTGTTTTACGGGGTATATTTGTAATAATAATTGCATCAATGTTGATTTTCCAGACCCGCTAGGGCCAACAATTACTGTTTTGGAACCAGATGGTAAATTAAATGAAACATCAGATATTGTATTCTTTGAATCATTAGGAAACGCAAATGATAAATCATTCACTCTAATATACGGAGATTTCTTTAAAGACA
Organism: Paucisalibacillus globulus; assembly: GCF_900184735.1. Taxonomy (GTDB): domain Bacteria; phylum Bacillota; class Bacilli; order Bacillales; family Amphibacillaceae; genus Ornithinibacillus; species Ornithinibacillus globulus_B. Next base: position 278,777 of record NZ_LT855386.1, read on the forward strand.
ATTTTTCTTTACTTTCTTTAATCGTTTCCTGTTCATGTTTTATACTTACAACATTGTTCAGTCTTGTTGCTGCTTGTCTGCTATCTTCCAAATAACCTGGAAATACCGACATGGATGTAGTATTTTCAAATGCCGTTAATGATACCATCACAAGCATTGCAAGGTAGATCCCATCAAGCTGTTCTATAGAAACTAAATAAGCTCCAAAACCTAGAACAGTAAACGACACTAAAAAGGATAAGAAAGTATTGGAAGACTCACTCAACAATTTATAAATACTTTCATTTTCTTGTTCCTTTAAATAGACATCTGCAGAATTACGGAGTCTGATTTCTTTTATCTCTAATTTTTGATATATTTTCAGGTCGCGAAATCCAAATAGAAATTCAGATACTTCTGTAGATAGTTTACCTCTACTATCCCTGACTCCCCGCTCTACTTTTTTTTGCCTAAATGCGATGATTGCTGGAAAAATAAATGTTGTCACAATAAAACCGATAAGTATAATCAATGTTACCTCGATTGAAAAATAGGTAACGAAGAAAATAGTACACAAAAAGACTAACAACAAAACAATTGGCGGGTAAAATACACGTAAAAAGAAATTTTGCAATGATTCTACATCCCCAACAATCCTGGAAAGGAGGTCTCCACTTCTATATTTTTGAAAGTTAGCTGGTGCTAATCTTTCGATCTTCTCGTAAAAAGAAACACGTAAATTGCTTAACATAGTAAAAGTCCCTCGATGTGAAAAATAACGCTCTCCATAACGAATTAATGCTGAAATAATTCCTAGCAGTTTAACAGAAGCTACGAGAATCATTAACGTGTAAATAGGCGGTTCTAGAGCGGACTTTGAAATTAAATACCCACTTAATGCAAATAGACCAATAGCTGTTATACCAGCAACAAATCCACAAAGAATGGAAATTATAATATCTCTTTTCTCCACAAACATTACCTTGCTAATCACGATTAAATCTTTCATTCTAAAAACCTCCCTGCTGTACCGAAACCATATTACGGTACGCTTCATTTGATCGTAGCAATTCTTTATGAGTACCGGATGCTACTATCACTCCATTTTCCATATAGAGTATCTGGTCAGCATTTTTAATCGTATGTAGACGATGCGCAACAGTTATAACTATGGATTTCTTCGATAACTCTTTCATTGAGGACTGCAAGATGTGTTCTGTTTTTAAATCTAAGCCAGTTGTCGGCTCATCAAATAAAATAATAGATGGACATTTTAAAAAAGCTCTAGCGATAGCGATTCGCTGTCTTTCTCCACCAGAAAGACCCCTTCCTGCTTCTCCAATTGGTGTATCATATCCATTACGAAGTGATTGGATTAACTCAGAAATTCCGGCTTTTTGAGCGGCCCTTACTATGTCTTCTCTCGCAGTATTCGTATTTCCACCAATAGCAATATTTTCTGAAATAGTACCCGAGAAAAGATATGGATCTTGTGAAATATAACTTATTCCATCAAACCAATCCTTTTCACTGTACAATTTCCGTGGGCTTTCATTTAAAAATACTTCCCCTTTAGAAAGTGGAACAAGACCAGCAATAACATGTAATAACGTTGTTTTTCCAGATCCTGTCTTACCGACTATTGCAATCTGTTCAAATGGCTTTATTAACAAATTAATGTTTTGTAAAGAAAATAAATCATTTTCACGGTAGCTAAACTCCGCTCCCCGTATTTCAATGGAAGGTGGAGTTGAACTTTTTAATCTTTGCTCCCCCCATTCAACGGACTTTACAGTAGATGCTAATTCATTTTCTAGCTTATTGGCTGCACCCAAACTTCCTCTTCCTGTATGGAAAGCGCTACCTAAGTCTCTTAATTTCGTATAGAATTCTGGTGCCAAGACTAGCATTAGAAATCCAGTGTAAAATGATAGGTCATGAAAAATGATCATACCTAAAGCTACATCTAAAGCAACAAGCCCAATACTTAGCATGGAAATAAATTCTAATGTTAAGGAATTCTGAAAAGCAATTTTTAAAATATCCATCGTCGAATCCCTAAAGCTTAGACTACTTTTTCGAATAGCTTCGTTTTGTTCTTTTGATTGGCTATATAATTTAAGGGTTGTAAGCCCTTGTATGGTATCAAGGAACTTCCCCGAAAAACCTCCCATCTTATTTAATTGTTCTTCCGTTTTATCTTTTGTTTTATTGCCAATTACTATCATAAATATAGGAATAAATGGTGCAGTAAATAGAATAATAATTCCTGTAGCTATATGCTCTGTAAAAATAAAGATAAGAATCATAATAGGTATAATACTAGCCTGAAACAGTTGCGGAATATAACTACTAAAATAACTATCGACTTCGTCCACAACATCCATCACCACACTTACCTTTTTACCTGACTGCCCTTGGATCGATAACTGAACTGGACTAGCAAAGAATTTATGCAGAAGTATGTTTCTTAGATCACGCTTCACTTTAGAAGCCATCTTAATACCAATTCTTCCACTTAAATAATTGAACAGAGTTCTTGCAAATAATATTGCTAATAGCCCAATTAATAGGGGAATTATTTCAGGGAATGAATAATCTTTTATGAAAATATAATCTACAATTGTGACAAACAAGTAACTCTGTCCAATAATTAATGTTCCTGATAGTATAGCAAAAAAACCTAATAAAAATAATTTCCCTTTTTGCTTCTTTGCCATATCTTTAAGCACAATCATTATTTTTCCTCCCGAACCTATTAGTGAATACTTTCACAAAATTATACAAAACAAGTCTGATGCTTGTAAAGTAATAGAAATGCATTTATTGGAATTGTCATTATTAATTCAATAAAACGATTATGATTGCTTCCGGATACACCACTATTCCATGTACTTCAACTCTTCCACCATAAGATCATAATTCATTGCACCCTTTACGATGAATTGTATGACACCTTTCGAATCAATCATATATGATGTTGGGTATGCCCTAAATTGAAATAATTTGAGGTATCGGATGTTTTATTCAACATACCGGGAAAGTCATTTCATGTTCTTTCACAAATTCGATAACATCCTTTTTACCTTTTCCTATTCTGTCGAATTCACAGCTAAAATAACTATATCTTTATTATAAAGCTTTTAAAATTCGGGAATTTCCACTCTACACGGAGAACTACAAGTAGCCCAAAAGTTAAAAATAACACGTTTTCCCCAATAATCTGATAGACGTATTGTTTTTCCCTCAAGTGACTTTAATTCAATGTCAGGTGCAATTTGACCTTTAGAAAGTCCAATTTCACCAAATTCCAAACTACTTGCACTATCCACTTCATCGGTCATTTCTTTAGGTGAATTTATAAAATCTCTAATGATAAACAATTTATCCTCATTTAAGTATAGAAACACCCTGATTTAGTACTTCCAAATCAGGGGTGTTCTTTATGGTCACGGCAGTTTACTATATACTACTATAATCTTTATACCGGAGTGGGATTTTTATTTTTCCGAAAAACATTCTTTAAGAAAGTAAAACTTTATTCAGCTGGTGTTGGAAAGGAAAGTACCATTGAATGTTAGTTGAACGAATCGGACTTTTACTAGATGGTGATCTCCAATACCATTCTATTATTTTATTAGAATTCCTGAAGTGGAAGTCTTACAGTTAATTATGCTGCTGCGATAGAAACTAAATACAGACAATCCTACTAAAAAGATTTCATTTCTATCATATTTTGCTTTCATGGAAATTGTTTGAATATCTAAAGGATTAAGTGTTGAATATATAAGTTAGGCTACTAATCATTAAATTATTATAGATTTAACAGTCGAGTTAACTGCTCTTCACCTAGGTAACTTCCGATATAAAATGTACCGAATTCTGCAAACCTAGCACTCACTTCATCAAAACGCATTTCATAGATTAATTTTTTAAAATCAATAGGATCATCAGCAAATAAGGCTACACCCCACTCATAATCATCTAATCCAACTGAACTTAAAATGATCTGTCTTACCTTACCATTATAACTTCTCCCAATAATACGATGGCTTTTCATCATTTGATTTCTTTCATCAGGGGTTAGCATATACCAGTTATCATTGCCGATACGAAGTTTGTTCATAGGATAAAAACAAATATTGTTCGTTTTAGGTATCTGTGGATACAAACGTTCCCTAATTTTAGTATCACTATAAGGGTCTTTCCCTTCTGGTAAATAGTTAGTTAATTCTACCACAGACACATAGGAAGTTGATTGTGTTGTAAACTTAGCAAACCTCGTTTTATTGATGGCCAATTCAGCCTGTGCTAACTCCTCTAGGTTCGGTCTTAAGAACATGAACAGAAAATCTGCTTTATGACCTAAGATTTGGAAAATCGCATGGCTCCCAGTCTTTTCATCTTCAACAACTTTCCACTGTTTACACACTTCTAATAGTTCTTCTAGAATTTCTCTACGTAACTGCACAGAAATTTCATTCCAGATTTCCCACTTGATTTTTCGAAAATCATTTAAACAATACCATCCCTCAAGTGTTTTAGGTGCATTAGACATACTCCTAACCTCCATTTACATCGCCTAATTATATTTTTTTTACAGATCTATCTTATCTTAATCACAAATTTAAAAAACAACTTTATTAATTATCTATATTAGTAGTTATTATTTATTTAATTTTAAAAGTTGTATGCCCTTTTACCCCCTTGTTAATTCATGTATTTCACATAATACTGGCATATCGATTAATTCTTTTTCAGTTACAATATTCCAGTTTATTCCACTTGGTTTGTCGTAAGTGGAATTCGTTCTAAATAGTTCTGTTTCAGTTGCAATCCAATCAACAGTTAAATCAAATGACTTTTTAGGAATATCCGCTTCAGTTAATTGAGTACTATGAATAGTACTTATTACCGGAATATCTGGATTTCCAAGTTCTCTTATTATTGCGTATTCCCTATCTGCATACCCTGCTCCTTTACCTACTCTTCTACCATCTCTGTTGAGAGCTACAGATCCAACAATAAATAGATCAATATTGGGAATGTCCGAAAGTGCAATTTCTCTACCATAAGATTTCATATGAGAAAGGCTAACCGCCCTTCTTTCCTCACCAACTGGAACCCATTCTGGTTTAATCATGATAAAGCCAGCTCTTAATCTAGGAGTTGGTACAAGTAATATTTTTCCGTCTTTTAGGATTTGAACTCTTATTGGTAATTGTGGAGAATCAGGATTAACCTTAATTACATTTGCTTTCTTATAATCAGGAATCATTGTTACTAGATGCGCTGCACTCTCAGCACCTTTGAAATTAGGAATACGATTGTTCAAAGGAAAGGGGAATCTTCCTAGTTTATGGTCAGTTAAATGTTTCCATTTCATCTCACGAATTTCTTGTTTTGTTATCATAAATAACTCCTACCTTAATAGATACTGTTTAGACTTTTAAGCCATATACCAACTTTAAAAGATATCAAAATACAAACTAATTGAAAGTACTGATTTTATAAATCAACAAACCGGTAAAACTGGATAATCTATTATTCAGTTTTACCGGTGCAAACACTCTATAAGATTGGTTTTTTAACACTTTACTAATTTTCTAGAAACAAAATTTTTTCACGAATAACATTAATTTCGAATAAGATAATCAAATGCACCTAGTGCTGCTGTAGCACCAGATCCCATGGAAATAATAATTTGATTATATGCGCTATCAGTACAATCACCAGCAGCAAACAGTCCAGGTATACTTGTCGCACCACGATTGTTTACAACAATTTCACCGATTCGATTCTTCTCAACAGATTCATCAAGCCAATCGGTATTTGGTACAAGTCCGATTTGAACAAAAACACCCTGTAGTTCAACATGGTTCTCTACTTTTGTCTCGCGATCCATATAGCTAATTCCGTTTACCTTGTCTGTGCCAGAGATTTTTGTAGTTTGAGCATTCTTTATAACATTAACATTTGGTAAACTATACAGACGCTTTTGTAGTACAGTATCTGCTTTTAACTCTGTTGCAAATTCAAGAACTGTCACATGATTCACAATTCCAGCGAGATCAATAGCAGCTTCGATACCAGAGTTACCTCCACCAATAACAGCTACGTCCTTGCCTTCAAACAGTGGACCATCACAATGTACACAGTAGGCTACACCTTTATTCTTGAATTTTTCTTCACCAGGTACACCAATTTTCCGCCAGCTAGCACCCGTTGAAACAATAACACTTTTGCTTTTAAGAACAGATCCATTTTCAAGTTCAATTTCAAACATATTTTTTTTGTCTAGTCGAATTACACTTTGCAAGTTTATAATATCAATATCATAATCTTTCACATGTTCTTCTAAGCTCGCTACAAGTTTAGGGCCTTCTGTACTTTTAACACTGATAAAGTTTTCAATACTCATTGTATCAAGTACTTGACCACCGAACCGTTCTGTAACAATCCCAGTCCGAATGCCTTTGCGTGCTGCATAAATTGCTGCACTTGAACCAGAAGGGCCACCACCAATAACAAGCACATCATACGGCTCTTTTTTAGAAAGTTCTGCTGCATCTGTACCACTTCCTAATTTAGAAAGAATTTCTTCCATGTTCATTCTGCCACTTCCGAATTCTTGTCCATTTAAATAAATAGTTGGCACTGCCATAATGTTTTTGCTTTCTACTTCTTCTTTATTTACCGCACCATCAATCATCGTATGGGTAATACCGGGATTTAGTACACTTATTATATTTAGCCCTTGTACAACATCAGGACAGTTGTGACAACTCAGACTAACGTATGTTTCAAAATGATATTCTCCTTTAATGTTTCTTACTTGTTTAATGATGTTTGGGTCAACTTTCGGAGATCTTCCACTAACTTGTAATAAAGCCATCACTAATGAAGTGAATTCGTGGCCTAAAGGGATTCCTGCAAAAACAATACCTGTATTTTCACCAACACGGTTTACGCTGAAGCTTGGAGTTCTTTCTAAAGTAGTTTCTTCAACAGTAATTTTTGATGACATAGAGGCTATTTCTTCAATCAACGATAGCATGTCTTTTGATACTTGATTAGATCCTACACTAACTTTAAGAACTATATCGTTTTCCAATAATTCAAGGTATTGATATAATGTTGTTTTAATATCGGCTTCCAGCATGTAATCACTCCTCTTATATTTTACCTACAAGGTCAAGGCTAGGTCTAAGTGTATCGGATCCTTCTTTCCATTTTGCAGGACAGACTTCTCCAGGATTACTACGTACATATTGTGCAGCTTTTATTTTGTCTACAAGAATACTTGCATCACGACCAATACCGTCTGCATTAATTTCAACGGTTTGAATAACCCCATCTGGATCAATGATAAAAGTACCGCGGTCGGCAAGACCCTCTTTTTCGTTTAATACTTCGAAGTTACGTGTAAGTGTTTGTGAGGGGTCACCAATCATCGCATAAGTAATTTTGCCAATTTTATCAGAGCTATCGTGCCATCCTTTATGGACAAAATGAGTATCAGTAGAAACTGAAAATACTTCAACCCTAAGTTTTTGTAAGTCTTCGTATTGATCTTGAAGATCCTCAAGTTCTGTGGGACACACAAATGAGAAGTCTGCAGGATAAAAACAAATAACACTCCATTGACCTTTTAGGGTTTCTTCATTTACATCTATAAACTCTCCATTTTTGTAAGCTTTTGCTTGGAATGGTTTTACTTCAGTACCTATTAATGACATAATTAATTTTCCTCCTAATTGTAATTTGGTAAATTAGAATTACCTGTAAATACTATTTATAAACCTAATGAAATCTTTATTAATTAAAACTGGGTCCAATAGGGTTGTTATTATCTCCTAGTCCTAATGGAGTCAATACTCTACCTTTCCTCTTATATATTATTTGTGATTATTTTCACAAAACGGACTAATAATTTGCCTCTATAATATAAATTTAATAATCTTTCCCATTTTTATTTCTATTGGACATGCTTAATTATAATAAATATAAATAACAATTGGACCATCCAGTTTTATAACATTATCCCCAACCACTTAAAACTTATGAAACAATAACACTTCTACTCTTAAGGACTACACCATTTTTTAATTCAACTTCTAATATATCATCATTCTTTTCTATACTATTCACTCGCTGTAAATTAAAGATATCAATACTATAATCTTTTATATATTGTTTGACGCTCACTACAAGCTTAGGTCCCTCAGCAGTTGTAACACTGATAAAGTTCTCCTTACTCAAAGTATCCAGAACTTGGCCTCCAAAACATTCGGTAACAATCCCAGTGCGGTTACCTTTACGTAATGCATTAATCGCCGCACTTGCACCTGATGGGCCACCACCAACAATAAGAAGATCATATGGCTCTTCTTCATAAAGCTCTGATACACTTGGGGAACTACCTAATTTAGATAGAATTTCTTCGATAGTCCCTAAATCTTCTTCACCAAGATGATTAGACCTAAATCTAGAAGTTCTTTCTAATGTTGGTTTCTCAATAGTAATTTTAGTGGATATGGTGACTAGCTCTTCAATAAAAGAAAGCATATTTTTAGAAACATTATCTGATTCTACAATTACTTTAATAACTAAATCGTTACCCACTAATTGAGGGTGTTCGACTAATTGTGTTTTTTACATCAGCTTTAAGCATTGTTTATCACTCCCCTTTTATTTTACTAAACGGTCAAAATTTGATCTAAGTGTACCCGGTCTTCTATTCTATTTATCGGGACATCTTTCATTATAATAAATATAAATAATAAACTGACCCTCCAGTTCTAATACTTTTCACCCAACCACTACTAGCATTTCTTTATACAAAAATGACCCTCAGTTTTACTAAGAGCCACTGTAAATTTATAAAATTGTAATTTATTTGGTTGATATATTAAATGAGTCTGTAAGTACACTAGCAAATCTTGAAATACCTTCTTTGATTAAATCCTTTTCTCCACGACCATAAGTAAAACGTACATAGCCTTTATCTGAACCAAATATTTTCCCTGGAACAAATGCTACCCCCTTTTTTATAGATTCATCCAGTAACTTATATTCGTTAATTTGTTCATCCAACTTATACCATAAATGAATGCCACCTTCTGGAATAATAAACTTCTCTTGATCATTCGATATACTTAATAAGGAATTTATCAATAAATCCCTTCTCTCCTTAAGTTGAATTCTCAGCATCGAAATGTGTTTGTCGAACTCAGGGGATTTTAAATACTCATTAGCGATCCACTGAGGAAATATACTATGCCCGTAATCTACTTGTTGTTTGGCATCTGCTAAACGCTCAATAACCTTTTGTGGACCAATAATCCATCCTATACGTAGTCCAGATGCCACTATCTTAGAAAGCGAACTTACATACACAACATTTCCATTATAGTCAATTGACTTTAAATTTGGACCTATATCCCCATTAAATGAAGTTAACCCATATGGATCATCCTCAATAATTGGGATACCATATTCTGAAGACAATTCTAATATTCTTTTCCGCCTATTTACAGACATTTTTGTGCCGGTTGGGTTTTGATGATCAGGATTTAAAAACAGCATTCGAATACGATGTTTTTTTTGTAGTGATATTATATCATCAGGATTCACACCATATTTATCAACAGGTAATAATAATGTATTAAGTCCAGCTGATTGAAATACAGGCAAAGAATAAAAATATGACGGATTTTCTATTGCAACAGTATCACCTGGTTTCAACAAACATTGTACGATTAGATGAAGGGCTTGTTGTGCGCCAGAAGTAATGAGTATAGACTCAGGAGTAACAGAAATATTCTTATAAATTTTCACGTGATTAGAAATTGTCTCACGTAGCCCTTCATTTCCCTGTGGGTGATCATAGCCTAAATGACCATCGAAAGGATGCTCTGTTAGAATTGAACGAAATTGGTCAGCAGGAAATAGGTCTGGAGCTAATTCACCACTAGCTAAATTAATTAGTTTATTTTTTTGTGTTTCTGTACGAAGTTTCTGAACTAAAGGAAGATTAGGGAGAAATGATCCATCTTCAACATATCTCCCCCAGTTTGGAATACGTTTATGTGATATTCCCCATATGTCTGTACTTATACGCGTGCCACTTCCTTTTATCCTTTCCACTACACCAACAGACTGTAGTTCATCATAAGCTGATACAATAGTGCTACGATTGACATTCAGTTTCTTGGCTAATACCCTCTCCGATGGCAAAGGGTTATCAGGAGAAAACTCTCCAGTTGCAATACCCTTTTCTATATTTTCAGCTATTTGTTTGTAGATAGGCTTTTTTGATGATCGATCTATTGAAAAATCCATATATATTTCATCCCTATTAACCATATTTTATGAATTTAATATATTTTATAATTAAACATACGATTATAAATCTAGACGCCGATGTAGCATAAATTTCAGTTTAAGGTTAAGTTATTACAATGACAAATTTCCTAGTAACTTTCCCCATCTTAGAAAAACTCAAATTCCTTTATCCTTAGTAAGAAAATGTTCTTTTAATTATTTCCTTGGGATAACGTCTTGTAACTTAGCAAGGAGTAGTACCGCTTCCTGGATTAATCAAAGTATGACGACTAGTTTTGGTTAGCTGTACTTATATTCAAGATCTAATTGTTAATAAAGGCGACCAGTTTGGCCGCCAATCTTCATTCAATTTCTATTAATAAATCATTAACTTCAATTGAATCCCCATCATGAACATGAATTGATTTAATTACTCCACTAAATGGCGCTTGAACTGTAGTTTCCATTTTCATGGCTTCTGTTATTACTAACTCATCACCTTTGGCTACTTCCTGTCCTTTTTCACAAACAACTTTAAGAACTGTTCCAGGCATAGTAGCACCAATTTGCTTCTCATTCCCTTTATCCGCCTTAGGTCTCGATGTAACTTGCGTCTGAACACTCTTATCTCGAATGATAACCTGACGCGCTTGACCATTTAGCTCGAAATAAACAACCCTTGTCCCATCTTCTCTTGGTTGCGAAATGGAAATTAATTTCACAATTAATGTTTTTCCTTGCTCAATCTCTATCTCAATAATTTCACCTATATTCATTCCATAGAAAAATGTTGGTGAATCAAGAACAGATACATTTCCATATTCTTCATAAAAATGATGATAATCCATAAATACTTTTGGATATAAAGCATAAGCAATCATATCGAAGCTTGTAACTTGACGGTCCAACGTCTTAAATAATGTATCTCTCATATGTGTGAAGTTGATAGGTTCTAATAATTGACCTGGTCTTTCCGTAATAGGATTCCTACCTTTTAGAATGATACGCTGCAGTTCTTTCGGAAAACCTTGATATGGCTGGCCCAAATAACCACTTGCAAACTCAACAACTGAATCCGGAAAATCAATCGTATCACCTTTTTCATAAACATCGTCTTCCGATAAATTATTTTGCACCATGAAGAGCGCCATATCCCCTACAACCTTAGAAGAAGGAGTTACTTTAACAACATCACCAAACATATCATTGACACGGCGATACATTGTTTTCACTTCATCCCAACGTTCACCTAAGCCAACTGCTTTGGCTTGTTGTTTAAGGTTACTATACTGTCCACCAGGCATTTCATGTTGATAAATCTCGGTATGTGGTGCATTCATGCCACTCTCAAATTCATGATAATATTCACGTACACCTTCCCAGTAATTGCCTAGTTTTTCATAACTCTGTACGTTAATTCTTGGTTGTCTTTCCTTACCTTCTAATGCATGATACAAGGTCTGTGCACTTGGTTGTGATGTTAAACCAGCCATCGGGCCATTGGCAACATCTACAACATCAACTCCTGCATCAATTGCTCGTGCATACATATGGACTCCATTACCACTTGTATCATGTGTATGCAAATGAATTGGAATATCAACTGTTTCTTTCAACTCAGAAATCAAGCGATATGCCGCTTCCGGTTTTAATAAACCAGCCATATCCTTAATGCCTAAAATATGTGCACCGGAAAGTTCAAGTTCTTTCGCAAGTTTTTTGTAGTAAGTTAAATCATATTTCGTTCGTGCTGGGTCTAAAATGTCTCCTGTATAGCACATCGCAACCTCTGCAATTTTATTTTGATCTCGAACAGCTTGAATAGCTGGTCTCATACCTTCTACCCAGTTCAAGCTATCAAAGATTCTAAAAACATCAATTCCAGCACTTGCACTTTTCTCAACAAACTCTTCAATTAAATTATCAGGGTAATTTTTATAGCCAACTGCATTACTTGCTCTTAACAGCATTTGAAGAAGTACATTTGGCATCTTCTCTCTTAAGGACAATAGTCTTTCCCATGGATCTTCTTTCAGGAAGCGATATGCAACATCAAAGGTTGCACCTCCCCACATTTCCACAGAGAATAAGTTTGGCAAAAGCTTTACTGTTGGCTCAGCAATTTTTTCTAAATCCTTCGTACGAATACGAGTTGCTAATAAAGATTGATGAGCATCACGGAAAGTTGTATCAGTCAGTAGTACTTCCTTCTGATCCTTTAACCAATTAGCTAAGCCCTCAGGACCTTTTTCATCTAGGATTTGCTTTGTTCCATTCGTATAATCGAGGTGGTCGAACTTAGGAACAATAGGATTATCAAATGCTGGTTTTGCTTTTTTAGTAATTCCTTCAAAACCATTTACAGTTGTTTCCCCAATAAAGGTAAGCATTTTAGTACCACGGTCTTTACGTTTTGGAAAAACAAATAATTCAGGAGTCTCATCAATAAATGTTGTATTGTACTCTCCAGTAATAAATTGCTGATGAAGCATAACATTTTCTAAAAATGGAATATTTGTCTTAATTCCTCTAATACGAAACTCTTTTAAGTTACGAACCATCTTTTGTACAGTTTGCTCGAAGGTTAATGCCCATGTTGAAACTTTAACTAATAAAGAATCATAATGTGGAGTAATTTCTGCACCTTGGAAGCCATTTCCTGCATCAAGTCGAACGCCAAATCCTCCACCAGTTCGGTAAGCCATAATCTTACCTGTGTCTGGCATAAAGTTATTTAATGGGTCCTCTGTTGTTACTCGGGATTGTATTGCATAACCCTGTGTTGATATTTTATCTTGTTCCGGAATTCCAATAGAGGGTTCATGAATATTTTGACCATCTGCAACTTTAATCTGAGTTTGAACAATATCTACCCCAGTTATTAATTCTGTTATAGTATGTTCTACCTGAACACGTGGATTAACTTCAATAAAATAGAATTCATTGTCTTTTACTAAAAACTCAACAGTACCTGCATTTAGATAATCGACATTTTTCATTAATTGTACAGCTGCATCACAGATTCTTTCTCTTAATTCTTCTGATAATGATAAACTAGGTGCAACCTCTACTAATTTCTGATGTCTTCTTTGTATGGAGCAATCTCGTTCGTATAAATGTACAATATTACCGAACTGATCACCAATAATCTGTACCTCTATATGTTTTGGTTGTTCTATTAATTTTTCAACATAAACTTCATCACTACCAAAAGCCGCTTTTGCCTCAGACTTCGCTCGCTCATAACTTTCTCTTACGGTATTAGCACTTCTTACAATACGCATACCGCGGCCGCCTCCACCCAGTGAGGCTTTTATAATAATTGGATATCCATATGTATCACCAAAGGATTCTACTTCTTCTAGTGAAGTTACTGGACCATCCGTACCCGGTATAACTGGTAAACCTGCTTTAACTGCTTGGCTTCTTGCTCTTACTTTGTCGCCAAACATATTCAAGTGCTCACTTGTTGGTCCAATAAAGATAATCCCTTCTTCTTCGCAACGCTTGGCGAATTCGATATTCTCCGAAAGAAAACCATACCCAGGATGAATTGCATCCACTCCAACACGTTTAGCTATTTCAATTATTCCCTCAATATCTAAGTAAGCATCGATTGGTTTTTTACCTTCACCCACAAGGTAGGATTCATCTGCTTTATAACGGTGATAAGAGCCTAAATCTTCTTTAGAATAGATCGCAACCGTACGAATATTTAGTTCTGTACATGCTCTAAATACTCGTATTGCAATTTCACCACGATTGGCTACAAGAACCTTCTTAATTTTATTTAACTTGACCATTTTGTTCCTCCTTTAATAAACCGATTATTTGGAATATCATTTTCACTTACAGGAGCAAGTTCCCGTTCTTTCTTTTTAACAGTCATAGCAATATTATTTAATACACCCATGGAAGCTAATAATATTAATAATGAAGATCCACCATAGCTTACAAAGGGTAGTGTTACACCAGTTATCGGTAAAATCCCACTAGCAGAACCAAGATTGATGAACGTTTGAATTCCAATCATAGAGGAAATCCCAATTGCTAGTAAAGCACCAAAACTATCATTACATTTTCGAGCAATGAATATTCCTCTTATTACAATTGTTGCAAGAAGTCCAATTACAATTACCACACCTATAAACCCTAACTCCTCTGCAATAACAGCCATAATGAAATCTGTGTGTGGTCCAAATAAATACCCTAGCTTCTGCACACTTTGTCCAAGTCCTTCTCCAGTCAACCCTCCAACTCCTATAGCAACATAAGATTGTATAAGTTGATAACCATCATGCTGTGGTGACTCAAAAGGTTGATACGCCCCAGTAAAACGACTGATTCGTTCATCTGTGACCATACTTGGAATCGCTATTGCCAACAGTATTAATCCTATTGCAATAAGTAAAAACAAATGCTTAAATCGTATTCCAGAACTAAATATAACCGAACAAGCAATTAGGAAAATAATAGCAGCTGTACCAATATCTGGTTGAGCAACAACTAGTCCTAAAATAATTCCGGTTAATATTAATGGCGGAAGTACACCTCTTTTAAAATTGTTTATGTATGCTTGTTTTTTGGAATAGACAGAAGCAAGATACATAATAATACCAAGTTTTGCAAATTCTGAAGGTTGAAGATTAAGTGGTCCAATACTAATCCAAGATTTAGCATTACCTGCACTATAACCAAATAGTCGAACAGCAATTAATAAGAATATAATCCCCAATACAATCAACTTGATTAGTTTTTGATATTTCCTATAAGGAAAAAGGGTACAAAACAAAAATCCAACTAATCCTAGTCCAAACCACTGTAACTGCCTTACTAAATAATGTGTGCTTTCATTTCCTTCGACCACAACAGCCATTACCATGCTGGCACTATATATCATCACAATACCAAATCCAGATAAGACAATTGGTGCAATCAGTAGTGTAAAGTCACAATCTTTTAATTTTCGAAACATCTTGTCCCTCTCCAATTTGCATTTATAGCTGACTAATTTATTTCTCTATGTTTACAAAACCTGTAAACTTGTACTATTAAACAAAAAAACCTTGCCATTCCATATGTAGGCAAAGTTTTTAAACACAAAATACTCCCACACGAAATTAGTGGTATTACACAGACTTTTGTGCCGCATCATGAAGTATGTTTAATCGTCTCTCAAGGTTTTCCAAAAGAGCTTTTCCTTCATCTTCATTAATTAAGTTTAATCGTACTGCAAAGTCAATCTCTCTAGAGAGACCAAACATTTGAGTATCTAAAACTTCCTCATATAATGGACATTGCGGCATGGTAAGGTTATCAATTTGAACTTCAATAAGCCGCAAGATCTTATCAGCATCAGCCTTTAGAAGGGCATAGGCTTTTTCACGATGATCGATCGTAACCTTTTGTATCACAATTATCCCCTCCACCAAAAACAAACCTACCTGTTTATTTTATAAGCTTGTTTCTTGTTTAATCATACATTCCTCTACTATTATATTATCGTTTACACCAGTAAAATGCAAATGTTAGTTTCACATTAAACCATTAATATTACTTAAAAACTCTTTGTCTTTTCAATTAATGGTTATCTCTGATATTCTTAATAGGTGAAAGATTTCTTTAGGAAAGGTGGAAAAACATGATTGTTCCTATACAAGGAAATGTAGCATATCAGATTACAATGGATCCAACCGTTTGGATATTTGATGATCGCAAAATTATTTTAGAAGAGGCGTTTACAAATAACCAGAAAAAAGATGAGGTTGACGAAGCAAAACTAGCTGCAGAAAGATGGGAAAACGCTATAGGTAGAACGGCAAAACCTCCTGTAAATAAAAGCTTAACAAAACACGAAAGAGAGAACATCTTAAAGTATTCTTATTTAATGCCCATAAATGACTTTTTAGATTATGCTGAGATTAAATCAGGTTCAAACAAAGTTACACTTGATACAGATAATGGTGATGTTACTATGACCGTTGAGCAATTATATAATAGCTATTTATTATTTGCGATTGATGGAAAACCACTAAAAGAAGACGGCCCGGTACATCTTTTATTTAAGGATGGTACTAATAAGGATAAACCGATAAAAGGAGTTAAAAAGATTATAATTAATTAATCTTAAACTTACATAGGATAATCGAGGATATATTAAGAGTTACTTCTTAATTCATATCCTCTTTTTTAATAAGTTGTATAATTTAACATCTAATACTCAAAATAACCGTAAGGTATTTCCCCTTTATATACACTAAATAGGAGGAGTGTTAGATGTTTATTCGACTAGGAATACTAGCCTTAAGCTTTTTACTACTTATGGGTTGTGCTCAGGATAATGAAGAGCATTCTTTACCAACTGAAAAAGAAAACCCGGATGACCGAATTATAAATGTAAAAAACTCAGCTCCTAGAGAAGAGCGAGACCTTTCTAATGAACAGATTGCGAATCATTTAGCACATGTTGCAAGTGAGGTACCAGAAGTAAATGATGCTGTTTCCATTGTAGTTGGACCTTATGCAATCGTTGGAATTGATGTAGATAAGGAATTAGACCGTTCAAGGGTCGGAACTATAAAATATTCTGTTCTTGAGGCACTGCAACATGACCCTTATGGAAGAACTGCTGTAGTAGTTGCTGACGCAGATATCAATGAAAGAATCCGTGGGATGAATGATAAGATAAAGCAAGGATATCCTGTACAAGGAATTATTGATGAAGTGGCAGCGATCGTCGGTAGGTATATGCCAGACTTTCCAATAACAGAAGACCAACCAGAGGAACCAGATCAAAACAAGGAAATAATCGATGATGAAAAAGAACAGAAAAAAATGGATGATATTGAAAATGAACAATCCGAGAATTATCGAGAAAAAAGAGATGAATAAAAAGATGAGGTATCCGGTTTGGATGCCTCATCTTTTATATTTACTCGTTTGCTTTGATATTATTATAATACTGAACTCCGAATTGAGAACCTTCTGAGACCATCTTGGCATTTTCTAATTGATCTAATTCCAGATCGTCTACTTGATCTGGTTTACCCGCATTATAAAATGTTAAATCCTCATCTATCTCTTGTGAATCTGTTAATGAGGAATGATTTTTTTTAGTTTTAGTTCCCATTAGATACCCCGCTACACCAAGTCCTAACGCTGAAACTACATACCGCTTTTTCACTCTATCATCCTTTCTACCGTTTATTTTAATGTTCCTCTTTTATGATGAAATTAAACATTTTTCATAGAGATATGATATAGTTAATATACAGTTCTTTAACTCTCGAGGTGGTAAGATGCAAGTTAAATGTGTTTTATGTGATTTAGTTGAAAATATAGATGATTATTCCCTAGAGGCAAAAAGATTACGAAACCGAAAAACCCATATGTATTTATGTCAAAGTTGTAATAAAAGGATCAAAGAAAAAACATTGGATCGCCATTCAACTGGGAAGTTTCGTTTATATGAAGAAAAGAAAAAAGAAGATGAATTAATATAACACTACGTTCTAAATGAAGAAGAGGCACAATCAGGTTTCTGACCTGATAAGCCTCTTTTAATTATGTCGTTTTTTTACTTTTACGTTGTAGGTGTAAGCGAGCACGGTAGACACCTAAAACTAAACATATTATTACTAAGCTTTCTGTTAATGGCAGTGGCGAACCACCTGTTGCTACCGACCAAACATAAAACAATATGTACAATACGAATATACCTATTGCTAACAAAATATAAACGATAATCGATTTTAAGATAGGTAACTTTTTGGCGAAACCTAACTTATATGCTAAAGCAGCAAGAATAAAGTTGAGTGGGTATAAAATATTAAATAATTGCTCAACACCATAGTGTTGCATAATAAAATCATAGACCATGTGAATCCCCCATTATGTATGTTCAAATCTAATCATACTAAATTTCAAGTAAACTTGCTAGCATAGTCTTTTAATAATCACTCACTCCTTAGTAATAGCTGTGCTCGAAAGCTAGTAAATATTTGCACGGAGATAATTAGTTCAGATACCATTAGTTAATAATGGGTATAGCGGTACGACACCGCTCCGGCAGAATACTCCGCTTTCTGCTGGAGGATAGGCATCGGTGAGACCCCGCAGTGCGTTAGCACGAGGAGGCTCACCAGCCGCCCGCGGAAAGCGGAGTGCATTTCCGTAGCGGGGATGGTGCCGTGACAAGCATCTTAAGTACCGCACAGTTTCTATCAATTATGTATAACAACAAAACTATTAGAAAATGGCCTTAGTAATATTATTCAACTTTGCTGACACTGAATAAAATACTTTGAACTAGTTTATAAAAAGTCTTATACTTGTTATGTACACTAGAAGGAGTGTTTTTATGAGAAATATTAATATACCGGCTTTACTTTTAGCATTGCTCGTTGTTTCTATGTTTATTGGCGTTGGATTTGCAATTGCGTTAAGAAGTATTTGGCTAATTCTGTTATTTATTGCTTTAGGTTTTGGCATAATGGGTGCAGGAATTGCCAAGAAAAGAAAAAGTGGCTCACACGCGTGAGTCACTTTTTTGCTTTAATTAAGAAATCATTTAGTATACGTTGGTGAATATCTGGGTGACCAGTAAACACAGAATTTCTTTCTAACATCTTAATCGGTTCACCAGCAATATTCGTAGTTACACCACCCACTTCATGAACTAAGATCATCCCTGCTGCAAAATCCCATGGTGAAAGACCCATGGTTAAATATCCCTCTAAAACACCTTCTGCAACAAAAGCGAACTCTAAAGCAGCAGACCCATACGTTCTTGAACCACGAGCTGTCTTTACCAATTCCTGCATTATTTTTTCATTCACTAATCTGTTTTCACATAACCATAGATGATTCAATCCTATTACTGATTCTTCTAATATAGCAGGTTGTGCTAATCGGGAGAGTTTTAAATCATTCTTATATGCTCCTTCTCCACGTTTAGCCGAATAAAGCTCATCCTCCATTACATTATAGATAAGTCCTATTTCCCCTACTCCGTTATAATAGATTGCAACCGAGATTGCAAAATTACGTTTTTGTTGAACAAAATTCATCGTACCGTCAATGGGATCAATAATCCAAACGGTACCATCTAGTGTCTTTACATCATCACCAAACCCCTCTTCCCCAATCAAAAGATGTTCAGGAAAAGTAGTTTTAATTTTTTCCAGAAAATATTTTTCAGTATTCTTATCCATTGATGTAACCAAATCATTTGGATTGGATTTCGACCCTATTTCAATCGGATCATTAATCTTTGTTCTTATCGTTTTTCCTGCTTCCAAGATCCATTCTTTTGCTTTGTTATAAATTTTATCTTGTGTTATTTTATTCATTATGTAATGGCCTCCATTTATTAGCTACTACTATTAATAGTATCAAAATAAAATAATTGAGTATACATATGAAGCTTCGCACAAATAACTCAAGGAAGCATTTATTGTTCCTTGAGCTATTTGTGTTACTTATCGAGTAAGGATAATAATTTCTTTCTTAATAGTTTTAATTTTTCTTTGGATTTTATTATTTGAACTTTATCCTCGGCTTGTAATGCATCATATAAGGTTAATAATTCATAATCAATTTCCATTCGGATTACGGGGATTTTTTCTTTTTCTTCATTCTTTCTGACTTCTTCTAGTATATATTTCAAAAACTCCACATCCTTTCGAACAGATTTTGAAAAAAATAACACTTTAGTTGTCCATGTTTTCATGAACATTCAGTCTGTTTTCTTTATATATATGAGATTTATCAAAATTCGTTCTTAGGTTAATCAACCTGCAAACACTTATGCTTGACTTGTTTATATTAAGTTGCTCATAATAATAAATGTAATCTAAGTTAATAGAAAGGTGTTTAGTAAATGAATTTAATAGGCTTTGTCAGATCAGACTTCGATACATTTCAAATAGATGGATTAGATAAGCGAATGGAAGCTATTCAATCACGTATTCAACCAAAGTTTCAAACAATTGGCGAAGAATTAGTGGACCATTTGTCAAGTAATTTAGGAAATGAGGTTTTTCTACATATCGCAAAACACGCTAGAAGAACAGTGAATCCACCTAAAGATACTTGGTTAGCAA
This sequence comes from Paucisalibacillus globulus, assembly GCF_900184735.1. Lineage (GTDB taxonomy): Bacteria > Bacillota > Bacilli > Bacillales > Amphibacillaceae > Ornithinibacillus > Ornithinibacillus globulus_B. Next base: position 299,185 of record NZ_LT855386.1, read on the forward strand.
TTTCTCACAATAAAAGAGGGTATAAAAAACATCCACATTTCCAAGTGGGACTGTTTGACGATCATTTATTTATTTGGCTAGCTTGTATTTATGAATTGGATAATAAACAGGAGATAGCGAAAAGCTTTCTTAGTAATTATAAAGAACTAAAAAACTTGCCAAAGGATTTTGTGGTCTCATTAGATCATATGAAAAAGGATTCTATAAACCTAGATGAACTTGAAAAATCTCATTTGGAACGATTTCGTGATGTTAAAAAGGGTGAATTTCTCATCGGAAGACATGTATCATCCAATGACCCAATTGTCTCGAACGGGGACGAATTAGTGGGACTCATTAAAGAAACTTATGATTCTTTGATTCCTTTTTATCAAATGGCTCTACAAGCATAAAAGGTCTCTCCAATTAGGAGAGACCTTTTATCTCATCTTCACAATAATGCTTTCACTATCTCTAGCTTTTTTCATGGTTTGATAGCTCGAATATCCTGAATCCTTTTCAAAATCAGCAAAATACTTCTTTTCCTCGCTCTTTGATGGTACTACTTGCTTAAATTTACGATATCCTGCGAGCAATATCTCTCGTTCTATTCCTTTCTCGTAAGCTTGTTCAACCAATGAGAAGAATTGTATTACATCAATAATTTCATCTTTTGACCAACTTAGATCAACTGGATAAGAATAATTCAAGTGCTAACTCACCTCACATACTCCACTTATTTTTAACTTCTTCTGCTTCGATCATCATTCTGTCTATTAGTTCTTGAACTGTCGGTAAATCTTGTATTCCAAGAGCTCCTTGACCTACCCAACCAAATCCAAGATCTGCTTTACCATCATATATATAATTCCTATTAGCCCTACCACTTATGTACTCTTTTAATCCTTCATACCCTACCTCTTTTTCTTCTAATTCTAATATTTTATCCGTCCATGAATTCTTTATGGCACGTGCTGGAGCTCCAAGTGAACGCTTAATCACAACAGTTGCATTTTCATCAGCATCAAGTATAGCTTGCTTATAAACTGGATGTGCGTGAACACATTCCTTGGTTGCAATAAATCTGGTTCCCATTTCAATTCCTTCTGCACCTAATGCTAACCCAGCCATCAAACCTCTTCCATCAACAATACCACCTGAAGCAACTACAGGAATAGATACACTATCTACAACTTTTGGAGTTAAAACAATTGTGCCCGTATCTGACCGCCCTAGGTGACCACCACCTTCATGTCCAACAACTATTACAGCATCAGCACCTAATTCCTCAGCCTTCTGAGCTTGTCTTTTCGCAGCCACTAAAACTAATGTTTTTATTGGATGTCCTTTAACCATCTCCAGGACACCTTTTGGATTCCCACCTGTTACCGAGATGACTTCCACCTTTTCCTCTATAGCAACTTCAACCATTTGTTCAAATGGACGATTATATTGACCAATAGCAAAATTAACACCGAACGGTTTATTAGTAAGATTTCTCACTTTTAATATCTCATTCCTTAAGGCTTCAGGACTCTCTAGACTCATTGCTGTAATTTGCCCTAGTGCACCGGCATTAGATACGGCAGCGGCTAATTCAGCATATGCTAGATATGCTAGACCACCTTGAATGATGGGATATTTGATTTTAAATATCTCAGTAATTCTTGTTTTCACAGTTCACTTCTCCTCTTCATTTAATTTTCATTGTTTATACAATCGTATCACTTCCCAATAAGTGTTTGCTAATTTAATAATCGATACTATTTACAAAACAGAAAAAAAGTTACACAACTGTGTAACTTTGGAGAGGAATAGTGATTATGTGTAATTGTAACCTGCTACTTATTTGGGTTTGACTTACAAGTGGGGCATGTGCCATAAAGAACTGTAACCTTATTATTTTCAAAGTGTTCAATCGTTTCTTGGCATTGCTGACAAATAATAGTACCCATTAATCTCAGCTCCTCTTCACTTAAGTATGTCTTTATTTATCATTATATGCAATAATTATGTCATATTGCATAAATAGTATAACACATTAACACAAAGAAGAACCAGTAGAATTTCTCTACTGGTAAAAATATTTATTTAATTGTTTCAATTAAATTTGGATCAAGTATTTCATAGCCTCTTTCCCGAAGCCCGATAACAATTTCTTTTAATGCTTCATTCGTCCACTCACGATCATGCATTAATAAATTTGCCCCATCCTTTAATAAGGAGTAAGGTACATCGACTTCTGGACCTTCCCCCGTTACCATTGCCGTAACTAATTTATCCTTATCAAAGTAAGGTTGAAAATAATCGTATCCATAGGACCAATTCATTAGAACCATCTTCTCTTCCTCTACTATCTTTTTTGATTCCTCAGTATTGACTCCATGTGGCGCTCGAAAGAATTTAGGTCTTTCACCTATTATTTCTTCCATTCTATCGTTTAAATTAACTAGCTCAGCTCTTTGCTTCTCGGTATCATTCTCAATTTCCTTTAAATTAACATGGTTATAGGTGTGGTTACCTATAACAAACCCCATATCATGAATCTGTTTCAATACTTCCGCTTCTTCCGGTGTATCAATAAAATGTCCGTTCACAAAGAATATTGCACCTGCATTTAACTCTTTTAAAGTTTTTGCCATTTCAAGTGAATATTTTTCAGGAGCATCGTCAATTGTAAGTAATACGACTTTTTCATTGGTTCCCTCATTTATTGGGACTAATGACCAGTCATCTGCAACCCGGTACTGGGCAACAGTATCTTTATCTATTTCCTCTTCGGCTTCTTCCTCCACTTCCATATTATCTGAATTATTATCTTCTTCCACCGTTTCACTATCTTTCTCTAACGAGTTGTTAGTTTCCGAACCCTTTTCTTCAATTGGTTGTTCATCTTGTTCTTTATCAGTACTCGTACATGAAGCTAGGAGAAGTATGAGTATCGATATAAACATGATTACTAGTGCCTTTTTCATATGATTCCCTCCTGTTGTCTGATGCCAAGTTAATTTTAGAATAATCAACCATAAAATACAAGACAACCTATAATTAGGTTGGACAAAAAAATATAAAATAGTTCCGAAATAGTTGGAAATAGTAAGTACATACACAATTCTTTAAGCATAAGAAAGGATATATTAGATGAATAAAGTATCAAAGGTTTTTTACATTTCCGTTATCATTAGTATTTTATTTATTATTTGGGGCGTAATACCAGATACCATTCTCCCGGAGGGCAACCTAGAAAATGTTACATCTAATCTACAAAGTGTTATCGTAGAAAATTTTGGGTGGTTTTATTTAATTAGTGCATCCTTTTTCCTATTCTTTTCTCTATTTCTCATCTATTCTAAATATGGCAAGATTAAATTAGGGAAACCCAATGATGAACCAGAATATTCCTACCTTACTTGGTTTGCTATGTTGTTTAGTGCTGGTATGGGGATCGGATTAGTTTTTTGGGGGGGCTGCCGAGCCACTATCTCACTTTCATAATCCACCATATGGTGAACCAGGAACTAGTAGTTCAGCTAAAACTGCAGTGCAATATAGCTTTTTCCATTGGGGGCTGCACCCTTGGGCAGTATATGCAACAATCGCACTTGCACTTGCTTATTTTAAGTTTCGAAAAAAGTCTTCTGGTTTGGTTAGCGGCATATTAGTACCTTTATTTGGTGAAAAAGGGAAAAATGTTTGGGGTACGATTGTTGATTGTATAGTTGTGTTTGCAACAGTATTTAGGGTAGCAACATCTTTAGGCTTCGGGGCTATACAAATAAGTGGAGGATTATCGTTTGTATTTGGAATTGATCAAAATTTTATATACCAGATGATTATTATCATTGTTGTTACAGTGTTATACATGTTGTCTGCATCAACCGGAGTGAATAAAGGTATTAAGTATTTAAGTAACGCAAATATTATCTTTGCTTTTGCTCTGATGGTATTTGTACTAATACTTGGCCCAACCAACTTCATTCTCAATTTCTTCACTACTTCTTTTGGGAACTATATTCAAAATTTACCTAGCATGAGTTTTCGTATGACTCCTTTTAATGAAGATAATACAGAATGGATTAAAGGCTGGACAATTTTTTATTGGGCGTGGTGGATTGCTTGGGCTCCATTTGTAGGAACTTTTATTGCACGGGTTTCTCGTGGTAGAACAATAAGAGAGTTTGTTCTTGGTGTATTACTTGTACCAACTATATTTGGAGCACTCTGGTTTTCAGTCTTTGGTGGTTCAGCAATTCATCTTGAGTTTTTTGAGGGTAAGGATATATATCGTTTTGTGAATGAGTTAGGAGAAGAAACAGTTTTATTTGCAGTATTAGAGAATCTACCACTTAGCACGTTAATTTCTCTTCTCGCAATCTTACTAATCAGCACTTTCTTCATAACTTCTGCCGATTCAGCTACATTCGTACTTGGAATGCAAACTACCGGGGGACGATTAGATCCTCCAAATTCAGTCAAGCTGATATGGGGAATTATTCAATCTGGCGCAGCAGCTGTTTTACTTTGGCAAGGTGGTTTAGGTGCTCTACAAACCGCTTCTATAATAGCAGCCTTCCCATTTACCATTATTATGCTTCTAATAGTAGCCTCATTGTTAAAGTCGTTTAAGCAGGAAGTAAAAGAGATGGAGATGAGAAGAAAAAGTTAGCAGAAGATAACTTACAGAAATAGTAAAAAGAGTGATGTATGCACATCACTCTTTTTACGCCATTCTTAAAGCATATGAATTGGTGTACCTAATGCTACCTCAGCAGCTTCCATCGTAATTTCACCTAAAGTTGGGTGAGCATGGATGGTTAATGCTATATCTTCAGCAGTCATACCAGCTTCAACGGCTAATCCAATCTCAGAAATCATGTCACTAGCGTTTGGTCCAGCAATTTGACCACCTAATACTAATCCATCTTCCTTACGAGTTACTAATTTTAAGAAGCCATCCGTTGCATTAAGAGATAACGCACGGCCATTTGCACCAAATGGGAACTTAGCAACTTTAACATTATAACCAGCATCTTTAGCCTCTTTTTCAGTTAAACCAACTGAAGCAAGTTCAGGTTCAACGAAAGCTACTGCCGGCATACCGATGTAATCAACCTCTGATTTTTCTCCACTAATTGCTTCAGCAGCAATTTTACCTTCGTAAGATGCTTTATGAGCAAGTGGAGCACCGGCAACGATATCACCGATCGCATAAATGTTAGATTTATTCGTACGGCATTGCTTATCGACTTTGATTAGTCCTCTTTCATCCACTTCAATACCTACTTGTTCAAGACCAATTTCTCTAGTGTTTGGACGTCGACCAACCGTTACAAGTACATAATCTGCTTCAACAGTTTCTTCTTTACCGCCAACTTCATATGTTACTTTAACACCATCTTTAGTCTCTTCAACGCCTTTTGCCATAGCTTCTGTTACGATAGTTGCACCTTTATTCTTAAGGCGTTTTTTAACAAGTTGTGTCATTTGTTTTTCAAAACCACTTAGAATATCCTTAGCACCTTCTAAGAACACAACTTCCGTACCGAAGTTAGCATAAGCAGAGCCAAGTTCGCTCCCTACGTAACCAGCACCGATAACTACCATTTTCTTTGGGATCTCTTTAAGATTTAATGCACCAGTTGAATCTAATACACGGTCAGAAAACTTAAATGTTGGAATTTCAATTGGTGAAGATCCTGTTGCAATAATACAGTTCTTAAAAGTATAAGTTTGAGAAGTTTTCTCATCCATCACTTTAACTGTATTTTGATCAACAAAATAAACTTCACCCTTAACGATGTCCACTTTGTTACCTTTTAATAGGCTCTCAACGCCTGACGTTAGTTTATTTACAACGGATGCTTTCCACTCTTGAACTTTTTCAAAGTCGACAGAAACTTTCTCCGTTTTAATACCAAGAGCTTCGTTTCCTTGAGCTTTCTCTACAGAGTGACCAGCTTCGATTAATGCCTTTGATGGAATACAACCAACATTTAAGCAAACTCCACCTAAAGTTCCTTTATCCACGATTGTTACTTTTTGACCTAACTGTGCTGCGCGAATAGCTGCAACATATCCCCCAGGTCCTGCACCAACAACCAGTGTGTCTAGTTCAATTGGAAAATCTCCTACTACCATATTCCTTACGCCTCCATCATGATTAATTGTGGATCATTTAATAATCGCTTGATTTGATTTAAGGCCATTTGAGCTGTAGCACCATCTACGATACGATGGTCAAAACTCAATGATACTGCAAGTACAGGAGCAATAACGATTTCTCCGTCACGCACAATTGGTTTTTCAGCAATTCGACCGATACCTAAAATAGCTGCCTCTGGATAGTTAATAACTGGAGTAAACCATTGACCACCAGCAGAACCAATATTAGAAATTGTACTTGATGCACCTTTCATCTCATCTGGTGCTAGTTTACCATTTCTAGCTTTATCTGCCAATTCATTAATTTCAGCAGAAATTGCGAAAATAGATTTACGGTCAGCGTTTTTCACTACAGGAACTAGAAGTCCTTTGTCTGTATCTGCTGCAATACCAATATTATAATAATGCTTTTGTACGATTTCTTCTGTTGCATCGTCGATAGAAGCATTTAAAATAGGATATTGTTTCAATGCTGATACTATTGCTTTCACTACATAAGGTAAATAAGTTAATTTAATACCTTGGTCAATTGCAACCTGCTTGAATTTCTTACGATGTGCTACTAAAGCAGTTACATCTACTTCATCCATTAATGTTACGTGAGGAGCTTTAGACTTAGAATTCACCATTGCTTTAGCAATCGCTTTACGGATTGGGCTCATTTTCTCACGTGTTTCAGGGAAGCTTCCTTCTAAAACAGGAGCTTTAGCTTGTGATGCCGGTGCTTCTGTTTTTGCTTCATTAACTGCTTCCACTGTCTCAGAAGCTGGTTGTCCACCATTCAAGAAACTATCTACATCTTCTTTTGTTACTCGACCATTCTTACCTGATCCTGATACTTGTTTAATATTTACATTGTTCTCACGAGCATATTTACGAACTGATGGCATAGCAATGATACGCTTTCCATCATCAACAGCAGACTCGGCAGCTTGAACATTGGTAGCTTCTACTTTTGGTGACTCTTCCTTAACGTCCTCTACAGGTTCATCAGATCCACCTAAGTCTTCATAGCCTTCAGCATCAAAGGAGATTAACGTATCACCTACTATTGCAACTTCTCCTTCTTGTACGAAAATCTTTGTAACAGTTCCTTCTACAGGAGAAGGAATTTCTACTACAGCTTTATCGTTTTGCACTTCGCAAAGTATATCGTCTTCTTTTACTTGGTCGCCTTCTTTTACCATCCATGAAACAATCTCACCCTCGTGGATTCCTTCACCGATATCTGGTAATTTAAATTCAAACGCCATAAGAAAAGCCTCCTATCATAATTAGAAATTCACTACAGTGTTTACTTTTTCAATGATGTCATTATAGTTTGGTAACCACACTTCTTCTGCTTCAGAGAATGGGTATACCGTATCTGGTGCTGTAACACGTAATACCGGAGCTTCTAAATGTAAAATTGCTCTTTCTTGAATCTCTGCAACAACATTTGCAGCAATACCAGCCTGGCGTTGTGCTTCTTGTACTACCACTACACGATTAGTTTTCTTAACTGACTCTAAGATAGTATCCATATCAATTGGTGAAACTGTACGTAGGTCGATAACTTCTACATCAACACCACTTTTCTCAAGTTCTTCTGCAGCTTTAAGTGAAGCATGAACCATAGCTCCGTAGGTTACAATGGTAACGTCCTTTCCTTCACGTTTCACATCTGCTTTTCCAAGTTCGATTGTATATTCTCCCTCAGGAACTTCACCACGGAAAGAACGATATAGTTTCATATGCTCTAAATAGATGACAGGATCATTGTCACGAATAGCTGAAATTAATAATCCTTTTGCATCATATGGTGTAGATGGAATAACTACCTTTAGTCCAGGTTGTTGAGCCATTAACCCTTCTAATGAATCTGCATGTAGTTCAGGAGTGTGAACTCCACCACCAAATGGTGAACGGACAGTAATTGGTGCAGTATGTGTACCACCTGAACGGTAACGCATACGTGCCATTTGACCACTAATAGAATCAATTACTTCATATACAAAGCCGAAGAACTGAATTTCAGGTACTGGGCGATATCCTTGAAGTGCAAGACCAATTGCAAGTCCTCCAATTCCTGATTCAGCTAATGGCGTATCAAATACACGATCTTCTCCGAATTCTTTTTGTAGACCTTCAGTTGCACGGAATACACCGCCGTTTTGGCCGACATCTTCACCAAACACTAACACGTTTTCGTCATTTTTCAGTTCCACGCGTAGTGCATCAGTGATTGCTTGAATCATTGTCATTTGTGCCATTGTTTACTTCGACTCCTTTGCTTTATACTCTTCCATTTGTTCTACTAAGTTACTAGGAAGTGTTTCGAACATATTTGAAATAAAATCAGTAACTTTTTGTTTAGGATGTTGGTCAGCTTTTTTAATAGCTTGTTTAATATCATCTTTAGCCTTTTCAATCACTTCATTTTCTTCTTCTTCTGACCATAGCTTCTTACCTTCTAGGAATTTACGGAAACGAACTAATGGATCTTTTTTCTCCCACTCTGAATCAAGATCTGCAGAGCGATAACGTGTTGGGTCATCACCAGCCATTGTATGTGGACCATAACGGTAAGTAATAGTTTCGATTAACATTGGTCCTTCACCAGCAATAGCACGTTCTCTTGCATGTTTTGTAGCAGCATAAACAGCTAGTACATCCATACCATCAACTTGGATTCCTTCGATACCAGCAGCGATAGCTTTTTGCGCTAATGTTTTAGCAGCAGTTTGTTTCTCTCTAGGCACAGAGATAGCGAATCCGTTATTTTGAACGACAAAGATATTATGAGCGCCATATGCACCAGCAAAGTTAATACCTTCATAGAAATCACCTTGTGATGTACCACCATCACCTGTATATGTGATCGCAACATTTTTCTTACCACGCATTTTAAGTCCTAATCCAACACCGGCAGCCTGTACATATTGTGCACCAATGATAATTTGTGGTGGAAGAGCATTAACTCCCTCTGGCATTTGGTTTCCGTGGAAATGTCCTTTAGAGAATAGGAATGCTTGATAAAGTGGTAAACCATGCCAAATCAACTGAGGAACGTCACGGTATCCAGGTAAGATATAGTCATCTTTCTCAAGTGCAAAGTGACTCCCTAATTGTGATGCCTCTTGACCAGCAGTTGGTGCATAGAATCCTAAACGTCCTTGACGATTTAATGCGATAGAACGTTGATCAAGAATGCGAGTATAAACCATTCTTCTCATAAGCTCTTTTAATTCATCATCTGATAAATCTGGCATGTCATCCTTATTGACAATCTTTCCATCTTCATTAAGAATCTGGAACATTTCGAACTGACTTTCAACACTCTCTAAAACGTGTTTCAAAATAGTTCACCTCTTCCTTTCTTATATCCTTTTTAAAATAATCTTTACTATCCTTCCCAAAATCAAGGAAAATCTGTACCTATTTGCTGATTTTGTATATGTGTGAAACACAGGTGTTAATCCTGGTATAAAAAAGAACAATGAAACTGTTACATAAACTTCGCAAAAATTACTGGTACAATTTTTAATACAACTAAAGTTTAGCTCATACAAATCGATTCGGTCAACTACTTTGATTTATGTTTTTCTATTTTTACTAGTACAACCTATCATCTCGTAGGTAATTACGTATAATTGCATAATATCTGTTATAGTTTCACATACATTCTGTATCAATTAGCTGCAAAATAAGATTAGTGAACAAAAAAATACTCATCGATTTATCGATGAGTATCCAAAATTAATTATTCTCTATATAGGTGACCTTTATTTCCGCTGCTTCATAAAAGCTTTTTTTCAATTCGTTATATTCTAATGTGAAGTCATTGAATGTTTTATTTGCTTCAATTACCTCTTGATATTTCAAATTAACTTTTTCAATGTGAGCCTGTAAATCTTCTTCCTCAAGATCCTCCTGAAGGAATTTATTATATAATTCTTTTTCTAATGTTAACGATTCATTATATGTTTTATGAAGTGTTTCATAAGCTTCGAAACGTTTGACCATTGCCTCATACATGGATAAAGCTTTATTTTTAACTTCTTCATCTTTTATTTCTTCAATTAGTGCCTTTGACTTTTCAAATTCTTCACGTGATGCGTCTAAGCTTTCTTTCTCGGACTTAATTTTCTCCGACCGTCCTTCTATAGAAGCAATCGCTTTACTTGTAAGTTCCTGAATTTGTTCCATCTCTTCTATGCCAAGTTCAATTATTTCTTTATATAACTCTTGTTCCTCTTGCTCGAGCTTGGTAATATCATCTTGCTGTTTTTGAAAATCTTCTTCTAATTGAACAGCAGCTTCTAAATGGTTATATATTTGCGTTTCTGGACTATCACCACAACCAGATAACAATAATACCATTCCTATAGTAAATATACCGATTACATGTTTAAACTTCACGTTAATAAGTCCTCCTCTTACAATGCTACGATGTCTTGGTTTATTCTGAACTGATACTTAGTATATCACAAAATTATTCAGATGAGGTCACTAATTATGGAGCATGTCTATACTAAAAATATGCCTTTAACTAGTAAAATATGATAAACTATTTTAATGATTATAATATGATAAATTAAAAAGAATCATGATAAGAATGAAATGGAGTGAGACATATGCTAACAATGGAAGATGTAGTTCGTGAGGGTCATCCTTCACTTCGCAAAGTTGCCCATGAAGTATCTCTACCTCCCTCAGAGGAAGAGATTTCATTATTACAAGATATGCTGGAGTTTTTAAAGAATAGTCAAGACGAAAAAGTATGTGCTAAATACAATCTCAGACCTGGTGTTGGTATCGCTGCACCACAATTAGGCATCGAAAAAAGGATGGTAGCTGTACATTTCGAGGATACCAATGGCAAACTATATAGTTATGGATTGATTAATCCGAAAATAGTCAGCCATTCAGTTGAAAAAGCCTACCTCACTACTGGTGAAGGCTGTTTATCAGTTGATCGTAATGTGGAGGGTTTTGTCCCAAGATATGCACGAATCACAGTAAAAGCCACTGACCTTGAAGGTAATCCAATCAAACTTAGATTAAAAGATTACGCTGCAATTGTTTTCCAACATGAAATCGACCATTTGAACGGTGTCATGTTTTATGATCATATTAATAAGGATAATCCATTTGATATTCCGGAAAACTCAAAATCTATAGATTAAAAGATGGGTTTGACACATTCTTTGTGTCAAACCCTTTTGTTTTATCAATGCATAGAAAAGATAATAACGAGAAAAATATGAATAAGCATACTGGACCTTAGTATCTAACTAACCTTCTTTGGGTTTCTCTTTAAAATAAATTTTATAGTAAATAAATGATTTTTATTTCAATATTTTCAAATCCATACTATACTATAGATAAGAGGGATTGGACGGTAGAAGTTTTTTTATATTGCTTTTCTTTAATCTTTTAGAAAGGAGTGTATGTCCTTATGTTACGTCGCCTAAAAGAAAAGCTAAAGAAGCGTTGGAAAGATTTTTTAGGCCGGGGACGTGTACCGACAACTTTTAAAGAATAAAGAAGAAGTGAAGACAGGGTATAATGATACGCCAATCTACCGATAATGATTTATCTAACAACAGTATAACCTGTCTTTTTTGTTAAGTTTTAGGATTAAATGGAATAAATGTGGAATTAGTACTTATGTATGATAGACCGGATGACTATCATTGAATTAAAATTGTATCTAAATTTACTACGAGCACTAACTAATCAATACGGAATGGACTACATAAAAAGCTTAGCATCAATATTTGTAACTTATTAGCTTTTCTTTTTATGATTTCTTTGAATGGAAATTAAATGTTTTAGAGAGAGACAGGAGAGATAGTATGATATTTAAAGTAATTTATCAAGAATCATCGTATGAAGCACCGATACGAGAACGTTCTAAAAGCCTTTACGTAGAAGCTGAATCTGAAAAAGATGTAAGACTAAAACTAAAAGACCGAGAACTAAATATTGAATTTATCCAGCCACTTAACGAAGCCCATCTAGAGTACGAAAAGAAGTCAGAAGAATTTCAATTGGAGACAATCTAACTTATGAAATTTGTAAAAAATGATCAAGCAGCGGTATTTGCATTAGGTGGACTAGGTGAAATAGGAAAAAATACGTATGCAGTTCAATTTCAAGATGAAATTATCTTAATAGATGCTGGTATTAAATTCCCTGAAGACGAATTACTTGGGATCGATTATGTTATTCCAGATTATACGTATCTTGTACAAAATCAAGATAAAATTAAAGGTTTAATTGTAACTCATGGTCACGAAGACCATATTGGTGGAATTCCATATTTGCTGCGTGAAATTAACGTACCAATTTACGCAGGTAAGCTAGCACTTGGATTAATTAGAAACAAACTAGAAGAACATGGACTATTAAGAAATGCAAAATTAAATCCCATTCAAGAAGATGATGTCATAAAATTCCGTAAAACATCCGTAAGCTTTTTCCGTACCACACATAGTATTCCAGACTCATATGGTATTGTCGTAAAAACACCACCAGGTAATATTGTTCATACTGGTGATTTCAAATTCGACTTCACTCCAGTTGGGGATCCAGCTAACATAACAAAAATGGCAGAAATAGGAAAAGAAGGAGTACTATGCCTTCTATCGGATAGTACAAACAGTGAGGTTCCAGGTTTCACACTGTCCGAGAAAGTTGTTGGCCAAAATATAAGTGAAATATTCAGTCGTGTTGATGGAAGAATTATCTTTGCTACTTTTGCTTCCAATATCTATCGACTACAACAAATGGTAGAGGCAGCCGTTAAACATAATCGTAAAGTTGCTGTATTTGGACGGAGTATGGAGTCCGCAATTAACCTAGGACAAGAATTAGGTTATATTCAAGCTCCTAAAGGTACTTTCATTGAAGCAAATGAAATAAACCGTTTACCAGCAAATGAAGTAACTATTCTATGTACTGGGTCACAAGGTGAAGCAATGGCTGCATTATCGCGTATTGCTAACGGTACTCATAGGCAAATTCAAATTATCCCAGGTGACACTGTAGTGTTCTCTTCCTCACCAATCCCAGGAAATACACTTAGTGTTAGCAAAATAATAAACATGTTATACCGTGCAGGTGCAGATGTTATCCATGGTAAATTAAATAACATTCATACTTCTGGACATGGTAGTCAAGAAGAACAAAAGTTAATGCTTCGATTGATGAATCCGAAGTTCTTCATGCCAATTCACGGTGAATATCGAATGTTAGTGGAACACACAAAACTTGCAGAAATGTGTGGCGTCGAATTAGAAAATTCTTTTGTGATGGATAATGGAGATGTACTTGCCTTAAGTAAAGATAGCGCACAAGTCGCTGGAAAAATCCCTTCTGGTAATGTATTTGTAGACGGAAGTGGTATCGGCGATATTGGAAACATTGTCCTACGTGATCGACGTATCCTATCTGAAGAAGGACTTGTTATCGTTGTAGTAAGCATAAACATGAAGGAATTCAAGATTGCTGCTGGTCCTGATATTATTTCTCGCGGATTTGTATATATGCGAGAATCAGAGGATATGATTAATGAAGCTCAAAAACTTGTAGCATCCCATTTAAATAAAGTAATGGAAAGAAAAACAACACAATGGTCTGAAATCAAAAATGAAATTACTGATACTATTGCTCCATTCCTTTATGAAAAAACAAAACGTCGTCCAATGGTCTTACCAATAATAATGGAAGTTTAAATTAAATAGGAAGTTTCTCTGATTAAGGAGAAACTTCCTTTTTGCCTTTTTTATATAGTCTAAATTAATCATCTATCACTAATTGTCGTTCAAATCTTGCAATATCTTTGTCTGCCCCTACCACTACTAGGATATCTTCTTTTGTTAAGATATCGTCTGGTGTTGGCGAAACATTAATATTAGTTCCCTGCTTGATCGCTACTACCGTACATCCATACTTAGCACGGATATCAAGTTCAATAATTGACTTACCTACCATCTTTTTCCCTGCCTTGACTTCGACTATACTATGGTCATCTGAAAGTTCTAAATAATCTACAATATTGTTTGAAATAATGCTGTGTGCTATTCTACGCCCCATATCTCTTTCAGGATGCACCACTTGATGTGCACCAATCTTATGTAAAATCTTAGCATGATAATCATTTTGGGCCTTCACCGTAATTCTCTTAACTCCTAATTCAACTAGCACAACCGTAGTTAAGATACTCGCTTGGATGTTGTCTCCGATTGCAACAATTACATGATCTATATTTTTTATTCCTAATTCTTTTAGTGTCGTTTCGTCTGTAGAATCAGCTATTACAGCATGAGAGGCAATATGTTTATATTGATTAACTCTTTCCTCATCACGATCAATCGCCAATACTTCCATACCTTCTAGATTTAATTCCTGGCAAATGCTTCCCCCAAATCGACCTAAACCAATCACTGCAAACTCTTTTCTCATAGCAGTTCCTCCCTGACAATACGTGCTTAATTTATACTTTAACAATTCAAAGAAAAAGAAGCAATTCCTTTGGGATTTGCTTCTTCGTCATTTTTATATTGCATCAAGCATCTGAAACTGTGAACGTACTAATTCATAATATTCACCTTTAGATTTCATTAACTCATCGTGACTACCATTTTCTAATATTTTACCATGTTCTAAAACATAGATATTATCTGCTTCTCTAATAGTAGAAAGCCTGTGTGCAATGATGATAGAAGTTCTACCTTTCAGTAGTCTACGTAGAGCTCCTTGAATCTTTAATTCTGTTTCTGTATCAATACTTGCTGTTGCTTCATCCAAAATAATAATACTTGGATTCGCAAGTAACGCTCGAGCAAAGGATAATAATTGTCTCTCCCCTGCAGAAAGAATATTACCTCTTTCCTCTACTTCTGTTTCGTAGCCTTTAGCTAAACGAGAGATAAAGTCATCTGCACCTACTGTTTTTGCAGCTTCAATGACCTCTTCATCACTAGCATCCGGACGTCCAAAGCGAATATTCTCCATGATAGTACCCGAAAAGATAAACGTATCCTGAAGCACGACACTAATATGCTGACGTAAACTCTTAAGTGATGCTTCCCTTAGATTGTGACCATCAATCTTCACTTGGCCTTTCGTTGGATCATAGAAGCGACTAATTAAGTTTGCAATCGTTGATTTACCACTTCCGGTATGACCGACTAAAGCAATGGTTTGACCAGGCTTCATCTCGAGTGATATTTCATGAAGAGCAATTCGATCATGATCATAAGAAAATTGAACTTTATCAAACTCAATATGGCCCTTCATTTCTTTAAATTCATAAGGATTCTCTACTTCATCAACGTTCGGTTTCTCATCTAAGTACTCAAAAATACGTTCAGATGATGCCATAGCTACTAGTAGCTGATTATACATTTGTCCTAAACGTGAGATTGGGTCCCAGAACATTCCTAGGAAGAATGCAAATGCAATAAAAGTTCCAAGATCGATTCCACCATTAGGTTCTCCTAAAATAATTAAATGTGCCCCGTAAGCGATTAGAATTACCGTACCAATGGCATTACTCATCTCAACAAATGGTCGGAACATGGCACTCTTCTTCGTTGCATTAATCCATGCATTGTAGTTATCCGTATTTAAGCCATCAAAGAACTCTGTATTTTCTTTTTCCTGAGTAAAAGATTGAGTAATACGGATTCCTTGAATACTCTCGTTCAAGTGGGAATTCATTCGAGATTGTTGAATACGTACCTCTTGCCAAGTCCGTCTAATCTTTCTTCTAAGGACTGTCGAAATATAGAACATTAACGGTAGAATTACCAATACAGCAATAGCTAATTTCGGACTTAATGTAAAGAGTATCGTTACGATACCTAGCAATGTTGCAATATCCATCAGTAGGTTGATGATACCATTTGAGAATAGGTCCTGAAGTGAATTCGTATCATTCATTATTCTAACTAAGATCGATCCAGCTGATCTAGAATCAAAGAAGTTATTCGATAATCCTTGTACATGGGTGAATAAATGTTGTCGTAAATCATAAATAACATTTTGCCCAAGTAAGTTAACCCATTTAATTCGTAAATAATTGGCTATATAACTGATTAAATAAAGAACTCCGATGGTGATAACAAGATAGAATAATAAAGTTGTATCTTTATTTGCTATAGCAATGTCAAAAGCAGCCTTACCAATTAGAATAGGAATTGCTAATCTTACGGCAGTAGATACGATCATTGCAATTATTGCACCTAGTAAATACGTCTTTGTATAAGGCTTTAAATAGACTAGTAAACGCCATATTTGTTTCCAGTTAAAGGGTTTTTCAATTGCTTGGTCGACAGTATAATAAAAACGTTTTAAATGCCGTTTATCTCTATTTTTTTCTTCTTTGGTAGCCAATTAAGTCCCCCCCCTTTAATTCACAGAATTCATGATTACATCATGATCTTGATATTGAATGTCATATATTCTTTTATATGCTCCATCCTCTTTACGAAGCAATTCATCATGTGTTCCACGTTCGACTACTTTTCCGTTCTCTAATACTAATATTTCATCTGCATGCTTTAAAGAAGAGATTCTATGGGCGATAATAAACGATGTTCTCCCTTTCATTACTTCTTTTAAAGCTTTTTGAATTTGGAATTCTGTTTCCATATCTACAGCACTTGTTGCATCGTCCAATACTAGAATACTAGGGTCAACGCAAATAGCACGAGCAATGGCGATACGCTGTTTTTGCCCTCCGGAAAGCCCCATACCTCTTTCTCCTAGTAAGGTATCATAGCCTTTAGGCATTTCCATGATAAAATCATGTGCTTGAGCTCTTTTTGCAGCTTCCATAATTTGCTCATCCGTTGCATCCGGATTACCATAAGCAATATTTTCCTTAATAGAAGTTGAGAACAAGAAAGATTCTTGTAATACAAAACCTATATGATTTCTTAATGTTTTTAAATCATACTCTTTTACATCTCTTCCATCTATTAATACCTCGCCACTTTCTGGCTCATAAAAACGTGTAATTAATTGGGTAATACTAGTTTTACCTGATCCTGTTGCCCCTATTAAACCAATAGTCTTACCGGGTGGTGCATCAAAATTAATATTCTTTAAGGCAGAATCATCATCTTTTGTATACGTTAATGTGACATCTTTAAATGTCACGTGACCTTTAATAGGTTTTTTCACAGGGTTTTCTTTTATAACAATATCTTCATGTTCCTCTAAGATTTCTCTTAAACGTTCCCCAGATGCTTTAGCTTGTGAGAACATATTAATAACATAACCAACGTTCATTAGTGGCCCCATAATATACCAAACTAAACTGAAGAAAGCCATTAACTCACCTAATGCAAGATCCCCATCTATTACGAGGTAACCACCAAAGGCAAGTAAAGCAACCGCACAGACATTACCGATAAACTCCATTAATGGGAAAAACTTTGCCCACAGTAAAGAGGTACTAATATAGTTCTGGCGGTAATCATCATTACTATTAGAGAATCTACCAATTTCGAAGTCCTCTCTCGATAATGATTTAACCGTTTGCATCCCACTTATATTTTCTTGAACCCTGGTATTTAGTTTTCCAAAGGATTTACGTATACCACGGAATGCCGGATGTGCTACCTTCTCAAACTTCATAACGACAATAATTAGAAATGGCATGGCTGCCATCGTTACAAGTGTTAACGGTACAGAATAATAAAACATGACACTTAAACTAATCGTAATCAGTAAAAGGATACGAATTAATTCCGCAAATCCAAATGATAGAAAAAAGCGGAATCCTTCCACATCAGATGTTAGACGGGACATAATATCCCCTGTTTTAGCGTTATCATAATATTTAAAAGATAGAATTTGAAGTTTTTTATAAAGTGCATCACGTAATTTATAAACAGTAGCAACTCCAAAACGTTCCCCTAAGTATTGATGAAAAAAAGTTGCAATCCCTTTGATTAACATCAGAATTACGAAGATTGATGAGATCCATGGTATTAAATCATATCTCTCTCCACCTACCACATCATCGATTGTTATCTGTAAGATAATTGGATAGACAACTGTTATGACCGTTACAAAGAACAAGAAGAACAGTGACCAGAAAAAGTACTTCCGATACGGCCAATAAAATTCTTTAAGCTTCCTAAATGTATCCACCCTTTTTTCCTCCCCAATGTTGAAATTTCTATAACACGTAACTACTAATATAACGGTTTCCGAAATAAATTACCATAACTTTTGCTTAATTTTTAAAAAATATTTTTTATTTTTATTAAACTAAATATAAAGAGGCTTCTCTCAATGGAGAAGCCTCTTTAACATTAACTTAGTTTCTCATTAACCATTTGTGCAATTTCTTCCGCATTTTGACCACTTGCACTGATAACTGGACCAGCAATACTTGTGTCTGCCATTCCCATGACATCTTTATCCAATCCGGAAATCACACAACAATCACAGTGAGCAGTGTCTGCTTCTGATTTCAATTCAATGACCTCATGCCCCATTGCCATTAATGCTTCTTTTACATCTGTAAGGGACTCTTCTACCCCGATTCTTGCCATCATATCACTCCTCTAGGTATACAATTTACATGTATAGTTTGACCGAAAGTAAGGAAGATATGCGACTTAAGCAACATTATTAGATAATGTTTGTAAAACCTTAACTACTGCACGGACTCCTACTGGCAATGCCTCTTCTTTTGGATTAATCTTAGCATGGTGCAATCCATATTCAGAATTAACTCCTAGCCAAAACATGAAGCCAGGTATCTCTTTTAACATAAAGCCAAAATCTTCTCCTGTCATGGCTTCCTTTGCTTCTACATACTGGATGTCCATTGAGTTTATTGTTTGTTTAAATAAACCAACATAAGTCGAGTCATTGAACACCTGGTAATAATTTGAGCCATAATCCAATTTTATTTCACAATCAAAACTCTCTTCATATCCACGTGCTATTGTCTCTATTTTTTTCTTAATTGTATCAATTACAGTTGGATTTAAAGTACGTATTGTTCCTTCTAATCTAGCTGTTTCAGCAATTACATTTTGAACATGACCACTAGTCATTTTCCCAATGGTGACAACGGCACTATCAAGTGGATCTAGCCCACGTGATACAATCGACTGAATAGTTGAAATAAAACTGCCAGCCGCTACTGTCATATCTTTCGTTAGATGGGGATATGCAGCATGGCCACCTTTTCCTTTAAAATCGATAAACAGTTCACTTGTATTAGCAAATAATAAACCAGATTTACTGGAAACAGTTCCAACCGGATATTCTGGTGCAATATGCAATGCAAAAATACAATCCGGCTTCCATTTCTTAAATGCCTGTGATTGTAGCATTGGAAGAGCACCACCTGGCCCCTCTTCCGCCGGTTGAAAAACAAATACGACATTATCCTGAATTGGATTGTCGATAATATATTTTAATGCTCCTAAAGCAATAGTCATATGAAAATCATGACCACAGGCATGCATATTCTCGACATGTTTAGAGGAATAATCGAATCCTGTTTCCTCTTTAATAGGAAGTCCGTCTATATCAGCTCGATACCCTATAGTTTGTTTGGGATTTGTACCCTTTACCTTTACAAGGATTCCCGTTCTCCATGTTTGAATTTCAACTCGTTCTGATAACATCTCATTGATTCTTCTCAGGAGATATTCTTGAGTTTTATATTCCTTAAATCCTAGTTCTGGAATTTGATGTAAGTCTCGTCGGATTTGCTTAAGTGTTTTAAAGTCCATAGGTTGTCACCAGCTTCAATTATCTAATTTACGAAGCTCTTGTTTGATTTCTGTTTTTGCTTTAGTTCCCTCATCAATTTCTTTAAGCACTTTTGCTGGTGTTCCTGCAACTAACGTATTAGGTGCGACATCTTTTGTAACAACTGCACCTCCAGCTACAACTGCACCTTTTCCGATTGTTACACCTTCTAGCACAACGACATTTGCACCAATTACTACATCATCTTCGACTACAACAGGCTTAGCAGATGGTGGTTCAATAACCCCAGCTAATACGGTACCTGCACCAATATGACAGTTCTTCCCAACAGTTGCACGTCCACCTAATACTGCATTCATGTCAATCATGGTACCCTCACCAATCACAGCACCTATGTTAATCATAGCTCCCATCATAATTACCACTCCGTCACCAATTTCAACTTGGTCACGAATTACAGCACCTGGTTCAATTCTAGCATTAATATTTTTCAGATCTAATAATGGGATAGCTGAATTCCGGCGGTCATTTTCAACCACATAATCTGAAATTACCGTTTTATTATCTTCAAGAAAACTAGATATCTCTTTCCATTCACCAAATAACACTCCACTATTTTGCTCTACAAAAGATTGAATCTTTCCATAGGATAATGTATGTAAATTTTCTCCTTTTATATATACTTTAACAGGTGTACTTTTTGTGCTATTGGATATAAAATTAATAATTTCATTGGCGTCCATCATTTTCATGGTGCAGCCACCTCCTAATTTTTATAATTTTCACTTTAACATGGTGATTGAAATTGGGCAATGAAAAAGTTAGACAATAAAGAATCCACTACACATAGTGCAGTGGATGTTTCGTTACCTAGTTGGTTTGTTTTTTCCCGAATAGATATCTTTTCTTATTTCTTTCAGTATAGCCCTTCTTGTGAGGATACCATCAAAATATCCTTCTTCATCTACCACACATACAAATGGATAATTTATCAATGCCTTCAGACCATCAATTAATGTATCTTCTTTTAATAACTTTGGTATATCTGTTACCATTACTTCTTTAACCTGTAATTCGGATAGACGATCTATTTCAAATCGTTCTAGACCTAAGATTTCATTCAGAATTTTAGTTTTCCCAACTGTACCTTCTAACTTATACGTAGAATCCAACACTGGAACTGCTGAATATCCTGATTTAACTAATACTAAAAGGGCATGCTCCAATGGGTTATTTACTTGAACATGGGCAACTTTTTCAGAGGGAATCATCATATCAGCGATGGTAAGTGATGTTAATTCCCTATCTTGTAATAAACTCATAATACCCGCTCCTTTTCTATAAGACTCTTAGATACAAACTCTAGATGAAGGGGCTTTCTTTTTTAGTTACTTTTAGAACTTTTCACTCTCTAATCTTAGTGTATCATACTTACACCGATTTTAGCATGTACGACATACCACTTAAATAATTGAAAATAAAAGTAACATCTTCTATAATATGAGCATATGCTCATATTATAAGAGAGGTGAAAAAATAACATGGCTTATCTACCACTTGAAAATGAACTAGTTGAAAACATCTCACAAACCTTTAAAGCATTGTCTGATCCAACAAGAATTCGAATATTACATTTGTTATTTCATAAGGAGTGTTCTGTTAATGAGATAGCGAATGAATTAGAAATGCAGCAATCAACTATCTCCCATCAATTAAAATACCTAAAACAGCTAAGATTAGTAAAAAACAGGCGTGATAAAAACATGTATTTTTACTCTATTGATGATTATCATGTAATGAATTTGTTAGAACAAACTATTGATCATTCAAAACATACGATTGGAGGGTTATAGATGGGGAGTCATCATCACCATAATCATGACCATCATAGCCATGGCCATCATCATCATTCCGCAAATAAACGTGTATTAATGATAAGTTTTATTGCTATTTTTACGTTTATGATTGTAGAGGCAATTGGCGGATTTCTTACGAATAGTTTGGCTTTAATTTCAGATGCTGGGCATATGTTAAGTGATGCTGCTGCATTGGGCTTAAGTCTCCTTGCCTTTAAAATTGGAGAACGGAAAGCAACAAAGGAAAAAACATTTGGTTATAAACGATTTGAAATTATTGCTGCATTTATTAATGGTGTAACATTAATCATTATATCTCTTTATATATTCTATGAAGCAATAACTCGTTTTGTTGAGCCCCAAATGGTGGACTCTAGTATGATTTTTATCGCTATCCTAGGACTCCTAGTTAATATTGGTGTCGCATTACTTTTGATGAAGGGTGACTCAAAAGATAACTTAAATATAAGAAGTGCTTTATTACATGTAATTGGGGATTTATTAGGCTCTGTCGGTGCTATTATAGCTGGGCTTTTAATCATGGCGTTTGGATGGTATATAGCTGATCCCATTGCTAGTATTCTTGTCGCAATACTGATTACTATCTCTGGCTATAGGGTAACGAAAGATTCTCTTCATGTGTTAATGGAGGGGAAGCCAAATAATATTCAACCTAATGACATTCTTACAGAACTGAAAAAAATCAAAGGAGTTATCAATGTTCACGACCTGCATATTTGGTCTATAACATCAGAATTACCGATGTTAAGCTGCCATATAGTTGTTGAAGATGGTATTGATAGAGATGAATTGATTACTAAAGGTAGTGAAATATTAAGAAACTCATTCAACATCAATCACTGTACCCTTCAAATAGAAGGTAAAAACATATCAATCTATACATGCAACCACTGTAATTAAGCTAAAAGGGCTTGGATACTACAAAAATCCAAGCCTTTTATTTAAAATTAAAATGGGAATTTATTTAACCACTGACCACCATCCATCGTGACAACTTCCCCGTTTATGTAAGCTGCTTTATCTGACAACAAGAAATAAGCTAATTCAGCTATTTCTTCAGGTTTCCCTAATCTTCCAAGTGGAACAGATTCTAACGTTCTCTTTGCGGCTTCTTCCGATAGAAATAGCTTTTCAGCCCCACCAGTTCTTTCTATCGGCCCTGGAGCAATAGCATTTACCCGAATGCCATACTTTGTTCCCCATTCTACAGCAAGTGTTCTTGTCATATTTAAGACACCAGCCTTTGCTGCCGATGAGTGAATAACCCCTGCTCCAGCATTCCATGCATATGTTGCAACCATATTAAGAATAGATCCTTGAATATTTTCTTTAATCCAATAACGACCGACTTCACTTGAACAGTAAAATGTTCCGTTTAGAACAATATCTATAACAGATTTCCACCCATTTACAGATAAATCTTCAGCAAAACAGATGAAGTTTCCGGCTGCATTATTTACTAAATGATCTATTCTTCCAAAACGATTCACCGTTTCAGAAACCATCCGCTCAACATCTTCAGGCTTTCGTACATCCATTGGGACAATATGAAGATCTCCTCTTGCTGTTTCAATTAATTCATTCTTTACAGCAATTAGCTTTTCTTCTGTCCTACCGGTTAACACTACATTTAATCCTTCTTCTGCAAATTTTTTAGCCATATATTTCCCCATACCACTGGAACTACCAGTTACAATAACCGTTTCATTTCCCATATAATTATCCTCCTATCACCACTATACAATCATACTATTTCTATTTATTGAAAAAGTCAAAAAACATGTTATTCTTTTCTCTATCATAATGTACTATAAAGGTATGTATGCTATAATTTATTAACATTAAAGTTCACGAAGGTGACATGATGAATAGAAGATCATTCTTAAAAAAATTAATAGGCAGTACTATTACCTTATTTGGATTAACAGGTGGTACTTATTATTATGCAAGGAATATTGAACCTGGATTACTAACAATCCAATCGGAATCTATAGTCTCAACAAAGATACCAGCATCATTTGATGGATTTAAAATAGTTCAATTTTCTGATACACATATTGGATTTCAATATACCTTAACACAATTTCATGATTTAATAACAAAAATTAATGCATTAAATCCCGATATAATTGTCTTCACAGGTGATTTAGTAGATGAACCTAATAAATATGATTGGAGTCCAAAACTAACACAACTATTACATGACTTGAAAGCATATTATGGAAAGTATTGGATCTACGGAAACCATGATCATGGAGGCTATGGTACAGAAATTGTCCGAGACGTTATGGAAAAGGCTAATTTTAATTTACTACAGAATAGTCATCAAGTTATTGAAAAAGATGTGGACCGTATCATTTTGGCAGGGATTGATGATGTCATTCTTGGGTCGCCCAATTTGACCGAAGCACTACAACATACAAATCCTGAACTTTTTACCATACTTCTTTCTCACGAACCAGACTTTGCAGATATAGCAAAAAAACACCCTGTAAACGTCCAACTATCTGGTCATAGTCATGGAGGACAAGTACGACTACCATTTCTAGGACATCTATACACCCCTATTTATGCTGAGAAATATGTAGAGGGTAATTATACATTTGATTCTAGTGATTTTAAACTATTTGTAAGTAGAGGTATTGGAACTACTAGATTACCCTATCGCTTTTTCTGTAAACCAGAAATAACGGTCTTTACCTTAAATAAACCTTAAACATGCTCCCATGTACATTCGCCCGCATACATTGATAGTAAGTTGGTGTAGAAAGGGAGAGTTAAATGAATAATCAACAAATCCAAGGTTATTACAATGGTTATAACCAAACAGATGAAAGAATTTTTCCGATTGTCCCATTTTTGACTGGATTAGTAGCTGGACCACTATTATATAACGCATTCAACCCATATTATGGATATCCAGCACCATACCCTTATCCAGTTCCTGTTCCATATGATTATGGATATAATTATGGTTATGGAAATCCATACAATCAGGGCTATGGAAAAGGTTATTATTAGACTGAGGAAGCCTTAATAGGCTTCCTCTTATTATGACAAGATTAACCCCTCCATCCAACTAAGAACCTGCAATCTATGATACTTACCTTAAGTTGTAACAGATTATCCATAGTTTTGACAGGTGTTAAATGATAAGATAGGTTAGAAAAGAAACACATACTAGCTGAGGAGGATTATGACATATGACAGATTCTACCCATCAGCTAATGAATTTACATAACGGAGGACTATTATGAAAAGACAATTTCTTATTATGGTGATAACAGGAGTTATACTACTACTTTCTGCATGCGGTCCAAAATATGAAGGTGATTATTCTTACCCCATAGCAGATTTCACATTTACGAATCAAAATGGTGAACAATTTAGTAAAAGTGAACTCGAAGGAAAGATTTGGATTGCCGACTTCATCTATACTACATGTGAAACTGAGTGCCCACAGATGACTTATTCTAAACAGAAAATAGACCGAGCTTTAAAAGAAGAAGGTATTGAAGATGTAGAGTTTGTTTCCTTCAGTATTGATCCAGAAGTTGATTCTCCAGAAGTATTAAAGGAATATGGTGAAGTACGAGGAATTGATTTTGAAAAAGATAATTGGACTTTCTTGACCGGCTATGACTTTGACGCAATAAAAGAGTTTGCTGTGAAGTCATTTAAAATTCCAGTAGAGAAAATGGATGATTCCTTTATGCACGGGGTACAACTATCTATTGTCAGTCCTGAAGGTAATGCCATAAAACATTTTAACGGATTCACACTTACTGACGAACAAATAAAGGAAATGGTTGCCTTCATTGAAGATATGCAATAGTGATTGACACAAAGTGATATCAATCAAACAAAAATCCGAACTATAATACAGAATTCCTCAGTTAGAATTCCATTAGTTCGGATTTTTTCATTTCCTTATCCAGTGATTCTTATTACACGATTGATTAGAAACTGTGCGGTAACTAGTTTAATTACAACAGAATTAGTTATTGGGTATAGCTGTACGACACCGCTCCGGCAGAATACTCCGCTTTTACTGTCAGCACAGGGGCGACATCTGCTCGAAAAGACCGTCGCAGTGTCTACCTTGCCGCGGGCCCGGCCTCAGCCTCCTCGAGGAAAGTTCGCCTCTCTAGGGGTCTTCGGACACGTGCTATTCCCGCAGGACAAGGAATGCTTCGTCAGCGTAATCATCGCACGAAGAAAATTGTTCTTTATTTTCGAGGAGTCTACGTATTCTGCCTGCGCTAGTTTAGTTTTTTAATTAAAGATAGTAATTAGCATGTATTGCCAGCAATTGAGCACCAATATTTCTATTTACTCTATCTCAGCGAAGGAAATACACGGAGACTCCTTGAAAAAGAAAATCACTTTTTCTGCGTGCGATGTATAGCTTTCGTAGCGTTCCTTGTCCTGCGGGAGGATAGGCATCGGTGAGACCCCCAATGCTTTAGCACGAGGAGGCTCACCAGCCGCCCGCGGAAAGCGGAGTGTATTTCCGTAGCGGGTATGTTGCTCTATCCAAGATCCTTAGTTACCGCACACTTTCTATCAACTATGCAAGTAAAATAGATCTAGTAAAAGTGTACCTATTCCCCTTCTGATGGTATCTTTTATAATTATTGTTTGAAAGTGGACAAGCTTTAAGTTACTATTAATACAAACTACGAAAGGAGGTATAACAATGACAAATAATAATACTGTTTCCCTACCTGACTTAGCAAGAGCAATCTATACAGTAAACAGACATGCAAAAACTGCACCAGAACCACAGCACCTTTACTTTATTAAGAAGGAATCCATTAACCGATTATTAAAAGAAAAGCGTGCTAAGAAGATTGGACTGCACTTCTCTCAGCATCCTAAATTAAGTAATCAGCATTCTACCCTCTTAGTCCAGGTAGATGACTATTATTTTCATATCCCTCCCTCAAAGGAAGACTTCCAGAATCTAAAACATTTAGGAGAACTTGATCAAAATTTTCGTAATCCCCAAACGAAAATGTCATTATCTCAAGCAAAGAAGATAATCTATCAATATATTGATTGGAAGCCAGTAAATAAGAAACCTAATAAACCTAGGCAATATTCATCTTCTTATTTCACACCATCATCACTCGGGAAAATGGAATGGCCCCCACGTAAAACTTTTCGATAATAAATGTCTCAGAAGGGATAACACCCAACTGAGACATTTTTCATACCTTATTTCTTCGTAACCATAATGATTTTATAACATGTATCATACACAAAAAAAGGCCAAATATAGCTAATGCTTGCAATGAAACCTTAAATAATTGATACGTTAACAACTCTACTTCTCCGACCATAAGTACAACCAAGAAAAAAATAACAATAAAAGCAAGCCCACTTAGCAGATAGTTTAAAAGCCTTTCCGATTTAATTGATATCAGGATATATGTAATCGGACGAATCATAAAATAGCACCCTACAATACCTAGAAATATTACAGCTGTAAAAAACACCTCTTTTGGTATTCCTAATGACTGTAAATGGGATAGTTTAATCCAGTCAACAAAGTCTTTGTCCATGCAATTCACACCTTCCTTACCTACCCATCATTCTAAACTATTTTAGTGAAAACTATACGATTAGAGCTAGTTTTAACTTATTTTTCTATAAATTTGCTATAATTGGCTTAAAGTTGGTTCCTTGAGAGGTGGTAATGAATTTGAACAAAGCGGTATTCTTCATCATGCTTGGTGCAGCATTATGGGGTACGATTGGTTGGTTTGTAAAAAACTTGTATACATATGGTTTTACTCCTATGGAGGTTGTTACGTTAAGAGCAGCGTCAACTGCTCTCCTTTTAATGATTTATTTAGTTTTTAAATCACCAAAGACATTGTACTTACAATCCCTAAAGGATCTGAAATACTTCATTGGAACAGGAATATTTAGTATTATATTTTTCAATTACTGTATGTTTACTGCAATTGAATTATCAACCATACCGGTTGCAACAGCTTTACTATATACTGGTCCTGCATTTGTCACTATCTTCTCTTATTTTTTGTTTAAGGAATCCTTTACAAAACAGAAACTTATTGCTTTAATGGGAACCCTTCTAGGAACATGCTTAGTCGTCGGACTTCTGCCTTTAAATCTGATTTCAGTTCCAATGGCAAGCATTCTCTTTGGAATTGGTTCTGGTGTTGGTTATGCTTTATATAGTATCTTTAGTAAATATGCTTTAAAGAAGTATTCTAGTTTAAGTATTACTACCTTTACTTTTATTATTGCTTCGGTAACACTAATTCCCTTTTTTCCATTCCAAGAGAAAATACAACTATTAATCGAACCTGAAGTTCTTTTTTATGTCTTTGGACTTGGACTATTTCCAACGGCAATTGCTTATATTGTCTATACATATGGTTTAAATAAAACAGAGGCATCCAAAGCCTCCATTTTAACAACTATTGAACCAGTAGTAGCTACTCTAATAGGAATTTTTATATTTCAAGAAGCATTTACCTTTGTACAAATGATAGGTATGTCACTAATAATCGGAGCTGTTATTTTCATGCAAACAAAGCAAAAAAAAGATTTTCAAGGAAAAAGTAAAGTAATTATCTAGCATCCTGGAGGTACGAATATGGAGAAACTATTAAACCATCAAGTGAATAAAATCGAGATTTCTGGTATAAGAAAATTCTTTAATATGGTATCCGGTGAGAAAAATGTAATATCTCTAACAATTGGTCAACCAGATTTCTATACACCTGACCATATTAAACAAGCAACCACGGCTGCATTATTAAAGAATCAAACAACGTACACAAATAATGCTGGGATTATCGAACTAAGAAAAGCGATCGCGGATTTTTACGGTAACAATTACAATGTGAGCTTCCATCCTGAGGATGAAATTATTGTTACAACAGGAGCTTCCCAAGGAATCGATATAGTTTTTCGTACCATATTAAACCCAGGGGATGAAGTTATCCTACCTGCACCTATATATCCGGGCTATGAACCTCTTATCAAGCTTGCTGGAGCAAACCCGGTTCATATTGATACAACAAAACACGATTTTAAGTTGACCAAGGACATATTGGAGAACGCCATTACACCAAAAACAAAATGTGTCGT
This sequence comes from Paucisalibacillus globulus, assembly GCF_900184735.1. Lineage (GTDB taxonomy): Bacteria > Bacillota > Bacilli > Bacillales > Amphibacillaceae > Ornithinibacillus > Ornithinibacillus globulus_B. Next base: position 328,068 of record NZ_LT855386.1, read on the forward strand.
TCTCCCCTACCCTTCCAATCCTACTGGTGCATCATTTACAGAAAATGAACTAAAAGAACTTATCTCAGTATTAAAAGATAAAAATATATTCATACTAGCAGATGAAATCTATAGTCAATTAGTATACGATATTCAACATGTTAGTATAGCCAGCTTTTCAGAAGTACAAGACCAAACAATCGTGGTAAATGGGTTATCTAAGTCACATTCTATGACTGGATTTAGAATTGGTTATGTCCTTGCCCCGAAATGGTTAACTAAACATATGTTAAAAGTTCATCAGTACAATGTATCGTGTGCCTCGTCCATTAGTCAATACGCTGCTCTAGAAGCTTTGACAAATGGTTTAGATGACCCACTTGAGATGAAAGATGTCTACCTTACCCGTAGAGACTATGTATTCAAGAGACTCATTCAGATGGGACTTTCAGTAAATAATCCTAACGGGGCATTTTATCTCTTTCCTAAATTCCCAACATCCGAGATGTCCTCATTTGAATTAGGATTAGATTTGGTAAAGAAAGCAAAAGTAGCATTAGTACCAGGTGGAAGTTTTTCTGTATACGGTGAAGGTTATATGAGGTTATCTTATGCCTACAATCAGTCCACACTAGAAGAGGGACTTAATCGATTAGAGAACTATTTAATAAAGCACATGAATAAATGAAGCAATAGCAGGGATATATAGAATATATCCCCCTATTGTCTATATGACAGTTATTTTTGATTTATCTTTTCTCTACTATCTAAATGACTTTTGTTCTTTTTTTAGTTCTTCATACATATTTAATAAACGATCTAATTCTTGACTAAGTGCAATGGACTCTAAACTAGTAATTCCTTGTTTTAAAGCTACGGAACTCATTGTTTTTCTTAATGTCTCTATCTCTTTTAGGAGCTTGTCAGTATCGTACATATATAAATTACAATACCTCCTTTACTATTTCTATTACTTTAGCATATGACATCAATATTGAACAACTGGGATGACAATTATTTTTGTCTTTTCCTTTTATGTACATTTTCACACTTATTTTCTCTTATTCTTGTTATAATAACTATATAATAGAATACAACAATGAACTATTTACGAAGAAAGGAATGTCTTCTTTGGCCGAAGTAAAACAAAAAAATGAATGGGTAGAATGGGGTAAGGCAATTGTTATTGCCATCATTCTAGCATTTTTATTACGAACCTTTATATTCGCAACTTCCATTGTTGAAGGAGATAGTATGGACCCTACTCTTCAAGATGGAGAGCGTGTTATATTTAATAAATTTGTTTACATGGTTGACGAACCTGATAGAGGAGATATTGTCATTATCCATCGGCCAGAAAAAAATTACGTAAAACGTGTTATTGGCCTACCCGGTGAGACGATTGAGATTAGAAATCATAAACTCTATATTAATGATGAGCTTCATGATCAAACGTTTTTAACTGAGGATGCGAAAAATCATACGGGCAGCTTTGGTCCGATTACCATTCCGGAAGGCAGATACTTCGTTATGGGGGATAACCGATCCATAAGTAAGGATTCTAGAAATGGTTTGGGCTTTATCATGGAGGATGAAATTATTGGCAAGTCTGAATTTGTATTTTATCCATTTAGTGAAGTAGCTAAAACGAGATAAATAGTATCAGATTAATCAACATGCATAAGGTTGTCTTTTGGATAGATCATCCATAAAGACAACCTTTTCAAATTGTTAAGATTGTTAAATTATGACAAGTCAGTTGCTTGGTATTATTATTTTTCATTATCCCAAATTAGACTGCCTATGAAATAGATAAGGATTACAAAACATAGTATACCGAATATTGTCTCCATTCCCATGATGTGACACCTCCTAAACCTATTATATGTATAATTTTACTATTTATAGAGAGCTATGATTCAGTGAATGCCATAGCCAATAAGTATGCAGAAGGGAATATGATATAAATTCCTGTCTGCTAAATAAGTCTAACCTTTTATATCATATCATATCTAATCCCTAAATAAAGAGAAATATGTTAAGATATAAGTAAAAATATTGACGAAAAAAATCGAACAAGTATAAGTAGAAGTGCGAGCTAAACTTGGGAATTATAGAAGGAATAACACTCATGTTTTCCTAGGCATAAATAATGGAAGTTGGTGATTACTTGTTACACTGTCCATACTGCGGTTCTATCGTTAAGGAAGAGGAAACTTTCTGCGTACAATGTGGAGAGAAGCTTCCTAATGATATTCATCTACGTTCAACCAAAAAGAAACGATTTAATAAATATTGGTTTATTCCTCTAGTATCATTAGTTGTCGTATTGCTTGGGATTAACTTTTTTAATAATTTCTTACAAAACCAGACAGACCAAGCAAAAAAGTACTACGAACTCGGTGAAAAAAGCCTAGAAAAAGGAGATTATCAATCTGCAAAGGACTACTTTATAGAAGCGGTTGATGAGAAACCTAATTTTGTTCAAGGACAAGCTGCCCTTGAGTTCATCAATAAGACATTTGAAATTGACGAGGTACTTAGTAAAGCAAATAACGAGTTAGAAAATAGCAATTTCCAATCTGCACTCACCTTACTTAATGACGCGGAATCTTCTTTAAAGAACTTTGATGGTGTTGCAGCAACTGCATTGGTAGATAAAATTGTTACTCGTCGCAATACCATTAAGGTGGAACAATTAAAAAGCTTACTTAGTGAGAACCCATCAATTGATGAGTTAAAGGTATTACTATGGGAGGCTGATTCTATTAAAAATCCTGAAGCCATGCAGATAACAGAAAATATACGTAATCAAATAGTTGATTTCACATATACCAAGGCTAGTGAACAACTATCTGAAAAACATTTCAGTGATGCACAAATGATTGTTGAAGATGGAATAAAATATGCACCTAACTCTGAAAAGCTGCACAGTTTACAGACGACTATTGAAAAGGAAAAAGTCTCCTTTGAAATTACTCAACAGCAGCGAATTCAACAAGCTATAGATACAGCGGAAGAAGAGCGTGAGATGAATGAGACTGATGCCATTAAAGTTGATTCTGTTAAGCTTGAAAATGATGATCAAGGTAATTTAGTTGTAAAAGGTGAGGTTAAGAGTATTGCTACCATACCAGTTAGCTCCATCTTAGTAGAATATTCTTTACTTACAAATGATGCGGAATTCCTATCTAACGAGGTCTATGTTTTCCCAGATACTCTATATCCCAAGGAAAGTGGGAAGTTTGAATTTACGCATTTTGACATTAATCAAGATGTAAAAAATATTGATATTAAAGTCAAAAAGATTACCTGGTACACCAACTATTAAGTAATCTGATGGAGTGAAGCTATGATAAAAACGGATAGAAAATTACCCTTTGTTGTTTCTATTATCCTTATTATTCTAGGAATTGCTTATTCAGTATACCTTTATTCTGAATGGCAAGGCACTAATTTAGTAGTTAACAACCCTATGATTAAGAAAGTACAATCAGAAAATGAAACAATAAACTTGAAATCAATTGTACATGAAGCAGAAAAGAATGTTGTCCAAATTGAAGCACAGAGTAATAATCAAACTCTAACAGGATCAGGATTTCTATATAATGAAAAGGGCGACATTATAACTAATGCACATGTTGTTCAAGATGCCGATACCATCTATGTCAGAACAGCTAATGCACGTGTCTACCCTGCAGCTGTGATTGGAATGGGTGACAACACTGACATTGCTGTCCTTCGTGTACCACAGCTTGCTGGTGAAACTGGATTATCAATTGACACAGATACATTAGCAGAAATTGGTGATGAGGTAATTGCCCTTGGAAGTCCACATGGTTTTCAAAATACAGTTACCCTTGGTATTATTTCTGGTACAGAACGGAACTTTACTGTAGATGGATTTGATTATAATAATGCCTATCAAATCTCTGCTCTCATAACGCATGGTAATAGTGGTGGCCCACTAATAAATCGTACTACTGGTGAAGTTATTGGTATTAACTCCGTAGGAACAGAGGATGGTACAATAGGATTCAGTATTCCCATCATTGACGTGATTAAAGAGATTGAAAATTGGTCAAAAGAAGCACAGAATAGTCAACTTAACTTTACAAATACGGAGGATTTATTAAATACAATTGACCCTACACAATTCACACAAGACGCCGAATATGTAATGGAATATTTCTTAGATAGTATCATCATAAGAGATTACGTTGCTGCCTATTCATTATTAGGAGATTCGATTCAAACACAAACATCATATTCCTCCTTTCGTGAAGGATATATTCAGATTGTAGATGTTAAGTATAACCACCAATCGACCACCATTGTTGAAGACAACCATGCTTCTATAAAGGCAGATGTTACGTTAGTTAAGAATCAACCTAATGAAGAGGAACAACTACATGAAAACATAACTTATGAATTTATCATAGGATTTGAGAACGACCAACTAAAGATTGTTAGTATAGATTATAAATAAAATATGACATAAACAGGCCCCAAACTTGTAATAAGCTATTCCAGCATTAATCAAGTTTGGGGCCTAACCCCTCTTAAAAATGGTTTAATAATGAGCCTAAGCTAAGAATTTAGTTAACTGGGTGGCTGGTAATGGTTTACTAAAATAGTATCCTTGCATCTCGTCACATTTTTCACTAGTAAGGAATTTTAACTGTTCTATTGTCTCGACACCTTCTGCTATTACTTTCATATTAAGAGAATGGGACATGTGAATAATTGATTTTACAATAGCATGATTTTCCTTCTGACTTTCATTTAAGAACATTTTATCAATCTTTAGTTTGGTAATCGGAAAAACACTCAAATACTTAAAAGATGAATATCCAGTGCCAAAATCATCAATTGAAACCAATACACCTAATTCACGTAACTGATGTAAAGTCTCCAAAATCTCTTCTTCATTTGACATTGCCATGCTTTCGGTTATCTCTAACTCTAGATAATTAGGATGAAGATCTGTTTCCTCAAGTACTTGCTTTACCTTTTCTACTAAATTAGGCTGATAAAACTGTTTTGCAGATAAATTCACACTTACAGTTAATGGCTTAAGACCTTTATCCTGCCATTCTTTATTCTGTCTACAGGCTTCTGATAACACCCAATCACCAATATCAATAATAAGTCCTGTTTTTTCGGCCAAAGGTATAAACTCCGTAGGACCAACCTCTCCTCTATCAGGATGATTCCATCGTATTAATGCTTCTAATCCAACAACCTCATCTTTACGTAAATTCTTCTGGGGCTGATAATGAAGCTCAAATTGATTTTCCCTAAGAGCTTTCCTAAGCTCCGCTTCCATCGTTAACATAGACTTAAAGTTCTCAGATATAGATGATTCAAATAAATTATAATAATTTCTATGTTTTCCTTTAATGACATACATTGCCGAATCTGCATGTTTAACTAGATCCGAGGCAGTTGTACCATTCTCAGGGTAAATGCTTATCCCGATACTTAATGTTGTATATATTTCATATTCATGTATCTTGATCGGTCTTTCAAATTCAGAAATAATATCTTTTGCTAAACTTTTTGACCCTTCCTTGGTTGTATTCCGTTTTAAAATTAAGAATTCATCCCCACTCATTCTAGCAATAAACGTGTCCATTTGTTGGAATGTTTTTAATCTACTAGCACAAGCCCGGAGCAACTCATCCCCGAAAGAATATCCTAAAGTATCATTTATTTCCTTAAAATAATCTATATCCAGAAAATAAACCGCTAGCTGTTCATCAGTTTCTTTTGCCTGTATAATTGCTTCTTTTAGAACTTTATTAAAAAAGTTACGGTTTGGTAAGTCAGTCAAATCATCATAATAGGCCATATATTCGATTTTATTTTCTGTTTCTATACGTTCGGTTACATCTTTGACACTTGCAGCTCTGATAATCTTACCGTTTTTGTAATATGGATATTCTATCATCTCGATATAGAATAAGGTACCATCCTTCCGTACACCTTTCAGTTCAAGTAGCCCATTTAATGCAAGATGTTCATAATCTGCCAGTTTCTTATAGCTTCTAGGGTCAATTAACTGCTCTATGGATTTTCCTTTTAATTCTTCCTTCGAATAACCGAACATCGTTGCAAATGTTTCATCACAATCGATTATATCTGTCTTTCCATACAGAATGATTCCTTCCACAGAACTATTAGAAATTTGATTAATATACCGTTTTATCTCATCCGCTCTATTTCGTATAGATAACTCATTAATGATTAAACAATATAAATTATCTTGCAACACTTGAGATTTAACTTCTAATAACTTACCTTTTTCCTTTTTTATTTCCATTAACAAATGAGAAGTCGTGGATTCCAATAATAAATGAAAATCTAAACAATCATTGATAGATTTGTCCTCTTCATAGTCGAGGTTTAATATAGCGAAAGCTTTATCACTTCCCTCAAGGATAGTTCCACCTTTATCAACAAACAATATAGCTTCATTTAAGAAGGATAGTAACTGTTTATTCATTGGTAAAAGTAAGTGTTCTTGACTCATAAAGGATTCTCCTCGCTTGTTATCTATTTTATCCAATACTAATTCGTTCTTTTGGATAGTGATAATCCCCTGTTTTCTTTGTTTTCTTAAACATAAATAGGAAAGTAATGATTCCTACTCTACCGATAAACATCAATATCATGAGAATTATTTTGGTGAAAGTTGATAACTCAGCTGTAATGCCTAAGGACAGTCCAACAGTTCCAAACGCAGACGTAACCTCAAACATAATCTCTGTGATGGAAAATGGTTCATATGTCGTAATAAACAGTACCGAGACAAAGACCATTAACATGGCCATCAATGTAACAGTTACGGCTTTCATAAGATCATCTTCATGAACTTCTCTTCTAAAAATACGTATACTACTACCACCACGTGCGTATGTAATAATAAAAATAACCGCTAAAGCAAATGTAGTTGTTCTGATTCCTCCTCCTGCACTACTAGGAGATGCCCCAATAAACATCAAGAACGACATCCACAAATGATTGGACTCGGTCAATAAACTTACATCCATGGTAGAAAGCCCACCACTTCTAGTGGTTATAGATTGAAAAAGAGAATAGAATACACTTTCATGCCAACTCTTTCCTACAAAGAAATTACGCATGTCTAATAAGTAAATAACAATACTCCCAATGATAATTAAGATTCCAAAGGTCAATGTGGTTACTTTGGTGAATAAACTAAAATGCATAGTCATTTGACTATTTTTCTTTGAGAATAAAAAGTTTTTAATTTCTATTAAAACCGGAAAACCTATTGCACCAAAAATAATCAACAACATATTTATAAATTGGATAAAGTAATCATCTTTATATGGAATAAGTGAATTTCCAGTTATATCAAAACCTCCATTAGTAACTGCGCTTATCGTACCAAAAAAACCATGAAAAAACGCCTCAGAAGGTGATTCAAAGTACTTAAGAAAATAAGTACCCAAAATAAGGAAGGAGATAATTTCCACCGTTAACAAAACAATGAAGATTTGCTTAATCAAACGAACCATACCTTCAAAATTCGTTTGATTTTGATCAGTCATAATTAATTGTCGTTCCTTTAGTCCGATCTTCTTACCGATTAATAGCCATATAAATGTACCAATTGCCATAACACCAACCGCACCAAGTTGCAGAATAAAGGCTAGTATAAAAATCCCTGTAGTACTTAATGTATCAGAAATGGTTATCGTACTTAACCCGGTAACACTTAATGCACTAACAGCGGTAAAAACTATATCTATAAAAGCTACTTCTACCCCATCCTGAAATGCAGCAGGCAAACATAGTAGTGCCGTAGAAAAAATGGCAGCTAATACATAAAAAAACAATATCATTCTAACTGGTGATAATTTGTTTATCCAACGTAATAAAGACTTTGGTAAACTCATGAGTATTCATACTCCTTGAAATTTCCTGTATTTTCAGGAAATCTTCCATTTTTATTATAGCATGTTTCATCCTTATTGCCTTCACTATCCGACAAATTGTCCATTTAATAATAAACTATCATCGTATATTATGATTTTGTCGACCATTCTCTAAATTTGATGATAAACTTAAGTGTATAATATCCACAGATTATAAAGCAAAATAATAAATTTGGAAAGACTTGTAGAGAATTTTGGAGGATAATTATGGAATTAACACCAGAATTAGGTCAAAAAATTATCAATGAAACCAGTAAACTCATCAATGAGGATATAATTATCTTAAATGAGCGCGCTATTATTATCGCAAGTACTGATCCCACCCGTATAGGAGATTATCATGAAGGAGCCTATCTCACCATTCGAAACAACTCCACGACAATATTATCAGAAAAGCATGTCCAAGAGTTAGAGGGGATCCGCCCTGGTGTTAATTTACCTATCACGATTAAAAACGAAGTAATTGGTGTTATAGGTATTACCGGAGACCCAGAAAGGATTATTCCATTTGCATCTGTTATGAAAAAGATGACTGAATTATTAATCCGTGAAAATATCTTAATACAGGAAACAGAATGGCATGCTAGGGCTATTGAATCATACTTCTTTGATTGGATTCAAATGGATGAGATTACTACTGAATTTATTTATAAAGGTAATTTACTCGGTATAGATATTCCTCCACCATTTAGATGTATCATTATGGAGATTAAACAAGAAGTAAGTAACGACCAATTACATGTAATCCTAAACCTTCTTCATTTAAAGATTAAGTGTACGGCTATTCGCTGGGGAAATAACCGAATCTTAATCTTAACGGAAGAAAAACACTATGAGTCACAACAATTAAAATTGCAATTACGCTCTTTACAAAATTATGTAACTGACAAGTTTAATATTTTAATTTCAATCGGGATTGGCACCATGTCGGATACATTTAGGTTGAAGGAATCTTACCACAGAGCTATCAAAGCCTTAACTATCGGTAAACTTGATACCATTACTGCTTATGATGATTTATTGTTAGAAATTTGTTTGGATGAAATTAGTTTGGATGTTAAAGAGATCTTTATTGAGAAAGTATTTTCTAACTTATTATATGAGAAACCATTATTTCAGACATTGAAAACTCTTCTTAGTAATAACATGAATTTAAAACACACAGCAAAAGAACTGCATATCCATATTAATACCTTACATTATCGATTAAGTCGTATTGAACAATTAACTGGATATAACCCTAAAGACACCTATTCAATTACTCTTTTCTATATGGGACTACACTTCTTGGATGAACATCTAAAATAATACGTTATTTTTATAATTTTATTGTATATTAATCCATTTTCGCAAAGCGTCTTTTCTTATAGAATAAAAGAAAAACTCTAGGAGCATGCCCCATGCTAGAAGAACATTTAAAGAAGAAGTTACAATCTATTGTCGGTGAAGAAAACTATCAAGATTCTAAAACTAGTTTACTATCTTATTCATATGATGCAACTCCGGGATTTCAATCTCTTCCCGACGCAGTTATATCACCAAGAAATAAACATGAAGTTGCGGACATTGTGAAGCTTTGTAATCAACATAACATTCCCATTGTACCTCGTGGATCTGGTACTAATTTGAGTGCTGGAACAACGCCACTTTATGGCGGAATCGTTTTATTAATGAAACACTTTAATAAAATCTTAGAAATAGATGAAGAAAACCTAACTGTAAGGACACAACCTGGCGTCATTACACAAACAATAATTGAAGCAGTGGAAGAAAAAGGATTCTTCTATCCTCCTGACCCTAGTTCCATGAAGATATCACAAATTGGTGGTAACATTAATGAAAATTCTGGTGGCCTTCGCGGATTAAAATATGGTGTAACTCGTGATTATGTAATGGGACTAGAAGTGGTATTACCAAATGGTGAAATCATAAAAACAGGAGGAAAACTAGCAAAGGATGTAGCAGGTTATGATCTAACGAGATTATTTGTTGGTTCAGAAGGTACTTTAGGAATCGTTACAGAGGCAACATTAAAACTCATTCCAAAGCCTGAAACAAAGAAAACTATGCTAGTACTCTACCAAAATCTTGATGCTGCAGCAAAATCTGTATCTGCTATCATTGCCAATAGAATTATCCCTGCTACACTAGAATTTTTAGATCAACCGACATTAAAAGCAGTGGAAGATTTTGCCCAAATCGGCTTACCTACCGATGTAAAAGCGGTATTAATTATTGAACAAGACGGCCCTATAGAAATTGTCGAACAAGACATGGATAGAATCGCAAAAATCTGCAAGGAAAATCAAGCTATAGAAGTTACTTTAGCAAAATCCTCAGAAGATGCAGAAGCACTAACGACTGCAAGGAGAGCAGCATTATCAGCTCTAGCCCGTCTAAGGCCAACTACTATATTAGAAGATGCTACTGTACCTCGATCTGAAATTGCTAAGATGGTAAGTGCTATAGAAGAAATAGCCAGAAGAAACCAAGTAACTATTTGTACATTTGGTCATGCTGGCGACGGGAACCTCCATCCTACTTGTCTTACCGATATTCGAGATAAACAAGAAATGGAACGTGTTGAAAAAGCATTTGAAGAAATTTTTCACAAGGCTATTGAGCTGGGTGGAACAATAACGGGTGAGCATGGTGTAGGTGCGATGAAACTTCCCTATCTTCACTTAAAAGTAGGAGAAGCTGGGATTGACTTAATGCGAAACATTAAATTAGCATTTGATCCAAATAGCATTATGAACCCTGGTAAGGTCTTTACAGATATAAACAGGAAAAGAGTGGTGGTTCAAAAATGAAAACAGCTGAAAGGGAAAGAATCGCACAGGGATTTAAAGAAAAGATGGATTACGATCAAATACTTAATTGTATGCGTTGCGGCTTCTGCCTTCCAAGCTGCCCCACTTATATTGAGTCTGGCATGGATGAATCACAATCACCCCGAGGGCGAATTGCGATGATGAAAGCAGTTGTGGATGGTGAAATGGAGCCGGACGAAGATGTTAAGCGCTCACTTGATTTATGCCTAGGTTGTAGGGCATGTGAACCGGTTTGTCCATCCGGTGTAAAGTATGGTCACCTTCTAGAACAGGCTCGAGATATAATAAATCAAAATAAAAAGCAGTCATTACCAGAGAAAGCTGTGCGGGGAATCGTGTTTAACAATCTTTTCCCACACCAAAATAGAATGGTTGCAGCAACCAACCTACTTGGTTTTTATCAACGCTCCGGTCTACAAAAAGTAGCCAGAAAAAGTGGTATCATGAATTTCTTTCCAGAATCGTTAAGCACAATGGAAAAAGTTCTTCCTTCTGTACCTACAAAGAAAGAACTTAAAAATAGACCAAACCATTTACCTGCTTTAAAAAGACAAAAGAAAAAAGTTGCCTTCTTTTCTGGATGTCTCATGGACACCATGTTCATGAAAACAAATGATGCAACCATGAAACTCCTCCAATATGCAGGATGTGAAATAGTTATTCCAGATACTCAAAACTGTTGTGGTGCACTTCATGGTCACAGTGGCGAACGGGAAAAATCAAAAGAAATGGCAAAACGAAATATTCAAGCATTTGAGGATGTTGGTGCCGATTACATCATAACAAATGCTGGTGGTTGTGGAGCTTTCTTAGTAGATTATGATTATTTATTAAAAGATGATATAAATTGGTCTGAACGCGCCAAGGAATTCTCTGCAAAAATTAAAGATATTACAAGCATTTTAGTAGAATTAGATTTTGCAAATGAGAATTTAACATTAGATGAACAAATTGTTACGTATCAGGACTCCTGTCATTTAAAAAATGGACAAAAAACGTTTATGGAACCAAGGAAGCTGTTACAATCCATTAATGGTGTTACGTATATTGAGATGAAAGATGCAAGTAGATGTTGTGGTTCTGCAGGTATTTATAACATCGTAGAATCAGAAATGTCGATGGAAATTTTGGACTATAAGATGGACCAAGCAAAAAAGACAAGAGCAAAAACAATTGTCACAGCAAATCCTGGCTGTTTACTACAAATGAAACTAGGGATTGAACGTGAGGGTCTATCCGGTACAATGAGAGCTGTTCATATTGTAGATTTCTTATTAGAGGCTTACGAGAAAGACCACAGATAACACGGAGTTTGCACAGGTTAAGGCTAGTCTAATAAATAGGGCTAGCCTTTATTATAGAAGCTTTTTAAATCTATTCAATAGTTCTTCCCCTTCATAACCCTTCTCAATCAATTCACTAAGCATTTCTTCAATTTTACTATTTCTTTTATCAATGATTTTGCCCATAAACATAACATTAATATGTTTTCCAATTTTATTAATACTATCAATTGAAGTAATGAATGTTGCAGGTGCATTAGTTAATTTGCTTATTTTCACTTCAATCATCACTTGCTCTTGTTTTTCCTTCATTTCCTTAAAAAACTCTATATATTTTTTATCTAATAATGCCTCTATAAGCCATGTATTATTATCATCCTCCCGGTTAATAATGAGACCATCTAACAAATCAATATCTGTTTTCACGATCTCTTCATTTTGACTTTCAACAATTTGTAAAGCTTTTAACAAAAAAGTTTTCATAATTCTATTCTCCCCCCTTTGTGTCTTTAGTAATGAATCAGAAAAGAAGTAAATTATTTATCAAGTGTTTATTATTAAGTTTAGTTTACCAAAATTTATCAATAAATGATAACTAATTTAGGCAGTTATACTAACAATGTATGGAGGTTTCGCCTATGATTTCGCTAGTGATTACAATTTCTTTAATCATCTTTCTGATTGTTTTACTTATGATCCGCGCAAACCGTATAACCAAAGCCATTAGTATGAAGGAAAATATGGAAGAATAAAAAGACATAATTAATTATATAATCATTTAAGTTACGAGGCTGGGACAAAAGAGTTTTTGATTGTTTAGAATCCGAACGAACATGAAAAGCGCATAGACCCGCTCCGGAAATATACTACGCTTTCCGCGGGCGGCTGGTGAGCCTCCTCAGAGCTAAAGCTCTTCCGGGGTCTCACCGATGCCTATCCTCCCGCAGCGCATAGACCCGCTCCGGAAATATACTACGCTTTCCGCGGGCGGCTGGTGAGCCTCCTCAGAGCTAAAGCTCTTCCGGGGTCTCACCGATGCCTATCCTCCCGCAGGAGTCTCCGTATATTTCCGGAGCTGATGTGGCGTTTCGTTCAGGTTTTCAACTTTTACTTTTAGTTATGTCCCAGCCTCCTTTTGTTTATTATGTTACTTAGAACAAAAGTTACTGTATAATTAAATCAAAATAACACTTTGTACTGGAGTGTCAAAGTTATGATACGTGATTTACGTAGAGTTTTTCTTATACTTATACTATTTTTCCTAGTTTCATGTTCGAATAGTGAACCTGCAATCGTAAAAGTAAATACTCCCCCTGAAGAGGTAACAGATGAACCTGAACTTATTGAAGAATTGGTCAATGACGAAGAAGTAGATGAATTTATTGAATTTAAACTAAATGATGAGATTTTACGTGTGAATTTAAAACAAATTCCAATTCTTAGTGCCTATCTACACGCAGCTGAAGACAGACAATCCATTATTGAACAAATGGGTATTCAGCAAATGGTGAATAAAGAAGAAAATAGTATTTACTTATTAGAATTTGCATGTTTGGAAGATCAATGTTCCTACTTATTATTAGATGAATCAAGTGAAAATACAGGCTTATTAGTAGCCGACCTGGCGAGTTTCGAACAAGCTACGGTATCGCCGGAACAATCAAAGTTATTACTAAAATTCACTAGGGAATCAAACTATGAATATCCGTTATCCAATGCAGTTGTAGTTGATTTAGAAAATTGGGAAGTTCTACCGTTAGAGAATGAAACCATTACAAATAATTTATTTGATTTCCAGTGGCCAATTTTATCCGTTAATTGGATTGACGATGAAACCATATCCATATCTATTCCCGAAACTCTCGAAACGAATAAAGAACATCCAGATAATACAAATGATAAAGTAAATGAGGTAATTTTCAAGGTAGGGAAATAATAATATTTACCAGTTTTTCTTTAGGATAGACAATAATCAATATGCTAATTACTAAAGGTGTTCCAATCCGGAGCACCTTTTTTATGTGAATTGGAAACACCTAACAAGTATATTTCGATAATGTTTCAAGATGCTAAATAATGTAGGTTATTTTCTAAAGGAGGAATACTCATGACAGTTGGAAGTCAAATTAAACAAGCAGTAGCTGGTTTAAAAAGTGTACAAGCAAGTTTCGAGCAATTTGCACTACAAACAGAAAATAAACAAGCAAAACAGATGTATGAACAGGCTGCACAGCAAGCCCAAAGTATTCTAGATAATGTTGAGCCTCGTGTGCAACAAATCGAACAGGAAGAACCTCAGTACAAGGGATTTTAACTAGAGGAGAGGCTTCCCCTCTCCTCTTCTACCAAAATAGAACTAGGTGATAATAATGAAAAAGTACCGAATCATAATCATATATGGAATCTTCACATTGTTAGTATTAATTGGTTGCACGAATGAAGAAGCTAATCCATCTACTTCCCAGGGACAAGTGAATGTATCACAGATTTCATCTAAACAGATTTACGACCAGAAATTTGCAAATGAAGCAAAACAATTATTATCCCAAAAAGAAAATGTTCAGAAGGTTTTTGCTGTCAATACAAATGAATTGCTTATTATTGCAATAGAAGTTCCCCATCATGAACGGTTTCAACTATCAGAAATTAACAAAAAGTTATCAAAAGAGATGGATAAGAATTTTAAAGGTGATAACTTAACTGTTGAGCTTGCTACTGATAAAAAGATAATTTTAGAATTAGAAGTGCTTGAAAGACAATTACAAAACAATACCATTAGCCAAAAAGAGCTAAATAAAAAGCTAAAGCACATTAGCAAATTACTAAAGGAACAAACATAACACCAATTGGTATAAAAAGAAAGAAGGACTGATTATGGCAGATAAAAAGAAAAAAAACCTCCCTCCAAATGCTCAAGATTATCAAGATTCTCAAGATAAAAGAGAGGTTAAGCGTCCAATATTAAAAAATTGCATTAAAGCATTTTTAGTGGGTGGATTTATTTGTTTTATCGGCCAGCTAATTTCTACATTTTATATTTATTATTTTGACTTCACGGAACAAACAGCTGGAAACCCTACTACCGCAACATTAATCTTTATTACCATGCTACTAACAGGTTTTGGAGTGTACGATCGTATAGGTCAATTTGCTGGGGCAGGCTCTGCTGTTCCTGTAACCGGATTTGGCAATGCTGTAATCTCAGCAGCCATTGAGCATCGTACGGAAGGTTTTGTACTTGGAGTCGGTGGTAACATGTTTAAGCTCGCAGGTTCAGTTATTCTGTTTGGTGTTTTCTCCGCATTTGTTGTGGCATTAATAAAAACCATAATTTTAACATGGGGTGGATTATAATGTTGACTGGACACCGCACTTGGATATTTGAGAATAATCCCGTCATTATTTCAACTGGGACTGTTGGAGGTCCATTTGAAGCAAATGGGAACATTCCCCATGCTTTTAACATTTTACACGATGATATGTGGTTAGAACAAGCATCCTTCGAGAAAGCACAGCAAATGATGATGGAAGAAGCCTGCCAATATGCACTTAAAAATAGCTCCATCCAAAAAGAACAAGTGTCTTTTTTTATCAGTGGAGATTTAATAAATCAAATAACACCAACAAGTTTTGCCGCTAAAACAATTGGTTCACCTTACTTTGGTTTATTTAGTGCTTGTGCTACATCAATGGAGAGCTTAGCACTTGCAGCATTTATGATAAATGCAAATGGTGCAGATTATATACT
This sequence comes from Paucisalibacillus globulus, assembly GCF_900184735.1. GTDB lineage: Bacteria > Bacillota > Bacilli > Bacillales > Amphibacillaceae > Ornithinibacillus > Ornithinibacillus globulus_B. The sequence continues at coordinate 343,879 of NZ_LT855386.1, forward strand.
TAGTGGAACATCTTCACATAATGCAGCAGCTGAGAAACAATTCCGTTATCCAACTGAATACGGAGGACAGAAACCTCCTACTGCACAATGGACCGTAACAGGTGCTGGCTGTGCGTTAGTTGCTAAAACAGGTCAAGGTCCAAGAATAACCTCGGCAACGATTGGCAAAATTGTCGATATGGGAATGACTGATCCGTTTAATATGGGCGGAGCAATGGCGCCAGCTGCAGTAGATACCATCATGACCCACCTAAAGGAAAGAAAGGTAGATATTTCGTATTATGATTTGATTATTACTGGTGATTTGGCACATATAGGAAGAGAAGTTGCATTAGATTTACTCCACAAAAACGATATAAATATACCGGAGGAGAAATTTGTTGACTGTGGTCTAACAGTGTACCGTGAAGATCAACCCGTCTTAGCTGGTGGTAGTGGCCCAGCTTGTTCAGCAGTTGTAACCTATGGTCATTTCTTGGATTTAATGAAAAAAGGGAAATTGGGAAAAATACTAGTTGTAGCGACTGGGGCCCTTCACTCCCCATTAAGTGTGAATCAAAAAGATCCAATTCCATGTATTGCTCATGCAGTATCTATAGAAGCTGGGAGTGATGTAACATGATTTTTTTCTGGGCATTTGTTATCGGTGGATTTATTTGTGTAATCGGACAAATCATGTTCGATGTTTTTAAATTGAGTCCGGGTCATACATTGAGTATTCTAGTGGTTTCTGGTGCTATTCTGGATGGATTAGGATTATACGAACCCTTAATTGATTTTGCCGGAGCTGGTGCAACAGTACCCATTACAAGTTTCGGGAACTCATTAGTCCATGGAGCTATGCAAGAAGCAGAAAAACACGGAATCATCGGTGTCATTACTGGAATGTTTGAGGTTACTAGTTCTGGTATTTCCGCTGCAATCATATTCGGTTTTATCGGAGCTTTACTATTCAAACCTAAAGGTTAGAACGTAAGGAGGATAAATGATGACTGTTGGTTCACAAGTAAAAACATGCTATGCGAGTATTAAAAACATCGAAGCAACCTTAGGAATACTAGCCAACCAAACGAATGAAGTTGATGCTCGGAATGCTTATCGAGAAACTCAAGAAATGATAACTGAAATAAAGAATGACTTAGAAAAACAGGTCCTAACGCTTGCTCGAGAGGAACCACAATACAACCAATAGAGAGGATTAGTAACTATGCCTGATTGGATTCAAATTATAATTCGTGCGTTCTCCCTCCTTATCATTTTATTTTTTTTTACGAAATGGTTGGGGATGAAGCAACTATCACAACTAAATATATTTGAGTATATTACTGGCATTGTTTTAGGCGGTATTGTTGCTATCCATGTGAGCACATTAGATAGTCCTATTCATTTTGCGTTAATATCTATGTTTATTTGGTTTATCTTCCCTTATCTAGTTGAATTAATTTCCTTAAAGAGCAAGGCATTTCGCAATTTTACCCAAGGAAAAAGCCGAGTAGTTATTCAAAACGGAAAGATTATGGAAGATAATCTAAAAAAGGAACATTATTCAACAGATGACCTATTGGAGAGTCTACGTGAACGAAATATCTTTAAAGTCGCAGATGTAGAATTTGCTGTTCTGGAACCAACAGGCAAACTTAATGTATTACCTAAAAGAGAAAATCGCCCAATTACAGCAAAAGACCTAGCATTAAAACTTGCTCCCGATCGGGAACCACAAACCGTCATTATGGACGGTAAACCACTACTCGAACCCTTGGCAAATATATCATTAAATCCTACTTGGTTAGAAACAGAATTAGAAAAAATGAATGTTAGTATAGAAAATGTGTTTTTAGGACAAGTGGATAGTGATGGGCAATTAACTGTTGATTTATATGATGATACTTTAGCTGTACCAAGCCCCTCCCAGAAACCACTCTTACTGGCAACCATGAACAAATGTCAGGCAGATTTAGAATTATTTGGTCTGGCAACTAATAATGAAATGTCCAAACAAATGTATCAACGAAATAGTGAAAAGTTACAAAAAGCAATTGATTATATTTCACCCTATTTACGTTAAAACCCTAATCTTGTAGGGTTTTATTTTTTGCTAATGTTACATAATTTTTCCTGTTAGGTGGAAACGTATAAGAAAACGGATAGTTGGAGTTGTTGTTTTCCATGTTGAAGAGATCACTTAGAAAAACTCATAAGAAGACCATTTCAAATGAAAAGTCCTCCAGTAAGGATATAAAGCTCAAAGAATCTGATATTCCATCTAATTTCGAGGAGACAATCGATACATTTAAATCCATTTATTCCTACCCCGACAATCAGGATGTAGTATTACGACCCATCGATATATCTGGAATAAATAAAAAATCAACTATCCTCTTTATAAATACTATAACTGACTCAAAAGCAATTGAAGATTATGTCATTAGTCCTTTACTTAACAATAATGATTCTTCCAAAAAAGTGGAAGATATTATTACGATTCAATCCATTAAGACAAAGAGTAAAGTTGGGGATATTATTACCAAGATTAATCAAGGAAATGCTGCCCTATTTGTAGAGGGTGAGGACCATGCATACTTACTTGGAGCGTCTAATTTTGAAAGTAGAGCAGTAGAAAAAGCACAAAATGAGAATGTTGTTAAAGGCCCGAAAGAAGGTTTTAATGAAAAGGCAACAACCAATATTTCATTGATTAGGAAAAGGGTAAAGAGTGAGAACTTAGTTGTTGAATCACACATTATCTCCAAACGATCGAAGAATGATTTATTCCTTTTATATGAGAAAGATCTAGTGAGTGACAAATTATTGCAGAACGTAAAGAACAGGGTCAATTCCCTTGATGTTGATGCTATCCAGAATCTAAGTCTACTAGAGCAATATATTGAGGAAAGGAAATATTCAATTTTCCCCACAATATTATATACAGAGCGACCGGATCGTGCTGCTTCGTTTATAGAAGATGGATATATCGTATTACTAATGGATAATTCACCCGATGCACTAGTGCTCCCTGCAACATTTTGGTCATTCTATCATACATCCGAAGAACATTATTTACGTTTTCCGTACGGGAATTTCACAAGGTTACTACGAATACTAGCTTTATTCATTACGTTATTCACCTCATCTCTATATGTAGCTGTGGTAACCTATCATTCGGAAATGGTACCGCCTGATTTATTATTAGCAATTGCTGCTACTAGAGAAAAGTTGCCATTTCCTGCTGCTGTTGAAGTATTTATTATGGAGTTTGCCTTCGAATTGATTAGAGAAGCAGGATTGCGTGTCCCAAGTCCTATTGGCCCAACTATTGGTATCGTTGGGGCACTTATTTTAGGACAAGCAGCAGTTCAAGCAAATATTGTTAGTCCAATTGTAGTCATAATTGTAGCCTTAGGTGGTCTGAGCTCCTTTGCAATTGGTGATATTAGTATGAATTTCACCATCCGGATTAGTAGGTTTTTACTATTACTTTCTGCTAGTTTTATGGGTCTATATGGAATTACAGCATTATTTACCATGGGAATATTTTATATGGTTTCCATTAAGTCCTTTGGCGTACCATATCTATCTCCATTAACACCAAGCTATGCGTCATCTGGGGATAAAATTTTTAGAAAGGTATTACAGAAAGAAATCCTAAGACCTGGCTACCTAAAACCTAAAGATTTGAAAAAACGATAAGGGGGGTACAAATGGAACAATCGAAACAGTTAATAGGTATAAAAGAATATATTGCTATAGTCTTACTAATGGTTGGTACAAAAGTTACGGACAACACACCCACTATATTATTTGAGTACATAAAGAACGCTGGTTGGATGGCACCAATTATTAATGGTCTGATTGCAATTTTTCCGATCTACTTATTAATTAAGGTTTTTACCATCTATAAGGGCAAAAGTTTACTCGAAGTGTCTGATCATCTATTTGGAAAATTTTTCAGTTTTATTATACTGTTCATAATGTTGGTTGTTGCATTTGGAGCAGTTATTGTAGATACAGCTATCTATACGGATATTATCGGAACCATGTATTTCACGAAAACCCCTACTATCATCGTCTACGGAATTTTAATGCTTGTATGTGCTTATGGAGCCACAAGAGGTTTTGAACAAATCGGCTCCGTTGCTTGGACAGTATTTCCCTACCTCCAGGTATCTTTATTTTTCGCGTTAATCTTAACTATTGGACAGGGAAATACTGCATTTATATTCCCGATTTTGGGTGATGGAGCATGGGAAGTAGTAAAAGAAAGTTCACTAAGACTTTCATTATATGCTGACTTCCTATATCTATTTCTATTTTATCCATATATTAAAAGTGAAATAGTCTTTAAAAAAGGGACATGGTTAGCACTGGTTTTCATAATAATGAACCTAAGTATTGTGATGGTTTGCTATATATTTTTATTTGATTATAAAACTATTATGCAGTTAAATTATCCGTATCATGAATTAATACGGACCATTTCACTTGGCTTTATCATAAATATGGAGGCATTTTTTTTACCATTTTGGCTTATTGCAACCTTTGTGAGGTTTAGTATCTATTTGTATATCAACGCCATTCTATTTGGGCATTTATTCAAAATAAAACACTTTGAATACCTGATTCCTTCATTAGCTACATTAATTGTCTTTTTAGGTATGATACCGGAAAATCCTACCTTTATTATTTTTGACATAAAAGAAAAGTTACTATTAATGACATCCCCTCTCTTTTTTCTCTTACCATTATTAATGTGGTTGGTTGCAATGTTTAAAGGAGAATTTAAAAATGCTAATAAAAGAAATATTAGGTAAGTTTATCTTGGTTTTATTCCTTTTACTATTTCTAAGTGGATGCTGGGATCAAAAAGAAGTAGAAGAGCTTGCCTTTGTAATTGCAATTGGAATTGACAAAGTAGAGGATAAAGAGAACAAAGTTAGAATCACATATTTGATTTCAAACCCAGAGGCAGGTTCCTCTGCACAAAGTGGTGGCTCACAGGAACCCCCAAGAGAGATAATATCCTTTGTAGCGGATGACTTCATATCCTCTAGAAATATGGCAAATTCAGTTATTGCGAAACAGATTACATATGATTTGTTACGAATGCTTATCGTTTCGGAGGATTTTGCTAGAGACGAGAATTTCATTAGATGGATTTATGATGCAACTAAATCGATGGAAATAGAAAGAGACATCAAATTATTAGTTACAAAAGAAGAATCTGCCACATTCTTTCAAAATAATAAGCCATTATTGGAAACAAGACCACATGAATACTTTGAAAAAATACTAGCTACTGGGAATGAGATGGGTACTATCCCCGAATCCCAATTATATCAATTTTTCCGAATTACGGAAGCGGATGCTGATTTATTTTTAGGGATATATGGTACAACGTTGAAAGACGAAAATATCCAGACAAGTGATGACCCTCAACAAATAACTGCTGGGGAGTTTGACTTTCAAGGAGAATCCAATCTAACCCAATTTTTAGGTTCAGCCGTATTTAAGGAAGCTATGATGATTGATTCATTAACAATCGAAGAAACTAGAATGGCTATATTATTAAACCCTTCTTTAAAACCAGGATTTTTTTTAGGAACAATCCCAGATCCATTTGATGAGAAGTATCGAATCGCCTTTCGTATGGAAAATGCTAGTCCGTTAAAATTCGACCTGAAACTAACTGGCGGAACCCCTAGTATCCATGTTACTGTTCCATTATTATTGGAAGTGTTGTCCAATCACAGTATGACTGGCTATCAAAAAGACGAAGAGAAAAGAAATAAGCTTGAACAATCAATAGAAGACAATCTTAACAAAGAATTTAATGACTTTGTTAAAAAAACACAAGAAGAATACAAGTCAGAGCCATTTGGCTGGTCTTTATTAGCAAGAAAGAAATTTAGTACTATTTCAGATTGGGAGAATTTTGATTGGATGGAAACATATTCAGATATGAAAATAGATGTAGATGTTCAAGTTAAACTTGGAAAATTTGGGAGACAGAGTGACTTACCCAGAATAGAGGAGATTAGAGATTGAGAATTTTTATTTGGTTAATAATACTAATTATGTTCTTTTACACACTAGGTTTTTCCATTACACTTTGGAAAGGAAAAACCAAGGTAGGCTCCATATTTGTACTTTGCTTAGCCTTAGCTATCGTTATCTCTCCCTTTTTTTCAGTACTAAAATGAACTGGCTTACATTATTCATGATAAGCCAGTTCATCCAATTTATTAGTATAACTTTCCTTGTCGATATAAAATTGTCGATAACTTCATAACTGCATGGATATAACAGTTTTGTCTTAATGAGAATGGATCACCAAAGAACTGTGGAAATACGGAATCAAAGGTCTTTTTCATTTTATCATATAATTTTTCAAATACTTGTTCCTCACTATAGAATTGTGTTTCTCTTCCTTGAAGCCACTCTAAATAAGAAACGATCACCCCTCCAGCATTTGCTAAAATATCGGGGATGATAATAACTCCTTTATCACTTAAGTAATCATCCGCTTCTGTAGTTACAGGTGCATTGGCTCCTTCTACAATTATCTTAGCTTTAGTATTTTTCATATTTTCAATATGAATTTGGTTCTCCAACGCTGCCAAAAATAATACATCCACATCTAGCCCAAGAATCTCCTCACGCTCTAGAATGTTAGCCTTAATATCTGCTCCACTTAGTTGATCCTCATTTATTGGAAGATCGCCTTTATTTAATGATACATATTTAACTAATGAGGGGACATCTAAGCCATCAGAATTATATAATGTTACATTGCGATCACTAACAGCAACAACTTTATTATTTAGGTGATTACATTGATAGGCTGATAGTGCTGCAACAGATCCTACATTTCCAAAACCTTGAATTGCAAGTTTGAGGGGTTTATCCCTTAATGATAAAGCAGTACGCGCAAAAATATTATCCCGTTCTGATAACCAACTTTTTTTATCTTGAACAAAATCATGTAATAAATATCGAAATGTGAAGTAGACACCTTTGCCGGTTGCTTCCCTTCTTCCTAGTGAGCCCCCATTAATCACACTTTTTCCAGTAAAACTCCCAAGGTAAGATTCACCAGGACGAATACTTTTATATTCTGCCATCATCCAGTCCATTTCACGTTCACCTGTTCCAACATCAGGTGCTGGGATGTCTTTATCCGGTCCAAGAATATCGCTAAAATATTGAACATATTTCTTACAAATCACATAAAGGTCCCGTTCACTAAATTCACGTGGATTAATTACAACTCCCCCTTTACCACCACCAAATGGGACTTCATGCAATGCATTTTTAAGTGTCATTAGTGAGGCAAGATTAACAACCTCATCCTCTTTAACAGTCTCGTGGAAACGGATACCCCCTTTATAAGGACCAAGAACATTATTGTGTTGAACACGAAAGGATGGAATTCGTACAACTTGCCCATTCTCTAATGCAATTCTTAGATAGGACTTATTAACATGATCTGGTGTAGAAAGGATAGAAAGTAAGGAATTAAATGCCTTCTTTCTATCCTCCCCAGTTAATTCTGTTAAAAAAGTTCGGTCATCTACTAATGCTTTTAAGGAATCCCTTACAATATCAACCGTTTGATTTGCCACAATATTACCTCCAACTATTTATTACTTCTAGTTTGATTGTAACAAAAGGAAACTTAGATACCAATTATAATTGTCTAAATTTACAGAATAAAAACTCCGAATAGTGTCATGACAAACAAACCAATGATTACTGGTAAGAAGTTTTTACGAACGAGTTCCATTACGGATACACCACAAAACCCAGCTATCGCAATAAGCGAAGACCATGCCACTATGGTTCCCCCACCAGTCCAAATAGCACCCATTTGGCCAATAGCAGCTAGTGTAGCAGTGTCCATACCTTGTGTTTCAAGTGAAGCGGCAAGTGCCCCTGTTAACGGTAACCCAGAGAATCCTGAACCATCTAGTCCTGTAATAATACCGATAATTAACACACTAAACGCAGCAAGTATCGCACTTTGTGGTAAAAACTCTTGGGTAGCTTCTACTAAACCAAATAGTAAAGACGGCCCCTCTTCCACTCCCATAATATTTCCTGCAAAATCACCACTTCCTAAAAAGAAGAACCCTGCAATAGGTATAACGGGTCCCATCGCTTTGAATGCAAAAACAAATCCATCTGTAATATGATTCGATATATAATCGAGGGCATGGTGCTTACCAAAAGCAACCGTTGAAAGAAGTAACAAAATAACTGCTACTCCACCAACAAATGCAGCCCCATCTCCGCCAACTAAGCCACCACTACCTGTAAATAGCTTATTGTACATCATGTAAACTACAACAACTAATAAGGAAAGTGGTACAAAAATAGCAAAAACTTTACTCCATCTTGGCAAATTATTAGTTTTTACTTCGTTGGTCGTGTTTTCTGCAGCATTTAATGTGTTTAATTCAGTTTCATTTCGTGGATCATCCTTAGTACGAATACCCTTACGATACATAAAGTATGCTAATAATATGGCAATACCACCGGCTATAACTGATAGAATTAATGATTTGTCAGCAACAGTACCTGCATCAATTCCAGCAGAGGTTGCCGATAAGCTAGGTGCTACCTGTACAATGTAGTCAGATGACAACGCCATACCTTGCCCAGCAAGAGCAATTGCAACAGCGGCTGTCATTGCTGGTAACCCAGCCCTTACTGCAGCTGGAACTAATAGCGCACATATTAACGGTACTGCAGGAGTTGGCCAGAAGAACAATGAAATAACATACGTGACACCTACTAATACAAAAAAGGATATATGGCCGTTTATCATGATTTTCTGAATCGGTTGAATCATTCTCACATCTGCCCCTAAATCCTTTAATGAATTTAGCAAAGCTAACATGAATGTAATAATCAAAAATATACTAAATAATTCTTGTGCAGCAATTAAATTAGCATTAAATATAGCGGTAAAACCATCTACAATACTTCCCTTATACACCCACGCAATAATAAATGTTCCTAATAAAGTCGGAAGAACGACACCTTTTCGGAATATCATGGTTACAATGATAGCTAGCGTAAAAATACCATAAAGCCAATGGGCTAAAGTAAGCTCCATTTACATCTTCCTCTCTTTCCGTTGTGCTATAGCCTATGCGGAGCTCATCACTACGGTGAAAGGGTAATTCAAAAAAATGGAAGTATATTTGTTCAACTCACATCCATTATAAAAGGGGCTGGGACAAAACCCCAGTAAATTAATATAAGCATGGTCCTTACCAACGTTTTAATGGTAAGGACCATGCTTATTATTTTTCGCACGCAATTTTCTGATATTAAAGTAAACAAAAAGGACACCATC
>NZ_LT855386.1:353337-394886 GCF_900184735.1 Paucisalibacillus globulus
TTACCGTAAATTTCACCAGTTTTCTCGTCTGAAAGCTTCTCCCTGACGTATTCTTTTTGAGATTCCCACTTTTCATTGAGATATACTTTTCGATTGTTTCCCTCTTTCGCCTTTGTACACATGGAGCGTAAAGGGCATCCGGAACAATCTTCGCATTCATAGACTTTAAATTCGCGTTTAAATCCGTATTTGTCGGTTCGATGGGACACATGGCTGAATAATAATTTCTTTCCATTCGGACAAATGAATGCATCATCCTCTTCATTGTATTCCCAATTGTCTACATGAAAAGCATTGTTTTGTGTTTTCTTTTCTTCTCCTTTCGATACTGATTATATCTAATAAGAGGTGTTCTATTTCTATATCTGAAGGCTAATTTGGGTTTCACTCGAATGTCTGTTAGAGGAAAAGAGAAAGTGATAAATGAATTAGGATTTGCGCTTATGGCGGTAAACTTGAGGAAGTATACCGCAAAAATGGGTAAATCTAGTTTAGGAAATGGAAATGATTTCAAAAAACTGGTTCCAAGCAATTTTCAATCGCTTAGAACCAGTTTTTTATTACTTTCTGGCTAGTTTTGTCCCAGCCTCTTGTGAGCAGAATTTTATATTGCTTTCACTATGCTGCAGATAGTAGTGTTCTTGGTTGTTTATGAAATAGGAAATATACCGCAACAGTACAAATAATAATAGAAGGAGCAATATAGCTGATATTATATAAGAATGAATACATCCAAACATTCATTCCTTCAATTGCTGATTCAAAAAATACAATCCCAGCTACAAAATGCGCAACAAACCTTAGAATAGATCCAATAATTACACCAAGTAAAATATAAGAGAAATATGCCTTAGTATTTCCTTCTTTTAATGCATTTTTGATCTTACTTGCGAATATTCCAGCAAAGCCTAATACAGTAAACGCTACTAAATAATCAATTGCACCTTGTAACCAATGCATAATCCAAGCCTGGCCAACAGCTATTTGTAGAACTCCCCATAAGAAACCGGATAATAGTCCTCCTTTGATTCCCCAACGAAATGCTACGATGAATATCGGTATCATAGCAAGTGATATAGAACCACCTTGAGCCCATACTTTAAATGATAAGAATGGAGCTAGGTCTAAGACTAATGCTAAAGCTGTAAATATTGCTACTTCAATTAGAAACAATGTTCGTTTTGAGTTCACACCAAATTCCTCCCCTGAATGTATTCTAAAATCAAATAAAAGATTTTTAAACACAAAAAAAGCAATGCCAAGGGGAAGCTTCCTGATGGGGAATTCCGCTCACATTGCATACTATATCCATCATAAAAGCCACCATCCCTACGCTAGTATTAACTAACAGGTTCAAAGGGTCTGAACTAATTCGTTCACTCTCAGCCAAAAGGCTCCCCCTGTGGTCTTATTTTTCACTTTTTTTGCTACCGTTATTGTAGCTTAAGTTTATACTTTTGGCAATTATTCCAGTTTAAAGAGAAATAAACTCTTCAACATCCTTTACACAAAGCGCAATTGCATTTTCCCAGAAATCAGGCTTTGTTAGATCAACTTTCAGGTGCTTCATTGCTAGGTCCTCCACATTCATTCGACCCGTATCACGTAATAATGCTATATAGTCATCCTCAAAACTATTATTACTATTTTGCGCATGTGCATAGATTCCTAGACTAAATAAATATCCAAATGTGTATGGGAAATTGTAAAAAGGTGTACCTGTTATATGAAAATGTAGCTTCGATGCCCAGAATGTTGAATCATACTCACTAAGAGCGTCACAATATGCTTCTTTCTGTGCTTCAACCATCAATTCATTAAGTCTATTAACAGAAACCATCCCTTGTTTACGTTCCTCATAAAATCTAGTTTCGAATAGGAACCTGGCATGAATATTCATGAAGAAAGCTATACTACGTTGTATCTTATCTTCTAATAACTCTAGTTTCTCTTGTTTAGACTCAGCACTCTTTACCGTTGCATCCGCAACGATCATTTCTGCAAAAGTGGAAGCTGTTTCTGCAACATTCATAGCATATCCCTGGTTTAGTCCATGCATGTCATTCATAACATGTTGGTGGTATGCATGTCCTAATTCGTGTGCAAGTGTAGATATATTAGATGATGTCCCAGAGTATGTCATAAACACTCTAGTTTGTTGGCTATCTGGGAAGCTAGTACAGAACCCACCCGGTCGTTTACCAGAACGGTCTTCTGCTTCAATCCACTGCTTTTCGAAGGCCATCTGAGCAAACTCCGACATTTTCGGGCTGAACTTCCTAAAATTATCGATAATAAAATTGGCACCTTCTGAATAAGGTACTGTTTTAACGGTTTTAGATAGTGGTGCACCAATATCATAAATCGCTAATTTTTCTTTTCCGAGTATGTCTGCCTTTTTATTTAAATACTTTACGAAATGCTTCTTATTATCGGTTATCGCGCTCCACATTGCATCCAACGTTTCTTTTTTCATTCGGTTAATCTTAAGTGGTTCTTTTAAGACATCGTCCCAACCACGATGCTTGTATTTTTGCAATCGAAAACCAGCCAAATGATTGAGGGTTTGTCCAAACAGGTCAGAATTATTATTCCATGCATTACTCATTTGATTGAAAACATGTTTACGGAAATTGGAGTCTGGATTACTTAATTTATTCGCTGCCTGCCCAACTGAAAAGGACTTAATCTCTTCCCCTTCGGTAATTTCTACTGTCATATTACCAACTATTGTTTGATACATTTGCCCCCAGGCATTGTAACCATCCACTGCCAAGTCATTAATAATAAGCTCTTGCTCAGAAGGAAGTAGTTCCTTAGCTCCTTCTCTTGTTTCATTAAGTACAAAAACTACCTCTTGCAATTCGTCTGCAGTTAATATTTCAGTCCATGTATTGTCAGGAATAGAAATTAACTTCTGATTGAAAGCAGTACGGATACTACCCATTTTTGCAGCTAAATCATTTCGTTTTCCAACTAATAAATTAGCTGCTGCATCTTTCACATCTTGTGCACTTAAACAACTTATGTATGCAAAGGATTCTCGTAATTTTTTCATAGTAGATTCAAGCTTCTTTACAATGTTAACTAATAATAAGGTATTTGTATTTTCATCTGGATGATATCCGTTAATAAGAGAGGATAATTCATCCATTTCACCATCTACTATTTTAAGATAATCCTGAAATTCCTTTGATTCACTACCCCCAGGGAAAATAACATCTAAATCCCATGTTTTCTTGTAATCACTAGTCTGTTGCATTAAATCTCTCCTCATTTTAAAATTATAATTAATTAGTATTTTACCAATATATGCATTATTTTTCACTAAGAATATTTTGGAAATCGAAATATTTCTATTCCGAAATAAATATATTTCAAATAATAAGGATGTCTTACCTAAATCCAGGTAAGACATCCTTATTAACTATTGCTTATTAGAAATAGTTGCACCTGTGCTTGGGTGAGCATAAATTTGGACCTTGCCAAAATCACCGGTTTGAATTATATACACATGTGCCTGTGTTGTACCAAGAATTTTATACGATAGCCCTCCGAATTTCTTCGGATTTAGGAAACCTTTTTCATTACCCTTTACCGGAGAAGTATTTAATGGATATACACGCCATGAGCTCTCCGATTTAGGTAAATGCAAATACCGATCTCCAGTATTTTTAACGTCACTATTTGATGCACGTCTATCCTCATCAGAGATTGTGGATGCAGTATTAGGGCCTGCATAGATTTGTACTCTTCCAAAGTCAGAAGTTTCAATAATATAAACATGTGCTCCTGTACTACCTAATATCTCGTACGTTAGGCCACCAAATTTCTTCGGATTTAAGAAACCTACCTCATTCCCTTTAACTGGATCTACCCCTATTGGGTACACTCTCCAAGAGCTTTCACTAGCTGATAAGTGTAAATGTTTTTCTGTCTTTTCGTCAGTGTTAGTTGAAGGGCTGGTTGTGGATGAGCCCGGACTGCTATTAATAACTGCACCTGTACTTGGATGCCCGTATATTTGCACCCTACCAAAATCACTTGTTTGTATAATGTAAACATGTGCTTGAGGCTGACCAAGAATTTCATAGGTTAGTCCCCCGAACTTAGCTGGATTCAGAAATCCTTTTTCATTACCTTTCACAGGAGCTACATCAACAGGGTATACACGCCATGAATTCTCAGAAGCTGGTAAATGGATGTACTGTCCGGTAGACCCATTTGATCCACCACCTGGATTACTTGGTACTGGCGCAGGATTTATCGGTATATTGACATCTTGTTCCTCCCCTGATGGAGTTCGGTACGTGTATCCAGCATAGTCACAAAAAGCTTTTACAACCGCTTCTGCATATTTGAGATGATTATTACGCAGTTGCTGTATATCATCTCCTGGTGAATCAGCAAATCCATACTCGATTATATTAGTCACTACATTTCCAGTTTCTCTAATCATAAAATAATAATCCAAACTAGAATTCCCTGGAAGTGTACGTGTGAATACACGTCTAATATTTTGACCTGCTTTCCTTAATTCATCTGCAATTTTTTGAGCAATTGCTTTCCCGTCATAAATAGAGTGAATGACTTCTGCTCCGTCACCACCACCGGCATTTAAGTGATTGGAGTGACAATATTTCGCCCCGCTATCACGAACAATCCTTGTTCTTTCATCGGGAGAAAGGTATTTGTCAGTTGTTCTTGTAATTGCAACTGGAACCCCTAAATCTCTATATCGATTGTATTGATACAACGAAATCTTTAATGCTAAATCCTTTTCTTTCCAATAACGATTCGTACCACCACCCGGGTCCCTACCACCATGTCCCGGGTCAATGATTAAGATTGGTCTTGCCATTAGATTTTCTCTCCTTTACTTTAATTAGACCTTTATCTCGTAATGCATCCCTCTGAGCAATTCCTCTCTTTGTTATATAGTTATTTTTAAACCAAGTATTTAGTGCAACAATTATTGTAAAAATTGAAGCAACAACTTGTTCTAATGTCTCACTATCTATTGGAAGTGGTGATTTTCCAAAGATAACTAGTATTTGGTTAATTAACGCCAAAAAAAGTATGGACGTGCGAATGACCGTACCTTTGTCCACTTTTTTCCACCTCCTTTAATAGGTATATACTATTATTTTCATTCCTGAACTATTTCGTGACGGCGAATGTCCATAAGAATGAATCTTCATAACTATATTCGAATATTTTCTTAAGAAGGTGGCAAAAGAAAATCATAAACCAAAACTAAAATTAATTAAAAATAAATTAATTAAAGATACTTGACTTGCGACTATTATGCATATATACTTAGTTACGTAAAGTAAGTTAAGGAAATTTAATAACAAACAGGAGGAATTTATGATGACTAAAGCAGTATGGAATGTAGACAAAAGCCATAGCGCATTAGAATTTACTGTAAAACACATGATGATTTCAAAAGTTAGAGGATCGTTCACTAATTTTGATGCAACAATCGAAGCTAATCCAGATGACTTAACAGATGCAAGAATTGAATTCTCTGTTGATGTAAATAGTATTAATACTCAAAATGAGGATCGCGATAATCACTTACGTTCTAACGACTTCTTTGATATCTCAAATCATCCAAAAATGACATTTGTTGCAACTAATATTAAACGAAAATCAGACGACGAATATGCTGTTACAGGTGATTTTTCTCTTCGTGGAGTTACAAAACCTGTTACATTTGATGTAACCGTCGAAGGTGTCGGTAAAGATCCTTGGGGAAATGAAGTAGCAGGTTTCAGTGGCTCAACAAAACTAAACCGTAAAGACTTCGGTCTTGTATGGAACGCTGCACTTGAAACAGGTGGAGTACTTGTTGGAGAAGAAGTAAAAATAAATATTGAATTAGAAGCTCATAAACAAGGTTAAATTAAGATTTACTAGATAACTGTTTTACCTTTATAAAAAGGACCATTCCTCCGTGTAATTAGGAGGAATGGTCCTTTTTTCGATTAACTGTTGCATAATCTGATGTAAAAATTCTTACAATCATTTTTCCATCAATAGCTTTTGCACGTATTAATATCGGATAGCTATACTCGTTCTTGAAAATGAAGTCAGGCCCCCACCAACTTACTGTCGCATCCTTCCCTGGTGGAACATACGGTACTGAACGACTATGAGAATACCTCTCAACTATCTCAATTCCTTCAATAGAAACGGCATTAAATAGAGTGGATGAAACTTGGCATATACCTCCACCAATGTCTTCAGATAACTCCCCCTTTACAATCACAGGAGCTCTCTTATATCCTTTTTCAACTGTTCGCTTCCCTACTACCTCATTAAAGGAAAACGTTTCTCCTGGAAAAATCACATGATTATTGATGGCCTCTGCAGCTAGTTGAATATTATGAGAACGTTCTCGATTGCTAGTACGAAAGTAGGTAAGATAATTTCCGATTTCATTAGAACTAATATCAGTCAGTAATTCAGTATCCACCCTAGGATAAACTAGCTTTTTAGGCACTTTCATTTCGAACGAAACATCACTATAAAAAAACTCATAAAAAAAACGTATAAAGTTACGGCGATCTAACGATAAGCCTACTTTTTCTGGAACAATATTCCAAGAATCATCTAATGTAGCATTAACTGGTTCTTTATATATTTGTTCTTCAAGTCGTTCAAGTAATAAGGACAATTTTTCACGATCAAGAAATATAGAATCTATATGACGATATGTAAAATCACTTCGTATAAGTGTTTCATTTACATTATTATCCGAAATTACCAATCGGTTCTCCGCAGCAGTATTCATTCCAGTAAAAATAATAATTAAAAGTATCAGTACTATTATCCTTTTCATTAATGGTCTGCACCTCCTGACTTTAGTATCTGAAAAAAACCATAATTAATGTAACAAACCCCACCTCACTACAGGCAGCAAGGTGGGGAAAATTATCTAAAATCCCGCTTATCTTCTAATGAACGACAAGTGACCATATAGCCAATCATGGCCGATAGTCCAATTAAAAACCATTTCCATATTTTTTTCATGAAACCACCTCATTTAGATAAAAAACTGTTAAAATGGACGAACTTTTCCTTTTTTCAATAAAAGTTTTGGACCACCTAGTAAAAATAAATATCGATCATCTACTACTTTTTTCATTGTTGCAGCTGCCTTACCATATAACTTTTTATCACCTAAAATAGCTCCCATTCCATCTGTGACGCCTAAACTAGCAACTGTTCCTTTATCACTAAAAACAAATTCTTCTAATGGTTCATTGTGGATAAGGGCCCTTATATTATTCCCGCAAGTTGTTGCATGTTGCATTGCGGCTTGAGCAGTTGGCGGATAAGGGCGGTTAGCTTGCTTATCCATTACCCATGCACAATCTCCTAGTATAAAAATATTATTGTATCCAGGCGCTCGCAAATCACCATGTACTGTTACCTTTCCTTTAGTTAAGTCGAAACCTGACTTGCCTAATATGGAACTACCGGTAACACCACCTGTCCAAACAATAGTACCCGCCTTAATTAATTCATTATTTTCTCCAACGATAAACCCTTCTTCAGTACACTCATGAATACGAGTGCCCTCCATGATATGAGCACCACGTTCTTGTAATGATTTTCTGGCATAGGTTACTAGATCTTTGTCAAAGTTAGGGAGTATACTCGGTGCTGCCTCGACATTAACAATCTTCACTTTCCCTCTATCTATATCATATTTTTTACATAGCTTTGGAACCTTCTCCACAAGCTCCCCAACAAATTCAATTCCAGTAAACCCACCGCCTCCAACCAAGATGTTCAGACTGGATTCATGCGCATTAGGATCATTATTGAATTTCGCAAATTGATATTCGATATGTTCACGTATTAATCGACAAGAATCAAAATCCTCAATAAAAAATGCATGTTCATCCATACCCTTTATTCCAAATGTGTTGGTTTCATAACCGAGACACACCACCAAGTAATCATAAGTCAACTCGCTATTTTCTAGAATAACCCTGTTATCATCTTTTTCAATTTTAACAACCGTATCATAGATCAACCGTACTCTATTCGGATTAATTATATCTCGAATCATAATTCGAACTTGATTTTGATTAATAGTACCCGCTGCTAATTCATGGAGCCATGTAGTTTGATAGTGATAATTATGTTTATTGACTAATATTATTTCTGCTTCTTCTGGAGAGAGATTTTTTATGAGTCTCTTTGTTGTCATCATGCCTGCATAGCCTGCACCTAACACAACAATCCGAGGCTTGTTATTCAATGTCATTTCACCCTTTTCACTATTACTTGCGATCGAACTTTAAACGGTAAACAGTTTAGTATTATGCATAATTTTTGATAATATCCGATACTAACTTCTTTTCTAAATGGATGATTAAATATCACTGGACTAGCATAAGTATGGTTAGTAGGGGGGATTGTTTATGCCTTTAAAAACTGTGGAATATCTATCTGATGAAACAATAAACAAATTAAAGGAAGTTATTAAAAAAAGTAAAAAGAAGAAACGATATGAGAGATTACGAAATAACTCTCTAATAGTAGCACTATTACTTTTACTCACGTTTTTTTCAATACTCTATGTTGTCGATGTACGTTATGTTTCTGATCCATTTTCTACATTTGCGAATATCCTATTAAATCCTTATTATTTATTTATTATTGGCTTAATATCACTTTCATTTGTCTATTATAATTTTTACCAGAAAAAGCTTAAAAAAGAGAAAGACAAGCTAAATAATGTTCGAAAAGAAGTTATCGATTACCTTAATGATTCCAAAAATATGAACCTACAGGAAAAGGTTGATGCCATTAAAAAAGAGATGAAAGATGTTTATGATATTAATTTGTATGTTAAAAACAAGTAATAACATCCACTATGTAAATCGCATTGTTATAAGAAAGTAATAAAAAAGAGGCTGGGACATAACTAAAAGTATAAGTTGAGAACCTGAACGATACACCACATCAGCTCCGGAAATATACGGAGACTCCTACGGGAGGATAGGCATCGGTGAGACCCCGGAAGAGCTTTAGCTCTGAGGAGGCTCACCAGCCGCCCGTGGAAAGCGTAGTATATTTCCGGACCCCGGAAGAGCTTTAGCTCTGAGGAGGCTCACCAGCCGCCCGTGGAAAGCGTAGTATATTTCCGGAGCGGGTCTATGCGCTTTTCATGTTCGTTCGGATTTTAATCAACTAAAACTCTTTTGTCCCAGCCTCTTTAAATATAGGTGTTACTTCACCTGTTGTAAGGTCTCGGATGAAATATCCATAATGGTTGTACCTGGATAATAAAATGAAATAATCTCCCTATAATTCTTTCCCTGTTCTCCCATAAAATGTGCTCCCCATTGACTCATCCCTACTCCATGCCCAAAACCTCTACCCTTCATCGTATATACACCACTATTCAACTGAAGGGAATCAATTAAATAACTTTTAAAAATAGTCCCCCCTATCATGGGACGAATACGGTTTAAATTCATATCTTTTAATTGAACTTGCTCAAACAAAACCAATCCTTCAAAAATACGTCTCATAAATGTCACACTGATCGAACCACTAACACTTCTCCCCGAATCAAGTTGATCTCCTTTTAGTTCAAATTCAGGTACAGTTAATATTTTAATGTCACCTGGATACCCATTACGATTTAACCAACTTTTGATGGTATCGGTAATGTCCTTATCTCTTTCCGCCGTATTTTCCCACCAGTTTGGATTGCTGAAATCAATGCTTTCATAGTCAATTTGTGTTTCGTGTAATGAAAATTCCCATGGATGAGTTGGATCAAATGGATCATCCTTAATAGGAAAATAATTTAAAGGTTGTCCCCCCCAAACATTCGCATTATTTTCCGTTACACCACCATTACTCGCTGAGTAAAATGTTTCAACTAATCGGTTATTATGTGTTATTACTTCACCCTTTGTTTCTTCTACAGCTTTTGTCGTATTGATATCCCACTCATAGCCACCATAAACTTGGTAGCTTATCGTATCATCCATTACCTGATCCATTTTAGATACAGCATAGGTTCTTGCTGCTAATGTTTGCGCTTTTAACGTTTCGAGCCCCCATGACGAGAAAACTTCAAACGGAACAACTCCTTTTAAATAATCCTCTAACGGCAATTGGTTTATCGGACGTATTGAATGATCTTCTTCAACAATAAATTCCATCGCACCTAAGTATGGTCTATCATTAATAAAGACGACATGGTTTGTGTCATATACTTGAGGGACTAAGATTAATCCTCCAGTTATTTTTTGTTTCTTCTGACCCTTGTTTTTTAGATATAGTTCTCCTTTCTTTAGTGATAATGTATAATTCACTCCTTCTTTTAAATGTAATGTTGGGTCTAGACTAAAATAGTCTCCTTCAATTCGGATGTCTAATTCGTGCGTGTTTCCAATATAGTTCCTGAGTTTAACAGTAACCATCTGGTCAGCACTTACTAAATTCGGTACAAGTAATATTCCTATTATGGTGAATATAAATGTTATATATCTCATGTGGATATTTTTTCTTAGGTTTGCTTTTATATACATAGTAAAAAAGTAGATTGACATAATTCTTCATTCCGTGTAATATGTATTTAAGTTCATACGGTTACCTTTAATTCAGTCCTGTGAGACTGACAAGGTGTGTAAGGCAGTAAGGCTGTCTTATATATTCATAGAAATGGTCTGTCCATTTCTATACTCTTATGCTTTTTAGCACCTTGTCCTTTTTTAGGCAAGGTGCTTTTTTATTTCTCTTACTTGGTAACTGATGAACAATTTATTAAGGGAGAGAATTTTAATGGCACAATATGATGAAATACAAGTAGATCAACGTTTACCATTTTTACAAAGCTTACCACTAAGTTTCCAGCACTTATTTGCAATGTTTGGATCTACTGTATTAGTACCAATTATTTTTGGGGTAAACCCAGCTACTATTCTATTAATGAATGGGATTGGAACATTATTATACCTATTTATTACAAAAGGAAAAATTCCTGCTTATCTAGGATCTAGTTTTGCATTTATCGCGCCAGTTGGATTAGTCATTAGTCAATTCGGATATGGATATGCATTAGGTGGCTTCCTTGCAGTGGGAATCATTCTAACCCTTGTAGGTCTGTTAGTAAAGTTTGCAGGTACTGGATGGATTGACGTATTATTCCCACCTGCAGCAATGGGAGCAATTGTTGCTGTTATTGGATTAGAATTAGTACCAGTTGCCGCTAGGAATGCGGGGTTAATTGCTCAAAATGCAGGAGATACTTCTTGGACAATGGACCCAACAACAGTGATTGTGGCACTTCTTACATTAGGAATAACGGTTATTGGTTGGGTAACATTCCGCGGGTTCTTTAAAATTATCCCTATACTTATTGGTTTTGTGGCAGGTTATGTTATCGCGTATTTCTTTGGATTAGTAGATTTTGAACCAGTTAAAGAGGCAGCTTGGATTCAAGTACCAACATTCTACACCATGCAATTTGATTGGTCTGCAATTCTTATTATCGTTCCAGCTGCATTAGTACTTATTCCAGAACATATTGGGCACCTTTTTGTAACGTCTAACATTGTTAAGAAGGATTTAGCAAAAGACCCTGGACTTGATCGTTCCCTAATGGGTAATGGTATTTCCACAATACTTTCTAGTTTTGTAGGTTCTACACCAAATACAACTTATGGAGAGAACATTGGTGTACTAGCAATAACAAGAGTTTATTCCACATGGATTATTGGTGGAGCTGCCGTTATCTCTGTACTTCTATCATTTGTAGGTAAGCTTGCAGCACTTATCACTTCAGTTCCACCAGCAGTACTTGGCGGAATTTCCTTACTATTATTTGGAATCATTGCTGCTAGTGGGATTAGAATGCTAGTAGAAGCCAAAGTTGACTATAGTAAGTCCCAAAACCTGATTTTAACTTGTGTCATTTTAGTCATTGGTATTAGTGGTGCAACTGTACAAATTGGTGAGGTTGGACTTTCAGGTATGGGATTAGCAACTGTTATAGGAATTTTACTCAGTCTACTTTTCAAAGTATTTGATGTATTAAAACTATCTAACGAAAAATAGTATTTATTATCTACTAGATTAAAAGAAAAAGCTGGGATGTCATTTTAAATGAATCCCAGCTTCTTTTACTTTTCAAACTCCATATTCCATGAATAGTACTCATTTTGCGGATTTTTATCATAACTTAAATAGGCGTTGAATTTCTTCCCTTGTTTACTAGTTAAACCCTTTACATACGCCTTTTTATTCTTAAGTAAACTTTTTACCATGGTTTTTGTAGGTCTTTTCTTTAAAGCTGATAAATACTTATCATTTTTCCAGATTACAAACTTGCAACCTTTTTTCCAATTACTACAACCAAAACCTTTTCTCCCCTCAACAATCTTCCCACCACAATTTGGGCATGTTCCTAGTACTTCGTTAGATGGTTTCTTTGAGCTACCCGTTATTTCATGAATGATAATCTCTTTATCTTTCTTAATTATATCAACTGATTCGGTTGTAAATCTAAAGATCGTATCAAGAAATATGTTTTTCTTAACTGTTCCCTTTTGAATATCAGAAAGTGTTTTTTCCAGACGACCGGTAAATTCCAGATCAAAAAGAGATTTAACTGGGAATGTATCGACTAATCTCCTACCCAATTCGGTAGTAACCAAATTTTTACCATTTGCAGAAATATAACCGACGTCTTTTAGTTTCTTTATTGTTTCCGCTCTTGTTGCAGGTGTTCCAATACTAAACCCAGTCAATATGTTTCCAACTAACTCTTCATCCTCTTCCTTAATACTCCTTCCACACGTCTCCATCACTCGAAGTAGTGTCTTCTCAGTATGTGGTTTTGGGGGTTGAGTGACATGGGTTGATACCTCTGATGTATCTACAGTGACTTTTTCATCTTGTTGAACAACTGGAAGTAACTTGTCCTTTGAGGAGATTCTTTCTACCTTTTTCCAGCCTTCCACTAGTTGTACTTTCCCTTTGGACTCAAATATTCCTTCTAGGTCTACATGCAAAACCTTCGTCTTAAGTCGAGTTTCTTCATACTCTGCAATCGGCATAAATTGGGCAATAAAGCGATTTTTGATGGCTGTATAGACAATTTGCTCGTCTGCTGTTAAACGGCTAGGCTTCATATAGGTTGGGATAATTGCACTGTGACTTTCTACTTTTGCATTGTTAAACACACGCTTCGTTTTCATAAATTTAATTTCATCTTTATACGGTAAATCTGCCGAAAGTGTAGTTAACACTTTCGCTGTTTTACCCACTAAGCTTTCCTCTAGTGCGGTACTTGAGGTTCTTGGATATGTGATAAATTTCTTTTCGTATAACGATTGAGCAACCTTAAGAACCTTATCGGAAGTCCATCCCTTATACTTACTAGTAATAAATCCTTGTAAGTTTGATAGATTAAAAAGAAACGGTGGAAATTCTTTTTTCTTTTCAACTTTCTTATCGAGAATAACTGCTTCTTTCTGTTGAATAAGCTCTTCAACTTTTACTAGGATATCCTTTTTCTTAAATTTTTCTTCTTTCCCCACTACATATGTCCCTTCATATGTTTCACTTTTACTTGTCATAAAAGTTGCCGTGAGCTTGAAAAAGTCTTCCGGAACAAAACTTTCAATCTCTTTATCTCGATCATAAATAATCTTTAAAGTAGGGAGTAGTACACGACCAATGTTTAATGCCTTTCCCTTTCCTTTTTGATATTTCAATGTTGCAACTGAGGTTAAATTGATACCGATTACCCAGTCTGCCCATTGTCTACTAACTCCCGCATCTTGCAGGTGCCGTAATTCATCATTTAGCTTTAATGAATCAAGTCCTCTAAGTACTTCATCTCTAGTCCATTCATTTAACAACAACCGGTAAACAGGTTTAGTTGGCCTAGCTTTATAAATAATACTATCACCAATCAACTGACCTTCCCGATCATAGTCACATGCTGAGATGATACCATCAATATCTACCCGCTTCATCAAACTATGTATAATTGTTAGTTGCTTCTTAGCACCTTGATCTGCCCATTGTCTGTTTTTAGGATTACTTTTTACTTTATACTCAAACTTCTCTGGGATGAATGGGAAATTATCCATTTTCCATCTTGCCATTTTGGTATCATAATCTTTTGCATCAAATAATTGTAATAAGTGTCCAAAAGCCCAGGTTATAACATACTGATTTCCTTCAAAGTAACCATCTTTTTTGCCTTTAATGCCAAGTGCATCAGCAATATTCTTTGCAACAGATGGCTTCTCTGCAATAATTAATTTCAAAAAAGCACCTTCTTTCCGTATAGAAAAAATGTTAAAGAGAGGAATTATTTATTGGGATCAAAATAGAGGTTAGAAAAGAGAGTGAATCTATTATACTACATATTTTTACTTTTTATAAGGAATATCGAGTTGTTTAAAATATAGTGAAGCTTAATACCTGTATGATAAAAAGAATTAAAAGCAAAACAATCACGAAACGATTGTTTTGCTTTTTTCAGAGATAATGTACTCAACTAACTTGTCGATAATATCTGGTCCATCTTCTTCATCTAGGAGATTATTCAACATAATGGAGAAAATGAGCTCTTCCCCTTCCTTTGTCTTTAAATATCCCGACAAAGTACTAACCCCCATAATCGTTCCAGTTTTCGCATGTACCTCTAACCCATACATTCGGTCATTCAACGTACCTCCTATCATCCGGTCCTCATTACCAGCAACAGGAAGAGAACGATAGAAGCTATTAAACCAAGGCTCTTCTTGAATACGGAAAAGAAATTTCGAGATTTCATTTGGTTGAATTAGTGTAACATGTGAAATGCCAGAGCCATCACGGATTAGTAGCTTACTAGTATCTACTCCTAATGTATTTAGCGTCTCTTCCATTACGTTTAATCCACAATCCCAACTTCCTTCTCCCTTTACAACCTTACCTAATTCTTTAACAATCATTTCCCCATGACCGTTATTGCTCAACTTCATAAAAGGGACACTTAAATCTGCTAAAGATATCGAATCACGTACATATAGAAGACTGGCTTGTTTAGGTGTAACTCCTCTAATTGCTGTGCCACTGGTACTAATCCCTAACTTCTTTAAAGCGTTCTGGAATAACTCTATTGCATAGTCAGTTGGTTCCCAAACCGCCACCCATTCTTTTAGACTTTCAGAGTTAAGTGAAATACTTCCCTCTACTACAACATCATTATTCCCGTGAAGTCGTATTACCGTTATTTCCGACTCACCCTCCTCGACATGGGATTCTGTAGTGATTGCCCTATTTATAATGTTTATATAATTGGTCAACGGTGTTAATGAGATGGTAGGTTTTTCACCTGGTTTATCTCCGGGAGAGATGGTAAGCATTACTGTGCCTGTATCATAATCTTGATTAGGTGAAGCTGTTAAAGCAGATACCTGTGCACCATAATAATAATGTTCATCATTCCAATTCAAGTCCTGTGACAATCGAACATCATCATACCATGTATCATCACCAATTATATCCCCCTGGATCTCTAGAATTCCTTTTTCCTTTATCACTTGAGCAAGATATTCAAAATCTTGTTGTAACAAGGTTGGATCTCCTTTGCCTTTTAAATAGAGATTTCCAATTAATATATGGTCTTTTATTTCACCATCAATCCATAACTCAGTTGAGAAGGTATAGTTTTCCCCTAATACTGCAAATCCTGTAGCACAAGAGAAAATCTTCATATTTGATGCTGGATGCAGTCGAGTATCTCCCAAATGTTCATATAATAATTCGCCTGTTTTTCTTGTTCGTATACTTATTCCAGCAAGTGCCCCCTGAAGATTAGGTTCACTTTTCATAAAATGATGAAATTTCCTCCATTTTTCATCCATAAAGTTTACTCCTTTTTATTTGTTTTTCATTTTCCCTATTGATTCTTCCTACCTAGGTACATATTTTTAGCCTGATTATCGAGGTTTTCCAGGAAAACTTTCCTCTTTTTCTACAAAAATATATAATAAACTACCTATTTTCCCATTTTGTTGAATATTGTCATTATTATATAGTATTCTAACTTATTTTTGCTTATAATAAAACCCAGAGAGGTGAGGGAAATATGGGAATAGATTTAGGACAAGCAATTAAGATTAATCGTTTACGAGCAAATATGACACAAGCAGATCTCGCAAATGGAATTATCTCTGTATCCTATTTATCCAAGATAGAAAATGGTTCAGCTGAGCCCCCAAACGAAGTCATCGAACTACTAGGTGAAAAGCTTAAATTAAATACAGATTACTCAGAGGATGATATTACAGATCAATCAATAATACAGTGGTTTAAGCATTTGTTACATTATGAGGTTGACGATTCAGTAATACTCTACAACAAAATCAAAAGTAATATCTCAAATGTATTCGATAATCAATTGTTGTCTCTAATTGAAATACATAAGTTGTATTACTATGTATTAATAAATAATTTTACAGAGGCTGATGGCCTTATTGTTTCACTACATAAAAGCTCTAATAAATTTACAGAAACTGAAAAGTACTATTTCTATAAGTTTGTTGCATACTACCATTATTCAAAACTGGCATATCGAAAAGCCCTAGATTTCTATCAAAAGGCAGAAAAATATTGTAAATCTGATATTTTTCACAAACCGGAAGAAATTGCTGATTTATTCTATATGATAGCTTGTTCAGCAAGTAAAAGTAGACAGACACATTTATCATTACTATATTCTATTCGTGCTTTAGAATATTACCAATCTAATTATGACTTAGTAAAGTCAGCAAATTGTCATATACTACTTGGAATTTCTTACCGAAGAATTAATGATATTGAAAAGGCAAAAGAGAGTTATAATTATGCAATTAAAATAGCAAAGAAACTTGAAAATAACTATATATTAAATTTATGTCATCAAAATTTTGGTAAAGTACTTTCTTCCATAGGGGATTCTGAAGAGGCAATTAATCAGTATCTTATGAGTTATGAGTTGAGGAAAAATAGTTCAATCCATAAAAAACTGACAACTATTTCGAGTTTAATGCAAGAATACTATTCTAAAGGCGACATGGACAACGCAAGGATTTGGATGGAATTAGGAATAGATCTTTCAAATGGACTTAAACCATCTGAATCAATTCATGTTTATGAATTTAAAGTTTATAAATATTTAATTAACGGCCTAGATACATCATTTGAATCACTAATTACAGATCACATAATTCCTTTCTTTAACGAAAAACAATTACACTACGAGGAATCAAAGTATATTAAGCTCATAGCAAAATATTATTACAGTAATCGAAAATATAAGTTAGCAGCAACTTACTATAAAAAGTTGGGTAATATTTACTTTTATCCTTGAAAGGAGGTGAAATAGATGAAAAGAATCTTTATTTTAGCACTTATTTCTTTTGCTATCATATTCTCAAGCGTTTCAGCTAGCAGTTTGTTTTCTTACCAAGGATATGAATTAGCAAATAATGAGGAACCATACCCTTGGCCAAAAACAAAAAAATAACCCTCTAGATTAAAGATGTGTATTTTTCCTTGTCTTCTACAAAAACGTATTACTCAAGGACATTTTAAGGTAGCCTTCAAACATCCTCGGTTTCATTCTTCTGAATGTCATACTCTATTGATAAGAAAGGCAAGGAAAATATCCACATTTTGTGTTTTGCTATTAATTTTCCATCGGTACTTTCCGTTACTATAAACTCCTCTTCCAACGGTAATTTCATTACATATTTTTTTACTACCAGATAAATTCCTGAATCCAAATTATCTAAAGAATGTCTTTTACTTGTTAGGCAAAGACTGTTACCACTTTGGCTCAGATTTAACACACCCATCATCGAAGCACCTGGTAACGGCAAAGCAATATTCATATATCTTTTTCCATTTGTTAAATGCTCCGAATACAATGCAACAAATACAGTTTCTCCTTTTATCTTACGGATCCACGCTCGTACATTTCTTCTGCCATCGATGGTATCGTCGATTGGAATAATAGCCCCGGTCATTTCCTCTCTTCTTCTTAGTAGTGGTAGATTTATTTGTTTCATATACTTACTAAACAGTTTATAAATGGCTGCATAAGGAATAAACCACTTACTCCAATTCACCTTCGCAAAAAGTCTATATGAATTCGTATTTTCATAGAAATCTACTATTGTTGGTATAGTCTCAGGAATGATGGATTGGTAATGTTTCATCTCTCCCACTAATCCTTTGTACGGAGTGGCTCCGATTTTCCCTTGCAATACCCTTTCTCCGACTACCTTTTGTCCTCTAATTTTACTTATAGGAAACTTAGGTTTCCTTTCTTTAGAAGCTGGCATCTCTATCATCCAACCAGTAATACCAATTAATCCAAAGAATATTGTATTTAACACACCATGTGTAGCAATCATCTGATCGATACCAATAGAGTATAGACTAGAATAATTACCAAATGCATAAGCTAACGAAAACAAAATAGTTATTCCTAATGAACCAAATGAAATTATGATGAATACTCGCTGTACCTTATTAGTAATTGGAGCTTTTATACTCAAAAAAACACAAGAATAAATACCAAAAATATATAAGATAACAGATAATACTTCTAATAAAACCGAAAAAGTAATCCCTAACGCAACCATCCAAGGTGAAAGAATAATAATGAATCCAGTTACCAAATACCATTTTCCTATCTTCTTAAGTAATCTTCCCAAAAGGCCAAAGAATACTAGAAATAAAAAGCCAGAGTAATGGAAATGTATACTTGTGAGCCATGTTATGATAGTTGAAAATCCTGTGTCAATTTTAGAGTGGTATGCGAAAAACCACATTCCACCAACCGATAAGTATATTAACCCAAGGTCAATTAATATTTCTTCAAAATGAACAAATCCCCTATTTATAAATCGCTTTACTCCCAATAACGCAACCATACATGTAAACAATAGATAGAGAAATGCTAGAGAAGTAATAACAAATCCATGAACAAATGGAATTAAGAATACCGAAGTAGAAGCAATTAATGAATAATAAGGTAATAGACTCTCTAGTTTACCATGAGTTTCTTTTGTTAATAGATAGAGTACTAATGGAACAAAGATCAACTGTGAAACTGTTAATAAAGCGATAAACCATTCCGTTCTTTGAAACAGTATAGTCACTATCATAAAAATAATATTTACATAAAGAACGTTACGAAAGTTCATCTTCAGTAAACACCCCTTTATACGAAAAAACTGTTCCAATAATTGGATTACGGACATTAACACTGATGGTATATGCCTGTTTTGTGTCACAGTAACCTTCTTCAACAGTAGCTATCCCTTGGAATATTCTTGGTAATGGTATCTCTATCCTTCCAATAACTAAACGTTGTCCTTTAGATGAAATTAACAGACTCCCGTCCTTAACTACATGAAAACTTAAATCAGAGTAAAACCTTGCTGGATCACCTAGATAATCTTTAATTACTTTTTGATTACGATCAAGACTCATGATTGCATTAAAATAGCGTTCCTTGTTTCCAAACTGGAATTTTCTCTCCCAGTGAATTTGCTCTTCTCCTTTTTCCCCAACAGTAGGTGTATTACAAATTATAAAAGGGATGTTCTTTCCACGCTCTGGGAAAAGCAACTTCCATTTCACACCATACCAAAAGAAAGGATAGAGCCATTTTGGACCACCTACTATAGTATGCATGATCCCGGAACCTATAAATTCTCTTTTTCCCATAGATTCGTAGCGTTGTCTAAGCATGGGATGAAGTTTAGTAAATTCTTCTCCAAGTACGACTTCATATATAGACATTTTCGGAACCCCTACCGTTCTCTTTTACAATTTCTTGCAGTTGGAATATCTTTACTAATAACTAAGCCAATTAACGATAAAAGAAATAACGCTAAATTAAAGGTTAATGGATTAAATGGTTGAAAAAGGGAGTGAAAATTATAGATAATAGCTCCTACCATTAAGAATGGAAATACAAGAGCCTGGATGCAAAATAATCTCCGCTTATTCCGATAGAACATCCAAATTATCGCGAAGAGTACTTCTATCACCCCTGCGATTATTGTAATCCACTCCCCTTGATTAGTTGTCATGGGTATTACATTTGTCACCATTGCGATTTCTTCTGGATGCATGGCTATTAATTTCGGAATCATTCCATGGTATATCCAAATAAATATAAAAAAAACAGTAAGCAAGGAATGACTAAAGAATCGTATGTATTGCGATGACGGTGTTTCTCCTGTCTCCATCCATCTCTTTAAAACATCGAAGCTTAGAGCCGTTGCCCAACCCATTAATGGCCTAAAAACATAACGGTCAATTAAACTACCAATGCGACCAAAGCTAGGTTCATAGTTGTATTGCGTGAGAAATTGGATAGAATTATTTTTATTAGGTATGTATTTCCAATACCCTTTACCCTCTTTTATAATCGATATTTTCTGTTCTGTACCAAAATGAAGTGAGGATGTTCTGGAATCATCATCCGCATGAAAACTCCCTACACTTTTTCCCCACCCTTCTACGGATAAACCAAATCCAATATTGGTGCGATATAAAAACTCCTGTGGCTCACCGTCTTGTTTGGGCAGGTAATTTATTTCCGAAAACCTTAAATCCCATTTTTGATGGAGGCTTGGTTCCTGTGTTGCTTTCCACAACCTGTCCATATCTGTATGAATCACGGTCTCCACATATATAGGCTTGTTTTTCACCATTTATCCCCGTCCCCTTACCGTCCTTTTGATTCAGTTTACCATAAAAAAAGGGTAGTAGAAATTACTACCACCCTTCTTAATTACTATATTTCTTTTTCTTTTCTAACAGTTCTTGAAATTCTTGTTCTAAATTTGGATCCGGATTTAAGCTTAATCTACTTAATACTTCTGTTAGCCTTGCTTCAATAACCATTAGCTCTTGTTCTGTTTCATCTATTACTTTAGGCTGAAAGTTTTGGTATGCATGATAATCCCCTTCTATTAATTTCATCCTCTGATTCTCTATTGTTATAATTTTTGTTGCTGTATTTTCTATAAATCTTCTATCATGGGAGACAAAAATAACGGTTCCTTTATATTCCCTAATCAAAGACTCTAATGCTTCTACTGCATCAATATCCAAATAATTGGTCGGCTCATCCAAAACAATTGTATTAATATTGCTTAAGAAAATCTTAGCAAAAGCGACTTTGACCCTTTCTCCGCCACTAAGTACTTCTACTTTCTTATATACATCGTCTCGAATAAAATGCAGTCGAGCCAATACTGTTCTTACTAATGACATCTCTTGAGTAGATGTTTCCAAGACATTATCTATGATAGTCTTGTCTCGCTCTAAGATATCTAAGTTCTGACTGAAGTACCCTATCTTAACAGCCGGTGATACCTCAATGTCTTTCTCCGTTGAAATGAGTTTTTTGATAAAAGTGGTCTTTCCAACTCCATTGTTTCCAATAATGGCCACTTTATCTCCAGCATGAATATATAATTTAGCTTTCTCCCATAGCAATCGACTTCCTATCTTTCCTTCCATTTCCTCCACACGAATTATTGGCTTATTACCGAGTAACGTTTCATTGACTATATCCATAACTAATGGAGGATCTTCCTTTACTTTCTCAACCTTTTCTAGTTTTTCTAACCGGGTTTTTATAGCGTTAGCTGCAGTTTCAAGTTTTTTCTGCTTTTTAGCAAAATATGGTTTACCACCTTTAAGATTTGCATCAGAATCACTCTTTTTTTTGGGATTTTTGGTTGCTCTTGCAGCCTTTTTCTTTTTCAGTTCTAAGGCGTGATTTAGTTGCCTCTTAATGGATAAATATTGATTATATTCCCTTTGTTGCTTTTCTATTTCCATTTCTTTTTGGTCGCGATATGACGTATAATTACCAATATACGCAGTCACCTGCCCGTCTTTCACTTCCCATATTTTATTACAAAGTGAATCTAAAAAAGCACGGTCGTGAGATACAATCACTACAGCACCAGTCCAACGTTTTAACTGACTTTCTATTTTTGCTATATGGGCTTTATCTAAATTCGTTGTTGGTTCATCAGCAAATAGAATATCCGCCTTACTAGCGATTGCTTCATTAATATACTGTTGGGTAATTTCCCCACCACTTTTTGTTGTATTAGTATCTTTTAATTGTGGTAGTAGCTTCAAACTAGCTACAGTTTGGACAGATCCAGTAAAATTTTCTTCCTTACCTGATAGAATATTTATTAAAGAAGTTTTTCCACTTCCATTTTTGCCGACTACACCTATAAAGTCACCTTTCTGTATTTGTAGGTGCTGAGCTTTTAATATTTCCATCCCATTGACTTCATATATTATATCTTGAGCTTCTAATAGCATGTTTTCACCCCATTTGTTCAAAGAAAAAAGCCCCTACTCACGAAGAATAGGAAGCTAAACCATGCCAAATAAACAAATGTCTTTTAAAACATTTCGAATGTCTACCTGTACAGATTATAATCCTATTCAACGTGTTGAGTATAAATTGCATGCTAAAAAGAGGGCTTTTCCCCTTATTTTCCAATACAATTATTCAATTCACGATTTAAAATAGGATTAATTTAACATCTGCTTAAGGTAACACCCTTTCATATTTTCTTACGTTAACTATAAAATAAATCCAACTTATCTGTCAAATCAATTTCTAATATATATTCTCTAAATGTCAAAAAGGACAACCCTTCTCTTATAAAGGGTCATCCTTTTTTGTGTCTAAAATTTAAATTGGCGAACAAGTCCGTTTAGTTCCTCTGCGATCTTTGCTAAATCTTCGGAACTCCTTGCCATTTCTTCCATTGAACTGCTTGTTTGCTGAATTGAAGCTGATGTTTGTTCAATTCCAGCTGCTGACTCTTCTGATATAGCTGCAATTTCTTCTATAGAAGTATTCATTTCTTGTGTTGTCCCATCAATCTCTACCAGATTCTGTTTCACAACCCTGATACTGTTAACCATCTCTTTAATTGCTTGGCTAATATCGTTAAATGTTTCCTGTGTATCGTTTATTTGTTTAGTTCCCAGCTGCACTTCTTTATATCCCATTTCTAATGAGGAGGTAACAGTACTAGTTTCTTGTTGAATCTTTTTCACGATTTCCGTAATGTCTGCGACCGAAGTTGCTACCTGTTCCGATAACCTTCTTACTTCACCTGCAACTACTGCAAACCCTTTACCGTGCTCACCTGCACGTGCTGCTTCAATTGCTGCATTAAGAGCAAGCAGGTTGGTTTGTTCAGCAATGTCACGTATTACTGAGATTAACTGGCTAATGGCTTTTGAGTTCTCATCTAAACCGCGAACTTTTGCTACAGCATCCTTTACTATTGAATCAATTTGGTTCATTTGATCTCCAGATGCTTGCATTAAGTTACTACCCTGATTAGTCAGGCCAACTACAGATTCAGAGAAATGGTGGATCTTCTCTCCGTTATCATTTGCCTCTTGAACACTCGTATAAAAACTGTGCATAGTATGGGTCAGATCACTAGCACCATCAGCTTGTCTTTCTGATCCAGAGGCTAACTCCTGCATAGTTGATGCTACTTGTTCCGCACTTGCTCTTACCTCACCTGTAGACTGCATCAATTCTTCACTCTGTGCGGTTACAGTGTCTGATGCGGTTGCTACTTGTTTCATAATACGTTTTAAATAAGCAGTCATTTTACTCATAGAAGAAGCTAATTGTCCGATTTCATCTTTTCCTTCATAATCAATATCCGCTACCGTCAGGTCACCTTCTGCAATTCGATTGCTTACCTGAACAACTTTTTTGAGATTTTGAGAAATTGCACGGCTAATGAAAACAATTGATATTACACCAACTATAATGGAAACAATTAGAAAAATGAGTTGTGTCGTAAATGTTTCTTGTTGATTCTCAATTGCACTATTGACTGCATCCTCTCGCTCTTTATCCACTGATTGTACTAGTTGATCCAGTAGCTCTATGGACTCTTCTCTAAGATCATTTGTTTGAATTAGAAATGACTCTGCTACATCCGTATTGCCATTCTGTATAGCCGATACAATGTAATTTGTAAACATTCTATAGAGCTCTTGATTGTTGGAAGCTACTTGTTGAAATACTTTTTCTTGCTCTTCTGATTTCAAATTAACTTTAACCTTACTTGCTAACTTATTATATTGGACCTGATTTTCTTTAAATGTATCTACTAAACTAGGATCTTGTATTTGATAGTAAGAAACAATGTATATACTCATGTTACGTGTTAAAGATCCCATTTCTGAAATGTCCATTGCGATATCACTTTTATTCTCCAACGCTTCAATATCTTTACCAATGCTGTTAATTGAACCCGATACTAATATCGCTGAAATAATAAATAACAAACCGACAAATGTAAACGTAAGCCCATACTTCATGCCTATTCTTAAATTGCGAAAGTTTAGTTTTTTATTTCGAGACTTTTTCCCCATGTCTGCTCCCCCAAATATGTATCTATTGCATAAAAAAAACTATTCATTTTGAATAGCAATCTTTTTTTACTTCTTTCAAGCAATCATTTCATTTATGATATTAATTTTATACGATAATCCACTAAATTACAACAAAACCCGACAAATAAACTACGGTCTTATTTATTTCCTCTTATAAGGTTAAATGCCAGTCAATTTAGCAGTGACTGGCATTTAAGTTGGTATTCATTTAACTCCATCGTAATGCTACCGTAAGTCTGCAGCATTCTGTATCTTCAACCTTTGAAATGAATTCTAATTTTAATCCATCCGGATTAAAATTCACATGAACGTCCGACGTTATTCCAAGCGATTTTATTAAACGCTCCACCTCATTCATATTCGACTTTTGTGCGGACTCCATGACTTTTTTACTAAATTCCTCTGAGTCTGCAAATTGGTCTAATACAATACTCGCTTCCCTCATTAATTTCCTTGTTTCTTGTGCTGATTGATGCAGATAACCCGTATTTACATCAGGAAATTGACGATGAAATTGGTTAGGATATGGGTATACCGGGTAAACATATACTGGATAATAATAATACAACGACCGCTCCCCCCTTTCCCCTATTTTTTCCATACAACACTATATGCAAAAAAATTGCTTTCAGGGATTATATAATAGATGGTTTATTATTTCTCAATTAGTTAGAATCTAGAGATTGTCCTCTTATAGCCTATTTGTATAATTTTCCATTGATAATCTAAATTAAAAAACATATAATAAGAACAAATGTTCCGTTTAGGTGGTGAAACAATTGGATTATTCTACTTTCCCACGACATGATGTTCTTTGTATTGATATGCGATCTTTTTATGCTAGTGTCGAGGCTGTTAAATTGGGGCTTGACCCAATGAGAACCATGCTTGCAGTCGTTGGTGATCCAAATAGATCTGGAAGTATTGTTCTAGCAGCTTCACCAGCTTTAAAAGAGAAATACGGTATAAGTAATGTCAGTCGTTTTTTCGAATTACCAAATGATCCAGAAATCCATATTGTCCCGGCACATATGGCCGACTATCTCCAAGTCTCTGTAGAAATCACCAGACTTATTAATCAGTATGCTCCGAAAGAAGCTATCCACCAATATTCTGTAGATGAAGTCTGGGTAACACTGAATGGACTTGGTAAGCTATTTGGCGAACCTATAGAAATTGCAAAACAAATTAAACGCGACATCCTCGATAATTTTGGCATTACCTGTTCGATTGGTATTGGGGATAATAAATTCTTAGCGAAGGTTGTAATGGATTTACACGCCAAAAAAGTTGGAATAGCAGAATGTCGCTATGAGGATGTAGAAGAAAAACTCTGGCCTTTCCCCGTTGAAAAAATATGGGGAATTGGAAGTCGTATGAAACGAAATTTAAACCGCATGGGTATTATCACTCTTGGGCAGCTCGCAAGATTTGACTTAGAACACCTTAAGAAAAGATTTGGTGTTATGGGGGAACAGCTATATTGGCATGCTTGGGGAATTGATTTAAGTCCTGTATTGGGGGACTTTGTTAAACATGAGCAAAAAGGATTTGGGCATGGTATTGCACTCTTGAGGGATTACACGAGAGATGAAGTTGCCGTTTGTATATTAGATCTTTGTGAGGAAGTCTGTCGTAGAGCACGTACAGCTGAAAAAACTGGTAAGACGATCCATCTTGGGATTGCTTATTCTAAAGAAACTGGCGGTGGGTTCTCTCGCTCTAGATCTATCCCGATTCCTACTAATGTCACAATGGATATGTACCATATCTGTATGCAGCTTTTTGAGGAATTTTATGATGGCTCTAGTAATATCCGCCATGTCTATGTCACACTGGATAACCTATATGATAAAGCTGAAACACAATTAAATTTATTCGAGGACCGCTCCAAACGAACGGATATTGGCTATGTAATGGATGCCATCCGCGAAAAGTATGGAACAACTGCTATCCTCCGAGCAAGTAGCTTCACCGATGCTGGAGTTACACTAGATCGTAGCAAGAAAATTGGTGGACATTATGCCTAAATCCCCTCAAACTTTTTTTGAGGGGATTTAGCGTTTAGCGAATAGAACAAAACAATTACTCCATTAATGCTCCAATAGCCCCAGCATGCGATCCCTTTTCTAGAAAAATAGGCTCATAGGACATCGCATCCTTAAAGCTACTAAGAACATTCTTTAAAGCAGTATTATTCACTAATGTACCACCAACAAAAACAATACGTTTAACCTGCTTCAACATCGCAGCTTGACCAGCAAGCAAGATGATGGTCTCACCAATTAACTGCATCACACTTGCTAAATAATCATTCTCATTAGCTGCATCATTTAAATGTACTTTTCCTAAATTTGCAGCTGTTAAATCACCAAAGATTGGTGGCTCATCAGGTGCATAAATATCTCGAACTAATAAGTCGCTCTTTCGATTATCCCCCAATTCAGCCTTAGCAGTATACGAAGAAAAGTCATTTTCACCGGTTATTAAATGGCCAAGTCCCATTAAGGTTCCTCCACCAATCCCACTACCTAACATGCGTTCAAAAGAATCAAATTTCACATGGAATATGGAGGTCCCTGTACCGATATTAACCAAAATATAGTCTTCATGTATTACGCCTATTTTCTGTTCTAGCAAATAGCGTGTCCCTTTCGTAACCGCGTGAAATTCTTCAACAATTTGTGAATCATTTATCAATAGATTCTTTAGTTGACCAGCTTTTCCACCAGTAAATACTAATTTAGCATCAGGAGCTAATACTGCTAACCATTGTGCTATTTTTTCTAATTCAAGATTTGAAAAAGTTTTAATATCTAGTTTTCCTTTTTCCTGATAAGCAATTTTAACAAGTGATCCTCCAGCATCTATTCCAATTTTACGTGTCAACTCGTCTCCCCCTCAAAAACCCTCTTCATTTTCAATTTACACGAACCAGTTGAAAAAGAAAAGTAGAGCATTAGGTTAATGCAATGAAACTGTAATATAGAAATAGTTTGACCACTGGTTTAAGTAACATGGAAAGCAGGAAATTGTACATATTATGAGTAGACTACAAATTTGAGAGTGTACAAGGAAGGAATGTTCTCATGAACACTAAACTAATTGATTGGCCAACCTTTATTGGCGCACTCGTCGTGTTATTTGCCGTGACTTTACCTTTAATATTTTTTCCGGAAGCAGGAGCTCAAGCAATTAATTTTGCTAATGACTTCTTAACTGGAAAATTTGGAGTTTTATATTTATCCCTAGGTATATTCGCATTTATATTTCTTCTCTATGTCGGATTTAGTAAATACGGGAAGATAAAATTAGGCAAACGCGGGACAGAAAGAGAATTCGGATCGTTTTCTTGGGCAGCCATGCTATTTTCTGCAGGTATTGGATCTAGCATCCTATATTGGGGAATGATTGAATGGGCTTATTATTATCAGGCACCTCCATTCAATGTTGAACCAGGGACAAAAGAAGCGATAGAACTAGCCGCGACCTATGGCATATTTCATTGGGGGCCGATTGCATGGGCAATCTACACACTCCCTGCTTTACCAATTGCCTATTTTTATTTTGTTCGTAAAAGTCCCGTCCTGAAAATAAGCGCTGCATCAAGGCCAATTATAGGTAACCTTGCAGATGGCCCTCTGGGTGTAGTCATAGATGTATTGTTTATTTTTGGACTATTGGGTGGTGCCGGTACAACACTTGCCCTAGGAACACCTATGATTGCTGAAGGTGTACATGACATTACTGGTTTACCAGTAAATCTAGGCCTGCAGTCGGGAATCATGCTATTATGTACGATTATTTTTGCAATAAGTGCATATTCCGGTTTGAATAAAGGAATTAAAGTTTTAAGTGATTTTAATATATGGCTTGTACTATTTATTTTAGTTTTTATCTTTGTCTTTGGTCCAACAGTATTTATTAGTGAGACAACGTTTACCAGTCTAGGTATTTTATTAGATAATTTCTTCCATATGGCGACCTGGTTGGAACCTCTAGCACAGATAGACGGTTATCCAGCTTCAAACTTCCCGGAAACATGGACTGTTTTTTACTGGGCTTGGTGGACGGTGTATGCTCCTTTTGTTGGACTATTTGTAGCAAGAATCTCACGAGGTAGAACAATACGTGAAATGATCTTTGGAACTTTAATTTATGGAACATTAGGATGTGTATTGTTTTTTGGGATATTGGGTAACTTCGGACTCTATCTACAACTAACAGGCTCATTTGATGTCATCGGCTTTATGAATGAATTCGGTGCACCAGCAACCATTATCGAAATTCTTCATCAGCTGCCGATCTCAAATTTTATTGTGATTGTTTTTACTATATTAGCTATTGTTTTTCTAGCCACAACGTTCGACTCTGCCTCCTATATATTAGCTGCTGTTGTTCAAAAACACGTCCCGGGCGGGGAAGCATTACGTTGGAATCGCTTATTTTGGGCATTTGCCTTATTATTGCTTCCTCTTGTACTCATGTTTTACGGAGATTTACAAGCATTACAAACAGCGAGTATCGTGGCAGGATTTCCGGTTATGTTTATTATGGCATTACTCGCGATGTCCTTTATCAAGGCAGCAAATACAGATTTAAAAGCACTAAAGGAATATCGATCCCCTACGATTTATATCAATAGAAAGAATACAGATGATACACGGGATCCAAAATCCTGAGGAGCAACCTTTATTGCTCCTTTTCTTACTTTTTTCAATTCGAATGAACCATAAAAATGAGGCTGGGACAAAAGAGTTTTAGTTGATTAAAATCCGAACGAACATGAAAAGCGCATAGACCCGCTCCGGAAATATACTACGCTTTTACTGTCAGCACAGGGGCGACATCTGTTCGAGAGTACCTCCGGCTGGTGAGCCTCCTCAGAGCTAAAGCTCTTCCGGGGTCTCACCGATGCCTATCCTCCCGTAGGAGTCTCCGTATATTTCCGGAGCTGATGTGGTGTTTCGTTCAGGTTCTCAACTTATACTTTTAGTTATGTCCCAGCCTCAATATTAAGTATTATTAATAACGAACAGAAGCATTTACATTAATTAGACCGTGCTCAACTGTTCGACCTACACCATTCATGTAAACAGCAGTATTTTCAATTGCTGCTCTAACCTGTGCATTATTTTTTCCTTGACCAGTAAGTAATGCCGCTTGACCTGCTACATAAGGAGAAGCCATGGATGTACCAGACATATAAACATAACTGTTATTTGGATAAGTAGAGGCAATGTCTACACCTGGGGCCATTACATCAACCCAAGTACCCCAGTTTGAGAAATTAGCTTTACGATTATTCGAATCAACCGCACCTACAGCAATAACATTTTCATAAGAAGCAGGTTCGAAAGTTGTTCTAACACCATCATTACCGGCAGCAGCTACCACCACAGCACCACGGTTCCAAGCGTAATTAACAGCATCTTCTAATGTCTGTGTATCACAGTTACAACCCAATGATAAATTTATAACCTCTGCACCTGCATCTGCTGCGTAAATAATTCCATCTGCGATATCAGCCAATGAACCACTTCCTTGTGCATCCAATACACGAACCGCCAATACTTTTGTGTTTGGAGCCATACCAGCTATTCCAGTAGCATTGTTCGTTTCAGCAGCAGCAATTCCTGCTACGTGTGTACCGTGACCATTTTGATCTTGTGGATACCAGTCATTTTGAACAAAGTCATAACCAAGAACTACTTTCCCATCTAAATCAGGGTGATTATAGTCAACTCCTGTATCAAGTACGGCAATTTCTTGACTTGAGCTACCACGTGTAACATCCCAGGCATGGTCTGCATCGGTATTAAATAATCCGTATTGATAACTAGGGCTAAAATACGTATCATTTGGTGACCAAGTTGCATTAAGTACATAGTTTGGCTCGGCGTACTCTACATTAGGATTATTACTTAAAGCCTTAACAACTGCATCTACATTGCCCACCTCAAGCACTAAAAAAGGTGATTTTACTGCGTCTACATCTGCTTTCACCTTAACATTAGCATTGTTAAGGACTTTATTTTGTTGCGAGACAGAAACCTTATCTTTAAACTTAACAATCACTTCACCTTTTACCTGTTCAACTTTAGCTGCTGATACCGATACATTTGTAACCTTTTCAAGCTCCCCCTCATCAGCAGCGGCATTCCCAACAATTGGGAAAATCAATGTAAAAACAACGACAATCAAACCAGCTAGCCAAGACTTCTTCATAAAACTCCTCCTCTCGTTTATACGTTTAAGTATACTGTGAGAGGCATATCCAACTAATGAGCAAAGTAGCCTAAAAAAGTTGGGAAAGTAATGAGGATATGTTCATTTTGACACTGGCCAATATCCTTACGAAGGAAAAACTACCAAATTTAAAATTAACTCTTTATAATGATAAAATAGTTAAGCTTAAATGAAATAAATGAAAGAACTATTTGATTTCAATTAAACATAGACATCAAATTATTTTAGAGGTGAAAATAATAACCAGATGAACTTCACAAAAACTTACATAAAATTACTAAAAACAACTATTTATTGTGAACACAGGATTCAGGAAGAAAAACCAATAATATTTCTCATACATGGCTTTGTAGCTTCATCCTATACTTTCAATCGTCTTAAACCACTTCTAGCAAAAGACTTTTCTGTAATTGCAATTGATTTACCCGGATTTGGTAAGAGTGAAAAATCAACTACTTTCACCTATTCCTTCGACAACTATGCCAATTTAGTATTGGCATGCCTGGATCATTATCAAATAAAAGATGCTTATGTTGCGGGTCATTCAATGGGAGGACAGATTGCCTTAAACACAGCATTGAAGGCACCGGAGAGAGTGAAAAAATTAATATTATTCTGCAGCTCAGGATATCTACCAAGAGCCAAGAACTACCTTATATATAGCTCGTATCTCCCTTTCTTTCATTTAATTGCAAAACGAAAGATAAATTCTCAGAGTGTTGTAAGGAATCTCAAAAACGTATTTTATGACCATTCCTATATTACAGAAGACCAAATTGAGGAATATGGGAGGCCACTTAAAGACAAGAACTTTCCAAGATCGCTAGTACGGTTGCTTAGGCATCGCGAGGGGGATTTATATAGTGAACAATTAAAACAAATCAAGACACCTACTTTACTACTTTGGGGCAAGGAAGATAAAGTTGTCCCCCTACCAATTGGGAAAAAACTTGCTAAAGACTTACCAAATGCAAAATTAATTTCGTATGAACAAGCTGGTCACTTGGTAACAGAGGAAAAAGCCCAACAACTATA
The DNA here is from genome assembly GCF_900184735.1 of Paucisalibacillus globulus. Lineage (GTDB taxonomy): Bacteria > Bacillota > Bacilli > Bacillales > Amphibacillaceae > Ornithinibacillus > Ornithinibacillus globulus_B. Next base: position 385,135 of record NZ_LT855386.1, read on the forward strand.
TAAAGATATCCAAACCTTTACCTTAACCTAAGATTAATTGTTTCTAAATCTTGGGTTTTTTTAGGTTCAAAATGGAATATTTGCCCACCACTTTTCTTAGAGGTGGCATATTCTATTAGTAATATTCCGTCATATGAGGTGAGTTAAATGGGTTTTAGAAAGAATAGGTTACCCGGTCGCTTTGATATAGACATGTCACCACTACAGGATTTGATGAAACAAATGGATTCCTTTTTTAATCAATCCTTTAAACATATGAACGAGCACTTTCACCTTCAACCATTTTGGCTAGACCTAAAGGAATATGACACCTATTACTTAATTCAAGCAAAACTGGATGGATACAACCGGGACCAAATTCATATTGAAGTGACTGGAAACAAACTACGAATAACTATTAAAGACCATCAATTTTTCGATCAGAAAGACTTAAAAGGTGATTTTAATCATAAGAAGGAAACGATTCAAAGAAAAGAGCGTGTCATATCATTGCCAGTCGATATAGCAAAGAAAGATATTCTTGCTTCTTTTAAAAACAGCCTATTAAACATAAAAATTCCAAAAGAAAAAATTAATAAAACTATTATTGACATTGAAGAATCATAATACAGCATGGATTCAGACTTTATTAAAGGTGCCTGAATCTCTTTTTTAATAACAAATAAAGGAGGGAAATGCTTGCCCGTATATCGAACTGATAAATGGATAGAAAAATCCTATCATTCCCCTAAATATATTTATAAAAAACTTACGAAGTTCTTTCATGAAGGTAATGTAAAGGATATTACAAATCTCTTAATACATCATGGTATGTATCATAAACCAGAAAATGATGGTGAACTATTACTAGAATCTTTACGTAAAAAAAATGTGTGGGAAATTATTGAGAAAGAAGAAATAAAACTTAAACGGGAATGGAATGGGCAAAACGTATCAATATTTATCTTGCCTTCTGATAGCTATAATAGAAAAATTAGAGAACATTATAACGGTAGATCTGGTCTTGCTTTTCCTGACAAATTATTTATATTTTTATCATCTGAAAGTACAGTGGAAGAAATAAAAGCATTATTTACTCATGAATATAATCATTGTTGCAGACTCATCCACGATCCAACAAAGGAAAAAGATTACACACTACTTAATCGTATCATATTAGAAGGGCTAGCCGAAAATGCCGTCCGTGAGAGATTTGGTACCTCTCCTCTAGCTCCATGGACCACCTACTATACAAATGATGAATTACAGGATTTATGGGAACAGGTAGTTCTCCCCCACAAGGATTTATCCAAAAACACAAGAAATGCGAGTGCTATTCTTTATGGAAAGAGCTTCTACCCAAATATGGTCGGCTATGCCGTTGGTTATTATTTGGTTAAACATTATATGAAACAAACTGGAAAAAGAAGTAAAGATTTATTAAAATTACCAGCTGAAAAAATTGCCTTCATTGACGAATAGGCAAATGTACAGTTTCCTTAAAAACTGGGTGTCTAACCCAGTCAATTAACGAGCACATTCATATAGTATTAACAAACACTAAATCTTAAGTGTTTTGTCTTTGGAGGTTTATTTCTCCCAAAATTCACCGTTATTGTATGTTAGGAGGGATGTAGAATGTCATTCGGATACGGCTGTGGTGGTTATGGTGGTTATGGCTACGGCGGGGGAGGATACAACAATAGCTTCGCGCTTATCGTTGTTTTATTTATCCTTCTAATCATCGTAGGTGCTGCTTGGCTATAATTTAAGAATTTACTAAACTACGATTAGGCGGGGGCATCCCCGTCCTAGGTAGTTATGGATTTAGTTACGAAAGGGCTATATTTCTTCTAAGTTATTGGCCAAGAGGTGGGCCTAAAACGATTAATTAATGGAGCATCCTATTTAGGATGCTCTTTTTATTTTTGGGTTAATATATATAGTTTTTTAGTATTGGTCTTACTCATTAGTAGATAGAAACTGTGCGGTAAATACGCATTATGGATAGAGCATCATACCCGCTACGGAAATACACTCCGCACTCGCTGAGCGGCTGGTGAGCCTCCTCGTGCTAACTTCTTTAGGGGTCTCACCGATGCCTATCCTCCCGCAGGAGTCTCCGTGTATTTCCTTCGCTAGTATTTTGTCAAAAAGATTTTAGCATCTTTTAATTCAGTATCAAGATTCAATAACTTATAATAATTAGAAAATCGAAACTAGCGCAGGCAGAATACGGAGACTCCTGCGGGAATAGCACGTGTCCGAAGACCCCGCAGAGGCGAACTTTCCTCGAGGAGGCTGAGGCCGGGCCCGCGGAAAGCGGAGTATTCTTCCGGAGCGGCTCAGTACAGCTATACCCAATAACTAATTCTGTTGTAATTAAACTAGTTACCGCACAGTTTCTATTAAAGAATGTCTTAATTAACAAAAAAAGTTTGAAGTATTACATAAACGGAAACATAATGTTAGCCTCAACTAAATTTGTCAAGGTTCAAGATCAAACCTACTTTCTATTACTAGCTTAACCTAGCACATTTTCCCAATTGCCACAAATTCGACAAATATTATTGAACAATATGTGAAGTACTTCTCAAACCATTGTAATAATTATCACAACGTAATAATATATAGTAGCGCCACTTTGTGAATAAAATCACAAGTTTGTCCAAATTGTGAACAACTGTAACCATTTTTGGTGAAAGGAGAAAAAATATGAAACTTAAGTTAGCATTTATTTCATTTGCAATTTTGTTAACAACTTTTTTAGCTGGTTGTGAACCTTTACTTGTATTAGACCCTAAAGGTCCTCAAGCAGAAACAACAGCTAATGTAATTTGGATATCTATAATAACCATGGCAGTCATTGTAATTGTGGTTATTTCGTTATTGATTTTCATGATTTATAAATACAGGGCTTCTAAACAAGGAGAGGATTATGAACCCCCTCATATCGAAGGAAACCCACTTGTTGAAACAATTATTGTTGCTATTCCAGTATTAATTGTAATCTTTCTTTCTATTGTCTCAGTTAAATCAACCTATGAAGTAGAGACTGTTCCTGAAGGGTACGAAAATCAAGAACCCCTTGTAATCTATGCTGCATCTTCTAACTGGAAGTGGCATTTTAGTTATCCGGAACAAGATATCGAAACACTTAACTATGTATTTATCCCAACTAACCGTCCTGTAGAATTTCGATTATATTCTTATGGACCGATTACAAGCTTCTGGATCCCACAGCTTGCTGGCCAAAAATATGCAATGGCAGATATGGTAACAAAAATTAACTTAGTAGCAGAAACACCTGGGGATTATGTTGGTAGAAACGCTAACTTCAGTGGTGAAGGATTCGCTGAAAATACATTTACAGCAACCGCATTGTCTAATGAAGAGTTTGATAAATGGATTGATGAAATTCATTCTACTGCAGAACCACTAACAGAGGAACAATTTAACAAACTACTAAAACCAGGTCATTTAGGACAAATGACATTTACTGGAACACATTTAGATTTTGCGCCTGCTCCTGAAGGTGAACACGCTGGACATCATCATGGCGATGAATCTGAAGATGAAACTAATACAGAACACGAAGATCACTCAAATCACTAAAATACAATGGATCATTCATAGTTTGCAAGCTTCATATCAAATGAAGTATTTCGAAAGGAGTTAAAAAAATGGAATTCTTTGATCGGTTTGCCGTCCCCCATCCAAGTCCATTGATTTATGCATCAATGGTTGCAATCGCATTAACACTTATCGCAGTTGTTATTGGGATAACATACTTTAAAAAATGGGGTTATTTATGGCGTGAATGGTTAACTACTGTTGACCATAAACGAATCGGTATGATGTATATAATTTCGGCATTGTTAATGCTTTTCCGTGGTGGAGTAGATGGAATTATGATGCGTCTACAAACTGCTGTACCGGAAAATTCTTTTCTAGATGCCCAGCACTATAATGAAGTATTTACGACTCATGGAATTGTCATGATTATCTTTATGGCAATGGCTTTTATCATTGGTATGATGAACATTGTTGTACCGTTACAAATTGGTGCACGTGATGTAGCATTCCCAAGATTAAATGCAATTAGTTTTTGGTTATATTTTGCGGGAGCAATGCTCTTCAACGTTTCATTTGTAATCGGTGGGTCACCTGATGCAGGATGGACTAACTACTTCCCATTAGCAGGAACAGATTTCAGTCAGTCTGTTGGAGTTAACTACTATATGTGGGCACTTCAAATATCGGGGCTTGGTACTTTAATGACTGGTATTAACTTTATTGTTACGATCCTTAAAATGAGAGCACCAGGGATGACATTAATGAAGATGCCAATGTTCACTTGGTCTGCTTTAATTACTAACGTTATTATTGTATTTGCCTTCCCTGTACTAACCATCGCGTTACTTATGGGTACACTTGACCGACAGTTTGGCACACATTTCTTCGCTTCAACAAATGGCGGGATGGATATGCTTTGGGCGAACCTTTTCTGGGTTTGGGGACACCCTGAAGTTTATATCTTGATTCTACCTGCTTTTGGTATTTACAGTGAAGTCATTGCAACTTTCTCTCAAAGAAACCTTTACGGATATAAATCCATGGTTGGATCTATGGTACTAATTTCATTTATGTCCTTCTTAGTATGGGTACACCATTTCTTCACAATGGGCCATGGTCCATTAGTAAATGGTATCTTTTCCATTACGACAATGGCAATTGCCGTACCAACTGGTATTAAAATATTCAACTGGCTACTGACCATGTGGAAAGGTAAAATACGTTTCACAGTCCCAATGCTCTATTCAATCGGATTTATTCCGCTATTCACCATCGGTGGGGTTACCGGGGTTATGTTAGCTATTGCAAGTGCGGACTATCAATATCACAATACGATGTTCCTAGTTGCCCATTTCCATAACGTAATAATTCCAGGTGTTGTCTTTGCAATGCTTGCAGGACTAACATACTGGTGGCCAAAAGTATTTGGATTTATGCTTAATGAACGAATTGGAAAATGGGGATTCTGGTTCTTATCCATTGGCTTCTGTCTAGCATTCTTCCCTATGTATATTACAGGACTCGATGGTCAAGCTCGACGTATGTACACGTATTCTGAAGAAACTGGCTTTGGTCCATTGAACTTGCTTTCGTTCTTTGGTGCAGGATTGATGGCAATTGCCTTTATCCTTATCGTGTTTAACATTTACTACAGCTTCCGTAACTCACCTAGAAATGTTGGTCAAGATCCATGGAATGCACGCTCACTTGAATGGGCTACCCATAATCCGGTTCCAGAATACAATTTCGCTGTAACACCTGTAGTAAACTCATCTGAAGCATTCTGGGATTCTAAGAAGAATGGTCATAACTTATTCCCAGATAAATTTGAAAAAATTCATATGCCAAACAATAGTGGAGTGCCAGTCATCATGGCAGGATTCTTCTTTATCTTTGGATTCTCCTTTGTATTTAGCATATGGATTGGAGTTATCTTAGCTGCACTTGGTATCTTTGGCTGTATGGCATATCGAACATTTGAAAATGATCATGGAAGATATATTTCCGTTGAAGAAATTAAGGAAACTGAAAAGAAATATGGAGGTGCTAAATAATGAAGCTAGATAAATCGCAGCCTCTTGAATATGGCACTCATCAAAACCAAATGAATATCTTAGGATTTTGGATATTCCTAGGTGCTGAAATTATGCTTTTTGGAACATTATTCGCATCTTTCTTCACACTAGAAAACGGTGTTGGTTCTGGCCCAACTGGTGCTGATGTATTCGAAATAACACCGGTTGTCTTAGAAACAATTATTCTATTAACTAGTAGTTTTACAATTGGCCTTGCAACACATGCAATGCGAATTAATAACAAAAAAGCAACTCTAGTATTCTTAGGAATTACCCTTTTATTAGGCCTTTCATTCCTAAGTGTAGAAATTTACGAGTTTATACACTATTATCATGTAGGCTTAACCTTACAAACAAGTGCTTTCTCAGCAATTCTATTAACAACACTTGGCACACACGGTGCTCACGTAACATTCGGCTTATTCTGGGGATTATTCATTTTCCTTCAAATTAAGAAGCGTGGATTTACACCAGAAACAACCAATAAATCATTTATTTTCTCTCTTTATTGGCATTTTCTAGATGTTGTCTGGATCTTTATTTTCAGCTTCATCTATTTGAAAGGACTGATGTAAACATGAAAGAATTATTTCCAGCAAAACAGGTAATGGGGTTTGTCTCTTCACTACTTCTTACCGTTGTTGCCCTTTGTGTTTACTTCCTTGATATGTCATTTGAAGTAGGAATGACGATATTATTAGTCACAGCATTTATTCAAGCGGCTCTCCAGTTAGTATTTTTCATGCATGCTGGTGAATCATCTGATAAAAAAGCTATTTACACAAATGTGTACTATGGTATTGCAATTGCATTAGTTACTGTATTTGGTACTCTATTAACATTAATTTGGGGATACATGTAATAAAGGAGCTCTGTCCTAATCGACAGAGCTCCTTATTATTATTTAGATGACTTTCCGCTTATTTTTTTCCACTACTTCTTCAGTTGCAACTAAAAATACACCCATAATGAAAATGAATACGCCACCCATTGTTACTCCAATACCAATTCCCGTTAACATTCCGTAATCGCTTCCAAAATAACCATATAGGAATAATACCATACCTATTGTAACTAAAGTTCCGCAAAGTATGCTGACTGCCCTTAACAATTTCGCAGAATTTAACATGATAAAACCCCCTTCTTTCTTATATTATTCATCTCGTTCACAAATTTGTCAAATTTTTAACTAAATAGGTAACTGTCCTTTATCTTGTCTAAATGCTGGAATATAAAATAGGCTGAGGTGTAAATCACCACGTAATTTTATCTATTTCAAGTAGTTCCTATCATTTTTTTAAAAATTGTTTGTATTTTATGAAACCTACGTTACAATAGAAACGTAATATAGGTAATCGGAATTTTATTTTATAGTTAGGATGATGCATATGACATTGTTTGGGGTAGACATTCAAACCATATATTTAACAACACTAATCATATCAGGGTGTTTTACCGTTCTTTACCTATTCTTTGGTGATGTCATAGACGGTGTTGGTGAGGGTGTTCCTTTCTTAAATCCTACTCTAATTTTAGCATTTATTGTATTCTTATCCTCTTCTGGATATGTATTTGAGTTAGTAACACCTTTCTCAAGTACATTTATTCTTCTTATCTCAATTGCTTTTGCACTTATTATGGATGTTTTACTAAACTTCTTCGTGCTAATTCCACTTGCTTCAGCAGAAGAATCCATAGCTTTCACTGAAGAATCATTAAAAGGTAGAGTCGGTAAGATCATTATCTCTGTTCCCACTGACGGTTTCGGTGAAGTTGTTATTGATGGTAAAAGTGGTATGATTTCGAGACCAGCAGTAAGTTATGAAAACATCCCTATCTCTGAAGGAACAGAAGTATTAGTATTAGATATTAAAGATGGTGTTTTTTATGTTATTCCTTACAATTTAGATTCCGAATTATCATTATCATAATATGGTTAATAACCGTATTAAATATATATTATTAAGGGGGAAATTAAATGGATCTAGGAATTTTTGGTGGTTTTACAATCCTAATCGTAATTGCTTTATTTCTTGTCATTACACTTATTGCAGTATTTATTAAGAAATACCGTACAGCAGGTCCTGATGAGGCTTTAATTGTAACAGGTAGTTATTTAGGGAATGGAAAAACCGTACATACAGATGAATCAGGCAACAAAATTAAGATAATTCGTGGTGGAGGTACTTTTGTACTTCCTGTATTCCAACAAGCAGAACCATTAAGTCTATTATCAAGCAAACTTGATGTAACAACTCCTGAAGTATATACAGAACAGGGTGTACCTGTAATGGCAGATGGTACTGCTATTATTAAAATCGGTGGTACAGTTAACGAAATCGCAACAGCCGCCGAGCAATTTTTAGGTAAAACAAAGGAAGACCGAGAAATTGAAGCAAAAGAAGTACTTGAAGGACATTTACGTTCTATTCTTGGTTCTATGACAGTAGAAGAAATATATAAAAACCGTGATAAGTTCTCACAAGAAGTACAGCGTGTGGCGTCACAAGATTTGGCTAAAATGGGGCTAAATATTGTTTCCTTTACAATTAAAGATGTAAGAGATAAAAATGGTTATCTTGATTCCTTAGGTAAACCACGTATTGCACAGGTAAAACGTGACGCTGATATAGCTACTGCAGAGGCAGACAAAGAGACTCGTATTAAACAAGCCGAAGCAGCAAAAGAAGCTAAAAAAGCTGAGCTTGAACGTGCAACAGAAATTGCTGAGGCTGAAAAAGAAAACCAATTAAAAACAGCAGAATACCGCCGTGAACAAGATGTTGCAAGAGCGCGTGCTGACCAAGCTTATGATTTAGAAAATGCTCGTGCACAACAAGAAGTAACTGAACAAGAAATGCAAATTAAGATCATCGAACGTCAAAAGCAAATTGAACTAGAAGAAAAAGAAATTCTACGTCGTGAAAAACAATATGACTCTGAAGTTAAGAAAAAAGCTGATGCAGACCGCTACTCTGTGGAGCAAGCAGCAATCGCTGAGAAAGCGAAACAAATTGCTGCTGCTGATGCGAACCAATATCGAATTGAAGCAGAAGCAAAAGCACAAGCTGAAAAGATCCGTGTAGATGGTCTAGCAAAAGCCGAAGCAGAACGTGCACAAGGTGAATCTGAAGCAGACATTATTCGTCTTAAAGGTCTTGCTGAAGCCGAGGCAAAACGTAAAATCGCTGAGGCGTTTGAACAATATGGTCAGGCTGCAATTCTAGATATGGTTATCCGTATGCTTCCAGAATATGCGAAAGAGATTGCTAGTCCACTAGGTAACATCGATAAGATTACTGTCGTAGATACAGGTGGAGATGGTAAAAATGGTGGCGGTGCTAACAAGGTTACTGGTTATGCAACTGACCTCATGGCATCTCTCCAAGAGACACTTAAAGCGTCCTCAGGAATTGATGTAAAAGAATTATTAGAAGGATTAGTAGGAAATAACAAACTACCTGTCAATGACCGTGATGGATTGTCATTTGAACTAAATGAACCCAAAACAAGTACTGAAAAAGAATCCAAAGTAGAAGAAAAGGTCTCTAAATAATAATTTAGCGCATCCCTGCGGATGCGCTATTTTTATACTTTAATAGGTATTATCAGGCTGGTGATTAAAATGCCTGGGCACATGCTTAAGAATTTATAGCTAATGTCTTGGGAATTTGGGTTGATACTATCGGAGTTCGGGAGCATGATTCAGCATCTTGGGAACAAGATGCTCGGTTTCGAGCTGATGCTCTACAAGTTTGGGTATATGGTTTCAAATTTTGAGCACATGAATTGGAGATTCGGGCTGATACGTCAGGAATCTAGAAGCTTACTCTGACAACTTGGGATATGATGCTCAATTTCAAGGTGATAGTTCAGCTGCTCCAGCATTTTCTCTAAGAACTGGCACTCATTCTCCATTGAATACCCTATCTTACCCCACATCATCCTTATACATCAAAAAGCCAAGAGACGACTAAATCATCTCTTGGCTTTTAATTTGCCTGGCAACGTCCTACTCTCACAGGGGCAATGCCCCAACTACCATCGGCGCTGAGAAGCTTAACTGCTGTGTTCGGTATGGGAACAGGTGTGACCTTCTCGCCATCATCACCAGACAATGGA
>NZ_LT855386.1:394987-679475 GCF_900184735.1 Paucisalibacillus globulus
GTCCGCCGCTAGATCCACTAACGTCATCCCGAAGGAATCAGTTAGTTTCACTCGCTCGACTTGCATGTATTAGGCACGCCGCCAGCGTTCGTCCTGAGCCAAGATCAAACTCTCCAAAAAAGTTTGTTTATCATAATTGAAAGAATCAATTAAGTTCTTAGCACTAAAAGCACGCTAGCTTTTAGAATTTCTTTTTAATAGAAAAAACAGGGTTGTTTTTTCTTACATACTGGTTGTTTTGTTCAGTTTTCAAGGAGCAAGTTTGTTTTTTTAACAACTTTTATATAATACCAAAATAACAAAATGAAGTCAATAGTTATTTTGAAAAGTTTTTGTGTAACTCACATGTCTTAATGAGCAACGATTAATAATTTAACATAGATATCAATAGGGTGTCAATAACTTTTTTATATTTTTAGCAAGTTAACTGTTTAGGTAGAATGATGTAACTAATATCCATCATCTGATGGAGTTATTATTTCATGACGCACAAAAAAACTAAGCCACACAACAATACAAGTTTCTGTATGGCTTAGCTCCTATTCTAAAGTACTTATTTTCTTTTTCTTCTATTACCACAACCACAACCCGATTTTTTCCTTCTCTTTCCTTGTGGTTTTGGTGAGGACGAACTTTCTTCTTTCTTTTGTTTAGTCATTAAAACTGTCCTCCTTTTAACATTTTTACTCTACTAAGCGCTGTACAATGGATTCACAAATACCAGCTGCCCCAGCAATTGCTAGTAATGTAATCAGAACATCACTTCCACTAGGCCAAATAACTGTTAAACCAACTAGAAAGGCTGAGCACCAGATACCTGCACACCAATAACAACTTAATAATTCACCAAGCCAATATTGTAAACCTTTCCCTTTAATTTCAATATAATTGATTGTATTTCCATTAGAATCTATCTCTTCAACTTCTTCATGAAAAGGTCTCCTAATAAAATTCGTAATCTTGTCAAACACAACTAGCCTTGTTAATCGGAAAGAGGCTAGAATTAATAACACAAATTCAAACCATCCACTAATCATTTGCTTCATCCTTATTAAAAATTCTAGTTTAAGGGAAGATTTACTTTATAAACAACGTTATAGAAATAGTATATTTTTCACCACTACTATGTGACACTGTTATATACCCAATTGAATCTTTTCGAGATCCTCGTGTTTATATTTCCGCGAGATCAAAAGAAATTACGCGATCGGTCTGAGGATTATAAATAACATTTCCACGTATTTTTAGTTCTTCTTGTTGTTGATGTAGAACAAAGTCAAAAGTTTCTTTGGTTCTTGTAGGAGAGATCTCTGTTTTTCCGACAGATTTGTAATCAGTTACTTCAAAGTCTGGATGACCAACTTGCACTAATTCGAGTAGATACTTGCCCCATTTCTCCTCTTCTAATTCTGGTGATAGGGTTATTTCTACATTTATAACTCCTTGATTTAGATTAGCTCCTAAAGCTTCAAACGCTCTACGATGTATGTTAATTTTATTTTGAGGATATCCTCCCACTTGGTCTACAACTGTTAAAATAACCTCCCTACCAGTTATCGGATTTCTTACTTTTATAGATTCACCACACTGATACGGGGTGTCCTCACCAACTGCAACCGTCATAAACTGGTTAGTGGACCAGGGTAGACCGCATTTTGTAACTTGACCTCCTGAAGTCCATGTTGCTTGACCTTTAATAACTTGTTGACGTTCCTTCTCATTTGAATATAAATACTCAGGATAATATGGATAAACCGGATAAGGATAATATCTATATTCCGAAATATAAGGATTATAATAATAATACATCTCGTTTCCCCCTAAATGTAAATTGTTTCCCATAGCTTGTTAGTCAAGCTAACGAGCTAGTTCTGTATTACATGAATATGAATACAGATGGTTGACCTGTTACAATTTTGGAAAACATATTTAGGATAGAGACAAAATTAGAAGCAAAGAAAGGAAAATAATTAATGAGTGAACAAACTATATATATAAAAGAAGCCACATCTAAACCAGGGATTGTAAAAGTAGAAGATCTCCTGAATCAATTACATGGTATAGAGAGAGTATTGATAGATACCGATGATGGAGAGGTAAGAGTAGAGTTCGATGAAAAGGCCATTTCAAAGGAAAGAATTTTAACAGTCTTAATAGAGAGCAATTTTACTATATTACATTAAGTTGCTTTAAAAAACTGTACAAGGCACTCGATGTATTCTTGTAAGACAGTAGTAAAATACTCATTTATCATTTTTTAGAGATACTCTATCTCCCTTCACTAATTCTCAATAAAAAACTAATAAAAAAGTAAAAAAGCAGTATAGCTAATTGCTACACTGCTTTGTACATATCACGCTAGAACTTCTTGAAGATTATTTTTTTCTATATACTTCTGAGCATAGGGACATTCTGCTACTATCTTTACTTCTTCTTGTCTTGCAAAACTTACAACCTTTTCGACAAGCTGCCCTGCCATGCCTTGTCCCCTTAGTTCATCTGATACATAGGTATGGTCAACCACCAAATTACCAGTAGAATCTTTTTGATAGGTGATTTCAGCTTTTGGTCTCGCTTCATCACCAACAAAAAACTTACCTTGACCCTGTTTAATATCGCCCATTACGCCACCCCTTTATCTGTTTTTTTCCTTATTTTCCATTATAATCTACTGATTATTTTTTTGATAGTTTGTAACCTTCCATCAAATACTCAACAAATTCTTCATCACGTATTAGCCATGTCTGATAATTTCTCTTTATAAATTTTTCACCGTCATCAAAGCTAGGAAATGACAGAGTTAATTCTTTGTGATTTTCTTCTAGCAACCAATATTCATCTTTTCTAAATAATAAATAGTTTTTTCCTTCATTAGAACGGTAAAGTGAACCAAGTGGATTTCCTTTTAAATTAAATTTATTTCTTCTAGCATCTTCTCTAAGGGGGTCCAGATGGAAGGTTTCCTCCACAAATTGTTTGAAAGCTTCACTACTCATCGTACATCCAGAAGCCTTGGAGTGTCCTCCACCACCATATTTTTGGGCAACTACAGATACATCAACATCATCATGAATCGTACGAAAGCCAATACGTCTTCCCCCCATATTGATAATAGCAATGTAATCTAAATGTGGATAATCTTTCCCTAACTCATTTCCAAGTTCTGAGTGATACATTTCTGCGAACACTACACCAGCATAGTAACTATCTATCTTATGTTGAATCAATTCCCTCCTTTTTCTTCGAATGTAGCGCTCTATTTTATTGTCTTCCAACTCAAGAATTTTTTTCTCGAAATCACTAAATTGAAAATGCTCATTATCTTGTAAGCGTTCCAACATAATTTCTACAAACTCGTCGATGGAAATTAAATAGAATAATGAATTTAAACGATGCGCCTCATAGTTATCATTTTCTTCCCATTCCCACGTATCATATTGCCTTATCAACTCCACAAATTCCTCAATTACTGGCTTCGGAGTCAAAAGATTATGCTTAACAAGATATTCATAAAGGAGAGAAGTTGCTGAATTAAGTTTGCCCTCTCCATTTTCAACAACAACATGCCCCCACTCATATTCATTAAAATGCAATGCAGTTTTATGATGATCAATCAATTGTAGATTTCCACCACTTCGGAAATACTCAGCTAGTCTTTTTTCATTTTCTTCATTCACTGATAAATCAGTGATAAATAAGAATGTATCCATATCTTTTTGATCTAAGAACCAAGAAACTTCTTTATCCAACCCACCTACTGAGTTATATCGGATATTTACTTCCTTTCCAAATGCAAGTTTTGCTAATATTCCACAGCCAACACCATCTAAATCATTATGCGAAAGTAATTTATACATGTTCTCACCTCTGATGCTAGTATGTATTATGCGACATAAAAATATGAAAGCTAAACAGAATGAAAATATTAAACCAAGGAGAGAATACTAAGTAAATTCTACTTAAAAGAAGGTGTAACACTTATGAAGCATTTATCATCTTTCCTAATAAAACTTATCATGACTACCTTAATACTTTGGGTAGTGTTAGGTATTTTTTTCGATGTAACACTATCCGATATACTACTCACTAGTTTTATATTAAGTACGGTTTCGTTTATTACCGATGTTTTTATCCTACCAAACGTGTCCAATCTATGGGCTACAATTGGTGACTTTGGTTTAGCACTGGTTGGGGTTTGGCTTATAGGTCAAGGTTTATTCGAAGGGAACTTCTCATTAAGTGACGCATCACTAATATCTGCTGCAATAATCGCACTTGGAGAAATATTCTTTCATCATTATATGAAGAGTAGAGTAATCGACAGAAAACAATATAGTGCACCTAATACCATTACCCTTACTAATCGAATGCAAACGGAATTCAGTAGAGAATTACAAGAAGAAGAAGAAGATAAGTAACCCTATAGACTCAGGAAAGCGGAAGAGCACATTTTACATTCCCTCCACGTAAGTCCACAAAGTGCTAATTAAATTCCCATATGCTAATAGTAATACGGGTGTAAGGAGGGGAATGTAATGGGATACGGTGGAAGAAACAACAATAACTTCGAATTAATTGTTGTTCTATTTATCCTACTAATTATTGTAGGATCATCTTATGTTGGTAGAGGGTACTAACTATAGTAAACGAACGCATTATTTTACTAATGCGTTCGTTTATTGTTCCAACTATTAGGTGAAGTCGCACCTTATAATATCTAGTGATTTGTATACCTTCCTAACAAAAAAATATGCCAGGTTATCGGTTGTTTCGATACCTGGCAATTTTCTATTATTCAAGACCTTCTAAAATTGTTTCTATTTCTGTCATTAACTCCCCAGCTTTTTGCCATTCACCTTGTGAAAGGGCCTCTTGATATGCATCAAATAGTTCAGATACTTCTATTAGAGTATCTTCAGCATTCAGAATTGGTTCGGTGTCCTCCCCATCCTCCGTATCTTCTTGAGAATCATTAGGCTCATTATTTTGCTTACTATCTGGGTCAACAAGTTCGAGAATCCGTGCTAATGCTTTTTCAAAACTCTCTTCCATGACGATATAGTCACTATACGCTACAACTACTTGCTTTACTTCAGGTAGTGAAGTTTCATTGGAAGATTCAATATAAATAGGTTCCACATACAATATCGTATCCTCAATAGGAATAGCTAACAGGTTACCACGAATAACTTCAGATCCACCTTGAGACCACAGATTTAACTGCTGTGAAATAACACTATCCTGGTTAATTCGGTTTTCAATCTGTTGTGGTCCATAAACATTTTTCTGTTTAGGGAAACGATAAACAAACATCTCACCGTAATGTTCTCCATCATTTCTAACACCCATCCACGCAATCATGTTTTGCCTATTTCTAGGTGTAAATGGTTGCATTAATATAAATTCCTCCTCTTCATACTCAGGAAGTTTCATGGTTACAAAATACGGATCCATTTCTACATCTTCATTATAATACTTTTCTGTAGGAATCTGCCATACATCTTCACGATTATAGAAGACTTCTAAGTTAGACATATGGTATGTTCCGTATATAGAGGATTGAACCTTAAATAACATTTCTGGATAGCGAAAATGAGCACGTATGTCTTCAGGAATTTCCTCTTCAAAAAGACTCGGGAACATATTTTGATAGGTCTTTAATAAAGGATCACTTGGATCCACAACATAAAAGTCGACCTCTCCAGTATAAGCGTCAACTACAACCTTTACTGAGTTTCGAATATAATTCGCTCCACTATCCGAATAAGGTTCAGCATATGGATAATGCTCTTCTGTTAAATAAGCATCAATCATCCATGCTAAGCTACCATCTTCTCGAATGAAAATATAAGGGTCCTCATCATAAGTGAAGAATGGCGCAATTCTATCAACGCGATCCATAATATTTCTTGTATGCAGCAATAAACTATCACTACTTATTTGATCAGAAACTAGCATTCGGAAATTAGCTGTATCTAATGCAAATAGCAAGCGGTTCAGCCCTGTCATCGGAATACCATTTTCCGCTTCATAACGAGAGGTAGCATTATCACCACCTTGCGGATAATCGAATTCCTCTTTCTTGCTGTTTACCACAATTTCATCATAAGACTCTTCACCAAAATATATCTGAGGTCGATTAACATCCATAACACCTTGTGGCGGTAAATTATTTAACATGTATTTAGGTTGCCCCTGTGGTGTCACTTGATTTACGTGACTCATTACAACACCATAACCATGTGTATAGCGAAGATTCAGGTTTTCCCAGGTTTTTGCTTGTTCAGATAAATCTTCTGTTCGCAATTCTCTTGCACTTATGAATACTTGTTCGTAATCTCCATCAATCTGATAACGATCAATATCAACATCATTAAAAGCATAGTATGGTCTGATCGTCTGGGTTTGATCATACACATCTTCCAGCGGTCTTACATCATTTATACGGACATTTTCAATCGTCTTCATATTTCTCTCAATCATAGCTGTATCTAGCGAATCATTTACAGGATGCTCCTGCTCTTCTATTCCTAATATTTTATAAGCAGCTCTCGTATACTCTAAATTATGTGCCAAATAAGGCTCTTCTTTTGAGAATTCATTCGGTGAAACAACAAAGCTTTGAACCGCAACACTTGCAAGTTGTCCAACAATAACAAGTACAACGTAAGCAACAATTGGCATTGCCATGGAAAGGATTTTCCCACGATTCATGGATACAATCATCCAAATTGTTCCTATGACTGCCACAGCTGCTAATACATAAGCTTTCGGTATGTTGATTAATTGGTCTGTATAACTTAGCCCATAAACAGCACTTTCTTGAAAGATATTAACCTTATTAGTAAGTATGGTTTCATATGGTGCTAATACATGTAACCCAGCAAGTAGTAAACCAATAAAACCTAATGTCACACCCATATGAATTTGCGCTTTTTTACTTTTACGATACATTCCAAAAACAGAATAAAACCCTGCTTCAAGTAAGAAAAAGAAAATACCCAAACTTAATAAAAGATTTAGCATGATTTTTAATACTGGTAAGGTATACATATAAAAAGATATATCCATATTAAAGTATGGATCAGTTATATTAAATGAAGCTTGATTTAGAAACTTTAATAAAGGTTCCCAACCTATCCCCTGTACGAGTGAACTTCCAAATAAACCAATTACCATGGATATACCAAAAATAATAGCACTACTTTTCTTTTTTTCTAGGATTATAGGTGGCAACTGTTCTTGTTTCAGATGACCAATATACGTACTCCGAACCCAGAAAAATGTTATCATGGATAATACTAAGAAAACGATAAAGCCAATCCCTGCTAGCAATACTTTGCTTCCTAGAATTGTTGTAAATAAGTCACGAAACCCTAAACTATCCATCCAAATAAAATCGGTTATGAAACTAACAGATAAAGCACCGACAATAAATAAAAGAATAATGACTATAAGTGTTATAGATTTTGCTTTTGACATTCTTGGTTTCTTTTTAGAAGTTTTATTCTCAAAAACCGTAAAATCCAAAGTTGTTCCTCCTAATATTTAGTATTAATAAGGTTAATTTCCCTTGCTAATCATAACAGATAATCAGATTGTTTCACTATTATTACGATAAATTTACTAATAAGTTTCACTTTTTTATCAGAGACATGATAATCGATACTAAGGTTATCACACTTAATCTACTATCATCCTATCCAATATTACATCTACTATTTCATTTGAAAATTATAAAATAATAGGCATTGATTGAAAGGAGATTTATATGAATAGCACACTTTCCCCTCTACCTAAAAGTTTCTATATCAAACCAACATTAGAAGTAGCAAAAGATCTCTTGGGATGTGTTTTGGTTAAAATCACAGATGAGGGTATTACATCAGGAGTTATTGTTGAGACGGAAGCTTATCTTGGAGTTAATGATCGTGCGGCTCATAGCTTTCAAAATCGCCGAACCAAACGTACAGAAATCATGTTTCACGAACCTGGCCTAGTTTATACATACCAAATGCACACCCATTGTTTAGTTAATGTAGTCACTGGTGGGTTAGGCATACCAGAAGCTGTATTAATTCGGGCTGTAGAGCCCTTAAGTGGTATCGAGTTAATGTTAAAGAGAAGACCTGTTTCTAATATCAAAAATCTCACAAGTGGTCCTGGCAAACTTACAAAAGCATTAGGGATTACAATGGATGATTATGGAAAAGCCTTTTATAATTCATCTTTGTTTATTGCGGAGGGAAAACAACCATTAACTGTTGAGCAAGGAACAAGAATAGGAATTAATAATTCTGGTGAAGCAAAAGATTATCCGTATCGGTTCTTTATTCCAGGCAACCCATTTGTATCCCGATAACTTGTCTTTTCCAATGCCCTACCATAAGATAAATGTAACAAAATTTTCGAGAGGTGGAACAATTATGTTAACCCATTTTAATGAAGACGGAAGAGCTAAAATGGTTGATATTTCAAATAAAGATAAAACAGTTCGATTAGCAATTGCAAGGTCCAGTATTCAAATGAGTAATCAAGTATATGATGCAATCCGAAATCAGAAGATAAAAAAAGGAGACGTACTCTCTGTAGCACAAGTTGCTGGAATTATGGCAGCAAAACAAACATCCTCACTCATTCCAATGTGTCATCCAATCCCAATTAGTGGGGTAAACATAACATTTCAATGGAATGAACTAACAGAAGCAGAAGCTATAGAATTAGTAATACGTGCAGAAGTAAAAACTGTTGGAAGTACAGGCGTAGAAATGGAAGCATTAACCGCAGCATCCATTTCAGCGTTAACTATTTATGATATGTGTAAAGCTGTTGATAAAAGTATGGTTATCGGTTCAACCTATTTACTTGAAAAAAGTGGGGGTAAGAATGGAGATTATAAAAGGAATGGTTAAAACAATAGGCAGTATTTAAGTGCTAGTTTCTTGCATTCTCTCATTCACTTTTGATAGAAACTGTGCGGCTAATAATTTATTATGGGAGCAACATACCCGCTACGGAAATACACTCCGCTTTCCGCGGGCGGCTGGTGAGCCTCCTCGTGCTATCGCACTGCGGGGTCTCACCGATGCCTATCCTCCCGCAGGACAAGGAACGCTACGAAAGGGATACATCGCACGCAGAAAAAGTGATTTTCTTTTTCAAGGAGTCTCCGTGTATTTTCTACGCTAGTGTTGAGTGAATAAGAGCAATTGAACCACATAAAAGCAAAACATAATTCAATAACTAACAATAATTAGAAAACTAAACCAGCGCAGGCAGAATTCGGAGACTCCTGCGGGAATAGCACGTGTCCGAAGACCCCGCAGAGGTGGTCTTTCCTCGAGGAGGCTGAGGCCGGGCCCGCGGAAAGCGGAGTATTCTGCCGGAGCGGTAACATACCACTATCCCGACTTAATTATAGCAGTTAACAGTCTACCGCACTGTTTGTATAAATTATGTAATTCACAATTATTTTAGAGCAACTAGTAGTAAATTAAAGATATTCACATGGAATAATGAATGCCTCTAATCGTTAACACATCACACCTAATTTAAATCCTTGGTAACTTCCCTAACAGCATGTCCAAGCTCCGGCAGAATCAGTCTTTCCATAGCCAATTCTACTGCTCCACTTGAACCCGGTGTTGAAAAAACCACTCGGTTATTGATTACACCTGCAATGGCCCTTGATAACATACTCGCAGAACCAATGTCTAGTTGATAACTAAGCATACGGAATAGCTCTCCAAAACCTGGTATCTGCTTGGCGAACAACGGCTGAAGTGCTTCAATAGTCACATCACGATTAGAGATCCCCGTACCACCATTTATGAGTACCGCTTCTACTTCATTACTTGCTGTTACACCTTTTACAGTTTCTTGTATTACTGTTTTCTCGTCTGGAATGATGCTGTATTGGAGAACCTTATGTCCCCCATTTTCCAGAAATTCAATCATTAGTTTACCACTTTTGTCTGTTTCTTTTGTTCTAGTGTCACTAACCGTAATTACCGCACATTTTACAGAACGTTTAGCAAGTCTCTTATGGTCCTTTAACATATTTCCCCTCCTAACTATCCTTAACTTGATACTTACGTAAATCATCTTGATAATTAATATTTCGAAAGGGTTCTTCACAATCCATTTCTATAAATTTAACTTTACTTTTTGTAAATAATTGTTTAGGGGAGAGTTCTTGATTCGCAAGCTGCTCTCTTATTCTCTCCTTCATCGTACAATGGAAAGCGGAAATGAGCGGCTGCATTCTCCCCTTTACAATAGGAACAACTATTTCGTTACCAACTTCTATATTCTCGAGAAGAGTTTTATAAACCAATTCATCCATAAATGGTACATCAATAGGGGAAATAAGATACCATTCCGCTTCGACAGAATCCATCCCAGAATAAATACCTGCAAGTGGTCCAAGTCCTGCATATAATGGATCATCAACAATTAGTTTAAGATTAGGAATCTCATGCTTGAACTCATCCACTATATCGTTATTAGATACTAGTACAATGGATTTTACAAATGGCTTCATCACGTTAATGGAGTACTTATAAAACGGGATACCTTCGAGTAATGCAAACGCTTTTGGTGTACCGAATCTTCTTGACTGTCCACCTGCTAATACTATTCCAGCAATTTCAAGATTCATCTTATTTCTCCTTGTACATAATGGTGTTGATATAACCACTCACATATACCACCTGTATTCTCCAGTCGAAATATAGATGTATCTTTATTTTCTATATGTATATCACAAGGCTTTATTATACCGATAATATTTGTAAGACTAGTTAACAAAGATACGTCATCTTGATTCCGAAGAAGGACTAACTTGGGATAAGCAAGTTCCTTAAATCCTTCTAAGATTAGGAATTCTATTTTTAAATATTGGTAGACGGCAAGCATATCCTCAATCTCCCATTTATTTACATGAGACAACTGAAATATATTTTCACCTAGTACACCTGCAATTTTAGAACCCGCTTTTTGGTGTTGAGCGCTATCTGTGAACTCCATTCCAAGTGGTGTTCCACCGTGTCCATGATGTTTGAGTGAGCCGACTTTAATACCTTTACTAGTAAAGTAACGAATTATTTCTTTAGAAATAGTCGTTTTTCCACTGTTTTTGTAACCCACTACCTGTAGTATTTTCATTTATTATCCACCACTAACTGGTGGAATTAGGGCAACTACATCTCCACTCGAGAGTATATCATCTGGTAAAGCATATTCTTCATTTACAGCTGTCATAACATGATCAATTTGAGGTAAATTGTAGGCGATTTTAAGTTGTTCTTTTAACTCTGTAACGGAAATATTTGAAGCTTCGACTTCAATCATTTCCTTCCCTAATGATTCTTGAAGTTGTGCAAAAAGCAGAACTGTAATCATTCTTCTATATCCCCCTTCATAGATATAGATGGTACACCATTAGGATAGGCTACTTTTTCTAATTGGTCGCCAATCCAAATTTCACCATCTTCCCAATGCTCTTTTTTCCAAATTGGAACAATTTGTTTTATTCTTTCGATCGCATATTCATTTGCTTCGTATGCCGCCTTTCGATGTGGAGAAGAGACGACAATTGCAACAGCCACTTCTGAAATGTCTAGTTTCCCAATTCGGTGAGTAATAGCAACTTCTGTATTTTCCCATCTATCTTTTATCTCTCTTCCAATTTGAGCTAACTTCTTAACCGCCATTGGTTTATAGGCTTGGTATTCCAGATAAAGGGTCCTTCTCCCCTTTGTCCATTCTCGAACTGTTCCAAGGAAAGTGGTAATCGCACCTGCTTCACTTCTGGTAACTTTTTGAATCAATTCCTCAACCCGAATTGGTTCCTCTACGATAGAAAAGAAGTCATTATCCATGACGCATACCCCTTCGCGAAATAATATCGTTTTGTATAAATGTCTCCAAGGTTGTACCTTCCTGATCTTCTAGTAGAATAACCGACACATCCATTCCCGCTTCATATCCCCTTGTTCCTCCTGGAAGTTGAATTAATATGTCTGCATGACCTAGCGATGAAACTACATTTGATTTATCTAAACCGACTGGGATGGCTACTAATCTACCATGTTTAATTTCTAAATGTCCTCTTACAAACCGGTCAAATGGGTTTGCTTTTTTGAAATCAATCCCTAGTACAGCTATCTCTTTCTTCAAAATTGGTTTCTTAGTATGTAAGAACTCCCGAATTATTGGTCTAGTAAAAAGTTCAAACCCTACGTAACAAGCTGATGGGTTGCCAGATAAACCAAACATTAACTTGCCATTTAGTTCTGCAACAGTTGTGACACTGCCGGGACGCATCGCTATCTTATTGAATAGAACATTCGCCCCTAATTTTTCATAAATTGCTGGTAAATAATCATAGTCACCTACCGATACCCCTCCCGTTGTAAGGAGAATATCTACTTTAGATAACGCTTCTGATACTTGATGGAAGCATGTATCAAAATCATCGCTAAATTGACCTAAATAGATTGGGTTTCCACCTGCGCGTTTTACTTGAGCATAGACCATATAAGCATTACTATTGCGTATTTTACCCGGTTCAAGTGGTTGATCGACCTCGAGTAACTCACTACCTGTTGCAATTATCCCAACATTAGGTTTTATACTAACTGGTACCTTTTTATATCCAAATGTTGCCAAAAGGGCTACAATTCCCGGATTTATATATGTGCCCTTTGATGCTAGAATTGTTCCCTTTTTGGTATCTTCACCAATAAATGAAATATTTTCACCTACTTTTGAGGGGCGCTTCAATTCAAAGTAAGATTTACCACCTATTTCCAATTCATTAGCTAATTCAAGCATCACAACAGCATCACACGCCTCAGGTAGTTGTGCACCTGTCATAATTCGAACTGCTTGCTTTTCTTCTACATGCTTATCAAATACACTTCCTGCACCAATCTCTCCAATCACTTCAAATGTGACCGGATTACTTCTAGAAGCACCTGCTGTATCTTCAGCACGAACTGCAAAACCATCATATGGTGAGCGGTCAAAATAAGGAATGTCATGATCGGCAATTAAATCTTTTCCTAGAAAACGCCCAAATGAGTCTTCAATAGAAACAAATTGAACACTCCCACTTTTTTTATACTTCAACACCCTTTGTAACGCATCTATTACTTTGATAGGTTTTCTTCTTTCAACCATCTTGTATCCTCCCTATCCAACTAGCTGATAATAAATATTCCTCGCTTTTTCAGTAGAGTCAGTTCCATGAATTAGAACCCGACCATCATGAAAAATCACTACCCGATATCCCTCGTATTGTAAAGATAATAAAAATTCATTTTGATTTACAATGCCTATCCTCTTTAAGCGATTTGCTAATTCTTCAAGATGAACCTCTCTCCTAGCTCTTACCTGTACCGTATTCCTACCACATAGCACTTCCATCTTCGTCTGTGCATCATAGGTAAGAGTTGGATATACTGGGTTCTCTCCACAGGTTGGACATGAGTCCTTTTGGGCACGCTTCATATTCATTGTATGATAAAGATTTTTCCACATATCAAAGGTAACTAAATTTGTACGTAGTGCACCGTAATCCTCTACCAATATCTTTAAAGCCTCTGCTTGTTGGTGAGCAACAACCATCTGAACAGTAGGAGCAATAATCCCCACAGAATCACAAGTTGCACCTGATACAGGTGTTGCATCAAGTATACATTGTAGACATGGACTATTACCTGGTAGGATGGTATAACTCATTCCTGTGCTTCCAACGCAAGAGCCAAATATCCAAGGTACCTGGTATTGATGAATTAAGTCATTCATGATGAACCGTATATCAAAATTATCGGTAGCATCTATAACTAAATCCGCTTCGATTACGAGTGGTACTAAATTAACACTAGTTCCATCCATCACATAACTTCTAATGTCCACACTAGAGTTAATTTTAGCTAAATGTTCTTTTGCAGCAACAGCTTTTGGTAATTGCTCCAAGCAATCTTGCTCTGTAAACAACTGCTGTCTTTGGAGATTACTAGCTTCTACATAATCACGATCAACAATTGTTAACTTGCCAATACCAGCTCGTACTAAACCTTCTGCGTTGGCTGTACCTAATGCACCGCAGCCAATGATCAGTACATGTTTTTTAGAAATAAGTTCTTGTCCATTCATTCCAATAGGATTAAATAATATTTGCCTGGAGTATCTATCTTTCATCGTATTACCTCACTTAGCCACCAATATAGGACATTTCAATTCTATCTTTATTCTTTGCTGATTCTTCCGTTCTCTCATCAGAGTAGCGGTCTGTTCTATTATTCCAGAGAGCAATAATTTGCTTAATGACCTCATCATCATTCACACCAGAACGAAGCAACTCTTTAAAATCAAATCCTTTTGAAGCAAATAGACAGGTATAGAGTTTTCCATCTGCTGCAATTCGTGCCCTTGTACAAGTAGAACAAAATGATTCTGAAACAGACGTTATGAAGCCTACCTCCGTATCTGTTCCAATATAACGATAGCGCTTTGCCACTTCGCCAATATAATCAGGATCTATTGGCTCTAATTCAAATTCACGGGATAATTCATTGAAGATTTGCTTCTTTGTAATGACCTTACTAAAGTCCCAACCGTTTGTCTTACCGACATCCATAAATTCTATGTAACGAAGCGTTACACCTTTGTCCTTAAAGAAGCGAGCCATTGGAACGATTTCAACTTCATTCATTCCTTTTTTTACAACCATATTGACTTTTACTTCTAACCCAATTTCTACTGCTTTATCAATACCTCTCAGCACTTTTTCAGTATTAATACCACTATCATTAATAGATTGAAATAATTGATTATCTAAAGCATCTAGACTAACATTAATACGCTTTAACCCTGCATCCTTTAAATCACTAGCCATTTTCTCTAGTAAAGTAGCATTTGTAGTTAATCCGATATCCTCTAAACCATCAATAACTGATAATTTACCTATCAAATCTGGTAAATTTCTTCGTAACAGTGGTTCTCCGCCTGTTAAACGTATTTTCTTTACACCTAACTGAACAAAAGCTTTTGCTAGTCTCTCTATCTCTTCAAACGAAAGTAAATCGTTCTTGGGTAAGAATGGATAATCACGACCAAATATCTCTTTAGGCATACAATATGTACAACGAAAATTACAGCGATCTGTTACAGAAATACGCAAATCCTGTAAGGGCCGACCAAATTTATCCGTTACAATCATGACGACAGGCCTCCTTTTATTACTTAACTACTAACCTATGATAAAGAGCTGTATTTCATCACTAAACACAGCTCTACATCATTTATTTTGTATAGGATTCCATATCCAATTCTACAATCCGATGTGGATGTGTATAGACATTCATTTTATTCTCACGGGCAAAACCTATCGCTGTAATTCCCAACTCATTTGCCAAGTTCAGTGCTAGGTCAGTAGGTGCAGATTTCGATAATAATATTCCTACTCCAATTTTGGATACTTTCAATAGCACTTCAGAGGAGATACGACCACTAAATACTATTAATTTATCATTTAGAGTTATTTTTTGCTCTAGTACTGTACCATAGATTTTATCTAATGCATTATGTCTACCGATATCAGTTCGAACCTCAAGTAGACTTTCCGGTGTTGCAAGTGCTGCATTATGAACACCGCCTGTTCTTCTAAATTGTTCAGAGCGTAACTGCAATTCCTTCATAAGATTATAGCATTGTTCTGCGCTAATGAGAATTTTACTCGTAACAGTTTTAGCCGTTTTTGCGTCACTTTTAAAATAAAATTGTCTACTTTTACCACAGCACGACCCGATGAAGCGTTTGGAGTGTTCTATACTTGCTTGATTGATTTCTCGATATAACTCCACATATGCAAACCCCATTGCTTCATCAATGAACATGTTTTTTATCTCCTCATACAACCGAATAATACCTTCTGAGGCAAGAAAACCAACAATTAATTCTTCCATACTAGTTGGAGAACAAACCATCGTAGCAAATTCTTCACCATTAAGAATAATAGTTAGAGGAAACTCTTCAACAATTTCCTCCTCCATTCTAGTTGCTTCTGTACCATTAAAACGAATGATTTCAAAAGGTTCTTGTTTTACCTCATTCATACTCTCACCCTCTAATGTGGTTCCATCTCTAGTTCTTCCACACGTTTTTCTACATATTTCGTGTCTTTATGGGCATAATAAGTTTCCGCTTTTTCTATAATAACTGCAGTATTATATTCCGGTATTCCTGCAAAATTCTCATATACACCTTTTGGAATGAGGGAGTTACCTTCTGGCCAATGGACTTCTACATTCCCAGACTTTACCGGTTCAAACTTAGCTCGACCTGTAAATGTTCCATATTGATTAAAAGCAACTATTGCATCACCTTCATTTATATTTAATTCTAAAGCATCTTTCTTGTTCATGAGAAGGTCATAGCGATCAGCTGCATTAAATGGATCTTTTTCATCATAAATCATGGAGTTAAATTGTTTACCTCTTCTTGTTGTGACATAGAAATGTCCTTCTGGCTTCCTAAGTTCCGGAATCTCTACAGTAATTAGATTGCCTTTTCCGTCTGGTGTTGGACATATTCCATCTTCGCAAAGCCATGCACCACCCCATTGGAATACGTCTCCTTTATTATTTAACTGCTGGATTCCATCATAGTTAGGAGCGGTGATAGCAATTTCTTTACGAATATCGTTAGCGTCCTTAAAATCGATCAATTCCTTTTGTTCGGGTTTTACTCGTTTTGCTAAATCTACATAAATCTCCCACTCTGCTCTTGCTTCTTCTATTCTGGGACCTTTGATTTCTGGTGAAAAGTATACCATTCTTTCTGTTGAGGTAGATGTTCCACCACCTGGTTGTTCATATCTAGTCATTGCAGGTAGGACAAGCACTGCTTCCTTTGCATCTAATAAAGTAGAAGTGTTCAAAATAATATCTTGATGGACACGTAACTCGATATTCTCTAGTGCTTCTTTTACAAAATCCGGATCTGGCATGGTCTCTAGGAAGTTACCACCTGACAAATAGTAGAGTTTTAACTTTCGTTCATGTTCCCCTGGTAATAGTGCATTTTCTAATGAAACACCTACAATATCTCCCTGCCATTTTGGAATATCGAACCCCCATATCGATTCAACACGTTTACGGTTCTTCTTATCTAATCCACCACCCGGTAAAGAAAATGGGTCTGCCCCCATTTCCGCTGAACCTTGAACACCTGAATGCCCACGAATTGGCATTAAGCCACAATGCTCTCTACCAAGAAATCCTCTGAGTAGAGCTAAATTTGCTACTTGTGATATATTATCCGTTCCAAATCGGTGTTGTGTTAGTCCCATTGACCAGACAAACACTGCAGAGTTTGATTTAGCTAGAAGCTCGGCCAATTCTAGCATTCTGTCTTTAGGTATTCCAGATGATTTTTCTAATTGCTCCCATTGATAGGACATTACTTTCTTTCTTAATTCTTCAAGACCGTTCACATGTTCATTTATAAATGCATGGTCAAGTGCTGATCCAGGATTTGCTTCTTCCATCTCAAACCAGTGCTTCATAATTCCATGCATAAAGGCAATATCACCGCCGATATTTACTTGATAAAAATCATCAGCTATCTTCGTTCCAAATAGAGCAGATTCTGCAATAGAAGGTACCCAATACTTATCCATCGCAGGTTCGTGATATGGATTGATTATGATAATCTTCGTTCCTTTACGTTTTGCTGCATACATATATTTCGTTGATACAGGTTGGTTATTAGCAGCGACTGACCCCCAGAATACAAGGACATCTGTTCCAATCCAGTCTTTATAATTACAAGTTGATGCTCCAACTCCAATAGATCGGCTTAAAGCTGTTTTCGATGGAGAGTGACAGATTCTTGACGCATTATCCACATTATTTATTCCTAGGAAACGGGAAACTTTTCCTAATGTATAATACACTTCGTTCGTTATTCCTCGAGATGTTGTATAGAAAGCCGCTTGCTTAGGGTTGATTGACTTTATTTTTTCTGCAACCATATTTAACGCTTCATTCCAGGAAATACGAGTAAAGTTCGGGTCACCTGGCTTTCTGATTAGTGGATACGGGATTCTTCCTAGTTGCCTTAGCTCTGTACTAGTCATTTTACGAAGCTTTTCAATGTCGCCATGTAACATACCTTCTTTAATTGGCCCCATTGTATTAAGACGTAATACATTAAGTCTAGTTGTGCAGACATGTGGACCTGTCAATGTTTGATCTTTAAGACCTGAAACCCCAAGCGCACATCCATCGCATACACCTTGTGTAAGAATTCGAGTAGCATACGGTAAGTTATCCTTATTTTCCCATACGACTTTCATGGTATCTCGAATATGGTGGGGTTTAACTTTACCTAGACCAAAAGGAACCTTACTTACCCAAAGCTTTGGATCTGGCTTTTTTGGTAATTTAATCGGGCCAGTATGTTTGGTTTTCCCCATTTCCTTCCCCTCCTAACAATGTTCGAAGATCTACTGTACAACTGTTAATTACAAACTATTATTTTCTTTATATTCTGTCATTAATTGTAACATGGAATCGCTTTCAATTAAATGTTAAATACTTTCCTTTGATATTCCTTCTATTGTTATATGTCTATGGTAACGAATCAAACTTTTAGAATCCTGGTGAACAAATTATTTTTTTCTTTTGTAATAAAAAAAGCCCTAATATACAGGACTTTGTTTTTCTATCTATAATGGATTGTCTATAAAGAATGTTAATACTTTTGCTTCATTTTCATCAACAGGAATGAATAAATGCGGCTTTGACCCTTGAAAACATGCACTATCTCCCTTTTCCATAAAATAATTCTTCCCATCATAAGAGAGGTATATAGAGCCTTCCAAGACAAAAATAAACTCGTCCTGGGAGTGGGTATAAGATTCTTGTCTTAAATTTAGGTTTTTAGGAGTAACATGTACAATGGTTGGTTCAAACCCAGATAACGAAGAACGATTAGCAAGTAACTCGTACGAATAACCCATATTATCATCACCAATTCTTGCTCGCCTATTACTTTTTGGCAGAAATACCAAGTCCTGTTCTTCTCTATCATCAATTAACCACGAGAGAGAGACATCTAGGGCTTCACTTATTTTAGACAGGGTGGCTACCGCTGATGCTGTTTGACCATTTTCTATTTTAGATAACATACTTTTTGAAATACCAGATAAATCAGCAACTTGCTGTTGAGTTAATTTTTTACGTAATCGTAATTCTTTTATTTTCTTTCCGATAGTTTCAAGATTAATTGTATTTCTCCCCTCTCTGGCTGCGAACAATATTTCTTATATAATAGATTATAGTTATAAAGCTAGTCAAGATACGTAACTTAACGGGTGACTATTAGACTTACTTAAGTCCGAAAAAAAATGACTATAAGAATTCTATAGTCATTTTAAATCTCAGTATAGCGTTATAATTGGCAGGAGAAAGGTTAAGCAGTTCCTTCAATATAGGCTAAAGAGCGACTCGGGAGTTTTTTTCCTAATCTATTTTGAATAAAAATAGAAGCCTCTTGAATCTTTTTATCTATTATCCCAGTTCTTACCCCTAATCCATGTAACAAATATAACACGTCATTGGTCGCAACATTTCCAGCAGCCCCTGGAGCATAAGGACAACCACCAAGTCCCCCAATGGATGTATCAAATCTGGTTATACCATAGTTTAAGGAAGTCATTATATTAGCGATTGCCATTCCTCTTGTATCATGAAAGTGCAAGATTACTTTTTCTTTAGGAAATCTCTTTAGAATTTCTTCTAGTAGCAATTCCACTTGTGAAGGAACTGCTGATCCAATTGTATCTCCGAGTGAAATGTCGTCAACCCCATCCTCAATCAATTGGTCAAATACACGCAAAACTTGATTGGGATTAATCCTACCTTCAAACGGACAGTCAAAGACTGTTGACACATATCCTGTTACCTTTTTACCTTCTTTTTTAGCCTCTGTGATAACTTGTTTCAAAACCGGGTAAGTTTCCGCGATTGATTTATTAATGTTTTTACGGTTATGTGTTTCACTTGCTGACATAAACACAGATGCACCATCAATTCCTGCTTCTAATGCATTCTCTAGACCTCTCATATTGGGAATTAATGCTGAATATAACACATCTGGATTTCGTGTTATCCGCTTCCCAACTTCTTTGGCATCAGCTAAGGCTGGGATCCATTTAGGATTAACAAATGAAGAATACTCAATTTCCTTTATTCCCGAGTTTGAAAGCATATCAATCCACGCTACTTTATCATCGGTTGAGATAAACTGTTTCTCATTTTGCAAACCATCACGTGGTCCAACTTCTTTTAACGTAACAAAATCCGGCCATTTTCCCACGAACTTCCCTCCTTAACCTTATATTCACCCAAGAGTCCTTATCAGGAATACGTTTTCACCAGTATAGAAAATTTTTTATATTATACAATATGAAAATAAGAAAAGAATCGTTTATAAAAGCATATTCAATTTTGTATCGTTTCATTCAATTTTGTTGAATATAGTTTAACGAAGTATCATAATATTGTCAACTTACGAACCATTATCCATGTAAGATTATAAACTGCCTATATATCTTAAAAATCATCAACGGAACTATTTATTCAACTATACAGACCCGAAAAGAATATAGTATTATAGGAAAGTGCCTAAGCCATTGCGGTATAGTAATGGACGAATGAAGCTCGAAATAATGTGAATTTTACTTTGGAAAGGAATTATTTATGACGATTAAAGAGGAAGTTGCAAAACGAAAAACGTTTGCTATTATATCTCACCCAGATGCCGGAAAAACAACACTTACAGAAAAGCTATTACTGTACGGTAACTTAATTCGCTCTGCAGGTACTGTTAAAGGTAAAAAGTCAGGAAAATTTGCCACCTCAGATTGGATGGAAATTGAAAAGCAACGTGGTATCTCCGTTACATCCAGTGTTATGAATTTCCCTTATAAGGATTTTCAAGTTAATATTCTTGATACACCTGGACACGAGGACTTTAGTGAGGACACTTATCGTACATTAACAGCTGTTGATAGTGTGGTAATGATTATTGATTCGGTTAAAGGAATTGAGGCCCAAACAATCAAGTTATTTAAAGTATGTAGAATGCGTGGTATACCTATCTTTACTTTTATAAACAAATTAGACCGTGAAGGTAGAGAGCCCCTTGAGTTATTAGAGGAAATAGAAGAAGTATTAGAAATTGAAACTTACCCAATGAACTGGCCAGTAGGTATGGGAAAGAGGTTTCATGGTATTTTTGACCGTTCTAATGAACAATTTATTAAATTTAACGGTAATGAAGAGGAAACACATATTCCTTATGCCGAGTTAGATAATCCTGATTATCTAGATATTACAAATTCAAATGAATATAGCACGGCTAAGGAGGAACTTGAATTATTAGATGAGGCTGGCGATCAATTTTCAATGGAAGCTGTAATAAACGGAGAACAAACACCTGTATTTTTCGGAAGTGCATTAGCTCCATTCGGTGTACATGACTTTTTTGATACGTTTATTTCCCTTGCACCGACTCCAGGCCCACGTAGATCAACAGAAGGTGTAGTCGCACCAGCTGACTCAAATTTCTCTGGTTTCATCTTTAAGATTCAAGCTAATATGAATCCAGCACACCGTGACAGAATTGCATTTGTACGGGTATGCTCAGGGAAATTTGAGCGAGGAATGAGTGTGAAACTATCGAGAACGGGAAAAATATTTAAACTTTCTCAATCCCAGCAAATAGTTGCTTCATCGCGCGATACTATAGATGAAGCATATGCTGGTGATATAATAGGAATTTATGATCCAAATGCATATCAAATAGGTGATACATTGATAGAAGGAAAAGCAGACTTCGAGTTTGATGAACTTCCAAAATTCCCACCTGAATTGTTTAAGAAAGTAATGGCAAAAAACGTCATGAAATCCAAGCAATTTAAAAAGGGAATTGATCAGCTAGTACAAGAAGGTGCGATTCAGTTATTTAAAGACAAGCGGACAGAATCTTATATTATTGGAGCAGTAGGTGAACTCCAATATGAAGTATTTAAGTACCGAATGGAAAATGAATATAATGTAGAAGTACTGTTTGAATCCATTGGCGAAAGAATTCCGCGTTGGTTAAAAACAGAACAAGTTAAAGAATCTTTATTTGACGACCGTAATCTGTTAGTTCGAGATCGCGAAGACAATTATATAGTCCTTTTCCGAAATGAGTTTGCCCTAAACTGGTTTAGAGATAATCATGAAGACATTGATTTAATCGATTTATTTGAGACAAATTCTTATAGTCAGGTCAAATAATTAAGCAGTATGTAACAAGACTTCTAGTCTTGCTACATACTGCTTTTCCAATCATAATAAAACTCTTGTACACTTCGATAACGCTTGTTTCTATCCTTCTCCACCGCTTTAATTGCTACATCATATAATTCACTCGATGCTTCCCATTTCTCCATTGAACGGTCTAATTCACCGCCTAACAGTCCAAAGCAGATTGCCCCCATATTAAACACATTCGTTCTTTCATCAATTATTGCGTGAAGTTCAAACTCTTCCGG
Organism: Paucisalibacillus globulus; assembly: GCF_900184735.1. Lineage (GTDB taxonomy): Bacteria > Bacillota > Bacilli > Bacillales > Amphibacillaceae > Ornithinibacillus > Ornithinibacillus globulus_B. The sequence continues at coordinate 417,606 of NZ_LT855386.1, forward strand.
AGACATAAATCGGGAAGATCCCCACATTCGTCCCATCTGGTTTTTATATGGTTTCGTATGATATAAATCGATATCACATATTTTAGCTAGGTTATTTTTGAAGTCATATAGGATACTTCCATCATAAAAATCAATCGCAACATAATTATTTTCTTCCACATGAACATGGAACTCAAGGATGGTATTCACTACCTCTAATCGGTGCATTAAGGGCAATTTTCTAAATCTAAAATAAGGTGAATCAGGATGTTCATATTTATTAGGTGGTGGGAAATCCCAATGATTATGCAGCGTTTCCCCACCAAACCAATCAAATAATAGAGCGAAACCCTTTTCTGTCTCAAAACAATCCATTAATTCAACCAAATATGGGTATTTTAGGTCGGAATATATCGTCACTGAATTTTTTAAATGCTGAATTGCTATGTCCGGGTTCACTGATGAATTTATTGTCTTTGCTCCAGCATATTTGATAAAGCGTCTCTTACCTTTAATTTTTATTCCGAAACATATATTTCCTGAATCTTGCTGATCAAATACTGAAAATACTTCTCCAAGTCTCTCTAACCAAGAAAAGTCTTGATCCTCTTTTAATTCAAATGTTAATCCATTAATCGTCTTTGTTACCATATTTATACCTTACCTTTACTCTTTCTTATTTGCTCCTATCATAGAAACAATAGTTGAGAACAAGAACCCTGTGCCTAGTCCTATAAATAATCCTGCAACTAAATGCCCCATTGCCATTCCAATTCCCATTCCAATAAACAAACCTGCAGGAATTAACATGTTATTTTTATGATTCAATCAATTCCCTCCCTTTTTTATTTTCTTAATCATTCTATGATTTTAACATAATTCACCACTTTCATCTCCCTAGTTTTTTTAAGTTCAATATCATCTATATTTACTATGTTTTACATTTATGGGTACGCTAAAGGAGAGTATATGTCAATGTTAGGAGTGAATTTGATGGATCTTTATTCTAAGTTAACTAAAAATTATATATCTGGTGAATGGAAAAATGGTAATGGGAATACAGAACTTGAAGTAGATAATCCATATAGTGGGGAGATTATAGGTAAGATAAAAACGGCAAGTATTGATGATATTAACGAAGCTTATGAATCTGCCAAAGAAGCACAAAAAATATGGAAAGATAAAAATCCTTTTGAAAGATCACAAATTATGGAAAAGGCAGTTCAACTCTTTGAATCACATCGAGAAGAGCTGGTGAACATATTAATCAAAGAAAGTGGTTCTTCACATCTTAAGGCAAATGTTGAGGTTGATTTTGTAATTGCGATTACAAAAGAATCTGCTTCGTTTCCATTACGTATGGGCGGTGAAATTATCCCCTCACTTGTTGCAGGTAAAGAAAATAGGATATATCGCAAACCAGTAGGAGTTGTTGGTGTAATTGGACCATTTAACTTTCCAATGTACTTAGCTCAGCGATCGGTTGCCCCAGCGCTTGCAACTGGTAATGGGGTTGTATTAAAACCCGATAGTCAAACTCCTGTTTCAGGAGGAACTATTCTAGCCAAGATAATGGAAGAGGCCGGTGTCCCTAAAGGCTTATTTAATGTCGTTATTCCTAATAGGAAAGAAGTCGGAGACAGGATGATTGAACATCCAATCCCTAGAGTCATATCGTTTACCGGGTCAACAGGTGTTGGTCGCCATATCGGGGAAGTCTGTGGTCGACTAATTAAAAAGTCAATTCTTGAACTCGGTGGAAATAATGCCCTGCTTGTACTCGAGGATGCCGATATAGACCGAGCAGTTAATTCCGCCCTCTTTGGTAAGTTTATGCATAACGGACAAATATGTATGTCACTTAACAGAATTATCGTACATGAAAAATTACATGATAAATTTGTTGATAAATTCGTAAGTCTCGCAAAGAAAATTAAGGTAGGTAATCCCGAAGAAAAAGATACTTTGATTGGACCCCTCATCAACAAAAGGTCAATAGAAACCATATTAAGTCATATCGATAAAGCAAAGTCAGAAGGAGCAAAAATTGTCTTAGAAGGAAAAGTTGAAGGAAATGTTATGCACCCATATATATTAATTGGTAGTAATGAGGTTGCAACTGCTCAAAATGAGATGTTTGGGCCTGTAGCAACCATTATTAAGGTAAAAACTGACCAAGAGGCAATTGAAATTGCAAATGATACGCAATATGGATTAAGTGGAGCTGTTCATGCTGGCACCGTCGAAAGGGGAGTAGAGGTAGCAAAACAAATCGTAACTGGAATGGTACATGTGAATGATCAAAGTGTTAATGATGAGCCTCTAATAGCCTTCGGTGGTGAAAAAGACTCTGGTATCGGTCGCTTTGGTGGTATTCGATCACTGCTTGAATTTACTACAGAACAATGGATCTCAACACAAAGTGATGAAAGAGAAAGTCCATTTCATGTAAATTATCTAAAATAGTAATTATTCATTTAAGTGTTGTATTAAATAATACTAGACATATATTTAGCACATTTAAAGAGCGCTAAAACTAGCTTTCGGAAATATACGTAGCACTTAGAAAAAGCGCTCTTCTTTTTTCAATTAGTACAAATAATCCAAAAGCTAGTATGAAGCATTCTTTTAAAAAATTTGATTTGTTAATTCTCCACATTATTATTGATTACTTATTTTCAAATCAATAACCGGATTTTTTAGACTCTCAAATCCATCGATTTGGCACTCTACAATATCCCCATCCGAAATTTTAATTGCACCAGGTGTTCCGGTTGAGATAATGTCCCCTGGCTTTAGTGTCATTACTTTTGAATGAAATGATACTAAATCCCATGGTTTAAAAGTCATATTATTTACTATATTTTTTCTATGTACTTCCCCATTTTTGATAGTGGAGACATGAAGTTGTAATATATCTTCCACCTCTTCTCCAGTAATTAATTGTGGACCAAAACTAAAAAATGTATCAAAGCTTTTAGCTCGGGTTAAGTAACGAGGATTTTTTTCCAAAATATCCTCTGCGGTCATATCTAGTATGGTTGTAAATCCAGCAATTACATTAGGGACATCCTCTGGAGATACATTCTTACATTCTTTCCCTATAATAATACCTAATTCTGCTTCAGCTGTTGTACGGTATGATTGATGTGGTACTTTAATTTGTTCACCTGGTCCGATTATTGTTGTGACTGGTTTCATAAAACTTGCTGGTTCTGTATTAGGGGCGACTTCATTTAAGTCAGATGCGTGATCTACGTAGTTCAACCCGATTCCCCATATCTTTCCTGGGTTTCGGTACAGAGGTTTGTATTGGACTTCGTGATGAGGGATTAATTCAAGTGTTGAATTTAACAATATCATTTCTTCTTTTTCTTTAATGAATTGATTCAATTCCTCCAATTTCAGTTTTGCTATGAGATGGAATAGACTTGTTGGCCATCTATGACCTAACTTATCATTTAATAATTTTACTGGTAACAAACCTTCAAAGAAAACGATCCCTGCCTGTTCTTCCCCATCTAGTAAAATAGTTGCTAATTTCATATACTCTCTCCTCTATAATGGCATTATTTTATTAATTAGGTTACCCTTTTCAAATAAGAACTCTAATCTTCTAGTGACTGAATAATCTACTTGAGGAGACACTTCTTTTAAAGCAGATTCTGATACTATTACTCTACTAAGATGTAATGTATTAGGAATCTGAACAATTTTTACATTTTCTTTATTAAGCCCAGGTCCAAGAGTTAATAGTGCATGGTTGATAGCCTCCTCTTCCGTAGGATAAATAAACGGAAACATGGCCCTTCTTAAAAACGTGCTCGTAATACTATTCATATATGTTGCGTATTTATCTACCTTTGAAATTAACTTCTCTGTTGTAAAATCAGCTAGACCGATACCTTGTGCATTTCCATGGGATTGTTCTGCTAAGTCAAGAACTGCAATCCTTTTGACTATTGGCTTCTGAGGTTCTGGTATCCCATCAATCCGTAATCTTCCAATAATTGTAGGATCCATTCCAGTTCCGCTGTAACATTTCCCCATTTCCTCTACTATTAGTAAATCAATATTATCAATAGGTAATGATGGCATTAGACTTTTGGATATATCCAGTAATTTAGCTTCCTCCTCATGCCAATTTTCTATTGATATTCCTTTTATTATAGAAGTCTGATCATAACTATCTTCAACAATCGCTAACCCCATACAGATTGGGCTATTTTCAATTGCGTACTTTGAGCCTTTTATGATATTATCTTCCATAAAATCAGATCCTTGGCTATGTATAAAACTAGCTCCTTTTTGTTTTCCCATCCCAACTGAAACCATTTTACTTAAACCACTTTCAATTTTCCCACTAAAGGCTGTGTGTGATTTAATTCGGTTAACTACTAAGATAGCATCAGCTTGATAAGCAATCCTGTCCATATAAACTGGCATTTTTTCGTTAATATGACCTAATTTAACAACCTCCATTGTGGACCGAATCGGTACTCCTACCGAATCCTCAGTAATACCAAGTTGTTTTAATACTTCAACTTGTCCTTCTGCAGTTGCTCCACCATGACTTCCCATCGCTGGAAAAAGAAAGGGTTTCATTTTTTTACTCTTTAAGAAATTCGCGATTTCTTTTAAAATTAATACAATATTATTTATTCCTCTACTGCCGGCAGTGATGGCTACTTCAGCATTAGGTGGTAATGCAATAAGTTGACTATTCCTTGACAGCTCTGACCATATAACTTCCTTTAGGTTTTCGAGCTTGGATGACTTGAACTTTAGCTCCAATTCATAACCAATCACATTAATTCCCCCTGACAAAATGAACAAGCTCACACAACAGTATACACCAAATGTTCAAAATATTCACTACGCATTATAAAAAGTCAGTGATAGATCTCTTATTTTGGGTACTAACATCATTCTAGGGAATAATAGGGGTGGAGGTGATAAGTTGGAAAAAGAATTTCGTGAATATCGTACTGGACAAGGTGTTCCTGTTTCAGGTTCCTATATATGTCAATCAGGCGAAAAATCAAGTTTAAATAAGAATGATACATTCCCACAATGCCCTATAAGTGGACAAGATACTTACTGGAAACATCAAAATGAAACGTAATTATAAAAAAACTTTGTCTCACCTGACAAAGTTTTTTTAATTAAAATTAAGCCATATCATTCCCATCCATAACTTCTTTAGCCCACATCAACGATTTTTTATATAAGTCATTATAATTTTCCGCATTTATCCCAAGTTCTTTTACCAATGGTCCTACTTTATTCCACTCACCTTTTTCTGCAGCAAAAACTAAATCTCGAACAGGTGTCAAGGAAGTCTCCAATCCTAATAAGGAATCTTTAATTTCTTGATCAAGTGGTAATTTTTGCAGAATTTCTTCTAATGGTTTCTTAAATATTGGTTCTACAAGTGAAAATAATCCCATTAGAAACATACTTGAGCTTTCTTTTCTTTTTCCAATATGTAAGGAAATTAATTCACTTGCTTTGGCCCTAGTTAAAGACAACTTAATTACTTCATCAATTACTGGGTCTGTTTTTTCAAGTTGCTCTCGAAATGAAAGTACATATACCCACTTTCTTAACTCAATTAAACCTAGCAAGACAATGGCTTGCTTAATAGATTTAATCTTATATACAAGACCAATAGTCGGTGAGTTCAATAATCTTAATAATTTATAGGATAAAGAAACATCTGATTCTATGATATTGCTCAGTCTATCAATATCTGGATCCTCTTTAGAAAGTTCGGAAATAATGATATATAAATTATGATTAAAGACTGGAATATCCTTTGATGAGAGTATGACTGGTTTACTAAAAAAATAGCCTTGAAAATAGGAGTATCCATCATACAGACATTGCTCGAATTCTTCTCTTGTCTCCACTTTCTCTGCTAAGAAGACAATATTTCTATTTTGCAACTCATTCATAATCTTTAATTGTTCAAATCGATTTGTCTTTTGAATATCTATTTTTATAATGTCGGCCAATGAAATAAGTTTGTTGAAGTTTATATCGTTCTCTACTAATTCAAAGTCATCTAGTGCAATTTTATATCCTTGCGCTTTTAATTTCATGCAATTCTCAATGATTTTCTCAGTAGGTCTTACAGTTTCCAAAATTTCAACAACCATTAATTCGGGTTGAAGAAATGTAGGTACTGTATTTTCTAATAGTGTTTCCGTAAAATTAACAAAGCAGGGCTTGCCATCAGACAGCTCCTCAATGCCAATCTGCAGAAAACTATTTATGACTTCAGAGGTGGCTTGGTCACTATCCAAATTAGCATATAAATTGTCATGTTTATTGTTTCGATACAGTAATTCATAAGCAAATACTTCTTGTTTTTTTGTTAGAATAGGCTGCCTTGCAACAAAGACTTCCACACTTCCACCTCAATTTTCTGATAATATAGTAAAATAATACCATATTTTTATCAAAAATAGGAAAAAAGAATGAAAATTTTCGTAAAATATTGTCACAATTTGATGAAATATAAGAAAAAGTCGAACTGCCTCATATAATTCATTGGGCAGTTCGATAGATTACCGAATGATAGTTACATCTCGAAACTTAAATTCTGTTTGTTGGGTTCCATCTGTAATAACTAATACATCAACTTGTTCCGTTTCTTTACTTAAATCGGCATTAATTCGGTATTCTTTCCAATCGCTAGTTAATAAAATCATTGGTGTTGTGTGTTCTTTTATATACTTGCCATTTGGATTTGTTTCCACTAACTTAATATAAACAGTTCCTTTCCCTTCCAAACTAACTTGAAAGGTAATTCTATCACCATTAGTAATTTCCTCAGGAGTGAAAATAAATCCTTCACCTACGTTCTCTCCTTTAGTCTTAACCGTAAAAGTTGCTTGCTCTACTTCCTCAACAGTTGCCCCTACACCAAAATATTTAGTTTTGGTTTCTTCTAATGCAAAGGAATTCGAACTTATAAAAACAATAATGATGGAAACTATAGGTACCAACCATACTCTCAAGTTATTCACTCCTCATGCTCTATTGAAATAATGAATTATTTCAATATCTTATTTTAAATATGGTGAAATATTATCTATGACCTCTTGAAGACTTTTAGCTTGGTTTGTGTACATTTCTTTCGCTGCTGGATTTTGAGTTTGTAGTGCAAAACTTTCCAAATCTGCTTGAAGTTTTTTTAATGTTGCTGCCATTAATGGGCGCTGTTTTACAGGCTCTCTTTTTAGTTCATCTGAGTACAAATCAATAAACACATTTCCCTTAGAATCTATTTGCGCTAAAAAAACATCATCAATTCTTTTTGCACCCTGATTTTGCACTTCTCCTAATAGCCACTCATTCGTGTAACCCAATCTTTTTAAACTATTCTTCATTACCTGACCATCTGAAATAATAATGGTTGGTCCTTGATCTCGTTCAACCGGCTTACCTATAAATTCTGGAGTTACTGGCAGTTTCTCTGACTTTTTTAGAATACTTAATTGACCATTTGTTTCGAACACTGCCATTTCTACATCATCTATATTAAAAACATCTTTTTCTCGTAATAATAACATTAATTCCTCAACGGCTAGTTGATTCTTTCTTAGATTCCTCTCCAAAATCTTCCCTCTTTCAATCAGTACATCGGACTTCCCATCTGTCAATTGATGGAACCATTTAGATTTTAATCCTAAATAACCTAAAATTAGTGGTATTAACCCCCATACAAGAAGTGCAATAATTCCATTTGAGATCTTAATATTTTGATCCACAGCCATGCTAGCAGCAATTGAACCTATTGTAATTCCCACGCAATAATCAAAGAAGGTTAATTGTGAGATTTGTTTTTTCCCCATTATTCGAGCTAGTATGAGTAACAATAAAAACGAAATGAATGACCGAATGATCGTCAATACAAACTCAGGCATATTATACCCTCCAAACTTTTAATGTAGCATAGTATTTAACTTGGAATAAACCTTCTTTGCATATATATTCGGCGTAGGATTATCAAACATATTTAATTCTAGGTACATATGTAAGCTTTTTATAGTATTGGACAATCTAGAAATAACATGCAAATTTGGAGGATGCTTATGCTAAAAAATACGATATTTATATCTTTATTAATTTTAATTACGTTCTTCATTGGTGGGTGCACGGAACCAATTGGTGGTGATTATTTTTTCAATAAAGTTGAGGCTTTAGAAGTGGCCATTAGCCAAGAGGACTGGCAAAATGCCAATATGCTATTAGAAGATTTAAAGAAATTATATAAAAAGAATGATTGGAAGTTACAGCTGTTAGGGGACGAAGCAGAATATGAGGGAATGAATGAAGCGATATCGAGACTATCCGCAGCTATTGTAAGCTTAGACTCCAAACCAGCACTTCTTGAATTAGCAACCATACGTGCTTATCTGGAAGAAATATATTCTATGTAATTAAAAACGAGGCTTCCCTAGTTAATTGGGTTAGCCTCTGCTCTATTTAGTCTATATAAATGTCTATTTACTTTCTTTTAATCTTACAAATCGCTCTAATTTATTTAATTCAAAAAATAACTCAATAATACTATTCGCAATTGGAAAAACGATGGCCCACTTGGAAAACTCTGCTCCTTGTAACTCATCAATCAAATTATTAATAGTTACTTGCATCGCCGATTTCGTTTCTTTTTGTAAATCCTTGTCTAGAATTATTTTATCTTCATATAATAGCAAAATATTTTCACTGTATGAGTTAATTTCAAGTACTAGTTTTTTAATCAATTGTGACTTGTTACTAGGCATAGTTTCTATTTTATTAAAGTTCTTCTCTAATTCACGAATTAGTGTATGTTTCTTACTTAAAACCTGAATCATGTGCTTGTAGATAATAATATTCCGGAAAAAGCTTAGACGTTTACGAATAAACAAACGATTACGCTCATCAGAAATTATCCCATAATAATTTTTGGCATCATTGATTAATCTTTCTGCATCTTGATCCTCTGCTTTCATCTGTGGAACATTCATTGTTTTATTAGAAATAACACGTAATAAAAAGTTAGTTTTATCATTAGCCTTTTTAATCATAGTATATAAAATCTTCTTATGGTCTGGTGGCATTACTAATGCATTTATTACAAATGCAGCCATGACCCCAATTGTAACAAGTGATAGACGTTCAAGAATATAAAGATAGTTTATACCATCATCGCCACCAAGCATCATCGTTATAATGGTTAAAACTGTTAAACTTACTGTCTTGTTAAGTCCTAGTTTAATATTAATAGCAATCGATATAATAACAACTGCCCCAACGGAAAGGGGATGACTTCCTAGTAGAAAAAAGCCACCTAAAGCAAAAATTATTCCGATACTATTGGAAATAACAACTTCCTTAATATAGGCATAGGAACGCATAATAGAAGGTTGCATAGCGAGTACAGCAGCAATTGCTGCTACTATCTCCAAATCTAGATTAAGGATATCAGTTATAAGTAGAGTCAAAGCAACCGCAAGACCCGTCTTAACCATACGCGGGCCAATATTAACTTCCATGTTTTGCACCTCATGTACATCGTAATAATCAATTAAGATAGACTTATTATAGTGACTCCCACCGGAAAATTCAATCACTTCATTTATTATTCTTTCGACAAATTCTTTATTCTAACAATCTCACTCTAGTATTATAAGGCAAATTTAAAGGCACAGTAGCTTAATAGCTAGCTGTGCCTTTTTTTAGAAAAGGGTAAGTTAGTTTTTCCCTTTTGCTTTCCCTTTCCCTTTTCCAGGATTGTCGTTGCCGTTGCCTTTACCTTTTCCTTTTCCTTTTCCTTTGCCAGGGTGATTATCTTCATCACCGCTACCATCAGAAATATTTAGTTTACCAGCTGCTTGTGCTCGAGATTCATTACCGAAGTCATCCACTGCAATAACTTCAATAACAGCTCCTTCTGCAATAATTCCACCTGGTACTGTCCAATATGCAACATAGTGACCTTCCGTAGTTTCAATCATTGGAAGCTCTGTTACATTAGAAGTCGTCATATTAGTTAAAGGCATATGAACAACAAAGGATGTGTCTAACCCTGATTCACTGTCGAATGTAATCATAACCGTCTCACCTACTTGGAGATTCTTGTCTTCAGTAGGTGTTACATTTTCGATTTCAGGAGCAGTGAAGTCTGCTTCTACTGTAACTACCTTAGTAGTCACGTTTCCAGCAGCATCAGTTGCTACAACCTCTACTGTGTTTTCACCTTCATCAAGTAAAATACGTTTCGAGAATAGTCCTTCTTCAACGGAAGTTTCCTGACCGTTTACAGTTAGAGAAGCAAGATTTGCATCATTTACTGTTCCTTGAACTGTTAATGTTTCTCGATTTGTTCGATCACCATCTTTAACATTGGAAAGAGTTAATTCTGGTGCAATAGTATCAAGAGTTACTGTAACCGTTTCAGAATCAGTAGCTTCCTCACCGTTAACAAATGTTACAGCTTGAAGTTCGTTAGCACCTTCTTCTAGTTCAATGTCGAAGCTAAATGCTCCATCATCGCCAATATCAGCTGTTCCAACTTCTGCTCCGTTATTTTGAAGACTTAGTGAAGTTGAATGAGATGCTGTTCCTTCAACAGTAACTGCTGCTTCATTCGTAAACGCTCCGTTAGTTGGAGATGTAATGACAGGGTCACTTACTCCATATGCAACTCGAGCACGAATCATATAGTTACCTTCAGCAGCCGGTGATGCAGACCACGCTCCACCAACATATTGATAACTTCTTCCTGCATTGGTACCATTTTCATCCGTTGCAAGTCCTGGTGCATTAGGATTAGCGATTGTTTGAATGTATACCATATAGAAGTCGCCATTTACTTGAATGTTATGCTCACTTAAATCAACAACTGTTGGTTGGTTTAAGTCGCGAATTGCTTCTGCCTCAATTGGTCCAGCTAGCTTTTCTGCAGGCATACCATCATCGCCAGCACTCCAAACTTCTACTGCAAATCCTGTTCCACCTGGAACTGGCCAATCAGTGCCATGGAATTGGAATACACCATCAGTAACTATTGCTTGATCTTTTCCTTCTGGAAGTGACATTTTAACTGCCCAACCATTACCAGCATCATAGAATGCACGTGCATTTTCAGCTGTACCGTCATCATATCCAATTTCTCCACCAGGGATGGTAAAGAATGGTTCCAATGCAATGTCTAGTGTCTTGTCTTGATCAAATGTTACTTCAATTTCTTGTCCGTAGTAATCTGCTGCAATAACTTTTAATGTGTATGTTCCTTCATAACCTGTAATAGAGAAGTTTCCATTCTCATCTGTTTGAACCGGTTCAACGTTAGCATCTTCAACAAGTAATAGTGTAGCTCCCGCAATTGGGTTGCCTGACTTCTCGCTTGTTAATGTACCAGACACGGTAGCTTTTGGTAATTCTTCCAGTACGAAGTTTGCAGTTGCAACCTCATCCTGATTCACTGTAACAGCCTGCTCTAGAGCACGGAAGCCATAAGTTTCAGCAACTAATGTGTAATCCCCTGCTGGAAGCATTAGAGAATACGATCCATCTTGTGGATTAGTTGAAACAGAGCGTCCATTTTCAAGTACAGAAACTGTTGCACCAAGTGGTAAACCACTTACTTGATTGTCAGCATTAACGGAAGCATCTTTAGCTGGTTGAGCAGCTTTATTTTTAGATTCTGCATTTTTCTCTAATGATGCTTCTTTTGCTTTTTCATCTTCATCACTTATTGTTGTAATTTTTTCTTTCGCTGGATTACTTTCTAGGTTTAGCGATGTATCAGATAATGCAACATCATCAAGGTACCAACCCAGTTTTGTTATACTACCATCTGAGTACCCAAAGAATCCAACAAATACCGTTTGTCCAGCATATTCAGATAAATCAACTTCTGCATCTAACCAGTCACCCGAAGTTCCATTGAACTGAGATAGTGACGTCCAGTTGACCATATCTGTAGATACAACTACCCGGCCATAATCATATGCAGTACCAGAAGAAGATTGTTCAAACTCATGCCAGCTCTTAAATTGCAGATAAGCTCCATCTGCAGGTACGCTCACAGCAGGCATTACTAGTGTTCCATCCATACGCGTCGGATATTGCCCTGCTAGATTTGTAGCATAAACATTGTCTCCTGAAACCGCGCCATTTGGTCCGGAAGTTGGTTCACCAAGCTCCCATACATTATTCGCACCAATTAGAGACCAGCCTGCAGGATTGTTTTCAAAGTCTTCAGAGTACCCTACTGTAATACCATCACTTAAAGTAACCTCATATTCAGGACTTTCTACTGTATTACCAGCATAGTCACGAACTTCCCACTTATAAGTGAAAGTTTCACCAGTAACATGTTCACCTGGTACAAGTGTACTGAATGTACCTTCTAATTCACTGCCATCTTGAAGTTCGGCATCAAGTGATTGCCACTCTCCATTCTCTAAGAAATGAAGTGTCGCTCCACCAATCCGTAAATCATCTTGAACCGTTACATTAAGGGTTAGTGGCATATTTTTATACGCATCGCTTGGTGCAGCGTGATCAAATGTTGGTGCTACAGCATCATCACTGAATTGTGAATCGCCTGTTAAAGCTACATCATCAATATACCAACCATCTCTTGTCACACTTCCATCGGAGTAAGTATAGAAACCGATATAAACGCGTTCTCCTTGGTAATCTGCTAAATCAAATTCTTTAGCAGCCCATCCTTCTGAAGCGCCAACAAATTGCTCCAAGGTAGTCCAGTTTTCCATATCGTTGGAAATTACTAATTCACCATAATCCCAAGCCCTACCTGAAGAACTGATTTCAAAGTTATGCCAGCTCTTAAATTGTAAGAAGGAATCTCTTTCTGCTGGAACATCGATTGGTGGCATTACTAAATGATTATTCATGCTACTAGCATAAGGTCCCGCTAGATTTGTAGCATAAAGATTATCACCTGAAAATGCTTCACCAGGTCCAGAAGTTGGTGCTCCCCACTCCCAAACATTGTTCGTTCCAAGCTTTTGCCAACCTAATGGATTAACTTCAAAGTCCTCGAAGTAACCGTTGGTGATTCCAGCCTTAACATCGACACTATAATCTTCACTAACTACTTGGTTGTTACCAAAGTCATTGATTACCCAGTTATAAGTGAAAGTACCTACTTCAAGTGCATCTCCAGGTAATGTCACTTCATAAACACCTTCTTTGAAGTTACCAGATACACGTTTAGCATCTACCGTTTCATCACCAAACTGCAGTTGTACAGATGTGACACTAATATTGTCACTAACATCAATACTTAATTCCAAATCAAGGCCAGCATATGTTTCAGATGGAGCAACATGCTCAAACACTGGTGCTTCTGTATCTTCCCCATCCATTGTTACTTGACCTTGTACTGAACCTAAACCGTCTGCAATTGTAGATACTGCAGCAAATGCATCAATAATTCCATGTCCAAAACCATTGTTTGGACTTTCTGGATATTCACTATCAGTCATTGGTTCTGCTGTATCCATTAATAGTTGCTCAATATCATCGACGGAAATGCTTCCATTTGCAGATCGTAGTAATGCTACTGCACCGGCTACTGCAGGTGCTGCCATAGAAGTCCCGTTATAACTAGCATAGCTATCAACTGGGACGGATGAGCGAACCGCTACACCAGGAGCAGAAACATCAGGCTTAATTTCTCCATAAGGAGATGGCCCTTCAAGTGAAAAGCTAGCAAGATTATCATTTATGTCAGTTGCTCCAACTGCAAATGATTCCGGATAGTTTGCAGGAGTTGCTACTGAACCAGGTCCTCCAGGGTTAAATAACGTTGTATTACCTGCTGCAAACACTGGGAAAATCTGCGCTGCACGCCAAGCGATTACAGTGTCACGATACCACTCATCTATACCAGATCCTCCACCCCAAGAGTTGTTCACAACATCAGGAGCTTTTGATGAGTCTCCACCAGGAGCCATAATCCAATCTGCCGCTTCAAGTAAATCAGAATCATAGGCACCATCTGCAGTAAATGCTTGTACAGCAATCCACTTCGCACCAGGTGCTACCCCAATTTGGTTTGAACCATCTGGCTCACTACCAACCATCGTACCCATTGTATGTGTACCATGACCATCAATGTCATACGGAGTAGTTTGTCCGTTAACAGGGTCAAAGAAACTATAAGTATGATCTGCTTGACCAGTTGCAGCATCATATCCGCGATACTTTTCTTTTAGTGCTGGGTGATCCCATTGAACACCAGTATCGATATTCGCTACAACTGCCCCTGTACCATCAATTCCAAGTCCCCAAACTGCTGGAGCATTCACACGATTAACACTCCACTCAACGTTTTGAGGTTGAGCTTTTGGAGCTTCCTCTACAGCTAAACCTTTAATCAATTTACGTGTTTCATTCGGAAGGATTTTTTCTACTTCTTGGAATGTCGCAATTTTCTCAGCCACTTCTTTTGTAGCTGTAACTGCCATACCGTTAACAACGAAAAATTCTTTAATTTCTTCAGCGTTACCTTTTGAAGCCTCAGCCTCTAAAAACTTCTTAACGTTCTGTTGCGAAGCAATCGCTGTAGCCTTTAGCTCTGAGATTACTGCTGAACGTTGAACTAATTCTTGGTTATAAGCTGAAAGATTTGCACTTTGAGCTTTCGCAAGAGATTCCTTTGCAACTTTCATTGGATCTGCTTTTTCTTTAAACTTAACTAAGAAAGTGACTTTCTCCTCTTTCTCAAATTCACTCATTACATTGCTACTTACTTTTGCTTCTACTACTTCTTTAGAATCAACTAGAGAAGTATGTGGTGTAGCATTTTTTGATGCACTATTTGGTGCTGCACCTGCAAAAGCTGGCGTAAACAACGAGAAAATCATTAAGATTGTGGCAACAATACTAAATCTTCTTGCCTGTCTTCTTCTCTTCAAGAATATTCCTCCCCCAACAAATTTTGATAAACAAAAAACCACACTTGCCTCCTTTCCCCTAAAAGTAAGAACATGTCTGGTTTCTGAGATGCTCGTCTAGTTGTTGTAATCAACTATAAGCTATTGGTATTGTCATATTCCGTCGAAGTTTGTAATGATTTTCAGAATATTTCCAAAATGAATAATTATTCCTAGGATGATTATTTTTTATTCTAAGACCAAAGAAGCATACAGTGTTATAAATGCCTCAAGATATATTGACCTTATCTGTTATTTATCAATATAGTTCTATACCACCACATCAAACTTTTCCTATGAAGGGAAAGAAAAATAATGATAAAGTCATGCATAAAATTGGTTTAATATGCAAATATGACTGGTTTCTCTTTTTTTCTACTTTATTTATTTAGCGAATCCATTCAAAAGACTCAAAATTTATTCATCAGAACACTACTTTTTGCTCATTCCTACACCATATATAGAACCAATTTTTATTGAAAATTTTAACCACAAAAAAAAGAAAAAGCCCAATTTAGACTAACGGGGTCAGTTACGGGAGAGAAAATATAATATAACACACAAATTAGGGATGCAAATCACATATGATTTAGCATCCCATTTTTATTGTCATAACAGCGTTCAACTACTTTTACATAGTCAAATATCGTTATAAATAACAAGGCAAATAGCAAAGGCACATAGATTTATGTACTCTTGCTATTTTATGTGCTAAAATCATTGCTAAATTAGTTGTTATATCTATTGCTATTTATGGTGATAATAATAGTAGGAAGGTGATGGCAATGAAATTCATTAAACCTAAGAATAGAAACGCTGAGAAGGTAAATTGGGAGTTGTCGGAGCATACAAGAGCCATTGTTAAATACTATGCTGAATACACAGAATATACCGAGGATGAAGTAGTTGAGATTATAATGCTCAACCTCCTTGATGATGAAGGTTTCATCAAATGGATTGAAAGCAAACGTAACAACAAGCGAATTATCCAACAACTAGAAATTGAAGATAAGGTGGCGAAATAAACTGGTTAAGCCAAAAAGGTTAACTACAAAAGAAGATGTGGTTGTTGCAGTTTCTGCTCCGATTACTAATGAGGAAATCAAAGAACGGACAGAACAGTATCCGCTTTTAACGCCGAAAAGGTTCGCTACAAAGTTCAATGATTTACTGTTTAAACCTGTTCAGTTTCAATGGAACGGAATTAGTAATACTATTCAAGTAAATCAATGCACTAATCCATATTGTAAATGGTTTGGGATGGGACAAGAAAAGTTTCCAGTTAAAGGGAAACCAAGTCGATATAAATTAAGTGGAACAGGTGAAAGTAAAACAATCAAATGCAATCCTGACCCTGTGCATCCAACAAGAGGGATGACGCTAGATTGCCATACAAGAACCTTCTCCAACTGGTCTGTCGCTGAAGAAATTTCAAGATTAGTCAGCTTGGAAACAGTGAAAGAAGTTGAACCAGAATATATCTTTCACAAAGAAGGGTGCGTATCCGAAGGACTTACTCCATTCAATGAACCAAAAGGCTTTTATAAGCAAGGAAAGAGTAAAGTCGGAGCACAGAGATGGCAATGTAAATCTTGCGAGAAAAAGACGAATATAATGCCAAACACCAAACAATCTATCACTTATAATCAACAAAAAAATGATATTGTTCCTACTTTTGCGAAACTCCTTTTAAACAAGACACCAGTTAGTCGTACTTGCGAAATTTTAGGGATTGGTAGAGGAACGTACTATCAAAAGCTAGAATGGCTATATCGTCGTTGTTTAGAGTTTATAGAGCGATATGAAACTAAACCATTAAAACAAACCTCTTTTGATGAAATTTGGCTTAACACCGATAAGATGACCTATCTATTGAACAATGTTCGTAGAAAAGGAATGGGTGGCAAAAAATACGATAGCGTTGAAGACACTCAATTTCCTACAAATGTAGTCATTACCGCTGAGGTCTTCTCTCGATATATATTTCGGTCGGATATAGCTTATGATTGGAACGCCTCGATGGAAGATATAGCATTGGATACGGTTTTATTTAAGGAAGACCACTTGAATGAATTTGCTAAACGACACGCTCGGTTACGCTTTTCGCATTATCCGCAGCCACCTTCTCATAATGATACTCAAACCAAAGAGGAGTATCACAGGGAACTGTTAAAGGTGGAAAGAAGAGATAAATATATTGAGGGTTTACACGTCAATTCAACATACACGACTATGGCACACTACTGGCTTATCAAGCAGCTTTTAAACGCTTCTGAGTGGCGATTTGTTACTGATAGGGATAGTTCGTTAATGACTGCTTGCTATCGAATGTTCGCTAAAGAATTTAAGCTAACAGATGCACATCATTTCATTAGCCAAACAAATAAAACGAAAACACGAAAGCAAGCATATGAGGAATTCAAACAAGCTCAACAAGACCTCTACGATTGGGGAGTTACGAACGGGCACACTACACGGTCTTTGCGGAAACTAGCGTATATGTACCTTGAGGATACATTCCAACGACATCAGTTTCACGAAGAAATTCATACTGCCACCCACTCCTACAATCAATATGCAAGTAATCCAATTGAACATCCTTTGGCTACACCAGACAGAGGTTTCAGAGAAGTGGATGGCACAACTGATTTATCTTCTTTAGAACCGAGCGATATTGCTAATTTAATACTTGAAGTAAACGACAATGCAGTAAATACTTTTATACAAAACATCCGCAGAAGATTGTCCATTTTAGAAAGACCTTTAATGACAGCTCGTGGAGATGGTAAAAGTTATATCTATTCTAATTTCAATCCAAAATACGCACAAATGGCTCTAACGATACTTCGAACTCATTATAACTTTTGTATGCCGTTTACAACGAAGGAAGGGAAAAAGAAAACAGTGAAAACACCAGCACAACGATTGGGGATTACTGACAAAGTGTTTGATTTAAAAGATATAATTTACTTTAGGTAGTTTATAAATTATGGTGGACTATATTTTGACTATATTTTTTTAAAGGTAAATGGAAAATTTATGTTAAAATCATTATAGAGATTGTGAAAAATAGTAAGATGACAAAATTAAAATGATTTGGTCGTATTCGGTGCTTTTTCATATTCACTACCCCCTACGGATGTATAGTTTGGAAAGCAGTATTAAACGAAAACTCTTAACAAAATGCTATTGTATAACAATTTAAAAATAGATGGGGGGCATTTAGCCAATGTAAACTTCTCCTTTTCTCATACTGAATTAAATGATAAAAGGGGTAGTGAAAATGAAAAGTAAATCATTTCGATTTTTATGGATTGGTGATTCTTTTGCGAATTTGGGCGATGTGCTTTATATTGTAGGGTTAATTACGATTCTTTACGAAATAACGAGTTCAGCGTTTTATTTGGCACTACTGCCATTCTTTAACACGTTTGGGCGTTTTATTGGCAGTACACTTGCCCCCTTGTTGTTCGATAAATATAGGTTAAAGACGATCTTGGTTGGTTCCCAGTTAAATAAAACATTCATATTGTTCGTTCTTTGCTGTTTAATTACCTTTACTAAATCACATTCGTTGTGGCTCATTTTATTTATGATTCTTATCATTGCGTTTTTGGATGGATGGTCCATGCCTGCCTCCATGTCGTTGCTCCCAAGACTGGTACAAAAGGATGAGATTGTTCAAGCGAATAGCTTTGTTGCAGTTATTGACCAGACCATTCAATTGGGCGCCTGGGCGGTAGGTGGGGTTCTGGTTGTTTTGTTGGGTGGGCAGAATGTGGTTTGGCTAACATTTACCTTATTTGTTTGTTCTACATGTCTGCTTCACAGGATTAATGATGATACCCCAATTAAGACTAAGGATGCCGAAACGACAAAATTACAGGCTATGAAGGAAGGATGGATCCTAATATGGAAAAAACCTTTATACCGATTAATACACCTTCTGATTTCATTTGAAGCAATTGCAAATGTAGTCTGGATTGCGGCGATCTTGTATGTGTTTGTAACAGAGATATTGCAAAAGAGTGAAGCATGGTGGGGGTATATTAATACTGCTTTTTTCATTGGTATGATTCTTGGTGGAATAGCCTGCTCAAGGTATGCTAAGCATATTGAAAAACATTTAAGACTAACAATGTTAATTACTTCTGCGCTCGTTAGTGTTATCGCGTTTTCGTTTGGATTCAACCCAATAGCCTGGATTTCATTATTACTTGTGGCGTTTAATGGTGTCGTTCAACAAGTTAAAGGGATTACAATTGAGGTGTATTTGCAAAGAGAGGCTACACCGTATGAATTGCCAAAAATATATGGCGCACAAAGTGCATTGATCTCGCTAATGTTCGGTGTGTCGACTCTTGCCTTTGGAGCAATTGCTGACTTTCTAAGTGTTCAGATTGCCTTCCTAGTATCGGGAACGTTATTGGCAATTGGGGCTGGTTATGTATATTTTTATAGGGGAGTGTTTCCAAAGGGCTACTTTGGGCACCAAAAGTAAATTGTAGTATTGGGCGCTTCTAATAAGGGCAAGAAGCGCCTAATTGCAATATCAGATTAGAGTAATAAAAGAAGATTCCTCATTTTGGGTAAACATACCAATATTTCTATTAACTGTAATTACCTTTTCCTATATTGTATTTACTGGTAAAGAGGAATTCAGGTTTACCCGTATTTTGATGTATTTTGTTACATTTCTAGCTGTATATACCGTAGGCTTTTTACGCAGAAATACATTCAAACAAAAAAGGAAAAAATAAACTATACTGCAATCGGGCGCGTTTGTGGGGTAAAAGTCACTTTTCTTATTAAACAAACGGGGCATTTAGTTGAAGAAGGAAATTAAATATCACGTTAAAAAACGCTCAGAATACTTTCTGAGCGTTTTAGTTTGCTATTTATAATGTGATATAGGGTGCGAAATGTACACAAATTATTGTGTTATTTCTAATGTTATTTGCATTTTTCTCTCCCAAAACTGAACCCGTTAAATTTAGACTTCTTCTTTATTTTTTATAAGTTAAATATTATTCCCATTAGAGAATAGATAATTATAGTTGAGAACATAACCGTCATATATAAAAGGGAATAAATAAATAAAGTCTTAGCCCACTTCTTTGAATTCTCTTGTCGAAAAGCAACAATACTAATAATTAGCCATAATCCTCCAAGAAGCAATCCAACTAGCATCAATCCTAAGCTTAATGAACCCAACAAAAAGCTTGCTAATATCATAATAATTAGGTATATGTTGGTCTGATAATATGTCCTTTTAATTCCTTTCACAACAGGAAGCATAGGCACGTTGGCTGCTTTATAATCATCATGTCTACGAATAGCAATAGCATAAAAATGTGGCATCTGCCAAAGGATTGCGATTACAAAGAGACCCAATACAGCAGGATGTGAAATATCCGGGTAAACTGCTGCCCATCCAATTAATGGCGGTACAGCACCAGACAGACTTCCTATTTCTGTATTCCAAATGGTTCTTCTTTTTGTCCACATAGTATACGGAACAACATATAGGAATAATCCTAAAAATCCTAAAATAGAAGCTAGAGAAGTAGTTAAAGCTAAACTCCCCACGCCTAAAACGGCCATGATAATAGCTAGCCATAGTGTCATCCTAAAACTAACATCACCCGTTACAGTCGGTCTTACCTTAGTTCTTTCCATAATCATATCAATATCTCGATCATACAAGTTGTTAAATGCACCCGCAGCTGCAATAATTAATGCAGTTCCTATTGTTGCAAAAATCATTTCAGGTATTTTATCAATAAGGCCAAAATCATATGTATACATCGCTAATGTTAAGCCTGCAAACATAGGAACAAGATTGGATTTCACAATACCAATTTTAACCGTCTGATCTAATGTTGTTCTAATTTCCTTGAATTTACTCATGTTCCACAAGAATTTCCCTTCTAATAGCACCACACACTATAGGTCTATTTTCACTTATTGTCCTTATCTATTGTATCACTTCTTGTCATTTTTTTCTCAAGATAATTATCACTAATTGTTGAACATTAGAATTAATCTCTATCTAATACACTCCTTTATCAAACTTCACTATTAGATTTACAAGTAATTTCCACTCAAAAAGCAGGAATTATGTCTTAACTTCTCGAATTATGTATTAAACAACTTTTGCAGGAAATTTTCAGGAGGTATCATCCAATGTACAACAAATCTTATTAACTCAAAAATAAGAAGAAACGAGGACATAGCATATGAAGAAAGCATTACTTGTAATAGATGTTCAAAATGGCATTGTTAATTTTAAGGATTTTACAGAGGAACTAGGATTAATCGAACATGTAATAAAAGATTTCAAAGAAGTATCCAATCCAGTTATTTTTGTTCAGCATTTTGACAAGCAGGATGAAAGTCCATTACATCGCAACTCTGAAGGCTCTAATTTATATCCTAAACTAAAAGTTTATGCAGATTATGTTGTCGAAAAGGAGTCACCTAGTGCCTTTCACAATACAAACCTTAGTAATATACTGGATGAATTAGATATTGAGCAACTTTTCATCACTGGATTTAATACAGAATTTTGCTGTATGTTTACTGCTATATCTGCTTATGACAGAGGATACAAGGTTACATTTATTGAAAATGCTACCGGAACAGCAAATGAAGGTGAAACATATGAAATGCAAGATTTAGATATTAGGGATTTTGTTGGAACTGTTTTACATTGGTCTGATGTCGTTGAAGTATTAGAATTTGATGAATACAAAGAAGCTTACCAAAATGTCAAAGTAAAAAAATAAGAAAAAAATCTCTTCTCGCAATGGAGAAGAGATTTTTTTGTTATTATAATTTAGTAACGTTAGCAGCTTGTGGTCCACGGTTACCTTCAGTAATTTCGAAAGAAACTTGTTGACCTTCTTCTAGAGTTTTGAAACCTTCGTCTTGAATTGCTGAGAAGTGTACGAATACATCGTCTCCACCTTCAACTTCGATAAATCCAAAACCTTTTTCTGCGTTAAACCATTTTACTGAACCTTTGTTCATCTAAAAAACCTCCATGTGCTATTGCACAAATATTACTAATTTCAGTTCAAGATAATAATTCAAGACGAAGATAACCACTAGAAAG
Source organism: Paucisalibacillus globulus (assembly GCF_900184735.1). GTDB lineage: Bacteria > Bacillota > Bacilli > Bacillales > Amphibacillaceae > Ornithinibacillus > Ornithinibacillus globulus_B. The sequence continues at coordinate 439,671 of NZ_LT855386.1, forward strand.
TTATTACATAAATCTTGTATTGCTAAAACGAACATCAATGAGTTAATCATAGTATAACACGATATTACGTTAAAAGATACCTATTTTATTAAAAAAGTATTATCTTACTATAAAATCATAAACTTAAATAACAGTTACCTTATGACTTTACAGCGAGAATCCCCCTTTTTTATCATGTATTATACTGATTTCCTTTGGAAATACAGGAAACCTCCAATAAAAAACAATAGAAAGCTTCCGCCAACTACCGTAATAAGCTGTTCCCATGGAATAAAAAAGAACTCACTAGTGTCTCCACCTACGTTCATCATGAAAACTGGCTGTGCCCATGGATAATATGGGCCAAACTTTTCTGAATTGATTGCTAGGATCGTTGGCAATGTAAAAATAACGTTTACCGAGAATGATGCTGCAAAACTCTTGAATAATATGGACATCCATAGCTGCAATGCTACAAGGGGGAATGTTGCTACCCAACCTCCTAGTATACTTTTCCAAACAATTTCCATTGGAAAGGAATCAGTAAAACCATGCACGATTCCGACTACAAATATTGATCCTAGATATAGAACTTGAACAACCAATACTAACATGATTAAAAGTAAATATTTTGACATGAACACCTTGCCTCTTGTTACTGGCAAAGCCAATAGTTGTTTCCAGCCTCCTGCTTGATGTTCATATCTGCAGACTGTTGCAGCTAGTACCCCTGTAACTAATGGTAAGAATAATAGTGCATAGGTTAAATTCATCATTAACAAAGCTCCAGCCCATTGATTAACTTCAACCGGAAATACACTTGATCCTCCTACTATGCCAATTAGTAAACCAACTAAGGGAGCAGCAAATAAAATATAGATAATATTTGATTTTCTAACCTTATACCATTCCGATTGCAATAGGGAAATCATCTATTTCACGTCCCTTCTCATAAAGTCTATCATTCCAACTAAATATATGGCTAAGCCTACAGCCAATCCTAGGCACACATTAATTATTGGCTCATCCCACTGATTATCCAGGGATGGCCATTTCCAAATCAACCAATCCGGTAGAAAGTAAGCCATGTACGACAAAATCACTCCAAATATTCCAAGGGTGATGGGAATTCCCTGATTTTTACTCACTAAGGCAACCCACAACTGCAAGCCTAGAACAGGTAGAGATGCAAAGAAAGTATAAAAACAGTATTTAATTAAGTCCAGATATGGTATTCCACCATCAAGCCCTAGGAACATACCAAAACCTAAAGAGAATAGGGTTAATAGACAAGTTGAAACCACCAATAATATAGCTAGAGTCGTATATTTAGATAAATAGACACCCCACTTTGTTACAGGTAAAGCAATAACTTGCTTCCAAGCGTTTGTCTCATTTTCAATGCTAGCCATAAAAGAAGTCAAAATCACTATTCCGAGTATTAGTGCAAATGGTGTAAATGCAATAACATTCCGGATATAATAAAACCAGCTGTATATATCCTGCTGAATAAACCAATCTTTACGTAAACCATAGTTAACCATTTGTAATGCTACAACACCAAACGGTCCTAAAACTGTTAAAAACCATATTCCCTTCCTTCTAATCTTCATAAAATCAGTACGGATGAGTTTTCCAATCATAATCCTCTCTCCTCCGCTGTCATTTGTAGGAATGTACTTTCTAATGAACGTTTCTCTTCCTCAATTCGGTAAACAGAAATATTATTCTCTACTAGTACACGAACTATATTTGCTATATCCTCATCGTGATGTTCCGGTAAGGTAATGCTATCGATTGAAAAGTCGGCTTTCATACCATTTGAAATTAATATGCGGTTTGCCCTCTCATAATCATTAACCTTAAGTGAAATCTTCTTCTGTGATTGTCTACGCATCACATCAATTGTATCTTGGAAAATCATCTTTCCTTTGGAAATTACCCCAACATGGTCTGCAATCTGATCAATTTCTGATAATAAATGGCTCGATATTAAAATCGTCATTCCTTCTTCTTTAGATAAACGCTTGATCAGATTTCTTATTTCAATAATTCCAGAGGGGTCTAGTCCATTAGTTGGTTCATCCAGGATTAACAACTCTGGTTTGTTTAACAAGGAACTAGCTATTCCCAATCTTTGCTTCATTCCTAGGGAGAATCCTTTAACTTTTTTATTGGTCACTTCTGACAGACGAACAATTTCTAACACATCTGCTATTCGCTTTTTAGGAACCCCGTATATTTTCCGTATTGTTTCTAAATTTTCATAGGCTGTTAGGTGTGGATAGTAAGACGGATTTTCAACTAGTGAACCAACCTTTTTCAAGATTCCTATTCGCTCTCTTTTTAAATCCTTCCCAAATACTTTTATATTTCCTAAAGTTGGCTCCATTAACCCTAGCAACATTCGTATTGTCGTTGTCTTCCCTGCCCCATTTGGTCCTAAAAATCCATAAATCTCCCCTTTTGGGATCCTCAAATCCACGGCCTCTACTGCGTATTCTTTTCCAAATCGCTTTGTTAACTTGTTCGTTTCAACTATATATTCCATTTCTTATCACCTCTATCTTAAGGATAAGTTACGAAGGTTAAAACTACGTCTTGAGTTAGTTTAAATTTTGTTTAAAAAAGGCTATTTTCCAAATGATTGTTATATTTCAGGATAGCACCTAACAAATAGTATGTTAGAAACTGTGCGGTAACCACTGCTAATCTCAAAAAATAAATGGGTATAGTGGTATGATTCTGCTCCGGCAGAATACTCCGCTTTCCACGGGCACGGCCTCAGCCTCCTCGCGGAAAGTTCACCGCTGCGGGGTCTTCGGACACGTGCTATTCCCGTAGGACAAGGTAGGCTTCGGCAGCATAATCATCATCGCACGAAGAAAATTGCTCTTTATTTTCGAGGAGTCTCCGTATTCTGCCTGCGCTGGTTTAGTATTCTAATTATTGTTAGTTATTGATCATATTTTTGGATTTAAGTGGTTCTATTGCCCTTAATTACTTATTACTAGCGAAGGAAATACACGGAGACTCCTGCGGGAGGATAGGCATCGGTGAGACCCCGCAGTGCGATAGCACGAGGAGGCTCACCAGCCGCCCGCGGAAAGCGGAGTGTATTTCCGTAGCGAGTATGTTGCGCTAACCAAAATAATTATTTACCGCACAGTTTCTATCAAATGCAATTAAATGAACGAGAACAAACTAAAAAAAGAAGCAGATAGAGGGCTTTATCCTCTTCTGCTTCTTTTAACTCATTTTTAAGGTTGATTCCTCACTTAAAGCGAATAATCTTAATTATTGTTCCATCTTCACTTGATTGAACTTCCCAGTCTAATTCCATTCCTTTGACCATCATGTCAACAATTGTTAATCCAATTCCAGCACCTTTTTCATTGGACTCCTGTGACAATCCTGGACCATGGTCTATAATCAATATAGCATCATACTGTTCATTAGATACTGTTTTGATCCCAAGGTATTTTCCCTTTTTGGCATGTCGTAATACATTCTGAAGAAGGTTGTCCAATATTCTTCCCATCCAGATTGGGTCTACCTTCCATACTCCCAATGATTCCAATGACACATCTATTTCAAAGGATTCCTTTTCAAAAACGGGATACCAGGTTGCTGCGGATTCCCTCAAAAAACGGGTTATATCTATTTCAGTTGGGTCATACTTGTACTTACTTGCCATCAGTAATGTGTAGGACATTAAGTTTTCAATTAAGCGATCAATAGCAGAAATGGATACTTCTATCGCTTTAACAGCTTGCCTTCCCTCATCTGACAATTTCTCTTGCATAATTGAATAGGTTTGAGCACGTACTTTTGTCAACGGTGTTCTAAGGTCGTGCGATAAATTTGCAATTAGCTCTCTTCTAAGTTGTTCTTCCCTTATTTCCCGTAATCGACTTTCACTCAGCTCATCTACCATTGTGTTATAGGATTTTTCAAGTTCGCCAATCTCATCTTCCTTTTTTATTACCACCTTTATAGGTAACCCATCAACATCACGAATTCCCATAGATTCCTGAAACTCCAATAATCGCTTCTGTATACTTCGGAAAAACAAAAATGAAACGACAATGAAAAGAAGCACAAAAATAAATACACCAGCAATTATTAGTCCACCATATTTTTGGGAAGCTTGTAATATTGGTGGCCCAAATGCAGTTCTAGGGATTTCAAAAACAATAAAGCCATTTACATCTTTGTTATCAAGAAAAGCGACGACTGTGAATGGATCTCCATTGTATCGCTCTTTTAAAAAAGAAGCCGTATAAACAGAAGTCCACTGAACAGGTAATTCTGCCATAGTATTACTTTCGATTACTAATCTGCCATCTCCATCAACCCAGAACATACCTGCCTCAGGGTAAATCTCTTTCCATTTTTTGAAGAGATTATGAATATTAACTTCATTAACTTGCTGAATTCGATTTGCATCTTCATGCCATTTAATTTCTACTTCATTAGCATCAATATCTTCATCTTCTTGCATATTAAATCCAAAAATTGCAACTGATCCTACTAGTAAATACGCGAGTTGTACAACAATGATAGCAACAATAATGATAAGCATATATTTAGCTAGTAGTGACTTCATAAACCGTTTCATAGTTTCACCCGGTATCCAATGCCACGAATTGTTTCAATAATGGTTGGAGAAGCTGGGTTCTTTTCAATTTTTTCTCTTAAGTAACGAATATGTACCATTAGGGTCTTATCTCCATCCATATACTTATCACCCCAAACACCTTCATACAACTGTTCTTTTGTTAATATTTGATTAAGGTGCTTTATGAAGAATTGAAATAGATGATATTGTTTTCCTGTCAATTGGATTTCTTCTTGTGTTTCCTTGTGAATAATTCTTCCATCTTTTGTATGTACAATTAAATGTTGAATCTCCATCTCTTCATCTTGCTTTTGATATCTCCTAAGTAATACTTCAACTCGAGCAAAAAGCTCATCCGGATGAAAAGGTTTGGTCAAATAATCATCTGCAAAGTCCAACCCCTCAATTTTATCTTCAACAGAAGTTCGGGCAGATAGCATTAAAATAGGCAGATCAGGGTAATCCTTTTTTATTCTTCTTCCTATAGAAAAACCATCTAACCCTGGTAGCATGACATCTAAGATCACCACATCAACCGTTGGAATATATTTTTCTATACCTTCCCCACTTGTTAGCCAATGAACCTGATGTCCGCGCTCCGTTAAATCTTTTGATACCCATTGCCCTATTTCTCTTTCATCTTCTATGTACAGAACCCTTGCCAATTAGCATCAACCTCTCTTATAAAACAAATTACATCCTTCTATTAATATAGTACTACATAAATAATAGTTCATAGAAATTAGAATGTTTTTTAAAATAATCTCGCGATACGTTGAGGATAATTTTTCAAATTAAAAAACTCGCTAATTAAAAGCGAGTTTCCAGTTATTCTGCATCATAAACCTGTTTCATGGTCTTTATCTTTCCTAATAGCTCCGCTTCACGGTGTGATAGCATAATCAAAAGATCACCATGTGTTTCAACATGACCATGTGGTACTTTGAATTTAACTTCTGATTTCCAAAAAAGTTCATCAAAGTTATTAATTCTATTTTGTTGGTCTTCTAGATGTCCCAATAATTCCTCAAGACTTGGTACCTCTTTAGTCCAATCTGAAGCTTTTATATCGGTACTAAAAAGTTCTCGGTATTGATCAGGTAATTTAAAAGAATTCTTGCTAACAAACAGTAGTTTTTCATTCATCAATAAAGAATTCCCTATATACCAACGAATGGTATTATCAAAGTATTTAGATTCACGGTCTACTATAGCCTCATCCAACTCTCCTAAAAAGGTAAGTAAAGATGTTCTTGTAAGATTGAATTGTTTAAGAACTGACATATTTTTTTCCTCCTTCTAACCACTATAGTATATAGGAATCCAGTAACAAATAAAAGAGATGTGACTGCGCTGTGCAGGTCACATCTCTATTGAAAAAACTATTCAATGGTTACTTTCACTCTACGAACGCCCCATTTTAGAGCCTCAGCTCGATTAGGAACGAAGATATCAATCTTATTGCCTTTTATTGCTGATCCAATATCACCAGCTATAGCATATCCATAACCCTCTACATAAACAACTGAGCCTAATGGAATCACAGATGGATCAACAGCTATTACCTTTGAATCTGGATTGTCAATCAAATTAATTCCAGTATGGGTAATTCCTGAGCACCCTTTACAGTTTGCTGTATATGCTGTAGCTGTTACGGTAAATGTTTTTCCTGCTACTTGTTTTAAAGGTTTTTGACTTTGACCTGACTCTTTAGAATTACTTGATTTTTTAGCCATAAGTGCAAGTTCTCGTTCCTTTTTCTTTCTTGCTTCTTCATCCGCAATTTGTTTCTTGACATCGGATTCGACACGTGCAAGGCTACTATCTTCCTTCTTTAACTTATCGATAATAGCTAATAAGTCTTTTTGCTTTGACTCTAGAGAATCTCTTCTTACTTCATTCTGCTGTTGTTGTTCTTCAACTAGTGCTAGAGTCTTCTCCTGTTCGAGCTTCATCTCATTTAAGTTATCAAGTTTATCTAATGAAAGTAACTTTTTCTCTTCGACAGATTTTATATCCGACTCTAAATTCTTGATTAGATCTGTGTCTGATTGAGTTATCGTGTTTACCATCGTTACTCTACTTATAAAATCACTAAAACTTTGTGCTCCAAATAATACTTCAAGGTAATTAATAGAGCCACCTGATTTTTGGTAGGAAGACATTCTTTCTGTTAATATATCTTGACGTTTCTCAATATCAGCTTCCAATTCCTTAATTTCTTCTTGTAGTTTACCTATTTCAACAATAGTATCCGTAATCTTGCCTTCTGTTTGATCTATTAATTCTTGATTTTTGGAGATTTCCTCATTCACCTGATTAATCTCTTGATTTAACTCATCTATTTCAGTCATAATAGAATCTATTTGTGCTTGTGCACCTGAAAGGTTTTTCTGGATTTGATTACGTTGTTCTTTAATATCTTGTAACTTATCTTTTCCTTCTGCAAAAACTTGAATACTACCAAATGCACTTCCGAAAATAATTGAAATAGCTAAGGTAATTACAGTTAATCTTCTCAACTTTTTCCCCTGCTTTCTGTTTATCTACTATAAAACATGTCCATTCTATCAAGGAGAATTATAACATTGCTAGATTTCGTACACTTTAGCGTCATATTACAAGTTTATTTCATATATTAAGAGCAGCCACTAATATTGGTCCTATTTTTTTAATAATTTCAAATTAGGTGATATTAGTAAATTATTTCAATCCATGGTCAAAATTAAAAGGAAGAAAACTTCATGTGAAGTTTTCTTCCTCTATATTACAAAGGCTCTCTTAATATATACAATTTGTCACTATTGATAGAAACTGCGCGGCTAATAATCTAATTTGGGAGCAACATACCCGCTACGGAAATACACTCCGCTTTCCTCGAGGAGGCTGAGGCCAGGCCCATGGCAAGGTAGACACTGCGACGGTCTTTTCGAGCAGATGTCGCCCCTGTGCTGGCAGTAAAAGCGGAGTATTCTGCCGGAGCGGTAACATACCACTATCCCGACTTAATTATGGGAGTTAACAGTCTACCGCGCAGTTACTAATATACTATTTGTTAGAACAATACGAGATAAACAACAATTCTTTAGAAAATAGCTATTACAATACATCATTAATATTTTGCTGGGCTTCTTGTACTTGTTGCCTTATATCGTGCAAGGATTCAAAAGCCTGCTGGAATTGTGAGTTCTCTGTAGCTTCTTTTCCAGCTTGATTTTGAACCGCTCGTAGTTCACTTTCAGCCTGATTTAGTGCATTCTCTGCTTGTTCGAGGGTTTGTAAATCTTGTCCACCTGCTTGAATCACAGCTTCCTGCGCTTCTTTTAACATTCTAGATGCCTGTTGCAATTTTTCATGTAAATTTAGATAAGCCATTTCATTTACCTCCGTTACCTACAATTTCTACAAAATACTATCTATATTGTTCCAAACATCCATTTAAATATGTGCCCATATTATGTAGTAATTGTTTAACGGTAATAAAATGAACTTATTGACAATGCATCATTTTTTCCGCTTCGTCCCACTTCACACTGTATCCTGCACCTTTTGAACAGAACACAGATGCCGATGTATACATCGGGTCAGATTCTTTATCATAGCCAATCTTCTCGATTATTGCGGATTCATTATGGCAAATGTCATACCCAGCAAAATCTAACGAAATACTTCCTTTTCCCTTTGTATATGAGGCGAGTGTAGTAGTATAATCCATAAAAGTTGAAACTGGTACTTTCCCTGTTATTATAGCCTTATCGCCATCTGTCATTGGTGGTTCAAATGTCCCATGTGCAGTTTGGATGTCCGTCATTACTCTGCCCATCTGCTCTATTTCCACTTTGATATTAAATTGATAATAAGGTTCCAATAATCTATTTTTGGCTTTTTCTAATCCTTGACGTATCGCCCTAAAGGTTGCCTCTCGAAAATCACCACCATGAGTATGTCTATTATGGGCTCTGCCAGTTAGCAGTGTAATTTTAACATCTGTAAGCCCTGAACCAGTTAATAAACCATGGTGATCCCGTTCATAAATATGCTGCTTGACCAAATTCTGTAACCCTAAAGATAAATGATCCGTATGACATGTACTTCTAAATTGGATACCGCTATTGCGTGGTGCTGGTTCAATCTTAAGATGAACTTCTGCATAATGCTTAAGCGGTTCAAAATGACCATACCCTGTCACAGTAGACTCAATCGTTTCCTTATATATAATCTCAGGTTTTTCAAAATTAACCAGTAAGCCGAATCTTTCCAATACAACCTGCTTCAATACTTCAAGCTGAATCGTTCCCATCACATGGATATGGATTTGTTGTAACTTCTCCTCCCAGGAAACCATTAAAGAAGGGTCTTCCGAATCCAAGATCATAAAGTATTTCAAAGCTTCTTTTGCATTAACTTGCGATTCAAAGACTACCTTTGAACGGAGAGTGGGAATCATGTCAAAGCTCATTTTTTTAGCGGGTAACTTGCCAACTCCATCCCCGGTAGTAGCTTGTGACAATCCAATAACAGCACAAAGTTCACCCGCACAAACTTGTTGAACCACTTCATATTGATTTCCATTATATTTTCTTATTTGTGTAATTTTTTCTGTAATTTTATTATCTATATCGCCATAAACTACTTCATCACGAACTTTTAAAGTACCACTAATGACCTTAATAAATGTCAACCTTGTACCAGCATCTTCATAACGAATTTTATACACCCGACCTGAAAGTTCTTCTTCTTTTTTATAATTAGTTGTTGTTAAATTATTTAACTTCTCTATAAAATCCTCGATGCCAATATCTTGTAATGCAGAACCACTTAAACAAGGGAATAGAGTACATTCCTTAATCATATTTTTCATCGTATTAACCCACAATTCATGGTTAAAGCCATATTGCATATAATAGTCAAAGAGTTTCTCATCTCTTTCAGCCACAAATTCTATTACCTTTTCATCAAGCGAATCAGTAATTGAGACAGCATTCAAATTCAACACGTCACTTGTTAAGTTATTACGTATATCTGCTATTACCCTCTCAACATCCCCCCCTGTTCTATCAGTTTTATTGATAAAGAAGAATGTTGGAACATGGTGTTTATTCAACAATCTCCAGACCGTTTCTGTATGACCTTCAATACCTTCTACTGCACTTATAATGATGATAGCAAAATCCATAACTTGAATAGATCGCTCCATCTCCGGTGAAAAATCAACATGCCCAGGTGTATCTAATAGGTAATATGTAGAATCTTTATAGTGAAATATTGCTTGATCTGCAAACACCGTTATTCCTCTTTGCTTTTCTATATCATGATTATCGAGGAACGCACTCTGATGGTCTACTCTACCTCTATTACGTATTGCTTTTGTATGAAAAAGTAATTGCTCAGAGAAGGTTGTCTTTCCAGCATCAACATGTGCTAATATTCCTATTGTTTTGTTCATTATTAACTCCCCATAAATTTATTCTATAAAATATTATATCAGATTTAACCATAATCAAATTTCTATACATAAGCCATTAAACTAACAAAAAAAAGAATCTGGTATTATCCCAGATTCTCCTAAAAACCGTATTCTGCTTCTTTTTCTTTTCTAATACTTTCATATGTTTTAGTTAATGTAACTATATCTTCTACCAAACGTTCTAAACGAAAAATCACATCATCACTAACGATTTCTTTTCGATAGAAATCTTGTTCTTCAAGAAATACATATGTTTGAACGATTTGTGCCTTCATATAGGCAAGTATTGGTTTTAATTGTTGTTCAGCAACTAAATAATGTTTTGGAGAACCTGCAGTTACTACAAAACCAACTACTTTATCTATGAAAGCTTTCTCTGGTAGTAAATCAAATATATTCTTCAAAGTAGCTGGAATAGATGCCTGAAAAACAGGTGTGCCAATTACTACTGCATCTGCTTCCATAATGGTTTGCGTCACATATGCAGTATCACCTTCATATTCCAAGTAATTACGACCGTCACTGAATTGTATATTAAAATCTGCTAGATCGATTAATGTAACTTCGATCTCCGGATATTTTTCAGAAATAATATTAATAGTACGCTCCATCGCTGTTCTTGTTTTTGATCCAACTATAGACCCAGATAAGCCAACAATCTTCATACATGCTCCCCCTATTTTTTCCGTGTATGTTTCTTTATTTCAGGTAATATTTTTGTACCTATTATATCAATATTACGCTTTAATTTATCAAACGTAACACCACCAAAGTCCATTTGTGCAATATAGCGTTGATGGCCAAATACCTCATGTTGATATAATATTTTTTCTATTACTAGCTCAGGACTACCAATATTCATCACATCTTGTGGATGTGCACCTTGAGCAAAATGTTGTTTAGGAAAACCATTACCATTAGTTAATTTCATACCTTCATTGATATAAGGATACGTTTCTGCTTGGGCTGCTTGAGTTGTATCCGCAACATAGAAAAAGCCAGCCGTTGCAACTGGAAGTTCATCTGAATTATGACCACTTCGATTTGCGGCTTCTCGATAAGCTTCTATTGACCGTTTGAAACTGGAAACCGGTCCACCTAGCATGGCTAGAAACATCGGTACCCCAGCATATCCTGCCTTGATAGCACTTGCCGGTGGCCCACCAACTGCACGCCAAATCGGTAACGATCCATTAAGTGGTCTTGGAATCACTTTGGCATTATTTAAAGGTGCCCGATAACTACCTTTCCAATTAACAACTTCCTCTTGATTTATCTTCAACAGCAAGTCAAATTTCTCTTCAAACAACTCTTCATAATCTCTTAGGTTGTAACCTAGTAAGTCAAATACTCCTACTCTTGATGCACGGCCAGCAATAATCTCAGCTCGACCATTCGATATTAAATCAATCGTTGCAAAATCTTCGAATACACGCACCGGATCTAAAGTACTAATAATAGTAGATGAACTAGCAATTTTAATTTTTTCTGTCGCCTGAGCAATTGCTCCTAAGACCACTGTGTGTGCTTGGGTAGTAAAGTATTCTTGATGACTTTCCCCTACACTAAAAAAGTCTATACCCGCTTGTTCAGCCATTTTCGCTAGTTCTATTATCTCCTTAATACGTTGTTGATTAGAGATCCGTTTACCTGTATGTGGATCGGCAATATGATCTCCCAAAGTATATAAACCAAATTCTAATCCAGAGTTTGGGTTGATGCGATACTTTTCCATAAAAATAATCCTCCGTTCAGCCATTCATCTCAATTTGGAGTAATTGAGAGCGTTTCTCACTTAATAGTACACTATACAATATATATTAATCTAGTTTACTGCCTGTGAAACATTAAATAAAAAAGCACCTAAGAAATTTCCTCCTTAAGTGCTTTTTTACTCAGTTCCTTCTTGCTACTTCCACCTATGGATAGTATCGTAACAAAAACTAACATGATGATAACTCCGAATAATTGAACAGCTTGGAGCATTGTTCCAAACCATATGACAGATATGATCATGGCAGTTAATGGCTCCACACTAGATAATATGCTCGTTTCAACAGGTGTAATATAGCGCATACTAGAAAGGAATAGGACAAAGGCTATGGTACCTAATACAATCATCAAAGCTATCATCAATAACACTTCGACTTGAGTAAGAATCACCCACTCTTTAGATCGCCATATTTGATTAGTAGTCCCCAATACAATTCCACCAATCAACATAGCCCATCCAACAATTACCAATATACTTAATTCTTTCATCAGCCGAGCTGGATATAACGTATAAAACGAAAAGGCAACACCGACTGCCAGTCCCCATAGGAGGGCTTGTTTACTAACCATTAAGGATTCAAATGAACCATTTGTCATTAACAAAAATAATCCAGATAGGGTTCCAAGTATACCAATCACTTGTATTCTAGGTGGAATTTTCTTCATTCGTAAGGAGACCCAAGTGGTTATGAAAATTGGTGCTGAAAATTGAAGTAATGTTGCAACAACCGCATTACTTGCATTGATAGCACCTACGAATGTAAACTGCACACCCAACATCCCAAAAACACTAAAAATTATTAGCTGATATCTCCAGGATGGTGCTTTCCAAACGGATACTATGTCTTTTTTACTTATAAGAAGAAAGCAAAGTAGAAAAAGACCCGCTATTGTTAATCTTAGCGTTAATAAAAATGAAACCGTAATACCGGTTGTCTCTAAGATTCTTTCAATTAGCGGACCTGTTGCACCCCAGAACATGGAACCAATAATAATCATAATTATTCCTTTAATTCTATGCATCCTTGCTACCTCTTCTCCCAGATTAAATCATTATTTAAATATAGCATTAGATTCTAGAAACAGGAAGAAGGAAATAACATTATGAAAACGTATGACTTCTCTATAAATATTTGTTTCTTACATAATTGATAGAAACTGTGCGGTTACGACTGTCATGAATGGGCGTGGTGGTAATATACCGCTCCGGCAGAATACTCCGCTTTCCACGGGCACGGCCTCAGCCTCCTCGAGGAAAGATCGCCTCTCTAGGGGTCTTCGGACACGTGCTATTCCCGCAGGACAATGGTTTTCGGTGGGGCGAGTAATCGCAGTCCCAAGGAAGGCTTCGGCAGCATAATCATCGCACGAAGAAAATTGTTCTTTATTTTCGAGGAGTCTACGTATTCTGCCTGCGCTGGTTTAGTATTCTAATTATTGTTAGTTATTAATCATATTTTTGGATTTAAGTGGTTCTATTGCCCTTAATCACTTATTACTAGCGAAGGAAATACACGGAGACTCCTTGAAAAAGAAAATCACTTTTTCTTCGTGCGATGTATCGCTTTCGTAGCGTTCCTTGTCCTGCGGGAGGATAGGCATCGGTGAGACCCCGCAAGAGCAAAATAGGGGTTCAAAGGCTAGGAACGCCTCATCCTGAGGCAACGCCTTTGTGACCAACATCCTGTTGGCCCGTGGCTCACCAGTCGCCCCTTGCAGGCAGTAAAAGCGGAGTGTATTTCCGTAGCGGGTATGATGCTTCGTCCAAAATCCTTAGTTACCGCACGGTTTCAATCAACCATGATAATAAACTAAAACTAAAATAAACCAAGCCAGGTACCGATTGCTGCACCTAAATAATTACCGATAATATAGCCAAGGGTTCCAACAATCAATACTGGTGCAACTAGTTTACTCCAACCTTTTGAAATAGCCATCGCTGCCGCTGTTGTTGGTCCACCTATATTCGCATTACTTGCAAGGATAATTTCTTCCAGATTAAATTTAAATAACTTACCAAATCCGAATGAAATTACCATATTTAAACCAACCATGATAAACACTAATACAAATAATAACGGTGCGTTTTGTAAGATTACAGGAAGGGAAGCTGGAACACCGATCACAACAAAAAAGATATATATGAGGTATGTCCCTATCTCCTGCGCTCCATTAATCCTCTCAAAGAAGCCGGAAAAGATTGTTACAGCTAGTAAGGTGACCGTTGTAAGCATTAGGTAATTATCACCTAGAATTCCGTTCAGTGTGTTTAATATAACATTTACATTATCTCCTGATGGGATGAACTGTTTAAAAACTTCAGCTAACTTAAAAGAAATTGCGACAAGTACAAAAGCCGAACCTACTGCAAGCCCTATATCCATTAATGAGATTTCTTTACCCTTCCAATAAGATGCCGCTAAATTGTGATTGTCAGAAGAATTTTCAACCTCTTCCTGATATGGTGCACTATATCGTTTACGAAAAAAGGCTAAGGTTGGAATAACCATCAAGACTAAGAAATATAATGCCATCATTAAATTGTCGGCAACAACTGTTGAAGATATCAATTCTCCAGGAGTATCAAATCGAGCAGATAGTGCAACTAAATTCACGCTGCCACCTATATAAGAGCCCGTCATCATTCCAACAACTTTGTACAAATCTGGTATGAAGTCCTTTAACAAAAAGAAACCGACAATAGCCCCTACTACCGTTCCAATTGAACTAATGAGAAAAATCAGTAATAATCTACCACTTTCATTCCATATTTTTAATATATTAGACTTAAACAGCAATAATGGTATTGCAAGAGGAATGACATAACTCCAAACCGTGTCATATACAGGAGATTCAGTTGGAATGATATTAAAGTTTGCTAGGAGCATCGCGCCAACAAGTGCAATAATTGCACCAGATATTTTGGAAGCCCATTTGTATTTTTGTTCCAAATATATACTAACGGCAGCCCATCCAGCTAAAAATGCCCAAAGAACCCATATATCATCTGGTTGTATAAGTGCATAAATCATGAAAACTCTCCTTAGTATCAATAATATTAAATTATAACGCATATGTATTTTTACTGCTATTTTATCCTGTTATACTTTTGCTAACAAAAAAAGGTCAGTGATTACACCGACCTCCTTAAATTAATTTAACTATAGCGACTAATAATACCTCTTAACTTCTCTGCTATAAAAGTCGTACCTTGTTCCAGATCGCCATCTAAGAAAGTTACTCTTACAAAATTCTCATCCATTTCCAGTGCCTCCGCAAAAAGTCCACCAAGCCCTTTTGCTCGACGGTCAATTTGTAGAACAACCTCCACACGGTCTTCTTGCATAAAAAACATAGCTTCTAACTCATCTAGATCTCTGCGAAATTCATTACTTGGGTAAAACTCAAATTCTTGTACATAACGATGCTTACGTGAATACTCCATCTCGACCTTACGTAAATGAAATCCTAGGACATTTGTCAAAGCATCCAAAACAGTTTTCATATATGGATGTGGTGAAATTCTAACAAAATCTTTATCTGTTGGGTCTATAGCACTTGGTACGTCTAGACCGGTTTGCACCCAAACTTTTGTCCTTCCTAGTGTTGGTGGTGTATGTATAGGTAATCTAAATTGAAAATCTACTTCCTTAGTTTCACCTTCACGAATAGAAAAGGATTCCCCAACAACAAATGAACCAAGTACAACTTTTTCATAAACTTTACGATCGTCCTTTTCACGAACTGCTTCTGTCATGACAAATAAATTAATCTTTTCAATTTGTTGTTCTGCCCCTCCACCTTGAATCACTACTTTTCCACGTACTTCTTCACCCGGTAGAAGCTGATCACTTACTAGTTGTGTATCTACTTTTGCACTACCAATTCCAACACTCGCTAATAACTTCTTAAACATTCCCCATTCCCCCTTACTACATTTTATTAAAATACTTATTTCCATAATACAAAAATATTTTTCTTATAAAAACCCAAGAATAAAAAAATAGGTAGTTTAGCCCATAAGCCAAACCACCTATTTCTCATTAATTCTCTTTAATTTCTTTACGATTTTTCTTAAAGATTTTTGACAAAATCTCATAAACAATTGGAACAATGATTAAAGTTAAAAGGGTTGAACTTGCCAATCCACCAATAACCGTAATAGCAAGACCTTTTGAAATCAAACCACCACCGGCATTACCAAATAACATTGGTATTAAGGCACCAATAGTTGCAATTGCTGTCATAAGAATTGGACGAAGTCGTGTAGCGCCTGCTTCCAGTATTGCCTCTCGCATTCCCATTCCCTCATGTTCCATATGGATTATCCGATCAACTAGTACAATGGCATTCGTTACAACGATACCAATTAACATTAGTAATCCCATCATTACTGTAACTGAGATCGTTTCACCTGCAATTAGAAGTCCAACAAACGAACCAATAACCGCAAACGGTAAAGAGAAAAGAATGGCAAATGGTGCAAGACCCTCACCAAATGTTACAACTAGGATAAAGTAAACAATTAGCACAGCAGCAAGCATTGCAAAACCGAGTTGTGTAAATGTTTCTTCCATATCCGCGGTTACACCAGCCACTCCTGTTGTTACTCCTTTTGGAAACTCTAACTCACTAATCGCTTCATCTATTTCCGCTGAAGCCTTGGAAATATCATCACCAATTATTGTTCCAGAAACAGAGGCATAATACTCTCCTTCACTACGTGCAAGTGTATTCAGGGTTGACCCTTCTTCAACTTCTACAAGTTCAGAAAGTGCCATTGTTGTTCCTAATGCCGTCATTACTTCTGTTTCTAATAACTCATCAATTGATTTTGGCTCTTGTATCTGTTCATCGTGTTTTACTATTACATTTAGATCCTGACCATCTTTTTCAATTGTTGTTAGTATATCTTCAGAACGGTTTGGATTTAATAACATGACGATTTGACCAGTTGTTAAACCATATTGTAATAGTTCTTCTTGATCAACTTTAAATGTATATTCTACAAAAGATTCTTCCTTACTAGAAGATACATCTTTTAATCCGTCATTTCCATTCATCACTTCTTCTACCATCGAAACTGCTTCATTCAACTTATCTAAGTCTTCACTATAAAGTGTGTAACTTATTTCATTTGAAGAAAATGCCATGGCAGAGAAATTCTGACTCTTCCACTCCCCAGATTGCCCAATATTAAAGACATATTCCTCAATCTCTTCACGAACTTCTGGGAAATTCTCTGTATCAGGGTCGAAGATTAAGTACATTAATGCACCGCCTCCACCAACCATCATGGAAGCTTGTGGGTCATTTTCCGAAATCGATAATTGAACAATATCAATATCCTTACGTTTTAACATTTCTTCTTCAACTACTGACACGTTTTCTAGTGTCTCTTTTGGTAGTTCACCTGTTTCAGGAGTGTAGGTTAAATACATTACCTTCTCTTCTTCACTACCAAGGAAACTAAATCCAATCAATGGCATTAATGCTAAGCTACCGATTAACATAATGATCGCTATAGCAGATGTAATAATCTTATGGTTTAAAGTCCAGCGTAAAATTCCTTTATACCAATTAGCTAATTTACCAGCTTCTTTATGTTTGATTTCCTGTTTCTCACTATATAGTTTCTTTTTAAATAAGAAATGTGAGAGTGCTGGAACGATTGTAATCGCAACTAACAATGAACCACCTAATGCAAATGTCATGGTTAGAGCAAACGGTAAGAATAATTCACCGACCATTCCACCTACAAAGATTAGTGGAGCGAAGACAGCCACTGTCACTAATGTAGAAGAAGCGATTGGCTTAAACATTTCAAGAGTAGCTTCACGAACTAAAGCTCTACCATTTAACTTTTCTTCACGTAAATGTAATCGTCTATAAATATTTTCAACTACTACAATGGAGTCATCGATAACTCGCCCTATCGCCACGGTTATCGCACCTAGAGTCATAATGTTAAGTGTAATATCCATCCAATTTAATAACATTAACGCAATAAATATGGAAACCGGAATAGATATTACAGAAATAATTGTTGATTTAAAGTCACGCAAGAATAGTAGAATGATGAGTACTGCAATCAATCCACCAAAAACAGCTTTTTCTACCATGGTCGCAACTGATTCCTCGATTGGTTGTCCTTGGTCAAGGGAAATATCAACAACTAGCCCTTCAATATTTGCTTCTTCTTCCTTCATTAAATCTTTTACTTCATTTACTACGTCAACCGTATTCGCTTCTTGTCCTTTAACAACTTGAATTGCAATTGCATTCTCCCCATTAGTACGAGAAACCGATTGAACCTTACCAATAGTCTCAACAGAAGCAATCTCATTTAGTTTCACAAACGGAAGTGGTTGAGTCTCAGAAGGAGTAACTGGAATTAGCATGTCTTTTAAATCATTCTCTGACATGAATTTCCCATCAATTGCAACAGCTTGCTCTCCCTCTTCAAATTCGTATAGTCCTAAAGATATTGCCATGTCGCTTGCTTGAATCATTTGTTTAACATCATCTTCAGTTATACCGAGTTCTGTTAATCTCTCTTCATCATATCGTAATTCAATCTCTTCAATATGCTGACCGGTAATTGTTGCAGAAGCTACCCCATCTAATTTTTCAAGATTTGGAACGATAATCTCTTCAACTGTTGATGTTAATTCTACAATATCCTCTGTCTCACTACTTATACTAAGAGCAACAACTGGCATCATGTCCATACTTATAGACGTAATAGTTGGTGCCTCCACACTATCAGGAAGTGTCACATTATCAAGAGCAGAGTCAAGAGCTCTTTTTGCCTCGTCCATATCAATACCATAATCGTACTCAACTTGAATACTAGCCATATTGGCATATGAATTGGAATAAACTGCTTTAACATCTTCCAAATTCTCGACTGCTTTTTCTATTGGAATAGAAACCTCTTCCATAACCCTTTCAGGAGTTGCACCAGGATACACACCTGTTACCATTAAATATGGAATAGAGATATCCGGAATCATTTCTGTTTTCATACGAGAACCAGAATATATACCGGACACAATAATGATAATTGTTAACAGCCATACTGCTAGCTTGTTTTTAACTACAAAATTAACAAAACCTTTCACATTTACACCTACCCTAATTTGACATTACAAACTCATTTCTCTATACTAATGACTAATCGGTCATTTTGTCAACTGATTAGAAGAATTATTAGGAGAAACTTTACAATGAGTAAAAAGAAATTAATCATGGATAAATCTCTTGAATTATTTGCTAACCAAGGATTTGAAGCTACTTCTGTTCAACAAATAACAGACTATTGCGGAATTTCAAAGGGAGCTTTTTATTTATCATTTAAATCAAAGGACGAACTTATTATTGCGCTAATCGATCACTTTATGCAGCAGTTAGCAGCGGACATTGACTCTGCGGTCACAAGCTCAAATTCAGATGATATTTTGTATTACTTTTACCATACTAGCTTTCAATCATTCCAAAATCATGCCAATTTTGTAAAAATACTCCTGAATGAACAAACGCATACTTTTAATGATGCGTTACTAAACAAAATGCGCTATTACGATCGTAAAACAGATCAAACCATCCTGACTATGATTGAAAAAGTCTATGGTGAAGCAATAAACAATATTAAATTCGATTTGATTCTATCTATAAAAGGATTAATCAATGGTTATTCCGGTTATTTACTCTTCAATCGCATGGAATTTGATGTAGATCTGATATCTAGATCATTAGTTGAAAAAACGGATATACTTGCAAAGAATATTACCATGCCTTTTATTACGGAAGACAATGGAAAAATGTTTCAACAATTTCAAGAAGAAGAAGTTTCAGAGGACAATCTCCTGCAGTTAATTAATACAACAATCGATGAACTGGAGGATTCAATTGCAAAAGAGTCCCTACTATTACTAAAGGAACAAATTCGAACCCCGACATATCAACAAGCTATTGTTAAAGGATTAATTGAAAATATTAAAAACCTCTCACAATACAAATGGTTAACACATCTGCTAACTAAATACTTTAACATTAACTAATTAAGACACTTCAATATTGATTGAAGTGTTTTTTTACTACTCATGTTAATTCCGCCTCTAGACGGAGTAAAAACCCGCCTTAAGATTAATATCACTTAACTTCAATATGCTGTATAATAAATTCAGATAAGTTAAATAAGTATTATTAGGGGGGATTTTATGTTAAATAAGGCACTCATAGAAGATGTCCTTAATGCAGCATTAACTACTGGTGGCGATTTTTCAGAAGTCTTTGTAGAAGATCGATTTACGAATCGAATGAGTCTGCAAAGTAGTAAATTAGAAAAAAGTCTATCGGGGAGAGATTTTGGAGTCGGGATTCGTGTGTTCAAAGGGCTAAATAGTGTTTATGCCTATACGAATGACTTTTCAAAAGAAGGCCTATTACAGGCGGCAAACGCAGCATCACAAGCAATTCAAAGTACACCAGGAGAACATAACATTGTATTACCATTAGTGAAACAGACCGTTAATACGATACACCCTATCCACCTCATGCCTAACAGTGTGGAAAAAACACGTAAACTACAAGTCTTACGTAAAGCAGATCAAATCGTAAGAGACTATCACTCATCTATTTCACAAGCTATTATAGGGCTGTTAGAAGAAGAGCAGCATGTACTTATTGCCAACTCTGAAGGTACATACGTTGAAGATACCCGCGTCAGGAGTCGTCTTGTCGTAAATGCAATCGCATCCAATGAACATGATATGCAAACTGGATTCTACGGACCTGGGAGATATCAGGGATTTGAATTTATAGAAGAGTTAGATCTTGAACATTATGCTAAAGAAGCTTCTCGTATCGCAGTCACTATGTTACATGCTGATCCAGCTCCAAGTGGTAAATTCCCTGTGGTGATCGACAATGAATTTGGTGGCGTTATCTTTCATGAAGCATGTGGACACGGTTTAGAAGCTGCTGCTGTAGCTAAAAATAATTCAGTATTTGCTAACAAGGTAGGGGAAAAAGTCGCATCAGATTTAGTAACGTATATTGATGACGGGACCATTACAAACGAATGGGGATCTATTAATATTGACGACGAGGGTGAGAAAGCCCGTAAAAACGTACTAATAGAGAATGGTATTTTGAAAGGTTATCTAATTGATAAATTTAATGCACGTAGAATGAATGCTGAATCAACCGGATCTGGAAGAAGAGAATCTTATAAATTTGCTCCTACATCAAGAATGACGAATACGTATATTGCACCTGGTGAATCAACACCTGAAGAGATTATCGCCAATACTGAGTTTGGAATCTATGCGAAATATATGGGCGGTGGTTCTGTTAATCCAGCTACTGGGGATTATAACTTTGCTGTTAATGAAGCTTATCTTGTAAAAGACGGAAAGATTGATAAACCAATACGAGGTGCTACTTTAATCGGAAACGGAGCTAAAACCATACAGAAAGTAGATATGGTAGGAAATAATCTTGGTCATGGTGCAGGTATGTGTGGTGCTTCTAGTGGAAGTATTCCAGTCAATGTAGGGCAACCGATGTTACGTGTTAGTGAAATTACCGTTGGCGGAAAGGAGGCAAACTAAATGGAATTACTTACATTTCGTGATCAACTCTTTGCAGAAGGTGAAAAATTAGGTTTCACAGATCTAGAACTCTATTATGAAAAGCAATCAGGATTTGGTTGTCAAATCTATAAAGGAGAAATAGACGATTATCGTTCTTCAACCGTTAATGGAGTATCGGTTCGAGGTCTCTATAATGGTAAAATGGGCTATGCTTATACCGAAAAGCTAGATGAGGATTCTGTTTCGTTCCTCTTAGATAATATCAAGGAGAATTCAAGCTTAATTGAAGATGATCCTCAAGACTTATTTGAAGGAAATACAAACTATGAAAAAATAGATTTCTACTCTACTAGACTTTCAGAAATATCTATCGAAGAAAAAATTGATTTTCTTAAAAAAGTGGAGAAAAAAATCTATGATTATGATAAGAGAGTTGTACAAACTGATTATGCTGCTATTCAAGATCAATTAGTAGAAAAAGCTTTATTTAATAATAAAGGCCTTGCATTACAAGATCGTAATAACTTTTTATTTGTAGTATTCTCAGTAGTAGTAAAAGAAAACGATGAGATTAAGTCTGATTTTTACTTTAAATTAACAAAAGACTTACATTCATTAAACCCAGAAGATATTGCCAAGGAAGCAGTAGAAAAGAGTTTGAGCCATTTAGGCGGAAAATCATATTCAAATAAAACGTATCCGGTTATATTGAATAACTTTGCTGCTTCGAGTTTGTTGGCTACCTTCTCACCTTCTTTTTCGGCTAAGTCAGTTCAAGATAATCAATCTCGACTTAAAGGAAAGATAGATCACAAGATAGCCTCTAGTGTAGTAACTCTGGTTGATAATCCGCATTTACCTGATGGAATACGTAGTGGTACTTTTGATTCTGAGGGTGTCCCAACTAAACAATTAACCATTGTAGAGGATGGGGTTTTAAAGACGTATTTTCACAATTTAAAAACCGCTAATAAAGACGGGGTGGAACCAACCGGTCACGGACATAAATCATCCTACAAAGACTCAGTTGGTGTTAGTCCATCTAACTTTTATGTTGAACCAGGTAACAAGTCATACGAGGAATTATATGCCGGACTCGAAGAAGGAATTATCATTACAAGCTTAGCAGGACTTCATTCTGGAGCAAATCCAATTTCTGGTGACTTCTCTCTAGCAGCAGATGGGTTCTATGTCAAAGATGGCAAAATTGTTAGTCCAACAAACCAAATGACTATAGCTGGTAATTTCTTTGAATTAATGCAGGATATTGTAGATGTTGGTTCCGACCTAATTTTTTCTCCTATGGATTCTTATGGATACATTGGTTCCCCTTCATTAACAATAAAGGGATTAGCTGTTACAGTTGATTAAAGAAAAGGTAGCCTAACCGGCTACCTTTTACTTTTTCACTCGATATTCCATCCCATCCTTACTTCTATCAAGAAACTTATAATCAATTAAATACCTTCTAATCGTTGCAAAATCAAAATAAAAATCTTTGAGTAATTCATTTACCTCTTTTTCTGTGTATACCTTTTCTGAATTAAAACTATCTATTATATATTCTAAGATTATATACTTTCTTTTCTCTTTGCTTGGAAATGTATTTAGTTTCCCTTCACTAAGGTAAGATTTTATGACTTTTTCTCTTTCATTATCAGTGATATCAAACTTTATTGTCATCCTTCTCCCCCACTTTATTAATATTTAAGGCAGTACCCATGCAAATTCATCTTTTTCAAGCAGCTGATATAATTTGTTACTTCCCACAACTTTAAAAGAATCAACATCCCCGTAGTCAATTATTATAGCTTTCTCATAAACTGTTAGTTTAAAATCCGTATCTCCCTCTAATATCAAATCATAATAACTATCTTTATTCTTAATATCAACATCGCTAACACGAAGCTTTTCCGGCGATAATTCAGATAATAATTTAGAAATAATTCCATTATCTTCTAGGACAACTTCGCGCTTCTTTTCCATAATATCAAGGACATCTCTGGCATTTTCATTCCAAGAATAATTCACGATTTCGACTTGATCGATTGAATCAGGACTGAGTGTTTCTATTTCCTTCACAACCATTTTATACGGTTCCAAAGATTGATGTACAAAGAATATAGATCCAACAAATAGCACTAATGCACTACAAGTTAATACTAGTGTTAGTAGGTATTCTTTCTCTTCCCTTTCATGTTTATATTCCATGTAAGTTCGATAGCCAAATAGTATAACTAGATATCCCAAAAACAAGTACAATTCTGCTGATGTATAGTTCATATAAACCAAAATTATTATAATAACAAATCCCAAAAACAAAGTTCGTTCAACCCACTTATGGGCTTTACTATAATACCTAAGAGGAGCAAAGTCCTGTTGAATATTATACTTTTTCTTTAATATTGCACTAACGATAAACATAATTACCAGAACAACAATAGTAAAAATTAACATCTCATACCTCCAATACTTTCTGAATCTTATTAATAGTTTATCACAAAGGATTAAGTATGGCTTCAAGTAAGATAAATGGTACTATAAATACAAACGGCTGTAATTACAAAGTTTGTTACTATTGATTAGAAACTGCGCGGCTAATAATTTTTATTTGGGAGCACCTAACCCCGCTACGGAAATACACTCCGCTTTCCGCGGGCGGCTGGTGAGCCTCCTCGCGCTATCGCACTGCGGGGTCTCACCGATGCCTATCCTCCCGCAGGAGTCTCCGTGTATTTCCCTCGCTAGTAAGAGTTCATATATTAGCACTATTTCTAAAGGTCATAATTTAACAAATAACTATAATTAGAAGACTCGACTAGCGTAGGCAGAATACGTAGACTCCTACGGGAATAGCACGTGTCCGAAGACCCCGCAGAGGCGATCTTTCCTCGAGGAGGCTGAGGCCGTGCCCGTGGAAAGCGGAGTATTCTGCCGGAGCGGTAGCATAAATTCTCACCAGTTCTAATAAAGTTTACCGTGCAGTTTCTATCTACTATTTGTTAAAAGTAACTAACCGAATAACAACAATCTTTATTAAACAGTCAAACAAACAGATGTGAAAAAGGATGATGTATGATGACAATTACTGAAGGATTTGTTCAAGTAACTGGAGGGAAAGTATGGTATCAACGTCATGATAAAAATACGAATAATGCACCAGTCATTGTGCTACATGGCGGACCAGGCTCATCACATTGGTCACTACAAGGATTGAAGGAATTAGCGGAAGTTACACCGGTTATTCTATATGATCAATTAGGATGTGGAAATTCAGATCGCCCAAACGATACGACTCTTTGGAATATTGACCGCTTTGTGGAAGAAGTAAGACAATTAAAAGATGGGCTTGGACTAAATGAATTCCACCTTTTAGGTCATTCATGGGGTACAACACTTGCGGCAGCTTATTATCTTAAATATCCAGAAGGTGTTCAAAGCATCATTTTCTCTAGCCCATGTTTAAGTGCTCCTAGATGGGCTGAAGATCAAAAGAGAAATCTAAAGAAACTTCCGATAGAAATTCAACAAACTATTGAAGAGTGTGAAAAAAAGGGGAATACAGATTCTGACGCATACAAAGAAGCAACAAAAATCTTTAACAACCATTTTGTATGTCGACTATCAGAATTAAAAAGACCTCCCTTTCTAAAAGAAGGATCAAAATATAAAAACTCTGAAGTATATAATATTATGTGGGGTGCATCAGAGTTTGATGTAGCAGGTAACTTAAAGAACTTCGATTGCACACAGGAACTACATGAGATAGAAGTGCCAACTCTATATACTTGTGGTAGATATGACGAAGCTACACCGGAGTCTACAGAGTATTTTAGTAGTTTAACACCTAATAGCAAGTTTCATATTTTTGAGAAGAGTGCTCACATGCCATATATTGAAGAAACGGATGAATTCATGAAGATCATGAAATATTTCCTATCATCTAATGCTTTATAAGTATTAGAAGAATATCTAAAGACATGGTGGAACTAGTATAAGATTAGTTCCACCTCATTTAGATATTCAACGACTTCTTAACTTACTCGATTATAAATTAGCTAATTAAATTTTATTATATTATTTTGCCAAGTATGTGATTAATCCTGGCAACCAGTCTTGAAGATTTGTAAATTGAAACCCATGATTTTCTGCTCTCTTGTTATTTAATGTCCAAGTTTCTGTAATAGCATAAGGAGATTCTAACTGTTCAGAGGTAACCGCCAACTCATGCCCTGTCTTATCGGATATCAATTTAACCAACTCTCCCATTGTAATGAATCCATTTGCACATACATTAATAGGACCAGTAATATCAATGTCTGCAACCCAAGTTAAAAACTCCCCTGCTTCTTTTTGATGCACAAAACACATTTCAGCTTCAAGATTTGGGAAATAAACCTGCTTACCTTCTTTTGCACTATTTACATAATGTAGTAATCTTTCGGTGTAATCATGTTCACCAAGTACAATGGGGATGCGCATTGCCACTACTGGTACGGTTGTCTTTTGGAAAAAGTATGCTTCCGCTTGTCTTTTTCCCTCTTGATAAGATACTTCCTGTCGGTCTACCATTTTTAGCTCATATGAATATGAATCAAATACTTCCTCATCCATATTTACTCCGTAATCATAGACTGATAATGTTGAAGTGAAAACGTAGCGTTTCATTTTCCCTACTAAAGCTTGTGCGATTATTTCTGCATCGTTGGATGAAAAACATAACTGGTCAAACACTACATCCCATTCCTTGTCTTTAACGGCATTTTCTACAGATGCTTTGTCAAATCTATCAACCTTTAGTCGTTCCACTTTGTCTCCGAATGGATCACCACTGTTTTGCCTAGTAGCAACCGTTACCTTTATCCCTTTTTCTAATAATGCCTCTACCAGATTCACACCAAAAAACCTCGTACCACCAAATACTAATGCTGTTTTCATTTAGAATCTCTCCCCCTTTATTTTTATATTTTATCATGGACAAATAATAAAATAACTAACTATTTGGCATCGATAATAATCCCATAGCACGAAACGAACGGTTATCTAATAGATAAAAAAGAAAAACTCCTTATTATTCAGGAGTTTAACTTATCTTTTTACTTTTAAATCCTTGAACAGAAAGTTGCTGTTTAAAGGTTTCAAGCTTCTTTCTACTCTTCCCATTTACATTACTAGCATAAGCATATTCTCTTAATTCCTTCATCTTTTCTTCCACTAACAATCTATTTATATCATAATACATGTTATTTCCTCCCTTGGTTTTCTTACTATTATCATACTCACTTTGAACACCCATAACCTCGGGACCGCGACTGATTTTTTCACACAAAAAATCCCTACTATTACTGTAGGGATTTTCAGACTTAAGACTGAAACCAAGTTTTAATTACATGTTTTCTACTGTTATTTGTTGTTCTACATTTCTTTTTCTTCCTTGAAACGATTGTTGTATGTTAAACAACACTAGAACAATAATAAGTAATACAGCACATGAAATATACAACACTTGGAAATTAAACATCGCAACAATCATTCCAAGTACATAAGATCCTGTCGCAATACCAATGTCCCAGAAGATATAAAAAGTAGCTGTTGCATGACCACTTCTTCCTGGTCCACCTGCTTGGATACACATAGTTTGAAAGCTTGGAAGTAGAGATCCACTTCCTAAACCAATTACACCAGCCGCAACTAAGAACATCCAAGGAGAAGTAGAAAATCCTAACATTACTAAACCAATACTAAAGATTATTAAACAGGGAAGGATTACATATTTCGGTCCTTTTACATCAAATAATTGACCAAGTGATGGGCGAGCTAATATCATCACTACCGCAAACACAACAAAGAAATAACTTGCAACACTTGCTAAATTGTTTGCTTCCGCAAATACACTAACATAAGATAAGATACTAGAATATGAAATTCCAACAAATAAGCTAATAAAGGCAATTGGTAAAGCCTTCACTTCGATCAAGTTATTAATGGTAAACTTCTTCTTTGTTTCTTTTGGTGCTGGGAAAACAACTTTTGGTACCTTCACTTGAATCGCACACACGACACTGATTAATATAATGAAACTAATAAGAATAAATAATGATTTAAATGAAATAAATTGAATTAGAGTTAACCCTAAAAATGGACCTACTACCATTGCTATATTAGTCGCCATTGCAAAATACCCTAAGCCTGCACCTTTTCGTTCATTTGGGACAACATCAGCCGCAATTGCACTAACAACTGTTGTTAGTACACCAAAAGATAGTCCATGAAGGAATCTAAGTATCATTAATCCCATAAAACTATCAACCATAAAATAAAAAAACATGGTACCTGTAAACAAGCCCGTGCTCCACATTAATGTTCTTTTTTTACCCACTTTTTCAATCAGACCACCTGATATTGGTCTCATGATAATGGCAGCAATTAGCATAACCGTTACCACTAATCCGCCTTCTGCTTCTGTACCACCTAATTCTTTCAATACATATATAGGTAGCGTTGTAAGTAATGTATAAAAGCCGATAAATATAATAAATTGAACCAATGAAATATTAATGAAATCCTTAGTCCAAATCTTACCTTTTTGATGAGTCATGCTGTTATTTCTCCTCTATTCTATTTTTAAAAGCATCTCAAATAATGCTTCTTTTTCCTTTTCTGATAAGTTAATGAGTATTTCTTCATCATGAATAGAAACTGTATTCTCAATCTCCTTATATTTTTCTTTTGCCTCTTTCGTTAATTCAATGTAACGTTCACGACGGTCTTGACCTTCTACTCTGCTAACCCAGCCATTCTCTTCCATTCGTTTTACTGTTCTTGTTATGGTTGGAGCATTGACATGAAAATAATTCATAATCTCTTTTTGTGTCTTTGTACCATTTTTATATAGATAGTACATAATGGAGCATTGCGAATTATATAAACCATGTTCTTGTAATCTTTCATTTAACTTTTTGTTTATATACCGAACACGTTGATTTAATAAATGTAGCAAATCCTGATTAAGCATGTTAACCTCCAAATAGTTACCTAGGTAAGTATTTTACAATATTACCTATATTACACGTTTCCCTTCCTCTTGTAAAGTAGTTCTGGTGTAATGAAAGTTTATTTCTAATAGTATTACAGGGTAGTCTTTTGTATTTCAACAAAACTAGTCCTTTTTCTCAACACAATGTGACAACCTTTATATGTAATATCTGATATTATGGTGAAAATAATGAATAATTAGAGTTGGGAGAGGCGACATGGAGAGAATTTTTGGACCATTTAGAATAGATACGGACTTTTCTGATAGACAACAATCGATTATTGCTGAACAACAGAAGGATGACATATGTTTTTATCGTTTTATCGGTGGAAATCCAAGCGAGACACAAGAGCTACCCAAACAACTCCAATCACTAAGGGAAAGAAAACCCCTTCTAATTGGCGTCTTTCGATTTCCATTTCGATTTGAAGGTAAAAGAAGACAAATGACAGCTAGAGAGCAGTATTTTATAATGAAAGAATTCTGTGATGCGGTCATTTTCTTTGACAGTGAAGGACTGATGGAAACTATTGATCCATCAACACCAATCCATGAAGCAAGAGAAGTATTTGATACAATTGAAGAACTAACAATAAAAGCGCTAAGGGAAATGATTGACGAAACCGGTAAAGTAAATATAGATTATCAAGATGTTAAGGCATTTATTTATCAGAATAGATGTCCTTTATTCTTACATACTATTGAAGGAAGAAATTTTGATGAACCGTTAAAACATTTAATTCAAACACCATATTTACCAACTGACTTTACCGAGGCTGAACAACTTATCCTAAATATTGGATACACACGAGATGTAGACATGGAAACATTTAGACAAATCAACTTACGACTAAATGATTTATTCGATAAAGCAGAGTTATTTAAGATAGGTTCTTATTTTATGGACGAGCCTGGACAGCGGTTCAAAATCACAATGCTTGTAAATGGGCTGAGTGATCCGGTTAAAATGCCTGAAGAAGAAAAGAATAAGCCTTCTTCAAGTAAATATAGAAATTTTATTCGGAAATGGTTGGTAGAAAATCGTTAGAATACCTAAAAAATTCGTTACGTATTGTTAGATTTATTTTAGTTGAACCCTAAATCCTTATACATTTTTTGTATATAACCGTTCAAACTAATGTTCAAGGAGGGATTCTCAAAATGAAAGATAAAAAGAAAAAACATAAAAGCAAAAAGGAACTTAACGAGATGAAAGGTAAGGTAAGATACCCTAAAAACAGACAATAATACGGATGGACAGTTCCCTTAAGAGGACTGTCCATTTTATTGTAACCCCTTTCAATTTACAGAATAAATTTTCTTTTTAGTGTTCGTTCAATGTTATAGTAGAATAGCATTAATTTATTCATTCAAAAGGAAAGAAGGGGAAATTATGAAAAATATAAAGTTTGGTTTGTTAACAAGAATTATTGTCGCAATTGTACTAGGTATTATTATAGGATCCATTTCTAACGAATGGTTTATACAGCTTTTTGCAACCTTTAATGGTATTTTTGGTAATTTCCTAAGTTTTATTATTCCTTTTATCATTATCGGTTTTATCACACCCGGAATTGGTACTCTCGGTAAAGGAGCAGGTAAGCTATTAGGTTTGAGTGCGTTCTTGGCATATGGCTCTACATTAGTAGGTGGTTTAATCGCATATATAGTAGCAAAATCTCTTTACCCTACACTGTTAAACGGACAATCATTAACAAATTTTGCTGATCCTACCGAAGGATTAAGTGAGCCTTTCCTCACTATTTCAATGGTCCCACCTATGGAAGTTGTATCAGCATTAATCCTTTCCTTTGTAGTCGGCATTGGTCTTGCTGCCATAAAAGGAGACAAGCTCTTAAATGTCTTTTTAGATTTTAGGGGAATCGTGGAATTAGTTATAGAAAAGGTTATTATTCCACTTCTTCCTTTCCATATCTTCGGAATCTTTGCTAACATGACACATACTGGTCAGGTAGCAACCATTCTAAGTGTCTTTTCAAAAGTAATGGTTATGATTATTATTCTTCATATTGTATATCTAATCTTACAATATTCTGTTGCAGGTTCGATTAGTAAACAAAACCCAATTGGTATGTTAAAGACAATGTCACCAGCATACTTTACTGCTTTGGGAACCCAATCATCTGCAGCAACTATTCCTGTAACCCTTACACATGCAAAGAAATTAAAAATGAAAGATAGTATTGCCGATTTTACTATTCCATTATTTGCGAATATCCATCTATCTGGAAGTACGATAACATTGGTTAGTTGCTCATTAGCAGTTATGTTTTTACATGGTGAATCTGCTACGATAGGAACATACCTACCTTTTATTTTCATGTTAGGAATTACCATGGTTGCAGCACCTGGTGTACCAGGAGGGGCTGTAATGGCAGCTATAGGTTTACTAGAGAGTATGCTGGGATTTAGTCCAGCTATGGTATCTCTAATGATTGCGTTGTATCTAGCACAAGATAGTCTCGGAACTGCTTGTAATGTTACTGGTGATGGTGCCATTACATCCATTGTCAATACAGTTTATAAAAGATAACAATAGAACTAAAATGGTGAAATTTCTACAAAAAGTGGCATTCCTCTCCAAAAAGCGGGGCTTTAGAGGGGACTGCCACTTTTTTCTGTGATATAATTTTCGTATAAAAATCTAATCCCCTATAAAGGAGATGTGACATGGCCCAACAGGTTAGCGAATTTTTTGAAGACTTTGGATATATAGGGATGTTCATTCATTCTTTTATTGATGCAATTATTTTCCCTATTCCTGCATTTTTCACTCAAGTTTCTCTCAGTATGTTAGATCCTCAATCAGGTATTTGGCTAGCAACTGTAGGTTATATTGCCTGCTTATTGGGTACACCTGTTGGTTATGTAATTGGAAAAAAACTTGGCGAACCAGTATTAAATAAGTTTCTAAAACCAAAGTGGGTTGAAAAAGCAACCGAATCCTTTACTAGAAATGGAGAAGCAGCAATTCTAATCGGTGCATTTACACCAATCCCTTTTAAAGTTTTCACTATTCTTTCTGGATGTTTTCATTATTCTATCTGGAAATTAATTGGATATGCAGCAATCGGACGAGCTGTTAAATTTTATGTGGTTGGGGTAGCTTTTTATTTATTCGGGCAAGCGTCCGAGGAGTTTGTCACAGAATATCTTACATATTTCATGGCTGCAATTGCGGTTATACTTATTGGCTTATTTTATTTCAAAAAGAAGCTTGATAAAAAGAAAAAGCAACAACCAGAAAGCCAAGAAAATTTCGTTGGATAAGAAGGCAGAATCTCTATTTCTTGCCTTCTTATTTTATTTGAATTATTACTTATCCTTAACTGATTTGATTAAGCTAAATATCTGACTGGTTACAAATTGTAAATTTGAATACGTGGTTGCAGTATCCATCGCCTCTTCAATAGACATGGGTTGATTCACAATTGAAAAACAAGCAGTTAGCCCATTATCCTTAATTGGATGGTCTTCTTGCTTGATTGCACCTACAATTGCAATGACTGGAATATTTAAGGATGAAGCTATCTGTGCAATACCACTAGGAGCTTTTCCCATGGATGTCTGGCTGTCTAGCATTCCCTCTCCCGTTATAACCATATCTACTCCTTGTATCTTTTTTTCCAAATCAATTACATTCAACATCAAGTCTATACCAGACTGTAATTTTCCGTTTAAGAAACCAGAAAAAGCAGCACCGAGTCCTCCTGCCGCTCCAGCACCTTCTATATTATGTATATCTACTTTCAAATCACGGGACACAATGGAAGCATAATGACGCAAACCAGCATCTAATTGTTTGACCATCTCCGGAGTAGCACCTTTTTGGGGACCATAAATATATGCAGCACCATCATTTCCATAGAGCGGGTTCCTTACATCACATGCCACATGAAAGGTACATTCCCTTAAGAGTGGATGAACATTTTCGGAATCAATTTGTTCAATTGATGCGAGCACTCGACCGCCAAATGATACCTCTTTCCCATGATGATCTAGAAATCGAAAACCAAGTGCTTGAAGCATTCCAACACCAGCATCATTAGTTGAACTTCCCCCTAGACCAATAATAAATTCCCGATATCCATTCTCCATTGCATCGATAATTAGTTCACCAACGCCGTATGTCGTGGTGACCATAGGATTTAATTCACCTTGAGATAATAACGGAAGTCCACATGCCGCAGCAACCTCAATAAAGGCAGTGTTACCATCTTTAGAAGTTCCATATGAAGCTTTAACCTTATCTCCTAGTGGTCCAATTACTTCCTTCTCTAGGATTCGGCCTCCAGTAGCATGGACAAGTGCCTCTACCGTACCTTCACCACCATCCGCCAGTGGGGTGATGAGTATATTTGCATTTGGATAAGCGTCTCTTATCCCGTAGGCAATAGCTTCACTACCATGAACAGATGATATGCTACCTTTAAATGAGTCGATGGCAATTAGTACTTTCATTAAACAGCACTCCTAATTATTTTAGGTACAAAGTATTTTCCTTTATTCCATAATATTACATTAGGAACGATGTAAAAAGTATAAATTGACTTATTTCCCATTAATATTCCTTATGTACTTGTCTTGAGTGAATGGAATAATATAATACATCTGCCTCTTTATCCCATTCAACTGAGACTTGTATTTCTGCTCCTTTACTATTTCTCACTACAAAACTAGGGTGACCATGTTCTCCTGCATTTTTTAAACCCTCTTCAAATAAATTTGTCACATCCTCACCTAATAACTCATTTAATTGATGAATGGTTTGTTCGTGGTTAAGATGATTCAATTGATTATCTCCTTCCATTATGTAATAAGTAATCTTATTAAATCCTACTATATTAATTGGGACTAGTTTCACACTAGTCCCAAATCGCTTACTTCTCTTCTTTTAATTCTTCTTCTGCAAGTTGTTCAAACGATTTTACTTTTCCATGTGGATTATTAGCGTTTTTACGAGCTCTCTTTTGCCTTTCCTTTTCTCTATTTGAGCGGGTCATAGTTGTTTATCTCCTTTATCTCAGCTATCTCTGATTATTAGCTCTGGCTTTCTTTGCTTTTTCTTTATGTGCTTGGTTTGCTTTTGCACTGCCAAATTCCTTTGAAAACTCTGTATCCTGTTTAGCAGAATCAAAACCTTTTTTATTCTTTTGATCTGGGTCATTTTTCTTGTTTCTTTTTGCCATAGCTTTCCCTCCTTTTTTCTTTAGTATGGAATAGGAGTTGTTAACTATGCTAATTTTCGAAGTAAAAAAAGGCGATAAAATCATCGCCTCTTAAAACCTATTACTCCCCTAATATCTCTCGTGTCTTATTTAGTATTTCTTCATCCTTTAACCTGAATTTAAACTCTACACGACGCGAAGCATCTGCACTATATTCCCCATTTTCACCAGTACGAAAGTCAGTATAAGATTTGCTATTGACTGTTAATTTCTCCTCTAAATGTTCTTGGATATTTTTATATGGAAAGTCATCCCCTAGAATGTAGGAAGCAACACTGTATGCACGATTCTGAGCCAACTCTAGATTATATAAGTACCCACCACTCCTATCTGTATGCCCTTCTATGATAATTTCGGCTACATATTCTTCATAGCCACTCGCAAGAAGTACATCTAAATATTTAGGGACAAATTCATCTAAGAAATGATAGGATTCAGGCTTTAAATTGGCCTGGTCAAACTCGAATAATATGTCTGTTTCAAATATGATTGCCCCTGTTTTTTCATCAACAGTAATTCCAGTTCCACTGAATTCTTCTTTTAGGTCATTAACAAGCTGAACACGAACTCCCATAATTTGATCAATCGTTCGCTTCATCTCTTCAATTTGAAATGACTTAATCACCATCATTACAATGAAGATCAAGATGAAGCATAGTAATATTACAGTTAACACATCCGTAAAGGATGGCCAAAAATGTCCCTCATCGCTTTCTCTTTTAAATAGTCTCTGATATTTAGTATCCATTTTGGTTCATCCCTATTCCATTTTGCCTTGATGGCCCTTGGGTACTAACAACACTCAACTGTCTAATAAGTGCTTGCATCTCTCTCCCCAATTCTTGAAGCATTCTCTGAGTATATTGTGCATTACTTTGTTGAATCTGTTCGTTTATTCTACGAATTTCCATGAATTCACGTTTTAAATTTTCATTCGTTTGATCCATTGAACTGGAGATACTTCGAACTACTTGGTCTATTCTGTTTCCAAATGAACCTTCTAAGCTCGTGACATAATTGGACAAGGTATCCTTTAAGATTCCTACACTTGCTTCTATTTGATTTTCCCTGTGATTAAAGCCCTGGTTCATCTGTGATATTTTAGAATCAAGTTCTTGCATTAATTGGCTATTTTTGATGCTAACTTGCTCAAATGTTTTGGTTACATCTCGTAGCTGTCTTTCAAATTGCATAGATTCGGTGGTATGTTCTTTTATGTGGTTACTAAATGTTCGATTAAAATGTTTTAATTCCTCAAAACGGTCTGATAGTAGATGTTTATATTCGTTTTGGGTTTGATTAATAATTTGTAATGCTTCTGGAAGATCCGATATAGTTTCCCCTAGACGGTCAAAATCTCTGGATAATTCACCTAGATAATTGGTAATTCCGCCCATTTTGGATGATAAATCACTACCAAATATATTTTTTAGTTCATTATTATTGTTCTCCATCCTTTTTACTAATTGATTACATTGATTCATAATTTGGCTGAAAGAATCTGAAATACTCTTTTGACCTTGAAGAATCGAGGACGTGAAGGTCTTGAGTTCTGAAACAGAACCCTCGAATCGGTCCAAGGTTTTCTTTTGTGTCTCGGATACTTCTTTTACCTTCTCATATGTTCCTTCCACCGTTTGAACCATTCGTTCATTCTTATCATCCACATTCTTAAAATAAGTGAACAAAGAATCAAAGTTATCATTTAATCGTGACGTGCCCTCTCCAAATCCATTTGTTATCTCTTTCATATCTTGAAATAAGATTTGAAACTCTTTTACATTTTGGGTAAGTCCCTCATTGAATTGAGCTAAGTCTTTGGCAGATTGCTGAAGTCCAGTCGTATATTCCTGGAAACCTTCAAATGCCTTCTCAATGCTCCCTAAGGACCGTTGGTTTGTTTCTTGAAGATTCAAGATTGATTCATTAA
Source organism: Paucisalibacillus globulus (assembly GCF_900184735.1). GTDB lineage: Bacteria > Bacillota > Bacilli > Bacillales > Amphibacillaceae > Ornithinibacillus > Ornithinibacillus globulus_B. The sequence continues at coordinate 475,325 of NZ_LT855386.1, forward strand.
TTGTTTCTGAAACATGAATTAATCTACTTAAGTTATGCTCTTCGTTTCCTTCTAAATTGGACTCTACTTTTAACATGATATCTGTAAGCATTTGTTCTGTATTTAGTGTCTTTAATAAAATGGTCATAATTAAAGATGACCCCATACCCACAATACTTGTATAAAATGCGACATCAATACCAGTTAGTACCGCTGCGATATTCTCAATTAGTTGATCTCCTGTAGAATTAATACTTCCTAATGAGATGGTTAATCCAATAAAAGTACCCAAAACCCCTATTAAAATAAAAACAGATACGGTCATTTGGATCATTTTAATTAAGTTTATAACGGGGATTCCGAATAGACGCCAACTTGAGAATCTCTCTTGAACAAAAGTTTCAATTGCAACAGGGTCATCCTGTTGCTTCTTTTCATATTGATCTTTAAATGAACTTAGCGGTTCAATATCCAACCTATCTGTATCATGTACGTAATTCCTTACCTTCTTCAACTTGGTATACAACGCGAGATGAGCAAATATAGTGATCACAAACCCCAAAAAGAGCACCATAAAAATAAACTCTATCAACGGACTAGCTAAAACAGCCTCCGCCTTTTCCTCCGATGTAAAAATCTCCAAAATAAACTGCACCACAACCACCGCTCCCAACTATAAAGATTCCATAGTACATCCTATTCAAGAAACAACCAAAACATGCTTATAAGGTGCCTGTCACTCCCCGAACTTTGTAATATACTGTCGAATGAGTCGGAAAAATTACCACAAAAAAAGCCACTATGAATAGTAGCCTTTAAGAAAAAAATATAATTTCTGACTTTATAACATCTGTTAAATGAAGAATTCCATATGAGTAATACGGTAACATTCTTTTATCCATAGGAGATCCAGGATTAATGAGCAGCGTCTTTTTAACATACCTTACCAGAGGGATATGGGAATGCCCGAAAACAATAATATCTACGGATTCCTCCTGAAACGCTTCTAACACGCGTTTTTCCGTAGTCTTTTTTTCACCATGCCCATGAAAGACGCCTATTTTAAATCCATTTATTACAAACATTTCCTTCTCAGGAAAGTATTCTTTAATCTCTTCTGAATCCACATTTCCGTAGACTCCCTTTACCTCAGCAAACTTTGAAAGAGTATGGTAAACATTCATAGAACTCCAATCTCCAGCATGAATGATCAAATCTGCTGTCTTGCATTCCTTTAATAGTTGACCTGGTAGTACCCTTCCCTTCTTTGGTATATGGGTATCTGAGGTTAATACAATTTTCATAGTGAATCAACTAACCTATTTATCAATTCATCTGGAGACATAAGTTTCTGCCCACCGCCCTGTGCAACTACATCACTTCCTCCACCTTTTCCATTAATACATGGTAATACCTGCTTGATCAATTGATTCATACTAACTGAAACATTTTTTCCACGACCACATACCAATTGCAATTTTTCATCTGATTCATTTACCAATAAAACAATCATCATATCTGACTTTGTTGTTATATTTTTGGCTAACTGCTGTAGCTCTGTGATTGGTCGATTTTCAAATACTTCTTTTATTAGCTGGTACTTTTCTATCTCCTTAGCTTTTACAGTAAGAGATTCAGCCTCATATTCAATAAGCTGTTGTTTTAGGGAAGCAATTGTTTTTTCTGCTTCTTTAAAATCCTCTAGAATTCGCTTTGTAGCTCCCACCACCTCTTCTTGAGGAGAGCTTAACAATACAGAAAGATTTTGTATCACTTTATGTTTTTGGTGCAGTTGAGTACGAACCCTTCTACCACAGACAAAATATACACGCACATGACTTTTTTGCTTCTCCCAATGTAGTATTTCGATAGAACCTACTTGTCCTGTTGCTTTTGGATGAGTGCCACCACAGCCGTTATAATCAAAGTCTGGAATAATGACCAGACGGATATTTTCTGAAACGGATACTTCTTTTCGCAGCTTATAATTAGATAACTCTTCTCGATTAACCCATCTCGTTTCAATAGGGCGGTTCTCAATGATAATAATATTCGCTACCTTCTCCACTTCATATGCTACTTCTTCTGTAAGATTATCTACAGCGATATCTATTGAACATAGTTCTTTTCCCAAATGAAAACTAACTGTTTTATAACCATATTCTTCTTCAAAAGCAGCAGACAGAATATGTTGACCGGCGTGTTGTTGCATATGGTCCATCCGTCTTTCCCAATGGATTATACCTATGCACTCTGAACCGACTTCCATAGATTCCGAAATATAATGCCTAATCTCCCCATCAATCTCTTCTACATCCATAACTTCTACTTCATTTAACGTCCCGGTATCATGAGGTTGACCGCCACCAGTAGGATAGAAGGCTGTTTGATCCAAGACAACATAGAACCTTCCTTTTTCATCTTTTTCGGATTTACGAATATGTGCTGTAAATCGCCCCAGATATTGGTCTTGATAATATAACTTTTCCGTTACCATATACACACCTTCTAATTAAACTTTTTTGATTTCTATTATAAATATACATTCCAGTCATCACGAATAAAAGTTTCGACACTTCCTGTTTCGATTAATCTGATTACATGAAAAAAGTAACCCTATTGAAGCTCGGTTACTTATTTCAAAACTAATATTAAACATTCTTACTTATATTCACTTGATGAGGGTACGGAATATCAATACCATTCTGTTGTAGAGCCTCTTTAATTGCTTGCCTTAAATTACGCTCTACAGCCCATTGTTCGCCATTTTTTGTTTTTCCAATTACACGAAGTACAATTTCAGATGTCCCAAAGGCTTGTACTCCAATTACGTTTGGACCTTCTACAATATTCTCATCCTCAGTAGCAATTTGTTCACATACTTGCTGTAAGATTTGAGTAGCTGTATCAATATCCGTGTCATAGGAAATTCCAATATCAACAAGTGCTCGCATATTTCCCCGGGAATGATTGCTTACATTAGTGATTTCACGGTTCGGAACAAAATGTAGTGTCCCATCAAAGCCCCTTAATTTTGTAGTACGTAATCCGACTTCTTCAACCACACCATCTTTACCAGCAACTGTAACATAGTCACCAACATCAATCTGCTGTTCTAATAGTATAAAAAATCCTGTAACAACATCACTTACTAAACCCTGGGCACCAAACCCTATGGCGAGACCAACAATCCCTGCACCAGCTAATAATGTTGTAATGTCAAAGTGAAAAATAGAAAATACAAACCCAACAAAAATAAACAACAAGAAATAAGCTAAAATATTTTTAGCTATAGATTCAAGGGTTTTTGCCCTTCCAGTCGACATCTCATTTTTCTTCCGATTAAAAATTCTTTCAATAGCCCTGTTTCCTATTGACTTAACAATAAAATAGACAATAACAATTGCTATTAATTTTAAGGCGATAATTCCTATCTCCATTAGTAATTCTGCCCAATCAATTCTTTCTAACCAATCTACCATCTAAGCACCTCTAATACTAGAATCTAGTAGTCTAAATTTAATTGTAAGTAGCTACTATTATAAGCATTACCCAAAATCTATTAATCTAAAACAAATCTTTTGTCAGAAAAAGTCATGATCCAGGCACTCTTTAGTAAAGTGCCGGGATGCCTGGATATTATTAGATTTTTGGATAGTATTGTTGATACGTTGGATTTGTGTAATATGGCGGTCTTTGCCCAATCTTGGGTAGCTTAAACTTGTGATTCCCATAAGTGACCGTTACCTTTTTATCAGATTGATTGATTAATAACAGCTTTATTTCAGGATTGTAATAATAGTCCATTTGATTAACCTCCTTTAATTCCCTGTCATAGTGTATTCTTTTCTCCTAGTAAATGGGACTGTTAATATGATTAGTTAACTAGGCACAAGATCTCTCTAAAACGAATAAAGTATCATTGTAATGAGGAGAGGAGGATTATTATTCATGTCTAAAGGTAATCCCAACCCACATGAGTATCCGATGTATCCAAACTATGGAAAGATAACTAAATATCAAGAGGTCCCTATCACGGTCCCAGAGCAGAGGCAATATCGACAACCAGGTGTTGAAGGCAAAATGGTTCCAAGACCAATTATTGAAAATCCAAATTATCAGGGTACTGGAAAATTAAAAGATAAAGTAACATTAATATCTGGTGGTGATAGTGGTATAGGCGCAGCAGTAGCTATTGCATTTGCCAAGGAAGGTGCAGATGTTGCTATCGCATATTTAGATGAACATGATGATGCAAATCGAACCAAGACTAGAATTGAAGAAATTGGTAGGCGATGTTTACTATTACCTGGAGATCTTCGTGAAAAGAAACAATGTGTAGATATTGTTAAGAAGACTATGGAAACCTACGGGGATATACACATACTCTGTAATCATGTTGGGATTCAGTTCCAACAGAAAGACTTACTAGATATTACAGATGAACAATTTGATGATACATTTAAAGTTAATGTATATTCTCATTTTTATACAACACGGGAAGCACTAAAATACATGAAACAAGGAAGTTCCATTATCAACACGACCTCTGTTGTTACTTTTGCTGGAAATGATCAATTAATTGATTATACAGCAACAAAAGGAGCAAATGTAGGATTCACAAGAGCACTTGCAAGAAATTTAGCTGGAAGAGGGATACGTGTAAATGCAGTAGCGCCGGGTAGAATCTGGACACCTTTAATCCCAGCCAGTTTTTCGGCTGATCAGGTCACACAAGTGGATAATCTAATGGATCGCCAAGGCCAACCATTTGAATTGGCACCTACTTTTGTTTATCTAGCTTCTGATGATTCACGATTTGTTACTGGGCAGGTTTTACATGTTAATGGAGGGGAGGTATTTGGTTAACCGGTGCCCAAACTACACCGGTTAACTTCACACTTTTATTCAGCTATCTCAGTTTGCTTCCAGTAATTATTAATAGTTTCCACTAAATCATCCATCGAGCAATCAAGAATTTTAACTGGGATATTCACTTGGGTATCTAATAACCCTTTATTCATTTGATTTAACATTTTCTTAAATGAGCTAGACCTGTCAACTATTAAATCAGGGTCAACAGTGTATATGCCCAAAAATGTCTGCCCACTAAAGCTTACAAAATCAATATTAGCAATCTCATCCCATCTTACAAGCCCTGCTCCAATATAGGTTGATTGATCTGTAATTCCTTCCTGATTAACAATAAGGGCGGGTTTACGTCTAAACGTATTTATTACATAATACACGAAACATAAGCCGAAAAAAGTAAATCCTAAAGCTCCTATAATTATAAGTCCTAAGCTATCATTACCACTATCCGTTAATCCACCCATCAATAGAAGTCCACTTACGGCAACAAATATGAAACAAAGAATTCCATATAAAATCTGCTTTCCCCTCTTAGCATAAATAACGATTTCATTCATATACATTCTCCTTTCCCATCATTAAGTATATCCTTAGCACTATAGCGAACAAGGGTAAAAAGTCCTTTTGTAATTCAGGACTAAAGTTTGAAATTGTTACAATTAAAGAAAGTGACCAAAACAGAATTCTTAGCTAACCTAACAAAAATTCATTAAGTATTCTACGATGACTTCCTACCATTTTTTCTGGCAGTTCACTTGGGTTAAAAAATTCAAACGTAATAGATTCTGATTCATCAATAATCAAATCACCTGTATATTCATCCGTTTGATAAGCAACCGTCACAACATAAAACTGATCACCATTTTCAGCCACAACCATATCCTTTCCAGAATGGACATTAATTAACTGTAGCCTACCTAAGGATAGTCCTGTTTCCTCATATACTTCTCTTCTTGCTACATCTTCTGTTGACTCCCCGAGCTCCATGAGTCCACCTGGAATTCCCCAAACACCATTAGGATATTTTCTCTGCTGCAAGAGAATCCTACCTTTATTATCTGTAATGACAACAACGGCACCTACAAATATAAGTGGTCTATGACCAACTAACTCTCTTAAATCTTCTATGTACCCCATGACACTTCCCCCTATTTTTCTATTGCCTTCCTAACTGCCCAAACCTGATGTTTATAGAAAAAAAGCCTTTCCATATCATCTATATGAACCCATTCCATCATGTGGTCCTCTTCAGTTGGATTTTGTACCTTTTCCCCAAGTTCTATTAAATAGAAATATCCATCACTTAAAATATACTCACCTTTACTTGAGGTAAAGTAATCCTTTGCTGTACCAATGTATGAACCAACGGTAACAGAATAACCTGTCTCTTCCAGTAACTCACGCCTGATACAGGATTCATCACTTTCATTTCCTTCCACTCCGCCCCCAGGTAGAAAATGAATTCCTCTTCCGTTATGAACAGTTAGCACTCTATCATTTGTAGAGTTTAAGGCTATAGCATATACACCTTTTCTTAATAGGTATACATGCTCTTTAACTGGTTGTCCAAATGTGGGCTTCATATTAACCAACTCCCCTGTATATTTAACTTAATTATAAGCTAAATACAAAAAGAAACGCCAAAATTTGACGTTTCTTCCCTAATTTTACATTTTATTGTTCACTTCTTCATATTTAGTACTTCACCAGTCATTGCATTAACATCTACTTCTGCTTTACCATTGCATGTTATTAACTCTAGCTCATATACATAAAGTCCATCATTTTTATCAAGTTCCATTTCTATTACTATTCCCTCAATTACACTCTCCGCTATGTCAATTGCTTGAAGTTCAGAGATTATTTTTTCTGCTACAGCATTTTCCATCTCTGTTTCCTCCACATCATCTTTACTAAATTTATCTTTTATGGATAATACCTTACCTTTATTTGCATCTAAGTGGATTTCATATTCTAATCGGTTAATTTCTACATAAAATATGTTTTTGCCTATGCCATTACTATAAACATTCTTTCTAATAAAACAATAATAACTTCATTAGAATTTGATTAGAAAAAAACCTAAAAATAAATATCCCTCACTACTTTTATAGTGAGGGATACATTTTCTATTACTTTTTACCATCATTTAGTTCCATAGCTTCTTCTGGACTGGACATGATTGTTGAATTTTTATATTTCAATCCAACGTCACGGTCTGACTCAACTCGTCTACTTTGTTTTAACTTTTTTTCCTGACGATCTTTACCCATCTAAGCACCTCCTACTAGTAAGATGCTTTGTTTAGGATGAATTATTCTCTTAACATATCCAAATGCAAATCATATTTATGATCTAAAAGATTATCTAGTAAATGACAAATCAATAACTGTGGCCAAGCTTACATTCCCAAATAATTCAAGATTGCATCACGCAAAAATTCGGTACCACCATCAACTTCTTTGTCATAATAAGCCTTAAATCGTTCGTCCGCTACATACATTTCAGCAAGACCTGCATGTGCTTCTTTCGAATAACTGGTCCACGAATACATAAGCCATTCTTTGTGCTTTTCGGCAAGCTGCTTTGCTTCGGGCGAGGTTGGATCTCCGGTAGCATATGCTTTTTCTAATAGCTCAAAAACTTCTTCCCCCAGTTTGGTCATGGCAGCATACTCTTCTTGAGACATCCCTCTTAATTTTGCATTACTTGCATCAACGGTATCGTCACCGTATTTTTCACGTATTTCTTTCCCATATTGCTTTTCGTTATCTTCAATTAGTTTTTCCTTAAATCCCTCAAATTTTTCATTATCTTGCATTGGTACTCCTCCTTCAATACTGGCAATCGTCTTTTCTACTGTTGCCATAATTTTGTCAAGACGGGCTCTTTTTTCCTTGAGCTTGTCAAAGTGACCTCTTAATGCTTCACGACGTTCAAAACCTGGTTGGTTAATGATTTCCATGATATCTTCTAGACTGACATCCAACTCTCTATAGAATAAGATTTGCTGAAGTTGGTCTACTTCCTTTTGCCCATAAATTCGATAACCTGACGAATTAATTCGAGCCGGCTTTAATAATCCGATTTGGTCGTAATACCGGAGCGTGCGGCCGCTTACTCCAGACATACGGGCTAATTTCTGCACGGTATATTCCATCGTTCACCCTCCTGACAATATTAATCATAAACCTTTACGCAACGTAAAGGTCAAGAAGAAATTATAAAAATAATGAAAAAGGTGCACCATCTATGGTGCACCTTATGATTCCTCCACTAGTTTGGGTTTACCTGCATTTACTAATACCTTACTGCCAATCAAAAAGAAGCCAGCTATAAACATAAGTACTCCAGAACCGATTAGTAACCATTCAATAGCTAAAACATCAGCAATCGGACCAAAAATCAGCATACCTAATGGCATCATGGATGTAGATATCATACCCACAACGCCAAAGACTCTACCTAGATACTCTGGTTCTACTTTTTCTTGAAGTAAGGTTGTTGCTGGTGTACTGAATATCGGCATGGTAACACCTGTTATGGCCATGAGCACTAAATAAATAGTAAAGCTAGGGATTATTCCTAATCCCAATGTTAGTATCGCAAATAAGAAACTACCTAAAGCCATAGTATGAATCTTATTCTTATACCCGCCCCAAGATGCAATAACAACGCCACCTATCATCATTCCAATGGAAAAGGCAACCTCAATTGCGGTTAATCGCCAGACATCATCACCAAAACTACGCGTTACTTGTAACGGAGTTAAGAAGGACGGAACCGCCGCAAGGATGAAGAATAGAGCAAAGAAAAGGAAGAATTTCTTTAAGAATTCATGATTATTAATATAAATAAATCCTTTCTTTAAGTCTGCGAAGTAACTAACCTGTTCACTCTCAGTTGCCTTCTTATGTGCTGGTATATGAAGCATAGTTAAAAATATAGTGATTGCTATAGCAGCTGTTATGACATCAATGAAAAAGATAATTTCAATAGATGCTAGACCCAGCAAAGCCCCGCTTGCCATTGGCGCTAAAAGCATAACTAAAGCTTGAATACTCCCATTTGCGCCATTCACCTTAGTAAGCTTATCCTCCGGGACAAATTGTGGCAAAATTGCTCCAACTGCTGGAGTTTGTATTCCTGTACCTAAGGCTCTTACTGCAGCAATTAAAAACATCAGCCACAGTGATTCATAGCCCATCATAAAAAAGATGGCTAAAATTAATGTTACAAAAGCTATAGATGCATCTGAAATAATTATTAGCTTCTTGCGATCATAACGATCTGCCCACACACCTGCAAATGGCGAAAGGATAAAAGTAGGAATAAATCCACACAAAATATAGATCGTCATCATTATTCCAGACTGTGTATTTAATACTACATACCACATAATCGCATATTGAACTAAAGATGATCCAAATAGCGAAATAGATTGACTTCCAAGAAAAAGAATACTGTTTCTTTTCCATTGCTGCATGATTGACTCACTCGTATTTCCCATTATGTCACGCCCTATTATATTTTCTCCTATTAATTTATACACTAAAATTAATTTAAACACAATCACTTCGGATATTTTGTAAGTTTGTTCTCAATCTTCCACAAATCGTTCCTTAAATGAGAAAGAATCGCATTGGTGGTTCAATGCGATTCAGGTACTAAACTATAATAATTATTTATTTGGCCAATTCTTCTAGTTGCTTATTTAGCTCATCTAGTCTCTCTTCCTTCTCATCAGATTCCATAGTTTCATCCGATTCTATCATTTCAATGAGCTTTTCTAGACTACTCACTTGAATGGATAAGTCTTCTAATTCTTCCCCTAAGATTAAAGCTAATTCAAACTCATTAAGCTCCAAGTAGCTACTTGCTGCTAACCATTTAGCCCTTTCACTATCTTTAATTTGTTCATATAGTCCAATAACACCTTGATAGTCTTTATTTAACCACGCTTGCTCAATAGTAACGTTAGGATCGTCTGTCTGAAAACTTAATAACATATTATGAGCATCAACATTATTCAATGCTACTAATTTAGCAATAACCGCTTTATAGTGTTCCTTATCAAGATCTATTGCTTTCACTAATGAATCAGGGTTATCAGATTCCAGATATAAACTTGTCAATAACTCTTCTCCTTCTTCTGAAAGAGTCTTCATTGATTCAAGAAGTGATATGGCTTCCTCTGTTTCTCCGATAAACGACAATCTATAGGCTTCATTCAATTTTGTAGATTTAGATAACAGATCGTTAAGTTCTTCTTTTTCTTCATTTAATTCGTTTTCTTTTTCCGAGAAGGAAGACTCCTTTTCATTAAATGCTTCTGTAAGAGGAATTATTTGTGTTACATATAAGAAAAGTAAGCCAAATAGAAAACCTAATAACACACCGGACAACAAGGATACATGTTTTCCTCTTTTTTTCACTTTTTCTTTTTTGGGCATTGGAACATTTGAATTACTACTATCCGTTTTTTCTTTATGTACTTCTATTTCACTATTTTGGATAATAAATTCGATTTCTTTTATGGTATGTGCATGATTAAGTTTTGTAATGAATGCCTCATCCCTTGTTTGAAGAGATTGATTTTCTGGTAGGTAAGGAGAATATCCAGTAAATAAATAAACAGCTAGTTCTTTCATTTCTTTTAAAAGTTGTTTCTCATTGAATTCGTTTGGGGGAAGAACATGTCTAATTCCGCGATGTACTAATTTGAAATCTCCTTGTTCATTTACATATACATTCTTAGGATGTAATGTTGTTGTAAATTGAGTTCCTATCAGTTTATTAAGTTTTGACAAATTCCTAATAACTTTAATCTTGAAGTCAGTAGGAGCATTGTCCAGTGTTTGTAAATTTTGAAACATATGATTTCGTTTAAAATATAGCTTAACTGATTTTTCATCCACGATAGCATGTTGGCAAGGAAAGAAAAGTTCATCTGGTCTTTTTAATTCATCCAACTGCTCAGACACTTTTAACTTAGTTTGTTCACTTGGGATTTCGAAAACAACCATTTCTCCATTATCGTGAAACGTATTAAATTCTAGATTATATTCATCTGTCAACATATAGCCCCCTTTGCCCCTATTTAGATCATTAGTAAGGAAATAGCAAATAAAATCACAATAAATAGTGCTGTAATCCCTATGGATATAAGTAGTCTGGGCTTTCGTTTAGCCATTTCATCGTTAGCTCTAAATAATAGCTTTTTTGCTTCCTCAGCATGTTGAATACGTTTATCTGGCTCTAATTCTACTAATTGATTAATGCACTTTTCTAGACTAGAAGGAAGTCTTTTTACGAATTGGGAGATTGGCTTTTGTACGACATAGACATATTTCCCTCCAGATAACATGTAATATAGTAAAGAACCGAGAGAAAATAAATCTGTTCGTTCGTCTGTCTGTTTTTTTTCAAACTGTTCTGGTGCTGCAAAGCCCACTGTTCCAATCTTTACAGTGTCCTCCATTTTTCCACTTTGAAATTTCCTTGATATCCCAAAATCTATTAATCTGATATTACCGTCGTTACCAAGGATAATATTTCCTGGTTTAATATCACGATATATAATTGGTTCTGATCGATGATGGAGATAAGTTAATATGTCACAAAGCTGTATTCCTATATGGATGACTTGATCGATAGAGATTTGGTAATCTTTTGACAACAAATAGTCTGATAAGACCGTACCCTCGGCGTATTCCATGACAAGATAGATATAATCAGATGAAGAAAAGAAATCAATCATTTTCGGTATATTAGGATGATTTAATTGGCTTAGTATGATTGATTCATCAACTAACTTCGAAGCTAATTTGTGACCCTTTTTAACTACTTTAACAGCCCTAAGGCGACCTGTATCATAGATATCCTCAACAAGGTATACATCTGACATACCTCCAGAAGCAATATGTGTCAAAACCTTATACTTTTCTTCTAATATATCTTTCCTATTAATAATGATGCCGTGCTTACTCATCTTATTTCTCCCTGCTGATCGGTTGTCATTAAAATATATGGCATTCGCCAAGCCTCCTGATCAAATACCTTTGTTTCTACTAAATAGGTAGAACTTTATTAAGCTTTCCTATCCATTAGTGAAAGCCACCAAGCTCTTTTATTCCTACTGCTATCTTGATATTGTAGGTCTCTCACAAGCATAAGTGTCACATTATCATGAGCATGAGAAAAGTTTGAAAAATTTATTAGATAATCGCATACAGCTTGATAATTTCCATACTCTTTTTCTAAATTGAGAAGCATATTCTTAATCTCCTCATTCGAGAATAAAGAATAGAAACCATCACTACATAATAAAAACAAATCGTCCGTGCGGTAACTACCTAGTGTTGAATAGGGTTGGATTTCTTCTCCAATCCCCAGACATTGTAAAAGAACATTACGCTTTGGATGATTTCTTGCTTCTTCTCTAGTTAACCTTCCTTCTCTAACTTGCTTTTCTACCCATGAATGATCTTCCGTTAATTGATGAAGTTCGGGCTCTCTTTCTAGAATCTCTGTTTGTTCATGGAATGCATGTTGTGGTATCTGTTGAACAAACTCTTCAATCCTCTGACTTAAATCCTTCATTTGATAAACCCTACTATCCCCAACATGTACAATTCCATAATTCCCGTTATAAAGGACAAGTAATGAAAGTGTAGTTCCCATTTTTTTATCAATATTCTTCCCAGCTTGAATAATAGCTTTATTAATATGTGAGAATAACTTTTGGACTTCCTTCACTATTTGAGTGGTGACGTTTCTTCTCTTTAAAACCTTATCTATACGTCTTTCCCACCACTCCTCAATCGCACTAATAGCAAGACGGCTGGCGGTATCACCAACTTGATATCCACCCATGCCGTCTGCTACAACAAATAACGCTATCTCATTATCCTTATTATCCTTGCGAAATCTTATTAAATAGGAATCTTCATTTCTTGTTTTTCGGGTACCTTGGTGTGTCGCTATACCTGTATGCCAATTTATGCTCATTCAGATGAACTCCATTTAAACGTATAATTTGCTTTACCCAATACAAATTCATCATTCTCATTTAACGCATATACTTTATAAGGTACCAATGTTTTTCCATTTAACTTTGTTCCATTTTTCGAACCTAAATCTTTTATCCCATAACTAGTAGAATCAACCCTGATAATCTCTGCATGGATTCTAGAAACACCAGTTGCCTCATCAGTATAATGTACGGAATCTGCATTTCTACCAATTAGGAAATTCCGATTATTAATTACAATGGTTTTGACTTTTCCATCGTCTCCGGTTCGGTGTAGTAATGCTAATACTTCATCTTTCTCTTGAAAATCAAGGTTAGATTCATCTTCTAATAACACGGTGTCATCTGAATCAATCGTTAATAAGGTCGTATCCATAGAAGTAGCTACACTTGGTTCAGGAGAATAAAAGTCTTGGAAACTAGATGATTCGACTCTATTTTGTTGTGTTGGCACTTGATTATATGTTCTTTCCAATGGTTGAGGTGGCGTTTGATTATATACAGTGGGCCTTCCAGCCATATTCGGTTGTTGCGGTAATGATTGTGATTGAGGTGTCTGTTGTCTTTGTATGTTTGTAGTTTTTCCTTCATCCACTTGTTCACCATCAACCGGTATTTCAATAGGAGTTACACCTGGTCGCCAAATTTTAGCGAATACAATCAATCCAACAATGATTAAAACAGATAAACCACCACAAACACCCAGAATAACAGTACTTGGATTCGTGTCATATAATTTCCAAATAAGTGCTAATGCCAATGCTGCACCGGCAAACATATATACTTTTTGCCTAGAAGTCAGTGGTGGTAGTTTCTTTTTAATTTTGTTCTTTGATTTCTTATGACTTCCTGGCACAACATCATCGTAATTTGGCTCTATGGTCTGTTTTCCAGGCTTTTTACCATAATTTTCTTTTAGACCCTGGATATTGCTTGCTGCTTGATCCATAGCCATTCCAGAATTAGGCGTGTTATAAGAATCATGCGATTGGAATTGATTTACATTCGATCGCAATGAGATTAATTCTAGGAATAATTTCTTAAGCCCCGTAAGACTAAAGGAAGCATTTTTAATATAATTTAAGATACTCTTAAACTCATTTCCTTGTAACCCTTCTACCTCACCCGCGATATCGGTTAATAATTGTTTCATTTCTTCAGCTAATGATGTTTTCTTCTTTACATCCTTAATCGGTAAATATACTAATGAAACGTCACTTGCATTTTCGCCCACATAGATTAAGTCTGAACGTAACACAAAGTTATCTTGATTAAGCATATATGAACTACTGTCTTCTAACGCCTTGATAATGGATAAGAACAACTGATAATAATCATTCATATTAGTGCTATTATTTCTGAAAAAGGAGGTAACTTTATTTTTAGAATTAATATTAAAATGTAGTCTAGTTGTTAAATCGATATTTTCAACAGTCATGGACAGTAGATGTGGAATCCGATTTGATTGCATCATTTTCATTTGAACTGAGTTTAAGTTATTGACAGATAATTTCTGTCCATCCTTCTCTTTAAATACGATGGATTGACCATTTTGATGTACGTATTCGAAAGTTAAATTATAGATAGTCCCCATTATTTTATTTTCCTCCTATATTATGAAACTTGTAAGATATGGTTAGCTATACGCATAAAACATATAATAATAGGTGAGTATGACTGCGGGTATCACGGCATACATAAAGGGGAATCGTGTACTTTTAGTTGTTTTAAATTCCTCTAAACTACTAAGGTCCTTTGACAGTATGGAACCTACAAAAGCAAAAAAGGCACTTGTCATTTTCTGTAAAAAGGTTCTAGTGAATAGTAATATAACTATCCCAAGCAAACCAGCAACAATAATGGAATACATCATCATATATAACGCGATCTGTACTCCTACTATCGCTCCAATGCCCGCAAACAACTTCACATCCCCTGCACCTATTGCCTTAAAGACATAAAGGACAAGGAAAATTGCCCCAGCAACCAGTAATCCCAAGAAGGAGAAGATTAACCCATCAATTCCCCCACTAACCATATGAAAAACAATCCCTACTAGCACTCCACCAGCAGTTAACCAATTGGGAATCGTATGAAACCTGATATCATAAATGAGTGCAATAATTAAATAAACAAACAACAAATAATCTTGAACTTGGAGCATCTTTACCCTCCGATCTACAAATGGATCTTAGTAAAAAAACTACGATCCATTCCATACTCTTTCATAAGCAGTCTTTTTCAATACAATTTCCTTCTCCACAAACGGGATAGATAGATCAAACCTATATTCAACATTAATCTCTAGAAAAGCACCGGTACCACCGACTAAACTCGGTATCTCTACATTTGTAACTTTCAAATTGGATTCATCGAAAAAATCCCCCCCGCCGGTAGCCTGCCTAAACTTTTCTTGAATTGTAGGTTCAATAATCTCTTTCAGTCTACTCTCAAATAAACTTTCAATAGAACCTTGTACATCAATGCCTAAAAAATTCAGTCCTTCTTTTACCCAATTGATAGCACCGGATATATCTACTTGATTCTCTTGTTCAATGGTCTGAATCTTGTTATTGATAAAATTTGTTGCACCATCTGTTGTAACCTTTACTGGATAAGCATAAGCTACAACAAGTTCTGTAGTTTCAGAAGCAGCCTTATATAATGCCATATCTGCAACTGAGAGGCGTATAAACATCGTCAAAAATATAATAAAAAACAAGAAAAATGGCAGTATCATTGCCGCTTCTAACGTAATACTCCCATCCTCTTTCCTTAGATGTTTTATGATCATCACCTCTTTCTTATATAAGTAACGTTTGTTAATTATCAATGTCATGTTAATTTTGATTCTTAACCTTCACTCTGTTTCTAGTTCATTTGCCTTAATTGTCCACATTACTTGGTTACTACTTCCCTCAATTACCTTTCCAGGTTTTCAAAACAAGCTTAATCCAGGACGTACCACTAGTGGTATCTTAAACTCTTTAACTAGCCTCTCTTTATATGTAATAGAATGAAATCTATTTGTTCATTAAGTATTCATATGCACCCTATATGTTTGCTAAAAACCTACTTATGTAGTTTTTTATGTTTAGTGTGACTGGGACTGAACTATATTTTATCTAAAAAGATAATAAATAAGTTTTTTATGTCCCAGCCACTATGAACTAGGGTAATTCACCTAACCATTATTGGGCTTCATCAGCTTTAATAGTCCAGATAACCTGGTTACTACTTCCAGCTGCTACGTTACCAGGATCCTTTCTAAAATAGTACTCTTCTGCATCATATACAAATGTAACAATCTGCCCAGACATTTCTTCTCCTGGCCCAATAGTTCCAGACATCTTTTCTAGACTATCGAAATGTTCTGAAGCATCAGAAAATCCACTGCCATCCAGATAATCTGTTACTTCGAGTGAGTATAATAAATCTTCTACTTTTTGTTCTTCCTCACTAGTGTTTTTAACCGTAATGTCCAAACGGATAAATCTATCTAACTCAGAAGCTGCTCCATCAATAGTATCTTCTAATTTTGCTGAAACTAATGTAACCTCGTAAGTTCCTAGAGTTGTATCGAAAGTTCCTGTATCACCGATTGTCAGATCGAGTTGGTCCCCTGCCTCGACATCAAACCCTTTATCTGATGTTTCTTCATCTTCTGTTGCTTCTGATTCATCATCTTGATTAGAATCATTTTCAGTATCTTTATTCTCTAAATTTGATTCCTTAGGATCATTATTATTATCTACTTCATTCTTATCATCATCCCCACAAGCAGCTAAAATAATTGTCATTACAAACATCAACATCATAATCATCATTGTTTTCTTCATATCTTTGCACCTCTATAATTGTAATTTGTTAATATGAATAATTAACTTCTTTCTCTATAAAAAACTCATTGCCTTCTACCCTACCATTAATTACATTAGTAGTTTCAAGTATATCGATAACTTGCGGCAAGAACCATAATTTCACAGTTGATGTGGCTTTTGCAGATACATATGTGGGACTTTCTCTTAAGTCTTTACTAGTTTCTTTGTCTAATACAGCCATTAATCGCTCAAACTTTCCACCTTCTAAGTGTACAAACATAAACAGCCTTAAATGATCCTTGTAATCCATCGTTGGTAATGATCTTCCAGGAAATAATTCAATAGCCCTTCCCCTTGTAATATTTCCCATGTCAGTAGCCGTTCTAGTAAATGCATATCCCAAAGCATAAGCCCAAATAAACGGTCCAAACCCACGAGCTTCTGGCCTCATAAAGCCAGCAGCTAGATTAATAGCAAAGCGTACTGCAAATATTTCAGATAAAGCGGCAAAATAATTCGCCCCATATGATTCTAATCCATAAATGATGTACTCCACTTGATTATTAGCATAGGTGTAAGCGGAACTCCCATTCACTGAGAAATCATGACTCTTAAAACGCAATAGAATGTATTCATTAACATACACTTCGTCCCTCGCTGTTAAAAGCAAATCACCTAAATTTCTAAATATAGCATCAACGAAATTCAATGCTTCATCTGCGGTATCATCACGATTCTCCATAGAAAATTCTCTATTATTTGCTTCAATTGCTTCACCATATTCATTTGCTTTTCCACCAAGTTCTACTAATAATTGTGTATCAGATATCCCATCGGATACCGTATCAATTTGGTTTTGTATATCGTCTAACTGGTTTTTATTATCTTCCATACCTTCATCAGCTTTTTCCTCTTCTTCAGTAATCTTTTCCTCGTTGTCTTTATATTCTTTACGCCCATCAGTTAAGATCGCCAATGCCTCTTCTATCTTACCAAGGCCCTGATTATGATATGTTTTGACATCCTCAACAGCCCCGAGAACATTTATATGATCTGTGTCAAAATCCGATTCTACATATGTTTTAAATAATTTTAACTTATTTAGTAGAGCATTAGATTCAACTCCATTGTTTGTTATTTTTCTTTGAGCCTGCTCCACTTTTTCCTTTAAATTGGTAAACATCTCTTCTGGATATATATAATCATCCAAACTTCCCTCAGTATTCTCATCTACCGTACTTTCTCCTAAGTTTTCACTGATGTTTTTAGCATCGTCATAGTCATTACCTGACTCATGATTATCAAGTGCATATTGCATATCTTCATTTATTCCCTCTGCACCGATAATGAGCTCTAGCGCTTCTTCTAATTTAGGAACAATAGTCTCGGTATCCCCTATAAGACTGTTTAATAGATTAAGTGAGTTTTGTCTAAATTGGGATGTCTTGTTTCTTAAATCTTCAATTTTCTCTTCTATTTCCTTACGTTGCTCTCGATCGAGATCACCATTCAGTTGTCCTTCTAGAGTTTCAATTTCTCTTAAATCTTCTTTATATTTATTGTGGTACTGAAAAATATCATAAGTTACAGAAACATTAGGATAAGTGGAACTGCTAGATTCCGCTTCCACTTTACCCCTCATATTTTCTAATATCTCTTTAGATTCTTTCAGTAATTTTTCGACTTCATCTAACATTTCTTCCCGAGATTTTGCTTTTTCGTTTAACTCTTTAGCAATTTTTGCATAATCGGAAGCTTGCTCTACCTGCTCTGCCACAGATAAGAAATCTTTAATTATCGCTTCCCCAACCTCGACAGGTGCCTTATACTTCATTTCCTCCAATATCTGATACCTTAGAATATCTTGATTAGCCAAACTTCTTTCTAAATGAATATCTAAAGAGATTTCCCCCTCAACCGGTTTAAGACTTAGGAAATCAAAATGATCTCCCTCACCGGTTGAGAGGTTTTTAGCAAATACCTCTTTAAATATTGCCTCTGCCTTACCCTGATCACCCTCAAAACCAAATAGTCCTTTATTTTGTAGGGATGTATTATACGAAGACATCGTTGAGCGCAATGCTGCTTTTGAAGCTTCCTCAGTTTGTCGCTCTGCAATCATAATACGCGCGTAATCAATCAATACAGCATTAAATAATAATAGGAGTAAGGCAATGATAATTAAGTAAATGGAAACTGCCCCATTTTCATTAATTATAAATTTGCTCCATAATTTCTTAAATATTCGTTTCACCTATACCTCCCCCTGCCAATCCAAATAATTAATTACCTGCATCATTCCTATTGAAAAAAGGAATATATTTAGATGCATATTCTTGAAACTTTCCAAAACCATAAAGGATAAAGTCAGTATTTCGAATAATTTCCGTTTGGTCTACAACTGGATGTCTTGCAGTTGCACCAACTTTATTTATCCCAAATATATCAGCAATTACATCAGGGAGAGCAAGGTCTTTATCTAGTGAAACAACGATTTCTTGGACAAATAATCCATTCTCAAAACTGACATTCCCGGCATATTCTCCAACTCGCTGTTTTTTCTTAGTGACAACACCATTGTCACTAAGATTTAAACCAAATTTATTAAAACCGTTGTTTGACGTAATCCTCCAATATAAACCATCCCCATTATTTATTACATAATCCGACTGCCCTAATTCCCCAGTCTGAATATTCATCGTACTGCTTCCCCAAGTCTGTGCCATGCGGGAAGCAATTTGATTTGCTTTATATTGAAGAGTAACTTTTTCATAGATTACTAAACTAAAAAATACAAACAAAAGAACAATAATGAGAAGAATTGGAAAGATTATACTGGCTTCTAATGTGAAGCTACCTTCATTTTCTTTCCTAAATCTATCAATCATTTTTCTCATTCTAATCTTCCTTTATTCTCCGCCTGGGTTAAAACTATCAATATTTGAATTACCAAAGTTTAGTAACTTAGTAATCCAATCCATAATTGTTTTTCTAAATAAAAGAGCAATGGCAACTATGACAGCGATGATTAATAAAATTTCCAACGTTTGTAACCCCTCTTCATCTTTCCAAAACTTTGACATAAAATTCTTTACTTTCTCCATCTTTTTTCCTCCTAAAAGTTAAGTAATTTATTAAATTTATAGATAACCTGAATTACATAATTGTAATTGCAGGATAACCAACGATAATCATGACAGCAATAAAAATCAGCACAAGTGGGAATACCAATTTGGATGATGCCTCTTCTCCTTTTGTTTTGGAGATATTCTTTCTTTTTTCCCATAATTCACGTGAGATTTCTCGCAATGCTAGAATTAAATCATTTCCACCTTTTCGGTAGTTTAATAGAATAGTTGTGGTAAACATGGATATTTCCTGAATTCCACACTTTTTGTTTAGATCATTTAATACTTGATGAAATGGTTCATTACTAACCATCTTGTTCACCGCTTCTGTTAATTCCATAATAAGTGGGGAATTTGGATCAGTGGCGGTTGTTACACATCGTAATAGAGCTTGTTGCACAGTTTCCCCAGCATTAATCAGTAGAATTAACTTATTCACCACTTCTGGTAACTCCATTAGAATCTTGTCTTTTCGCTCTTTTTCCTGACTTGCAAGTTTTTTCACCATGGCATATGGAAGAGCTAAGGTGAAGAACAATCCTGTCACAAAAATAGTCGAGTCACCGTCAGCTAATGCCGAAAATAACAATGAACCGATTAAACATAACAATACTATAGATATTAATTGCGCGAAGTACATACGTGTATGTTGTAAAGCAGTTCTATTTCCGTATAAACTAATCATTTTCTGTTGAATCTTAGCAATTTGACTATAAAAGCGTTCCATTATTTTAAATTTATCTAGTATGTACAAGGATATTGGTGCGAGAAACAATAATGGATATACACCTTTAAATTGCTCAATGACCATTTCATAACGCTTTCCAACCACAATAAATAAAATAATAAGAATGATTAATAGAACGATAGCCGGAATAAGAAAGTAAATCATTGCTTGATCACACCTTAATGTTCATAATTTTTTGGCTTAGCCAATAAGCAAATATCAATATGATTAAACAAACTGTCATGATGATAGGTCCGTTCGTAGACCATTTGTACATCGGTGCTAGGTAATCACCCGCACTGTATTTTAAGAGTAAAATCATACCTAAAGGTGCAACACTAAGGATTCTCGACTCAAAACGTTTCTGAGCTATCATTACGGCTACTTCTTGTTGGATATCAATTTTTTCACTAATGATATCAGATGTTCTTCGAATAACCTCGACTAGGTTACCACCGGTTCTTTTACACGTAATAAAAACATTAGCAAAATTAATAATGTCTTCAATATCAGAACGTAAACTAAAGTCTCGTATGGCATTTTCAACGGTTTCTCCATTTTCTATTCGACGGTTAATGATTTCAAACTCACGGATGATATACGTATTAGGGTCTGGATAAAGCAAATATAAATCTGCAACAACTTCTTTTAAACTATTCTCTATGGATCTACCAGCTGCTAAAGAGGTTGACAAAGACCCGATTGCTTCTTTAAATTGTACCTTTAACTTTTCCTTACGCTGCTCTAATAGTGTTTTCTTTTGAATCTTTGGGTAGAACAGTCCCAAACTAGCAATAACAAAGGCCACAATATAACTCTCGTAAAATAAATAGCCAATGGCGAAGAATACCCCACCTGATACAATGGCATAAAAAACATATTCTTTTATGGATAATCGATACACCGAGTAATCAACAAGATGGGTCTCTATTTCTCGATTTGATTTCTCATTTATCTTATCCAAGAAATGTTGCTTTTTTAGTAATTCGAGCTCTGTATCAGGTTTAAGATTCTTAATTGCTTCTGGTTCCTGCTTCTGTAACTTCTCTTTCTTTTTTCGATTAGCAACAACAAAAATATATGTAACGATGAGACCAAATAATATGATTAAAATAACTATATCAGTCATTTCATCCCCGCCTCTTCCACTTTTCCTACTGTAATACCAGCTAATTGTGCTTTTGACTTATTCCGCATCTGATTACCGGTAGACACTAATTTACCGATTATTTTTCCATTTTCCGTTTCGCCTTCCTCCACGAATTCATACAATGGATTCAGTTCAACATCCCCATCTACAACATCTAACACTTCACTAATTGCAACTACCTTCCTTGTGTTATCACGTAAGCGCATTAAATGAATCATGATTTCTACTGCAGAACTAATTTGTTTACGAATAACTCCCACTGGTAGCTCTGCACCGTTAAGTACCATTGTTTCTAACCGACTTAACATATCCTTCGTCGAGTTAGCGTGACCGGTTGATAAAGAGCCGTCATGTCCAGTGTTCATTGCCTGTAGCATATCTAATGCCTCAGCTCCACGAACCTCACCGACAATAATCCGGTCCGGTCTCATCCGTAAAGATGCTTTAATTAGATCACGGATGGTGATTTCACCTTTCCCCTCGGTGTTCGCATTTCTAGTTTCTAGACTCACCAAGTTAGGAACATTCTTAATTTGTAACTCTGCAGAGTCCTCAATGGTGATAATACGTTCATGTGTAGGAATGAAATTAGACAGGACATTCAGGAAAGTTGTTTTCCCAGAACCTGTACCTCCACTAATAAAAATATTGTATTTAGATACTACTAGCTTGTGTAAAAAGTCAGCTGCTTCTTGTGAAATTGATTGAAAGGCTATTAAATCATCAATTGTCAGAGGATGTTCCGGGAACTTACGAATTGTCATAACCGGCCCTTTTAGTGCAATTGGTGGTAGTACGACGTTTACACGGGAACCATCACTTAATCTAGCATCAACAATCGGTGAAGACTCATTGACAACACGGTTAACTCTAGAAACAATTGCCTGAATGATATCCTCTAGTTTTTGTTCACTTTCAAACTTAATATCTACCTGTGAGATTCTTCCATCCCGCTCAATAAATACTTCTTTATGATTATTAACCATGATCTCCGTAATTGATTTATCATCAATTAACGGTTGTAGAACATCATAGCCGCGAAATGCATTAAAAATCCGTTCTACAAGATACTTAATATCATTAGATTTCAACTTTTCTTCTTTCGCTAAATCAAAAACAGCAGCTTCTACATATTCAATTAACTCTTCATTAGAAATAGAGTGCATTAAATCCAGTGTTTCCCGTAATTGTTTAATTAAGGTTTTGACAATTTTGTCATAATCCACTATGCGGCACTCCTTCCTGCTCTGGCATAATCAATTTTCTAATAATCATTTGAACTTCTCGATTGAAATCATCGTTTCCTAATAACTCTGATTTGGATTGAAATTGGATCCAATTTTGAATAAATGGTAAGTAGCCTTCAACGGACAGTTCCGCCTCATTATAATCACCGATTAAGTTGCCATTAAACTTATTAACAATAATAGACATCTTATCCTTTACCGCATTTTCTTTTCCAAATATTCTTACCTCTTCATCTAGGAAAGCTTTTGTTTTCAACAGTCCAAGATGGTCATTGCTTACCACCCATAACACTAGGTCTGATTCTCTCATTGCTGTAATATTTCTCTCATGTATGGAACTATCTAAATCCATAATAATGTAGTCATATGAACCAATTTCCAAAAGACCATTTATGATTCTTTCAATTTCTGCATTGGTTAATTCCAGCATTTCCTGGGCATTAATTTCAATATCGAAGAAATCAACCATTGCTTGTGTATCATACTTTTTTAACTTTTCAATTTTAGATAGCAGTTGATTACTAGCTGTCTTAGCATAGTAGAAAATTTGTAGGGAAGAATCGTCCTGATCGTCAGTCAAAAATAACTTGGTTGTATTAAATGTTTCTAAGTTTAGATAGAAGACTTTTGCGTCATTTAGTGCTATTTGCTTTGCTAAGTTTACTGCCACAGTAGTTTTTCCAGTTCCACCTACAGGGGAATAGACAGAGATAATCTTTGTTTGACTATTTCTCATCAATAATTTCCCTGCATCCTCGTTAGTCTCATAATATAAACCTAAAATATCCCCAACAAGTTGGTCTAATCGTTGGTAGCGATATATTGAAGGTAGAGATTGATTATTAGTTGCCAATGTATCATCTTCTAATAATATAATGAGCATTTCATTTAACCTCGGAATATCCCTTTGATACATATCAGAGCTAATTAATAAGATATCAACCATATC
The DNA here is from genome assembly GCF_900184735.1 of Paucisalibacillus globulus. Classification (GTDB taxonomy): domain Bacteria; phylum Bacillota; class Bacilli; order Bacillales; family Amphibacillaceae; genus Ornithinibacillus; species Ornithinibacillus globulus_B. The sequence continues at coordinate 499,230 of NZ_LT855386.1, forward strand.
CCCTTGTTCAATGTAAGAATTTAATGTATCCAAACTAGAAAAGTACGAGACGATAAATTGACTGCTTGATTTAGAATTTCGAATGAATGCTGCCAGTGATTCTAAATAATCTCTGTTACCATCTGCGATTACAATGCGAATCTTCTTCAATGTATAACACCACCGTAATATTGTAATTAACTTTTAATCTTCCATAAATTTTACTAAACTTCGAAGCAAAATAAATAGGAATACCCAAAAACAGTAATAAGTACCTATTTCCGCCGTGTAAATACCCTTAATTAGAGATATCCGAAATGATTTAAGCTACATAACCGAACAATGCTATATGTTATTAAAATAAAGTTCGGAATATGCTCTCTAACATTGAAAGAAAAATGTCGAATAATGATACCAATTTCATTCTGGAATATTTTAGCATAATTTCAACAATTATCACTTTTACGCACACAGTATATTATTCCTAGTCCTTTAGTACCGAAAACCACCTTCATTAACACAGATGTAATCTAAATGTAATCTAAATGTAATATTAAACCGCCAAAATTTTACTTTTTTCTATGACAAATAATCAAATATTAGTTAAAAAGTTACATTTGATTTTCTGGTATCTATGTTAAGATTATTAGTACGAGTATTTTGATAATTAGAGGTGAAGGTCAATTGAAGTGTAATCATTGTAAGCACAAACTAGCATCTAAAGACATAAAGTTTTGTCCAGAATGCGGTAATGAAATTGAAATAAAATCTAGTAAAAAAAGACCAAGAAAGATTATTTGGAGCATTTCTATCAGTCTTTTAGTTATAGTTTCCCTGGTCACTTTATACGTTATAGGCAATAAGAAATTTGATCCAACACTTAAACTAGATGCTTTTGAAACAGCGATAACAAGTGGAGATCAAACAACTCTGTCAGAGATATTAATACCATTTGAGGATTCCTTTGAAATAAATGAGAAAAATGTAACAAAGTTAATTGAATTTTATCAAGATAATCCAGAAGCACTCCAATCAACCTTACAGAAATTAAAAAAAGAATTGGATGGTCAACTAGCCGACTCTAGCAATTTTGCAACGATTCAGTTTAAAAAGGATGGTAAGAATTGGTTAGTATTTGACGATTATAAATTAGTTGTTATTCCCGCTTTTATTGAGGTAGTAACACCGGATAATGGGATTGATATTTTGATTGATGGTGAAAAGGTAGATACAACAGGTGAAGGTGGGTTTCACAAAAAGACATATGGACCTTATATGCCGGGGACTTATGATGTAAAAGCATTATTTGATATTAATTATGCTTCTACAGAAGAAACCCAAGAAACAACATTATTTAATATGGACACAAATACTACTAAACATGAGCTAGACCTTAGTGTGGGAACGATCCGTATTGTTTCTACATTCGAAGAGGATGCCACATTATTCATAAATGATAACAAAACGGATATTATCATCAACAAAGGAAATCAAGTAGTTGGTCCCTTTCCCCTTGACCAAAATCTTGAAATTCATTTAGAAAAAGAAATGCCATGGGAAACCGTTATAAGTAAGTCAGTAACCATATCGGAGGCAGAGCCTGAATATAGCATTCAAAAGGTTCTTACTGTTTCAGAAAAAGAAGTAGATAAAATTATCACCATTGTTAATGATGTTTTTACTACACATACGGAAGCAATTACCCAACATGATGCATCCATATTAGAGAACAATATTACTGACAACTTTAAAGAAAAATTAGAAGAACGAATTACGAAAGTTGAAAAGGATGTTCCAGACTATGAAGGTAAATTGTTAAAAGCACAATATCGAGTTAATTGGATTGAGGATCCTGTTTACAAGGAAGAGCTCGGTGCCTATGAATTCGATATTGATGTCATGTTTACCTATTATGAGCCAAAAGGTAGCTTAGGCAGACTGTTCGAAGGAGATAATGAACACGAATATGAACGAGGCTTGAATGTCGTATTAGTATATAATGAAGAGAAAAAAGACTGGTTCGTTGACCGTTATACGATGGAGCATTTCTTTGTTTATGATGAAGACCCTGTATATGAATTTGATTAAATAGCAAGGTGCTATGATGTTGATATCAACACCATAGCACTTTTTCCTATTTTAAACCTTTTAATGCTTTCCGTACTTCACCTGTTGCTCTTAAAACACCTAACACTTTTAGAGTTTTAACAGAATTTCTTATTAATTCTGCATCCACATTATCATCAAATACTAGCATTCCAACCACTTTAATATCCAACATTCGCCCTGATTCCATTACTTTCTCAAGATCTCTCCGAGAATAATACGTTACCCCTATAGTAAATGTTTTATCCAATATAATTCTATCTAAAATCGTAGCATGTTCTGACAATTGATTACGTATAGCATTTTTAATAAAATCTGTACGATTGGAATAAAACCCCTGCTCCACCATTAAGTCTATTTTCCCTAAATCCACCACATTTAAATTCACTGTAACTTTTTCTGTATCCGCCATATAATTCCACTCCAATTCTTTACTACATTATAACATAACTCCACACACCATCCAAGTGGATGGTAAATAAAAAAACAAAAAAAGACAAAACCTCTTTCTAAACAGGTTTTGTCTCTTATTTTTTTAATTACATTTGGTCCTCAAGAGTTGGTCCCATCACTCCAGGGACCTTGAGTCCTGCTTGTCTTAAGAGGACAGTCATTTGGCCACGGTGATGTGTTTGATGATCGATCATAGATCGCAACAATGACCCTCTAGGTACTTTCCCAGCAAAGCTATCTATTGCTTCTACAAATTGCTCGTCCGTCAGTTTTTCGACTTCTTGCTGCAGTTGTTCTGAAGCCCTGCTATACGCAGCTACAATCTCATTTGCATGAGAAGGCACATCGTTTGGTTGCCCTGCAGCATCGACTTTCAGACCAACTTGACCACCAAAAAACGATAGAGAATTTGCTAAATGCCAGCCTAGCCAACCAAGTGTATTATGTTCTTTAACAATTGCTTGCTCTAACTTGTCATCTGTTAATGCTTCAAGAACTTTAAGGGTACCCTGTGAAGCATGTTTCCACTCCTGTAGAAAATCTTCTTTCATTCGATACATATGTAATACTCCTTTCACCTTTTATCATAATCATTTTATCCAATTTTACTATTAATTGCACTGGACATGCATATATATAACTAACTAGAAGTATGAAAGGAGGATTTATATGAAAACGAAGCTAGCCATGCTCGGGGCATTGTTAGTTCTAGGACTGACCGCCCTATTAGACACACCATCAGATACCAACACAGCTTCCATGTACTATGGACTTGGGAATGAGGAATCGGTTGATGCAGATGCACAGTATGTACAACGTGCGACATCATACTCTTATGAATTTTTATTAGATGTAATGAAGGAAGTCAATGAAAATATTGTAGAGACCTACAGAGAATACCAAATCCATAAAGATGATGAAGGAAATATTATCTCTAGAATACCAACTTCTAATTACCAATACCTAAGATACGAAAAAGAATAATCTATTAATAAAGTATAAGAAAAAAATAACGCATGAAATGTAGGTAATTTCATCGTTATTTTTCCTTTTATAGCAATAATATTCTTATCTTTATATACTCCAAAATACCGCAATGGCTCCTTCACCAGCATGAACTGCTAAGGAGGAACTTATTTCACCAATTACAATTTCAAGGTCTGGCACTTCCGATTGGATTAAATCTTTTAAAGCATTCGCCTTCTCTGGTGCATTGGCATTAGCAATGGCAATTTTCTTAACAGAATGTTCCTTACAGGATGTTTTTATTAATTCTACTATTCTACGTGTTGACTTCTTCTCGGATCGGATTCGTTCTACTAACCCTAGTTCACCATTATTACCAATGGATAAAATTGGTTTGATTTGTAAAAGGTTCCCAATCACAAATGAAGCTCCGGACATTCTTCCTCCTTTAAATAACTGCTCCAATGTATCTAGCAGTATTAAGTTCTTTTGTCCGGTTACTTTCTCACGTAATATCTTCGCAATCTCATGACTGTCCAGTCCATCTTCAGCTAATTCTAATCCTTTCTCTAATAAACTAGTTATTGCAAAAGAAAGGGAATGTGAATCAATAATCTCTACATCAATATCAACTTGCTCAACAGCCGCTTTTGAACTAGAAATAGTACCACTTAATTTCGATGAAACATGTATTGCAATGACTTGTTCGTAGTCTTCTTTTAAATTCTCATATATTTCTACAAACCTGCCAACATTTGGCTGTGAGGTCTTAGGTACTTCCTTTTTCGTACGAATCATTTCATATAGCTCATCACTAGTTAAATCAATTGTATCTTCATATTCCTTACCTTCTGAAATAATTACAATAGGGGCAACATAAACGTCCGGATGTGCTTTTAGGTAATCCGTTAAATATGCTGTACTATCTGTTACAAAAGCAATCTTCTTGTTAGCCATTTTAGGCTCACCTCTCTATTTCATCTCTTTATAGAATAATTATACAATTAATCATTAATTATACCAAGTATTAATAACTGGTAATAATTATTTGAATAATAATATTATTTATTTTGATGAGCGAAAGCATAAGGAATGGATAGCTCGTGATGTGACTTGGTTCTTCGTATAAATACACTAATAATTATGAAATCAAATTTCCCCCTATCTCTTTTCCAGGAGGAAAAGTATAATAAGATAGAATGTACCATAGAAGGAAAAGGTGTTATATATCATGAGTTTATTAACTGTAAAAAGTTTAAGTCACGGGTTTGGTGACCGAGCAATATTTGAAAACGTATCTTTCCGTTTATTACAAGGAGAACATATAGGATTAATCGGTGCGAACGGTGAGGGTAAGTCAACTTTCATGAATATCATAATCGGTAATTTAGAACCGGATGCCGGGAACGTTACATGGGCAAAACATGTACGTGTTGGTTATTTAGATCAACATGCTGCCTTAAAACAAGGATTGTCTATTCGCGATGTATTACGTACAGCCTTTCAATATTTATATGATATGGAAGAAGAAATGAATCAGCTCTTTGCCAAAATGGGAGAAGTAGATCCTGATGAATTGGAAAAGTTACTGGAAGAAACAGGACGAATGCAGGATGCCTTAACTAATAATGATTTCTATACTATTGATGCTAAGGTTGAAGAAGTTGCTAACGGACTAGGTTTAAATGATTTTGGTCTTGACCGAGATGTGCATGATTTGAGTGGAGGGCAGCGTACCAAGGTTCTTTTAGCCAAGCTACTATTGGAAAAACCTGAAATCCTGCTTCTGGATGAGCCAACTAACTATTTAGATGTAGAACATATAGAATGGTTAAAAGGGTATTTACAGAAGTATGATCATGCATTTATATTAGTCTCACACGACATTCCCTTCCTGAATAGTGTCGTCAATTTAATTTATCATGTAGAAAATCAGGAATTAACAAGATATCCTGGTGACTATGATGAATTTTTGAGATTGCATGAGCTTAAAAAACAACAGCAAGTAGCTGCATTTAAGAAACAACAGAAAGAAATTGCAAATTTAAAAGACTTTGTAGCTCGAAATAAGGCAAATGCTGCAACTGCAAGAATGGCCCAATCACGTCAGAAGAAATTGGATAAAATGGACGTAATTGAATTAGATGCAGAAAAGCCAAAGCCAGAATTTCATTTCAAACAAGCTCGTACCCCAGGAAAATTCTTATTTGAAACGAATGATCTTGTCATTGGATATGAGGAGCCTTTATCTCGCCCATTAAATTTAACAATGGAACGGGGTCAGAAGATTGCCTTATATGGTGCAAATGGAATTGGTAAAACAACCTTGTTAAGAAGTATCCTAGGTGAGATTCCCCCTATTTCTGGTTCAGTACAACTCGGAGAACATCTGCACATTGGTTATTTTGAACAGGAAATTAAAACCGAAACGAATAATACTTGTATCGAAGAAGTTTGGGATGAGTTCCCCCATTTTACACAGTATGAGGTTCGGGCAGCTCTTGCAAAATGTGGACTGACAACGAAACATATTGAAAGTAAAGTGCAAGTATTAAGTGGTGGCGAAAAAGCCAAGGTACGCTTATGTAAATTAATTAACAATGAGTCTAATCTACTTGTACTAGACGAACCGACAAACCATTTAGATCAGGACGCTAAAGACGAGTTAAAACGTGCATTGAAAGAATACAAAGGTAGTGTTCTTCTAATTTCCCATGAACCAGAATTTTATGATGGTGTTGTAACAGATATTTGGAATTGCGAAGATTGGACGACTAAAATGTTTTAAAATAAAAAGAATGTCATGATATTGACATTCTTTTTTATTATGGGTTCCACTGATAAATCTCTAAATCTATTTGATCATGAATCCCAACTTCCACACCTTCTGCTTCAAGTTGTAGTATTTGCTCTTGATACGTTGCTTCATCTTTAATAACTACTTGTCCTTTTGCATTAATTACTCGGTGCCATGGTAGGTGGTGTTTATTGCTCATTGAATGAAGAATTCGAACTACCTGTCGAGCTGCCCTTGGACTTCCAGCGAGTCCTGCAATCTGTCCATATGTCATCACCTTACCTTCAGGGATGCTTTTAATAATGTGTACTACCTTTTCTGTGAATGGTGTCAAAGTACACTCCTCCAGTTTATTACCTATCCTAAATAGATTCTCGACTTTTAAGATTTGGTTGGCCTAGCCCATACCAAGACGAAGATACCTGACCAAAACCTGTCAATTCTTTCAATCTTAAGATTAGATTTTTCTACGAGCTTCACGATATTTCGATTACAATGACATCCAGAAATTCTATTATATAATGGATTGATTCCTTTCATTGCCATTGATAATAATGGATTTGTGCTCAGTCCATGTTCCATTAATAAGATAGTTCCACCTTTTTTGCACCAGGAATTGAATTTATTTAATGTATCTACCGGATCTGGATAACTACATAGTGTTAATGTAGAGACAATGCTGTCATACGAATTCACTTCTAGCCGAATAGTCGATATATCATGATTAATAAAATCAGCATTAACATTGTACTTCAGCGCTGTCTCTTGAGCACTTTCTATCATCTTTGTACTAAAATCCACTCCAGTAATTTCTGTCACTTTGTCTTTATCATAGTATGGAAAGTTCGCGCCTACACCAACGCCAACCTCCATCACCTTCCCATATGCATCCTTAATAATCTGTCTTCTCCAGTTATTCAGAGTTGAATTATTAAGGTTGTTTTCGTATATACTAACTTGCTTATCATACTTGTTGATGAGCTTCTTTTTATCCATAAATAAGAATCCTCCATGTTTAGGATCGTACATTTGGAAGGAATAACGAAAATCTTATTACCTATTTTTACTATATAATTACTTATTACTATTCATGTTATCTTATTCTTCTTCTACTCTCCAATTATCCCAATTCCAAAATCCAACTTCGTCTACATCAAGATGACTAACCCAACTTTCACTTTGTAATTGGAGTATTTCTTTCGTTGGGCCAGTAATAACAACACCATAATGTTGAATACCATTAGTCTTCAAATAATCTACACGTTTAGCCAATCTAATATCACCAAAAACTAGTTTATCAGCTTTTCCTTCATGTTCACTTAGAAAAAGAAGCGTCTTTAAGAACTGAGTGTGTAACATATCTGTATCCCCCTCTTCATAAGTAGGTGAAGAATAACCTTCTGAGACAACTTTACTACCGAGAAACCCTTTTTCCTCTTCTCGGGAATCTAGTCTCATATCATCATCATGCCAGATTGGGATGTCAGGAAATCCAATTGGTTCCGTTATTACCCCTTCATACCATCTATCATTCTCTTCTAATCCAGTGTCTACAGCAAACCAAAGGATATCCATGTTTTTCCTGTAAAATTTCTGAAATACTTCCTCTGTGTTCATTAACTTTGAAAAAGATAGATAGGCAGAAGCAACCGTTCCTTCGGGTAATTGCTCTAATTGATCCCAATCTGATATGCCACTAACATCTTTACCCGGATAAATAAACGCTGGCTGTTCCTGTGAAATTCTTCCAAAATACTCTTCTTCAGGAAATGCCATTAAGGAGAATAAAAAATTCACTTTCATTTCCCCTACTTTTACTGTCTCATCCCCAATTCTTTTTTCTAAGTCCCTACTAGCCTCCATTCCAAAGAATGGTTTGACATTCGTACTAGTACCTCCATAAGCAGCATAAGGATTAGTAACTGTCATGGTATAATCAATCACATCTCCGAATACTTCCGCTCTATCAGGCTTCCCCCATGCAAAATAAATCATGGTTAATACAGAGGTTACAATAGTAACCAAAATGATAAAACAAATCACGGTGAAGGTCGTTGAAATCCTTGCCTTCCATTTGCTGAGTGTAAGAATCTTTCTTTGTTTAGTATCACTTAATAATGGCACTTTTGTGCCGTCCACCTCTTTTTCTTCGAGATATTCCTGATATTTTTCTAGTCTCTCTAATTCTTTTTCCATTTCTTCCATTTCCGTTTCTGATAGGTTTCCTTTTTCATAGGCTTCTAGTCTTTTTTTAAAGTCATCCTTCATCCGCTTCATTCCTCCTTCTTCTAATTGCTTGCCTACCACGAAATAATAATACTTTAAAATGTGATTGCTTAACCTTCAAGACCTCTGCAGCCTCTTGTTGAGATAACTGATGGAAATCATGTAGTAAAACAGCAAGTTTATGCTTTTCTGGAAGTGATTCTAATAAACTAATAATCTTCTTGACTTCCTCTTTAACAATTATGTCCTCTTCCATACCAGTCTTACGTTCTATAAGGGATACAAAATAACTGTCATCCTTAATTATCGTTTTTTTATGCTTTCTGTAATAATCAATAAATACATGATGTGCTATCGTAAATAACCAAGTTTTAACATGTTCACCTTTATAATTCTCAATATATAGATGCGCCCTGACAAAGGTCTCTTGGACAAGGTCCTCTGCAGTATGATGATTACGACTTAAGGAAAAGAGAAAACGATACACATCTTGAAAATATGTAGAATAAACGTAATTAATATCTTTCTTCATTTTCTCCTCCCCTTTACCTATTAAACGAATATGACTTGATTTGGTAACAACTTTCCCAACTTTTTTCAATTTGTATCCATTATACGTTACACAACCTAGATGGAGGAGAAATAAAAAAAAGAGTTAAGAGATTTCTCTCTTAACCCCGGAGTAGTGTAATGAATTTCTAAACTAAATATAGGAGAACACAAAAGAAATGACAGATAGTCCCTGCAAGAACAAATAAATGCCAGACCATATGATGATATTTAAATCCTCGCCAAACATAAAATATTGTTCCAAACGTATAGCAAAGACCACCAACCGCTAGCAATACAATTCCACCAAACTCAATATTCTCAACAATTTTATTCCATCCTAAAACAACTAACCAACCCATTAATAGATAAATTAATGTAGAGGTAAATAGGAACTTTTTCACGTAATACGCTTTAAACACTATCCCAGCAACCGCCAAGCCCCAGACAACTCCAAACATTGACCATCCAAGGGCACCTTTTATGACGAGTAAGGTGAATGGCGTATAAGTACCAGCAATAAACAAGTAGATGGAAGAATGGTCGAATATTTCAAATAAATCTTTTGCCTTTCCAGGTGGAAATGCATGTACAAGTGTTGAAGAAGAATAAAGGATAACCATCGTTGCTCCAAAAATTGTAAAACTAACTACATGTACAGCCGTACCATTAAATGCCGCAAAAACGATTAATAGTACTAAACCTGCAATACTCAAGAGTACCCCAATTCCATGTGTTACTGCATTTGCAATTTCCTCACCTTTAGAGAAAGTATGTGTTTCTGCCAATACCAATCATCCCTAACTTTTTTCTTTTTAGTCTTTAATACCATTAACTATAGCAAAAATCATGACAACAAAGCAAAATAACGACTACCCATTTGATTTAGAGTTTATACACATAATGACCAGCTATCGTCTTGTTACATTTGTTCTGGTGCTTGAATACCTAACAAGCGTAGACCTTCTTTCAGCACTACCTTTACGGAACACACTAAAGATAGACGACTAAATAGTTGATCCTCCTCTAATATTTTAACTGTTGCATAATACTTATTAAATGACTTAGATATATCTAACAAAAATTTAGCAATTTGAGATGGGTCATAATCATTCATTGCTTTGTCTATTACTTCTGGAAAAGATAATAACAATTTAATAATTGGCCAAGCCTCTTTGTCATGTATTCTGAGTTGTTGTACTTTCTCATATTGATAGTTTCCTTTTTTTAGTAATGATGCAGCACGTGCATGAGTATACTGCACATATGGACCTGTCTCCCCTTCGAAACGAAGCATATCTTCTAGCGAAAATTCAATATCATTGAGACGATAATTTTTCAAGTCATGAAAGATTATTGCTCCAACCCCTACCTGATTTGCCACTACTTCCTTATTTTCTAAATTTGGATTTTTCTCTTCTATATTTTTCAAAGCTAGGCTGATTGCCTCTTTAATTACCTCTTCCAGTAATACAACTTTCCCTTTACGTGTGGACATTTTCTTGCCATCCTTCAGGATCATTCCAAATGGGATATGTGCCATGCCTTCTTGCCATTCATATCCCATCTTTTTTAAGACAGCAAAAATCTGTTTGAAATGGAGTGTTTGTTCATTACCAACGACATAAAGAGACTTGGTAAAGCGATATTGTTCCTGACGATAAATTGCAGCAGCTAAATCTCTTGTTGCATAAAGTGTTGTACCATCACTTTTTCTAATTAAACACGGTGGTAATTCTTCTACCTCCACAACATGGGCACCATCCGATTTCAATAATAATCCCTTCTCATGCAGTTCTTGGACTACAGGAGCCATCCTATTATTGTAGAATGCCTCCCCATTAAAGGAATCGAATTTAATACCTAATTGTTGATAAATATTCATGAATTCTTTTAGTGACTCTTCGCGAAACCATTTCCACAACTGTAATGCTTGTTCATCCCCCTCTTCTAACTCTTTGAAAGCTGCACGCCCCAGATCATTTAGAGTTGGATTTTTTTCCGCTTCCTTATGAAACTTCACATATAAAGCTAGTAATTCTTTTATTGGACTTTTTCTAACGTCATCTTCGTCTCCCCATTTGTTGTATGCCACAATCAGCTTACCAAATTGTGTTCCCCAATCACCGAGATGGTTAATACGGACAACCTGATACCCCTGTTTCTCTGCAATTAAGGCCAAGGAATTTCCGATTACTGTTGATCGTAAGTGTCCCATAGAAAATGGCTTTGCGATATTTGGCGAAGATAAATCAATGGTCATAACCTTATCTGTTACCGGTAATGAGCTATACTGTTCTTTTTCTTTTAATATTTTATGAATGGTTAGTGTAGATATCGCTTCTTTATTTAGAAAAGTGTTCACATAACCCCCAACCGGCTCTACCTTTTCGGCGATATGTAAAGTAAGCTTTGAAGCAATGTCTTCCGCAATGCTATTGGGTGACTGACGATAATACTTAGCTAATCCAAAACAAGGAAATGCTAAGTCACCTAATGTATCATGCTTAGGCTTCTCGATCAGCATCATGATTTCTTCTTGTGTTAATATATCCCCTATTACTTGTATTAATGATTTTGCAAATTCTAGTTTATACTGCAATCCTTTTCCCTCCAAATCAAATCATAAGGGGACTACCCCTAAATAATAAAAAAACTCTCACCCCTTCCAAACGAAAGAGGCGAGAGTTTGTATGTTATCCCGCGGTACCACTCCAATTATTTTTAACCATAGTTAAAAATCACTCAAAATTATTAACGAGGGTTCGCCCCGACTTTCCCTACTACCATTTCAAGAAAGCATCTCCGAAGTCCGGTTCATCGTTCAAATAAGCACCAGGCTCTCACCATCCCCAGCTCGCTAAGCCACCCAAACAACTACTCTCTTCATCACCGATTTTAAAGTTTTCTCCATTATAGCAAAAGTTTCGGTGCCTGTCACTAGCCGAATTTTGTGATATTTTGTCGAATTATAAATTTTATATCTAACCTTAATAATCTGGTATAATCATCTTAATTAATCTACCACAGAAAGGATCTGTCTATGAGGAACCAAAAGACTCTGATTCAATATACAAATGAAGCAAGTAAAGAATTAAAATCATACTATGGTTATGCTTATCCACTTAACAAAATTTTAGAACTTTTAAATGATAATTATGGACCAGAATTTAAGCTTTATAATATGGAGAGAGATCGACTATCCGATTGTCGTGATGTATTAGAAGATATCCTTACATATCATCCAGATGAAATTGAATTAGTTACCCGTGTATTTGATTCAATCGGTGCATCAAACGTACAAGCATTAAAAGAAGGAAATTACAACGTAAAACCTTCGACTTTTAATAATCTTTTTTACTTTCATAAGTATGAAGTTGCAGTAGTTAGCATTCCAATATACAGCTATGGACATCCTTTTCCAGAGAACTTTATACTTGGAAAAAGCGATGAACAGATTGCTGAATTTCTAACTTTTTATGACGAGATAGAGCGTAAGTCCATGCTTAAAGGTATAACTGTTTTCACTGATACGGATGAAGGACTAGTAAGATCGAAGGAAAACATAACCCAACAAATCAACCGGGAAGACGTTCTATTAGAAGATAGACTAAAAACAGAAATCTTTCGTTCCATTGATGAATTTTTCTTAAATAGTGGTTCTTTCTTTAAGACATACAACATCCCATATAAACGAGGAATCTTACTTTACGGAAGTCCCGGAAATGGAAAAACGACACTGGTTAAATCTATTGCCGGAAGTGTCTCAGCCCCCATTGTCTATTGGCAAATTACTGAATTCACTTCTAGCTATTCCATTAATGATGTTTTTTCCAAAGTATTAAGATTATCTCCAATGGTACTAGTAATCGAGGATATTGATTCTATGCCCGAGCATTGTCGTTCTGTATTTCTAAATACTCTTGATGGTGCGACTACTCAGGAAGGTATATTCTTAATTGGAACAACTAATTATCCAGAAAAAATTGACCCTGCTCTAATCAATCGTGCTGGTCGATTTGACCGTGCATATGAAATAAAACAACCGAACGAGCAACTTAGGAAGAAATATTTAGCAGAAAAAGGTACTAATCAATTTCTTGATGATTCCGAGTTAGATGAGTTGGTTAGAATAACGAATGGCTTATCAATTGCCCAATTAAATGAAGTATATATGTCCATAGCACTTGAATGGCATTATGAAAAACAAGTTGATATCAAAAAAGTAATTCATGATTTACAAACCAATCAGAAAAAAGTCCGTAAGCAAGACTGGATAACAGATCCAGTAGGCGGAATTGGATTCTAACATGTAAAAAGGAACCTCCTCAATTTCATGGAGAGGTTCCTTTTCCATAATTCTTGTAGAACTTTTCAACCTTTTTCAGTATAATAAAAAGCACCTAACAAGAAGGAGTGATAAAAATGAGCAAATCCAAAGCTCAGAAAAAACGGGAAAAATTAGTTCGGGAAGGAAGACTTAATCCTGAAATTAATCGAAGCCCATATGCAAAGTTAGATTTAAGTACAAGAAGAACGAAAACAAAAAAAGACTATCTATACCGCATGAAACACAAGAACCGTCATCCAAAACAAGAGGAAAACGGTTCTTTTTATTTTACCAAAAAACATTTTGTAATTAACTTGAAATCGATATTAACCAGACTTGCCATTTATAAAATGATATGTAGAAGAATTAAAAAGAATAAAGCCATCCCAGTATACAGATGAATATAACGCAGTTTAATAGTTGGTTTATAGAGCCTTAACCAACCAGTAACAACTTGAAAAGATAGTACTAATAATGCCAGAACACCAACTAGCATCTTGCTATGACTAAGAATAAGTCCATAATGATTAACCACTAGTAAACCATGAACCAAAATCGCTAATAATGCAATATTGCCTGTCCAACGGTGTATGGTCACCACCCGCTTAGAAAACCTCGCTAATCTCACTTTTGTCCTTCGGTTAGGAACATTTCTAATCGTTTCAAACACTGCATTTCTCGTCCAATTATATAGAAATAATAAAGCTCCGGTTACACCGAACCATATATGTAAAGGTAAATTGGGGAATGAAAAATAATTAGTGACATTCCAAAGTAAAATAACTAATAAGATAAAATTAAAAAGAAACCATTTACTCATGAAATTTCTCCTTTTTCTCATACTATAACTAAAGATAACATCTACGAATATTAAATACATCACACTTATAAGAGGGGCATGTTTATTTCATGAATAAAGCTGGAATGCAATTAACGCTTCAAACCTCCAGTCTTGTCATTGGCTTTATGGTTTGGGTTCTAATCTCTTCATTAATGACCTATATTCAACAAGACATTTCGTTAACTACCGGACAAGCATCTATCGTGACTGCTATTCCAGTTATACTTGGTTCATTACTTAGAATTCCAATTGGCTTTTACACAGACCAACTTGGTGCACGATGGATATTTTTTATTAGCTTTATCATCTTATTGTTTCCTGTTTTCTATATTAGCATAGCAGATTCTTTTGCCGATCTAGTAATAGGGGGACTTCTACTAGGTATAGGTGGGGCAGTATTTTCCGTAGGTGTAACTTCCCTTCCAAAATATTATCCTAAAGAAAAACATGGCTTTATTAACGGGGTGTATGGAGTAGGTAATATCGGTACAGCAATTACGACCTTTGGCGCTCCTATAATTGCTGAGGCGACAAGTTGGCAAACTGCTGTACGGGTTTTCTTAATACTTCTACTACTATTTGCAGCTTTAGTTTTTATATTTGGAGATCGAAAAGAAAAACGATCAAAGAAATCCTTAATCGAACAAGTTAAAGGGGTCTATAAAAATCCAACTTTATGGTTCTTAAGCTTATTTTATTTTATAACATTTGGTTCATTTGTTGCATTTACCATGTTTTTACCATCATTCCTTGTAGATAACTTTGGCTTAGAACCTGTAGATGCTGGTATCCGTACAGCAATTTTCATTGCCATCACTACATTATTACGGCCAATTGGTGGTCTACTAGCAGATAAATATAATGCTTTTGTCATTTTACTATTCGTCTTTCTAGGGGTATCTTTTTCGGGGGTCTTACTCTCATTTTCTCCAGGCATTAAATGGTACACAGTCGGTTCTTTATGTGTTGCCATAACAGTTGGGATTGGAAATGGAACCATATTCAAATTAGTTCCACTATATTTTTCTCAGCAGGCTGGAATTGTCAATGGTATTGTTTCTGCAATGGGTGGTTTAGGTGGATTTTTTCCTCCGTTATTATTAACAGCAGTAAGCAATATTACAGGTCATCATGCCATTGCTTTCATGCTCCTATCTGAGTTTGCTTTGGTTAGCTTTGTAATTGTAATATTTATGTACTATCGTGATAGGATGAATGTGGAACGTAACATTATCGAAGGAACTGCAGAGGGAATTATGGTAACAAATAAGTCAGGTATTATTCAAAATGTTAACCCAGCATTCACAAGAATTACAGGGTATTCATTGGAAGAAGCGAAGGGCAATACTCCACGGCTTCTTCAATCTGGGAAACATGGAAAAGAATTCTATGATGAACTATGGAAATCTGTAAAAGAAAACGGATATTGGGAAGGTAAGATCTGGAATAAACGAAAGAATGGCGAACTATATCAAGAACTTCTCTCCATCAGCCCCATTAAAAATAATGTTGGAGATACGGTGTATTATGTTGGGATATTTAATGATATATCAGATAGTTGATTAAGAACAGAACCCCCCCTGAGTTTAGGAGACTCTGGGGTTTTGTTTTGTTATATGTTATGTTCCTGTGTGTTTTGGTCTTGAAGACTTGATCCTCTAACCTTATTTCTGTTACTTGTGATCTTGGTGCAATACTAGGGTCACTTGCATTTGGAGCTTACAACTGATTCACATTACCTTGGTACCGAATTACCGGAGCTTGTGACCAATTTCCGTTACCTTGGTACCTAACGTCCTGAGCTTGTGACCGAATTAAATACCTTGGCACCTAATATCCTAAACTTCTAACCAATTCACCCTTCCTTCGCCCCAGACATCCATACATTGTGACCAAGTTACAAAACCATGTACCATCTCACACAGAACTTGCACCCTCCACCCAAATCAAAAAAATAACCTAAGAGCAGCCACTCCTAGGTTATTTCCCAGCTCATAATTCCTGTCTACGATAATTGTTTCTAGAACGGTATTGTTGTGGGGGTCTTGCTGGATATCGAATCGGTAAGCTAAAAATATGGACTAGCTTTGTAAATGGAATCGCTGCAAAAAATGCAAAAGCTGATGCTACATGTACTTTAAACAATAATGGAACCCCAACCATTAGATCATATTGTGGTTGTAAAGCAAACAGGCTTCTGAACCAAGGACCAATTGTTTCCCGATATTCATATTCAACAACAGTCGTGTTAAAAATTAACGTCATATATGTACCTGTTCCTGCTACAAAAAGTAACATGAGTACAGATGCAAAGTCTGCAAATGTTGCTTTAATACGAACTGGATCAATGGTTGATTTCCGAATTAATAAAATGATTAATCCTGCAACAACCATTAAGCCAGCCAATCCCCCTCCCCATATTGCACCAAAATGGTAAAGGTGATCAGATATGCCTAATGCCAGATAAAAATCATGTGGTATAACCATTCCCATGACATGACCAATAAATGCAAAGATAATTCCCCAGTGGAATAATGGCGAACCTATTTTCAGCCATTTTTTTTCAAAGATCTCTGTCGATGGTGCTGCCCAGGTTAGTTGTCTGAAAGCAAATCGATATAACAATCCTAGGATCATAATGGTCAACATAATATACGGGAATATGACCCACCAAAAAATGTGAACCATCGCTATCCCTCCTTTTATTAAATTGGATGCCTTATTCTATTGATACATGATTGGATAAGGCAATTCTTCTAAGTCTGCTTCTTCTCGGTTGTTTTCCAATTGTTCAATTTCTTCCCTGGAAGGGTTAGGAAAAACACGATTCATTAGTATCCTGATAATTTTTGCATAAGGAGTTTCTTCCTCCAGATTTTTGCGAATCCGCTCTAATGCTATCGCCATTCTATATTCTAACCGTTCCTTTTCCTTTATTTCTGGTGCAATTGAAAGGAACTCTAGAAGCATTGGAATGTAATCCACCAGTTCTTCGTCCACACGCTCAAAGCCAGCCTGATTAATTATCTTCTGAAGTTTGATTAGTGCTGCTCCCCTTTTGTTACTGTCACCCAGTTCATGAGCTGTAAGATACATCCCTGTTTTGGCTTTTAAGTCAAATGTAGCAACATACATTTCTTGTATTTCTTTTATTTCTTTATCTTTAAATGAAGAATAAACTTCATTAAATTCTTTTTTAACCTCATCTGACTCAAATGCTTCCTCTGCTAAAGATATTAGTTCTTTCATTTCTTCCATGAATAGATTAGAAGGATATCCTAGCAATCGAGATGCAATTACTAGGATGCCTTGCTTGTCATTACTCATAAATTTTCTCTCACCTTCATATATCCAAAAGTAGGATTGACACCTTCTCGTGGAGCTAGCTCCTCAAGACTACAGGTACCTTGTTTCTCATATAAGTTATCATCCATTTCTCTTCGACCAGTTGGGATGACAAATCGCTCATTATATTTCGCAATTCCAAGTAGGCGTGCCATATCCTCTATTTCTTCTGGATTCGTATCTGCTTGTTTCACTAATTCACTCTGCTTAAATTCATCCACCCCACCAACAGTCTTACCTCTCATATAGACACGCATTGCTGTTAGTTTTAGAAGCACCTTACGAATTACACTAGTATCACCTGCTGATAAGATGGAGGCAAGATATTCCATTGGAATTCGCATTTGATCCACTGCTGGTATATATCCATCCGTGTTTAGTTCATCTTCATTCGTTATGTGGTTCATAATCGGGCTTAGTGGAGGTACATACCAAACCATTGGCATGGTACGATATTCCGGATGAAGTGGTAATGCTATCTTCCATTTCATAGCCATTTTATAAACAGGCGACTCTTTAGCCGCTTCAATCCATGAATCGTTAATTCCATGCTCACGAGCTTTCTCTTGAATATCTGGGTCAAAGGGATCTAAGAAACATCCTAATTGAGCCTCATATAAATCCTGTGGATCCTCCACAGAAGCTGCTTCTTTTACTTTGTCGGCATCGTAGAGAACAACTCCAATATAGCGAATCCTTCCAACACATGTTTCTGAGCAAATCGTTGGTAGTCCTGCTTCTGTACGTGGATAACAGAAATTACATTTCTCTGCTTTATGTGTTTTCCAATTATAATAAACCTTATGATAGGGACAACCGTTCTGACAAAATCTCCAACCACGACAAGCATCGTGATCAACTAATACAATTCCATCCTCGTCACGCTTGTACAAAGCTCCTGCAGGGCAGGAAGCTACACATGAAGGATTTAAGCAATGTTCACAAATTCTTGGCAAGTACATCATAAACGTTTTTTCATATTCCATCTGGATATGCTCCCCAAGCTGTTCTACGTTAGGATCCATTGGAACAATTTCACTACCACCTGCCAAATCATCATCCCAGTTAGAACCCCACTCTGGTTTATCCATATATTCGCCAGTAATTTGTGATTTTGGCCTAGCAACAGGAAGATTTTTCCGTTTCGGACTATGAATTAAATTGTCGTAATCATATGTCCATGGCTCATAGAATTCGTCTAACTTAGCCATATTTGGGTTATAAAAAATATTGGCTAGCTTGGTAATTGGACCACCTGCACGAAGTTTCAATTGTCCGTTCTGTAACTTCCAACCACCCTTATAACGGTCTGTATCTTCCCATCTTCTAGGGTAACCTGGGCCAGGTCTTGTTTCGACATTATTAAACCACATATATTCTGCACCAGGACGGTTTGTCCAAGTATTTTTACAAGTAACAGAGCAGGTATGGCACCCAATACATTTGTCAAGATGCATGACCATTGCCACTTGCGCCTTAATTCTCAAGCCAATCAACCTCCTTCAGTCCTCTGATGATTGCAATCGTGTCTCGTTGATGTCCGGTCGGTCCATAATAGTTAAATCCATAACTTAACTGTGAGTAACCACCAATCATATGGGTTGGTTTTAAGGTAATTCTTGTTACACTATTATGTGTTCCACCACGTTTATTACTAACGGTCGTTCCTGGGACCCCCATTGTTCTGTCCTGTGCATGGTACATATAGGCCATTCCCTTTGGAATACGATAGGTGAGAACTACCCTTGCCGCCACTGCACCGTTCCGATTATATACTTCAATCCAATCATTATCCTTCAGACCAATTGATTTCCCATCATCTTCGTTCATCCAAACAACTTGCCAGCCTCTAAATAAGGTAGACATTTGTGTTGTCTCGGTGAACATGGTATGGATTCCCCATTTTTGGTGTGGTGTTAAATATCTAACCGTAATAGATTCTGTTGTCTCTTTTACAGTATTTTCATTCTTCATAAATGGACCCTTAGTAAGTGGTGGGAGATATAATGGTAGCCCCTCACCAAAATCAAGGATCATCTCATGATCTAAGTAGAAGCTTTGTCTTCCCGTTAACGTACGCCACGGGATGTTATACTCCTTATTCACGGTAAAAGGAGAATAACGTCTATTATCTTTTTCCATACCACTCCAGACAGGTGTTGATATCGATGTTCTGGGTTGAATGGTTAAGGCATCTAACGTAAAATCCTCTTCTTCACGAGCTTCTGCAATCTCCGTTAATTTCTTACCAGTTTTTGCTTCTAGCGATTTCCAACCTTCAACTGCCCGCTTACCATTTGTTGCACCAGACATGAGAAGAATTGCATTGATTGCCTTTTTATCTGTAAGCAAGTCTGGATTACCTTTTCCAATTCCCTCACGCTTACTAACACCAAGCCTATCCTTCAATTCTTCATACACTTTTTCTCCAGGTATCTTTACTCCTTTACCACCATAGCCATTTTTAAGATTTGGTCCAATAGTCGTCATCTTTTGATAGACATTTGGATAGTCTCGTTTCACAACAGCAAGGTTAGGCATTGTTTTTCCTGGAATGGCCTCTACTTCACCATTACGCCAATCCTTTATTTGACCATATTCTTGAGCAATTTCATCAACTGAATCGTGACCTAATGGACGCATCATGATTTCTTCTTGTTCAGGGAGATGTGTCTCAGCAAGTTCTGAGAATACTTTTGCGATTTCTCGGAAAGAGTCCCAGTCACTTTTAGCTTTCCATGGTGGTGATATGGCAGCATTAAATGGATGAACAAATGGGTGCATATCCGTACTACTAATATCAAATTTTTCATACCAAGTTGCTGCTGGAAGCACGATATCCGAGAAAAGTCCTGAACTAGTCATACGGAAATCAATACTAACAAATAGGTCTGTCTTTCCTTCCGGAGGTTTTCCGTCTACTTTTACATGTTCGGGTTGCCAGGAATGGGCAGGCTCTGAGAGGACAGCATTATCCGCACCTATTAAATGCTTCGCAAAATATTCATGTCCTTTCCCACTATCACCTAAAAGATTTGAGCGCCAATTGAAGAATAGTCTTGGAAAATTTTGTGGATCATCTGGATTTTCAATAGCCCATTCTATTTCTCCATTCTTGATCCGCTCTACTACATCATTAACTATTTCTTGTGGCGTAGTTGCTCCCCGTTCTTTGCTCTCTTTCACAAGATCGATTGAATTCTGAGTGAACTGTGGAAAAGATGGTAACCAGCCCAGTCGAGCCGCTAAAGCGTTTACATCAGCGGGATGCATGTGGTTATATTTTCCACTCCAAGTTGTGTTTTCCTTGTTGATTTCATCCTCATAACGAAACTGATCCGTTGCAAAGTAAAAGAATGACGTACCATTTTGTAAACGTGCCGCAGATCCCCAATCACCAGCAAATGCAACCTGTTGCCACCCTTCAACTGGGCGGACCTTTTCTTGACCAACATAATGAGCCCAACCACCACCATTAACACCTTGGGAACCGGTTAATAGGATTAAGTTTAGGATAGAGCGATATATTTGATCACTATGATACCAGTGGTTAGTACCTCCACCCATTGCAATCATTGATTTTCCTTTAGTTCGAGCTGCGTTATCGGCAAACTCCTTAGCAACCATAATGACATGATTTCTGTTAACACCTGTGATACTCTCCTGCCAACTAGGTGTATATGGTTTCGGATCGTTGTAGTCAACTGGATAGTCACCCGTAAGACCCCTATCAACCCCAACATGGGCCATCATTAGATCAAAAACGGTTGTAACTGTTAAATCATTCCCGTTTTTGTCCTTCATATTTTTTACTGGGACACCTCGTGTTACCGTTCCACCTTCTTTTTCCGCAAAATATGGAAAGGTGACTTGAGCTACTGCATCAGAGGTTTCTAAAAAGCTTAGTCTTGGTTTTATCTGACTTCCGTCTTCCTTCTCTAGATCTAGATTCCACTTACTTCCACCGTCCCATCTAAAACCCTGACTTCCATTCGGTGTTTCAATTTGATTGGTAACCTCGTTCCATACGACTGTTTTCCATTCACCAAGATTTTCTTCATCATGAAAGTCGGAACTACGTAAGAAACGACCTGTCCGTGTTTCACCATTATGATTTTTTAACATTACTAAAAAGGGTAGATCTGTGTACTGTTTTACATAATCCATAAAATACGGAGTCTGTTTCTTCACATAAAATTCGGTAAGAATCACATGTGTCATCGCCATCGCTAAAGCACCATCCGTACCAGCACGTGCAGGTAACCAAATATCTGCAAATTTGTCGTACTCTGCATAATCTGGACTAACACCTACTACTTTCGTTCCGTTATATCGAGCCTCTACCATAAAGTGTGCGTCTGGTGTTCTAGTTTGTGGTAGGTTGGTACCCCAAATGATAAAGTATTTCGTATTGTACCAATCCGCACTCTCTGGTACATCTGTTTGTTCACCCCATACTTGCGGTGATGCGGGTGGTAAATCTGCATACCAATCATAGAAACTTAAAATGGTCGCACCAAGTAAGGAGAGAAAACGCGCACCACCGGCATAACTAACCATGGACATCGCAGGAATAGGGCTGAATCCGACAATTCGATCTGGTCCGTATTTTTTTATCGTATGAATTGCAGAGCTTGCAATCATCTCACAAACTTCACGCCACTCTGCACGTACAAAGCCCCCTTTACCACGTGCTTTTACATAGAGACTCCGCTTACTTGGGTCACTTACAATGTTCTCCCAAGCTACTACAGGGTCGTGGCCTTGTTCACGCTCTTGTTTCCACAATTCAAATAAATCACCACGTACATAAGGATATTTCACCCGAGCTGGACTATAGGTATACCAAGAAAAGCTAGCACCCCTTGGGCACCCTCTGGGTTCATATTCTGGAAAATCATCTCCAGTTGATGGATAATCCGTTTGCTGTGTTTCCTGTGTAATGATTCCATCTTTTACATAGATCTTCCAGCTACAGGATCCAGTACAGTTAACCCCATGAGTAGAACGTACTATTTTATCGTGGCCCCATCTATTTCGGTAAATATCTTCAGAGTCCCGTGACTTAGGGCTTTCCTCTGTCCAGCCTTCATTTATCACGTTACCACGCTTTATGTACTTAAACTTTTCTAGTAACTTATTATTTATTTTCATTTACATGCCCCCGTCTCTGAAGGTACTTAGTGGATTAAATCGGTCCCCAACAATTCGAAAACTACCTTCTTCTTGTAGTTCTTCTAGAAAAACCTTGTTGGTTGGAGCATTAGCTGCAACTAGAATAAGTCTCTCAAGCGTATTTAAGTCACTTATTTCATAAATACTTTGGACAATATCCGGACTCATCTCGCCAAAGCGCATACGTAAGATAGAAAGCAAATCTTCACGGTCCTGTACCAAACCTGCTTCTTCTTCAAATAAAAACACAACATCTTCCTCCTTTTTCTCTTCAGTTCCAACACTAACCAGGAGTGAGGTGGAACTTCATTCTAAGGTGCATAGATTTTAAAGTAATCATCAATTAACACTTCGGTACATGCTTCACCAGTTTTGGCCACGAACTCTCTAATGTCATCACTAATTTCAGCAATTTCTTTATGAGGGAAGAATTTAGATTCTTTGTTTGAGAAAGTTTCTCCAAAACGGATTGTTATCTCCATTCCTTCATCCATAATGGATGCATCAATCTGTATATCATAGGAATGAATATTATGTTTATCTTCTAATTCTTGTATTATGTAGTTGTACAGTTTAGGGGAAACAATTCTTAACGATTTCTGTTTTATTTCCGTCTTACTATCATTCATACTAGTCACCTCCAAATGCCCCTGAACAGGTAGTTGAATGGGCTAATGATGTGGAAGAATCCGCTCTTCCTCAAGATTGTGATATTCATCTACATGTACTAATGAATAAAACTGTTCCAAAACCGTCTTGGTGATTCCGTCCGTATCTAATGTATCTTTAATCCTTTTCACCAAATAACGTAATGTATCATGGTCTCTTTTCAAGGCAATAATTGAATCTCTTAATTCTGGGTTTTCTTCTTCTAACTCCCTGTATAGTCCTTTTTCCTCCGCTTCCGCATGACGGAGTGTTCTAGTTTCCCAGTGTTCCACCGTCACATAGGCAATCTCTAATGCTTTTTCCAAATCATTATGCTCAAGAAGCTTTGCTAAAATTTCATTTAATTCTCTCGCTTCATTCAATGCAGCCTCATGTATAGCCGCGTGACTTTCAGCATGTTTTAACCCTGGACCAGACATCTTAATCCACCCTCCAATTAAATTCTTTTTTGGAAATACCTGCTAAAAAATATACATATTCCATTATTAGATATAGAGACCCTTTTTATACATGTTTCGACAAGCGTGATGAAATTGTCGAAACTCAACTATCAACCTAAACCCCTAATTATTTATGGATAGCTGATAAACAGAAATGCTTAGTTACATCCTTGAAACATATGTAAAGATTGTGTCTTGAGTTGGTATTTTTACCAGTTCTTGGAGCCTTTCTTAGTTAAGGAAGATTCTTCCACGCACCTTCGTACCCCTTGTCCTATCTTGATTTACTAGATTGAAAGATTATTTTCCATTTTTTACTACTGATAAAGTATGTTACATCTAGTAATCTCGTAAGTGGTACAGAGAAACTGACCTGTAAATGTTTATATTCGACATTACTTTAATGAAATCTTTATATATAAATACACTTAGGAGGCACAACATGAATAAATTTAAAAGATTATTAATAACATCGACATTATGTTTATCTATTTTTGCATTACCAGTAGTTAGTGGAGCTTCACCTTATACTGTTCAAAATGGTGATACGTTTTGGAAGATAGCTCAAAAATACGGTACTACAGTTGCAAACCTACAAATTGCTAATGGTCGTAGTGGAAGTCTATTATTTGCTGGCGAATCTATTCAAGTACCAGATTATGTTTCTAAGGCGGATAAAGAATTAATGGCAAAATTAGTACATGCTGAGGCTAAAGGTGAACCATACGCTGGAAAAGTAGCCGTTGCAACCGTCATTCTAAATCGAGTGGACCATAAAGAATTCCCTAATACTATTAAAGAAGTTATCTATGAAAAATCAGGTGGTTATTATGCATTTACTCCTGTTCAAAATGGAGAGATCAATGGTGGCTACACTGCCGAGGATATGAGGGCGGTTAATGAAGCCATCGCCTTTCGTGGACAAGGGAATGGATCGATTTACTTCTATAATCCAAAAACAGCAAAAAGCAACTGGATTACGACACGTGAAGTAACTGTGACGATTGGTAATCACCGCTTTGCCAAATAAAAGAAAATGACTGTTAAAAATAATATTGCCAGGTACCGATACGAGACAAAAGTCTTCATATCGGTACCTGGCACTTCTTATTACCGATTCTTATTGACACACCATAAGCATGTTACCATCTGGGTCTTTAATAGTGAAAAAGTGACCATGTTCAATTCCTGTTACTAATTCTACTCCGTTGTCTTTCATGAATTGGAAGGACTTATAAATATCGTCAGTTGCAAATTGAATAAATGGAATGTTTATTGGATTAATTTTATCCTCACTTTCTCTCCATAACGGCATTTCATCCAGCACAACACTAGTCCCTTTCATATCTAATACACATAGATGACCATGCATGATTTCTCCGTCAATCCCAAGTATTTTCCCATACCATTCTTTTGCTTTTTCTATTTCATTAACTGGAATAAAGACTGTATTTACCACATTCTTTACCGGACTATTCATCTCAATCTCCCCCTTTATTTTTTATCCCAATCTACAGGGAACTTATCCAACTGAGGCTTGATTCCCAATTCATCTGCAGCTGCTAAGATAAACTCTTTTCTAAAGTAATAACTCCGATGAAATACAATTTTTCCATTTTCCACTTCTTGATACTGTATATCATGAATTAGAGGACCCTCGTTACTTTCAGCAATCTTAAGGATTACCAATCTACCCCATAACCAATGTTCTTCGGCACGATAGGAAGGAAGTCCATTCTGCATGGATCCTTTTCGAATTGATTCTGCAGAAAACTCTTGGAAACCAAGAGATGCCTCATGATGTAGGTGCTCACTAAGTACTTCAAATAGTGCATCAAGGTCTCCACTATTTATTGCTTTTATGTAGGTCTGAATAACCTTATCTTGCGTTATATTCTCGTATTGTTTATCTAATTTATTTCCAGTACAAAAGTCCATCGTACTAAGCCGCTTCTCCATTCTTCTTAAAGTTGAATAGATCGCACCTTTAGTAGTTTTAATAATACTTGCAACTTCTTCTGCTTTAAATTTAAAAACTTTAACCAATAAAAACACGGATACTTGTCTCGGGGTAAACAAGTTCACCAAATATTCAAGGGCTTCCTCTACATCTAGATTATCTGAAAAGTACTCACCTTGTTCTTCCACTTCCTCAAGTGTTCCAACAATGCGCTTTTCTCTTCGGCAATGGTCAATCCATGTATTAGTAGCAACTCTATATAAGTAAGACTTTGGGTTTTCAGGATGCCACACTTGATAAAATCCACCAAAGGCCTTAATTAACGTTTCTTGGAATAAATCTTCCCCATCCCAAGGAGAGCCTGTTAAATATCGACAATATTTCCATAAGTCTTGACGAAACTCAAGAATTAAGTTACTAAACTCATCTCTTAACTCCCTCGATTTCTCTGTAAAAAGCATAGCTTTTTCCTCAATTGAATTCATCTTCTTCCTCCTTCATCATATCTCTACTTATACAAACGAATTTCGAATAAAAAATTGTACTACCTTACAAAAATATTCTTCTATATATCTTTTCAACAAAGAAAAGCTATATCCCTTTAAAAAATTCGACAAGTTTCAGGCTCTTATCGAATTGATCAATTAACTCATGAAAAATGCCTGCCGTGTGCTAACTTCATTCGAAATATAGCACATGACAGGCATCATTTTAATTAAACAACTTTTAAACCAGCAACACCAATTATAATAGCGAATAAACTTACAACTCTAAACAAATTCTTAGATTCCCCAAAGAATAGCATATTCATAAGAACTACTCCACCGGTTCCAACCCCAGTCCATGTAGCATAGGCAATACTAGTTGGTAGATAATCAAAAGAAGCATAGATAAAGGTAAACGAAAGACCAAGTCCACCCGCATAAAGAAGTGCATTGGTTATATTTCTTTTTTCCGTATAGCGATTCAAACCCCAAACACCTACGAGCTCATTCACAGCAGCTAACACAACATATAACCAGCCCATTATTCTAACACTCCCTTCGATTCTTTTTTGTCATCGGATAGTTTTAAACCAACAACCCCTGCAATGATCAACATAATAAAGAAAATCTTAGCTATACTGATTTGTTCATGAAAAATGAAAATATCCATTAAAAATGTTCCAACCGTACCAAACCCTGCAAATATTGCATACACCGTACCAGTAGGAAGTCCTTCACAAGCTTTAGCAAGAAAATGTAAATCTAATATAATAAATGAAACTATTAATGCCCAATGCCACCAGGTAGATGCCGTGTTGAACCCATAAATCCAAACCAGTTCAGCTAAACTCGTTAACACCACATACATCCATGATTTATTCATACTAACACTCTCCATTTTCTCCGTGACTGACATTCAGTCATTTTATGCCTAAAAGAAAATTCCTTTTTAAATAAAGGAAGTATTTCTTTTATTATTCAAAACTATGGGCATCTTTTAGTGAGCTATTGGTATTAATCTTCTATTTGATTTATCTTTACCCCTAAACCATACATGGAAAACTCCCAGACTTCTTTTTTCTTAATTGCTTCCATATCCTTATCGCCATGAGAATATAGAAATGTCTGTTCTGCTGCTGATTCAATTAAATCAATTAAAAGTACAGCAGTTTGGTCAGGATCCAAGTTTTGACGTAAGGTTCCAGCGTCTTTTGCTTGACTCAAAAATCTACTCATCCAAGTATAATATTGCGAATACAGTGCTTCCCATTCCTGTAAGTAATCTGTTGATGCAAGACCTGCATAAACCAAAGCAAAAATTTGGCGGTATTCTTTTGTAACAGAAAAGGCTACATCAATAACGTCCTTCATCTGAGTAGAAAAGGGATCATTTTTATTAACTTTCTTAATAATTTCATTCAACGTTTTTTCGACCATTACCTCTGCAATAGATGGTATGACCGATAATTTAGAAGAAAAATAAATATAAAAAGTCCCCTGTGCTATGCCAGCCTTCTTCACAATATCAGATACTTTTGTTTTCTCTAAGCCCTTTTCCGTAAATACATCCATTGCTGCATGTATAATCCGTTCTTTTTTATTATCCATTTTGTATCCTCCACCAAAATGACTGATTGTCATTCATTATACAGTAATTTTCAAAAAAGTCAATACGAATACCTGAAATGGGTGTATAATCACCCGACACTATTAATGAATCTTCTCCTGATTCTAACTATATTCTACATGGTTAAGGAATAAAATAGCTAGCAATAAGAATAATAACCATAACTTATCATAAGGTGCGATAATCATGATCTTTACGTTGATCTCTGCATTTATTTTTATAGTCATTGCCTATTTCATACATAAACGGATTAGCTATATGGAAATGTACACAGCTGTCCTATTTTCAGCAGTTTTTCAATTAATTGTAGATATTTTATTAGAATTTAAGTATGAGCTATATGGATACTTTGATAAAGGGGTTGACTATCAAACATTTATCTTTATTCTCATGATTTATCCATCACTTACCGTTATTTTTTTAAACTACTTACCTTTAGGAAGAGGAAAAATAATTTTTATCTTATACATGTTAGGTTGGATCATATTTGCCATTATTTATGAGTACTTTGCTGTTCAAGTAGGCGCATTTTATTATGTGAATTGGAAGCTTTGGTATTCAGCTATTATTTACCCTTTCGTTTATTTATTAATTGTCCTTAATTTCCTATTCATTAGAAAGTTAATAGCAGTGAATACAAAGTAATATATTTGGAGCGATTACCATGCATTTTGTTTACAATCTTTTATTTTTACTAGCTGGCTGGAAATGGGGAAAGTGGCAAGAATGGAGAAAATACTACTCGACAATTTTGTTCTTCATTCTATGTGACTTTTTTGCTAATGTTTTAACATATAACTATCCCCTATGGCGATATCAGGAAAGTATATTTGCAACGAATATATTAAGTAATCATTCTTATATATCCATCATGATCATGTTTATTGTGTACCCTGCTACAACCTTAATCTATCTTGGGCATTTTCCTAAGGAAACAGGTAAAAAGATTCTTTGGATTTTATTTTGGGTATTGCTTTATTGGATAGTTGAATTTATCAATCTACATCATTTAAAGCTCATAAGACATGATAATGGATGGTCTATGGGTTGGTCGTTTATATTTGATGTTGTAATGTTCACAGCAATTTGGGCACATTACCGAAAACCAATCATTGCTTGGGTGATTGCCATTATCTGGTCTATTATTATCATCCTTTTTTTCAGAATCCCTATCTGGTCCTTACCTTAACACCAACAAAAAAGGGGAAAAGCTTAAATGCTTTTCGCCCCTGCAACACCATTAATTGAATAAGTTGCTGTAATCTCTGCACTCAGTGAATGAGAAACCGAACAGTATTTTTCCATAGATAATTCAATCGCACGTACTACTTTGTCTTCTGGTAATTCTCCTTCAAGCGCATAATGGAGATTTACCTTGGTGAATTTTTTCGGATGTTCATCGGCACGTTCCCCACTAACGTCCATTTGGAATGAGGTTGGGTTGAGTCTCATTTTTGTCAAGATTGATATGATATCAATCCCAGTACACCCTGCAACTGCACTAAGTAATAACTCGGTCGGCCTTGCACCAGTATTTTCTCCACCAACAGATTCGGCTGCGTCCATTTTAAGTTCGTGTCCAGATGGTGCAAAACCAGTAAAAGCCATTTTACCATCCCATTTTACATTCATCTCCATTTAGAATCCCTCCATATAATTTATCCTTCTGACCTGTAGTTTGCCTCTATTTGGAGTAAATTACAACTATATTGATTCTGTTATTCAATAGAGCAAGGCTATTCGTAAGTTACTATTGATAGGAACTTCACGGTAAATAGTTTAATTACAACAAAATTAGTTATTGGGTATAGCTGTACGACACCGCTCCGGCAGAATACTCCGCTTTCCGCGGGCCCGGCCTCAGCCTCCTCGAGGGAAGTTCGCCTCTGCGGGGTCTTCGGACACGTGCTTTTCCCGCAGGAGTCTACGTATTCTGCCTGCGCTAGTTTGGACTTTCTAAATTATGGTTGGTTTTAGATTTAAACAATAAGGTTAGAGGTTCGATGAGTTTCCAATAATTTAATCCAAATTTCCGTAGCGGGTATGGTGCTCTATCCAAGATGCTTATTTACTGCACAGTTTCTAACAATTATCAGTTAGATTAAATATAATCGGCGAAACAACACTCTTATATAAGGCTGCCTTGAAGAAAGGATGTTAGTAGTGAAAGAGACCATAGTGGATAGTCTTAGACAGATTGAACAATCTCATCAGGTTACTATCTTATATGCTTGTGAAGCCGGGAGTCGGGCATGGGGGATTGCCTCTCGAAGCAGTGATTATGATGTTAGATTCATTTATATACACCCCAAAGAGACTTATTTAAGTATTGATCCAATAGGAGCTGGGAAGAATCGAGATGTGATTGATTTTAAAACGTCTACACCAGATAAGTTCGATATACATGGTTGGGAAATCACTAAAACACTAAGATTATATCGAAAGTCCAATCCATCATTATTAGAATGGCTTCAATCTCCAATCATTTATCACCAAGCTTACTCGACAATTCCCATGTTGAACGAACTCTTACCTAGCATATACGATCAAAAAGCCTGCATACTCCACTATTTAAATATGTCATTTGGAAATTATAAAAAAACACTCAAACAAGAAATTCATCATACCAAGACTATTATTAACACTTTCCGTCCGTTACTTGCTGCAAAGTGGATAGTGCAATACAATAATTTCCCACCTTTAAACTTTCAACTATTGCTTGATTCTGTCATTCAACAGAGCGAAATCAGAGATTATCTTCACTTGTTAATTAATCGAAAAATAACTAGTGAGACTAGAGACGAAATAAATATTCACACCCTGTTACAATATAGTTATGAAGAATTTAATCAACTAAAAAACCATGCTCAGTCATTAGAGACCAAGAGCATGGATATTACTGAAAAATTAAATTATATATTCCGTCAAACACTAAAAGAAGTTAGTAAATAAGCTGATAAAAAACTGTGCTTTTTACTATACTTTACCTTAGCAGAAGAGTAATCATTGTCTCATTAACATGAAGCAATGCTTTACTTAGGTTATAATTAAGTTCTATAAAAATAATCATCACAATAAGGAGATTTCTACCATGCAAAAACTTGTCTATGAATCCTCTTGGAAAAAACAAATTTCAGATAAAGATCGGAATTTAGTTGAGAAGACATTTTTGGAGATGACATTAACAGATGAACCCATACAATTTACTACCCTACGTACAGATTGGAATTATAAGAAAGAGTTGCTCATTATGGTAATGGTCCATAATGTTACCGAAGAAGAAATATCATTCAATCAAAAAAAGTTATGCTATAAGCATAACAATGAAGTATTAGCAGAACATATATTTAATTTATCAAATCTATCCGTAGAACCGAATACTAGTATGCCATGGACATTTATTTTCCCTGTAGGAAGTTATGTTGATGCGGCGATTTTTGAACATGGGGAATTAGAATTAAAGGAATAAATTGGTATTGCGGGTTAATAGTACATATGTTAAAGTAAGAAAGTGACTGTATTTTTATAAAAATATAATATAATTATCCAATTATATTATATCACCAATCGAACTTAGAGTCAACAAAAAGAAATAATTTAGATTGGGGTTGATTTAGTGAGTAATGACACTAGTATGCAAATGGAACAAAAACGCGTTGATGATGTAGTAAGTGAGATCAACATGAAGGAAGAAAAACTACTCTCCAAAGCAGGCGGACTAAAGGAAAGCATTATTGATCTCCGTAAAAACTTCTGGGAAGATGTAACGGTTAACTTAGATGAACCTGATGATGTCATTGAGACACAAGCCAGCTTAAAACAGCAAGCAGAGTTACTTGCAGAGCGAGAGAGGTCACATGGAGAAATAGGTAAAGAACTTAAGATACTTAATCGCCTGAAAGAGTCTCCCTATTTTGGGAGAATTGATTTCACTGAAAGTCCAGTAAATGAAAAAGAGCAAATTTATGTTGGTGTTGCTTCCCTAATGGACCGCAATGAGGAAGAATTTCTAATCTATGATTGGCGGGCACCAATTTCCAGTCTTTATTATGATTTCTCTCCTGGTGAGGCTTATTACGACACCTCATTTGGAACTATTTCGGGTGAAATAACACTTAAAAGACAATATATTATAAGGCAAAGTAAAATCAAAGGTATGTTTGATACAGGAGTTACAATCGTCGATGGTCTCCTACAAGATGCACTTGGGAACAATGCCAGTACCACTATGAAAAGTATTGTTGCTACCATCCAAAAGGAACAAAATAAAATTATTCGTAATGAACATAGCAAATTACTTGTTGTACAGGGGGTTGCAGGTAGTGGTAAAACATCTGCCGTCTTACAACGTATCGCGTACTTATTATATCGTTTTCGAGGAAGCTTGAATTCCAATAATTTATTATTATTTTCACCGAACCCACTATTTTCAAGCTATATAGCGAATGTACTTCCAGAACTTGGAGAGACCAACATTAGTCAAACAACTTTCTTAGACTTTTTACGAAATGGAATTGAAAGTAGTATTTCGATAGAATCCCCTTTTGAGCAAATGGAGTATATTCTAACCTGCCGAGATAAGAATGTATTAGCAGCCAGAGAACAAAATATGAAGCTTAAGTCTAGTATTGATTTTAAAGATATTTTAGATGACTATATTACATCCTTGTTATCAAGTGGTATTCAATTTAGAAATATTACCTTTCAAAACAGGATATTAATCTCGAAGGAACGTATTTCAGATTATTTTTATTCACTGGAAGATGTTGATTCCATTCCAAACAGAATGGAATATGTGGCAAAATGGCTATTGAAAGAGTTACGATTCCATCAAGAAGAAGAGAAAAAGAAAGACTGGGTTATGGATCAAATTGAGTTGTTAGATAAAGAAGCTTATCTACAAGCCTATTATGAAAATCAACGGGTTGATGAAGAAGATTTCAGCTTAGAAGAAGATATCCTACGTGCTGAAGTAATTAAGAAACAATTCACTCCTATTCGAAAGAAAGTCAAAAAGTTCGCATTTGTTCACACCCTAGCATCATATAAGCAGCTATTTGAGAACCAACAAACAAAAGATGATGATTTATGGCAAATTATCGCTAAATTGACATTAGAAAATATTTCAAATAGATTTCTTACCTGGGAAGATGCAACAGCCTATAGGTATTTTAGAGGTAAACTAGTTGGGGATAAGGAAAATCGTGGGGTCCGTCATCTGTTCATTGATGAGGCACAAGATTATACTGCATTTCAATATGCATATATTAAAGAGATTTTTCCTTTTACTCGACTGACGCTCCTAGGTGATATTAACCAAGCAATCTACACCTATGCCTCTAAGGAAAATCCACTAGTACCGGAATTTATAGAGGGGAATCATGAGAGAATCCTACTTACGAAAAGCTATCGTTCTACGAAACAGATTGTTGAGTTTACCAAGAAGTTTGCACCGGGTGGAGAAATGATCGAACCGTTTGAGCGTGATGGAGATCCTCCACATATTATCATGAAGGATGATAATACAGAATCACCCGTGACCTTGGTTAATACGATTGAAAAACTACAAGAGAAAAAGTTCGAGACCATAGCAATCATCTGCAAGACCTTAGAGGAAAGTAATCAGATCTACACATTATTAAAGGATAACATTGCTATTAAACAAATCAATGAAGATACCTATTCATTTGAAAAAGGTATTGTAGTATTACCTGTTTATCTAGCTAAAGGTATTGAATTTGATGCTGTAATAATTCCTGATGCTTCGAGTGACCATTATCATCAAGAATCAGACCGAACACTATTCTATACTGCATGTACAAGAGCCATGCATTCCTTAACCATTCTCTCAGGACACCATCCATGTATCTTCTTGCAAGAAGCTCTTAATTAAGAAGAGGTTGGGACAATAGGATTTCACTTTGACTAATCACCTATTGTCCCAACCTTTTTTATTACTTATTTTTTTATTGGAATCCATATTTCACTATAATAATCTTCCGAAGATGGATCACCGTTACTACTATACACTTCCATTTCTGGACCACCAGCATGTTCATAACCTGTTGCTGGGAACCATTCAGAAAAAATTCGTTTCCAGGTTCTAGGCATAGCATCAGGCATAGCTCCTATTACCGGAAAGACAGCCCATGTTGCAGCTGGAATTTCTCTTTCTTCCAAACCATCTGGTACTTGCTCTTTATTCTTTTCAGCAAGCAATTAAATAGGTTAAGTTCTCTAACTTATGGTCATACTCCATACAAATACCAAGTATGCCAAGAGAACCGCAATCCTTCTCTAACTCTTCTACAAAACCATTCGAATTAACTTCTTTCCAAAAAGATGCTATCTTACGATTATTTTCGCCTCCTAATGTAGAAGTCTGAATGCTCTTCCCTATTACCTTAAACGATTCTTTCCCTACAATCTTGTAATCCATTTCCACATCTCCCTTTATCTGAATTTGAAAAGACAGTTTAGGGTAGGCCTTCAAAGATTGACTATTTTTCTTTGCAGCGGATGGGGTAACGCCATGAATGGCTCGGAATGCCTTAGTAAATGCTTCCGGACTTTCGTAACCATACTTCAAAGCAATATCGATTATTTTTCGATTTGAATTAACGAGTTCTTGTGCAGCTTTCGTGATTCGCCGATTACGAATATATTCACTCACGGTATAACCAGTGAGCATACTAAACATTCTTTGAAAATGAAATTTAGACATAAACGCATTTTTTGCAATCTCCTCAATAGCTAGTTCCTCGTCAAGATTGGATTCAATGTATTCAATACTATCAATCATTCTTTGAAGTTTTTCCAAGTCTCCCCAACTCCCTTTTCTATATTCAGTTTAACAAGTAGCTATAAGTGAATCCTGTTTTTACGTGCTCTTCTAGAACAGTTCTATACTTATATTAAATAATCTACTCTACTTCACTATTACTAAATATCTCTACTCCATTTAAGGCTTGTGTTGCTAAGTGATCCGCTTCCCTGTTCCTCTTCCTTGGTACCAATTTATATTCTGGGGTAATGCCTAATTCCTCTACCTTACTTTCAATTCGTTCAATCCAACGAAGTAATTCTTCTTCGTAACACGGCCATTCATCATTCATTTGTTTAATCACACCTTGGGAATCTCCTGAAAATGTAACAGGTATATGATGCACTCCCATAAATTCCAATTCAGAAACAGCTAAATGGAGTGCAGCATATTCCGCTTCACCATTCGTATTTAATTCCTCTACTAATGCGTTTTTACGGACTCGTAATTGCTTTCCAGCTTGCTCATAATAAATAACACATCCAAGGCCAGAATGTTTAGTTCCTACATCAAACCCACCATCAAAAAAAACAACAATGTTATGAGGCTCATCATCCACACTTTGTACGTATTTTCTCAGTTCTTTTAACATCCAGGTCGTATCATGATTATCATAAAATATCATATTTTTCACTCGTCCTGTACGCTCTAAGTCTTCCGCAAGCAATAGAGCTTTCTCTGGATTCATTTCATCTGATATAAATGTTGTTTCAGTTCCTTTTGATGATTTATATAAGATCTCAATTCTAATATTCATTAAAAATCATCCTAATCTATATAAGTTTAAGTATATTTTCTGTCAAATATAAATTACCATTCTATATACAATTATAAAAGAACTCTAGGAATTTCTCCTAGAGTTCTTTTATAGATTACCTATTTTTATTCACATATTGGCGTTTATTATCTAGAGTTCCACTAAGTACA
This sequence comes from Paucisalibacillus globulus, assembly GCF_900184735.1. Taxonomy (GTDB): domain Bacteria; phylum Bacillota; class Bacilli; order Bacillales; family Amphibacillaceae; genus Ornithinibacillus; species Ornithinibacillus globulus_B. Next base: position 534,928 of record NZ_LT855386.1, read on the forward strand.
ATGGTTGCCGGATCTTTTGAAATATCGAATTCAATATCCGATCCATCTACTGGTAACGTTTCTTCAAAGATGGTTTCATATTCTTCTACCGATACTTCTTTACGTGATTTAAATAAATTTTGATGTCCAGCAATATTTAGATATTCTCGATAGTTCGGTTGGAGAATCCCTGTGAAGAACTCTCCTACCGCACCAGAACCATAGCTAAACAAACCGATTCTTGAGCCGTCCGCTAATTCTTTATTCTCTAGTAAAGAGAGTAAACTCAAATAAAGGGCACCAGTATATATATTACCGACGTTCCGATTATAGGTTGTACTGATTTGATAATTCTCTAATAGTCGTTCGCGTACATCCTCTGGTGCTTCGTCTAATACAGTCCGTAATGCCTTCAGTCCCATTTTTGTATATGGTAAATGGAAACAAATTGCTTCCATATCCTTTAATTCGAGGCCAGACTTTTCCTTATAAATTTCCCAAACTTTATTAAAGAATAAAATATACTGCTCATTGGAGAATTTCCCATCAACAAAAGCCTTGTCCGAATAGATTGGTCTCCAAAAATCCATAATATCATTTGTCAAATAAACATTATGTTCTTCTAGCTCCATAATTCGAGGATTAGCACTTATTACCATGGCCACTGCGCCTGCACCTTGTGTTGATTCCCCTGACGTATTTAAACCATAGCGTGCGATATCTGTCCCTAATACCAACACCTTACTTTCTGGGTTTAACGCGACATGACCTTTTGCCATCTGAATACCAGCAGTAGCTGCATAGCAAGCCTGTTTCACTTCCACTGCGCGCGCATTAGGATTTAGCCCTAAAAGACGATGAACATAAACTGCTCCTGACTTTGAATGATCAATCCCTGATTCAGATCCAAATATAACAAAATCAATTTTATCTCGGTCCTCATCATCAATTATTTCTAATGCTGCATTAGCAGCTAATGTTACGGAGTCCTGTGTTACGGGGGCAACAGCCATTTGACTCTGACCAATCCCAATTGTAAACTTTTCAGGCTCTACGTCTCTAGCAACCGCAAGTTTATTCATATCCACAAACATATGCGGTGTATAAAATCCTATTTTATCAATACCTATTTTCATGCTGATAACTCCTTTACAGTTTTCCTCTTTCCCTATTATATCTATATGTGAAAAATCACACAATCCAAACCTCTTACTATGTATAATGGAGCTTGTTCAGTATACCAAACAAGCCCCAACTAGGTTAGCCATTATCTCTTTTTCGTTTGTTCTTCTTCCCATTAATATTTAGAAACTCACTATCACTAGCAAATTCTTCTTTATGTTGTCCATTACGTTCAGGCTCTGTGTTATATTTAATTCCGTGGTTCTTCTGTTTCCCAGTATCTCGGTTCATATTTTTATTTTCTTCTGACATCATAACCCTCCTAAGAATAACTTATTCAAGGATTATTATGTCCAGGTTAAAGTAACTTATTTCTAAACTACCTCTCCGTGAATTGATACTCAACTTCTTCATTTCCCATTACAACTTTCATATCATATTCTTTCAAAAACCAGACATCTTTTTGACTAAAATAAAATGTAATTCCGTCAATGACTATACTTTCACCAACTTCACCATCTTTTCCTACTGATAGTCCTAGAAAATAATTCGGATGATCCGTTTTAATTCCACCATATATTTTAAGGAAGAATTTTACATAATCTCCCTCTTCTAAGCCCATTTCGTCTTTATACCATTTTACTGCCTCATCTGTTATTTGAAAACTCATCAGTACACCCCACTCATTTTTCATTTCCAATACCTATTCTATATTAGATTAACTCAAAATGCGGGGGATATGACTTAATCCATTCGAAAATAAAATGACAATATCAGTTTCATATTTAATTCTGATAAAGGAGTGGTAATCGTTAGAAGGGTTAGAGCCACAGAGAAGGGTTGATATTATAAATATAGTAGGAGTATAGATGTTATAAAAGAAGTTTGTATTAAGGTGAACCTCTTATAACAAATAGTCCATAGTTGCTGTGCAGTAACTAAGTATTTTGAATAGGACATTACTCCGCTTTTCTCTAGGAGTCTAAATCCGGGCCAGTAGAAGCGGAGTATTGCCGGAGCGGTAACATACCAAATGAGGCTGGGACATAACTAAAAGTATAAGTTGAGAACCTGAACGAAACACCACATCAGCTCCGGAAATATACGGAGACTCCTACGGGAGGATAGGCATCGGTGAGACCCCGGAAGAGCTTTAGCTCTGAGGAGGCTCACCAGCCGCCCGTGGCAAGGTAGACACTGTGAGGTCTTTTCGAACAGATGTCGCCCCTGTGCTGACAGTAAAAGCGTAGTATATTTCCGGAGCGGGTCTATGCGCTTTTCATGTTCGTTCGGATTTTAATCAACTAAAACTCTTTTGTCCCAGCCTCTTAATTATAATCGCGGAGTTCCTAAATGACACCTAACTTTTCGAAGACGGTCTATTCTTTAAAACGCGGACTTAACTCACTCCACACATCAAACTTATTTCCATCTAAATCTACAAACACAAAATTATTACCCGGATGACCCCGATCCTCAATTTCACCAACTTTTACATCATGCTGCTTTAGATATGTATGAAATTCTATTAGCTGTTCATAACCATCAACTTCAAATGTAAGAGAAAAACGCTCATTACCATAACTATCACGGAAACTCAATCGTTCACCTGGTGATGCTTTTACGAGAAAGAAACTTTGGTTTGCAAATTCTAAGATGGCTTTATTCTCGTCAAGATAATTTACTTTTGCTCCAAGAATAGTTTCGTACCACTTTGAAGAAGATTCTGGATTTTCAACAGGTAAATAAGTCGTTCCAACACGTTTTATAAAGTTCACTATTATTTCCTCCTAAATATTTCTTTTATATCGTAGTGAAACATAGCCATCAGTTAATTCTTCCGATTGTAATTCAAAACCTTTTGATTCATAAAAAGGAATTCCTTTGTCGTTCCCTTTTTGAACAGACAACCATTGTTCTGTTGCATGAAAAGACTTGTGTTGTTCTGTAATCTCTTTTAAAAGAAGTGTTCCAATTCCCTCCCTCCTTCTGTTAGGGTCAAGATACAACACGTATACCTCCCCTGATTCAGGACTAGTCATACCTCCACCACCTGCACCAACGACTACTTCGTTATCTAATGCAACTAAGTAGCCACCCCACTCCCTTGATGAACTCGAAACCTCTTGTAAAATTCGTTCTGGAGAGTAAAACTCGTTAATAATGGATTCCAAATAATCCTTGCTATAAATTTCACCATACGTATCCCGGTTAGCTTCTGTACAAACCTTAACGATGCCCTCTACATGCGAAGGATTTGCTTTTTCTATTCTTATCATCGTGATTCCCCCTGTAAGAAACTTAATTAAATAAGGGCTTCTCAAAACACACACACTCATGTACACGTTTAAACTTCTTTATCATTGCCTCTTTGTTATCGCCAACATAATGTGCAAATGAGAAGATTGGATGCAATTTTGGGTGTTCAGTTTCAAAATGCCCCTTCAGTTCCTCCCCTTCCAAATACACATGAAGATAGGAGTCAACCTGTTGAAAGCCACTGTTTTTATACCAAGTATTAACCCATTCATCATCTCTTGTCCAGGCTTCCAAACGATTAAGGCCGTTAACTTTAGCCATTTCTTCTCCCTTTTTTAAAAGTTTGGTCGCAATTCCATTACGTCGGTAATCCGGATGAACAGCAATATGCCAAATCATACCTCCTAGCCCTGTTCCTCTTGAACAAACGGTCCCTTCTTCTACTTCATATTCAATATCCAACAACCCTACAATTTGATTGTCTTTCACTGCTACTAATTCAATTGAAGGATTATCGTAGTGTTCCTTTTCCTTTAAGACGTTATCAAAATATGCTGTATCCAAAAAGGAAAGTACCCGACAACGTAGCCACCCTTGTTCATCAGTTGGTCGATATTCTCTAATTTCCATCCACATAATCCTCCAAATGACTTAAAAATCTCTCCACCTCATGCGGTGAGGCTAGAATTATTACCTTCTTATCTTTTTCTTTTTCCAATCGAGCAAGAATACCTGGCTTCTTTTCAATTGGGTATTTCCAAATCCATTTTAGAAATTCTAAATTAAGTCTCTCCTCACAGCCTTCTCCCATATCAGGTCGAGTTTTGTTATGATATTGAAGTCGCCTTTTTATGACTCGGTATATACAGGTGCTTCTTGGAATATCTAAAAAGATTATGGTATCTGCCTTTTGCAATCGAATATCCATGGTACCGCCATAATTGCCGTCCATGATCCACTCTTCCTGGAAGACTAATTCATGTTGCAAGCTACTTTGCTCTTCCTTAGAAGTACCAACCCATCCAGGCTTCCAAAACAAAGAATCCAAATGATAAACGTCTATCTTAAGAAGTTCACCTAGCCTTGTAGCCAACGTGGATTTCCCAGAACCACCTGAACCAATAATCGCAATTCGCTTCAATCTTTCCCCTCCCCTTTATTCCAAATTCTAATAACATCAAGTAAACTATCTTGTTCAAATGAAAGCTTATAAATATCCGGCATTTCTAGTTCCTGCCAAAATATAAAATCATATGTACGATCAAAATAATTCATTATTAATACCATAATATTTCCATGAGTTCCTATTACAATATTCTTACCTTTATGATGTTCTAGCACATTGTATAAAGCCTGTATTCCTCTTTCTTGAGCCATATGATTTGATTCTCCACCAGCAAAATGGAAATCATAATCCTCCCACACTTTACTAATGGCGAATTTAAAATCCTCCACAGGTTCTTCTGAGAGAATTCGTTCTTTAAACCCTTCTTCAATAATAATCTCCTTACCGATAGTCCCAGCAATTCCTTGTACAGTTTCTATTGCTCGTTTATAAGGACTTGCATAAACCAGATCTATATTTTCAGATTGTAATAAGGAAGCAACCCGAACTGCATCCTGTTTCCCTTCTTTAGATAAAGGTCTACCTAATTCATCCGGAGTATAAATAGAATGGGCATGTCTGACAAAGTATATATTTGTTTTCATTTTACCACCTAATTTACATTATATTATAAAGATTACCATAATTATATTTTGATGTTATCAAAACAAGCAATCATGAAGCTTCTTCAGGGTGTGTTAAGATTCACAATATCGTAACCAGTAAAGACTCTTTTGTAACTTGTTCAATGGTAAACTAATGGTAGAGTGTAACAGCTTTTTAAAGGAGATGGTATTGATGCTAGCCGGTTTAATGTTAGGATCTAGGAGCAATACAAACTTACCGATTTCAGATGAATTAAGAGAGTTATTAAATTCTATCAGCACAACTAGAAAAGTATTTAGAGGGACCTATCTATTCCATGAGGGTTTAGAGGCAAATGAAATATATATTGTTAAATCTGGACTTGTACAAGTCTCCAAACTGACCGCAGATGGTAAAGAGTTAATATTAAGAATCTGCAATCATGATGACATTGTAGGAGAATTATCATTATTTAGTGATGACCCAGTATATTTACTAAGTGGTAAAGTTCTTTCTTCTGGTGAAGTACATGTAGTGGATAAAGAACAATTAGAAAAAGCTTTAGTTTCCAATAGTAACCTAACTTTTGAGTATATGAGATGGACTAGTACACAGATGAGAAAATTCCAGTCCAAAATTAGGGACCTCCTATTGAATGGAAAAAAAGGCGCACTATACTCCACCCTCATCCGTTTAGCGAATAGCTATGGGCTCGAAAGTGATAGTGGAACACTGATTAACGTTACCCTTACCAACCAGGAGTTAGCAAATTTTTGTGCAGCATCACGAGAAAGTGTCAATCGAATGTTAGTAGAACTAAGAAAACGAAAGGTAATAACCATAGAAAAATCCGGAAAAATCTTCATCAAAAACATGGATTACCTAAAAAACGAAATCGGCTGCGAAGAATGCCCCCTAGAAATATGTAATATAAATTAATATAAATGCCATGGAAAATGGTGGTGCCTGTCACTCCCCGAAATTTGGCATATCTTGTCGAAAAACTGCTTGCGCTAATAAGTAAGCAGTTTTTTTCTCGTTATAAATTAAATTCATTATTTTTCCATTACATATTTTACAATCTTGTTACAACCATTTATACTATATAAACAGAAACAAGATTCAGTAAATTCTAATTCTACATAAAATAATGCTCGATTAGCATTTTAAAAGGGGTATTCTATGATGAGCAAATCGATGATCGTTCATGAATTTAAAATGATGATGAAAAACAAAAAGAACGTCTTATTCATTATCGCGCTTGTTAGTTTAATTTTAAGTTACTGTTTTTTAATTCTCCCTGCGAAAGAAACACCGGATTCTTTTGATCCGGAAGCAATGAAAACAGAAATCAAAAACCTAGAAGCAGTTTCAGAGGGGATGATTGCTAGAGGCGGAACAGGCACCGGTGGTTATACAGGCGTGGCAGCATATGCCAATAACGTGTATGCCCAAAAAGTACAATCTAGAATGATAAAGGCATTTGAAGACGATAACCTTAATCGCTTTATTCAATTACGGATGAAGGGGTTCGATTATGATGGCCAAAGTGTAAATAGAGATTGGAGGTTATATGCTAACGCTCCTTACAGTTATTTAGACCAGAGCCGTGAAGTTAGTTTAAAGAACCTTCGATATGAAGGATATTTAAATGAAAATATTAAAGTTACTTATAAAATGATTGAACAAAAAACAGCTTTACAAACAGTCGTAAACTTTCTCCTAGGGACAACAGCCTTTATGGTTTTATTTTGTGCAATCTACTTTAGTAGTGACATGCTATCCAAGGACAGGCAGCACAGAACTATCTTACAGGGGTTACCTATAGGCTGGTATCGACTAATTAATGTAAAATCAATGGTTGCATTTTTCTACACGATGTTAATACTATTTGGATTATTATTGCTAACAGTGATTATCATAGGTATTCAAAACGGTTTCGGTTCATTTAAACTTTCTGTACCTATTACAATTCCTAGTACGCAACCAGACGATTATTTCGGATATCGATTTAGTGAATATGACACTATTTCCATTGCCAAATTTTTGCTATTAGCTATTGGGATAATACCAATACTTATTTACTTATTCATTCGATTAAATGCTATTCTGAGCTTAATATTTAAAAATTCTTGGATAGTTCTCATGGTTAGTTCACTTCTATTGTTTTCAGAGCGAATCTACTATTCTAGAACATTAACTGAATTATTTGGTATTGAAATAAGTAATATGCCGCAAACTTATTTTGATTTTGGAAGAATTATTTCAGGGGAAAAATATTATTTAGTTACTTTAGAGTCGATTACATACGAAAAAGGGATAATCGTTTTACTCAGTACGGTCTTAGTCCTTGAGGTCACCCTTTTTGTAGTTTCACAAATAGTGAGCAAACGCCGATTCTACCGCAAAGCGGCATAATGTCTATAGACAGAGAGGAGAGTTGATATGTTCTGGAAATATACACGTTTTGAAACAAAGTTACTATTAAAAAATCGAAAAAGTTGGTTTGTTGCCGTATTCCTCCTATTCTTTTTTATGTTATTTTTTATGTATTATAGTCAAGAAACACCAGTACCACTTGACAAAAAGAAAGCAATAGAACGGGACACGTCCTATGCTGTATTTGAATATCTAGATTTGCAGCGCCATGATCTACCTGAAGTTGCAGAAGTATACAATTACCATACACAAATTCAATCATTACTAGGAATGCAAACTTGGTTTATAGGTAATGGGGATGATAGTGAACAATATATAGAAAATGGTCTTGAAATAAATAGTTTACGACTTGAAGTTCATGAATTAGGAAATAAAGGTATTCCTGAACATCTAATTGTTCCAAGGGAAGAAATATTAAAAGAAGATGCCTTATTACACTATATTAAAGACAATAATTTACCAATCGAATCCGACTCTTTTGCGACAAATCATTATATTTCAAATGTCCTTACCATGTTTTCTGGGCTTTTATTTCTTGTAATTGTCTTAATTAGTGGAAATGAAATGCTAGTATATGAGCAGAGACACCAATCTGTCTTAAGAGGGTTTCCTTTATCATTCATGCAAAAAGTAACAAGTAAAGTAATGATACATTTTGTATATCTATATACTTTTTTACTGCTTGGATTTACATTAGGCAGTACTTACGTAGCGAAAAAGTTTGATGCTGGAGAGTTTTCTTTCCCTGTTCTAATTTATAAAAATGAAGATTATATTGCGATTTCTACCGGCCAGTACTTAGTTTATATCTTTTTAGGCCTGGCGCTGGCAACTATCCTAATATTACTTTTGTCAATCTTATTAAATATGTTATTCAGAAATGCTTTTGCCAATATCCTGATTGGTCTAGGGATATTCCTACTTCCTGACATCGCTATGGCAGCCGGATTTAAGGCCACATTTTTACACCCAATAAAATACATCGATATTTTCAAAGTTCTTTCCGGTGACCTTGCTATAGAATTAGGGAATAGTAGTATTGATTATTGGAATGCAATGACGACACTTGGCATCATAACTGTTCTCTTAATTGGTGTTATTTATGGGATCAATAAATTCACTTACCATAGAGTACCAAAAGAAGTCCCACTAGAAAAAGCATTCTAGCATTCTAAATTTGAATCGATTAGTTAGTTTAGAATAATAGCAACTTCAAATACAGCCAAAATAAATAATAGAAAAGAGGATTGTCATGCTAAAACTTGAAAACATATCCGTTAAATATAAAGACAAAGTAGTATTAGATAACCTTTCCTTAACTGCTAAAAGCGGAGAAATTATTGGGTTAGTAGCCCCAAACGGAACTGGTAAAACTACATTATTTAATGTTATTTCTAACTTTCTAAAACCCAACAAAGGTAACGTTACATTCAACGGAGATCTTCAATATAAAACCGAAAGAAAAGAAATATCGATACACAAACAACTAGCTACTTTTCCAGACCAAGGAGATTTATTTGAAGAATTAACCGGCGTTGACCATATGAAGTTATACGCAAATATGTGGAAAGGTACTACAAAACATGTAAAAGAAATATATGAGCAACTTCAGATGGAAGGATATGTGAAGAAAAAAGTAAAAACATATTCACTTGGTATGAGACAAAGACTATGTTTTGCCATGATTGCAGCAGCCGACACTCCAATCATGCTTATGGATGAGGTAATGAACGGACTGGATGTGGCTAATGTTTCCCTAATTTCCAAGAGGTTGATGCAGATGAAACAAGAAGGAAAGTTAATTTTCGTAGCATCCCACTTACTAGCAAATTTGGACTTGTATGCAGATCGCGTCATTTATTTAAAAGGTGGCGACATTATTCATCAACAACCTCTAAATGAATCTACTGATGAATATATGAAACTGGAACTAACACCGGAACAATATGAAAAGTTAGCTTATACACTACCAGATGACCATCTTTATATTGCGGATCATTTATGCTGTATCCCTATTAAAAATATGAGCATGGATGAACAAAAGGAATGGGTTGTAAGATTGTCTGCTTACAAAGGTAAAGAATTAACAATTGGACCACTTGGTACGGTTGAATACTATGAAAAATATTACCATGAATTTTAAAAGATGTTAGATTACTAGGAGGGAAGATATATGAAACGAGTGCTTTTCCTGGTATTGATCATAGGTTTATTCGCTTTAAGTGGTTGTGGGCAAGAACCTTCAGAGATAGTATTAGCTTACCAAGAAAACAGCGAAATCATCGGTTCTGAGAAGGATTCGATTATTGGAGAAGTTAGTGACACTATCTATGATTCTATTGATCGCAGTAATGCAAAAGCAGAAGAAATTTTTCTTGGACCTATCGAAGGTCAAGGTGTAGATATTACCCCTCCTGAAGGTAGATACAGGATCAGTGCTGATATGCCACCAGATGGTATGCCACAATCTGGTAGGATACTTGTACATGATGAGGAAGGAGTCCTATTATTAAGTGAAATAATAGACTATTCATTTGCAGGCAGTGTTACGGTTGATTTAAGCGGTTCTCACACGGTTCATATTGATGGATTGGACTATGCAATGCTTATTCCAGAAGAAACCAAAGTTTCAGATGATCTATCAGCAGGTATTTGGGAAGTCGGAAAAGATATTGCAGCAGGGAATTATTCTATTTTCCCTACAGACTATGGTTTTGGGGATTTACAAATTTTCGAAGAAGGAAAATCTCCCAGACTCTTCGAATTCCTTAACACTAGCCCTGAGACAGCAGTTGAGCTTGAATTAAAAGAAGGACAAAAATTAAAGATTACTGGGATTTACTCACTTAAATTCAAACCCCTTTGAGAGGTGCCTGTCACCTCCCGGAAATTATCGAATATTGCCAGAAAAAATGTCTACCATTCAAGGTGGGCATTTTTTTCAGACTCTGAATTAGGAATTCACATCATCGATTTAGATTTAACTTATGGTATCAGTACTAATGAGGATAACAATGTTTAAAAAACACCTGCAAATTTCGCAAGTGTAGACATGAATAGTTCATTTCCTTTCACTATTCTTCTAGCTCTTCTTCAATAAACAACGATTGTACGTAATAGATCAAGATACCAATTGCAGTAAATAACGATGTCCAACCTAAAGCTTTTTGTTCTGCAACGATATAGTTATTACATAATTGATTAGGCGATGCAATGTACAGTAATGAAACAATCCCATAAACAATTGCAAAACTAATCAATGCTGTACTCTGTCCTCTTTTCGATAACTTTTTCCAACTATCTCGTAAAGGAACACCAGCTAAAAACGGTAGACTGATAAACTTAAAGATTTCCACAGATAAAGTTGAGATTGCATCATCCATCGCCCTTGGTACCATCATCCAATAAATAAGGATAATGAAGAACAACAAGGTTCCTGGAACTCCATTTGTATTCCATTTTTCAAAGAAACCAGGGAACTTCTCCTTTAAATAGGGTGTGAATAACATTCCCACAATCACAAGTAGTGGCATTTGCATATGCATGTGTAATACCATAATAGACTCAGATATTGAAATAACAGGTGGGAGCATTAAAAAGATATAAAATATAAGTCCATAAATAGCTTGTTTCATATTACTCCCCCACTTTCTTATTTAATATCGCATTTACTTTCTTAGCTGCTTCGTCTATTTTTGTATAATCCATTACTTCTACTAGTTTCCCTTCAGGATCTACTAAATAAAATGCTGAGTTATGGGTAAAGTTTCCACTATTATCTGGGATAACAATAACTCCAAAGGAATCTAGTAAATTCTGTAATTCCTGTTTATCAGGAATGCGAGTCATTCTCCATGTTTCCTCATCACTATTAAAGTAGTGGCTATATTTTTTCAAAGCTTCGATATCATCTCTATCTGGATCAAAACTTATGCTAAGAAAAACGATCTCTTCCCCGATATAGTTATCTGGGATTTGTTTATAAACTTCTGCCAAATTCATTTCTAGTTGAGGACAAACGTCTGTGCATGCGGTGTAAATAAATGTAAGCATGACATATTTCCCCTCAAATTCAGAAAATGAATACATTCTCTCTTTACTATCTTCTAAAATGACATTAGGAAAAGTTGGTCTGTCCTGTTCTAATTGAAGAGTTCTTGCCGATTCTGCTGTAAAAGCTTTGAAGCCATCTGTCCCAACAAAATATAAAATAAATCCAAATACCATCACGAGGACAATCGCAATTACTTGTTGTTTATTTTTCATCATACTTATCACATCCTTATATGACGGAAATAGAAAGAGATAGCCTAACAAGTTGCAAGACTATCTCTCATTTTCATTTACCACGTTCTAATTGGAGGTGATCCAGGAGGTCCATTAAATATCATTTCTGTTAGTGGCATTGCATAACCCATAGCTAGGATAATTATGAGCAATGCAACCACTAGCCCCCAGTTCTTTGTCCATTTCGGAGTATTCTTTGTTCCATCGGTTTCAGCTACTGGGAATTCAGTAAGCCCTTTTGGTGCTTTAAACATTAGATGGAAGACAATGTACACCATTAAGATAACTGCTATCATTAGTAATGTTCCACCAATTGCTAAGAAGAACAAGTATGGTTCCCAGCCAAGTGCTGTTGCATTATCACCATATGTTGAGTAAGAAGTTCTTCTAGGTGAACCAAGTAAACCTACCCAGTGCATTGCACCAGCCATGAAAATCATACCAGTAGTCCAAAGAATGGTTTGAATAACACCTAATTTATTCATTTTAGGAGTAAGCACACGACCTGAGAGGTGTGGAACTAACCAATATACAATCCCAAAGAATGTCAATGCTACAGTTAAACCTAAAGTAAAGTGGAAATGACCTGTAACCCATAATGAGTTGTGGACTACTTGGTTTAAGTGATGGTTTGTTTGAGCAATACCACCAGCTCCCCCAGGAATAAATGCTGCCATTGCTATGAATGGTGCTAAGAAGCGTACATCACTCCATGGTAATTTTTTGAACCATCCAAGTAATCCTTTTCCACCGTTTTTACGACCAACACGCTCAAATACTGCAAACATCGCAAAGGCTGTCATTAATGAAGGGAAGGCAATGGATAAACTCATAAATACATGGGCGAATTTCCATCCTTCTGTAATCGCTGGGTCAACAATTTGGTGGTGGAATCCACCAGGGATGTTTAAAATTACTAGTAATATTACTACTAATCTTGTTAGTGAATCACTAAACCCTTTTCCACCGATAAGTTTCGGAACTGCTACATACCATGCTGATACCGCTGTAAAGTACCATACGTTAACTAATGTGTGACCAAATCCCCAGAACAATGTTCTTGAAACCATAACGTTAACCGTTTCAGTCCATCCAAACGCCCAAGGTATAAGTGTTAATACTTCAATTGCAACTAATATACTTGCACTAAATAATAGAAGGAATGCACCAACTGCAAAGTATGATAGTAATGGCAGATGCTCTCCTTTATGTTTCTTCTTCCAATCCCATGCATTTAGAAATACACCTATTGCTGCAAGCCAAATACCTACTACTAGAAAGACTAACCCAATATAAAACCAAGGTGAAGCTTGCATTGGTGGATAAAATGTGAACATAACAGAGGCATTACCAGCAATGATAGTAATAGCTACCAGAACTGTACCAAACACAGCTGAACCAAATGCGATCCAACCTAGTTTTCTTGTAATTGGTATTAATCCCCCAAGCACATGTGAAATAGAAGCGTAAAAATATCCAATCATGAATAATGTTGTAAATACAAGTATCATTAAGATACCGTGTGCTGTAAGCGTTTGATAGTAATCAAACCAAGATGGTAAAGTGAATAAACCAGCACGGTTTAATCCTTGTAAAAGTCCTAAAGTTCCTCCAATTAGTAATACTATAAATGCTAGTGATAAATATGTTTTAGTAAGCTTTGCATCCTGTGGATTAACACCTAAAGCTTTATTTACTTTATCCCCTAATTTCTTCTCTGCTAACGCCATGTAAATCTTCCTCCTTTCTTACTTAACTGTAATCGTTGTACTCATAATTTGGTGTCCAATACCGCAATACTCATTACATAAGACTAGGTATTCACCAGATTCATCAAATGTTTGCTTTATTTTCTGAATATATCCAGGCATGACCATAGCATTTAGATTAGTTCCCGCAACTTGAAAACCATGAATAACATCTTTTGATGTCATAATAAACTCCACTTCCGCTCCAACAGGAATTTCAATATTACTTGGTGTAAACTGGAACGCTTGTAATGTCATGACAACTTGATATTTATTTTCTCCAACTTCATAAACACCAGGTTCGCTAAATAATTCATGTTCATCTACTTTCTCTGGATCAAGTGTTTCCATACCACTTGGGGGGCCCATTTGTTTAGCAAAACCTTGATAACCAGTAATAACCATTGAAAGTACTAAAATAGCAACACCTATTACTAGAAAAATCTCTTCAGCGCGATGAAACTTCATTTCACTTTACCTCCCTCTTATACTCGTGTCATATATAAAACTAAGAGTAATGCAATAACTAATATAATTCCGCCACCGACAAAGATCAGTGAAGAAGCTAGTGCTCCTTTATAAGAATGCTCTTCATGATCAATTTCTTCTTGATTAGGTACAATCCCTTTATTCACTGCCACCTGAATCCCTCCTTTATCTTTCACTTATATTGTATTTTTTGAGGGGACGTTTCTAAGTGAAATATGTCACACTTAACGTGTGATTTTTGTCTCATTTCCAGATGAAAATGACAAGATTGTGAACGATGTTACAAGGTTGGATAATGTGTAAGTAAAGAAAGTCATGTGCTTTTACCATTCTTGTTGTTTGATGCGATATATAAAGATTTCCTATTCTTCATTTCAAATTGATGTCCAGATCAATTTAATTCTTTAAAATCACCTATTGTTCATTTCAAGTAGAAGTCCTGGACCAATTGATTCACAAGCTTCACCCATTCTTCATTTCATGCAGAGATCTTGAACCAAATGATTTACAAGATCCGCCCATTCTTCATTTCAAGTAGAAGTCCTGGACCAATTGATTCACAAGCTTCACCCATTCTTCATTTCATGCAGAAGTCTTGAACCAAATGATTTACAAGATCCGCCCATTCTTCATTTCAAGCAGAGATCCTGAACTAAATGATTTACAAGCTTCGCCCATTCTTCATTTCATGCAGAAATACTGAACAAATTGATTCACAAGCTTCGCCCATTCATCATTTCAAACAGAAATACTGAACTAAATGATTTACAAAATCCGCCCATTCTTCATTTCAAGCAGAAAAACACTAGGTACCTGATGGGTACCTAGTGTTTAATAAAGCTTCGTTATTCAGTTACGATAATCTTACCAGCTGCACCTTTTTCAACATGTTCAAATTGATGCGTTACAAATTTGTATTCACCTGGTTCTTTTACAACGAACTCTACAACAGCTCCACCACTTGCTGGTAAGCCAACTGTTTGCATTCCTTTTTGATGATTAGCTGGATGACCATCGATATAAACATCTTCCATGATGGTACCAATTACGTGGAAGCTACTTATTTCGTTAGGGCCGATATTATTGATATAGAATCGTATCTTATCGCCCACTTTTGCTTCTAGTGGAGTATCTATTAAAGCCCCTACCGTACCATTCGTGTTCACTTGTCCTGGCTCTAATGCTTTAGCAGAGAATACTACTTGGTTAGGCTCCCCCTCTATCATATCTCCCATGTCATTGTAGTCGTACCATTCATTTTGAATGATGACAAACTCTTTGTCGACTTCATTATCTGTTGGATATCCATCAGTTGGTTTTACGATGATGACACCGTGCATTCCGTTTGCGATATGAGCTAATACAGGTTCCGTACCACAATGGTACATGAAGACACCAGGACTATTAGCTTGATATACAAAAGTACCTTCTTCATGTGGCATAACATTAGCAAATCCTACATTAGGTGCCGTATGCACAGCGTGGAAATCCATACTGTGTGGCACTGCTGGGTCCATATTATCAAGAGTAAAGTGTATCGTATCTCCTTCATTTACAACTACTACTGGACCAGGCGCTTCACCATTAAATGTCCAAGCTTTATACAAGGTATCATTATCAAGTTGAATATCAGTAATTTGTGCTGTCATCTTAACAAAGACATCCGTTCCATCACGTTCTACTTCAAGAGGAACCGGTTCCTGATTTATTCCTTCATGAGGAGCAAATACTTGTGCACTAACTGTTTCAATATTCTTATCTGTCGTATCCAGTTTTTCTGTATTCTCTAATTGATCACCACAAGCAGATACTAATAGAACTGGAATACTTAACCCTACAAGCAACCCGAATTTAATTTGTTTTTTCATATTGCTCACCTCAGAGTTTTTGTAAGATAAGATATTGTGATGTAATGAACATTAAATTTACTACTTATCTTATCTTCAACTTAATTATAATTGTCACGACAGTTACTACATGTGATTCAAATCACAATTTATTGTGAAATTATGAACAATATATGTCTAACATTTCTTACGGAATATGAAATTTTCAATTGATTGATTCTCCTAGAGATAATCATGACTCCATGTATTTGAAAAAAAGTAAACCCCAAGCTCACTATCAAAGCCTGAGGTTTATAAGAGTATTAAATTAAATTATTGTACGACTAATGTTGAAACCATTTCTCCGTGACCTTCACCACACATAATGCTACATAAAATTTTATATTCTCCAGGTTCAGTAGGTGTAAAAGTAGCTTCTCCCTCACCATCAATTGTTACATCTAAACCTTCAATTATAATTCCATGCATACCTTCATCATTAGTTAAGGAAACTTTAACTTCTTCACCAGCTTTGACTGCATAAACATCTTTATCAAATTCGAAATTTGAAGCAACGATATTTACTTCGTTATTAGGATCTGGAGTTGCTGTTTCTGTACTTTGTTCTGTATCAGATGATGTATCCGCCTCTTTAGATTCTGAATCATCTCCCCCACATGCTGCTAGAACCAAAACTAATGAGAATAGTAATGCAAAAAGTATTTTTTTCATATTGAATTCCTCCTATGTGCTTTATTACTTACAAGTTAATCATAAAGTGTATTGTTGCATTTGAATGTGATGTAAATCACATTTAATAACCAAAATATCCATTTTTCGGCATCTTGTCACAAATCTTCCATATTTCCAAAGGAAATAAAATATCTAAATCCTACTTTATTTTTTTCCGATTGCCACTCTCCATAGGGTTGGTCCTTCTTCTAAATATTCCCATGAAAATTGTCCATCTCTTTCCATCATAAACTGGTAATACAGTGGTTTAGGGTCATGATCATTAGAAAGTTCCATATACTCCCCAGCCTTTAAACCTTCAAACACTTCAAAGATTTTTGGATGACGAATTCTTGGTTCTATGTCTGGTGCATGCAATTTTGTTGCAAATTGTATCTCTTTCATTTAAATTCCTCCTTTTCATGTACATGTACATCATATGCTTTATAGAGGGATAATTTAGTGAGTTACTTCACTACACCCCTGTGATTTTCATCACACCTGAAATGGGGTATCATGATAATATAGTGATAGATATATCCAACGGGAAGGATGGTACTATGTCACCAGAATCAATACGTGAACTCTTACAACAATTTCCTATGTTTAAAGACTTAACGAAAGATGAAATGATGCCAATTGTAGATATTGCTAAAAGTCGCTTTTTCCCACAAGGGACACATGTATTTATGCATGGAGATCCTTTGACAAATGTTTATTTTATACAAAAAGGAAAAATTAAAATCTATCGAACAGATTTGCAAGGTAAAGAACAACTTATTAATGTGTTGAGTGATAATGAGATGTTTCCACATCAAGGATTCTTTCGAAAAGATGACTATCCAGCTCATGCAGAGGTAATGGAGGATGCAAATCTAATTTATGTTCCTATTAAATTGTTTGAAGAGTTGCTTTTCACTCACCCAGAAATTTGTGTGAAACTCTTTCGGGTATTAGGAGATAAGATAGTAGAATTACAAAATCGCTTAGAGGAAAAAATGTTACATAATACGTATGAACAGATTATTATGCTTTTATTAAGACTTGCTAAAGATGGAAAAAAACATGATGAAACATTCACTCGATTAAACTTACAATTAACCAATCGCGAATTAGCAAATATGATAGGCTCTAGCCGTGAAACAGTAAGCAGAACACTAACACAACTTAAAAAGAAAAAGTTAGTAAGCTCTGATTATGCAAGTTATTTAGTAATAGATGTAATGGGATTGCACAAAGAAATATTTTAGTAAGTAAGAGAATGTAGATGGGTTTCTCTTATCTACACTCTTTTTTCTCCATAAAAATAGAAATATAATAACAAATGAACAAATATGGTTATAAAATGACTTATGTAATATTGTTCAACTAATAATAGCCAAGCAATCTCGTTGCTTGGCTATTATCTACACGGTCCGCTTCTGCTTTCCTTTTTGTCGCATCGCTTTCGGTATATAGACACAATATGGTTCACTTTCCATATAGTCACCTGTTATATTATAGGCTCTAGAACGGGATCCCCCACATACATGACGGAACTCACAAACGCCACATTTCCCCTTATATTTATCTGGATTTCTTAGATTTTGAAAAATCTCTGATTCACGATATATTTTAGAAAGTGGTGTAACACGAACATTCCCTGCCTTAATCGGTAATAATCCGCTAGGAAAAACATCTCCAGTGTGGGAAATGAAAACAAAACCATTTCCATCATTTACTCCTTTAGGTGCACGACCTAAACCATCTATTTGCCCTGTTTTCCCTTGATTGATTGCATCCTCATAAAAGATATGCTCTGCACCACTCATTCCTTTTTGTTCACGCATTTTCTGTTGAATAACGACACGTCGATAATGTTGACCAGCCGTTGTTTTAATATCAAATGGTACTCGTTTAGATAGCTGATATAGCCACCTAAAAACTTTTTCATGCTCAGCAGGAGTTATCATATCCGATTCCTTTCCCCTACCAGTAGGCACAAGGAAAAAGACGCTCCATAACACACAGTTTAAGTTCTCCACCATTTCTGCCATTTCATCTAAATAATCATAATTATATCTTGAAATAACCGTATTAATTTGGAGTGGCATATCCAGCTCATGCAAGTAACTAATTGCGTTCATCGTTAAGTCGAATGAACCAGATGTACCACGAAAATGATCGTGTACTTCCGCGCAATGTCCATCGATACTAAATGCCCATCTTGCCAATCCAATATCTTTTGCCTGTTGCATGGCTTCTTTCGTAACGTTAGGTGTTGCAGATGGTGTCATCGATACCCGGACACCTTTCTTAATTGCATATTCCGCTATATCAAATACATCCGGACGCTCCAAGGGATCCCCACCAGTAAACACTAGCATTGGATTATCCATTTCATAAATATCATCTATTAATTTCTTACCTTCTTCAAATGTCAATTCTAGTGGATGACGGTGATGCTGTGCTTCAGCCCGGCAATGTAAACAATGTAATTGACAAGCCCTCGTTAACTCCCAAATAACAATAAATGGATTTTCATTATAGTCTCGATTAAACAAGTTAATCCCTCCTTGTCAATAATGACAATTTCACTTTAGAATGATTACACGTCACTTGGTGTGACATTTATCACAAATAATTAGAAAAATAGTTTGTAGCGCAAGATTGTCAAAAAACGTTTAGAAAATAGCCATCAAATTTGCACATTTAACGGTACAATGATAAATAGACATTACGAAATAGTGATTGGAGATTTATTAATGAAAAAAGTCTATGCAATAATCATATTCATTGCCATCATACTGATTGGTGGTATTTTCCTTATACTATCTTTTGATTCAGATGATGATAAACAAGCAGATAAAAAATCTGTTGAGGATGTTTCTTCCCTTGTGGAACCTCAACCCTTACCAATCCCTCCTATTCTTGAAGATATGAATCCGGATCCTAATCAAGCAGAATTTCATTTAACTGCCCAAAAAGGAACTAGTGAAATTTTGGATGGTGTGGAATCTACAACACTTGGTTATAATGGAAACTTTCTCGGTCCAGTTATTCGAGTTCATAAAGGGGAGAAAGTAAAAGTAAAAATGAAAAATGATTTGGATGAAGCAACTACTTTACACTGGCACGGTTTACGTGTAGATGGTAAAAATGATGGTGGTCCACATTCTGGAATTAAGCCTGGTGAAACTTGGGAACCTGAGTTCACAATTGTACAACCAGCTGCAACACTTTGGTATCACCCCCACATGATGCACATGACTGCAAAACAAGTCTATGAAGGTTTAGCTGGGTTATTTTACATTGAGGATGAAGTATCAGAACAACTTGCGATTCCAAAAGAATATGGTATTAATGACTTTCCACTGGTTGTACAGGATAAGAGACTAGATTCTAACGGTAATATGCAATATGATCCTGGAATGACTGATATTATGATGGGACTTTATGGGAATGCCTTTCTTGTGAATGGTGCTATTTCACCTTATTTAGAAGTACCAAAGGGAATGGTTCGCCTTCGACTATTAAATGGTTCAAACGGTAGAACCTATCATTTTGAATTAAGCAACAGTCAACCCTTCTATCAAATAGCTAGTGATGGTGGATTTCTGGAAGAGCCAGTTGAGATGACATCTATACGCATGAGTCCAGCAGAACGTGCAGAAATTCTAGTTGATTTTTCTAAATTAGAAACTGGCGATATCATCAAACTAATTGATACCGGTTCTGATTTAGCTAAGACTGTTACCGATGCTCATGAAATAGAATTAATGGAATTTGTTGTGACAGATAAAACATCAGAGGTATTTGACATTCCTGAAAAATTAACAGACATCGAATCTATTGATCCAGATAGTGCCGTCGTAACAAGAGATATGGTAATGGCTGGGGTAGGTGCAACATTAACCATTAATGAGAAGTCAATGGACATGTCACGAATTGATGAAGAAGTAAAATGGAATGATACAGAGATTTGGGAGGTTACGAATCAACGTACTGGGCTAAATGGAGGCATGCCACATCCCTTCCATCTGCATGGTGTACAATTCCAAGTACTAGACCGAGACGGTAACCCACCTCCAGCAAATGAATCCGGCTGGAAAGATACCATCCTAGTACACCCAGGAGAAACCATACGAATCATAACAAAATTCACCCACAAAGGAATCTTCATGTACCACTGCCACATCCTCGAACACGAAGACGCCGGCATGATGGGACAATACGAAGTGAAATAGGGGGTGCCTGTCACTCCCCGAAGTTTGTCGAAAAGTAGTAAAGTATAACAAAAAGTCGCAGAAATAAATCTGCGACTTTTTGTATTAATTCTTTAACTTTCTCACCACCGTTCTCTCAATAACACCCCATGGAATTATCTTTTTAATGAACCATAATGACCTAGTTCCTTTACCAACTCGATAACGTAACTTCGGATTTTTCTTTTCACAGATCTTCCGTACTAGATTAGCTACTTCTAATGGATCTCCTGCTGTCTCAGAAGCACGCTTCGCAAAGTTATAAGCATTCCGCTTCAAGGTTTCATCCTCACGTATTACTTTTCCAATTTCCAGCCCTTTTTCCCATATGCCTGTTTTGAAAGAACCCGGTTCTACTAGCGAGACGTAAATATTCTCAGTGAGTAATTCCAGTCTTAAACTCTCACTCAATCCCTCAATTGCAAACTTAGAAGAACAATATGGCCCCATACCAGGAAATCCAAAATACCCACTAACACTACTTATATTAATAATATGTCCACGATTGGAAAGTTTGATCAACGGTAATAAAATTTTAGTCGTTTGGATGACACCAAGTACATTTGTATCATATTGCCTCTCCCAATCTTCCATCGTTAAATCTTGAATAAAGCCTCCTTGTGAGTATCCTGCATTATTAATTAACACATCCAAATGACCGAATTTAGACTCTATCCAATTAGCTACTTCCTTAATCTGCTTCTCCTTTGTAACATCCATCTCAGCAATTATTAATTTATCTTCCATTTTTAACTTCTTTACCATACTCAGTAATTCATCTTCATTAGCCGTATTTCTCACGGCTGCAATCACTACAAATCCAGCTTTAACTAACTCCACCGAAATAAGTTTTCCAAATCCTCCATTTGCACCAGTTACTAGAGCAACCCTCATAACCTTCTCCTCTACTAAGTGTTTTATATCTCTAATCTTATAGTTCTATCTTACTCTTTGGGCTCTGGTAATAAAACATTCATTATTGCTGCCCCTATTAAAATAACTACTGAAACATAAAGTGCTATATCATAACTATTATATAGTGTATAAACCATCCCAGGAACATAAGCTCCTAATGCAGACCCTACTTGATGAGCAAGAGATAGACACCCAACAATAAATCCGATTGAGTAGGCCTTAAAATACTGGGTTGCTAAAAGTTGCGTGGGTGCAACCGTTGCAAAATCTACTAAGCCAAAAATAATAGCAAATATAATCAATAAAGTAGAATTCTGCGAATACAGTAATAACGCCATTGATAATGCCCTAGTTCCATAAAGTAACACTAATAATTTTCTACTACTCCAATGATCAACGATGATCCCCGACAACAAGATTCCAATGATATTGAAGGCAGCTAGAATGCTAACAGCAGTACTAGTAATAGCAGTTGAATGACCATGATGGCTTGAATACGGTATAAGATGAGTATCCATTAAACCAGTAGTCGTAAAGCCACAGATTAAAAATGGCAACATTAAAAACCAGAACTTTCTCATTCGAAATACTACCCAAATCGATTTGTGATTGTTTTCTTTCTGGCTAACACTACCTAATTCAAGCTCAGTAGCACTTCCTCCAATAGGAAATAACCCTTTATCTTTTGGATGATTCCGTATTGTGAGTAGTACAATTGGAAAAACAATAACCATTAAGAATAACCCTAGAGAAAGAATAGCTACTCTCCAGTCAAAATAATGTATTAACAAAAGTGATCCAGGTACTATAAGCATCTGTCCAAAGCCAAATCCAGCCTCTAGTATTCCAAGCGCCATTCCACGCTTCTTATTAAACCAGTTAACCACTAGTACCGTTCCGACTACATTAGATGCCCCACCAACACCGATTGAAACAATGGAGTAAAGAATAAACAATTGCCAAACATCTGTTACAAATGATATGAAAAAGAAACACGTCCCAACAAGAAATGTGCTTACAGAAAGTATTAATCTAGCACCAAACTTATCTACTAATCTTCCAATAATAGGTTGTGTAATTCCGTAAATTATAAAGCTAACGGTTGAAATAAGAGAAGTTATCCCCCGGTCTATTGAAAGATCCCTTTCCCAAGGTTCCATAAAAGCTCCAAATGCTAACCTGCCTCCTTGTACTGCTAAAAAGGCTAGAAAAATAACAGATACAATGACCCAAGCATAATGATTTTTTCCTTTCATATGCAGCCCTCTCTTTCCCCTCCACCAAAAAACAAATAGTTAATACTATTTAAATGAATTTTCATGAAAATTTCAATTAAATTCTGTTATCATCTGAAATTCTATTCAATTCCAACTTGACCAAGTTTTCTGAAAGTGGTAATTTTTAGTTATCTCTAAAAAAGTTACACAACAAGGATGATGATTAATGAGAATAGTCTTTTCAATAGCTGGGCTGATTACTTTTATATTTTTGTTAGCTGCAGTTCCTTTATCTATAAATATTATAGATGATAATTTGACTCTATCTTTCAAGACAATGGCTGAACTGATCAAGAATTATGCAACAGGACTACTAAATGGTGATTCCTTTACTTATCAAGAAGGAAAGAACCGTACATATAATCTCATCCATGATATAGCTTCTTATTTATTTACTTCCTTAAGGTACCTATTATTGGCAGGCTTTCTATCCGTTATAATTGGGTTGCTTATTTCCGCTTGGTACAGTAAGTCAAAGAAAGAATGGATGAAGGATACTATTGGTTTCTTGGGGACTATTCCTGATTTTATTTTAGTAATTTTTTTACAGCTTGGAGTAGTATCTATCTATCAATCTACTGGATTTAGATTGGCAAGAGTAGCATCACGATCTGCCGATGAAAATGCGTATTTACTCCCATTAATAACGTTGACTCTTATTCCAGCAATCTACCTTATACGAACATTATCTGAACGCACATATGATGTTCTCTCTGAGGACTATATTTTAACAGCTAAAGCAAAAGGATTGAAAAAAAGAGTCATCTATATTAATCACGTTATTCGCAATGTACTCCCATTTTTAAAGGCCGACTTACATAAGGTATTAGCAATTATGATGAGTAATCTATTTATTGTAGAATATTTGTTTAATATCAGAGGAATAACAGCTATGTTATTTGGTGGAACGATGTACCAATACAACCTTATTGTGAATACATTATTTGCTTTGGTTTTCCTTTATTTAATAGTATATTGGTCTATTCGTTTGCTTATCTTGCTTCTGGAGAGGGTGTTTGCCCATGACTAATTGGCGATTGTGGTTAGGAATCATATCAACTAGTTTAATACTTTTCATAGCGGTATTTGGTCCTTTGCTAGCACCATATGAAAAGGATTATGTAGAACCAACCGGATATTATTATAATGGTCCTGATGATTTTGGAGTACACTCATCTCCCTATCCACCCTCAAAAGAACATCTATTAGGGACTGACGAATGGGGATACGATATTTTAACACTTCTTCTGTACGGTGCAAAATACACCGTATTTGTCGGAATTGGGGTTGCCTTTTTTAGGATTGCTATTGGGGGTTCGCTAGGAATTTGGTTTGGATTATCAGGGAAAGAGAAAAAGAAAACAGGAACCATCTTTGGATTACTTGGCAGTATACCAGCATTCCTCATTATCTATTTTCTGTTAATCCGAATTACCATTAACTCACCACTTTCTATATTAGAGCTAATCCTAGTACAATCATTATTAATGGTAGTTGTTGGTTTTCCTGGGGTGTATTCAGCAATTTATAGTAAAACAATTGAACTAAATAAAGAGTTATATATTACAGCTACAAAAGCTCTCGGATCAAGCAAACTAAGAATTTTAGGGAAACATATCTTTCCCCATTTAAAAGGTACCTTACTGGCTATGTTTGTGAAGGAGATAATATTAGTTCTTACTCTAATAGGACAACTAGGTATTTTCAATCTATTCTTAGGAGGGAGTATCTTAAGACTTGGTGGGCCACCTGTCTACATATCTATTAGTAGGGATTGGGCAGGTCTTATCGGACAATGGCGGTCCTTCATCTATGATTACCAGTGGATTCTTTATTTCCCACTCTTAGCATTTGTCCTATTATTATTTTCATTTTACATGCTATCAAGAGGAATCGAACTAAGACAAAAAGCCACCATGCAAAAATATCCACATATATAAAAAAAACAGCCCCTTAGGCTGTTTTTTTTCATACTTTTATATAATGGAATTCATTTAAAAAATACGAAAGGGATCGGGAGTATAAGCTAATCATGTAAACTTCTCGAAGGTGACCCATGAAATTTAGTTGAATATCATAACCATTTAACATTTTTGAGGCCAATTTTTAAGTCATCAATATCCTTATCAGATACATTGATATTCCCATATCGCACTTTCTGATATACCTCCACATTGACCTGTAATCCAATACGATGAAACCACTCATTTAGCGTCTCTGATTGCTTCCTGCCCATTTTATTTTTAACCGCCTTTCGCTCAAATTCATGTATCATTATTCTTACAGGATGCTTCTTTCCTATACGCAAACGTTTAATGGCTCTCATGAACTTTTGATAGGAACCATACTCTCCTGTTTCCCACTCACTGTTTACTGACTTTCCACCAATTCCCTCCTGAGAAGAAGCATCCCTTTTAAGTAATTTTAGTACCACCAAGAGACCAAAGATTGCAATAATTACACCAATCGCAATATAGATGCCAACAATAGACCCAATATATTCCATAGCTGGTGTCTCAACTAATGCAGGTTTTTCTGGCAACCCCTCTAGTCCCTCTAAGAGGTTTTCAGCGGTGGATGGTTCCAAAAGACTAAATAGATTAAGAACTCTTCCTATAATAGAGAAAAGAATGTATATAAAATTATCAAACACCCTTTCAATATAGGACTGAGTACTAATTATGAAGGCCAGGAAAGCACCAATTAATAAAAAACAAATAAAGTAGAATCCACTCTGGTAGATTGGCAATTTCCGCCTACCGGAGACAGCTACATGACTAACCGCAAAACCAAACACGATAACGAACAATTGAAGAAATAAGTATCCAATTGCTAATACATCACTTGTAATGGTATACACTATAATGGATATCATAGCAGTCAATAATATGTAACTTGCTTCTCGGCCAATAAGGAAAAGCTGCCTAATGCGAAGGTATCTCCAAATAATTAGCAAAGATACTGGCAGACAAAGTAACAAAGGAAATTTGAGTAGGGAGTAGAATGTGATCAGTAATAATGGGACTATAAGATAATATGATTTGTAGTCAACTCTATTTTTCTCCAACAAGATGAATGCAATACAAAGGGGGATTATCACAGCAAAAATACTCCACTTTGGAATCCACATATAGTAAAAGTGGATTGGAAGTAATAGCCCAATTGAAAGAATAATCATTTCTGCAATAAAATGATATTGATCAGATATAAAATGACGTCTTTTACTCATGGAATCACAACCTAGGGAAAAGTTATTTTAAGTAATTACCCTATTATACCAAATCTTCAAACAATTAATATAGTAAAGATAGCTTCTTCAAAAATATTCTTGGAGAAGCTATCTTTATTTACCTCTATAATACTCTGTAGGAACGTTTTCCTGACTCTTTTGCCTTATAAAGTGCTTTGTCTGCATTTTTTAATAGTTCATATGAAGTAGACGTTATATGGAAAGGCTCATTTCTTTTATACTGCATATCATTATTATCCTTCTCTTACGCTCTAAGACACTATCATCAATTCTCTACAACACTTTTAATAACATCTACCACTTCATTAAAATAGGGTTTTACAATAAACCCTTTAGCACCTATTTTTATAGATTCCACTATATTAAATCCCGTACCCATGGAGGAACACATAATAACTGTCGCATCAGGATCAAACTCTAGAAATTTTTTAAGTACTGTAAGCCCACTTATATTCGGCATCGTAATATCTAGGATTACAATGTCTGGATTTACATACATGTATTGATCAATAGCCTCTTCACCATTCGAGGCTTCATATATGGTCGTGTAACCATGTTGGTTAAGAATTCCTTTTAAATACTTCCTTATAAATCTCGAATCATCCACAACCATAATTTCTTGCATAACATAAACCTCCAGTTTCACATAACAAGTTTCTTATTTGTTCTAACCTCTATTTTTCCATAAATAAAAAATATGACTACTACCCTCTATTCTCATTTTTGTGGTGCACATGTAGGAATACACTCCTATTTTTAGTTTTGTCTTTTATTGAAAAACAAAAAAAGCAACCAAACGGCTGCTTTTTTTGTTCACTATGAAAGTAGATCCAATACCTGCATTGGTTCTGATAATTTAGGAAACCCTTCTATTCTCTCACTTATATAAGTTGGTAAGAACCAAGTTGCCTGATAGGCTTTCATTCCAACATTCGACGCTCCAATCAACTCATTTGACCCACCATCTCCAATAAAAAGGGATTGCTCCGGAGAAACATGTAAATTCTGACATGCAATCCTGTAAATCTCAGCATTAGGCTTTGCTTGTTTTACTTTGTATGAAAAGATAATATCATCAAATAGATTCGCCAATTTTGACTCACCAAATCCGATTACTTCTTCTGGTGTACAATTACTAATTAACCCAATTTTTATCTTTCTTTCTCTTAAAGTCTGGATCATTTGAATAATTTCATTATCAATATCATGAAAAGGTACTAATTTAGCCTTTATTCTTTGTTGATGTATTTGTTCAATAATATTTTCATCTATTGCTTTCCCTAATGTAGTCAGTATATCTCTTAGAACACTTTGATGATCTGGAAAAGTACCATTCATTCTTCTTTCTACTCTTAGCGCCCATTCTTTCTTATATGTTTCTTCCGTTATTGGTAATGCCTCTGTTGAGTAGGTCGCTTTCTTCTGATTGCCCTGCCATTCTGTAATAAGCGTTTCATATAAATCAAAGAATATAGCCTTCACCACTTCAAAACCTCCCTAGATTTTTTCAAGCGTTCACCATATTTTCTTACTAACTATCATATATATAGACATTGGATAGTACAATAATAGAATTAGAGTTCTTTAATTAAATATTTTGTTGGGGGGGATATACATGGCAGTTGCTCAATATGTTAATATCAATGGTCATAGCATCCATATCAATATTATTGGTGAGGGGGAACCGATCATTTTCCTCCATGGTGGACCTGGAAGCGAACACCGCTTTTTTCTCCCACATGTATTACCATTATCCAAGAAATATCAATTAGTTTTGTACGACCAACGTGGATGTGGTAAATCTGACCCTTTTCAAGATAACAACTATTCCATTGAAGAAGAGGTTAACACCCTTGAATCTTTACGTAAGCAATTACAGCATGAAAAAGTCAATATATTTGGGGAATCATGGGGAAGCATGCTCGCACTCAGTTACGCTTCAGCCTATCCTAGAAGGGTTAATAAACTATTTTTAACGGCTGCAATTGGGATTACACAAAAGGGTTTAAAGACATTTGAGAAAGAATTACTTAAACGAATTACACTTAAGGACAAAATTAAACTGTTAAGTATGGATAGAGAGGTTAGGAAAGGGACGGCTACTACTGAAAAGCTACTCGATATATTGGACCCTTACTATGTGTTTTCCAAAGACTCCATACAAAACTATGGAAAAACAAATATGAATCATACTGTTAATCAAATCTTAATTGAGGATATCGAGAAAAATTACGATTTATCAAAAGACCTGGATAAGTTAGTAGAGATACCTATTTTAATTGCTCAGGGAAGTCATGATATACTACCTCCCCCATTAATTGAAAAACTATTAATTAATTATTTACCACATGCCAGATTACAGGTGATTGAGAACTGTGGACATTGGACATTATTAGAGAAATCAAGTGAAATAAACAAACTAGCGGAAGATTTCTTTGGTTAATAGATACTTCTTTTCAACTACTTAAAACAAAACAAGCAAAGGAAAAAGAGTCTCCTACACTGTAGAATACTCTTTTAAAGTTAATCCATATTCGGCCCAAACACACGCTTTTCAGGTGTTGATTCTTTCCCTGTTAAACGTTTTGTAAGTGTTGCTTTCCAGTTTTCAGCTAGAAATTCACATGATGCTAATTCTTTAGCCAGTTCCAAGTCATCTTTCTTGTCATACATGACTTCATTACATGTTGCGATTGTCCATTTGGGATAGGGACGTTCTAACAAAGTTAACTCAACTTCACCTTGGACAAATCCTTCCTTCAGAATACGAAAATACCACCCCGTCTTACCCGAATGCTGGATGCGTAATGCAAGGTCCATAGTCTGAAAACGGCGAGCAGGTTTCCAGCAAGGTCTCCTAGGCTGGGAAACCTGTATAATTGCATCACCAAATTGATATGTATCCCCGATACAAACATCGTTTTCATCCATATTCTCAACAGCTAGATTCTCTCCAAACCCACCAACATGAATAGTATCGATGTTCTCTGCTAACTTCCAGTAATCATAGTGATGTATTGAATATGTAAAAATTGCTTTCTCAGGTCCACCATGGTTTTTCTTATCTGCTACCTCATCACCAATTAATCCAGTACGACTAAGCCATACTTTTCCTTTTGTTTCTTCTTTAAACATACCACTTTCCCATGCTCGATCCATTTGATTTGCTGCATTAGGATCACCAATCTGTTTCACTTTCCCGACAAAAAGCTCTTTAACATAAGGATTACCCATTAGTACTTCTCCTCGTTCATAAAAGTTAAGATATATATAAAATAATCTTTAATCATTCTTCAGGAGGTAATTTATACGTTACTTCTCCTTTTTCATTCAAAAATTCCATTCTTGGTACATCATTTTCATCCACAACCATTCGAATACGTGGATTTCCTTTAGAATCCCATAATTGAACGGATACATTTCCATGTATGTCTTTACCCATAAAAGCTCGTTGTGTATTCCCTTCATAAAGCGCATCAAGTTCCTTTGTCTTTTCTTCATCACTTAATCCAGAGTTAATTATTTGGTCTTGTTGTTCCATAACCTTTGATAAAGGGATATTAGGTCGATCAAAAACAGAAAAACCATAGGAGCTTTCACCATTGTCTTCCGAGAAATACATTTGAACAACTTGGTCTTGTTTATACTGATCAAATGTCAAAGAACCTCCAGAAAATAGATTTCCATCCTCATCTACTTCACTTCCAAATATAAGCCCACCACACTCTTCCCCAATCCCATTATAAAACATAATTCCAGAGATTGGATCATTTTGTCTGTGTCCAGGTAAGATATCTTTTCCATCCATAATAAGTGGTGGAATATTCTCTTGGTTGAAAAGCGTCATTTTAACTTTGCCTTCTTTATCAACAATGTTAAGTTTCTCTACATTTAATTGTGTATAATGATCCCGTTTAGTCATTTAACTATCCCCCTACCCCATTATTCTAAAGTATTCTTTAATTAGTGTACCAGAAATATTCCGATAATTTAAATATTGAACAATAAAAAAACTATGATACTTTCATACCATAGTTTAATACAAGTGATTCCGATTGGGCTCGAACCAACGACCTCCACCCTGTCAAGGTGGCGCTCTCCCTGCTGAGCTACGGAATCATATGAAGTTATTATAATGTATTATATATAGCTTACTAGAAATAATCAAGTTGTTTCAATTCCATTCTCCACCTTCCAACCAATATTTCATAGTAACTTTAATTATTTTATATTAGTGTTTTGATCAAGAACAAGCAACCAGTTTCCGTTAACATTTTCAAATACTAGTTGTAAATAATAGTCAAATTCATACGGATCGTTGTTCTCATCTAAATCCTCGTAATGAATCCTTAATACAGCGGTAGCCAAACTGATCGACTCAACAATTTTTACGACTTTATAAGTAATACTCCAATCTAAATCAGCAAACCACTCTTCATGAAAACGAATAAATTCTTCTCTATTTTGAATAAATTTGCCGTTTCCCAATATTAGAGTAATTGAATTTGTATGTATTGTTGAATTAAAATCCTCAATATTTCTTTCCATTATTGCATTCATATGTTTATTTAAGGCTTGTTTAAATATCATTTATATACTCCTCTTCATAATTCCCCTCAGATTATTATATATTCCATAGACTATATGCTATATCCTGCTTATAATTCTAAAAATATTATCTAAATAAAAATTAATTTCATTCGATACACGAAATAAATCCTTGGAACTGAACCTGTTTATCCTTTATAATAAAAAAGCACTATATTATTTTATATTAAAAAAATTCACAATTTCGACAACGGGGGTTAAATGCACGTGAAAACAGTTTTTTCCTTTTTAAAGCCATATAAATTGCCTGCAGTTGTTGCCTTCTTGCTCATGCTCGTTGAACTTGCTGTTGAGCTACTTCTTCCATTCTTTCTAGGTAAAATGATTGATAATGGGGTTATGAATGGCGACTTAAATAATATTATTATGTGGGGAAGTATCATGATTGGGCTAGCATTTTTCTCTTTTGTATCAGGGATTATTAATTCCTTTTATGCTTCCCATGTTAGCTGGGGATTTGCTTATGATATTCGAGAAAGATTATTCCGTAAAATACAAGAATTTTCTTTTGCAAACTTAAATCATCATCCTACATCACATCTTATGACACTATTTACAAATGATGTTAGGCAAATACAAAATACGATTTTTATGGGATTACGAATTATGATGAAGGCACCGCTTATAGCATTAGGTGGAGTTATTATGGCGTTTGTCGTAAATCCTAGACTCGCTATTATTTTCTTAATTACTGTCCCTCTTCTACTAGGATTCCTGTTATGGGTTCTAAAAAGAGCATCCAAAATGTTTAATCGGGTACAAAAAAGTATTGATAAAGTGAACCTAGTGATGCAAGAGAATCTGGCAGGGATGCGATTAATCAAAGCCTTTTTCAGACGTGATTATGAAGAAGACCGTTTTACTGATGCCAATACAAACCTAAGAAACAATACACGATTTACCTTTCGTTTCATTGAGGCTTCTATGCCTATACTATTATTCGTTATGAATCTAAGTATCATTGCGATACTCTGGTTTGGTAATACGCAATCTATTGCTGGTACTACAGAAGTTGGGGATGTGGTTGCTATTCTTAACTATGCGATGCGTGTTGCGATGGCTATTTCCATGTTTTCATTCATTATTATGGCACTATCTCGCACCAAAGCATCAGCAGAGCGAATAAGCGAAGTACTGGTGGAAGAAGTAGATCTATTAGATTCAAAAGATGCCGATATAAATCAACTGGTTACAGACGCAAAGGTTGAATTTAAGAATGTCTCTTTCCAATATCCTACTTCCGATGGTCCTGTACTTAGCAACTTATCTTTCACTGTCAATCCTGGTGAAAAACTCGCTATTATTGGAGCAACTGGTTCTGGAAAGTCTTCCTTATTCCAGCTCATCCCAAGATTATACGATGTCACTGACGGCGAAATATTAATTGATGATAAACCAATCTCTTCTTATAAACTAGAAACACTCCGTAAAAGTATTGGATATGTACCTCAAAGTCCATTGCTTTTCAGTGGGCCGATTATCGACAATAT
This sequence comes from Paucisalibacillus globulus, assembly GCF_900184735.1. Taxonomy (GTDB): domain Bacteria; phylum Bacillota; class Bacilli; order Bacillales; family Amphibacillaceae; genus Ornithinibacillus; species Ornithinibacillus globulus_B. The sequence goes on from NZ_LT855386.1 coordinate 567,283, forward strand.
ATCTTGGGGTAAAGATGATGCTACGAAGGAAGAAATCTATAAAGCAGCAAAGGATGCACAAATCCACGACACTATTATGGAGTTACCTAATCAGTACCAAACACAAATTGGTCAGAAAGGTGTCAACCTTTCTGGTGGACAGAAACAACGTATTTCTATTGCCAGAGCATTAATACGTAAGCCTAAGATTTTAATGCTTGATGATAGTACTAGTGCACTAGACTTGGCAACTGAATCAAAACTATTAGCTGCTATTCAAGATGACCTAAATACATTGTTTATTATCACACAAAAGATTTCTACTGCAATGAATGCGGACCGAATCTTGCTTATAGATGAAGGTCAAATGTTGCATATTGGTACTCATGAAGAGTTACTTCAATATTCTGAGTTGTACCAAAGAATTGTCGAATCACAATTTGGAAAGGAGTATCCACATGTCCATTAAACAACAACTAAAAGCTCCCTTTCAATATGAGAAAATACCAATTGAAAATATATCAGAGGAGATTACGAAAAAACGCGCACGTAATACGGTCGGTACAATAAAACGAATTTGGACCTACCTAGCTCGTGAAAAGGCACGATTATGGCTTGTTGTACTAATGGTCCTAATTAGTTCTGCCATGAGTTTACTTGGACCATTTATGGTTGGAATGGCCATCGACAATTTTATTGTTGAACAAGAAATTTCTGGATTTGGAATGTTAGTAATTGGACTTATAGCAGTTTACTTATTAAACTCCCTCTCTATCTTCTTACAAAGCTTTTGGATGATTGGGATTGCACAAAACACAGTATATGATCTACGTTCCGAACTATTTCATAGGTTCCACCGTTTGCCTATAGCATATTTTGACAAAAGGCAACATGGTGAATTAATGAGTCGAATTACAAACGATATTGATAATGTTAATAACACGTTAAACCAATCGGTCATCCAAGTATTCTCTAGTGTATTAACGCTTATTGGAACAATTGGCGTCATGATTTATTTAAGTCCTATATTAACCGTTGTGACGATGTCTATTGTTCCTGTAATGTTCTTTGCTACTCGTTGGATTACGAGAAGAACCGGTCCATTGTATAAGTTACAACAAAAGAGACTGGGGGAACTAAATGGATATGTAGAAGAGACAGTATCTGGTCAACATGTCGTAAAAACATACTCTCAGGAAGAACGTGTCATCAAAGAATTCGAAGTGAAAAATAAAGATTTAAACCATTCTGGTTTCTGGGCTTTAACCATAGCTGGGTTCATACCTAAAGTGATGAACATGTTGAACTTTCTAAGTTTCGGGATGATTGCTCTAGTTGGTGGTATTCTAGCAATTAATACAGAGCTAGTAACTATTGGAGTAATTGTAATCTTCACTGAGTATGCTCGTCAGTTTACACGTCCATTAAACGAATTATCTAACCAATTTAACCTTCTTCTTTCAGCAGTAGCTGGTGCGGAACGTGTATTTAATGTAATAGATGAAACAGAGGAAGAATTGGATGAGAAAAAAGCTTTCGACCTTCAGGAAACTAAAGGGCATTTCCAATTTGAGGATGTCACTTTTGGTTATGAAAATGAAGTTATCTTGAATAAGATTAATTTTGAAGCAAAACCAGGAGATTCTGTAGCCTTTGTTGGACATACTGGAGCAGGTAAAACAACAATTATTAATTTAATCTCACGTTTCTACAATTATGATAGCGGGAAGATTACGCTTGATGGGATTGATTTAAAAGAAATAAAGCGGTCTAGTCTTAGATCCCATATGGCGTTTGTATTACAGGATTCTTTCTTGTTCCATAATACTATCAGAGAGAATATTCGCTATGGGCGTTTAAATGCTACAGATGAAGAAGTAATAGAAGCTGCCAAGAAAGCGAATGCACATGATTTTATCAATCAATTACCAAATGGATATGATACCATTCTAGATTCAGACGGTAGTGGAATCAGCCAAGGACAAAAGCAATTACTAACCATTGCAAGAGCTTTTATTGCTGAGCCAACTATACTTGTTCTTGATGAAGCAACAAGTAATATAGACACTATTACTGAACTGAAAATTCAAGAGGCATTAAAAGAACTTATGAAGGGCAGAACAAGTTTCATCATTGCCCATCGATTAAATACCATTCAAGAAGCTGATCAAATCGTCATGCTCGAACATGGTCAAATCTTAGAAAAAGGTAGCCACGAAGAACTATTAAATCAAAAAGAAAACTATTATAACTTATACAAGGGACAACTTCGAGAAGTAGTCGGCAGTTAAAGTTACAATGGATACGTTTCATGGTAAACTAGGAATAGGTAACTTGTTTATGAGGTGAATGTACTTGAGCAGAAAAGGAAAAATGGTAGAACATGAAATTAATAGCACATATCTTGAAGAAAAAATGACACTAAAGATTTATCAGCCAGAATCATTCTCTCCTCTTTACAAATATCACATTTGTATTATGCAGGACGGAAACGATTACTATCAGATGGGACGTGTAGCTACCTTTAGCGATCAGTTGCATGACGATGCAGAAATTGAGAATACCATCTTTGTTGGTATTCATTATAGGGATCGATATGATCGTTTAAAAAAGTACCACCCTTCTGGTGAACAATATGAGGCCTATACCAAGTTCTTAATGAAAGAAGTTGTTCCTTATTTAGATGATATTCTTCCAACATATCATATGGGTGGTGCACGTGCCTTGATGGGAGATTCGTTAGCAGGAACACTTGCTTTAACCATGGCTATGAAATACCCAAACACCTTTGGTAAAGTAATTATCCAATCTCCGCTAGTTGATGAAATTGTGTTAGAGTCAGTTCGAAATGCAACAAATATTGAATCACTAGATATTTATCATACGATTGGCACTTCTGAGACTAGTGTTGATACAACAAAAGGACCTAATGTTGATTTCTTAACCCCAAATAGACAACTTAAGAATTTGTTAGAACAAAAAGGGTTAACGTATCACTATAAAGAAATACCAGAGGGTCAGCACACATGGAAGTATTGGCAAAAAGATATGATCAATGCTTTGAAAACAATCTTTAGTGATTAACATCTCCCATTTTTATAAATAGGAAATAAAACACTTTAACTATGGACTTATATGGTATAAATTAGAAGAAGCGATAATACTTATACGATAAAAAAATAATAGGAGGTTCTGACATGAAATACGGTATTGCTATTTTCCCTTCCAAAGTAATCCAGGACGAAGCTAATTCTTATCGTAAACGGTACGACCCACACTATCCATTAATTCCACCTCATATTACATTAAAGGAAGCATTTGTTGCTGATGATGATATGATTAACGAATTAATCCCAGAGTTAAAGCGAATTGCAAATGAAACAGAACCGATTACCATTCGTATTAATAAGGCGAGTTCTTTTGTTCCGGTAACAAATACTATTTACTTAAAAGTAGAACCTAATGAAGCGTTGACAAATCTTTACGAAAAACTTCATGAAGGAAAGTTCCCGCAAAATAAAAAGTACGCTTTTGTTCCACATATTACCATTGGTCAAAAACTAATGGATGATGAGTATTCTGATGTCTTCGGTAGATTAAAGATGAAGAGTTTTGATTATGAAGAAGAAGTTGACCGTTTCCAACTTCTGTACCAATTAGAAAACGGTTCTTGGACAGTATATGAATCGTTTGTTTTCGGTCAGGAACTTGTATGAATATAGAGATAGTTGAGACACCCGAAGAAAGAAAACATGCTTTTCATGTACGGACGGTAGTATTTGTCGAGGAACAAAAAGTGCCTGAAGAGGAAGAACTTGATCAATTCGATGAAACTGCAATTCACTTTGTTGGTTATAAGGATAATCAACCGATTGCAGCTAGTCGTTTAAGATTTGTTGAAGAATACGGCAAATTAGAACGTATTTGTGTATTAAAAGAATATCGTGGAAAGTCCTTTGGAAAAGATATGATACAAGCAATGGAAAATATCATCAAGAAAAACGGTTATACAAAAGCCAAACTAAATGCCCAAACACACGCCGAAGATTTTTATAAGAAATTGGGATACACAACAGTATCGGGCGAATTTCTTGATGCCGGCATTCCACATGTAACTATGATTAAAGAACAACTATAAACAGTCCCAATTATAGGGACTGTTTTTTTCTGCCCCTTTTTATGAATGACTTTTATAATCCGGTTCATCCTAAGTTTGAAAGGGGCGTTTTGGTTGATATCCTATTCTCAAATGTTTGCTGATACATTATTTGGCTTCATCGCCTTATATGTTTTAACAAAAGTCCTCGGAAAGACACAAATTTCACAACTCACTGCATTTGACTTTATTTCTGCAATTATTCTTGGAGAACTCGTTGGTAATGCGATGTTTGATGACAAAGCAAGTATATTTGAGATGGCTTTCGTTCTTTTTTTATGGGGGGCACTATTATATTCCACAGAGATTATCACCCAGAAGTTTAGATCGACCCGTGCTCTACTTGAAGGATCTCCCGAGATTGTTATTCGAAGGGGAAAAATGATTCGAGATGTCATGAAAAAGAACAAATTAGATGTCAATCAACTCCAGCATCTCTTGCGTGAGAAAGATGTATTTTCTGTTCGTGAGGTGGAATATGCAATACTAGAAACAAATGGTGCCATCTCCGTGCTTAAAAAGTCTGATTATCAATCACCAACTCGAAAAGATATGAAGCTAGCACCCCAACCAGCAAATCTTTCCGTCACGTTAATTAATGATGGAGAAATAATCTATGATAATTTAGAGGAAAAAAATCTCACAGAGGAATGGTTGTTAAAAGAACTAAGAGAACAAGGTTATGATCAAGTTAAAGATGTGTTTTATGCAGAGTATATTAAAGATGAAGAATTATTAGTGTTACCTTTTGTGAACCGAGGAAAAAGAAAGAAATAGTATGTATTCAAAAGAGTTATGAGACTGGGACAAAACAAAATGTTTAGGTCCCAGTCTCTTGTTGAATTTCAGTAACTAATTCATCAAAGAGTAATGGGAAATATGCATCCCAAGCTTGTAAAAAACTCCTCTTCCATGGTTCTGTTAAATTCTCCCACTTCATTAAGGATACCCCCATACTTTTTTAAACATCATACCACAGAGAAAAAGGACAGCCTAATGAATATTAGACTGTCCTTCATACCCGTTCATTTATAAAATAACCTAATCCTGTCAATTCTGTGTAAACCTCATCTAAATCTACACTCGAAACCTGTACCTCTTTATTTAGATTAGCTACTTTGAGGCTTTGGTTTCTGAGTTCTTCCTCGTGTTTTAATTCCTCATAATTGGATTTTAAGATAGTCTTATAAGGTTTCTCAACAGTTGAAACCGTTCTTTTCCTCGTTACCATTCTTTTTTGATAATCCGCATATTCATGTTGTTGAATCGGTAATATATATCCCATATTACTACCCCCTCAACCTTTTAATATAGTAATTCGAAGGTCTTTTCTTATTTATGTCTGTTACTCTCTATATATTAACCTTCCATCTTCTTTTCAAACTCTTTCACCCATTTCTCAATTTCGCCGATGGTTTTCATAAATCGTTTATTCCATTCATTCATATCCTTTTCATAAGAAATCATTTTCTTTTCGGGTTGCTGGAACCACTTTTCATTCTTCTCCAGATGTTTTTCAATAATGCCTAATTCTTCTATAAATTTTTTCTTGTCCATTTGCACCCCCCTTTATTTTTTCAGATTAAAAATGGCAGCTAAATTAGCTGCCATGGTTATGGATTAGAATTGGAACTACCTTTCTTTAGCTTAAATCCAAGAAAACGGTCCTCTGTCCCTATCATCACGATGTTCATCGTTATCTGAACTACTACTTGACTCCATTCTTCCTTCTTCTCTAACTCCACCAATAATTGGGTCATATCTTCTTTTTGGTTTAATGATGACATTTTCAGCTTCAATTACAAGGTCCTTTACACGGATTACTCTTCTATTTTCAGACATGCTTGTCACTCCTTCATGATATATGCTCGGTATTAGTCTATGTAACTAGTGTCGAGTGAGTATGGTCATCTGTCCTAAGTTATCAATCTTTTTTAGGCGGATAAGAAGAACAATAATTTATAAGGACCTTTATAAATTATCGTGCAGGTGCCCACACCATATAGCCTCTAACACATATTCTATTAAAGACAATAAGTCAATTCGTATTATGAAAGGAGAAATGTTTCATGGGTTGTAACCATGGTAGAGTAGCAGGTGCGGCAACAGATAACTGCGTTTGTGAGATTCTTCGAGATATTGTTGATGCTCAAAACGATGTTATTGAAAATTGCTGTGACACTAGTTGTGAACAATCAATAAACGATTTATTAGGTGAAACTGATCCAGGTAATGGCTTGGATACAGTACCTGTAATATTATATTGTGCAGGTGACTGTAAGCCATTTAAGGGCTTCGGTGCAAGACGTGGTCATGAACTAGGTGAAATGGGCGATATCAAAGGTAGCTTCATTTTCCGTGTGAAGACAGTTACTGATGACTGCTGTGCGGTATTAGAATTGTTACTTGATCGTCATGACCATGATGATTGTCATGAATTAAAGAGTCCATGCAATCAAAAAACTGATAACCTACAGAACACAGGAATCTGCATCACTGTAGATTTAGACTGTTTCTGTCACGTTACTTGTTTACCAGCTATCAATGTATTTAACTAATTATTTTAGGAACACCATGGAGTATAGCTCTATGGTGTTCCTTTTTTATTACAAAAAGAGCTCTGGTATTGAATACAAAAATATATTCAGACCAAAGCTTTTCTATAATTCCATCTTAGACTCTATTTAAAATCCTAATCCTAATAATTGGATATCCTTAATATCTTCTTGATTGATAAATACAGTTCTCCTTCCTACTCTCATTTGCATTTCATTATCCTCTAAACCAAGGATAATTCCTCGATATTTTCTTTCTACTGTTATCACTTCACATCTCATTCTTGGTAAGTGACTAGACGTATTCAAGAAATAATCAATTTTCTCCTGAATGTTCATATCTTTAAAATTCTTCTTGTCTTCACGCTCTTTTATATCTTGAGATGAATTAACTTCAGTTTGCTGTAATTCCTGAACTGGTTCTACTGCATCATTATGGAAAGAACTCAAAGAAGTTCTTCTTTTTTTTGTTGATTGAATTGGTGCTTTTTCTTGTTCTGGACTATTTTGCTTACTTACTTTCATTTCTTGTGGATTTTCTACTGTACTATTTTGGAATGGGCTTATAGTTGGTCTTTTTTTAATTGGTGTTTGAGTTGTTTTTTTTTTCGTTTCTGGATTTGGTGATGATGATGAGGAATTTTTGGGTGTTGTATAGAAATGCTGCATTGGTGCATTTGGCTTACCTTGAATTGGCTGTTGAATATACAATAATGGTTCATTTGCAAATTTACTACGTTTAGACATGATGTACGATCTCCTTTCTAATTCAGTTATCACCCCATTATATGAACTTCAGTAACGAATTGTGTAAATGCCCATGGAATATGTATTTCGTAGAATAATCACCATAAATATGATTCAAAAAAACAAAAAAATAGCAGGAGATCAAAACTACCTGCTATTTCTTAAATACTAAACTACAACAAAAAGCTCATAAAAGCTGTTGCTAATCCAAAATAGATTAATACAGAAATTATATCGTTTATGGTCGTTATAAATGGACCTGATGCAACTGCAGGGTCAATTTTCATGCGATGCATAATAATTGGAATCAAAGAACCAGCTAATGTTGCTACTACTAAAGTGGCCATGATCGACAAACCAACCAAAATACCTAAATATAGATTATCTTGCCATAAAAAGATTACAACCGTAATGATGATTCCACAAACAGTTCCGGTAATGAGACCTGTACCCGCTTCTCTTAAAATCAATTTTAACTTTCCTTCGGTTCCATATTCACCGGTGGCTAGTCCCCTAACGGCAACAGCTAATGCCTGTGTACCGGTATTACCTGCCATTCCTGCGATGAGCGGGATAAAAATAGAAAGAATCGTTACTTGACTTAATGTATCTTCAAACTGTCCGATTAGACTGGCTGTTAATAACCCTAAGAATAATAAAATGACTAACCATGGTAGTCTCTTTTTTGCTGCAACAAGTGGACTGGTATCAGGGCGATCCCCATCAGAAATACCAGCTAGTTTCGAGTAATCTTCACTAGCTTCTTCATCAATAACATCTAGAATATCATCAACTGTGATAATCCCTAGTAAATGTTGTTGAAAATCTACAACTGGAACCGCAAGGAAATCATAGTCTCGCATAATCTTTGCGACTTCTTCCTGATCTTCAGCAACAGAAACATAAAATACATTCTCATTCATAATGTCTTCAATCTTTGTTTCATCACTCGATATGATGAGGTCTCTAAGTGAAAGAACTCCAACCAGTTTCTTATCACGATCAATTACATATAAATAGTAAATGGTTTCGGCATCTGGTCCCTCTTCTTTTAATTGAAGCATGGTATCTCTTACTGACTGTGTTTTAAAGACAGAAATATATTCTGTCGTCATAATACTACCAGCAGTCTTTTCTTCATAATGAAGAAGATCCTTTATATCCTCAGCATCCTCCTCATCCATTATGGTTAGAAAGCTAACAACCTTATCTTTTTCCATCTCGTTTAGGATATCAACCGCATCATCTGTAGCCATTTCTGCGAAGATCATCGATGCAAAACGTGGATCCATTTCTGAGAAAAACGGTTCAGTATCTTCCAGTTCAATATGTTCCATCATTGCTGCAACTTCTTCTGGTGACAGATAGCTATATATAAGCATTCGATCGGTTGCATCAACTTCCATGAAAAATTCAGCTTGGTCAAATGGGTGCATTTCAAAGAAGTTCGTTCTAAATGTATCAATTCTCTCTTCTTGTAAATACTTTTTAAGTTTTTCGAACATCACTTCTTTCAATTCTTCAATATTTTCCATGGCGCAACCCTCCTTTTTTTCTCCACTTCTATTTATACCATACCCTACAAAATCATTCAGCTAACATTCTAAAAAAATGTTATAATAATATAATGCTTAAAAAATATACTAAAATCGTGTAAACTTTAATGGGATGTAAGTTCATTAGTTCATATAGAAAGTTAGGATAAGACATGAATACTACTAAAAATAACCTTGACTATACATTAATAACCATAATTGTTTTACTTGGCATTGTAAGTATTTTTACAATAAATACAGTCGAACCAACATTACCAGCAAAATTAGCAGATCAAAATTTCTTTGTGAAACAAGTTGTTTGGTATATCGGTGGGAGCATACTAATTGCTCTGATTATGTTAATTGATTATGACCGTTTCAGACAATTAACTTGGATTCTGTATGGTATTGGGATGACAATGCTATTTATGCTATTCCTAGGTGGGATCGGATTACCCATACCATTTATACATGAAGCAAACGGTGCAGTCAGTTGGTTTTTATTCCCCTTACTTGGGACATTACAACCTGCTGAATTTATGAAAATAATATTAATTCTCACACTAGCTCATGTTATGTATGCACATAACCAAAAATTTGTAACGCAAACCATCAAGAGTGATCTTTGGTTATTATCTAAGATTCTACTTTTATCACTCCCACCTATGGGACTTATTGCAGTCCAACCCGATCTAGGTGGATTTTTAGTCATGTGTGCTTTAACGGGTGCAATGATTTTAGTATCTGGTATTCGATGGCGATTGATCTTCTCTATTATATTAATTGGTCTAGCAATAATAGGGTTGTTTGTAGCAGCTTATTTTCTGTTCCCAAACTCTGTTGCAGTTTTTCTAGAGGAATCTGTCTTTAAGCATGTATCCAGTCGTTTCTATGGATGGTTATACCCAGAACAATACTCTGATTCGGGATTCCAACTGATTCGGGCCATGATGGCCATTGGCTCAGGTCAACTTTTTGGAAAAGGAATCGAAATAATGCAAGTTAATGTACCCGAGCGACACACTGATATGATATTTACTGCTATTGCAGAACAATTTGGTTTTATTGGTTCTAGTATTGTTGTGACCTTATTTTTCCTATTACTGTATCGTCTTATCCATATAGCAATCCAAAGTAATGATAGCTATGGAAGTTATATTGTAACTGGAATCGTAGGTATGTTTGCATATCAAATATTTCAAAATATAGGTATGTCCATCCAATTACTACCGATTACTGGACTTCCATTACCATTTCTAAGCTATGGTGGAAGCTCAACCTTAACCTATTTAATCGCAATTGGTATTGTATTAAATATCCACTCTAGAACAAGAAAATATATGTTTGAATAAAGCGAGAATAGGATAAACTATTCTCGCTTTCATTATAAGGGGGTGAATCAATGAAGATAGACGTCATTGGTGATATTCATGGTTGCTATCGTGAGCTTTGCACTTTATTTGAAGAATTGGGTTACCATAAGGAGCAAGGAATCTATGTTCATCCTAATGGTAGGATTCCTGTATTTGTAGGTGATCTAACTGATCGTGGTCCCGATTCCATTAAAGTCATTCAACTCGTGTATGAGTTGGTATTCAAAAATAAAAAAGCAAAATATGTACCAGGGAATCATTGTAATAAACTATATCGTTTTTTCCTTGGGAATAATGTAAAACAACAACACGGCCTTGAAACGACAGTTGAGGAGTATGAAGCACTAGATTCTAAAATGCAAGGCCACATCAGACAACAGTTTATTCGCTTATATGAAGAGGCACCACTTTACTTGGAATTACCAGAAGCTAATGCAGTTGTGGCACATGCAGGCATAAAAAAATCATATATTGGCCGCCATGACAAAAAAGTAAAAACCTTTGTGTTATATGGTGATATTACTGGGGAATTTGATGAGGCTGGAAGGCCGATTCGTAGAGATTGGGCACAAAACTATAATGGAAATACTTGGATTATATATGGGCATACACCAGTATTAAAACCAAGAAAGGTTAACAAAACGATTAATATTGATACAGGATGTGTATTCGGGAATAAGTTAACTGCCTTTAGGCTTCCTGAAGAAACAACTATATCTGTTCCATCTGAACAACCATTTAATGCAGAAAAATTTAGATCCTTTCCGGATGAATAATCAATATTCATCTTGAAAGGATCTTCCTCATATCTTCTGGTAAATCAATTGTAAAGGTTATCCACTTTTTTGATTCGGGATGTTCAAAACTTATAGAGTAACAATGTAATGCCTGCCTTGTGATGACATCATTTGAGCCCCCATATAAATCATCACCTGCAAGTGGGTTTCCGACATGTGAAAAATGAACTCTAATTTGATGTGTTCTCCCTGTTTCTAATTGTACATCCACCAAGGAATATAAGTCATTCTCTTTGATTACTTGGTAATTAGTAATGGCGTGCTGCCCATCGGAACGAACTACCCTCTCGATGATAGACCCGTCTTTTCTCCCAATATTTGCATCGATTCTGCCCTTCTTATCTTGTAAGGTTCCTTCCGTTATCACATAATATTTCCTTTTCACTTTCTCCTGTTTCTGAGAAGCAGACAAGATAGAATGGCTATAACGGTGTTTGGCGATTAACAGTAAGCCCGAAGTGTCTCGGTCAAGTCGAGTTACCACATGAACCGTATAGGGAATATTATTTTTCAAGTAGTGATACAAAACACCATTAGCTATTGTATTGTTCCGATGATTTGCAGAAGGTATCGTAGCAATACCTGCTTGTTTATTTATGACCAAAATGGATTCGTCTTCATAAATAATATTAATCGGAATATTTTCAGGACTCATATGAATCCCTTTTTTCTCTTTCGGAAACTCGATTAGGACACGATCCCCTGTCTTGATAATATGACGTAAATTCACTTGTTTCTCATTAACCAATATACTACCACCATCATAAATAAGGCTTTTCAGGATTCTCCTTGAAAAGCCTTGGCCATTCCGCAAGAAGTCTCGCAACAACCTACCGTCATCCTTATTTTCAATTGTCCATTTCATTGAAGTATTCACCTTAGCTTTTTAGTTATTATCCGCAATAAATGAGTCACGAACACGATTCCAGAATGGAAATGGTCTAAACCGTGCAAAGCGAATTTTTTCTTTTGCTACGCGACACTGAATCGATTTTACATTAGTGTAGTTATGTGTATTATGATCAATGGTAATAAAGAAACTTCGATCTACGATTGGCTTCAACAAGCATGTATGATGTTTCGGTAAGATTAATGGTGAACCGATGGTACGGAATACCCGATTATTAATAGATGCCATTTCTGTTAATTGAATCGCTTCTAACGATGGGTGAATAATACCTCCACCAAGTGCCTTATTATAAGCTGTACTTCCTGACGGAGTTGAAATACACAATCCATCTCCTCGAAACGTTTCAAACCGTTCTCCTCTAATTTCAACATCAAACACAACAGAACTTTCTGGTGTTTTAATAGTGGCTTCATTTAATGCTAAATAAGAGTCCATCTTATTGCCTGTTTTGGAACGTATAATAACTTCTAGTAGTGGATATTCCACAATATGATATGGGGTCTTTGCAATTTCAATAACTAGTTTTTCTAACTCTTCTGGTACATAATCTGCATAGAACCCAAGGTGTCCAGTATGTATCCCAATAAAGGCTGTATTGCTTAATCGATGCTGATAACGGTGGAATGCCTCTAAAAAGGTTCCATCCCCACCAACAGAAATAACTAAATCGGGTTCTACTTTATCATATACTAAGTCAAAATCTATCAAATGCTGTTTCATTCTTGCTTTTATAATATTTGACCTCTCATCACCTTTGGAAATGATTTTGAATTTCATATCAAGACCTCCCTTTTCACAGTCACTATTTCCGGTGAAAAATACGCTGTGCTTCCTGTACTTCTGTTTTTATTTTCGACATTTCCTCATCCAACTTGAATGCCGCTTCAGCCGCTCGTTGTAATCTCTTTTTAAGATCAACCGGAATTCTTCCTTTGTATTTATAATTCAACGAATGTTCATTTGTAGCCCAGAAATTCATGGCAAGTGTACGAATTTGAATTTCTGCAAGAACCTTTTTATTACCATGGATTGTTTCAACTGGGTATTCTATTGTCATATGAAATGAACGATATCCACTAGCTTTTTTATCTGAGATATAATCTTTTTCTTCAATTATGGAAAAGTCTTTGCGGGAACGGAGCATTTCTACCACTGTGTAAATGTCATCAACAAACTGACAAACAACACGGACTCCAGCAATATCTTGTATTTCTTCCTCAATTCTTTCTAGAGGTATTTGTCTTTTCTCCGCTTTTTCTAGAATACTTTGTACTGGTTTCACTCGACCAGTAATAAATTCAATTGGTGAATGCCTCGCTTCATATTCAAATTGCCTACGCATTCCTTTTAATTTAACTTTAAGCTCTTCGACAACCTGTGCATATGGTGCAATAATTGCCTCCCAATTCATTCAAACACCACCTGTGACTAATAACTATTCGTACTTATTTTAACACAATTAAAAAGGATATTCTTTGCATATTTACATCAATTTAGACATAATCAATGTAATTAACGAAACTTTAGGAGAAATATGTATGGCTCAAGAACTAGAAATTGAATTTAAAAACCTACTTACCAAAGAAGAATTTGAAAATCTACTAACTTATCTACCTTTCCCTAGTATTGGAATAGAACAAATAAACTATTATTTTGAAACAACAGATTTCAAACTACGTCACCATAAATCAGCATTACGAATACGTGAGAAAAATGGAAATTACCGACTAACATTAAAAGAACCTTATGGTGACGGACTCCTTGAAACCCATGATAGTCTTACAGAAGAAGAAGTTGCCCACTGGATTAATGGTAATCCAGTGCCAAAAGCAGAAACTATAGTGCAACTAAGAAAAATGAATATTTCCATTAACGAGTTGCAATACTATGGTAATTTAACGACTATCCGTAGAGAGTACCATCATGACGGGCTAATCTATGTATTAGACCATAGCCACTATCATGGTCATGAAGATTATGAACTAGAGATAGAGGCAAGTGATGTAGAAACTGGGAAGGAAGCCCTAGATACCATTTTAAGGGAGTGTGGGATTACTAGGAAAGATACACCAAATAAGATTGCCCGCTTTTTCCAAAAGATGTAATCAGATAATTTGCCCAGTCTTCACTAATGTTGCTACAATATATACACAAACTTTGAGGAGTAATTACAATGCATGGAACTATATATGAGGCAATTGGTGGATCTGAGACAATTGATCGCCTAGTCACTCACTTTTATAAAAGAGTTGGGAAACATCCGAAATTAATTCCAATCTTCCCAGAAGATTTAACAGAAACAGCAAGAAAACAACGTCTTTTCCTAACTCAATTTTTCGGTGGCCCAAGACTTTATACGGAAGAACGTGGTCACCCCATGATGCGACGCAGACATTTACCATTCGAAATTACACCTTCTAGAAGAGACGCTTGGTTAGAATGTATGGAGCAAGCTTTGGAAGAAGCAAAAATTGATGAACCCTATCGTTCAGCCATATTTGAAAGACTAACCATGACCGCCAATCATATGATGAATACACCTGAATCATGAAAGGAGATATCGATGTGAGTTGGGAACGCACTGAGCTATTAAGAAGCTCACAGAAAGCAAACACATCGTCCGAATATAGTTATGGTACTATCAAAAAACCAATTGAAATTTATTTATTTATCGACCCGATGTGCCCGGAATGCTGGTCACTTGAGCCGTATTTAAAAAAGCTATCAATTGAATATGGACGATTTTTTTCAATTAGACCAATTATTTCAGGATCTTCGAAACCACTTAATCATGATAATTTTGACCAACCAAGGAAACTAAGAGAAATTTGGGAACGAACTGCTTCTAGGACTGGAATGAGTTGTGATGGTGACTTATGGATTGAGAATCCTATACACTCACCAATTACTGCCTATTTAGCAGTAAAAGCTGCTGAACTACAAGGAATTCGTTTCGGAAAAGTGTTCTTACGAAAAGTACAAGAAAGTCTATTTTTAAAGAAACAAAATATATCTGATGAAAAAGTTCTCTTAGAATGTGCGAAAGAAGCAAAACTAGACATTCAGGAGTTTATAAATGACCTACACTCTGTTTCTGCTAAAAAAGCCTTACAAAGCGACTATAAACTGAATGAAGAAATGGAAATTGATTATATGCCTACCATGGTCTTTTTCCATAAAAACATTGAAGAACAAGGAATAAAAATTTCTGGGCTCTATCCATATGATATTTATGTTCGTGTGTTAAGTGAGATGGTAGAACA
This sequence comes from Paucisalibacillus globulus, assembly GCF_900184735.1. Classification (GTDB taxonomy): domain Bacteria; phylum Bacillota; class Bacilli; order Bacillales; family Amphibacillaceae; genus Ornithinibacillus; species Ornithinibacillus globulus_B. The sequence continues at coordinate 582,598 of NZ_LT855386.1, forward strand.
TCTACCAATTCCATCACAACTTCCAGCACTAGAGGATTTTGTTCAACACTATGACGTTATTGGAACAAAAGAGGTTTCAGTGGTTTATAACTGGTCTATGGAGAAAGCTGAGCGTGAAATGAAAAAACTACGTTTAAAACAATATGTAAAAAAAATCCCGGCAAAACACGGTTCATTCTGGCAATATATAAAATAATAAGGAAAAAAATAAAGGATATACGGGGCAGCGTATATCCTTTTTCTCACTTCTTTGTATATAACAAAGGGGGATGGGAGAAAGTTTCATGATCAAACAAAGGGGTTTTGTTTGTGATTCATCTCACATATATAATATAACAAGAGCCCAGTTTTTTTTCAAGAAGTTTGTTATACATTTCACAAATCTGTCACTTCTATTCCTTCTTTTGATTACATATATATTAGTAGACCATTATTTATGTAGATAAGGGGGATATGTCAGATGCGTGAGTTACTTCCATATGTATTTATAATCCTTACTTTTATTGCTGTCTTTTTAAATCTTTTTGGGCTAATGCAATTGATACCATTATACATAACCCTACCAGTTCTGTTTTTTTGTATTTACATTACATTATTTTCGTTTACCAATAGGAATAAATACCGGGGACGTGCGAGGTGATTGATTGCCATTCAGGCACGCTTTTTGGATGTAATCTAACAAATAGTAGATAGAAACTGTGCGGTATGACAGCACCTACTCCTAACACAAAGATTTAGGTAACTGAATATATAATCAGAAGAATAGATCAGCGTAGGCAGAATACGGAGACTCCTGCGGGAATAGCACGTGTCCGAAGACCCCGCAGAGGTGAACTTTCCTCGAGGAGGCTGAGGCCGGGCCCGCGGCAAGGTAGACACTGCGACGGTCTTTTCGAGCAGATGTCGCCCCTGTGCTGACAGTAAAAGCGGAGTATTCTGCCGGAGCGGTATCATTCCTCCATACTGATTAATTTAGAGGGTAGTTACCGCACAGTCCCTTTAAATAGCAACTAAATATATGAAAACAGCATAATCAAAAAAAGAAGGATGACCTAGGTCATCCTTCTGCTTATTTATTCAATAGTAGTTGTTCCATCTCATTTAGCTTTTCTTCAAATACATCTAATGCATCTAAAATCGGTTGTTTAGACGTCATATCTACTCCAGCTTTTTTCAATACTTCAATAGGATAATCACTGCTACCTGATTTCAAGAAGCCTAAGTAACGTTCAACTGCTCCTTCTTCACCCGATAGAATTTTGTTTGCAAGTGCAGTTGCAGCCGAATACCCCGTTGCATATTGATAGACATAGTAATTGTAGTAGAAGTGAGGAATCCTAGCCCACTCTAAGCCAATTGCTTCATCTGAAACAACGTCTTCGCCAAAGTATTTCTTGTTCAGTTCATAGTACATATTTGTTAAATAATCAGCAGTTAATGCCTCACCATCTTGAGCACGTTTATGAATTTCATGCTCAAATTCAGCAAACATAGTCTGACGGAAAACTGTACCACGGAAGCCTTCTAAGAAGTGGTTTAATAAATACAACTTTTGTTTTTCATCATCTAATGTTTTTAACATATGATCATTTAATAGAGCTTCATTACATGTAGAAGCTACCTCTGCAACGAAGATTGAATAATTCCCATAACGATATGGCTGGAATTTTCTTGTGAAGTAACTGTGTGCTGAGTGACCAAGCTCATGTGTTAAAGTAAATAAGTCATTTACACGATCCTGCCAGTTCAGTAGGATGTATGGATTTGTTCCATATGCTCCAGATGAATATGCTCCACTGCGTTTTCCTTTGTTCTCTTCCACATCGATCCAACGATTGCTGAAGCCTTCTTTGATGACATCTAAGTACTCTTCGCCTAGAGGTTGAAGACTATCTAATACGTATTCTTGTGCTTTCTCATATGGAATCTTCATATCGACATCTTGAACTAAAGAAGCATACATATCGTACATATGAAGTTCGTCAACGCCTAGGACTTCTTTACGTAATTTAGCGTAACGGTGTAATAAAGGTAGTCTCTCATTTACCGCTTCAACTAAATTATCGTATACTTGCTCAGGAATATTATTGTTATCTAGAGCCGCTTGACGTGCTGATTCATAATGGTGCACCTTTGCATCGAAGTTATGTGCTTTCACTGTTCCACCTAACGTAGAAGCGAATGTATTTTTAAATTGACCATACGTATCATACATTGCATTAAATGCTTCTTCACGAACACGACGATCCTTCGATTCTAAGAAACCAACATAACGACCATGGGTTAAGTCCACTTCTTCCCCGTCTTCATTTTTAATGCTAGGGAATTTTAAATCTGCATTGTTCAGCATCCCAAATGTCTGAGAACCAGTCGATAACGCTTCAGATGCCTCCGCAAGAAGTGCTTCCTCTGATTCACTTAACACATGTTTTCGTTGTCTTACAATTTCATTTAGGACATGTTCATAATGCTTTAATTCTTCTTTCTCTTCTAAATACTGTTTAATTGTTGACTCATCCATTTTTAAAATCTCTGGAACTAAATAACTCATCGAACTTTGTGCTAGTGTCAACACATTTTCTGCTTTTGCATTTAGAGCCTGATAAAATGAATTTGTAGTATCCTGGTCATAACGCATATGTGCATATGTATATAGTTTTCCAAGTCTTTCTGATAATTGATCTTGTAGTTTTAAGACGTTAAATAATGTATCAGCAGACTCTGCTACTTTTCCTTGATATTCATTGATCTCGGGAATATCATCTTTAAGACTATTAAGTTCCTCTTCCCAACTTTCATCCGACACAAAGATATCTTCTAATCGCCAAGTTCTTTCAACTGGTACTTCGCTTCTACCTTGTAGTTCTTTAGTCGCCTTTGCCATTTTTCATCCTCCAATGCTTTTTTCATTTAGTAATTCCAGATAATATAAAATCCTGTGCGGAACCACTCTAATATTTAGTATAACGAAACATATGTGAAACATGCTCGTATTTTGTCTTGAAAAATTTTGAAAGTTCATCCATTAATTTATTATCTCCTTCGAGAGCATCTTCAATATGTGTAAAATGATTTAGTTCTCTCAATTTCACAAACTCATGTTTTGATTGCTGTTTAATAATGTTTAAGGAACATAGTATCTCGAGGTATTCAAGGATGGGATCGCCTGGGGATTTAATAAGTGGTAATGATCCATTTGAGATGGATTGTTGTAGTTGATAGCGACAAGTACTTAATGAAAATATACCTTGTAATGGCAACGGATCGATAATTCCTAGGCATAATCTACTCTGCCAATCCCAAGGAGGAGTTATCATCTTGTATTGTGATGGTACTGGCAAATAAATGGCGGATGGTAAGTGTTCACGATGTGTCCCCTTATAATAAAGCCACTTGTACCATAGTTGTTCTTTACCAAATATCCTTTTTGGTTGGTGGAATCTAAACTTATATTTTGCTTTTTTCCATTCACTTATTAAAAGACTTTGCTTGAAATGAGAAACTTTAAATAAATCCATAAAATGCATATGATTAAGTTTCTTCATGTTAAGACTCCCAATCATGCGATTTGTATCTGTCTGAAAGAGGTTGAATGCAGTAAGGAAATTATTTGAGTGAGGATCAAAGAAATACATTAATGGTAGATAATCGTGGCCATATTGGTGTAGGAATTGAAAAGTAAAATGATCTGTTTTTAACAGGTTTCTACTTATGCGTTTAAAAAGATTAGCTCCTAATATCCATATTGGTTGGATATTTTCCGATAGATATCCTTGTGTACGACTTTGTATATCAACTGATGAGATTCTTGCACATTGGTATTCGATTGCAATCTTTTTATCCCTTATTCTAAGCAAGATATCTGGGCGCTGTTTGATGGATGAGATATATTCCTCCAATGATACGTTTAATCCTTGCCCTAATAACCAGTTATATAACATAAGCTTACCTTTTTCGTGATATGGTCCTTCTCCTCCTTCACTTGAATAACAGTTTGTTATACTCTGGTGTGCAAAATGGGCAATGGTTTTTGACCCAGCCCTAATAATTACTTGTTCATTACAGCTTGGACAATAAAACTGCTGATTTTCTCGAAGATTTTCAATTTCCATTTTGGAATATTGAAATAAAGTAATTAACTTTCCATTTTTTAATTTTGCTTGAAGCAATTATAACACCTCCATTCTTTATTATTCGACAGAGGTGGTGAAAATCCTGCTAACAAAAAAAGATGCCCCGAAAGGCATCTTATAGAATATTAGCTGGGAAGTGGGAACGAACATCTTCAAAAGTGGTCGTATCAAATATTTTCTTACCGTATTCTTCCAAGACATGAATCGTAATATTCGAATCATCACCGTATTCAAATATTCGAGAAATAATATCTTCTTGTGAATTCTCATCCAGTACATCTTGAGAGAATTCCATATATAGATAGTATTTACCATTATAGAAATATAAGGTTTCTTCTTCACTACCTGTATCCTCTTGGAAATGATGACTTAATTGAATTACATCTTCGAAATCATTAAACCCTGCAATAATCCAAAGATTTTCTTCAATAAAATCTTCTTCTAATTCATCCTTCTCACTTTTACCAAATTTTTCTTCCAAGAATGATTCAACTTTTTCATCAACTGGAATATCTATTGTAGAGCCATCTTCATCAATTGGGAATTCTAAATTATCCCCATTTTTTGAAAGTTGAGCTTTAGTAACAACAATTTCTAAACCTTTTTCTAAGGCATGAACTTGGATCCATAGAGGGCCATCTACATGAAAGTCTTCTTGATAATTTACCTCGTCCATCATCTGCCAAAATAATTGTTCGCTACGTTCGCGATTGTACCATATTTCTTCTCTTCCAAAACCACGATCTTCAATATCTACATAAGAGATAAAGAACTTAACCGTATTTTCATTTATTCTTTCAATTTCCATGTAATTTCTCTCCCTTCTTTTATATTTAAGCCAAAGCCAAAAACACCGAAACCGCGGGAGCCTTTGCTTGTAAAATTAGGCAGAAGAAGGTCTGAACCTAATCTATAGATAAAAGTATGATATCTTATTTATATTGTATGTTAGCATATTGCATATTGGAAATTAATATGCCTAGGATTATCTATTTAAATTAATATTTTAACTCAAATTAACGATTTTGTCACCTTATTAATCGGATATCAAAAGCGCAGATCATCCATTTCGATCTGCGCTTTTTACTTTTATTATTACCTTTTAATTCACCATACGTCGTGCTTCTTCTAATTGATATGTGCGTACAGTTCTTGGTAAAAATCTGCGAATCTCATCTTCATTATATCCAACCTGAAGTCTTTTATCATCTATGATGATTGGTCTTCTGAGTAATCCGGGATTTTTCTGAATTAATGTTATTAATTCTTGTAATGGAAGTTGATCTATTGTAACATCCAAATTTTGAAATACCTTCGAACGGGTAGATATAATTTCTTCTGTACCGAATTCAGTCATTCTTAATATTTCTTTTATTTCATCGACAGATAAACTTTCAGAGAACATGTTTCTCTCTGTAAAAGTTATATCATGATTTATTAACCACGCTTTTGCTTTTCTACATGACGTACAACTTGGTGAGGTATAAAGTGTTACCATGGTACTTCACTCCTCAATCTGTAGTTCCATTTTATGAACATTTTATTTGTTATTAAATTAAAATCACTTTAAATAACAACATAGTTGATTATACTATATATGTCTAGCGAAGGATAGGTCATATCGACTCAATTTAACAATGTTCACAAAATGTTTTTATTTTCCTACTATGGATCCCTAAACTGTTTTGGTAAGTCTGTCTTCTTACAGTTTGATGCTATTTATTAGAAACTGTTCGGTAACTAGTTTAATTACAACAGAATTAGTTATTGGGTATAGCTGTACGACACCGCTACGGCAGAATACTCCGCTTTCCACGGGCACGGCCTCAGCCTCCTCGAGGAAAGATCGCCTCCGCGGGGTCTTCGGACACGCGCTAAAATACAGCCTTTGGTAAATACCTAACAACATGAAAAAAGGCTGCACTTGGCAGCCTTTTTTTTACTTAATTTGATTTTTTTCTAGTCCAGCTAAAATATCATTAGACTCTCGTTCTTCATCGAAAGTCAATACCTCGTCTACTGGTTGATATGCTTGACCGTATATTTCTTCATCTTTGTATGTGTGTATAGATTCATACATTTTCTTCATTTGTTCAAAAATCATTTCTTCTGTTTCATTATTTGGTGACCAGTAAAGAATTTCCATTGGATTTTCCTTATTGGTTGCTAGAGATCTGCGGTTATAACCAATTGATTGTGCATGACTAAACCCTTCTCGTTTATAAAAATGAAGTCTTTTTTCTGTATCTGTGTCATCATAATCGACAGGTTCAACTTCTAGAATGATTGGCTTATTTCGTTGCTTTAGTTTCTCAATTAACTTATGTCCAATCCCCTGTCCTCTTGATTTTGAAGAAACCCATACATAATCAATAAAAATAAACGTATTAAATTCTGCGTACATCATAACATGGTATGGGCCTTCATCTTTATGATAAACGTCCCCTTTTTCTTTCAATAATAGCTCCATATGCTCTTTTGATTTCATTTCCTCTATTGGAAAATATTCACTTAATTTCTCATACCAATCCATGGATCTACTCCTTTGACTTTTCTACGTAGTAAGTATAACGAAATAACAAGATTATGTTAAATCGCTATTTGGGTTGTATATGTTCAGTATGTGTAGTTATCTAAAAAAAAGCGAAAAAAAACGGAACTTTTTATTAAAGTTCCGGCTTTTTTCAATCATTATGGCGTATAATCAACGTTTTCACTATACGTGTTTCCAGCGTTCCATATTAGATACTCATTTATTCCATTATCTTGCAATGCTCGAATCTGTGCTTCCACTTCTTCTTTTCCGTATTGTGTAACTGGAATACCAGTTCCATTGTAAATCCATGGTGCTTCAAAATCCTGTATCCAAGGTCTTGATACTGGTGGATTTTCGAGTTTTGAAAGTACTTCATTTTCTACTTTTGCATATTCATCTGTTAAACGGTAAGGTTCCGTATCAGGAAATGGAATGCCAAAATAGTTATTGGACCAATGACTAGGATAAATCATGGAAGAAATAACATCCACATTTTCAGATATCTTCGAGAAGTTTTGGCCTATTCCTGGTGCTTCCGGAATAGTTGCAGAATAACCAAAAATATCAACCGCAACATCAACATCATAGGGTTCTAACTCTTGCTTGGCATAGGCAACAAAATCAGTAACTGCTTGAACACGTTGTTGAACATCGTCTGTATCATCATCAGCATATTCCCCTTTTGAATAGCCTAATTCCTCGTCACGATGCTCGAATCCCTCTGGGAATCTAACATAATCAAACTGAATTTCTTGGAAACCTAATTCAGCTGCCATTTTAGCAAGTTCTACATTATATTCCCAGACTTCCTGTTCAAACGGATTCACAAAAGCTTCTCCACGGTTATTTTTCCAAACGGATCCATTTTCAGTAAAGGAAAGTTCAGGGCGTTTCTCAGCAAGAACACTATCTTTAAATACAACAATTCTTGCTATTGGGTAAATTTCATTTTCTTCAAGGGTCTTCATCATCTCTTGAATATTTTTAATATAATTTTGTCCGAGGTCTGAATAAGGTGAACCTTCTTCTGGTATAAAGGTTAAATATCCAAAATCATCCTTAATATCAATTACCATCGAATTCAGATCAGTATTATTCACTAAGTCTACTAAAGATTCAAATCGACTGCCGCCAGCAGAATGTCCTGTCACGTAAATCCCACGTACAGCATCTGGATATTCAAAATGATAACCTGAGTCGAAAACAAATCGATTTAAATTTGTATTTTCTTCAATTAATTGAATCGAAGTTTGCCTTTCAATATGAAAAGAAGCAAACAATTCTTCATCCCCACTACTTTTAGTTGGCATTGCAAACGGAAGTATAATAACGAGTAGGAGAACAATTGGTATCATGATTCTCTTAAGTTGTTTATTATGCATTCTATCAATCTCCTAAACTAAAGTATTAAGATTGCCCCCGGGAAGTTGACATGAACAACTTTACGTTTGCAACACTTTATTATTCATTATAGAACAGAACCGCTAGATTTTGAATGGTATTTACTAGATTTTTGTCATTTTTATAGAAAGATTGTCGATTGTACCAACTTCCACCTTCTAAATCATATTAAAACAAAACAAAATTATGCTCTAAAAACCGTTTGAAGTATGGTTTCCTAACAATAAAGGGCACATGAGTTATTAAACTCACGTGCCCTTTAATTTTTCTACATTTAATTATCATTCTTCTATGCGCCTACGGTCAATAAACACATATTGCAACACATATACAATCATTGAAGCCGTAATAAAGATGAAGCCCCATCCTAGAGTTTTCTGCTGCGTTATTAGATAGTTATTACATAATTGAATAGGAGAATCTAGATAAAGCCAGCCCATCAAGGCAAACATAGATAGGTAGTTCAAATAGATAAAAATTTGTCCAACATCTCTTATTTTTGCCCAGCTATCAGCTAATAATAGGCCCACTAAAGGTAAACTAATAAATTTGAATACTTCATATTGTGGTAGTGTTAGTGCTTCATCCAACGTTCTCGGAAGCATCCAATACATGGTAATAGCAACAATTAATATCATTCCCGGAACTCCATTTTCGTTGATAGCATGAAAGACTTTTGGTGCCTTATAAACAATGTATTTACCTAGAAACCACCCGACTACCATTAACAAGGGTAATTGGATAAGCATATGGATAATCATGATGGACTCCATATAACTACGGATTGGAGGGATTATTAATATTAAGTATAGTAAGGCCCCTATATATAAAGGTTTTCTCATATAACTATCCCTCCATATTATTTTGAATCACCTCAACAACTTTATGAGCCGCTTCTTCTGGTTGTTGAAAGTCTAATATGTCCAGTAATTCCCCATCTGTTCCTACGAAATAGAAAGCTGAATTATGAGTAAAGCCACCACTTCCATCAGGTATTACGATGACACCGAATTCATCTAACAAAGCTGTCAATTCAACTTCATCCATAATCCTAGCCATCCTCCAAGTATCACCATCACTATTAAATAATGCTTGATACTTTTCTAATGTAGCCGGATCATCTCGTTTTGGGTCGAAACTTATACTCAAGAATATGATTTCTTTTCCTAATAGTTCAGCAGGTATACGTTCATAAACCTTAGCAAGATTCATCTCTAACTTTGGACATACATCTGTACAAGCAGTGTATATAAAGGTCAGGAGGACATATTTCCCCTGAAACATGGTGAAAGGATAGGTTCTCTCCTTGCTATCTTCTAAGGTGACATTTGGAAAAAGGGGCTTCTCCTCCATTAACCTGTACACTCTTGCGCTCTCAGCTGTAAATGCCTGAAACCCATTCGTTCCAATAAAAAATAAAATAAAACTTATAACCAAGCTAAAACAGATTAGTAACAGATTATGCAGTCTTTTGTTCATATTTATCGCTTCCTAGTTTTCCTCTATTCTTCATATAACGCACGAAATGGATAATGAAAATAGTAGTGGCAATAACTAGAAATACACCGGCAATTGCACCGAATACAGCTGGAGTCATCCAACCTGGATAATGAATCGCCCATCGTCTAGGGGTGCTTAGAGCCCCTGAGACTAGGAACTGAACACTAATAGAAATCATTGCGAGCGCATAACACCATAAAGCAATCCTATCAATCTTAGATTCTTTAACCGTACTATCTACTTTTGCTAAATAATACATAAAGGAGAATAACATGACTACTGCGCCAAGTCCCATATACATGTGAAAATGTCCAGGTACCCATTTCGTATTATGCATGACATGGTTGACAACGATTGTAGCATCTACAATAGCCGGAACGACACCAACAGTCCAACCGAACATAGACAGAAATGCTAACCCAGATCCCATATCCCATTTAATTCCTGATTTGTGCACAATCATTAACGCTCCATATGCTGTTACAACTAACACCGGTAAACCATTCGCATAAGATAAAGCCTGTCCCATAATTAGCATCCATTTTGGCATAGCAAAATCCATTAACATATGATGAGTATAGATAACTAACGTAAATGCTGTTGACATTGTCCACGCAATGAGGAAGACTCTATTCACTACCCATTTACGATTGGTATATTTCGGTAATAATTCGTACACTACAATAACAGCCATATAGATTATTGCATTAGCAAATATATGTCCAAAAGCATACGTTAAGTTTTTAGCTAGCATCGGATCAAACGTGAATGATGGGTTGATTACATTAATAATATTCATAATGAGAACTGCTGCTCCTGCTAGGATTGCAGTTGTATTCACTATTGTTACCATGGTACTAGCAACAACGGCTTTTGGCGGTGCATCTTCTTCTTTCTTCTTACCAGAGATAACATCCCACCCTAGACCTTTGCCAAGACTTCCATATTTTTTAATAATTGCTCTTCCTGTATCCATATATAAAAGCAAGAATCCCGTACCTAGAATTAACATTCCAAATAAATATAATAGTGCCCCAATAGTACCCCAAGCGCTAGCAGATATAGTAGGTAATGGATATAAGAACGTCCATGCACCAGCAAATTCAAATGAAAATACACCAATAACTACTAAGATCACTCCAATAATAACTAATCCTAAAAACCAATTAAATATGCTTCTTGAAAGTTCAACATATTGGTTCAAGAAATACCACATTACTCCTGCTGCTGCTAGTGCTGCTGCACCAATCATCCCAGTTCCATGGATTGTTAAGAATTGGTAGAACATAGCATCTGGCACGTCAATTACTCCACCTTGTGCAAGAAGCATTAATATCCCGAATATCATCATAACAGCAATGATTACGCCACCAATTGTTAAAGAAGTTGCTACTGTCTTATTAGTTGACTTCAAATTATTCATTCCAACAAAAGCACCCATTTTTGACGCTCCTTTCGTTATTCTGTAACCGTGATTTCAGTTACCATATAATGATGCGCGGTTCCACAATATTCTAAGCAAAGTATTTTGTATGTACCAGGCTTTGTAAACGTAATGTATACATTGTTCGTATACTCTGGCATTGCCTGTGTTTGAGCGATGATTGTCAAATCCTCATCATATATGCCAAATCCATGGTTAACATCTTTACTAGTAACATGAAATTCAACTGGTTCCCCCACCTTAAATTCCGTCTCACTCATAAGCCAACCAAATTGAACTGCCTCTACATCTACAATCGTTGGATCTTGAGCTTCCCCATAAATTGGTAAGTCATAAGGTAATTCACGTAATGTGTAAATACAAACCACCAATAATATGGTAACTAAAGTTGTCGCATAGAAAATTCTTGCTTTATACCATTTTTTCTTAATGTGCTCATAGTCACTCTTAACCCTTGACTTCCATGCTACTACTCCAAAAACAATGAAAACTAGTGACATAAAAACTAGGCTTGTAACCCAGGCTGCTGTTTGAACCATTTTTATACCCTCCCTATTTTAGAAGATTACTTTTTCTGCCCTAATCATATCTACATACACAATACAAACCTGTGAGAAAAGTCACAATGAAAATAAAAAATTAGGGATTTTTAACTATAAAAGATTAATTTGTAATTATACGGGCAAATTACAGAAGAACTGTTATATCTTAAGAAAGGAGTATGAAAATGGATAAACAAATGTGGATTGTAATTGCTGCTGTTGCACTCTTAACAGTAGTAGGATTCTTTGCTTTTCAAAATATGGCAGAAGATGATACCACAGAACCTCCAGCTGAAGAGAATCTGGCTGAGGATGAAAAAGCAGCTGAAAATGAAGAGTCTGAATCTACCCAAACACCAAAAGAAGACCACACTGCTGTTCAACACTCAGAATATCAAGGTGAGATAGCACCAGAATTTTCTTCAGAAGACTTACTTAAACCACCAAGTACAAATTGGATTACACATGGTGGAGACATGTACAATCGTAGATACTCCACATTAGAAAAAATCAATACTTCTAATGTAGCTGATCTAAAGCTTGAGTGGGTTACTAGTTTAGGTTCTGGCTTAGAGTTTAAATACTCTGCTGAGGCAACTCCACTTGTATATGATGGCATTATGTTTAATATTACGGGTGCTGATGTTGTACAAGCGATGGATGCTACAACTGGAGAGATTATTTGGGAATATGTCCCGCAATTAGCAGACGGCCTAGACACTGCATGTTGTGGATGGATTAGCCGTGGTGTAGGACTTGGAGATGGGAAAGTGTATGTAGGTCTCCTTGATTCAAGACTAGTTGCTCTAGACCAAAAAACAGGAAAAGTTGTATGGGAAACAACAGTCGATGATTGGGAAAAAGGTTACACGATTACCGCAGCTCCTCTCTATCATGATGATAAAGTATATATCGGTGTTGCGGGTGGTGAATATGGTATTCGTGGCTATCTGGCAGCGTATGATGCAGATATGGGACGGGAAATATGGCGTACATATACAGTCCCTGGTCCAGGTGAAGTGGGTCACGATACATGGCCTCAGGAAACGGATGCATGGCTTAAGGGCGGTGCGCCAATCTGGCAAACACCAGCCATTGATCCAGAATTAAATATGATCTACTTATCAACAGGTAATCCATCACCAGATTTCGATGGAAGTCAACGTGAAGGTGATAATCTATTCTCTGCTTCCATCTTGGCATTAGATTTAACTACAGGTGAGTATAAATGGCATTTCCAAGAAGTGAAACATGATATATGGGATATGGATGCTCCTAACCCAGTTATACTATTTGATGTTGAAATGGATGGAGAGACACGAAAAGGACTTGGACAGGCAGGTAAAACTGGATGGGTTTATTTACTGGATAGATCGAATGGTGAACCACTTGTTGGAATTGAGGACAAACCGGTTCCACAGGATGAAAGACAAAAAACAGCAGAAACCCAACCATACCCTGTTGGGGATAGTTTTGTACCTCAATCTATAACCGAAGAAATGCTTAAAGAAGATCTTGGTGAAGACTTTGAATACCAGGTTGCAGACATATTTACACCTTTCTGGGATGAACCAGTAACAATTACTCCTTCACCACAAGGTGGTGCCAACTGGCCACCATCAGCGTATAACCCAGAAACAGAGTTATTTTATGTATTAGGAAACTGGACTTACTTTGCATTTGCACATTATGAGGGCGATGAAGCAAATGAATATAAAGAAGGACAGAACTGGATAGGTAGTGTTATGCAGCCAATTCAAAATGCGCCGAACCGAGGAACCGTCACCGCAATTGATGTAAAAACAAATAAAATAGTTTGGCAAAAACAATGGGATGACCTTGCTTATAGTGGCGTTCTAACAACTAGTGGGGACCTCGTATTTGTGGGTCATAATGATGGAAGAATCATTGCATATGATGCAACAAATGGTGAACAGCTTTGGGAATTCATGACCGATGCTGGTGCAAATGCTCCACCAATGACATATGAAGTGGATGGAAAACAATATATATCCATCTTCTCTGGAGGAAACTCCCTTGCTGGTACACAACATGGTGATAAGATTTACACCTTCTCCTTAGAAGGACAATATGCTACATTAGAAGATGTTCCAGATGATGGAATAAATTCATCACCATTCTTTAAAGATACCGATAATGAGAACGGCCAAGGACAAACAGAAGCTCCTGAGGGTGACGCAGTTGTTCAAGAAGGCTTGAAGATTTATGAAAACAACTGTCTAGCTTGTCATGGTGCAGAAGGGGTTGGAGGTCACAACGGACCGAAGCTTAACAATCTCGACTGGACGAAAGAAGAATTAATAGCACAAGTTAAGAACGGTAGCGGAAATATGCCTCCATTCGAAGGAAGCTTGTCTGAAGAGGAAATAAATGCCGTAGTAGAATATTTAGAATCACTCATCAACAAGGATAAGTAAGTTAACATGCCAAAAGAGGTAATTGCACACCCAGTACAATTACCTCTTTTTCAATTAGTTAGCGGATGTTTTTTCCACTAATGGGATATGAATCAAGCGATCATCTTTATCCGTTGGTTCTCCGCGACTGTCATGATTACTTGTTACAACATATAACGCATCGTCTTCTATGAATACGTCACGCATTCTTCCAGCTTCATCATAGAAATCTGCCACTGTCTCTGTAGCTATGTCATAAGTAAAGATCTTCTTACCAGCCAAGGAAGCAATGTATAGTTTACCATCACTGAATCCGACCCCTGAAGGTGCCCATGTAGTTTCACCGGAATGAATTAAAGGAGATTCCATTCCCTCAGCCTCTTCATCTCCTTGAATCTCTGGCCAGCCATAATTCTTACCCGATTTAATTAGGTTAATTTCATCATGCCCATCTTCACCATGTTCTGAAGAGTACATATTTCCATCATTGTCCCAAGTAAATCCTTGAGCATTCCTGTGTCCGTACGAGAATACATACGAATCTTCAAAAGGATTGTCAGATGGGATGTCACCGTTAAGTTCCATACGTAAAATTTTACCCGCTAAACTATTTAAATCCTGTGCCAAGTCATTTTTTCCAACATCACCAGTAGCAACATAAAGTTTCTCATCCGGCCCAATTGCAATTCTACCACCAGTATCTTTTTCCCCTCCAGGGATATTATCAAAAATAACCTCTTGTTCCTTCCATGTAGAACCATCTAATACTAGTGACACAATGCGGTTCACAATTTCACCGTCTTTATCATACGTATGATAAGCAAATGCTTCATTAGATTCTTCAAAATTTGGCGCTAAAGCAAACCCAAGAAATCCCGCTTCTCCTTTATGGAAGATCTCTTCAGATAAATCTACATCCTGTACATCTACTATGCCAAAGTCACCATCAATTTCTACTACAGTTCCATCGCGTTGACTTAAATAGAATGTACCTCCTGTTTTGTTAATCGTCCAAGGAATAAAAAGCTTATTAGCATTAATATTGCCATCATCTGTTGCGGTAACCTCGATTGATTCCTCGAAGACTTGAACTGCCTCTGGATCATTTTTTTGTTCCTGATTGGCTTCATTCTCTTTTGAATCATCACCATTTACGAATAGGAATACAAGTGCGGCAACTAAGAGTACTCCTATCAAACTAATAAAACCATATTTTTTCAAATCTTTCACCTCTTAATTTTTTTCTTCGTTTAAAAGACGAAGTAATATATATAAGGTATTATTTCCAAAATTTTGTAGCTTATACATATTTTCATAGAATGAATAGTATTTTCACAGAATTGAAGACTTAGATAAATCATTTTTATCCAAATGAAACTGAGGTATGTTATCCATTTCTACTTATTGATCCACAAAAAAATAGAGCTATACACATGTACAGCTCTATTTTCTACTATAGATCGTTGTCCTCTTTCTTAATTCTAGAAAAGTCTTCTTCCTCCGCAAACTCAGTACCATAATTTAATCTGCCTGTTGCTGCTGTATCATTATGTTCTCTTGCTGGTTCAAATAAATATGGAATACTTAATAATCCAGCTAGTCCAACTAATGAATAGACAATTCTAGAAAGTAAAGCATCTTGGCCACCAAAAAGCGTTGCAACCAAATCAAAATCAAAAAGTCCAATTAGTCCCCAGTTTATTGCGCCAATTATTACTAAAGTTAAAGCTATTCTCTTTAATGTGTCCATTTTCATCCCACCTCACTTCCTAATACTTATAGAACAAAACAAACATTGACTTTTTTTAAGTCAGTATTATCTTCTGCCATTTATTAATAATTCATACCAAGAAAACGTGTTATTTCAACACATACAGTCAAGATTTGTTTAAATAAACTTCCTAAAAAAATGTAATAAGTTCCAGTTAGTAGGCATAGAATATAAATGGTAAATTTTATCTAAAATATTAGGATGGGTGATACACATGGACGATAAGTCATCAAGAAATCAAAAGCCTCCTAATGATCCGAAACAGGCGCAGTTAGATCAATTCCGTATAAGAAATACTGGAAAACCTATGACAACTATGCAAGGAAGAAAAAGATCTCAAGATACGGATCAATTAAAAGCCGGCATACGTGGACCTTCTTTACGCCAAGATTATGATTTCTTTGAAAAGATGTCGCATTTTAATCATGAAGAAATACCAGAAAGAGTGGTTCATGCACGAGGATATAGTGCACATGGAGAATTTGAATGTTACAAATCAATGAAACATGTAACAAGAGCTAAATTCCTATCGGAGCCAGGGAAAAAAACACCTTTAACAATCCGTTTTTCCACTGTACAGGGACCTAAGGGATCCTATGATACAGCTAGGGATTTACGTTGCCAGGGTGTTAAGCTATATACAGAAGAAGGAAATCTGGACCTAACAACGATTGCGATGCCTGTATTAATAAACCAGGACGCCATGAAGTTTCCAGATGCAATGCATGCTTATCAAGCAAAACAAGATGATGATATCCCAACAGCTACTGGTGCACACGATCATTTTTGGGATTATGTAGCCAATAACCCAGAGTCGATACACATGGTGACGTGGATTATGTCTGATCGTGGTATTTTAAGAAGCTATCGAATGATGGAATCGTGGTCCATCAATACGTATCTATTTGTAAACGAACAAGGGAAAGCAACATTTATGAGGTATGTTTGG
The DNA here is from genome assembly GCF_900184735.1 of Paucisalibacillus globulus. GTDB lineage: Bacteria > Bacillota > Bacilli > Bacillales > Amphibacillaceae > Ornithinibacillus > Ornithinibacillus globulus_B. The sequence continues at coordinate 599,291 of NZ_LT855386.1, forward strand.
AAACCAGTCTTAGGAGTTCATTCCTTGACTCAAGAAGAGGCAATTAAACTTGGTGGAATTGATCCTGACTTTCATCGGAAAGATTTGAGAGAAGCAATTGACAAAGGATTTTATCCTGAGTATGAATTAGGAGTACAACTCATATCGCTTGAGGATGAGTTTAAATTTGATTTTGATGTTCTAGACCCCGCAAAGTTTTGGCCTGAAGAGCTCGTCCCTGTGGAAATCATTGGTAAGATGACTTTAAATCGAAACATTCAAAATTACTTTACGGAATCAGAACAGGTTGCATTTAATCCGGCAAATGTTGTACCAGGGATTGATTTCTCTAATGATCCTGTCTTACAAGGAAGATTAATGGCGTACAGAGATACACAACAACATCGACTTGGTAGTGCCAATTATGATGAACTTCCAATCAACCGATCACTTTGTCCATTCCATAACAATACACGTAGAGGTGTGATGAGACAGCGAATTGATGTGGAAGAGGTAGATTACCACCAAAATTCCTTAGCCAATAACACGCCTTATACTGTACCACCAGAAGAGGGCGGTTATGAATATTATCCTAAGAAGGTAGAAGGACACGTCATCCGTGCAAGGAGTGACTCATTTAAAGACTACTACTCTCAAGTAAGAATTTTTTGGAATAGCTTGACTCCTGTAGAAAAGCAGCACACAATTGAAGGGTTTAGTTATCAACTAGGAAAGGTAAGAAGTGAGTCTGTCCGTCAACAAAATGTTGATTTATTAGTCAATGTTGATAAAGAATTAGCTACTATTATTGCTGATAATATTGGTGTGAATCCTCCAACTGGTACTCATGTTCCGGTTGAGACCAGCTATCCATCTCTCAGCCAATTTAACACACCACGTTATGCTGTTACACAAAAAGTAGGTGTTTTGATTGGTAATGGTTTTAATGGGAAAGAAGTAACTAGTGTACTCAACACATTACAGCAACAAGGAATATTTGTTGTTGTAATTAGTGAGAAACTCGGTACAGTCACAGGTTCTGATGGTACAAAAATTAAAATCAACGATACGTTCCTTACATTAAGTCCATACCTGGTTGATACACTCTATGTAGTCGGCGGAACTGCTAGAAATCAAGAGAAGTTTAATGCTGATGTTACGACATTCTTACATGAAGCTTATAAACAATATAAGCCAATTGGTGTGGCTACAACAGGGCAGTCTTTTATACAGCCTTCCAACAATAATAATTTAGCAGGGGTTGTCTTCGCCGCTAATAATCCAAACTTCGAAAAGGATTTCGTTACTGCAATTGGTCAAATGCGTTTCTGGAATCGAAGATAATTTAAACATTTTAAGAAATCCATTAATTAATTGACTAACAGTTAGACGAAAAGTATATAAAATAGAAAGCCCTTATCACTGATGATAAGGGCTTTTTTACTATTTAATGAAAATCTCCATCAACATATTTTCCGTAATCGGGAATCGCAATTCGTTCAAATTCCTGTACTAACTTTTCCAAGCTCTCCGATAACAAATCACCAGTCATAGGTAATCCATGTCCAGTAATAGCAACAGACGGTTTTAATGCTTCTAATCGAATAACAGATTCCTTAGCGGCCTTCCAGTCAGTAGTTAGATATCTCGGTGGACCATTTATCTCTTGTTCTTGGGTTAATACTTTATACAGGGAATCTTGCTTCACCGTAACGAATGCATCCCCAACAATTAGCGCCTTGTCTTCATCTCGAAATAATGATACATGACCCGGGGAATGACCAGGCGTATGTATCCAACGAAAATCAGGCAAATGTGGGATAGCCCCATCTGAAGGCAATGCCTCTACCTTATCACCCAAATTAATAGGCTCATTTGGAAACATTGGTGACATCTTTGCTACCATACCACCTTCCACTGTTGGATCAGGTTCAGGATAGCTTTTCTGCCCCGTTAAAAATGGCATTTCTAATTCATGTGCATAGACAGGAATTTGCCAATGTTTGACCAAATCTATAATTGCACCAACATGATCAAAATGTCCATGTGTCAGAATGATTGCTTTCGGACGACTATTCTTACCAAAGCGTTCTTCAACGATTGAAATAATGTTGTCTGCAGAATTAGGCATTCCTGCATCAACTAGGACAAAATCCTTTGTTCTCGGATTCCCAACTAGTATGATGTTTACTATCTGGATTGTATGACAATACAGATCATGTGATACCTCCATTCCCATCCCACTTCCAACAGAAGTTGCAGGTATATATTTATAATCACTACCATATTCCATTTCATTATCCATCTTCATATACCTCCTTTCTAATCCGAACTATCATAGGTATTGTTCCTCAAAAAAGGATGAATATGATAATCACCTCGATCAGTTAAATACCTCAATTGAATAATATAAACTGGCTCATATACCTTTTTCCACTTGCATTTCTTTAAATGACTATATATAATATAAAAAAATCAATATCTTTAGCAATGAAAAAGGCGCAGTACTTTTTACCCTCTGTTTGTAGAGAGCTTGTGGTTGGTGGGAACAAGCATCATGGTAAACAGGAATTGGACTTTGGAGCTAATTTTAATGAAGTGATCTTAATGTTTTAAGATAATTAGGGTGGCAACGCGGTTCATTCGTCCCTTCTATTAGGGGATAAATGGGCTTTTTTTTTATTGCCCAAATAAATAAAGGAGTGAATAACTATGCAAACCATCTTTTCAGGTATCCAGCCTAGTGGTTCATTAACAATTGGAAACTACATTGGTGCGATTCGTCAGTTTGTGGAGCTTCAGAACACACATAACTGCTTTTTCTGTATTGTGGATGAACATGCTATTACGGTTCCACAAGACCGAATTAAACTCCGTAATAACATCCGGTCTTTAGCAGCATTATACCTAGCGGCAGGAATAGACCCTAACAAAGCAACATTATTCATCCAATCAGAAGTTCCTGCACACACACAATTAGGATGGATGATGCAATCCATTAACTACATGGGTGAGCTAGAACGAATGACACAGTTCAAGGATAAATCAGAAGGTAAAGAAGCTGTTTCTGCAGCCCTTTTCACTTACCCATCCTTAATGGCAGCAGATATTCTACTATATCAAGCTAACCTAGTACCAGTTGGTGATGACCAGAAGCAACACTTAGAACTAACTCGAGATCTTGCGGGACGTTTTAATAATCGTTTCCTAGAAGTCTTCACTATTCCAGAGATTAGCATTCCAAAAGTGGGTGCTAGAATTATGTCTCTTCAGAATCCAGAAAAGAAAATGAGCAAGTCAGATGAAAATGTTAAGGCATCCATATTTATGCTTGATGAGCCTAAACAAATTGAAAAGAAAATAAAAAGTGCTGTGACTGATTCAGAAGGTATTGTAAAATATGACAAGGTTAATAAGCCAGGAGTTTCTAACCTACTAGATATCCAATCTGTATTCTCTGGAGAAACAATTGAAGAATTAGAGAAAAAGTACGAAGGTAAAGGCTATGGTGATTTCAAACAAGGTGTTGCGGACACCGTGGTATCTGTATTAAAACCGATTCAAGATCGCTATTATGAAATCTTAGAATCAAGTGAGTTAGACGATATATTAGATCAAGGTGCTGAAAAAGCATCACGTGTAGCTAACAAAACTATCCAAAAAGCAAAAAAAGCAATGGGACTTGGTAGAGTTAGAAAATAAATAGAAACAAAAAACCAGTGAGGCGAAAACCTCACTGGTTTTTTGACTTCTGTTTAGATGTACCTTCTGCATAATTGTTTTCGAGCTCCCACATCTTTTCAAGGAATGGTTGCCCTTTAATTAATTTTTCACAAAGCTCTTCATGAGCTTGACTCCAGCCATACTTTACGCCTTCATATAAGGCTTGCCACACTTCTTCTTCATCCATGTAACGAATATCAGGATACTTTTTTGGATCCCATTCAGTTAACCAATAACGCAATTCTCCAATATTATTAGCTGTACGAAGTTGATCTAATCCCATCATTAATAACTGCTTTATTTGTCTTTCCCTTCTTGTTAAACCAAATACAAGGTTAGGAGACATGGAAAGCATATGATATTCCTTTACATAATTGGAATCATCGAACCCGAAGCTTTGGGCTTTTGTCTTTTCAATCATTTCATAAACTAATTGTTCTTGTCTTGGGATTAACCGACTTTTACGAATTGGAATACGGTAGCCAATAGTGTCAATAGCTAATATGTCATTTCCATCAGTTACAATACAGGCATATTCGACTACAGAACGTTCCTGACCTTTCCGAGTATATGCACGTTTATAAATGGCATCTAATAAACCTTGTGGTAAATCATGCATATCATTTTCAATATATTGATAAAGCGATTCCGTTATGTAGATTAATGGTACTTGGTCAAGTAGTTCGATACCGTCGTCTTTACGCCATTCATGGAAATAACAAACATTATACCCGTTTTCTTCTCCTTCAAACCAGTTCACCCAAACATCGTGTAAATATAACATACAACACCCCTCACTCCCAAAATGAAACATTCGAGGTTGTTCAAAAATTACCAGTTATACCATAATTTTTGAACATACACTTTAGAATACATTATGACCATCATTTGAAATTTTATTCGAGAGAGCGCAAATTAACTGGTCAAGGTTTAAACGGAGATGTGTAGATAACAAACGTCATAATTAATAAACCGATCGGCAGAAAATAGCATTCTAATCTACCACTTACAAATAAAAAATACTCACCCCATGACACCCCTGCCGGTAAAAAGTTCATATAGGCAATCAGTGTCACACCACCAGTCACAGCAAGTCCAAATCCAATTAAAAACAAAAATATATAGCCCATCTTTTTCTACCACCTATGCTTGTCCTAAAGTTTATTTTTATGTATATGCTAGCAATTTCGGAAAAATGATAGAAATGATAGAGCGAATAGATTTAACTTTTACTTGGTTTTGGTAAAGGAATATGGTTTGCAGGAGAAGGAGCATGATGTTTGGGTGTGGGCGCATGGTGCTTAGGCTTGGGCACATGGTTTCAAACTTCAGGAGCATACTGGTTGGCTGGGGGCACATGGTTTCAAACTCCGGGAGCATACTAGTTGAGCTTGGGCACATGGTTTCAAACTTCGGGAGCATTCTGGTTGGCTGGGGGCACATGGTTTCAAACTCCGGGAGCAAACTGGTTGGACTTGGGCGCATAGTTTGAAACTTCGGGAGCAACCTGGTTAGGCTTGGGCGCATAGTTTGAAACTCCGGGAGCATTCTGGTTGGGCTTGGGCACATGGTTTGAAATTCCGGGAGCATTCTGGTTGGGATTGGGCACATCGTATGAAACTTCGGGAGCAACCTGGTGCCTAGGGGCATAATTATGAAAAGCCCAAACCACAAAAAAGACTGACCAGACAAGGTCAGCCTTTCCTACTTTCATTTATTCATATTTTTTAAATATAAGTGCTACGTTATGACCGCCGAATCCAAGAGAGTTACTTACAACAACATTTACGTTTTGCTTTCTCGCTTCATTTGGCACATAATCTAAATCACATTCTGGGTCTGGAGTTTCATAGTTAATAGTTGGTGGAACCACGCCATCTGCAATTGCCTTAACTGAAATAACTGCTTCCACTCCACCAGCAGCCCCTAGCAGGTGACCTGTCATAGATTTTGTTGATGAGACAGCTAGTTTATAAGCATGATCTCCAAAGATTGTTTTAATTGCTTCTGTTTCATATTTATCATTTAGGTCTGTACTAGTACCGTGAGCATTGATGTAATCCACGTCTTCTGGTTTTAACCCAGCATCTCGGAGTGCATGTTGCATAGCTCTTGCTGCACCTTCCCCATGTTCTGCAGGTGCCGTGATATGATATGCATCTCCAGTAGCTCCATAGCCAACAATTTCTGCATATATATGAGCACCGCGTTCTAGTGCTGTTTCTAGGGTTTCTAAAATCAGAATACCAGATCCTTCACCCATGACAAACCCATCACGGTTTTTATCAAATGGACGACTTGCTGATTTCGGATCTTCGTTAAAGGACAATGCCTTCATTGCGGAGAATCCTGCATAGGACATGTTCGTAATTGGTGCTTCTGCTCCACCCGCAATGATATAATCTACATCACCACGTTTTACCGCTTTAAATGCATCACCAATTGAGTTTGCCCCTGATGCACAAGCTGTTACCGAACAAGAATTAATCCCTTTAGCTCCTGTTTGAATGGAAACTTGACCAGCAGCCATATCTGGTATCATCATCGGTACGAAAAATGGACTAACACGTTTAGGTCCTTTTTCCATAAATTTACGGAACTGGTCTTCATAAGTTTGCATTCCACCTATTCCAGAACCAATCCATACTCCCACTCGATGAGCAATATCTTCACTGACTTCTAGTTTCGCATCTTGTAGGGCCATTTTTGACGCTGCAACGGCAAATTGTGTAAATGGATCCATTTTACGTGCATCCTTCTTATCCACATATAAGGTTGGATCAAAATCTTTTACCTCTGCGGCAACTTTTGCTGGGAATTCATCCTTATTTACTTGTGTGACAAAATCAATTCCAGATTTTCCTGCAAGAAGACTTTCCCACATGGTTTGAACGTCATTACCAATTGGGGTTACTGCTCCAAGCCCTGTTACTACTACTCTTCTTTCCGACATGATTCGGTATTCCTCCTAATTAAATAATGGTTTTTTTGGGAACGAACCACCCCTGAGATTTGCTGAATTTAATTAGCAACCCCAACGTAATGCTACCGCTCCCCATGTAAGACCTGCTCCAAATCCAACCAGAACAATTACATCATTTTCCTTAATTTTACCATCTTTTACACTTTCTGATAAAGCCATAGGTATACTTGCAGAGGAATTATTACCATATTTATTAATAACCTTAGCCATTCTATCCTCAGAGATACCTAGTTTTTCCATAGCCGCTTCCATAATACGAATATTGGCTTGATGTGGAACTAAATAATCCACATCCTCTTTTTGTAAGCCTGCCTTTTCAATAACATTTAAGGATGATTCAGGCATCTGTCTAACCGCGAATTTAAATACTTCACGACCATTCATGGTAATAAAACCATCATCCTTCTGATAGAGATGCTTTCCACCTCCACCGTTTGCTCCAAGCTCAAACGATAATATTCCTTTACCTTCTGAAACTTCCCCCATTACAGCTGCCCCGGCTCCATCACCAAATAAGACACATGTGTTCCGGTCAGTCCAATCTGTTATTTTCGAAAGTTTCTCAGCACCTACAACTAAAACATGTTTATAAACTTTTGTTTCAATAAATTGTTTTGCGGTAATCATTCCGTACATAAATCCAGCGCAAGCAGCACTCACATCCATTGCAGCTGCATTCCATGCCCCTAGTTTCTCTTGTAACATACAAGATATGGATGGGAATGGTGTGTCCGGAGTAACCGTAGCGACAAGAATTAAATCTAGATCCTCTGGTTTTACACCTGCGTCTTCCATGGCACTTAATGAAGCATGATATGCCATATCAGAAGTATTCATATCATCTTCTGCTATTCTTCGTTCCTCAATACCAGTACGAGTACGAATCCACTCGTCATTCGTATCAACAACTTTTTCTAAATCACTATTCGTAACTATATTAGTGGGTACATAATGACCTACTCCTAAAACGCCAACACCCATATATACATCCCCTTAGCTTTTTGTTTATTATCAAATATTATGACTTGGTACTAATTTTAATCTAAAAAAGAATGACTTGCAAGAACTAAGTTTCAGAGGGAGGTAATAATACCTTTACTTCTCTTAGTACTGATTAGGAAGCAAGCCAGTTTCTTTATATTTTTCTATTGAATCATTTAATTTCTTTTGAAAATATATTGGAACTTCTGAACTATACTTACCTAAGGTAATATAGTCATCCTTAAAATCAAATGATAGTATTTCACCATTTAACTTGCCTTCATTAAATTTCTTTGCTGCAAGCAAATATAGTCGGTCAACGTGTTGAACTGTACTAGTTAGTACTGTTTCCGGTTCAATGTTTAATTGATCTGACACAAATCCAATTGCATATAAACCATCTTTACCAGCATTTCTTATAACACCTTCACTGAAAGCATCCCCAGCTGGATATATGACATCTATACCTTTTTGTTTCATTCTCTCATAGGCTTCGATTGCCACTTCACTCTTTGTCCAATCATAGATAAATTCCATATTTACATTAGTCTCTGGATTTTGATACTTAACACCTTCATAAAACCCTTCTATCTCTGGTTGCCATTGATAAGCAGCAATAATTCCGACTTGTTTTGTATCAGACATCTCGCTTGCAATCATGCCAGCAAAAAAACCCATTGCATGTGAATTAAACGTCAAACTTGTCAGGTTTTCACTGTAATAATTCCCATTAAAATATACAAAGTGAACATCTGAATATGTTTTTGCAAGATGGTAAAACCTTTCTCCATAAATACTACTATGACCAAAGATCAGATTAACTCCCTCATTGACGAGTTCACTAACTGCTTTTGAGATTTCCACATCAGTAGAAACATTTTCTCTTACCTCAATATCGACGCCTAATTCCTCTTCAATTTCTAATAAACCTTCATACCCTTTTTCATTCCAGGGTTTTTCGTTTACCACACCTTCGAGGATCATGCCAACTTTAATTACATTTCCTTGCTGTTGTTGTGTACACCCGCTAGCAAATAATATTCCTATAAATATCACTAAGATAAATCCGTATCTTCTCCTCAAGTCCGTGCACTCCATTCAATTACAATGCGTTAATAGAAATTCTTATAGCGGCGATAATGAGCTAATACACTTCTCATTTTTTCTTCTATAGGTATATTGTCACGAATATAGATAGAATTTTCAAGTTTGACAGACTCATTAAGGAAAATTTTCTTTGAAAACACATTTATAGTTGTAGAATTAGGGGGTGCTTTCAACACCTGGTAGGTTGCTTTAACAAAATCTCCAATGTAAACAGATTCGGCTTGGAATTCTTCAGAATCGAATCGTGTCAGTTTCTTTCCTGTCATGAGCCCCTCTTCTGTCATTTCCATCCATTCACCAAATAAAAGTGGTGCCTTGATAATAATGGCATCCTCTAACTTTTTTTTCAATCCATTTACATCAATTTGAATTATTTTATCTGCCTTAATACTAGTTGTAGAATCACAACTACCAATAATAATAGCAGTATCAACCTTATGTTCTTTCGGAGAATCGATTAATGAGAACGAGCTATTTCGCCCAATGGACATGTAAAGATTATCTTTCTTCTCAGAGTCGATTTTGTCTACACCTTTAACCACTATACCCTTTTCGAGTAAAAAATTAACATAATGATAACCAATCCAATGAAAACAATTTTGTACAAGAATTGTCACTTAATATTCCTCCTTTCTATGTAAACTATGAAGAAATACTTTTCATTTATGTGTTGATTTGGTAAACTTAATAAAGGAAATTATGATAGTTTTTTTGAAAAAGAATAGGAGTGTTACATACAATGCGTTATCTTGCTACAATTTTTTGGGCAGTTTTAGTAACGTTCGTACTTTCTTACGTATTATCTAGTATGGCAGGTGCAACATTAGACCTAGTAGCTACTTTAGTAATGTCAGCGATTTTCTCTATTTTTATTTTTATTCTTGGAGATGGCATACTACGCGAGAAAAAAGAACAATAACTTGGGCAGCGCCTGAAGCAATAGCATCTAATAACTTAGAAACCCTTGCCTAGTCTTTTGGGCAAGGGTTTACTTATGTTTAGAAAACCTAACTACTCTTTTCTCAATTATTAGTTAGGTCTTCTAATCCAATTAAAAGCACAGTTTAATACCATGGTAATACACTTAATGCAGCAAGTGCAGCTAAAGGTAAAACAAGTCTTCTAAATCGACGGCGTGGACCAAAATATCCATAGCCCGGATAACCAAATCCAGGATAACCATAACCATACCAACCAAATTGACGTTGTTCGTTCATATTAGGCATCATTTGTGAATTGACCTCATTTTCAATTGGCACAGCAAAATAAACATATTCTTCATCTAATCCCGTAATTATGCCATCAAAATTAGTCCCATCCTCAAGCTCTGCTAACACATAAGAGTGCATATGAGTCTTACATAAATCGTACATATGTTTATGTTTCATGTTGTTCGACCTCCTCACAAAATAGACTATTCAAATGCCTATAGTGAGGTGACTAATTTTACCAAAATGACTATTAATATAGATTTAATATAAAGAAATAATAAAACCGACTGTTTTTTAACAGTCGGTTTACATATCAATCTGGAATTCCTAATGCTATTTTTGCATAGCGGGACATTTTATCTTTGCCCCAAGGTGGATCCCATACAATATTTGTTCTTGTTTCTTTTACTTCTGGAATATCAGATAATGCACGCTGGATATCTGCTTCAATATGTGCTGATAATGGGCAACCCATTGCTGTTAGTGTCATTGTTACAACACAAACGCCCTCGTCATCTAGATCAACATCGTATATTAATCCTAGGTTAACAATATCAATACCTAGCTCGGGGTCGATTACATTCTCAAGAGCACCCATGAGATTTTCTTTTAACGCTTCATCCATGGTATTACCTCCTTCTTTCATCATATCTTCATTTAAACATATTTCTAAGTATTTTTAAATGATTTAAATCACAGATGTTGGACAAACCATTTTACCGTTTCTAAGATTGCATATCTACTCACTTTATGCCCTCTATCTTTTTCCCTAATAAACCTTAAATGGTTCGGATTCAAGTATATTTTTTTGGCATATTCATAAAAGCTATGGGAATGATCAAATGGTACAACAGGATCACTATCTCCGTGCCAAAATAATAACGGTCTATCCGATAATCTTTCAGCTTGTAAGGATAAATCATATAAAGTTAATGTGTCATATAATTGATTTATTTCATCACTCGTTAATGGCAGTTTTCCTGTTCTTGCGTAAACATCTACAAGTTCTCTTGCAAAAGTAGTCAATTTTGGAGAACCCATTAAGATGGCAGCGGTTTTTATCCATGGGTATTGTGAAAGTGCAGAAGCAGTTGTTATTCCCCCCATGCTTGTTCCCGCAACCCCTACTCTCCCTTCTAGGATAAGACCACGATTTTCAAGGTCCTCTTTCATGTCTTTCAATTCCATTACATTTTGTAAGACAATTTGAAACAAGTAATAGGTTACTTCTTTAATATCAGCAACTTCTCTTTCTCCATGATACATGCTATCCGGTAGCACTACCCGAAATCCATTTTCTGCTAGTAAAAATCCTTGAGTTAAATTATGTTCTTTAGCACTTGTAATCCCATGAAAATAAAACACAGTTGGAAGAGGCTTGTTTTCGTGCGCCTCATCGACAACAATAAGACTTGGAACCCCGGCTATTTTCTCTTTATAAATTCCGATCATTCTGTATATTCCTCTCATCTGTAAAATATATATATTAATTATATGATAATCTTTTTAAATAAATAGTTAAACTAATTTAACTATTTTTTACACTATAATCCTTTACATAATAGTCAAACACTAATAAACTAAGTCATACGAGGTGAAATAAATATGCCAAAACAACATTTAATCGCATTAGATTTAGATGGTACATTACTATCTGATGCGAAAGAAATTAGTACGAAGAATAAAGAGATTCTGCAAAGAGCAATGGATGAGGGTCATATTGTCGTAATTGCAACAGGCCGACCACATCGTGCGAGTATTCAGTATTATCAAGAACTTGGTTTAAAAACGCCGATGGTTAACTTTAATGGTGCCCTAATCCATCATCCGGTGGATAAAAAATGGGATGTGCTTCATAATCCTATGTCAAAGCGTACAGCATTAAGTATCGTTCAAGCTTGTTATGATTTAGATGTTCATAATGTATTAGCAGAAGTCAAAGACAATGATTATCTTGATAAATATAGTCAAGAAATTATAGATATCTTTTATCAAACAACAGACGACACACCATTTGTAATTGGTAGTTTGAAAAGTAAATTAAATGAAGATCCAACATCCTTATTAATTCATCCGAAAGAAGAACATATCCACACTCTCCGTGACCACTTAGACGAATTCCATGCTGAAGTAATAGAACATCGCAAGTGGGGTGCACCATGGAATATTATTGAAATTGTCAAAAAAGGCATAAATAAAGCAGTTGGTCTACAAAAGATTGCACACTACTACCAAATTCCAGAAGACCGGATTATCGCTTTTGGTGATGAGGATAACGACCTAGAAATGATCGAATATGCTGGTGTTGGTGTAGCAATGGGGAATGCAATTGACCCACTTAAAAACATTGCGAATCATGTAACGGTTACAAATGAGGAACATGGTATTGGAACCTTTTTAGAGGAATACCTTAAACTCAATGCAAAAGTTAGGTAATATGTAATTAAAGCTAGGGCGATTATGTCTTAGCTTTTTTTGTGCAGTATTTTCATTTCTACCATCCATTCCGTATTTTACCTTCAATAAATTTAGAAGAACTTTTCCATACTACAAGTGAACGGATTAAAAAACGTTCACTTTTTTCTTAGCAGATTGGAAAGAAAACGTTCTTTCCTACCTGCATAAAGGAGGAATTGTCTTGGCCAAAGGGAGTAAATCGAGGAGATTTAGCCAACAGAGCGCAGACGCTGTAAAGAAACATGCTGAAAAATTCCCTTATCGTTCTACCTTCACAGAGGCAGAACGAAAACAGGAAGAAGCAGATAATCATACAGTAGGAGGATTCTAAATGCAGAACAATTTATTTCAACAAGCAAAAGATGCTGTAGCCCAATTTACAAATAATCTTGCCGGTGGAACAAATGAGCAAGATAAACAAGCTGCTCAAAATGCTATCCAGGCTGCAATGCATGATGCTACTGGTGAAGAAAAGCAACAGTTGCAGCAGTTACAGCAACAGCTTGAACAAAACAAACTTAGCTAACACCCTCCAAATTCCTCAAAGTTAATGAATCAGTCTTGTTATGGTAATAGCCAGTGCATTCTTCGGATGGAACGGTATTACTGATGAAACAAGCCAATTAAAGGTGCTCCGTTTGGAGCACCTTATACATAAGTGGTATAAAATCCGTAGCGATAATACGAATAAAACCCCAATCAGCAGATTTCATTCTTGCCATTCATACAGCCTATACGTATATTCCTTTTTAATCCAGAGCTTTTCTGCTAATATAGTAAGTAAAAGAAGAAGTATTGTGGGAGGTAGAAAAATGGCAGTTAGAGCAGAAGGCACTCCAAATCCAAATGCTATAAAATTCACAACAGACAAGCTAATTTTCCAAGGCACAAACAGTATTTCAGTAATGCCTGGAGACACGAGTGAGCATGAAATAATGAATGACTTGATGAAACTAGAAGGCGTCGACAATGTCTTTGGTTATCAAAACTTTATTACAGTAAATAAAAGCTTCGACGCTGAATGGGATACGGTCACTCCTAAAGTGAAAGAAGTCTTCGAAAAACACGGATACTAAAGAATGAGGATGAGGGTTGTAGCCCCATCCTCTTTTTATTGATGCTATATTTCAAGGTCAAGCGGAACATAATTAGGATTTACCATTCTACCTTCATCATCTTTGTTATACATTTTTACGATCACAACGTCTTCTGATTCTTTCATTTCCTGTGTAATCCGAACAATTATTTCGAAGCTACTCCAATCACTGTCAACTTCGACTATATCTTCTCGCATCAATATTTTTTCGCCTTGTTCAACTTGATAATAGAATTGATTACCTGAAGCGTTAGCGTCACCAGCAATACGAGCTTGATTTTGTTCTGTTTGTATATCGATATTTTGAAATTTAGCATATGCATCTGGACTTGTTTGGGACACAGATGTCTCCTTCTGTGGCTCTTCATCACCACATGCAGTTAGCAAAATCAAAAACCCAATAACTACGATAATTTTCTTCATAATTACAGTCCCCTATTCTTTTCTAAAGAAACCAAAAATCCCGGTAGTTTGAACTATATTCGTAAATGCTTCTGGATCTACTTCCTTAATAATTCTTTCTAAATCGTATAATTCATATCGTGTAATAACCAAATAAAGCATATTTTTATTCTCATTTGTATAAGCACCGACAGCTGGTAAAATAGTAATTCCACGGACCATCGTACTATGTATTGCCTGTTGTAATTCTTTTGCTTTACGTGTCACGATCATCGCAGTTAATTTATTAAATCTAGTGTGAATAGCATCGATAACTCGAGTAGTAACATATAACGCTACCATCGTGTATAATGCGTTTTCGGGTTCATATAATATACCCGCAAATGCAATAATTACAGCGTTCAATGAAATAAAATAAACACCAAGTGGCTTATCTTTTAGGCGGGACAAGTACATGGCCACGATATCCATTCCACCTGTTGAAGCACCAACCTTTAGTGTCATACCTACACCTACTCCAGCAACAAGCCCACCGAATACTGCATTCAGGATAATATCTTCTGATAACTGGATTATGGGTAGAAATTGTAGGAATAAGGATGAAAATATTACGGAAATAATACTATATATAGTAAATCCCTTCCCTACCTTAAACCAACCAAGTATAAATACTGGAATATTTAGTAGGAAGAGTAGAATCCCTGTCGATACACTTATCCCCACAAAATCAGTAAAGACACTTGAAATTAATTGTGCCGTTCCAGTAAAGCCACTGGCATAAACATTAGCACTTTCTAAGAATAAATTTAACGATAATGCATTTAGTAGCGAACCAAGAATAACAACTATAATTCGCTTTGCCTCTATTAAAAACATAACAGTCTCCTTTTTTATCACAATTGTTTTGACTATAACCCATTATAGCTATAAACTAAACATAATATAATTATTTCAGAGGATTGAGGGTGAATCGAGATGAGTATTAAAATTATGGCTGATTCAGCAAGCGACCTGACAAAGGATTATTTTTCTAAATACGACATGGAAATGGTCTCACTTACAGTTCATTTAGACGAAAAAGATTATGAAGATGGCATCAATATTACACCAAAGAACGTTTTCGATGCAATGAGAAAAGGTAAATCTCCTAAAACATCGCAAGTTTCTCCACATACGTTTAAAGATATTTTTACCGAGTATGCAAAGTCTAAACAAACTTTAATTTACTTAGCATTTTCATCTGAATTATCAGGTACATATCAAACTGCGAAAATGATGGAAGCAGAAGTAAAAGAAGAATATCCAGATGCAGATATTCATGTTATCGATACAAAATGTGCTTCAATTGGGTACGGCTTAGTTGTTCTAAATGCAGCTAAAATGGCACTTGAAGGAAAAAGTAAAAATAAAATTATTGAAGATGCAAAAAATCGCGCTTTACACATGGAACATATCTTTACAGTAGATGACTTAGAATACCTCAAACGAGGTGGACGAGTTAGTAAAACAGCAGCTTTTGTTGGTACATTACTTAACATTAAACCGATCCTCCATGTGGAACAAGGGAAATTGATTCCCCTTGAAAAAATGCGAGGCTCGAAAAAAGTGTTAAGTCGTATGCTAGAGATTATGGAAGAACGCGGTGGCAACTTCGAGAATCAAGTCATCGGTATTAGCCACGGTGATGACCTTGAACGCGCTGAAAAATTAGCTGAAATGATAAAAGAAAAATTCGGAGCAAAGGAATTTGTCATCGAATACGTCGGCTCAGCAATAGGAGCCCACGCCGGTCCAGGAACACTATCACTATTTTTCTTAAATAAATCATTCAAATAAACTCGGGGGATTCCCCCGAGTTTTTTTGTTTGAGGGTGCCTGTCACTTCCCGCTTTTTGTCTTTTATTGTCGAATGAATTAACTTTGACCTTACACCATTTTTGAAACATATTTAATTATCAGTCCGTCTTATCGATAAAGGACAAAATTTCCTTTATTAAAATGGGGTGAACAAATTGTATAAAAAGATTGGGTTAATTAGTATTCTCTGCATTCTTGGGGTTTGGGCAATAGTATTCTTTAGTTTTTCCAATAAGATTACGGCTGAAATCCCTTCTGCAACAAGTTTTGTTCTTGCCAATAAGGACTGGACCGTTCATTTTTCCGAACCAATGGATCCAGACACCTTTACTCAAGATAATGTAATGGTGAAAACTAAAGATGGTGTGCTAATCTCTACAGAAATGGAGTGGAATGATGCTTTTACCGTTCTAACCTTACGAGCACCAGATGAAGGATATAACATCGATGAGGAATATGAAATCATCATTACAAAAGAAGTTCTAACCGCCAGTGGAGAAAAACTTCCTAAAACATTTAAACACCAATTTACTGCCATGGCTAACTTACCAACAATCAAAGATCAAAAGCAACTTGTTACACTATTAAAAGAACGAATGAAAGAGGAAAATAGAGGTATTAACTTATTTAACAGTGATGCACAAGAAGATTCTGCTATGGAAACAGCCGAGTCATCGAATGATAGTTCTGCTGGAGGAGACGGTACTTCCTCTACCAATGTTCAAGTTCAGGGTATTGATGAAGCAGACATTATTAAGACAGATGGTAAATCTATTTTCTTTGTACGTGACGGAGATATTGTGATTACCTCAACAGAAAAAGAAAATAGTTCTATACTGAGTAAAATAAAGGTTGATAATTTTTACCCACAAGAAATTTATGTGCAAGATGATTTATTAATTACAATTGGTCAAACGTCTGAACCACTAAGAGAAGTTAAGAAGTCAGAGTCGAAAGACGAAATCGGAATTCCAGAACCAATTTATTATAATCAAACTACAATCTTATTTTATGATATAAAGAATCCAAGTGAACCAAAGCAAATTCGGGAAGTCAGTCAAGAAGGAAGTTACCATACATCTAGAATCCTGGATGGCTATCTGTATTTAATCGCAAACGAATATCCACCCTTCCATATATTACGTTCCGATGAGGATGTTGAAGTAAGACCATTTATAAAAGACACGGTTGTTAGTGACGAAAGTATGCCAGTTGACTTTGATGATATGTATTTCTTCCCAGAAAGTAAGGAAGAACAATTTCTTATATTAACTTCGATTGATCTAAGCAATATGGAAAAAGAAGCAAATATGGAAACATATCTTGGGGCTTCCAACCAAATATATATGTCACATGACAATCTTTATGTAGCGGTCAACAAATATAAGGAACTGGAAGAATCAGATACAGAATCTAAAGAAGCAGAAACAAGTGAACTAGTAATGGACATCGCTATCTGGCGCCCACAAGATGTGGATACGGAAATCAGCCAGTTCAGAGTAGAGAATGGTTCCCTGACATATAATGCCTCTACATTGGTCAATGGTACTTTGATTAATCAGTTTGCGATGGACGAGAGAAATGATACGTTCCGTGTGGCAACTACTAAAGGTGGTACTTGGGATGAAGAAAATCTATCCACGAACAATTTATATACCTTTGATATCAACTTAAAACCACTTGGATCTGTCGAGGGACTTGCTGAAGGGGAACGAATTTATAGTGTCCGTTTTATGGATAACGTGGCATATATGGTAACATTTAAAGAAGTCGATCCATTATTTGTAATTGATTTAGAGAACCCAGAAAAACCTACTGTCCTAGGTGAGTTAAAAATCCCAGGCTTTAGTAACTATCTCCATCCACTCGATGAGAATCATGTCATCGGTTTTGGGCAAAACACCAAACTTATTGAAGAAAAAGGAAATAGTGAACCTAGGGTACAAACCGATGGTATCAAAATATCTATCTTTGATGTTAGTGACCCAACCAATCCGAAAGAAAAGTATTCAGAAGTTATTGGTCAAGGTTGGTCCTACTCGGAATTACTGTATAATCACAAAGTGTTATTTAAGCATCCAACTGAGAATCTGTTTGGGTTCCCAGCTGTACTAACCGAAACCAAAACAGTACGGAAAGATGATATCACTTATGAAGAAGATAGAGTTATTTTTGAAGGGGCACTTCTATATGAAATTACACCTGAGGGAATTAAATTATTGGATACTATTACACACCAGGGTGATTTTGAGGAACATCCAGAATGGCACTCCGAAATACGAAGAATGGTTTCTGTAGATGATACAATCTACACCTTCTCTTTGGATAAAATGAAGATTTACGATATGAATCAAAAGCAAATAATAAAAACAGTTGAATTACCGGAGTTGTCTTTTGAATATTGATCTAGTAAGAGAATGCTTACAAGCATTCTCTTTTTTTATGTTAGTCATCATCTACCATAATTGAAGACCAAATTTCTCGATATATTCAGGAATGCCAACTTTTTGTCATTATTCCCTCCTCTAATTCATATACTTTTGTACAAGCGATTTCTTTAGGGGGATATCATATGCTAATAAACGAATTAATCTCTGACTATGAAACTAATCGTAAGGAAGCACCTAAAACACTAAATGACATATTAGATTACTACCAAAAGAAATATATCGCTGGTGAGATCGATATTAAATTTTACCGTGATATTTATAACTTCCTCCATCAACAAGGAGCGACATCTGCTCATGAATATGTCTACTAAAGTCCTAACCTAGGGCTTTTTCTTTTGGAGAAAAAACCACATACCTATCACACTTATTCTAATGTTCTCCACATGGATTCCACACAATTGGGAAAAATGGATAAGGAATTCATTTTAGGGAGGCTTTCTGAAATGGCTACAAACAAAGAACCAAAGACTCCACCACCCCAGGAACAAAAAATACAACCAGGCATTGAATCCCAAATGCAGCCTGAACCAGAATATATCCGCAAAAATTACCAAGGTAGTAGTAAACTAAAAGGAAAAACTGCTCTCATTACTGGTGGTGATAGTGGTATTGGACGTGCCATAAGTGTTCATTTTGCAAAAGAAGGTGCCAATATAGCCATTGTCTATTTGAATGAGGATGGTGATGCAGAAGTAACGAAACGTATAGTCGAAGAAGCCGGACAGAAATGCTTATTAATCCCCGGCGATATAGGTGATCCCGATTTTTGTCATGAAACAATCGCACAAATACTGGACCAGTTTAACCAAATTGA
This sequence comes from Paucisalibacillus globulus, assembly GCF_900184735.1. Lineage (GTDB taxonomy): Bacteria > Bacillota > Bacilli > Bacillales > Amphibacillaceae > Ornithinibacillus > Ornithinibacillus globulus_B. Next base: position 618,351 of record NZ_LT855386.1, read on the forward strand.
TATCCTAGTGAATAATGCAGCTGAACAACATCCTCAAAGCTACTTTCTAAATATATCCAAGCTCCAATTAGAAAATACGTTTAAAACCAATATATTTGGAATGTTCTACTTAACTCAAGCTGTATTACCTCATATGAAACAGGGCAGTACGATTATAAATACAACATCAATTACTGCCTATGAAGGACATAAGGATTTAATTGATTATAGTGCTACTAAAGGTGCAGTTACCAGTTTTACCCGTTCTCTTTCTGCTTCCTTGGTTGGGAAAGGTATTCGTGTAAATGCAGTTGCACCAGGACCTATCTGGACACCATTAATCCCTTCCACCTTTAACGCTAAACAAGTGGACACATTTGGTTCCAACACTCCCATGAAACGGATGGGACAACCAAAAGAACTTGGACCAGCTTATGTCTATTTGGCAAGCGATGATTCTAGTTATGTAACTGGACAAGTCATCCATATAAATGGTGGAACAATTGTAAACGGATAAATGGAAACCAGCTATTAGACCTCCTCTAATGGCTGGTTTCTGATTATATTCTCCATTATTTTCTGGTCTTCTGGATATACATGTTCTAGATTCTTGATGTCTGATAATGATTTCCAGGCTGCTTCCTCAATTAGAAAATCGGGATCGTTAATCCCACTACTTTCACCAATCTTTTCTACTAAAAAATAATATGTTTTTACTGCAATACCTTTTATCTCTGTTTCTTTTGCAAATAATTCTTGTTTAATTTGTACCGTATAACCGGTTTCCTCTTTTAATTCACGTATACAGCACGCTTCTGGGGTTTCGCCTTCTTCTATGCCACCAGAGGGAATTGCCCATGCATTTGATTCTTTTCCACGTACCATTAATACCGCATTGTCTTCATTTATACATATACCAGCTGCACCATGCCATTCCTTCATGTATTTCCTCCTCTTTTTTATTCTTGGTCATCTGAAATTAATTAAATATCCAATTAAAGGTTTATCAAATAGGCTATTTTTGTACGGTTGTTGTCATTTTACAGAAACTGTGCGGTAACTAGTTTAATTACAAAAGAATTAGTTATTGGGTATAACAGTATGACACCGCTCCGGCAGAATAGATTCTAATTAATGTTAGAGGTTAAATTATGTATTTTAATAATAAGATGCAATTAATTTTATTCATTTCCTTCTTACTAGCGAAGGAAATACACGGAGACTCCTGCGGGAGGATAGGCATCGGTGAGACCCCGGAAGAGCTTTAGCTCTGAGGAGGCTCACCAGTCGCCCGCGGCAAGGTAGACACTGTGAGGTCTTTTCGAACAGATGTCGCCCCTGTGCTGGCAGTAAAAGCGGAGTGTATTTCCGTAGCGGGTATGTTGCTCCATAATAAATTATTAGCAGCACAGTTCCTATCTACTATCTGTTAGACAAAACTATCCAGCAAAAACAGTAACCTTTCAGAAAACAGCCATTAAATATAATCAAATATCCTTATATCAACCTCATCTATAGCTCCAATATCTGTTTCTAAATCCCACAACATAATCTTTGAAATTTCATCATTATCACGAAATGGCATGAGTTCGTCTATATTGGAGAAATAAACTGGATTATATTTGATTTCCTTATTCATTATTTTTTCAGTTTTTAATAGCCCGATAAAATCCATATCCGTTACTTTTTGTCCGGTTTCTTCATAAAGTTCTCGTTTTGCACATTGCAAGGGGGTTTCTGTTCCCTCTCTGCTCCCAGCTGGTATTTCCCATTGTTCGCGCCACTTATTGTAACAAAGAAGGTATTTTCCTTTACACTGAATGACCGCAAATGATCCTGCAATTGGCTGGAACTTATTCATATTTGCTTCCTTCTCAAATATGAAATCCCGAAAAATTAATCCATTATTTTTAGTTTGGATCTTCTCTTTCCCGGACTTACTTCTTATAGGATCATGACTTGCTAACTGTTGTTGTTTATTCACAAGAATCCGCCCCTATTTACTATCTTCTTTATGCTTATCAAAATACTGTAGCCACTTCAAAAGCTCATTTTCCCAATTTGGTTCGATTGAGAATTCAATAGTTTTGAGTTGTTGATTATCCAAATAGAGTTGCTCCGTCCAGATTTTATCTTGTTTTCTTTGGTTATATGTAATGGTGTTAAGATACTTTTCCTGTAAGATATGGTTATCTTCCATATTAATGAAAAAGACGTAAAAGCCATTTTTTAACGCATGTATCAAATCGTCCCTTGTAATCTTATCAATATAATTTGGTTCAATAATGATTAGATTACTTTCCTTTAAATCTATGTTTATAGTGGAAGGATTCTCAAATTCTATCTCTAACTTTTCAAGTTCTGCAACTATTTTTTCTTGATTACCAATATACTGAATGCCTGAAGACAATAGTTTTTCGCTTTCCTCTTCTTTTGGTGTACATGCAATTAATAGAAAAAGTGCTAGAATTCCAAGCATATGTTTTAGCTTCAACAGGCAATCCTCCTTAATAGTATAAAAAATGACTATCAAAATTTACATGATAGTCATTTATACGTATTAATCTGTTCCCTCTGGATAGGTTTCTCTTAAAAACTTGATGGATTGTTTTATCATTGCTTTCATAACATCTACGTCCACATCAGCAATCTTGTTAATATAGACACATGCTTTTCCAGTAGTATGTTTTCCAAATTCCTTTAGCAATTCCTCGCGTTCAGGGTCTCCAGTTGCAAAATAAAGACTAATTTTTGCCTTACGCGGAGAGAATCCTACAAGCGGTGCATCTCCTTCGTGACCGGAAGCGTATTTATAATGATAGGACCCAAATCCAATAATACTTGGTCCCCACATCTTGGCTGGATAACCTGATGTTTCCGTGAAGATATCTAACAACTTATAGGCATCATCTTTTTTCTTTGGATTTTCAACGGTTTCAATAAATTCTATGACACTACTATCATTTTCTTTGGTTTTTAATTCATACATACAAACCACCCCTTTTATTTTACAGTATAGCCTCGCACATCACTGTCTTATTCTGTTCCTTCATTAATTTTCTGAAGGATTTATAGAAACATACCCTGTTTCCTCAATAATAAATTGCCCCTGTTCTGAGAGAATCCACTCAATAAAAGGTTCGATATTCGGATTCTGACTTCCTGCCGTGACAACATAAAATTCGGAAGTAATCGGATATTCCCCACTTTTGATCGTCTCTACTGTTGGGACTACACCATCAATAGCAAGGTGACGAATTGCATTATTTTGAACCATCTCATTAGAGAAAAATCGGAATGTATACCCAATGGCATTTTTATAGTTCTTATAGGCTGCAGTTTCTTCTATTATACCACCCATCAAGTTAACAATGTCCTCCGATGGTGCTTCCATGATTGGTGTATCACCCATTAAATTTTCAAGTGCTGTCTGGCTTCCACTATCAGCTGGTCTTTGGAAAGCTCGGATGGAATCGTTAGAACCACCAACCTCTTTCCAATTCGTTATGTTACCAGCGTAAATATCCTTAATTTGATCTAACGTTAAATCACTGACTTCATTCTTGGAATTTACAAAGAACACAAAAGCCTCTATTCCTATCGGTGTGAGCTCTAATTCTACACCTCTATTTTTGGCACGATTTATTTGCGCTTTAGATGGAGCTGCAGCAAATATAATATCTACTTCGCCACTAATTAATGAATCATAAGCTACTTGAGTTGTATTAGACATTACCTCACTTGCGTATACGTCATACCCTTTTTCTGGGTAAGTAGCCTGTGCAAACGCAGCATAGATTGGATACAAGGCAGTAGCCCCATCCATTATAGGGAGTTCACCCTCCATCTTGAATATAGCAGGTTCATCAAGCTTCACTGCCTTGGTATCCTCAGCAAAAGGTTGATATTCAAACAGATCGACATCACCATTACCAATCGTGGGGATACTTCTATCATAGGCACTAATCACCTCATGAACAGCGATAGCGAGTATGGCAATTATAATACACCCATATACAGTCCGCCTTAGCACCTGTCCTTTTAATAATGGAAAGAAGCCATTGAAGACGAAAAACAAGAAAACAAGTGCAACCGTAATAAGAAAGGGCATATAAAACTTTTGCACTCCAAATAGTAAAGTAGCTATACTACCAATAAAAGTAAATAACCCTACCACACCACTAATTAATAAAAATAATAATATCCGAACCCCTACACTTTTTTTCATGTTTACTTGCTCCTTTGGATGCTATTTCGAACTAGCCTATCTTACTATCAAGATCAATCGATTTTGCAACTATACCCATCCCTTTATCCTATGGGTATAAAAAATAACTAATCTTTAAGAAACATAATTTTCCATTTAATTGTACCTAATATTCTAAATTGTTACAACCAAAAAAAGTAGCATTAGAACTCACTCTAATGCTACAGAAGTTTGTAATTATTTAGCCTCACGTTTTTTTTGTTTTCTACTTAAATAAACAATTGCCCCTATAAATAACACAAGAACTACAACGATTGGAGTAATAAACATCCAATTCAAACCGGAATTTTCTTCAATAATATAAACATCGGCAGATTCTCTAGCGAGCGCAACTTTATATTCGCCATTTGATGTCTCACGAACTAAATCATCACCTAGGAGACCGCGCAATTGTAAATCCGGTTCTAGATCAGTTATGTTAACCCTTCTTGATTCACTATCATTATTTATCGCAATATACATTGTTTCATCTTCATAGGTGCGCTTAAACAGGCTCATTCCTTGATCTGAACCAACAAGCTCAAAATCACCGTATTGTAATACCGGAAACTTTCCTCGTAGTGCCAATACCTTTGAAAAGACTTCTTCTAAATCTTGATCACCACTGTTAAAGTTCACTAATTGCTGAGCCTGTTCTATTCCTGATCCGTACATTGGAATATCTGAACCTTGAAACAGCGAAGGAACACCTGGAGTTGTCAAAAGATAGACAAGTGCTAGATTCCATGTATTCACATCATCACGCTTATTTTCAGCCGCGATTTGTGTAAAACGGTCCATTGATTTGTTATCTACGTAGATAAGTCCACCCTCACCACCAAGTTCTTCCCATTTCTCATAGATATTTCGTACAGGAGTATCAGCTTTAGCAAATACATCCACAATAGCATGAGATAGGGCTTGATTTTCTACAACATCAATAGTCGGCATATTTTGTAATTCAGAAGGAACCTCTTCAGAGATAGTATCTGCTATTACATACATGTCTGGCTTAGCTGCCTTTAATTCTGTTGTTAGTGATTGAATAAATTCTACGGATGATTGATCAGCCGCATGTAATACAAATCCATCCACATTACTTTCATTCAACCAAAACTTCGCAACATCAATTAACATTTCACTAACTTCGGGGTTATCTTGATTCAATACTGAAACATTCTCTAGCCAAGGCTCTTCTGCAGTATTAATCTGTGCATCTTGAAGAAGCCAGTCTTGCTTTTCTGAATCAGATACAATCGGATGGCTTTCAGCTACATAATTAGTAACAAGTTCAAGAATGACCTTCATATCCCGGTTATGTGCTTCTTTAACTAGAGTTTGTAAATCTTCCATGCTACCAAGTTGCTCGTCTATAGAATAGAAATCTTCAACCCAATATCCATGATATCCATCTGTAGCATTTTCCATAATAGGCGAAAGTGAGATGGCAGTGAATCCTAAATCTTTAAAATCATCTAGCTTTAACGTAATCCCCTCTAAATCACCCCCATGATATGCATAAGGGTCATCTATCCTGACCTGTTCACTAAATGCCTGGTTACCATTGTTATAGCGGTCTACCAAAATATTATAAATTATTTCTTCTTGAATAGGATTGTCCTCTGCAAAGCTAACTGCTGGATATGTACTCATCAATAACAGTATCGCTAAAAATAATATTGAAATTCTTTTCATTCTATGTCCTCCAGCTTATTATAGTATGATTTTATTTACCTATGAAGTATTTCAAAGACCCATTATTCTTTTATACTCATGTACTAATTATTACCTTTATCTAGAAATAATCAACATAATCTATTTAATTGTAGAAAAAACGCCATAAAAAAAGGATGTTTAAGGGCTAAAGCCTTGAACATCCTCCTAAACTTATTACATTAATCCACCCGGCAAACGGAAAAATCCTAAAATTATAGTAATTAAGATTGAGATTAATAACACGCTCCAGCCAACTTTAGCTGAATCACCATCTTTAATTTTACCTAGAGTCATTTCCATACCGGCAATAACCCCTACTCCAGCTAATCCCTTAACAATGGCTTCAGCAGTCATCGCGCCACTACCATTTAAGTAATGCATGATTAAATCTCCACCGGAATATAAAATTAACAGATAGTCTAAACGAAGAATCATTTGTACAATTTTAGCTGCTTTTTCTTTACCTTGCTTATGTAATACTAGTGATACAATAAACAGAATGATCGCAAGTGCCCATGCTGTTACATGTAGATGTGTGTTCATTATTTTCCTCCTATTTCTAAAACAAGTCTATAATATATCTATTCTACTATACCACGGATATGAATGATAACATATGAAAAATTATTGACAAAGTTAATCTATTTTATTCTCTATAGGGTTTTCATGTTTAAAATGGGTCCATATTCTTTCATGGCAATTTCAGTTTAACAATTTTCTAAGTTGTGTTACATTTGCTATATAGGAGGCGAATTTGAATGGCAAATTTGAGTAAAAAAATAATAAATCAAACTGATAATTTCGGTGCTAAGAACTACCATCCACTACCTGTTGTTGTGGCTAAAGCAGAAGGTGTTTGGGTGGAAGATCCTGAGGGCAATCGTTATATGGATATGCTTAGTGCATACTCTGCTGTAAACCAAGGACATCGACATCCAAAAATAATTGACGCATTAGTTGAACAAGCAGGTAAAGTAACACTAACCTCCCGCGCTTTTCATAATGACCAATTAGGTCCATGGTATGAAAAGATTTGTAAGCTAACGAATAAAGATATGGCTCTTCCCATGAATACTGGTGCAGAGGCTGTAGAAACAGCAGTAAAAGCTGCTCGTCGTTGGGCATATGATGTAAAAGGAGTACCAGAAAACAAGGCTGAAATTATTGCGTGTGAAGGAAACTTCCACGGGCGTACAATGCTAGCTGTTTCTTTATCATCTGAAGCGGAATACAAGCGTGGTTTTGGTCCAATGCTTCCTGGAATTAAGTTAATCCCTTATGGTGATATCGATGCACTTAAAGCTGCAATAAATGAAAATACTGCTGGATTCCTTTTCGAACCAATCCAAGGGGAAGCAGGCATTGTCATTCCACCAGAAGGATTCTTAAAAGAAGCATATGAAGTATGTAAAGAAAATAATGTACTTTATATTGCTGATGAAATCCAAGCAGGTCTAGCTCGTACTGGTAAGATGTTTGCCAACGTCTGGGAGGGTGTTGAACCTGACATGTTGATTCTTGGTAAAGCACTAGGTGGAGGTGTAATGCCAATCTCCTGTGTTGTTGCTAACAAAGACATTTTAGGTGTATTTAACCCAGGATCTCACGGTTCCACATTTGGTGGTAATCCACTAGCATGTGCCGTATCCATCGCATCACTAGAAGTATTAGAAGATGAAAAGTTAGCTGATCGATCCCTGGAACTCGGAAACTATATGATGCAAGAACTTAGAAGTATTGATAATCCAAAGATTAAAGAAGTTCGTGGAAAAGGTTTATTTATCGGTGTTGAACTCACCGAGTCAGCTCGTCCTTATTGTGAAGCATTGAAAGAAAAAGGGTTACTATGTAAAGAAACACATGAAAATGTAATCCGCTTTGCACCACCACTTATTATCAGTAAAGAAGATTTAGATTGGGCTTTAGGCCATATTAAAGAAGTATTAAAGGGTTAATGAAAGGAATGTCGCACCAAGTGTGCGGCATTTTTATTTTGGTTTGATTTTATGCTTGAGGAGACTCGGGGGGCCTGGATTTCTCTTCGGGCAGATGATGACGGTTCTCGGGTGCATCCTCTATCAAATTGGTTACATATTGGTTACATGGTTATAGAGCATGGGCTCATCCTCTCTCATATCAGGCTCAAGGTAATAGGGATTGGGCATATCTTTTCACAGATAAGGCTCATGCTATCAAGTATCGGTTGCATGCCTTACCACTTCAAACCCATACTCCAAACACTCAGGGGTCCATCCTCCCACACACCATCCACTAGTTTATTTTCCACCTGGTTCAGCCCCCAAATTTCCCCCGCCATCCTTTCAACAAATCCACTACCAAACATAAACTAACAAAAAGGAGGGATCTTATGCCAGCAAAAGTAGGAGCTGTAAAAATAAATACCGTATCATCTTCCAGTATTTTTAATATTGGGGATGTGTATTCCATGAATCCACAGAGTAGTGCAAAGACTTATGCTGGTGGAGGATCTTTTAATACTGGGGACGGAAATCGGATTAATCTTAACCAATCACATACGTATGTGTATGACAAAGACTTTATCGATCAACCGACAACCTAATGAGGTGAAAAATCATGAATATTACGGTTCATCAATCCATTCATATTAATCTATTGAAAGTTGGGGTAATATCCAACTCTTCTGTCTTACAAATTGGGAGTACTGGAGCAATACAAGCCCAATCGGATTTATATAATACGGGAGGATATACTGAGCCCGCTGAGGAAGCGGATCCCTCTAGCCAGACACTGCCTATTGTTCCACTTTCTCCGTAGGGCATAAAGCACAAAACTCTGTAGGTTGCATACGATACTATAGGTATTTGCCTAGGTCCAAACTGGCACTATAAATCCATAGTATTCAAGTGAGGTGGAGTCAACCATGTACGAGTGGAACAACTTTATGTATCAACAACAGCAATATCAACTTCAGCAAAGCGAAAAGATGAAAGAGCTAGAAGAAAGAATATCTAACCTTGAAAAACAACTACAAGAAAATAATAGCCTGCGTGTTGATAAAATAGAATATCATTTTGATCAACTTAAAATTGAACGATTAGATGGTACACTTCATATTGGATTATCCCCTAATGATTTAGCAAATATTGATGACTTGGGAATCCCTACAGCCAAACAATCTACAGTAGTCAATCCCGTTACTCGAAAGCTCGTACCACAATTAAATCAATTTATTAATGAGCGCGGCCCCAAAATGATACATGAATTATCAGAGAAACACAATAAGCCTATTAACCATAAATTAGAGGGTGATATCATTCACGATATTTTAGGTCAAATACCAGACCGGATCCAGTTTTACGAAAATGAAGCAAAAGAAAAACACCAAATCACTCATCCTCAGCAATTAGAAAGTTTTATTTCAGACCATATTAAAAAGGAAGTCTATCATTCTTTACAGCGCTTTATTGAAAATACTGAAGATCAAAAAGGGGAATCTGAATGAATATAGAAGTTCATAATTGGGGGTTATGTGTCGGAAACGTTGCAATTGAAACAGTGGCTTCCTCTTCGGTATTTTTAATTGGAGATAACGAGGAAATTAAACTATCTTCCTTTTTCGATACTCCACCTGAATCCTATATTGTTGGTAACCTTGTACCATTAAGCCCTCAGACTTAAGTAGAGGTGACATAATTGAATCATCGTCTAGTTCATCTTCAAATGAGTGCAATAAATTCTATTGCAGGTAGCTCTATCTTTAATATAGGTGATACCGTCCATTTTAACCCTAGATTCAAAGCCATTGCAGTACAACGGGAGTCAAATGTTTGGAATGAAGCTTATGATTATGATTTCGAAGACTTTTCTATATTCAAAAGAGAAGCAAATTGGATTAAGAATACGATACCGATTGAAACCTATTTTGTTCAGCATAAAAGTGATATAAGAGTAAATAATGTATCGATAACTGGGGTTAGTCAAGCTTCTACGGTACAGTTTGGTGGCCTTAAGAAAATAAATACTGAATCACGAATCAAGCATATACGTATTTTGCAGGATTAATAAAATAGGAAAAGCTAGGAAACACAGATTTATACATCCCATCATATTTTATAATAAATTCATTATTAGTAGGTGTACTCTATGCCATCAATTGTCGGACCAATAAAAATAAATAGCGTAGGCGGAGGAGTAGTGAATTTCGGTGATTCATTTTATCTTTCTCCCAAAAGCACATCAAAGACAAGTGCTGGATCCGGCTCTTTCAATACCGGAGACTTTATTAATACTAATACTGGTGTAAGCTCTACCAACCCAATTGATCCAGATGTCAACGATCAAAATCAAACAGCAAACACTTAAAAGAGCGAGAAGCTAGATACCATTAATGTAGCCACATTAAAAATCCGTCTCCAACTTAGAGTAAGGAGACGGATTTATTTACTTTCAATCTTTCGGAACTTTTACTAATAATTGTTTGTTGAAGAAGTAAAGATAGGTTTCCTCGACAGGTGATTTCCATATCGTCTCAAGTGCATGTCGGTATAAAGTTAGTTGGACTTTATATCGGTTGATAAGTTTTTGAATAATGGTATCCGTAACTTCATCTTGTTGAATAAAGTCTGTCTTATAGTCTAGTATTATCCAACCGTTTCCTGAAGGGATTACCGCATCGAATACCCCTTGGACAAGTACTTGTTCATTCGTATCACTTTGCCAATTAGCATATACTTCACTAGCTGGCAGCGTGATACTAAATGGAACCTCTCGATATAGTTTTTCTGCCTGTAGCATTTTCAAGGCGATTTCAGTATCAAAGAACTTCTCAATTGCCTTTACATCAATGGAATCGGCTTCCTGTCTTCGTAAAATTTCACGCTCTACTAAACTCTCTATAAATTCAAGAATTTCATCTCGTTGCATCTTTTGCCGGAATGGAATATGTTGCATCACGGTGTGCATGGCTGTCCCTTTTTCAGCCGCAGAGAGTGTCTTTTCCTTCTGCATGAACAAAGGCTTTTTTACAATTGGCGTTTTAAATGGCTGTACCAGTTGCGTTGCACTATATTCGTCTTTAATTTCACGTTGTCTTTTAATTTCAGTTACACTTTGTTTAGCACGTGAATGTGCTGCCTCATCAAACGGGTATTGATATGAAAGTCGATTGTCAACAAAGGAATCCAGTTCGGCATCTTCTAATTCAACAGGTTGCCAAGCTTGAATCTTTTCCCTAAGTTGCAAATCTTCTTCTAGAGACTCCTCATCCAAATTCGCAAGCTCACTACCATGCAAAATAGTAATATCCCATTCAGAAGGATCTACACGTATTTCTTCAAGAACTACATCCTTTACATCCTCTGAGCGAAGCACTTCGGTATGCTGATGACGCATCAATGCTGGTCCTATCCAGTCTAAATATGATTTAGACTGAATTCTAAAATGAGCTGGCAGTATCCATTCTGAATGTTCCATAATAGAATGCCACTTTTCCTGTTTCTTGACAAAGGAAGCCACATTACCAACCATGACAAGCTTTTCTCGAGCACGAGTTAGTGCTACATATAGCACTCGCATTTCCTCTGCTAAAAGCTCTCTTCGCTTTTCTTCTCGAATAGCATGGAAAAATAACGTTGGATAGGTAATCCTTTTTATTGGATCAATATATTTCGATGCAAAGCCTAAATCCTTGTGCAATAAGTATCTCTGATTTAAATCCATCATGTTAAATTGCTTGTCCACAGCGCCCACAATCACTACAGGAAATTCAAGCCCTTTACTTTTATGAATCGTTATTATTCTAACGACATCTTCCTGTTCACTAAGTGCTCTAGCAGCTCCTAAATCATCCCCTTTTTCCTCCATTCGTTCAATGAAGCGAAGAAAGCGGAATAATCCCCGGAATGACGTAGTTTCATAGCCTCTAGCACGATCATATAAAGCCCGTAAATTTGCCTGGCGTTGTCTCCCTCCTGGCATACCACCAACAAAATCAAAGTAGCCAGTTTCTCGGTATATCTGCCAAATAAGTTCTGAGAGTGCACCTTGTCTTGATGCCAACCGGAATTGTTCTAGCTTTTGGATAAATCGGTCTATTTTGGTTGTTAAATCATCTATATGTTCTTTGCGATATTTTTCTAATGCTTCATAATACGTACCACGCTTATCAGCTAGTCGGACTTTAGCGAGTTCATTTTCATTCAAGCCAACAATCGGTGATTTCAAAACCGAAGCTAGTGGTATATCCTGCCTAGGATTATCAATAACTTTCAGCAGATTTAACATTATCTTTACTTCAATTGCATCAAAATAGCCCGTAGAAAGTTCGGCATATACTGGAATACCTTGCTTCTTTAATTCCTCTACAATGGTCGGTGCCCAGGTCATCGAACGAAGTAAAATGACAATATCCCGATACTGTACATCTCGTAACGTCTCACTTGCTTTATCCACTACTTGAAGTGGAGAATTATCCTCGGTTCCAATCCATTGTTTGATTTTCATTGCATATGCTCTAGCTTCTAATTGTGCATTCTCGAGATCCTGGTAATTTTCCTCATCCGTACTCTCCTCATCCTCAGACTTCTCTTTTTCCTCCGGCATTTCACGATCAATAATAATCAGTTCAGGATTTGGCTCCTGTAATGGTAGAGAATCATACATTTTATTACCGTAGATTAATTCAGCATCCTGATCATAATTAATCTCGCCAAGATTTTCATCGAGAATTTGTCTAAAGATATAGTTAGCACCCACAAGTACGAGCTCGCGGCTTCTGAAATTACTAGCTAAATCGATTCGAGTAGCTGGATTATCACTTAATGCAAAACGCTTGTATTTCTCAATAAAAAGTGATGGTTCGGCATGTCTAAATCGGTAGATACTTTGTTTCACGTCCCCAACCATAAACATATTTCCTGGGCCAACCTGATCACTAATTAGGGTAATGATCGTTTCTTGTACAAGATTCGTGTCCTGATACTCATCAACAAGTAGCTCACTAAATTGCTTTTGTAAATTATTAGCAACAGTTGACGGTCTTGGGTCATCAGTTGTTGAGGTTTCATCCAATAATATTTGTAGACATAAATGCTCTAAATCTGAAAAATCAACTACTGACTTTTCCCTTTTTGCTACAGTAAAGCGATCAATAAACTCTTTTACAATCTCGGTTAATGTTTTAACAACTGGAGCCAATTCCCGCATATCCTCCACATGTGTAGCTAGCTTTCTTTCAAACCAGTTGCTCTTCATTTTAATCCACTTACTCTTATAGCCATCACGTAACTTCTTCGCTTTTTCCCTTTTATCCTTATTTACTTTTGGTCTCTTCGTAGAAAGCGGGACAAACGTACTGCTATTCATAAATGTTTGGATATCATCCCAGCTTCCTAAATGATTAAGTGCATCTTGTAGCATAGCTAAGTCAGCCTCAATGGCTTCTACATAATGAAATGGTCCATCACTTTCCATGGCAATTCTTAGGGCGTGGTTCATTTCTTGTTCAATTCCACTAAATTTATCCTGAACTTCCCTTTTGATAATATCCAACCATGTTAAATCTTCTTCAGACCAATTCTCTGGTATTCGATATACTTCCGCTAGTTCATCTAACCAAACCTTTGGCCATGGATTTTGAACTGCAAAATTATATAAAGCGAGTACTAGCTTTTCTACATCTACATCATTACGGTCACCAGAAAAACGTTCCACTACTTCAAAGAACTCTTCTTGTTCCCCGCCTTCCTTACCATACCAGTCCTCAAATAAATCTTGTAAGACATCCTGTTGCATCAAATCTGCTTCCATATCATTTGCAATGCGAAAGCTTGGATCAATATCTATTAAATAAGCATATTGCTTCACAATATCTAAACAGAACGAATGTAAGGTTGATATAGAAGCACGCTGTAATAAAGATAATTGCTTTTTCAAATGGACAGAAGTAGGATCTTGTTCCAATGCTTTCTCAAGTGCTAATCCAACTCGGTTACGCATCTCCTGGGCGGCTGCGTTCGTAAACGTAACAACAAGAAGGGAGTCAATATCAACTGGATTATCTTTCTTTAATAGTTTTTGAATAATACGTTCTACAAGTACAGCAGTCTTACCCGAACCAGCTGCTGCAGCTACTAGTACATCGTTTCCCTCAGTATAAATAGCCGCTTCTTGTTCTTTTGTCCATTTAACCAATGATATCGTCCTCCTTCTTCGTTATTTTTTCCAACACTTCATCTTCTTTCATTTCTGACAATCTTCTAAAGTTATTGGTTTCAAGTGTAGTATCAAATTGACATACAGACAGAAATGGACAATACGTACAGGCAATCTTTTGTTTTCGTTGATATGGGTTCAAATGGACAGCTCCACTTGTAATATCAATCCCAGCATGGAACATGAGACTATGGATATGTTCTTGTAGTGTTGAAAAGGTTTCTCGACTGGCTATTTTTGACCTAGATGCTAGACTTCCATCCTTTTTCAACTCTGCAGGAATAATTTGACTATGGCCAGTCTCAAAAGATGTATCCATCATCTGAACGATACGTTCATTATTAATGAGGAGACCTTTCATCTTATAGCTTTTAAAAATATCTTCTTCCAGTATTTCATCAGAAACACGAGATTCCTTTGAAATCATAGGATTATGGACATGGAAATATAGTACTCCAGCGGGTGTAGCTTTTTTACCTAACCAATGCTCTGATTGTGATAACACAACATCTAAGTACGTTAGCATTTGTAAGGCAATACCATAATAAACATCGACCATATCTAGACCACGTGCACTGGATTTATAATCAATGATCCGTAAATATAAATCTTCTTGATCTAATGCTTTATCAACCCGGTCAATACGACCACGAAGCTTAATTTCATAGCCATTCGGTAATTGTAAGCTCACCGGATTTAGTTTATCTCCACTAGTACCAAAACCAAGTTCTAATCCAACTGGTGAAAACTTACTCACTCTTGCTTGTTCACTTAAGACAAAAGCAGCCCGAGCAATAACATCCTGTAGTTTCTTTTGAATGTACTTATACCTGTTGGTACTGTGAAGAATTTGGTGTTGTAAAATTGGTGCCAAACTCGAAACAGCACGTTCGGCATATTGATCTGTATCTTTTTTGGTTAAGTGAGCAAAGTCTTTACCTTCTTCTTGTATCCATTCTGTGATTATTTTTAATGCTTCATGAAAGAGATTACCAATATCTGGCGCATCTAATTTATAGGTTTTTCTTTCATTCAGTCCAAGGCTATATTTTGCAAAGTGCTGATATGAACAACTATAGAACGTTTCTAAGCGGGATACACTTGTCGACAATTGTTTTGGATATAGCTGTTCTACCGTCTCTTCCTCCATATTAGAAGGAGTATTTTCGTAGAATAGACTTTGTAAAATATTATAGGTTGTATCATATTTTGGTTGGTTAATCATGTACCAATTTAAAACATGCCACCAGACAGACTTGACCGGATAACCTTTTCTGCTTCGTGCTAGCTGAGCAGTTAAGGCTGACCTTGTTTTTACAGGTGACGTAATAAATCGATCAGCTTCCAATAATTCATCTGGATCTTGCAATAAAATATGTTCTTTACATGCTGGGAACATATCCTCTATCCGTTTGACTAACTGGGAAGGCATTTTTGATTTTCCTTCCTCATCACTTAGCGGGTAACTAATCCACAAATAATCAGCCGCTGATGAAAAAGCTAGATACATATAAAACCAATCATCTAAAAGCTGACGTTTACTCGTATCAGCAAGCTTCATCCCATGCAAGGCTAGAAGCTCACGTTCTGTTTCATTTATCATTCCATCGGCTGGAGGCTTTAATGGCCATACCCCATCATTCACACCGACTAGGAATGAGCATTTAATACCACTAATCCGTGACCGGTCAATAGTCCCAACTATTACATGGTCAATACTTGGTGGTACATGGGAAAACTTAAGTGTTTCTAAGCCCGCATCCAACGTAACCCGATAAGTTGCGAGGCTCATTTCCTCGTCTCCAGCCATTTCCACCATTTCATCAAATAAATGGATAA
The DNA here is from genome assembly GCF_900184735.1 of Paucisalibacillus globulus. Lineage (GTDB taxonomy): Bacteria > Bacillota > Bacilli > Bacillales > Amphibacillaceae > Ornithinibacillus > Ornithinibacillus globulus_B. The sequence continues at coordinate 634,324 of NZ_LT855386.1, forward strand.
TCGCATTCCACACTTGCTCCTGTTCACGGCCTTTGGAGAGTTGTCCTTTTTCATCAAAGAGATTTCGCATCTCTTCTAGTTTCTCTGGTGCCCTTAACTTCTCTAGAAGCATAAACGTATTCATACAAAGATCCCGAATAGTTGATGCCGCACGAATCTGCTCATCAAATTCTCCAAGAGCTTCAACAATCTGCCTGCGACAATGGTTAATTCTTGTCTGCATTTCCTTTTCTGCATCGGTTTGAGCACCCCGTTCAAACCCACGAAACCGTTGGAATATCCATTCTTCCTTGGACATCCATTGTTTTCTCGAACGAATTCCATACTCAATGCAATAATTCTCCAACTCATCAATCGCATCGTTAGTTAATGGATATGTTGCATCTGAAGGAGGTATAAATCCTGTTTTCAACATTCGAAAAACTGCGTCGTAACGCCAATTTCCATCAACAACCTCCAAGGCTGAACGAATAAACTCAATAAGAGAATGGTTCAGCATCGATCTTTTCTCATCAATAAAGACTGGGATATTATAATCCTCAAAAATAGTTCCTATAATATCTTGATACGTTTCAGTCTGACGAATTAATACTGCAATATCGCGATACCGGTAATTTTCTTCCCGGACTAAACGTAAAATCTCTTGGGCTACACCCTCTATTTCGGCGCGGGGATGAACAGCTTCTGCAATTTGTATTGGAGCAATTCCATTAAAACGTGGTGCCGGTCGAACATCAAAATTCCTTTCAAGATGAGCGAAATAGGGTTTATCATGAAATATACCATCAATTGGGTCTAGCACAATATTGCTTTCTACTTCGATTGCATTAGCCTCAGCAATTTGTCTAAGAACTTGATAGGTCTCCTTTGTTTGGTGAAACAGGTCCATATCTGTGAGTTCAGTATTGTCAGCATCATCTACAGTTATCGTTACTGTAACTCGTTCACATTTCTTTAGTAGAGTCTCTACCACAACCAATTCTTTAGGAGTAAATCGGTGAAAACCATCAAAATAGATTTCCGCTCCTTCTAAAGATTCTGCCTCCGTAATTTTTTCAGCAAGAAGACTTAATTGATCTTCACTATCAATATATTGGCCGGCTAGTGCTTGTCCCAATTTATCATAGATGTAGTGTAAATCATTTAATTTATTAATTAGGGCCAGTTCTCCTGGTTCCTTATGTGCATATTGGTTGATTTGGTATTTCTGCATTAATAGTGTTTCTGGTGTAACTTCATATCGTTTAAATTCGGTAATAATTTTTTCCAATTGACTTAAAAAGCCTTGTTTTTCCACGGCTTTCTGGAATACATGCCATTCTCCTTCTTTTTCCTCAATAATCTTCCGGAGCATCATCTGAATTCCAACCGAACTAATGAATTGTTTTGTAGCTCCACCAGTTTCTTGCAAGATGAGCCAAGCCAAACGAGAAAAGCTTGTCACTTGCGTACGAATACTCCCTTGAAATGCCTCATCTCGAAATAATGCATATTCTTGTTCAAAGGTCATTTGGTCTGGAACAATATAAAAAATGGGTGGTCCTTGCGGGTTCCTAATCGAGTTTTCTTTTATTTCTTCAAATGCTACAGTACTTTTTTCCGTACCTGCTCTACCTAAAATAAATCGGAGTCCCATCGTATAACCTCCTAATTTTCACTATAAGACTCTCTCCCATTCGAAAGCCTCATAAAAATAGTCTAATAAAAAAACTTCTGACTAATACTTGCACAAGACAGAAGTTTTGACTTGATTATTTAACTTCTTCCGAATCGGATACTTTTTTGTTTGACTTCTGATGAAGTTTATTTTCAATAAATTTACCCACTATCCAAAAGAGAACGATACAAACCCCTACCACTATTGTTCTGGTAGGATTCTGTGCGAATGACACAATACTAGATCCAACATATGAGATTGAAAATATCATGACTGACTTTCCAAGTAAAACAGCTAAAATAAATTGATACATATTTATTTTAGATAATCCCGCAACAACATTAATGACAGCTGATGGTGAAAACGGGAAACACATGAGTAAGAACAATGGCCCGAATCCATGCTTTTCCAACCAACTAGTTACCTTTTTTACTTGTTTATTTTTTCGTACCGCAACAAATATTCGTTTATCTCCTAGGTTTCTTACAATCAAGAAAACTAATATGGCCCCTAAACTTGAACCTGCCCAGGATAATAAAAATCCCTCAAGCAAACCATATGCCGCCGCATTAGCCATAACAAAAACAACTAATGGTAAGAAAGGGAGAAATGCTTCGATAAACGGTAACAAAATCCCCGGTAACGGACCTAATTTTTCATAATCCTGTAATAAATCCATAATGTATTGATCTAATTCATCATTTTGAAGTGCAGTTTTCCAATCTGTTATGATACTATGTACAATCATTTACGAAAATCTCCCCATCCAAGGCCTATATATACTTTCATTTTAATGGAATTTTCCCATTATGAAAAGTTTAAACCAAAGTTAAGATTAAACTTACACTACCTATAAGCATAGTATAGCCTCTACCCTTTCCATTTTTTCCATTATTTATTTAAAATTTATTAGTGTATTTTTTATTAACTTTGGCGTATAATAAGAACAAATGTTCTTAACCGGAGGGGTAACTAATGCGCTATCTCACAGATGAAGAATTAGGTATTGCTTCTCGCTTCCTTTTTCTTTCCATGGCTATTGTCGTGATTCAGCAAGATATTCAAAACATCCAAAAAGGCGCTTTTAAGATCAAAGAACCATATATACAACTCTTAGAAAAAATGAATGCAAATGCACTAGCAGAACGTAGACAATTACGAACAAAAATGGAAAATAAAAAGCTCCGTGTGATGCTAATCAATAAAAATGATTCTTTTTCTTCCTATCTTTTTTACTGTAAAGGAAAGGAAGAAAAGCGAAATTACTTTAACCCTGCTATTCGAAAAAAAGTGGAAGAAATAGTCCAGGAAATTATGTGGAAGGCTCTTTCCCAGGATCAGGATCAGGCTTATGTTTTTGCGAATGCTTAATTCGATTGTCTAATTGGTACCGGAACTGGGCTGTACGATGTATTTGATTCATAACAGACCCATAAGATGCTTCAAGAATAATCTTCGTTCCATTCTTGAAGACAATCTCCGTTGATTTTTCTGATACGAGATTTACATGGTCAATATGGGAATGTGCAATCCAGGAGCATCTTGCATTGGTGGGTGATGTCGTAGGGAAGAAATACATGCCACTAGATGGGTCAACAGAAATTGGTGCTTTATGTGTGATCCCACTAATATTGCGAGTGCCTTCTTGCCTGCCTTTTAAACTTGAGCCGAAGAACCTACACGCATAATCCATAAGCTTGCTAGGTGAATAACTAACCGTATAGCTGGCTTCTCGTTCAAGAATACGTGTATGAATTTTTCCAGTCTTATCTTCCTTTGGGATAATAGCTAGTGTTAATGGGGTAATTTCGTGAAGTGGTGAATACAACTCTTCATTAATCAATTTAAATTTCATCCTTTCAATAAATTTGAAAGGGTAGGGCTATATGTATTAATCTAGCAAATATATCGCCAAATTAATACATATAATCGGCTTTTTTCAACAAAACCGAAATATTAACCTTTATTACTCTTCACTTCCTGTATTATTAGAAATATTTCCTTCTGATAATGGTTTTTCTGTATTTTCTAATGCAGGATGTCCTTTTTTTGGAAGTTCAAAGTTCGGATTTAAGATTGTAAAAGTATTTAATTCCGGATTTTCTTTACTTTTGACCAATGGAATCTCCTCCTTTATTATAGTATGGAGTTTTTCCATTTTTTTCATACTATAAAAAAACAGTCCACTATATGTGAACTGTTTCAATTCTCCTATACACATTCAAAATGCCTCTAATACAACAAATTAACAAAATCTTCTTTTGTGATTCTACCAAGATAATGTGCTACATTCACATCTTCAAGGGCATTTTCAATTGCTTGTTTTTCGTGTCGAACTCCGATTAGTTTTTCTTCTAAGTCTTTAATCTCCCCAAGACCAAAGAAGTCACCATAAATCTTACAGTTTTCAATAATACCTTTTTTGACATCAAAGCGAACATCTAGTAACCCTGTTGGGAATTTATGCGATGCTTGTACGTTAAATGCTGGAGATTTACCATAATTCCATTCCCATTTTTGATAGCGCTCTTCAGAGATCTTATGGATGTTTTTCCAGTCTTCTTCTGTTAACTCATAACGAGGAACATCCTTCACATCATCTACATTAAAGACATGTTTTAAGATACGTTCTTTAAAATCTTCCATCGTAATTTTTTCTTCAAGGAATTCAGAGATATTTGCTACACGACTGCGAATGGACTTAATACCTTTCGATTCGATTTTCTCTTTCTTAACCTTTAGTGCTTTAACAACATTATCAATTTCAGAATCAAGCATTAAGGTACCATGACTAAACATGCGACCCTTTGTAGAGAACATTGCATTTCCGGATATTTTACGTCCTTTTACAACAACGTCATTTCTACCTTGAAGTTCAGCAGGAACACCTAAATCATTCAATACAGCAATAACTGGCTCTAAGAATTTTGCAAAGTTGTGGAAGCTTTCCCCATCATCTTTTGTAATAAAGCTGAAGTTCAAATTTTGCTCGTCATGATACACTGCTCCGCCACCTGAAAGACGACGTACCACTTTGATATTATTTTCTTCTACATAATCTGTATTAATCTCTTCAATTGTATTTTGGTTTCTACCGATAATAATGGAAGGCTTGTTGATATAAAAGAGTAAGTATGTATCCTTCTCACCGAAATTTTGTAAGATATATTCTTCTATTGCTAAGTTAATCATTGGATCTGTAATGCCATGGTTGTCAATAAACTTCATCGTTTGCTCCTCCTTGAATATTTAGTAAGTTAGCTCTATTTATTAGTTTATAGGAATTTAATTACCTAGGCAAAGAATATTGTTCTTCTCTCAGTAAAAAAACAGTACTCGATTAGACAAATTCCTAGGTGATCATATCTACGATTAATTGAAAATCGGTTACTTTCTTCCCCGCCAAGTTTGCCCTTCCTGAGCAAGATGGATTTTGCCATTAAAAATAGTACTTGCCTGGGTGACTAAATCTTGTGTATTACCATACTGAGGCAAGTGGCTGAGTAATAGCTCTTTTACATTTGCCTCCTTAGCAATCGTTGCTCCATCGATACTAGTCATATGTCCTGCCTTTGACCCATCCTGTTCGGCATAAAAATTGCAATCGGTTATAAGTAAATCTGCCTCTTTACTAAACTTAATCCACTCCTCTTGGAAACTCGTATCTGCAGTATAAACAAGTACATTCTCTCCATCTGTAATACGCATACCATAACAAGGTACTGGATGCTTAGTTCGCAAAAAAGTTATGGAAAATGGTCCAATTTCTAGCACTCCGTCAGAATCATAGGGTACCCCTTCCGTATATTCATGGGTTAATCTTTCAAACCCTTCTCTATCTTCTGTATGAGCATAGATAGGCACAATATCCTTCCTTCCGACAACATAGGATTGAACCAATAATGCGTACTGCAGCACTCCAATATCAGCGACATGATCATGATGGTAATGGGAAAGTATTAATGCATCAATATCTAACACATTTTTATACTTTTGTAATCTAGATAACGCTCCACTCCCCGCATCAATCATCAATGTAAAATCATCTTTTTCTAGTAAATAGCATGAAGTAGCACTTTCAGGAGCAGGAAAACCACCCCAATACCCAATAACAGTAAGTTTCATAATTATCACCTCAAAATTCAAATTTGTTGTAACACAGTATTGACCATATGCATACTGTTATAATACAATATAATTACCAAGTAAAAGGAGGAACCATCCAATGATGATGAATGTGCTTGAGTTTTTCCAAAACCTTCCTAAGAGAAAATGTCAGAATTGTGGTCAAGACATTAAGGAACAAGCAGATTGTTACATTAATATCTGTGAAGAATGTGATCATCCTGCAAGATAAGTATTCCTCCCAATTGTAAGCTTTACTATAACAGGAAACAACTTCGGCGCAGCTATGAACTATAGCTGTATTTTTTTGTTTTAATGGGATTGTATAGCATGAGCTTTTGAGACTGCGGCAGGTAACTGGTAGATGATTGACTTGCATGTGACCGGTTATACAAACCTTGTTACCTTTCCCACCTGGCTTGTGACCGATTAACTGATCCTTGTTACCTTTCCCACCTGGCTTGTGACCGATTAACTGATCCTTGTTACCTTTCCAACCTGGTATGTGACCGATTAACTGATCCTTGTTACCTTTCCCACCTGGCATGCGACCGATTAACTGATCCTTGTTACCTTCCCCACCTGGCATGCGACCGATTAACTGAACCTTGTTACCTCCCCCACCTGGTATGTGACCGGTTAAACAAACCTTATTACCTTTCCCACCTGGCTTGTGACCGATTAAACGCAACTTGTTCCCCTTCCAACCACGCCTACAACAAGATCCTAGCATTTACTTCCACATAAAAAATAATTGATTGCTTATATTTAACCTCCCAAATAATCAAATAAATTCCACTAAAAAAATATTCAAAATCATATCCATCTTTCAAAATTTATATTATAATATTTAGACTACCGAAATAATTTTTGGGAAAGGGGAATTTTAAATGACAACAACAAAAGCTAAAAGACTAACCCGTTCTGAGGTACCAGAGGAACAAAAATGGGATTTAACTGATTTATTTCCTACATTTGAGGATTGGGAAAATGAACTAATAGCTGTGCAAGAAGATATTACAGAGATAACCCAGTACAAAGGTAAGTTAGGTAATGATGCAAAGACATTATTAAACTGTCTTACAACACTAGAAAACTATCGTGAGCGTTTAGTTCGTGTATTTACATATGCTAGTCTTAAGTCTAGTGCTGATGGAAGTGACCCAGATAACCAACGTGATTCTGCCAGAGTTTCTTCTGCAGGGGCAAGTATTGGGGCAAAGTTATCCTTTGTTCAATCCGAACTATTAGCATTACCAGAAGGAAAAATTGAACAATTCCTAGATGAAGAGAATGCACTGCAGTCTTATAAAAAAGTGCTAGATGATATTTTAGAAGAAAAGCCTCACACCCTTTCACCGGAAATTGAGGAAACATTGGCAGCACTTAGTGAAGTACATGGTGCACCTTATATGATTTATTCTCGTAGTAAAGCTTCCGATATGGTCTTTGACTCCATTACAGACGAGGATGGAAATGAGCTACCAATGTCTGCAGCATTATACGAAGACCGCTTTGAGCTAGAAACTGATACGAAACTTCGCCGTGATGCTTATGATTCATTTACAAAGACATTAAACCAATATAAAAATACATTTGCTGCCAACTATGCGACAGAAGTGAGTCGCCAAGTAACAATGGCTCGCCTACGTAACTATGACTCTGTTACAGACATGCTACTAGCTCCTCAACAGGTAACAAAAGAAATGTATGAAAATCAACTGAATGTTATCCAAGAAGAACTAGCACCTATTATGCGTCGTTACGCTAAACTTAAGAAAGAAAAGCTTGGTCTGGACGAAATGCGTTACTGTGATTTAAAAGCACCACTTGATCCAGAATTTAATCCAAAGACTACTTACGAAGAAGCAAAAGCTGTGATTCTTGATTCCCTTAAAGTAATGGGGCCAGAATACACAGAAATCATGGAAAAAGGTTTAAATGAGAGATGGGTTGACCTAGCTGATAATGTTGGGAAAGCAACAGGAGCATTCTGTTCCAGTCCATATGGTGTTCATCCTTATATTCTCATTACTTGGACAGACACCATGCGAGGTGCTTTTGTATTAGCACATGAACTCGGTCACGCAGGTCATTTCTATCTAGCAGGTAAAAATCAATCCTTATTGAACACAAGACCATCAACCTACTTTGTTGAAGCTCCTTCAACAATAAATGAGTTACTATTAGCGAATCATTTAATGAGCAAAACCGACGATAAGCGCATGAAGCGTTGGATCATCACTCAACTATTAGGTACGTATTATCATAACTTTGTCACTCACTTACTGGAGGGTGAATACCAACGTCGTGTGTACGAGTTAGCAGAAGCTGGCACTCCATTAACGGCATCTGTATTAACTCAGCAAAAACAAGAAGCCCTTGAAAACTTCTGGGGTGATGCGGTTACATTTGACCAGGGTGCAGGACTTACTTGGATGCGTCAACCCCACTATTATATGGGATTATATCCTTATACGTATTCTGCAGGATTAACCGTATCAACCGCAGTGGCGAAACGCATTCAAGAAGAAGGAAAACCTGTTGTTGATAGTTGGTTAGATGTTCTTAGAGCTGGTGGAACATTAAAACCACTTGACTTGATTAAACAAGCTGGTGTAGATATGTCTAAGCCAGATGCCATTCGTGAAGCTGTTGCTTTTGTTGGCTCATTAGTAGATGAATTGGAAAAGAGTTATAAGTAGAAACTTATAAAACAATGAATCGCCTCAGAAGTCTTTATTGACTCTAGGCGATTTTTTGTTTTGGATAGATGAACTGTGAAGTATTCTTTTGGGATTGGTTCTATTAGACAAAAGTGAGAGGAAAAGCAGTGAATTTGTCTTTTAGAGAAGTTTTATTAGACAGAACTTATGAATAAGGAGTTATTCTGTCCTTTAGACACGTTCTATTAGACAAACTTTCTGAATAAGTTACCATTCTGTCCTTTAGACACGTTCTATTAGACAGACTTCCTGGATAAGTTACTATTCTGTCCTTTAGACACGTTCTATTAGACAAATTAAATGAAAATACAATAAGTCTGTCTATTATATTTCCTACAGTGTACCTCAAAAACTTCTCATAAATAAAAACAACGACATTTGCAATTTAACAAATGCCGTTCAGGTAAGGATTACTTATTCTGAAGATATTCTATAACTTGATGCACTGCCTGCTCCCCTTGCTCAATACAATCTGGGATACCTACACCCTCAAATGAACTACCTGCAAAATATACACCTGGAAGTTGTTCATTAGCCTCTTTACGTAGCTTCTGAATTCTTTCTATGTGGCCAACAGTATATTGTGGCATCACATTTTTCCACCTGGAAATTATACTAAACTCAGGTTTTGCGGTAATGTTCATTGTTTTGTTTAAATCTTTTAACACAATATCTACCAATTCATCATCTGGTAAATCTACAATTTCTTGATCACTAGGTCTGCCAACATAACAGCGAATTAATGCTTTACCTTCTGGTGTAGAAGATGGCCATTTTTTATGTGTCCATGTACATGCAGTAATCCTAAAATCACTGTTGCGAGATACAACAAATCCAGTACCATCAATATCCTGTTTTATTGCAGATTGGTCAAATGCTAGGGCAACATTCGCTACTGAACTTGATGGAACATCTGCTAATACATTGAGAAAATCAAACTGTCCAAACATCTTTGGTAATGTTTGATGTGAAGTTGTAGCAATAACTGCTGATGCTTTTACTACATCTCCATTACCCAACACTACTTGGTAACCTGTTTCATTTTTCTCTACATGTTCAACTGTAGTATTTAGAATAATCGAATCCTGGTCAAGCTTTTCTGTTAATTTATCAACCATTACTTCTAACCCATCTTTAAACGAGAAAAAGACCCCTGTTGCTTTCCCTTTCGTTTTGGGTGGTTTAGGCATTGTCTCTTGTAACCCTTTGATCAAACTACCGTATTTTTGTTCCAATTGATAGAAATTAGGGAATGTCGCCATTAGACTCATTTCATCAATATCACCAGAATAGATACCGGATAATAAAGGTTCAATTTCGTTGTCAACTAGCTCATCACCGAAACGGCGTCGCATAAAAGAACCTAATGATTGGTCAACCATTTCTTCCCCTTTACCCATTTCCAAATCCAGTAATGCACGTTCTTTACCAGAGGAGGAAACAAGTTCAGAATCTAGAAAAGGGTCAATCTCCATTGGTATTCCCATAAACGCCCCTTTAGGCATCTTATGAAGCTTCCCTTGAACTAAAATATAGGACTGACCTGTACCATTCCGAACCATCTGATCTTTTAATCCTAATTCTTCTACCAGTTTTACTCCTGGTTTCTTTCTAGCAATGATTGAATCAGGACCACGCTCAATAATGAATCCATCACGTTTATAGGTGTTTATTTTACCACCTAATCGATTACTCGCTTCTACAAGTTTAATTTGGTATGGTAAATTATTTTCTTTGATGTTTTTTTGTAAATAATAGGCAGCGGATAACCCTGTTATCCCGCCGCCTACTATAATAATTGTTTGTTTTTCCATTACGCATCACGCTTTGCTCTATTTTGTACAACCTTAGCCAATGTTTCGATGAATAAAGGATGTGTGTTTGGCATTGGAGGTCTATAGTAGCTAACTCCTAATTCATCACATACCACTTTACATTCGTAGTCATTATCATAAAGAACCTCTAAATGGTCTGCAATAAAGCCGACTGGTGCATATACAAATGCACGATAGCCTTTCTCTTCATATACAGAACGAGTTAAATCTTGTACATCTGGTCCTAACCATGGATCTGGAGTGTTTCCTTCACTTTGCCAACCAAGCTCATAGTTTGTGATACCAGCTTTTTCAGCTATTAGACGTGCAGTTTCAGCTAATTGGTCTGGATATGGGTCACCATTTTGTAGAATTTTTTCAGGTAAACTATGTGCCGAAACGATAAGAACTGCATTTTCACGTTCTTCTGGAGTCATTTTGTCGTATTCTGCATTAATATGGTCTGCCCAATATTGGATAAATCCTGGTGCCTCATACCAGCTTTCTACTGCTTTAATGTTAATACCGTGTTTAGCTGCTTCTTCCCCAGCACGTGTATTATAAGATTTCACACTAAATGTTGAATAATGAGGTGCTAGCACTAGGGAAACAGCTTCTTTAATATCATCTTTCCCCATTTCCGCAACAGCATCTTCAATAAATGGAGTGATATGTTTTAGACCAATATACGCTTTATACTCATATTCATCTTGCATTTCATTTAATTTTGATTCAATAGCTTTAGCTTGTTCTTCGGTGATACGAGCTAATGGAGAAATACCCCCGATTGCCTTATAACGGTCTTTTAGATCCTGGAGTTGTTCATCAGAAGGCTTTCTTCCATGACGAATATGTGTGTAATACGGTTCAATGTCTTCCTCTTTATATGGTGTACCGTATGCCATAATGAGTAGTCCTAATTTCTTTCTTTCCATGTTCCTACACCTCTTCATGTAAGTTTTATATCAAGTTAACGTTTAGAATAAGTATGAATTAATTCAGTAAGTTTCTTCAGAGTTTCTGGTTTTACATCTGGTGTTACCCCGTGTCCTAAGTTGAATACATGTCTGCCATCTTCTTTCGATTGGTCGAGAATAGCTTTCGTTCTAGTTTCAATTATTTCCCAATCAGAAAGTAAAAGTGCTGGGTCTAAATTACCTTGTAATACCTTAGTCACTCCTAAATCTCTTGCCTCTTTAATAGAAGTTCTCCAGTCAAGACCAATAACATCAACTGGCAAGTCATTCCACTCTAATAATAAATGACTAGCACCAACACCAAACATAGTAAGGGGCACACCTTCGTTTTTTAATTCGCTGAAGATACGGTTCATAACCGGTTTAATATATGTTCTATAATCAGATGCATTTAGAGCTCCAACCCAAGAATCAAAGATCTGGATCGCCTTAACACCTGCTTTAATTTGTGATTTCACATACGTAATAGTCATATCTGCTAATTTTTCCATTAAAGCAAACCATGCTTCCGAGTTTGCATACATAAATGCTTTCGTTTTTCCATATGTCTTAGATGGTCCACCTTCTATCATATAACTTGCTAGTGTAAATGGAGCACCACTAAAACCGATTAATGGAACAGATAATTGTTCTTCTGTTAACAATTTAATTGTATCTAACACATAGGGAACATCAACTTCTGGATTTATTGTTCCCAACTTTTCAACATCCTCAATACTCTTAATGGGATTATCAATAACCGGGCCAATTCCTGATTTAATTTCAACATCAACACCAATTGCTGGAAGTGGTGACATGATGTCTTTGTATAGTATTGCTGCATCGACATTATACTGTTCTACAGGAAGTCTTGTAACATAGGCACAAACTTCTGGACGATGAGTAATGTCAAATAAAGAATACTTTTCTTTTAGTTTTCTGTATTCAGGTTGCGACCTACCCGCCTGTCTCATAAACCATGCAGGTGTATAGTCAACCGCTTCACCTTTGTACGCACGAATGATCGTATCATTAAAATTCATGTTCTCACCCTTTTTGGATTATCTGTCAAACTATATCCATACCTTTTTATGTACTGTATTATGACAAGTACTTTTATAAACTTTCCTATTCTACTATACCTATTTCGACTTGTGATGTATAGAAAGAAGCTATTTTGTCATTAATTTGTCTAATTTACTTTACACAAAATAGACACTATTATCTTTTAATTATTACCTGGGAAATATTTTGTCGAAAAAAGTCAGTTTCGAATGAAAATAAGTAGGAGGTTGGTTATAATTCTAATTAGTTTACGATACAATGGATACTATAAACATCTCATCTATCATACGATGATTATTATACGACTAAATCAAGCAAACTTAAAGTAATAGCTATTATTTATTAATAATAATTATTGATATTCTGCTCGTAATTTAGAAAGGAGATACCTGATGAATGCATATATGACAAATGGAACCATTGATTTTCTAATGAAGTTATCCGATAAGTACCCCGCTATTACATTTCACTTTATGAGCGGCCCTTCTAATGATGTCGCCTATTATGAAGGTACTAATCAAAAGGTTTTCCAATCTGGTAGAGACTATGAAGTTCTTATTCAGGCTGGAGAAATACAAGAGGAAGGTTATGTTGTCATGAACAATATACCTGTAACAGATGAAGGCAGACCAATATTTGAAGATAACTTTAAAAAAAGAAAAGGAGACGTAGATGGTCAAACGGGATTCCAAGCATTTCGATTATTAAAGCCTTTAAAAGGTAATACATATGTTGTCTTTACCCAATGGGATTCGGTAAATAGCTATGAACAATGGAAAACCTCCGAATCGTTCCAAAAAGCACACACCGGAACAAAACCACCAGCATACTTTGCAGATAGACCGTTTGTCAATACATATAACATGATTGAATCAGAATAACTTAACCAAACAAATAGGTCCCCAAATTGTATTTCCAAGACAATTGGGGACCTATTATTTATTAATTTAGAACATACTCCTCAAAGAATGCAGCATATACATCCTCTTCTTGCTGTCCTTCTAAGCGAGCAACTTCTTTACCATCCTCATAATATACAAGAGTTGGTGTTGATTGGATAGCAAATTGTTGAACATCATATGCAAATTCTAGTAGGTTCAACTTTTTCATATCAACATCCATTTCCTCTGCTAATGGTACTAGGTATGGTGTAGTTGCCTTACAAAATGAACAAGTTGGGCTATAGTAATATACTGTTACCCCTTCTCCACCTTCTACTTGATTAATTAGTTCATCTGGTAAAATTTGATTACCATAGTTGGGATCACTTAATTGATCAATGGTTGCTTGATTAAGATCGTCTGTACCATATGGATTATTTTCCAATGCTTTATCATTCTTATAACTAATAACAAAGAATAAGGCACCGAATAACACTACAATGGCTGCAACGATTGCTATCATTTTCTTTTGCATTTTTATTTCCCCCTAGTTTGTTTTAATAGTACTAGATGTGTTACAAAGATTAAAATAAATGCTGTACCCGCCATAATTGGAATGGTAATAAAACCAAAGAAATTCACATATTCCACATTACAAGGTACAAGTCCACATGCACCGCCCGCTTCCTTTAAAGCAGGTAATTTTTGTATAAAATAATGATATGTAGACAAACACATACCTATACCACTTAAAAACAAACCTGGTAAGGCAGTGGATAAATCCCTTTTGAATAATGCTGTACCATAAATAATGACTAATGGGTACATGAGAATTCGTTGAAACCAACATAATTCACATGGCTCATACCCCATAACTTCTGAGAAAAACAAACTACCTGCTGTAGCTACAACAGCCACTCCCCATATTCCAAGCAGAAAATTCTCTTTTTTCTTCGAATCATCCATTCAGGTATCTCCTCAATTTGATTTTAATTTCCCTAGTATTATACTAGGGATTGATTCAAAAAACAAAAAAGAGGGCTTCACCCTCTTGAATTTAACAAATTATTTTTATGAACATATACAGCAGCCTGTGTCCTATCATGAACATCTAATTTAGCTAGAATATTACTTACATGAGTTTTAACTGTTTTAATACCAATATATAGTTTCTCACTAATTTCCTGGTTGGTCATTCCATTTCCAATACATAACAAGACTTCCATTTCTCGTTCTGTTAATTCATCATGAAGTTTTCGCTTTTCTCCACGGAAACTAGTCATCATTTTGCTGGCTACTTTTGGTTCAATCACATTCTCACCGTTTGCTGCTTTTTTTATAGCAGACACAATTTCATCAGCTGAGGAGGTTTTTAAAATATAGCTAAATGCTCCTGCCTCTAATGCTGGAAATACTTGTTGATCATCATAATAGCTTGTTAGAATGATAATCTTACATGATGGGTATTCCTGCATAACCTGTTTGGTTGCATCGATACCTGTTCCATTGTCCATCATTAAATCCATCAATACAACGTCTGGCTTTTCTTTTAAAATAAGTTTTGCTCCGTCATTCCCACTATTTGCTTGACCAATGACATTAATCTCGGGGTCAGTCTGTAAATAAGCAATGATACCTTTTCTTACAATTTCATGGTCATCTACCACTATAACTCGAATCATCTCTATTCCTCCCCTTCCAATCTCTTTTAACAAGGTATTCGAATATCAATATAAGTGCCTTCATCGATATTGGATCTAATCGTAAACGTACCACCTAGTTCTTCGCTACGTTCCTTCATTGTTTTTAAGCCATACGACGTCTTTTTCTCATTATCAACGGAAAAGTCAAAGCCTTTTCCATTGTCTGCAATATGTATGAAGAGCTCTTTACCACGTTTTATAATTTCTATCTTTACCTCAGATGCATTTGCATGACGAAGTATATTAGATAAAGATTCTTGTATAATTCGAAAGACATGCTCTTCTGTCGCTTCTGACAAGGCCAACTTCTCATCTATTTCTAACTGAAAGTTAATCTGTGATTTTTGCCTTAACTCATCTACTAGTTTCATAATTCCCTTTGGTAATGGATCTCCAGATAAATGGACAGGTCTTAGATGTAGTAGTAGTGCACGCATCTCAGCTTGAGCATGATGTGCCGCACTTGCCACTTCTTCCATCTGTTCTTTTGCTAAAACCGCATTATGATCAATTTGCCTAACAGCTGCTTCAGACATCATAGACAATGCAAATAGCTGCTGACTCACTGCGTCATGTAGGTCCCTTGCAATACGTTGCCTTTCTTCAATTACAGCTGACTTATGTGCTGACTTTGCAAGCTCCGCCTTCTCATCCGCTAACCGTTGCAATGACTTCACTTGATTTTGAAGTTTTTCACCAAGTTCATTTAATTCATTCCCTATTCTGGAGAGCTCGTCTCCTTCATTAAAGTATATTCTAGATTGATAGTTTCCATTTGCAAATTGTGTAATAAGAACAGACAAATAATCCATGCGTTGTTTAATATCTCCACTTGAACGAAAACCCACATATACCGAAATAAAGAATGCAATCACTGCGTATAACCCAATAAATAAAAAGATACTATTGGACGTAAGCCATGTTGGAGATACTAAAACATAGATAGATAATAATATTGCTAGAATTGTAATAAAGGTTAGAAAAAGTCCATTAAAGTGCGAGATGATATAACTGTACCGAATACTGGAAAACCGCTTTTTCATTGTACTCTCTCCTCTATTAAACATAATCTATACGGATGGAACCAGCCTTTAATTTCAAGTTAAAATTAATCTTTCTAGTCGCAGTATCATAGTTTGGAGTCACATAGCTTAGCGAACGATTAATCCCGTCTACAGTCTGCCCAACAACATCGATATCTCCCGCTTTGACAGATGCATAGACCTGAAATTCAAGGTTCTCTGGTACAAGAATATGAACATCGCCTGCGAGTGAACTAATCGTAATTGGAATCTCTTTTTCTGGTATATAAGCTTTGGAGAAGTCATAGTAAAAATCTCCCGCAAGCGTCTTGACCGTTGTTGGCTCGACCTTCCAATTTGGCTTGTTAAACTCATGATTTCCGACCGTAAAAAAAGAGCTATTCTCATCTTTCTCAATCGTGGTTCCACCTTTATGGATAATAACTTTAGGCTTTGAAGATTTCCCTATAAACAGAAATCCAAAATAAACAATTAATAGTGGCCATAGTTTAAAAACATCTCTAAAAGCAAACTCAATGACATCAAACCGGTCTAATAGTAAAAGGGATCCAAAGATGAAGAAGAAGGACCCCCAGACCCAGCTTCCCCCTCGATGTCTCATACGATCAATCATCCATTTCAATCCAAATAGAACAAAAACGGAAGGATAAATATAACTCCATGCATTCTTACTATTAAATTCCAGAATACCAATATTTTCTAACACTAATACGACACCAAACATGATTAATACAGCTGCAATTAGGAATCGGAAAAATCCACTTTTCATTTGTCTCTCTCCCCTATGATAATTTGAATTCTAGTATTTTTTTATTTCTTAGGTTGTAGATTGCAATAAGGGTTACTATCGCTCCACTTACAACAATAATCCATTGGATACTAACGCCAACTGCAATAAGTGATGACGTTGCAACATAGGAAATCGGCGTAAGTCCAGTTGATACAGTCATAAACATACTCATCATTCGACCTAGCATTCGTTTATCTGTTGTTTGCTGAAGCATGGTAATTAATGGGATGTTAACGATTTGTGTTAACACAGCCATAAGGGCAACTAACCCTGCCATCATCCAAATGTTAGACGACATCCCCATCGTACCAAATGCTATTCCTAAGCCTATTAGCCCACTAATAACAGCTTTACCAGGCTTCTTTAGTTTCAAGCTAGCAAGTAGGATTGCCCCTACCAAAGCACCAATTCCCATAGATGTTTGAATGGTTGCAAGACTCACTGCACTACCAGCAAAAACATCTTTAACGATAACCGGCATCCCTATTGCTATCGGGCCCGAGAAGAACAAGTTTAAGAACAATGCCATGATTACAACCGTAATAACTAGTTCATTTTTACGTGCATACAGGAATCCTTCCTTTAGATCTGCTAAAGGTGTGTGACTTTCTGGTTCTTCTTGCTTATCTTCCTTCATTCGAATAAATAATACCGCTAGAGAAGCTAAAAGTAATAGGACACATGCAACAGAGAATACACCGGTGAATCCTAGTAGGGCAATTAACGTACCACCAAGTGCAGGTCCAAGAATAGGACTTATCTGAGCTGTCATTTGTATAAATGAATTTCCTCTTTGTAACTGATCTTTTTCCAATAATGTTGGAATTAAAGATTGCATGGCAGGATAACTAAAGGCATCTGAAATACCAAACAGTCCAGATAAAACTAACAAATGCCATACCGCAACTGAATCCGTAAGAATTAGTATAATTAACACGCCAATTAACGTAGCTCGAGTAAAATCAGACCAAAATAAAACTGTCCGTTTATTTACCCTATCTGCGATTAATCCACCTACAATTAATAAAATCAGTCTAGGTATTGCTGCTACAAAAAACAACATCCCAAAATAAAATCGATTATCCGTTATCGTAAGCATCAGCCACTCTGCACCAATAATATAAACAAAGTAGCCTGGTGATGAAAATAAAGCACTAATTAATAAAAGAACAAAGTTACGATTATGAAAAATTGGTACCTTTACATTATGCTCCGCTACAGCATCCATATAAAATGCTCCCTTCTTCTCTTCTGTTACTTATATCTTAGTCATTTTTGAAGAAAGGGAAAACCATCTCTAGAATGCTTTTGTCTCCGCCTTAAGACCGAGTTCTCAACCTTTTAATCCATTCATATAAGTAAATTAGTAAGAGCAAACATACAAATCCAAAAACAAACCCAGCAAAAATATCCGTTAAATAATGAACATTGATCACATATCTACTTATACCAATAAGAAACACAAGCAGTGCAAAGAATATTTGTATACCTAATACAGCTGCCGTAGATCTAATCTTTTTAGCTAGGAAATACGCAATCAGTCCATAGCACACGATTGGAACCATTGCGTGTCCTGAAGGGAAACTCTCCCCCACTGCATTTGCCTCTTCTAATATAGAAGGACGATCTCTATCTACTAGAAGCTTAATTAGTTTATTAGCTTGATGGGTTGCAAAAATTCCTAAACCAAATACGATTCCAGGTAACCAGTCTCGAAATAAGATAATGAGTATGATGGTTACGACTGCGGTAAATGGGTACATAAAAGATTCTGAACCTAAATTAGTTACTACTCGAAAGAAAGAATAAATATATGTATCTGGGAAGGTATCAACTAAATCCCTGGTCCACTTGTCCACATAAGGGATTTCCCCGCGAACTATCTTAAATATCCAAGTACCAATTACACCTGACATAACAATAAAAAATGAAATAAAAACAATTTGACGCCTTTTCAAATGGTGATACCTCCTGATATTCATTTTCATATTGACTTAATCATAGCTTATCTAATAGTAATTTAAAATTATTTTTCTACAAAAAGATGCTATAATAGTAGAAAAATTTAGGAATGGGGGAATAATCTTGTTACAAGAAATTCATCAAGCCATTGACGCCTTATACCCGGAAACCGTGGAAATCCGTCGCTACTTACATCAACACCCAGAATTATCTTTCAAAGAATACAAAACTGCAGAATACATAGCTGATTTTTATGAGGGATTAGGTATACCATATGAAAAAGGTGTTGGAGGAAATGGTGTTGTTGCTACGTTAAAAGGTGGTAAACCTGGAAAAACCGTTGCTTTACGTGCAGACTTTGATGCCCTGCCAATTCAAGATGCTAAGGATGTCCCATATAAATCAAAAGTGGACGGTGTAATGCATGCCTGTGGACATGATGGCCATACCGCAACACTTCTTACTTTAGCAAAAGTAATGAAATCTTATCAGAAAGAATTATCAGGTACTATCGTGTTCCTTCATCAGCATGCAGAAGAATATGCACCAGGTGGGGCAAAGCCAATGATTGAAGCCGGTGCAATCCGTAATGTTGATGCTGTATTTGGTACTCATCTATGGGCGACAACACCTGTTGGAACGGTTCAGACTTCCAAAAATGTCATGATGGCAGGAGCAGACAGATTCGAATTAATTATCCAAGGTCAAGGTGGACACGGTGCCTATCCACATGAAACAAAAGATTCGATTGTCATCGGATCTCAAATCGTAACTCAGTTACAACAAATTGTAAGTAGAAGACTTGACCCACTAGAAACAGCAGTAATTACTGTTGGTATGTTCGAAGCCGGCAATGCATTTAATATAATTGCTGACACAGCTAAATTAGTAGGTACAGTTCGTTACTTGAATACAGAAATACAAGAACAAGTAATTGAAGAAATGGAAAAGATTATTAAAGGTGTTTGTATTGCGAATGAATGTACATATTCATTTAATTATAAAAAAGGTTATCCACCAGTAGTTAATCATCCCACTGAAGCAGAACTTATAATGGAGGTAAGCAAGAAACTACCTGAAGTTGAAACAGTCGAGGAAATCATACCAGTAATGGGCGGTGAAGATTTTGCATATTATCTTCAAGAAAGACCAGGTGCATTTTTCTTCACGGGGGCTGAAAAAGAAGGCAATCACTACCCACATCATCACCCTCATTTTGATTTTGACGAAAGAGCAATGCCAATAGCAGCAAAAACATTAATTAGTGCATACTTTGCTTATCAGAAAAGCTAACCTTTAACCAAAGACTATCGTTTAATACGGTAGTCTTTTTGACGTCTATTTTTTAACTAGGCTGTAACTAAAAGGTTGTTGTTATTCCAGTTGGTTTAATCTAGCAAATAGTTGATAGAAACTGTGCGGTAACTACTGCAATTTTATCCCATAATTAATAAGCATAGTTTTACGATACCGCTCCGGCAGAATACTCCGCTTTTACTGTCAGCACAGGGGCGACATCTGCTCGAAAAGACCGTCGTAGTGTCTACCTTGCCGCGGGCCCGGCCTCAGCCTCCTCGAGGAAAGTTCTCCTCTCTAGGGGTCTTCGGACACGCGCTATTCCCGCAGGACAATGGTTTTCGATGGGGCGAGTAATCGCAGTCCAAGGAAGGCTTCGGCAGCATATACATCGCACGAAGAAAATTGTTCTTTATTTTCGAGGAGTCTCCCTATTCTGCCTACGCTGGTTTTGGATTTCTGATCAGAGTTAGTAGACTAAATTACGTTTTTGATTTTATGTAATATTTTTCCATTCTATACGAGCGTAGGGAATACACGGAGACTCCTGCGGGAGGATAGGCTTCGGTGAGACCCCGCAGTGCGATAGCGCGAGGAGGCTCACCAGCCGCCCGCGGAAAGCGGAGTGTATTTCCGTAGCGGGTATGATGCGCTATACAAAATACTTAGTTACCGCGCAGTTTCTTATAAATAGCAACAAACTTTTCGAAACCAGCCTTCAAATAAACTGAATCTTTTATCAAACTTATTTCGTAAGAATTACTATAAAGATAAAAGGGGGAAGATTCATGGTTAAACACTATGAAGCAAAACATTTCTTTATGGCTATCGGGATATGTGTGCTTATTGTAACACCAGTGTTATTAGTGTTTATGCCTGCTTTTATAGCTAATAGCATATACCTCACACCTGGAACATGGATAGTCATCGTTCCAGCAAAAAGCTACATTATCTACGCTGTTGGTAGTTTTGTAATTGGTGCATCGTCACTCTTACTTTACTTTGGAAAATTAAGAAAAACTGTTGTTATTATAGGTATTATTCTATTCATTTCTGGTATTATCTTATTATTATTAGGAGCAAGACCACATATAGCTATTGGTGATAAAGGAATTGCCTACAATAATTCCTTATCAGCCCATATCAATCAATATTCCTGGCAGGATGTAGAGGAGATTAATTATTATGATATAGATCGAAGTGAAGGCTTTGACCAATATGAAATATTCTTTACAGATGGCAACAAGGTTCTTCTTAGTGAGAATGGTTTTCTCATGCGCTACCACAAAGCACTCTTTGACAAATTTAGCGAAGAGAATATTACCATTCATTGGAAATAATTATCGGTACTCACTTATAATAAAATGAGGAGTCATGGATACTAGACCATGACTCCTTAGTTTTAAGCCAATTTCTGTTTTACGTACCCATTGGTAAAGAGATAGGTAAAAAGCATTCCGCCTAACAATGTTATGATAAACCCTAAATATGCCTCCGTTACTAAGAACACCGCTGCGTATAATATAGTTTGAACAATTGCTAATTGTACTAACCATTTCAGAAGAGCTTTTTTTCTATTTTCATCTTCAACAGGATACAAATCTAACCACATTATCGTCCTATGATGTTGGTACAAAGTCATCATTTGGAATAAACTCATATACACAAAAAGAATGGCAAAGAGTATTTTCACCCAAACATTAGGTATAAAGTAAATAAATAATCCACCTAATACAATCAATCGAATATACATAGATAAATAATCTCCACCACGTAGGAAGGTTATCCGGAGTAAGTAATCATACGTATATTTTCTTTCGAATGGAATACGTTTCTCTACAAGGGATACTAACCAGTGTCGTGGTTTAATACGATTCTTCAAATGAGGTACATCCGTAAATAAATTCGCGAAACGATAAAAAGATTGCATACGATGCTGATCCTTTTCAAGGAGTAATTCCCAAGCAAGTCCAGCTTGTTTCCGTGATAAGCTTAAGTCATATAAAAAAATAACAACAAATAATATAGTTGTGATTCCAGCTAAAAGCATTTCCCCACGGATAATAAAATAAAACACGGCTATGTTTAAAAAGACTCTTGCCAATTGATCAATCATTCGTATGTTCTTTTCTCGTATCCTTAATATCCACCAATTTGCAATTAAGTTCCAAAGCTTAAATATCAGAACGACAGCAATGGTTAATAAGTATGTATTACCAGGACGTTCTGGATAAGAAGCAAAGTAAAGCGGTCCGAACGCCGCCACAATAATGGCTACCAAATAAAGTTGAATAACAAAACTGTAAATAAGTGCATTCCGAAAATATGCACCCATTTTGTGTTCAGCAGGAATTAAAAATACTAAATCTGGTTCTTTTAATAAGGTGCGGACAGGACTATAACTAACGACAAGCCCTAAAACTATCCCCATAATCCACGCGGTTGGAAAATTTTCAGGAAGCATAGTTAGCCATTGTTGATAATAATAAGCAAGTGCTGCAATAAAAAACAACATAGCAAACGCAATATGACCATTGAATATATACTTTAAGTATCTACTCATATCCTTTAAATGCGTACTGAAACGCTTCATAAAAAGGTCATGTGAATTAAACATGGCTATCTTCCTTTGTCAATTGAACATATAGATCATCCAGAGTCGCACGTGGCATATCAAATTGCTCTCGTAACTCTTCTAATGTCCCAAGTGCTCTAACTTCCCCATCATGTAAAATAACAAATCGATCACAATAACGTTCAGCTGTCGCCAAAATATGAGTAGACATTAATATCCCTGAACCTTGTTGTTTCATATCGTCCATTAATTGCAAGTATGACTGAATTCCTAGTGGGTCTAATCCTACAAATGGCTCGTCCACTATATAAAGTGGTGGTTCAATTAAGAATGCACACATAATCATGACTTTCTGACGCATTCCTTTAGAGAAATGGACAGGAAACCATTTTAATTTCTTTTCTAACCGAAATTCTTTTAATAATACTTCAAGTCTTTTCTCAAAAACATCCTCTGGTATATTATAGGCCATTGCCGTTAATCGAAGATGCTCATATAGTGTTAATTCATCATATAAAATTGGCATTTCAGGAATATATGCCATTTGATTTCTATATTCTGATGGATTGTCTCTAAACGTTTTTCCATTTACCGAGATGGACCCCTTTTTCGGTTGCATCAATCCAATCACATGCTTAATGGTTGTACTTTTACCAGCACCATTAAGTCCAATCAGTCCAACAATCTCTTTAGCGTTCACATCAAATGAAACACCATGGAGAACATTTTTATGGGTATAGCCCCCAACCAGATCTTCAATGTGTAATAACGGCTTCACATGCTTTCCCCCTAGTCTTTTCACTTGGTTAAAATTTTATCATTTAACAGTACAAATTCCAAAGGAAACTCTCATACCTTTTTCGACAAAGTATTTATAAACAAAATAATGATGGATGAGCCGGATTAGCGATTAGTGTATTTAACTATAATTTTTTTTAGTTTTTTTTCAAAGAAGTGTATAGAATTTATGAAATCGCTCAAAATACTAGTGTAGGGTCGAGGTAGCAACAACGTACCAATTTGTTAAACACAAATGAGGTGTTAGTGTTGGAAAATGATGATGCTTCACTAAAAAATGTGTTAAAAAAACAAATGGGGTGTTGACGAAAGATAATCTAATGAAATAAAACCCTTTTGTTAGAAGACATCTCAACGCCAAGGGATACTAACAAAAAGGTTTTGTAAACCAGTTAAATTGCATTAAGCAAGATAACGGTAATTACAAGTCCCCACATTAGTTTATTGACCTCGGCTCTATAACAGGCTCGTCCATTTGGACGATGCCTGTTTTTTTTGTGCTTGGATTTTAGAGGACGATTATTAGAGTCACATGGTTGAGTTGCTTGGGTGTAAGGTATATGGGTACGGACACACGGTTCCTGCTTTTGGGCTCATGTTATAAAACATCAGGGGCATGGTTCCTGCTTTCGGGCTCATGCTATGAAATATCGGGTACATGCTCCGTACCTTCAGGCTCATGCTTTAATATATCGGGCACATAGTCAGTACTTTCGGGCTCATGCTTTAATATATTGGGCACATGAGCCGTACTTTCAGGCTCATGCTTTAATATATCGGGCACATGCTCCGTACTTTCAGGCTCATGCTTTTAAATATCGGGCACATGCTCCATACTTTCAGGCCCATGCTATAAAATATCGGGCACATGGTTCTTACTTTTGGGTTAATGTTATAAAACATCAGGGGCATGGTCCCAACTTACATGCACATGCTCACCACCTACAAACTCCCCTTCCTCCTGCCTAACTTAGCATAAAGCTTTACATCCCCTAGCCCAACTATATACAATAGAGGAAAAAGTTAGGAGCTGTGGTTATGGCACATGAAGATTGTATTTTTTGTAAAATAATTGCTGGAGACATTCCGTCCGCTAAAGTTTATGAAGATGATCAAGTGTATGCCTTCCTAGATATTAGTCAAGTGACGAAAGGACATACATTGGTTATTCCTAAAACGCATGTTAAGAATATCTATGAAACGCCTAGCGAGGTAGCTAGCGAATTATTTGCTCGTGTTCCCCGTATTGCAAATGCTATTAAAGCAGCATATAAACCTGTTGGAATGAACTTACTTAATAACAATGAGGCGCCTGCAGATCAATCTGTCTTCCATATACATATTCATCTGATTCCACGTTACGGAGAAGGCGATGGATATTCTTCTAATTGGAACGTACATACAGAAGATTACACACCAGAAGATTTACAAACAATGGCAGCTGAAATAAATAGTGAAATTAAGTAGTCCAAAAAAACTAATAATTTCCAAATAAGTTCTTTTTATTTCAGATTATCTTTGTTATACTTAAAATAAGTTTCTGCAACTGACAATGAGTGTACAGTTGAGGAACTAAAAATTAGAGCTTAGTAAAGCTTAGCCGAGGAGAGGTACAAATGAATACAAGAATTTTAGTCATTTTATCACTATTAATGGGGATTGGTGCAGTACTGCACTTCATCATGCCACCGATTTATGGTGTAACACCAGATATGATGTTGGCCATGATGTTTATAGGAATAATGTTATTTCCTAAACTAAAGTATGTAGGTGTGTTGGCAATTGCAACTGGAATATTATCAGCACTTACTTCAAATGCACCAGGTGGACAGATTGCTAACTTTATCGAGAAACCAATTACTGCCTTAATCTTTTTTGCACTCTTTTTACTAGTTAAAGACAGAGTGAATATAAAGATAGGCGTACCTGTTTTAACTGCTATCGGTACGATGATTAGTGGATCGATTTTTCTAACTCTTGCATTATACGTTGTTGGTTTAATGGATGGGGTTTTCTTATTATTCTTTACAACAGCTGTTTTACCAGCTGCTGGATTGAATACGGTGTTAATGATTATCATTTACCCGGTAGTTCAACAAATCCTAAAACGATCCAAACCAATTGCAGTCTAATGAGTATTTATTTAATCCTCTGGCATTGTTTGTCAGAGGATTTTTTTACAGAATGAAAAAACTTAAAAAG
This sequence comes from Paucisalibacillus globulus, assembly GCF_900184735.1. GTDB lineage: Bacteria > Bacillota > Bacilli > Bacillales > Amphibacillaceae > Ornithinibacillus > Ornithinibacillus globulus_B. The sequence goes on from NZ_LT855386.1 coordinate 659,917, forward strand.
TATTTTTAATGATAAAGAAATTTGTTTGTCCATGTGGCTAATCTGTGTAAGAAATAACAATATACATAATAAAATAGAGAAAACTAGGAAAAATGATAGTAAGTGGGAAAGGAGCGGGATTAATATGGCAAATGGTAAATCATTCGCTTTAGGAATTTTAATTGGAGGTGTTGTTGGAGCCACCGCAACTTTACTAAGCACTCCAACATCCGGAAAAGAATTAAGAACTAAAGTTAAAGATCAAAGTCTTGAATGGAAAGAATTACTGGAAAATCTAAAAATAGACGGGCTACGACTAAAAGATCAAATTGCAGCTACTTCAAAAGAGGGTGTTTCCTTAATTAAGGACTTGACCTTGGAGATGAAAAGTTCCATTTCAGAGTGGAAAGAATCTGTAGAACCCCATCAAAAGAATATCCATCAATATCTAGAACAAATTGAGTCTAGTTTAAAAGATCTCGAAGAAAAAGTAAATGAGAATAAAAAAGTTGAAGCTTAATTTCAGAACCAGCACTTTTTTAGGTGTTGGTTTTTAATTGGTAAAAGAACATTATTGTAACTATATTTTTATTACAGGAAAGAAGCTTTCTCGAGATCTGAGAAAGCTTCTTTAATATAAAAGTATTATTCTTTTGGTTCTAAGTCTTCAATAGATTCAATATCCATATATTCCGGAACAACTAAGCCGATTTTTGCGCCTGTTAGGTTTGCACCAAGGTCTACAAAATCTTCTTGATAGCTTTCATAGAAATCTTTATGGGTAATTGGCATCCATGGTGCTAACGAAGCATCACCATCACCATTAGCAATGGATTCGAAAACTACAGCAACATCTACTGGTGTTACTTTTACTTCAAAGCCTTTTTGCTCCAATGCATATTTCATAACATTTGCTGAAGCACGTTCAGAATCCCAAGGTGTAGAAACAAGTTCTATTTCGACACCATCTACATCGTTAACGCCTGCTAACCATTCGTCAACTTTGTCTTGATTATCATCTACCCACTGTTTCGCCACTGCAGCAATGTCGTCACCGGTTTCTTTTGATTCGTACATGATCCATTCCATGTCTTCTACTTCCCAATTAAATTGGTCTAATGCTTTATAAGCCTCTGGCTTCTCTTCTTCAAGACCTTTACGAGCTATTGTTTTAATTTCTTCTACTCCACCATAGATTCCTTTTGGATCTTCTAAATATTTCATATCAGGATACTTAGCAAATGTCCAATGCGGGTTCCAACCAGTAATGATGATAGGTTCTTCATTATCCATTGCTTTATCAAGTTCTGCAGCCATTGCTGCAGTAGAAGATAGTTCGACATTCCACCCGCTTAATGAATCATATTCTTCAATTGCCTTTTCCGTCGTAACACTAATACCTGCACCTGGCTCAATACCAGTAATGGTGTAATCTACAACCTCGCTATAACTTTTCTCTTCACTTGAATCATTTGACGAAGTATCATCACCACATCCAGCTAAGACAAGTGCACTAACTAAACCTAACCCTACTAATAATTTCTTCATTAAATAACAAAACTCCCTTATTCCATTAATATTGACCTAATATTCAAATAAATTACCCAATAAATAAAAGCAGACTGACTTCTGTCTGCTTTTATTTACTTTTATTATTTTGCTTCTAAATCTTCAATAGAATCAATTTCCATATAAGCTGGTACAACTAGGCCAATTTTAGCACCTTCAAGATTTGCACCTAGGTCAACTAATTGATCTTTGTACTCTTCGTATAAATCACCGTGAGTACCAGGTAACCACGCTGCTACCATTCCATCTGCTTCACCACTAGCAATTGCTTGCCACATAACTCCATTATCAAGAGGTGTAACAGTCACATTAAAACCAAGATCCTCTAATACTTTAGCAACAACGTTAGTAGATGCTACTTCCGTGTCCCATTCCACATATACTAATTCTATTTCTTTGCCATCAACTTCTTCGGCACCTTCAGTCCATTCGGCAACTTTTTCTGCATTATCTTCAACCCATGCAGCTGCAACTTCAGCAGGCTCCCCACCATTTGCAATTTCTAACATAACTGTGTTCATGTCATCTTCAGTCCAGAAGAATTGATCTAGAACTGTATATGCGTTAGGCATGTCTTCTTCTAATCCTTGACGTACCATTGTACCAATAATCTCTGCATCACCGAAAGTTCCTTTTGGATCTTCTAAATATTTCAAGTCATATTTAGCGAATTTCCAGTGTGGAGACCAACCTGTTACGACAATAGGTTCTTCATTTTCGATAGCTTCACCTAATGCAGTTGCCATTGCACCACTTGATGATGCTGCAACTTCCCAGCCATCAAGACCATATTCCTCTACTGCACGTTCTGAAGCCTGAAATACTCCAGCTCCAGCTTCGATACCAGTAATCGTATAATTTAATTCTTCACTATAATTTACTTCACCGTTATCTGATGATTCTCCGTTAGATGTATCTTTATCATCCGATCCACATCCTGCTGCAATTAATGTTAGCGAAAGTCCTAATGCTACACCAAGACCTTTTAATTTACCTTTTAACAAATTATTTCTCCCCTTTTTTTGTAATATCTATATGGAACTTCTCATCTAAGAAAAGGTACCAACTTCATTATTGGAGCGATTAGCCCCGTTATACTCTTATTGCTCTTTAGAATTAGCACTTTGTGTAAAGCGATCAATTATGATTGCAAGAATAACAATTCCAATACCAGCAACAAAACCTGTTCCTACTTGAGCACGTTGTAAGGAAGATAATACTTCTCTTCCAAGTCCAGGTGCTCCAATCATGGATGCAATAACAACCATTGATAAAGCTAACATGACAGTTTGGTTAATTCCTGCCATAATCGTTGCTTTTGCCATAGGTAATTCTACTTTTAGTAATTTTTGAGTACCAGTACTTCCAAATGCTTCAGATGCTTCAACAAGTTCTTTGGAAACTTGACGAATACCTAGGTTTGTAAAACGTACTGTAGGTGGAGTTGCAAAAATTAATGATGCAAATATACCTGGTACCATTCCAATCCCAAAAAACGCTACTGCCGGAATTAGATATACGAATGCAGGCATTGTCTGCATAAAGTCTAAAATCGGCTTTATAATTGCTTCAGCGGTTTTACTTTTAGCCATCAGAATACCTATTGGAACACCAATAATGACAGATAATAAACTAGCTATTAAAACTAAAGTAAATGTACTAATTAGATGTTCCCAATACCCCTGATTATCAATTAACCATAAACCTACAACAGAGAACGCTGCTAAACCAAATTTTTTCCCACTTATAAAGAATGCAATTAATGCAACAATAATCATAACAACAACAGGTGGTACTAACATTAGTGTTTCTGATGCGAAATCCATGAAATTACCAAAATGCTCTTTTATAGGATCGAATAAGAAAGCAAATATATCCGTTATTTGATCGGTAACCCATTCCGTACCTTCCGCAATTGGAATACCTTCCGTAAACCATTCTTTAAGCATGTTCTAAGTTCACCTCACTATCTCCTGCAAGTGCAGCAATGACAGCACCACGTACAATAATCCCTACTAATCTTTCATTTTCGACTACTGCAACTGGAACTGGTGAACCATTGATTACATTAAATATTTCTTGCATGGATGTTTCTTTGTTTACCTGCTTAATGTCAGTTTGTAATATCTCTTTTAGGTCGCGGACCTCTTTCTTTCTAGCCTCAGAAGCATCATCAGCAGTAACATATCCTTTTAAATTACGTTTACTGTCTACCACTAAAATACTTGAAATACCAGCTTCTTTCATACGCTCTAATGCAACACGTGGGCCATGTTTTTCTATATTGATAGTTTCAGGACGTTTCATGATATGTCCTGCAGTTAGAACCTTCGAACGATCAACATCCTCAACAAAGCGTTCTACATAGTCATTGGCTGGATTCATTAATATTTCCTCAGGTGTACCAATTTGCACAATCGAACCGTCTTTCATTAGGGCAATTCGGTCACCAAGACGTAATGCTTCATCCAAGTCATGTGTGATAAAGATAATTGTTTTTTTCATTGTGGATTGCAGATCAATTAACTCATCCTGCATATCCTTACGAATAAGCGGGTCTAAAGCTGAAAATGCTTCATCCATTAAAAGAACCTCCGGATCATTAGCTAACGCCCTCGCTAGTCCAACACGTTGCTGCATACCACCTGATAATTGTTCAGGTTTTTGTTCTGCGTATCCTTCTAAGCCCACTAATTTTAGTGCTTCATGTGCTTTTTTGGTTCTTTTTTCTGGATCTACTTTCTGAATCTCCAAACCATACTCAACATTTTTTAATACGGTTCTATTTGGGAAAAGCGCAAAACGTTGGAACACCATACCGAGCTTTTCACGACGAACTTGACGAAGATCTTTTTTGTCCATTTTTGCTAAATCCTGTCCATCAATAAGGATGGAACCTTGTGTTGGTTCGATTAATCTGTTAATCAATCGTACCAGTGTGGATTTACCACTACCAGACAATCCCATAATTACGAAGATTTCACCTGGTTCAACTGTAAAAGATGCTCTATTTACACCAACCGTACTTCCCGTTTTCTTTAATATTTCTTCTTTGGATAAACCTTGACCCAAATGGTCTAATGCTTGTTTTGGATTCTTACCGAAAACCTTTGTTAGGTTTTTCGCTTCAATAATTGGCAAAGCCTTCACCTCTTTCGACATACATTTATCATTGTATGCATTAAAATATAGAATAATAGATTATAAAAACGAACCGTGCCGCAACGCTTACTCATAATACTATACACCTTTTTATATGAACTGGACAAACTTTATATTCCTTTATTTTCGATTATATTTTTCATACAGTTTAAACTGTACGAATAAAATATTGGTTTTCCTTTTAAATACTCCATATTACTCCAAAATACCTACCAACTATCCATTTCTCAATCTTGGTTGACTATTGTAACCTTATAGTAGAGCAAGTTTAGGAGGTTTGCATGTTGAATAACAGCAACGAAAAGATAAAGAACGGTATTTTACTAGAGTTTGCTAAAACCGTAGAATTATTTGATTTATCTCCCATTGAAGCAAGAGTCTTTGCTTATTTATATGTCGAGGGAACACCATTAACATTAGATGATATGAGTGAAGCATTAGGGAAGAGTAAAACTTCAATGAGTACGAGCGTACGGAGCCTAGTTGATTTAAATCTAGTAAAAAGAGTTTGGAAAAAAGGTGTACGAAAAGATTTATTCCAAGTAAATAATCATCTATTCAGACAGTTTTTAAGCTTTTATATGAAGAAATGGATTGATGCTACAGAGGTCAGGAAAGATGCACTGATTGAATTGAAGAACGAATTTGATCATATACAGAATGCTGAGAAAGATGACGAGCTTCAGGACAAACTCAATAATTTACTGGAATTTCATGAGAGATTATTTCACTTCTTTAAAGAAGTATCAGAAATAAAAAAAGATGGCTAGTAGGTACATTAACCCCTACAAGCCATCTTTTTTTATTAACCGAATAAATTCCCCTAACAAATCAGGATAATAACCTTCTTTATGTAAAGCAAAGATAGTTTCTGTTGGATTTAGCTTCTCATTTAGCATGCCTGCAAATTTCACCAAGTGAGATGAATAGTCAAGTAATCCTTCTTCCTTTTGCTGTCTGTATTCTCGATCCATTCCTTCTAACAAGGTAAATAATTCGTTATATTCGTCTTCCGTTAACTTATGTACCATTACAAGCTTGGTAAAAGGGTATTTTTTGATGTCGATAATCTTAGATAATAACTGTAATTGAAATGTTGCTAAATTGTTATCCCAAGGCATGTTCAAGCATCCTCCTGACCCCAAACGATTAATAATTATCTGAATACAATTTAATATTAGCAGAATTTGAAACTATATTTTTTTCGTAAAAGGTATTGCATTTTTCCTGGCTAAATACTAGAATCAACTAGGATTTCGAAAAAGGTAACTGATTTTGTACTGAATAATATACTATTTGATATTCCATGTAATACAATTAAACAATATAACTGATTTAATAAAAAAACTAAAAATGCAAAGGAGGGTTAATAAGATGAACTGCTGGAAATCTGTTAACTTAAATAAACAATACGGAATAAAATGGATTAATTTAATATCTATCTTTTTAGCATTATTATCATTTATTATTTTAAATGTACCGTTTTCCATATTGCATCAAACAAATCAATTGAATGAATCAGGAATCATCCTATTTTTGGTGGCACTCATTTTATTACCCACCCTTCATTCTTTTATGCATATTTTACCATTATTACTATTAAAAAGACGAATTAATTTAATAATAGTTAGAAAAAAAGCTTTACCTGTCTTTACATTCTATACTAATTCTCATATTAGCAAGAACAGTTTTATCTTTTCTGCATTAGCACCAACATTACTAATTACGATACCTGGAATAATTGCAACACTTCTATTCCCGAGTATCTATATATACTCTCTACTACTAACATCATTAAATATTGGGATATCCTTTCTAGATTTTTTAACTATCCGCATTTCCTTCAAAGCACCTAAGCATGCATTTGTAGAAAACGGTGATGAAGGCTTCGATATCCTATTAAAGGCAAACTAAGAAGGGGTGTCCAACATACCCCTTCTTTTTTATACTACCCATATAATGAATTTTTTGTTACAGTATTTTATAGATGACTAGTTTACAAGATTTACTTAATGCATGTTAGATAACCCAAAAGCATAATTATCTTTGTTAGAGTATATTTAGGTTTCCTGAGGAGGTTGTAAGATATGATAATTATTTTTTTATTCTATGCATTCATCATTTTATTCATTTTCAATACATTAGCTGATAAATTCTGTACAAAACTAGAGATGAATGCGGCTAAACAAGCAAGGGTTTTTCGTGTGATCAACATAATGATGCTTATCTTACTCGTTTCCTCTTATATAAAAGTATTAAATGTAATGATATAAGTCTAAATTAAAATGTGTAAATTCTAAGTAATTCTGCTTTTAACTATTATTTTACTGTAAAACTGTGGTATATTAATCAATAGCCAAGAAGTAACAATAAGATTAGGAGTGTGGCTTATATGAAAAAACTAACAATCGCAGCAACCATTACTGCTGGCGCTTTACTACTTTCTGCATGTACTGCTGATAAAGATGAATCAAAAGCTGATTCAGAAGTAGTTGTAGAAACAAAAGTAGGAGACGTTACAAAAGAGGATTTCTACGCTGAAATGAAAGACTATATTGGAGAAAGTGCACTTTACAATATGGTTGTTATTAAAGTATTAGAAGATAAATATGAGGTTTCAGATGAAGAAGTGGATAAAGCTGTTCAAGAAGCAAAAGATCAGCAAGGTGAAATGTTCTCCATGTGGTTAATGCAACAAGGTTATCCTAATGAGGATGCATTCCGTGAGCAAACATACCAAAGACTACTTCAAGAAAAACTTGTTTTCGAAGATATTGATGTTCCAGATGAAGATGTTGAAAAGAAATTCAATGAAATGAAGGAAAATCAAGAACTACAAATTCGTGCAAGCCACATCTTAGTTGAAGATGAGTCATTAGCTAATGACTTAAAGAAACAACTTGATGAAGGTGCAGACTTTGCTGAGTTAGCGAAAGAACACTCTACTGATGGTTCTGCTTCACAAGGTGGAGATTTAAATTACTTTGGTAAAGGTAAAATGGTTAAGGAATTTGAAGAAGCGGCATTTGGATTAGAAGAAGGAGAAATTAGTGATCCTGTAAAATCCGAATTTGGCTACCATATTATCCAAGTTACGGATATTCCAACTTTTGAAGAAAAGAAAGAAGAACTTCGCAGAGAAATTGCGATGGAGCAAGTTGACTATGCTGCAGTCCAAGAAAAAATGGACAAGCTTTTAGAAGATGCAAAAATTGATGTTAAACTAGAAGAATTCAAGGATTTATTTACCAAGCCTGAAGCTCAAGGGTAAGTAATACTATACGGAAAAGGTTCTGTCTCATATTAGGGACAGAACCTTTTTTTACTTCAGAAAGCATAAGAGCTAACATTCTTATTAATTTGTTGCTTCTTTCTTATGACGTTCTTCACGCTCTTCTTGCATTCTCTCTATATACACTTGGCCTTCTCGCTCAATATAGTGATTTTCGAGTTCCTTCTCAGCACGCATTGCACGAAAAGCCATATAACCACTAAAGAAAATGAATAAGATCATCATAAAAACCCACCATGGCATTCCTATAATCATGTATTTATCCCCCTTGTCCATAACTACTTAATTCATATATATGTACAAGGATTAGAAACATTACAGTAAATTTTACTACTGTTCGAATGTAGGTTTGTAGAATGCACGGTTGTCCATTGCAAATATTCGCTCTGTAAATTCTCCGGGTTTCACTTTATCAAGAGAACGATTTAACATATTCATTTTTGCATCGATCAAATCAATAAAATGTAATAACTCCGCTTCCCTCACTAGTGGTGGTGTTGGGCTCCCCCATTCTGCCTTTCCATGGTGGCTTAACACTAAATGCTGCAGAATTAATACTTCTTCACCTTCAAGCTTTAATTCCCTTGCCATATGTCCAATTTCTTCAACCATAATTGGGATATGTCCTAGTAATTTTCCTTCTAATGTATATGAAGTTGATATCACACCAGATAACTCTTTTAGTTTTCCAATGTCATGAAGTATAATTCCCGCATATAATAAATCTTTATTAACTTGAGGGTACAATTGACAAAGTTCACGAGCAATTTTTAACATGCTTACAATATGATGTGCAAGGCCGGAAACATACTCATGATGATTTCTAGTTGCAGCTGGATACAACAGTAATGGTTCTTGATATTTCTTCATAATCGCTCTCACCAGTCGTTGTATCGTAGGGTTCTTCATTTCAAAGATTGCTTCTGTTAATTTCTCCATTAACTCTTCCCGTTCAACTGGAGCTTTCTCAATAAGATCTGACACATGTACACCATCTGTTGGTTGTGCTAAACGAATAGAACTAATTTTCATTTGTGCTTTACCACGAAACTGATTGATTTCTCCAGTTATACGGATAATTTGTTCTTGTATAAATGTTGTCTCATCTTCCCCTGTAATATCCCAAAGTTTTGCTTCAATCTCTCCTGTAGCATCTCGTAATATTAACGTTAAAAATGGCTTCCCACTACTAGTCGTTCCTTTAATTGATTCTTTAATGAGTACAAAACCCTCGAATTGATCTCCTATCTGATAATTCCCAATGCCTCTTTTCATAAACTATTCCTCCCCTTTAATAGAAATAAGATTGACATGTTCTTAGAAAGATAAGCATTTGCTCTTCTTAAGCAAATGGATAAGTTTCTCTCTTTTGCAGGTAACACTAACACAAGTAAACATTCCTATCTGCAAAAAGGTGACCAGTCAATCTCAAACTCTATATTCTTATTTATTTTTTGGTATATATTCGAATATTTTCCCCGTTTCAATAACGTGAATAAATTTCATCAACCAATCATAATAGTTTTTCGCATATTCCAACCTGTCTATATCACGCTCAATTCGCTCTTTTAACGCTTCATCTTCTGTAGTTGATAAGATCTTCTCTAATTCTTCCATTGCCTCATCCGCTTCTTCGATGTTTGACTCTGTTAGTCTCCTCCACCGTCCTCCGAACAAAGATGTAAAGGACTTATACCAATCCTCTTCGGACGTATAAAGGTCTTTACGTATCCCTTTTCTAAATGTGGATTCAACCATCTTCATATCAGAAAGCGTTCTTACTCCAGTAGACATACTCGTCTTGCTCATTTCAAGTGCGTCTCGCATATCATCTAGCGTCATTGGTTCGTCGGCGAAATAAAGTACACCATATAGTCTACCAATTGATGATGTAACACCATATAAATTCATATTTTTAGCAATGGTTTGGATAAACTTTTCAATGGTTTCATCGTGTTTTTCCCAGTCTCTGCTTTTCTTATCTTCCATTAAAGGATGCCTCCCATTAGCTAGATGTACAAATCCTAAAAGATGCATATATTCGAAATATCACTTTAAGTATTTTCGTACAATCCAGTTCACTACTGAAAAATTTCTTTTCCATTTACCATTTAATTTACCACTAATTTTCCACTAATGGTAGTCTATTTGTCAACTGGAGTATGTTTTTGTCGTGAATTTCTGAAATTACCTCACGCTTACAAGTAAAAAGAAGAATTTGGTGTCGACTAGCAATCTCTTTTAAAATAGAAATCATCCGCTTCTTTCGGATATCATCAAAATGCACAAATGCATCATCAATCATAAATGGTAAGTGCATGGAGTCACTCATTATTTCACTAATGGCTAGTCGAAGCGATACATACAATTGATTGATGGTTCCTTGTGATAGTTCCTGAACTGTAAAGCGAAGTTGATCGACTCGTTCAACAGAGAAAGGTTTGCTATCGTCTGGTGGACTAACATGAGTATATAAACCATCTGTTAACTGTTCAAAGAAATAATTCGTTCTCACGATCACTTTTGAGAGGTATTTATCACGGTAGTTCTCCTTGGTCCCCGCAAGTAATTCCTTGGCTGTTTTATAAACTGCCCATTGCTTTGAAAGCTTTATGAATTTTTCTTTTTCCAATTGAAATCTATGTAATGTTTTAGAATAGGTTTCAGATGATTCTAGTTTTTGATACTCTACGATAATATTCGCAAGCTGTTGTCGATTTACTTCTTGTTCTTCTTCCAACCCATGTATTTTTATTTCTAATTCATTGATTTCAAGTTCTATAGTTCTTTTCTTTGGAGAATTTGTGACCAAGTTCTCCCACTCTTCCTTAGAAAATATACTAGAATAATAGCTTGAAATCTTATCAGAAGCCTTACATAAATCGTTCCGTTCCCTAAGTTCTTTATTCCTCTGGTAAAATTCTTCTTCGTTCTGAGCATTAGCAAAATCAAACAAAGTATTTATTTCTTGTTCTATTGTTTCACAACTCATATTCAATTCTTCAATTTGATTCGCGTTATCATCCAGCATTTTTGAAGTTTGAACTATTTGTTTTTCCCGGTCGTGGTACGTATTAATTTCATAGTCAATAAAATCTATCTTACTTAATAACGACTTTGCATTTATTTCAAAGCCATGGTCTTGCAAAAACTTATCCACTTTTAGTTGATAATACGATAATGATTCTGTAAGTTCTTTCTCTTTCATTCTTAGTTCATCCAAAATCTTAACGACTTGCAGCAAATCCTTTAATGTACAATACAACTCTGGCCAGTATACCACTTCTACACGTTCTAAGAATGGGTAATTCGCAATATGATCCGAAATAGTTTCACTTAATCTGGTATCACGTTCCTCTAATAATAATTTCTGATCAAGAAGTTTTCTCAGATGGATAGAAGATTCTTTTAACTTCTCTTCTAAGAATTCTAATTCTCGATAATTCTGTTGGTCTAGATGGAGAAGGCTTTCTGCTCTCTGAACTTCATCCTGAGTTACAGAAGAAATCTTATTTGGAATAGTAGATTCTTTCATCAGTATGTCTAATTGTTTAATCGATTTCTTCCCTAGTAACCACTGCACAATTCCTAGTACAATACTAATCCCCGCTAAATTAAACAGAAATGGCATATCGGCTAAAAGGGCGATTAAACCGAATATCAGTCCAATGATGATACTTACACCTAGCCATAATCCAATATTTTTCATTGTTTTCATCTGGATATTGGACCAGTTTTTATGTTTCTGTTCATTTTCTTGTTGAAGTGCATCAAGTAATTTATTTTCTTTATGGGTATTAATAATTTCTTCTAGTTCATTTCTCAACTCATTTGATAATAATGATTTTTCCAGATTTTTGTATTCATTTTCAATCCGTTCATATGCTGATTCTTGGAGATGAATGTTTTCCTTATTCATTTCCTGTTCACGTATAACGGCTTCTATATCCCTCTTAATATCTTCCCATTGTTTTTCCAAATGAAAAGGGAGATATAAATCCTCCATGATTTGTTCATCTAAACTAATATTTAATACCATTAGTTCCGATTTCAGGTCTTTATTCCGTTCTTCTATCTGTTTCTGAATACGTAGTAGTTCCCGTTCATTCTCCTGATAGTTCATATACTGGGAGTATATTGAGCTAGCTTCCTCTATTGGAAATTGTTGATTTTCATTCTCTAAGTTCTCTTTTTCTTCCATAAGCTTTAACTTATTATTCAGCCTAACCTTCAGATCGCTCTTTAATGGTAAAAGCTTCCCTTTTAAGGTTTCATAACGTTCCATTCCACCTTCTGGAAATGAAATAACTTCAGGATAATCTTTAAGCATAGTTTGGTATTGAATATACGCTTCCACGTCTGGTAAAGCTTGAATCATTTTTTCTAATTGATACTTTCTTTCTTTTTTGTGCCTAATCGTTTTAGTATTTTCTTCAATCGTTGCTTGTAATTCTAAGATAGCATTCTTTTTCACTCGATAACTGGCCTCTTCCTCCTTAAGCTCATTCAATTCCTGTTGCAGTACTTCTAGTTTTGCAAGTTGCTGATTTATGATAGGATTTTTCCCGTTTGGTTTGAAATATTCCCCAAGCTTTTGTTCGAGTCTTCTTTCTATCGAATGAATTCGAGCAGAACCAGTTAAGCCAATTCCTAATAACACTTCACTTAATTCTTCCTCTTTTACATCTTGTAATTTACTTAAGTCAAGAGCGGAAAAAGAGAAAATAGAACGGTATGTTTTTTCATCAACGCCAGAAAGTCTTAAGCTTAGCCAAGATTCCCCATGCTCTTCTCCATCTGGGGTATAACATATTGCGGCTCCATTTCGAGAATCCCCTAGTCTTTCGATGGTATATTCACCTATACTCTCATCCAAAATTGTTAAACGTCCACCCATTTTACTACTCGTTTTAGGTTGATAAAATTTTCGTTGTTTTGGTGGCATTCCAAATAACATAAATAATAGAAACCGTTGAATAGTTGTTTTACCTGACTCATTCTCCCCGTATAAAGCAATCAAAGATTGATTTGAAAAGTCCAATTCATAATCAACCCATTTTCCAAATCCATAGATAGTAGCGCGAAGTAGTTTCATATTCTCACCTCATTCCTTTAATAGTTCGTGTACGATTAACTGATGTGCTTCTTGCTTTATTTGTTCTTCCTCTTCAATCGAAAGGGAATCATGATAAACTCTTGCTTGTTTATGGTGAAATAAATCACTAACATGTTCTTGTATAGGAAACTCCTCCACATTATCTAGTAACTCTTTGATAAAATGTTCCCCCATTAAAGTACTATCCTCTAATGTCCGAGTCTCTTGAATGGAGGTTCTAAAAATGTGTATCCAGTTATTCTGAGTTTGGAATCTCTCATTAATAATTTCAATGATGTCTTCAAGTAGGTGATCACTTTTCCATGCGATAATATTGGTTTTCTTACTTTGCAGCGTAACATCTAATAATTGAGGAACCATTGGATTTAGATTTCTAATTTCTTCAGTAATAGCTTGTTCCACTTGATGGATTGTTTCACAGTTTGAAATATTTACTGTCATTTGGTTGTATTCAATTGCTTGTAAGGCAATAAACTCAACAGAGTGATTACCCTCTGACAATTCCACATAATAGCAACCTTTTTCTCCAGTTTCTTTCCGATTTCTTCCTTGTGTATTGCCAGGATAGATAATAAATGGATGTTCTTTTAGTATTTCACGTTTATGTATATGGCCTAAAGCCCAATAGTCGAAATCCTTATTGATTAACTCCGTCAATTGAAAAGGTGCATATGTATCGTGCTCAGTATTACTTTCTAAGCTCCCATGAAGCGTTCCAATGTGAAAAGGGATATCTCTATCAATTTTCTTATATTCATATACTTTTTTCGAAGTCACAGCACGGTTTTCATAACTGAAACCATAAATTGCTGCTAGCGGGGTATCCTCTTTATTAAAAATAAGGGAATGAACTTGTTCATCATTAAATATATGAACATTTTCGGGATAGGTAATTGGGTATATATTGCCCTTTATATAATCATGGTTACCATATGATAGGTAGACTTCTATATGATGTCGTTGCAGCTCTTCAAAAGCATTTCGTAAACTAATTTGTGCTTTTAAGCTTTGTTTTTCATTATCGAATAAATCTCCTACAAGCAGTACAAAGTCTACTTCTTTCCTGATGGCTGTTTTCACAAGATTATCAAGAGCTTTAAATGTACTTTTTCTTACTTCTTGAAAAAGTGTATCATTTATATCTGATAAGCCTTTAAATGGGCTGTCTAAGTGTAGGTCTGCTGCATGAATAAAGGATATCTTCTTTTCCAATATAACCCCTCCTCTTTGATACTTATTTTACCAGAAATAAAACACGAATGCACGTTCGCTGCTAATTGTTTTAACTTTTCTTACTGCAATTTAAAAAACCGCTTCTATAAAAGCGGTTTTTAAATCATTCCTATCATAGTTTCTTAGCCAAAATAATCCAAGATGTCCAGATTGCTATAATTGTAATCGATATTAATGTTCGTAAAATATTCAATGTACTTATATTGACCGTGGTGAATTGAATCAAAGCTAACAAAACAACAAGAACCGATATAACGATGAAAATGGAAAAATACATACCTTTTTGTCTAATTAATTTTGTTCGTTCATCGTTATCCTTAAAGTGAGGATAAAGATAGAATAATGCAAATGCCATATATACTAGCGATCCCCAATTTAATAATTCTATAAAGGATACACTGTTAGTATTAAATGAAAGTACTAGTCTGGTTGTAAATATGAATGACAAAAGGATACCAACTATTAAGTAGTTTCGTTGTGATGCCATTTTTTACACCCTCTTTCCTTAAATACTTTTCATGGTGGTCCTATGCAAACCTACTCCTTTTTAGTAAGTTGGATAGCCTTTTTAATATCTTTAAAAGAATTTGATTTTCCATATAATAAGACAGCGCCTTTATAGACTTTCGCCCCGATAATGGCAAGTAAAATGATAGTTCCAATTAGTATTCCGACAGAGAGTAACACTTCCCATATTGGGACCTCAACTAGCCCAACTCGAAGGAACATGATGAGTGGTGCAAAGAACGGAATATAGGATGTAATGATTACTATTTGCGACTCTGGTGCATTCATCCCAAATATGGAGATAAAAAATCCTATCATAATCAGTAGAACAATTGGTGTAACAATTTGGTTTGCTTCTTCTACTCGACTGACCAGAGACCCTAACATCGCCGCTAATGTAGCATATAGGAAGAACCCTAATAAGAAGAATAAGATTGCATATAGAATGATTGATATGGATGCATTGTGTAATCCAAATGATTCGATTAACCCACCAATTTCATCTGTTTTAGATTGAAGCATGATAAGACCAACCAAAACAAATATACCGATCTGCGTCAATCCTAGTAAGGCGATTCCTATTATTTTTGCGAACATATGAGTAATTGGAGAAACACTGGAAACGATAATCTCCATCACTCTAGATGACTTTTCTGTTGCTACATCAGTCGCAATAAGTGAACCATACATAATCACAAATGTATACAGTAAAATCAACATCATATATACAATACCTTGAGCTTGATTAAATTCTTCCTCTGTCTTTACATTTTCAGATAGGGAAACTTTCTGTAAAGTTATTGGTGTTAGAATCTCAGCAATCTCTCCTTGGTCAATTCCTAATTGAGAAGTTGCAAGGGTTATTTTTAGTTGTTGTAATTGCTGTTGAATGGTTGTTTGTAGCCCGGAATCCGCAATGTTCTCTGCATAGAATGTAACCTCTGGTAATCCTTTATCATTTAAGTCAATGGTAACTAACGCTGCATAGTCCCCATCCACTACTAACGATTGACCTTTCTCTAAAGACCCTGTATAGACTTCCATTTCCACATCCTGATTAGTTGGTTGTTCTACTAAATACTCTGATAGTTCTCCGGATTCATCCATAACCGCGACTTTTTGCTCTTCATCACCTGTAAACACACCAATGATAGATTCAAAGTTTACCATAATCATCAGGAAGGCAAGTATTAGAAAAGTACTGATGAAGAATACCTTAGTTTTTAACTTTGATAGATATGTTTGGGTCACAATAATCCAGAACTTATTCATAACTTGCACCTACTTTCTCAATGAATATATCATTTAATGAAGGTTCTTCTAGTTCAAACTTACGAACAAATCCTTTTCCCTGTAATTCTTGAAAGATCTCTTGGGAGACATCTTCACTTGTAATTTGCAATATAGCCCCATTCCGTGTCTGTTTATGCTTTACAACTCCACGGTAATTAGCTAGAAAGTCTAACGGAAATTCAGCATGTATTATTAAGTTTTTCTTTCCAAATGAGCGTTTAATATCACGCAAGGAACCTTGAACAACCGGATTACCTTTTTGCAGAATACACAGATGCTCACATAATTCCTCAACATGCTCCATTCGGTGGGAAGAAAACACAATAGATGTACCGGCATTCTTCAAATCGATAACCGCTTCTTTTAGCATCTCTACATTAATTGGGTCTAACCCTGAAAATGGTTCATCTAAAATTAAAAGTTTTGGTTTATGGATTATGGCTGAAATGAATTGGATTTTTTGTTGGTTTCCCTTGGACAGTTCCTCCACTTTTTTGTCCACATATTCCGGAACTTTAAAGCGTTCTAGCCACTTTTCTAATTCGTTTACTGCGTCTTTCTTCCCCATTCCCCTTAAACGGGCTAAATAGATAATCTGTTCCTGCACCTTTAACTTCGGATAAAGACCTCGTTCTTCTGGCAAATAACCGATAATACTACTTGTTTGATAATCAATTTTTTCACCATTCCAAGTAATCTCTCCTGCTGATTTCTCCAATAACCCTAGTATCATTCTGAAGGTTGTTGTCTTACCTGCACCATTTCCCCCTAAAAAGCCGAACATTTCGTTATTCGGTATTTCTAGTGACAGGTTATTTACTGCAACATTCTTCCCAAATCTCTTAGTTACGTTCTTCAATTGTAATGTCATATCGAAACTCCTTTCTATTCTTTGCGATTATAGTAAGCTATTGAAAATCCAAAAATTGTGCAGTGCAACATATATAGGATTGTTAAAAAGAAAAATGTAAATGAGATTCCATCAAATATGATAACAATAGGCCATGCAATAAGCATAACTACTAACATAATGTCCCAAGTGCGACCTTTTGCACGATTATTCACCTGATAATATCGTTCATCATAACGATGGTTTTTCTTCCCAACTCTCCTCTGCACGAAAAAGATTGTTAGCATAAATAAGTAGTTTGCAATTAAGATTAGAACTACCCATGGAACTTCTAGAAATTCTTCACTAAACATTATATTCCCCCACTACCTGTAAATTTTGTTACCTAAATCGATTACTGTTTGTTTAGTCACTTAATATTTTCATCCCCCTCAAAGATAAAAAGATCCTCAATACTACATTCAAATATTTGTGCAAGTTTATGTGCGAGTACTAGTGATGGCTTATATTTACCTTTTTCCAACGAAATGATGGTTTGCCGTGATACTTGCAAAGCTTGAGATAATTCTTCTTGTGTCATACTTTTCTCAGTTCGTTTTTCACGTATTAATGTTTTCATATTATCTCCTACTTTTTTGTAAAGTTAACTTTACGTAAAGCTTACTATACATTTATCCTCCATGTCAAGGGCGCTTTACATATTTTTTAATTTTATTTGGAGAAGGATTTTATCTGATTGGAGTCGAATATAAAACAATAAGTCATTAAAATTACTTCTGGAGGTTCTTTATATGAAGACATATGTTTTAACTGTATTTGAAAAAACTGGGGAAAAATTATTGGATGAATCATTCCAAGCAGAAAATGATCAAGAGGCTAAAAAGCTTGGAGAAGAACGTTTATCTAAAGAAGGGTATCTAGAACATACACATCGTTGTGTATCGCCTGAGGCTAAGTTGGTTCTATTCCATCGATAATATATAGGAAATCTCCGTAATATGAGTAAGGCTGTCTTTAGGTTGAGTTCTAAAGACAGCCTTTTTAATATTATTTGTTTAATCTAACAAGTAGTTGATAGGAACTAAGCGGTAAATAAGCATTTTGGATAGCGCAACATACCCGCTTCGGAAATTCACTCCGCTTTCCGCGGGCGGCTGGTGAGCCTCCTCGTGCTATCGCACTGCGGGGTCTCACCGATGCCTATCCTCCCGCAGGAGTCTCCGTGTATTTCCTACGCTAGTAATGATTGAAAATTAAAAGCACTTAAAAACAACATAAAAATTATTAGCTATCTTAAATTAGAATACTTAAACTAGCGCAGGCAGAATACGGAGACTCCTCGAAAATAAAGAACAATTTTCTTCGTGCGATGATTACGCTGACGAAGCATTCCTTGTCCTACGGGAATAGCACGTGTCCGAAGACCCCGCAGAGGTGGTTTTTCCTCGAGGAGGCTGAGGCCGGGCCCGCGGAAAGCGGAGTATTCTGCCGGAGCGGTGTCGTACATCTATACCCAATACTAATTCTATTGTAGGAACCCGTTTACCGCACACTTTCTATCAATAGTTTTTTATAGAATGGATTACTTCCCTTTAAAACTAGGCTTTCTTTTTTCTAGAAATGCACGAACTCCTTCCTGATGATCATCAGAAGATCTTAGTTCCCATTGATTTTGCTTCTCTTTTTCAAGATAATAATTTAATCGCTCCAATTGTTCCTCATGATAGGTCATTTTAGTTTTTAACATGGCAACTAATGGTGAGGCTAGTAGCATTTGCCCTAGCTTTTCTGCTTCATGGACTACATCTCCATCTGTCAACACATCTGCTAATCCCATCCCCTTAGCTTCTTCACCTTTAACCTGTCTTGGATTTCCCCAGATAAATTGTTTTGCTTTTTGAATACCAAGACGTTGTTCGGCCCAAAAATGCCCGCCACCATCCGGTGCAAGACCCACACCAATAAATAGCATCCCGAATTTCGCTTCCTGGTGTGCCACCACATAATCCGCTGTAAGTGCTAAGCTTAGTCCGAGTCCTGCTGCTGATCCTTGTACAGCTGAAATTACAATCTTTGGCATCATATAAAGTTTAGAAACTATACCAGCTATGGAATCCATTACATTATCAAAAAACTCTCTATTTCCAAAGTCCTTCATCATGGCGATATCGCCACCAGCGCAAAATGCATTGCCTTCACCTGATAAGACAACAACACGGTCCTCGTTTTGGTTAACTGTATCAACAACCTTTAATAATTCTTCTAACATCTCTTTGTTAAGAGCATTATAGCGATCAGGACGATTCAGGCATATGTAAGATATACCATCTTTACTCTCATAATTTACAAAATTCAACTTAAGTCCCCCTTACTAATATCAATATTCAACATATTCTATAAGAAAGCGCTTAATTCCTTCTTTAATATAAAAAAAGAGGCTGGGACATAACTAAAAGTATAAGTTGAGAACCTGAACGAAACACCACATCAGCTCCGGAAATATACGGAGACTCCTACGGGAGGATAGGCATCGGTGAGACCCCGGAAGAGCTTTAGCT
>NZ_LT855387.1:0-118997 GCF_900184735.1 Paucisalibacillus globulus
GATGGTGTCCTTTTTGTTTACTTTAATATCAGAAAATTGCGTGCGAAAAATAATAAGCATGGTCCTTACCATTAAAACGTTGGTAAGGACCATGCTTATATTAATTTACTGGGGTTTTGTCCCAGCCTCTTAGACTGTATCGATAATTTCAAGGAAATGGTCTTTTCTTAATACCTACTCCAAATCAACTTTCTCTAGTGGTCTCTTGGCTGGCCCTTCCATTACTTCACCAGTATAGGAGAACCTTGAACCGTGACATGGACAATCCCATGATCTTTCACCCGAATTCCATTCTACTTCACAGCCCATATGAGTACAGGTGGTATCAACTGCATATAATTTATCTTCTTTGTCTTTGTATACACCTGTTCTTTTACCGTTAATACGGGTAACAGTGGCGTTATCAGTAGATAATGTTTTGATATTATTATCTGTAAATTCCAATTTACCCTTTATTAAATGTTTTGCTACATCAGCGTTAATTTGTGCAAATTTACGTAAGGATGGATCTGCTTGGAATCTAGATGGGTTGTATAAATCTGTGTATGGATTTTCTTTGCCGGTAATTAGATCAGTTAATATCTTAGCTGCAATTGTACCGTTTGACATACCCCATTTTCTAAAGCCCGTTGCCACAAACACTGCATCTTCTTCCTCTGAGACACGGCCAATAAAGGGGAGTTTATCTAATGTTATTAAGTCTTGAGTCGACCACCGATATAATATTTCTTCAACTCCAAGATGTGCTTCTGCGAAATGCTGCAAAGCTTGATAGTGTTCTATCGTAGATTTTCCTTGACCGGTCTTATGCTTCTCACCAATAACAAGCCATAATTCTTCACCATTAATCTCTACAGAACGTAAAGAACGAATGGGCGTTTCTGCTGATATGTACATCCCACCAGGGTATTTCTTTTTCGCTCTAATGGCTAAGGCATAAGCTCTTTCTGGATACATTCTTGCTGGATAAAATCCTTGTCCATCATAAAATGGGAAGTGGGAAGCTTCAATTACAAAACTACAAACAATTCGATGCCCTTCCCTTGTTATAATGGCTGGATTTCTATTATATTCTACATCGATTGCTGTCGTATTCTCATAAATTTGTGCACCATTTTTAACACTTTCCTCAGTAAGCCTCTTTAAGAATTTCAATGGATGATATTGTGCTTGATTCTTCATAATAAGAGCTTTTTTATGTGGTACCTGTAGCGGAATAGAATCGGTTAATTCGCCATGAATTCCTAGTTGATCATATGCTTTTTTTTCATTTTCCAACTGTGTTATGTATTCATCAGAATTTGTATAAATAATTGCATCCTGTTCTATGAAATCACAATCAATGTTTAATTCCTTTGTTGTCTTTTCAATAAACTCTTTAGCCTCCATCTGGGCTTGATAATATAGTTTTGTTTTGTCTTCACCAAAATGCTTAATGAATTCATCATAAATAATATCATGTTGTGCGGTTATCTTAGCTGTCGTGTGTCCAGTAGTACCATTTAAAATTACACCTGCATCAATAAGGGCTACTTTTATATTCTGCTTGGATAGTAAATAGGTAGCTGTGATGCCCACTATTCCTCCTCCAACTATTCCAACGTCTACTTTAATGGATTCTTCTAATTTTGGAAAACTTGGAAAATCAATATTATCTCTCCAGTATGGTTCAGGGAATTGAGGTAACTCTTTTGATTCAACCATTATTATCACTCCTATTATCTACATTTCGAACAAATCATTTTGTCTAATTGAAACTATATTTGTCAGTATTCCCCATCTAACCTGGAATTATTTTACTTAGATTCTCAATCATTTAGACATAACAAACATGTAATTTAAAAGTGGATAAACAGGTATTAAAAAAATAGCTACCAAGATATTTGGTAGCTATTTTTGTATTAACGATCTTCAAAAAACTTACGATTTAATAGTATATATTCATTTTCCGATTCAGGAACTTCATCTTCCATAAAGATTGCTTCAACTGGACAAACAGCTTCACATGCTCCACAATCGATACAAATATCTGGATCTATAAAAAACATGTCTTCCCCTTCTTCTATACAATCAACAGGGCAGACTTCTACACACTCTCCTGCCTTCTCTGTTTTACAAGGCGATGTAATGACAAATGCCATGTAATACCCTCCTCTAAATAATAAATTAAAATGGATCTATCTAAAATGCCATAATATAGTAATTATACTACAGAACATTATTTTTTTGTTCAAGCAATTACTAATAGAATCACCTTTTTTATTTTATTTCATACGATTAACTAGCTAGCTTTTAAAGGAGAGATGGTATGGAAGTATACGTTCGTAAAGGGGATTCATTGTGGTTCTATAGTCAATTATTTAATGTGCCTCTCACTTTAATCATTCAATCCAACCCCAATATTTCACCTACACAATTAATAATTGGTCAGAGAATCCTAATACCTGGATATGAAACAATAACTTATCGAGTAAGGCAAAACGATACTCTGTGGAAAATTGCAACTAACCATAATGTTAGCCTTGATGCGTTAATTAGTGCTAATATGGAGATTCATGCAACAAATCTACAAATTGGTCAAGAGATAATAATTCCAAGTAGAGTGACAACTATGATTGTTGCAGATCCTTCAAATTATACGTATACAAAAATGATTCAAGATATAAATCGATTAATCAACATCTATCCATTTATTCGAAAAAACACAATCGGAAGATCAGTATTGGGTAAAGAATTAATTGAGTTACAAATAGGCAATGGGAACAAACAAGTACATGTAAATGGTTCATTTCATGCTAATGAATGGATAACCACTCCTATAATTATCCAATTTATTAATCATTATGTTCTTTCAGTTACGAATAGCCAACCAATACGAGGTCTCTATATGCTTCCCTTTATCACGGGAACACTTTTATCAGTTGTCCCAATGGTCAATCCAGATGGGGTTGATTTAGTTATTGATGGTGCGTCAGCTGCTGGCTCTTATCAGGATGAAGTAGTAAGTATAAATAATAATAATCTAGATTTTTCTAATTGGAAAGCCAATATTCGTGGGGTAGATTTAAATAACCAATACCCTGCAAAATGGGAAATTGAAGCGGCTAGAAAGCCTTCAACACCAGAGTCAAGAGATTTTCCAGGATATCAACCACTTACCGAACCAGAGTCTGTTGCAATGGCAGAATTAACAGGAATTAGAAACTATACGAGAGCTAATGCTCTCCACACCCAAGGGGAAGTTATCTATTGGGGATATGAAAATTTAGAACCATCAGAAGCTGAAACAATTGTTAACGAATATGCTCGTGTTAGTGGCTATAAGCCAGTACGGTTTATTGATAGTTACGCTGGATTTAAAGATTGGTTTATACAAGTATATCGTAGACCGGCATACACCATTGAGTTGGGTACTGGTGTGAATCCTCTTCCGATTGCACAGTTCAATGAAATTTACGAAGAGACTCTGGGGATTATGTTAGCGAATTTATACTTGTAATAACAAAAAATAGAATAAACCGTAGTGAAAATATAGCAAGGTAAATCTGTTAAAAAGGGAGCAGACAAAACTAAAATTTTACTTTGAAAACCTGAACTAAGCTCAGGGCCGCCCTCCGCGGCAAGGTAGACAATTTGAAAAATTCGATCTGAACAGTTATCTACCTTGTGGGGACATTAAAGTGTAATATATTTCCGGAGCTTGTCTAGGCACTTATCATATGATTAATATTTATTTTCAAGTAAAATACTTTTGTCCGAAACCTCCCTTACCTTACTTAGGTTAAATAACACCTTGTTCAATCATGGCATCCGCAACCCTGATGAATCCAACTATATTTGCGCCAATTACTAAATTACCTGGAAAGTCATATTCAGTTGCAGCCTCTATGCTTTTTTTATAAATATTTTTCATTATTACCTTTAATTTTTCATCAACTTCTTCCTGAGTCCAGAAAACACGTGCACTATTTTGTGCCATTTCTAAGGATGATACAGCAACTCCTCCAGCATTAGCAGCTTTTGCAGGCGCAAATAGCACATTACTGGCTAAAAATTCATCAATTGCCTCTAGGGTGGAAGGCATATTAGCCCCTTCTCCAACGGCTTTTATTCCATTAGCTATTAAATGCTTTGCTGATTCAGCATCCAGTTCATTTTGAGTAGCACATGGTAAAGCAATATCACACGGTATTGTCCAAATCCCCTTCCAACCAGCTACATATGTAGATTCCGGATGTACTTTAACGTATTCTTTAATTCTTTTATTTTCTACTTCTTTTAATCGTTTTACAGTGTCTAGATTAATACCATTTGGGTCATAGATATACCCACTAGAATCACTACATGCTACTACACTCGCCCCAAGCTCCATCGCTTTTTCCATTGCATAGATTGAAACATTTCCTGAACCTGAAACAACGACAGTACTCCCATTAAAGCTAAAGCCCTTCTCATTAAGCATTTCCTCAACAAAATAAACGGTACCATATCCGGTTGCTTCCTTACGGCCAAGACTACCTCCCGAATCAATTCCTTTTCCAGTCAACACTCCAGCTTCATATGCACCCTTAAGTTTTTTATACTGGCCAAATAAATAACCAATTTCTTTTGCACCAACACCAATATCACCTGCAGGAACATCTAAATCTGGTCCGATATGCTTACTCAATTCTGTCATGAAGCTCTGGCAAAAACGTATAATTTCCATATCTGATTTACCTTTTGGATCAAAATCAGAACCACCTTTACCTCCGCCAATGAATTGTCCTGTTAAAGCATTTTTAAAGATTTGTTCAAAACCTAAAAATTTAATAATACTTGCATTCACAGATGGATGAAATCTTAAGCCGCCTTTATAAGGGCCAATTGCACTGTTATACTGAACACGAAAACCACGATTGACTTGAACAATCCCCTCATCATCTACCCAGGGAACTCGAAAAGTAATAAATCTTTCGGGTTCAACCAACCGGTCAAGGACTCTTAACTTTATATATGTTGGATTCTTCACAAGCACTGGAACTAAAGAATCGAATACTTCTTTAACTGCTTGATGAAATTCTACTTCGTTAGGATTACGTGACTTTACCATTTCAAATAAGTGATTAACATAATTTCTAACATTTTCAGTTTCTAACTCTAGAACATGCAACAAAATCAACTCCTAATATATGATTCGTTTAATATAATAAGTGATATGTAAGTATTGATAAGATCGATAAATCTGGAAGGAAAAATCTTTGGGAAGAATATATTTGAAAGGATTATTCATTTGGTATTTCGTAAAAAATTCAATAGTATCTAGAATTTTACCATAGTTGAGTAATATTTCAAATCGTTAGATAAAGTAAAAAGCCGATCCACTACAGACCGGCTAACGCTTATACTTCTTTAAAATAGTCTTTTCGGAAACCAGCAATACGCTCGCTATCATCAAAAATAAAATAAAACTCATCTGTCTCATTTTTGACATCGTATACTTTTCCAGGAGTTAATTTATTATCAACTACAAATTTTTTTGCATTAGCATGTACACATTCAATTTGTTTTATAGTCGGATTGTTTTCCCATTTTAAGTGCATCATTTTAATTATTACCCCTTTTAGTTAACATAATAAATTTATTGTAAACTCATCTAATTAATTGAATAATTTTAATAAGTTTCCATAGCCTTCTTCTTCCATTTTGTCTATTGGGACAAAGCGCATTGCTGCTGAATTCATGCAATAACGTAGACCACCATCCTCTTTAGGCCCGTCCTCAAACACATGGCCCAGATGGGAGTCAGCAGTTCTACTTCTTATCTCTGTACGGATCATACCATGTGATGTATCAAGTTCTTCTACTACTTCATAGGCATCAATAGGTTTCGTAAAACTAGGCCAACCACAACCCGCATCATATTTATCCCTTGATGAAAATAATGGTTTTCCTGAGATGATATCTACATAGATTCCCTCATCCTCTATATCCCAATATTCATTTTGAAAAGGACGCTCTGTTCCTTTTTCTTGTGTGACATGATATTGAAGTGGTGTGAGCTTTTCTTTTAGGTCCGATTTATCGGCTTTCCAATTATTTTTAATGAAATCCTCCCTGCCAGAGCCTTTTTTATAAAGTCGGTAATGGAATGATTGTTTTTTATAGTAATTTTGATGGGATTCTTCCGCTTCATAAAAAGGCATGGCAGGAAGTATTCTGGTTGCTATTGGTTTTGAAAACTTTCTACTATCTTGAAGTTGTTGTTTGGACTGTTCTGCTAGCTCTTTCTGTTTCTCATTATGATAAAAAATGGCAGTTTGATATGATTCTCCTCGATCATTAAATTGACCTCCTGGATCAGTTGGATCAATTTGTTGCCAAAATGTTTCAAGCAGTTGTTCATAAGGCATTATGTCTGGGTCAAACGTAATTTGTACCGCTTCAACATGTCCGGTAGTATTTGAACATACTTGTTCATACGTTGGGTTTGTTACATGTCCACCTGTATATCCTGAGATTACACTTTCAACACCAGGTCTTGTATCAAAAGGCTCAACCATGCACCAAAAGCAACCGCCTGCAAATGTTGCTTTTTCTAATCGATTAGTCATGTACATACCTCCAATTATTCCTACTAATATTCATTTTTTACTTTTTAATAGGAAAAATCAAGTGTAGTGCATTCTAAATAAATAATTTCGGTATAGACTCGCCTTCTCTGGTTCGCTTGACTGATGACTCATGATAAGACTCCGAACTGCTAGATAATGATTCTAAGCTAATACTTTCAAGGGTTTGACTCTCTTCGTCAGTACCATCTATATCTTTAAACGCCTTCATCATTCGGTACATTGCAGGTAGATTTCGAACTAGCGGACCATATTGCTTAACAATTGGAGCAGCTGTGTCAACTACCCTGAGGAATTGTTGAACACCGTTTAATGTTTTCGATAATCCGTCAACACCTTTTGTAGCCATATGACCGATATTTTGATTTTGACCCATAAATTGTTGCATGATTCCAGCAATAGGATTATTTCTTGTTGGCATTTGTTGAAATCCTCGACTTGGGAACATAAAATCATTATGAGGCCTCGTATGTTGTGGTTGTCTCTGTGCTGGGAATATCATAAATCCATCCCTCATTTCATAAATAATATCTAGTTCATTGTACGTATTGCCTCTAAAAGCGTGTAGGCTAACAAAACAGATAATATGAAATGATTGGTTATATTTCCCGGGTAACCGCAAGAAACAACATTATTTGTACGAAATTATGCGAATATTGGCGAAACAACAGTTTTATTGATTTTACAGAGAAAAAATCCTTTATTTCCCAAAGGTAAATGCTAAATTTGAGCCTTTATGAGATGGTGAGATTACTAATTTTGTATGAATCTCATTCTTAAGCGCAGGAACATGGGAAATGATACCGAGCAATCGATTACTCTCTTGTAAATCTTTTAAACAATCGATGGCTTGCTGCAATGATATCTCATCTAATGTTCCAAACCCTTCATCGATAAATAATGTATCAAGCTGTACTCCTCCTGCGTGGGCTTGTACAACATCTGCAAGACCAAGGGCTAAACTAAGTGCGGCTTTAAACCCCTCTCCGCCAGATAATGTCCTTACAGATCTAGTTATTCCGGTATGGTGATCCATGACCTCAAGGTCAAGTCCACTTTGTGCTCCACGTTTAGCGACTTCACCACTTCGAATTAAGTGATATCGATGATCTGTCATTCGGTCTAAACGAATATTAGCCTGTATCAATATTTCATCTAAGAATGAAGCAAGCACATACCGTTCAAAAGATAATCGTAGGGCATTGTTTCCACTTGATAAATCTGCTAAGCTGCCAACGATGTAGTAATCTTCTTCTAATTCTCTTATCTTATTCAAGACATCAACTAAATTAGATAAGGTTCCTTCATCCTGTTTGATTTTTGCATGTATAGAGAGTAAAGATTCCTGTGTTTTCAGTAGTTTACCCTTACATTTAGTAACTTCTTCCTCTATAATTTCTAAATTTATTCTTTCTGCATTAATCAGTTGCTCACTTAGTTGTTCTAATCGATAACGAATCCGTTTAATTGCAGTTTCGTATTCTTCAATTTCCTCTTCCATTTGCTTCTGTTCATCTAGCGGTAATTTTGCATTCTGGTATTCTTCGTGATTATCAAAACCATTTTCCTTTATTGCATTTATATATTTCTTATACTGTATTTCATAACTTTCTTTCATTTCTTTTTCAAAATCCTGTAGTTGCTCGAATACAGTTGTTTGTTTCTGTAACAATTCATTCGTCTTTTCGTAAGAAGTCTTTAACTTCTCCCACTCCTGAATCATTTGTTTATACTGATTTTCTTTATCTTCTACAATATGTCTAAAAGCTACTGGATCTGTTAAGTTCTCTGGTAATTGCTTCTCTATTTCATTCGTAATTGCTTCAGTTCTTGCTAACTCCTCTTTACGTTCTTGTATTCGTTTTGATATTAAATCAAACGTTTGTTTTAATTCTAAATTCTTGTTCTTGATGCTCTCTTTTTCTTGTTGTATGAGTTCAATTTCTTTTTGTTTTAGGATTATACCTTTCTGTTTTTCATTTAGACTTCGTATCTCATTATTTACATTCATCAAAATGGTTTGGACAGATTCAATCGTTATATTAGGGAAACTATCATTCAATTCGTCCTGTAGTTTATCTACAACAGTCCGTTGTGTTTGTCCATTTGTTTTATGATCTACAAATTCTAATTGAACAGACTCAAACTCAGCCTTTTTCTTTTGAATTAGGACCTTCAATTGCTCTATTTCCTCAAAATCTTTCTCAATCGTTTTTCCTGTAGCTTTTTGAGGGTGATGTATGGAACCACAAACTGGACATGGTTCCCCAGATATTAATTGACCAGCTAAGACACTAGCATACTGTTCGTTTTGGGCTAAAACTAATGCGTCATATTTTACCTCTAATTGCTTAATTTCATCTTGCTTTTCTTTATATAGTTGTTGAGCAATAGTATATTTCTTTCTAAGTTTGATAAGCTTACTATGCTCTAATTGGTAGTCCAACAATTTTTTCTTTAAATCTTCTTGTTTTCCTAAAGCATCTTTTGTTTCATAGAATGCTTTGGTTAGTATTCCCTCGTTAGCAAGTTGCTTCTCATATTCATCTATTTTAGTGTCGTTCTTCTTAAGGCCGATTTCAATACTTTGTAGTTCTTTATCGTCTTTCTCATTTTCTAGTTTCAGATTTTTTACTTTGTTTCTTAATTCCAGATATGCTGTTACCTGTTCAAGCTGCTTCTTAGCATTCTTTACTTCTTCCTTTAAGTTCTCTCGTTCTTGTTCTCTATTAGCAGCATCTTGATAGTTGCTTTTAACTATAGAAAAATCATATTGTATTTGGCGTAAGAGTTCTTCTTGCTTTCGTAATCGCTCTACTTGTATATTCCATTCGCTTTTTCTAGCATTACTCTGTTCTTCAAATGGTATTATTTGCTGAGCAATTTTTCCAAGTTGTAGTCTTTCTTTCTTTAGGACTATAGCTTCCTTTTTTTCTTCTAATTGTTCATTTTCCTTTTGTAATGATTCCTGTTCCTTAAACTTTTCCTCTATGATACTCGCCTTTTGTAGCTTTTTCTCCATCATAGCTACTTTTTCTAGTTGTTTTTCTTTGAGTTTTTGTTGTTCTAATTCTATTTTTTTTGTTTCAACTATCTCTAGCTTTAACTTTTCAAGTAGCTGTTCATTTGTATCACTTTCTTGAGGCTCGTTATGGTTCCATTCAACCTTTGTAAACCCATATTGGAAATCCGTATCTAATTTCTTTATCTCAGCTTCTAGTTGCTTAGACTGTACCTTTAGTTCATCTGTCATTTTTTCATAAAAATGTGTTCGAAAGATCTTTTGTAGAATTGCTTCCCGATCTTTGCTATTCTCTGAAATCAATTTTCTGAATTCACCTTGAGGAATTAGGACCATTTTACGAAATTGTTCATAATCAAAACCGAGTTTTTCCTCTATGGTTTCATTTACATCTTTTATTCTGGAAGAAACTAATTGTTTTTCGTTTTCTATAATCTCATACAGAACTGCTTTTGCTGGCTCTTCTGTATAACCCTCACCACGTTCTTTTTTCTTTAATTGCTTAGGGTTACGAACAATCTCATAGACATGATTATTTAAAGCAAAACGAAATTCTACTTCTGTTGGTTCTTCCACAGCTGCAAAGTGACTTCTTAAGGAATCCTGGTCACGATCAGAGACACTAGCTTTACCATATAGTGCATAGCAGATTGCATCAAAAATAGTTGTCTTTCCTGCACCAGTTGGTCCAGTGATTAGAAAAATAGATTCATCTCCCAACCTATCAAAATCAACTGTTTGCTTTTCTAAATACGGTCCAAAGGCAGTTAGACTAAGCTTAATCGCGCGCATACTATTCCCCTCTTTCCTTTGTTATAACACTTGTTATCGTCTTTTCTATATATTCCATCCGCTTATCATCAATTTCTTCCTCGGTAATTTCTTTATAAAAAGAAGCAAATAATTCCGTATGTGACTGTGTTTGCTTTTGACGGATTTGCTGTAGATCCAACAAGCTTTTTGTAGTGGTGAAACCTACACGTTCTAATCGTAAAATGTTTGGATATATCTTTCTGAGTTTATACATGGGATCCATTATTTGACCCTTATCTAGAAGTCGAATATGCAAATAATCTTCTTTTCCATCCAAAGGTTGCTCAATTATTTCCTGAAAATATCCTTCTACTACACGCATATCACGTTTAGGAACTAAAGGAATATAGTCTAATTTACAGTTTCCTTCCCCATCTAAGTCAATAATAGTCACAGATTTCTTATGATTTGCTTCTGAGAATGAATACTTTAAAATAGATCCACTATATCGGACAACGTCACGCTTTATTCGTTGGGCTTGATGTAGATGTCCTAAAGCTACATAAACAAACTCTTCAAAAAGATTTGCGTCAACATACGGTGTTCCACCTATCATGGAGAGACGTTCTTCTGATTCTGATTCCATGCCTCCTGCAACAAAAGCATGTCCAACAAAAATATGACGTTCGCTCATATTATTATTTTCTTTAATATAATTCGTTACAGCTGCCATTGCTGTTTGGTGGGAATTTATACTATTATCGTTAAAAAACTCTCTTGCTTCAGCTGGCTCAATATATGGGACTAGGTGAAAGTATACTGGACCATGTTTATCTTCTAATACAACGGGTTTCAGACTTCTATTCAATTTCGTTTCAATGTATAGTTGTTGAGATTTAAACAGCTCTGTTCCAAATTCTAATCGTTCTGGGCTGTCATGGTTTCCAGAAATTGCGAGTATTGGAATCTTGATGTCGTTTACAAGGGTAGTTAAGATTCGATTTAATAAATCCACGGCTTCCTTCGGTGGAATAGCTCTATCATACAAATCACCCGCAATTACCAGTACATCTGGTTTCTCTGTTCTGATAATTTCCAATAATTGAGTTAATATATAGTCCTGATCTTCCGTCATATGGACACTATTAACAATCTTTCCTAAGTGCCAATCTGCAGTATGCAATATTTTCATATTACTTCCCCCTTGTAAATAATTTATCATCGGTATTACATCATAGTATGGTCGCGATTATAACAAACCTTAATTACATAGTGTTTCTATATCATTTTATCATGATTGCATGAACTAAAGTATATCGGATTCTTGATAAACAAACAAATGTTCGTATATAATAATAATTGAGGTGATCAATGGTGCATGACAGAGGAACGATTAAATGGACATCATTAATGCTGCCAGAACATGTAGAGTTATTAAAGAGAATATGGAACGAGGACAAAAAAGTAGTAAAACCCAACCTAGATGAGCAAGAACTCGAGGTATTAAATAATCAAATTCTCCAAGCATTTCATCAAAAACAATGTATACAAATTGAATATTATTACGATAATCAGAGATTGGAAATACGGGGAATAATAAAAAAATTAGATTCTTTACATCAAATGATTGTCATAAAAGATATA
The DNA here is from genome assembly GCF_900184735.1 of Paucisalibacillus globulus. Taxonomy (GTDB): domain Bacteria; phylum Bacillota; class Bacilli; order Bacillales; family Amphibacillaceae; genus Ornithinibacillus; species Ornithinibacillus globulus_B. The sequence continues at coordinate 12,031 of NZ_LT855387.1, forward strand.
ACAGGTGATATTGTTTTTATTCCATTTAGAAATATTTTTCAAATTATTTAAAAGAGCAAGGGCCTACCGGTAACAGTAGACCCTTTTATTTTATTCTTTTTCTTTTATTAGGTATTCTTCCCATAACGAATCAAAGACAGATAAAGCACTAGTAAAGGGAATATTCCATTCTAAATACTCACTAAGTTCATGGTAGCTGCTAGAATGCTTAGGGAAATTATGATCTCCAAACATCCAATCGGCTAGTCTACTTTCATCATCTGCTTTTATTTTACCGCGATAGGTCATCATAAAATGATAAAACGAACGCATAAAAGACACCTCAAAATACAGATTTAGGATTCCATAAATTCTTTGTGTTTACTTTCTCTCTTCTTATATACAATTGCTGAAAGATGAACACTAACTTCATATAATAGAAAGAATGGAATTGAAACAATGATTGGCAAGAAAAAGTCTGGCGGTGTTACCATTGTAGATATGATTATTAGGATGAAATAAGCATACTTCCTAATTTTCCTCATAAAACTTGGTGACAAAATTCCAATACTGGTTAAAAACATAGAAATAACAGGTATTTCAAAAATAATCGCAAATGGCAACATAATTCGAAAGACAAACTTAAAATACTTTTCTACTGAAAACACTTCAATAAATGTTCCACTATTTAAAGACAATAGAAATGGTAATATTAAGTTAATAAAAACAATATATCCTGCAACTAGCCCTGCAACAAATAGTAGGAATATTGCAGGAATATAAGCAAGGGAGGCTCTTCTTTCCTTTGGTGTTAATCCAGGTTTGATAAAAGCCCACAATTGAAAAGCAAGTAAAGGAATAGTTGCTGCTAGTGCAACAATGCCCGCTATAGTGAAATAAACCCAGAATACTTCACCGACACCAATTATTGCTAACTTGAAGTCTATATGACTTCCAAAAAATTGATATATATCTTCCACAAAAATATAGCTTGCAATAAAACAAACAACGAAAAAAATAGCTGTAACAACAAGTCTATTTCTAAGTTCCGACAAATGGCCGGTAAAATTCATATCTTTCTCTTTATTTTTACTTGCCATAATTACACCCCAAGTGTCTCAAATAGTACATCTATTTTAAACAGAAAAGAAGATGCAAGGTTAAGAACCTTACACCTTTCCTTAATCATTTTTTATAGTTGTTTTAAGTTCGGTAGTTGATTTTTCTTGATTACTACTACCATCTGATACAATATCTTTTGCAGCATTACGAAATTCTCGTAGTGAACTACCAAAAGCTTTTCCAATCTCCGGAAGCTTAGAAGGACCAAACACCACTAAAGCAACAAGAAGAATTAAAATTAACCCACCAATACCAATGTTACCCATGATCGTTCACTCCAAAGGATTTATTTATTATTTTTACCTTGTACGATATCTTTTGTATCTTTAATCTCATCAGTCACATCATCCGTTAAATCCTTCGTAGAATTCTTGAATTCACGTAATGTTTGACCTGCAGCTTTACCAATTTCCGGAAGCTTTTTTGGACCAAAAATAACTAATGCGATAATCAGAATTAAAATTAACCCTGGAATACCAATAGGACCCATACTTACACCTCTTCTATCTAGTTAATGTCATTATAGAGCATAAAATAAACAATTGATATGTAACGAAGAAAACTATCACAAAAAGTTCAAAAAGAATAAAGATGATCTTGTAAGAACCATCTTTATTTTATCAGTTAACACTATATTATACAACCTTCAGGCGAATTATTTGATTCGGTCGTATTGGATAAAGTAGTAATCATAGGGATTTTTTTCGTCCTTGATTCCTTTTTCTCTGGACGTCTCCTTCCAATCATCTAGTGAAAACTCTGGAAAAAATACATCACCTTTAAATACCTCATCAATTAAGGTTACATACATCCGATCAGCATATGGTAGTATCTGACTAAACAGCCCTCCACCACCAATCACAAATAACTCCTCTTCCGGATGCTCGTTATTCCAATCTAAAATAGTGTCTACATGATGAATTAAATCAACATCCAAAGGAAGCTCAACTTCCTGACGACTAAGTACAACATTTCTTCTATTAGGGAGTGCTCTACCAATAGAATCGAAAGTCTTTCTCCCCATTATAATGGTATTGCCTGTTGTCTTTTCTTTAAAAAACTTTAAATCATTAGGTAAATGCCAAGGTAAATCATTATCAGCCCCAATGACTTGATTTCGGTCCATAGCAAAAAGCAATGATATCATATTATACCTCCTAAACAGCAATTGGAGCTTTAATTGTAGGGTGTGGATTATAATCCACAATTTCAAAATCACTTAACTCAAAGTCAAAGATTGATTTTTTATCTTTATTAAATTTAATCTTTGGAAGAGAGCGAATATCACGTTCCATTTGAATTTTTACTTGTTCCACATGGTTTGAATAAATATGTGCATCACCAAATGTATGAATAAATTCCCCAACTTCAAGACCAGTTTCATGGGCAATTAGGTGTGTTAATAATGCATAGCTAGCAATATTAAAAGGTACACCTAAAAACACATCTGCACTTCGCTGATATAACTGACAGGAAAGCTTTCCATCCGCGACATAGAATTGGAACAATGTATGACAAGGTGGTAACGCCATATTCGGAACGTCTTCAGGATTCCATGCAGATACAATATGTCTACGAGAGTTCGGATTATTACGAATGTCCTCTATAACACCTTTTAATTGATCGATTGTTTCGTGCTGGGATGTTTTCCATGATCTCCACTGTTTTCCGTAAACAAATCCCAAATCACCATATTTACTTGCAAACTCATCATTTTCTAATATGTTTTTCTTGAAAATCTCCATTTGGTCTTTATATAATTCTTTAAACTCAGGATCAACTTGAGAGCGATTACCGAAATCTGTCATATCAGGACCTGTATATTCGTCACTTTCAACCCATTTCTTAAATGCCCACTCATTCCATATATTATTATTATTCTCTAGCAGATACCGGATATTAGTATCCCCTTTTATAAACCATAGAAGTTCACTAGCTACTAAACGAAAGGGAACTCTTTTTGTTGTAAGTAGCGGAAATCCTTCTTGTAAATTAAAACGCATTTGATGGCCAAATACTGAATATGTACCGGTATTCGTTCGGTCTTCTCGTTTTGTGCCATTTGTTAGGATATGATTACATAAATCTAGGTATGCTTGTTCTCCTATTAGCATTAGGCTTCTCCCCCATTTTCTAGTAGTATTTTAATTGTATCATAATAATCTTGTAACATAATCGTAACTCATAAAATCATTATAAATGCAATAAAACTAGTTAACAAGAGGTTAAGTGAAAGGGGATTTTTGCGCATGTTAAATGGAACGGTAGAAAATATAGCAAAAAACACTCTTCTTTATAGTTTTGTATTAAGCCAGCCTTTTGCTGTCTATGCTGGTAGTTATCCTATTTTCGAAAATAAAACACTACTAGAAGCGGAGCAATTAGAATACGGTGACCATGGAGAGGCAGTACGAATTTTACAATATAAATTAAATGAACTAGATTATTATGAAGACAAAGTAGATGGAGAACTTGGTGTGTTGACTGAGCATGCTATTAAAAAGTTCCAGCGAGACCATAATATGACGATTACGGGTCAAGCAGATACAGAAACTATAGTAGCTCTGATTGAAGTGGATATCGATAGAAATATAAAAAGGTTAGAAAGCTTGTCAGATTCAGTTTATCCCGGTCTACAGAGTGAAGAGGTTAAAATTGTGCAAGAATCTCTACAGTACTTTGGCTATTATGAAGGTGAAATTGATGGAATGTATGGACCTTTAACCAAAAAAGCAGTGGAGATTGCGGAGGAAAAGCACGATATTGATTTCTTAGATCAAGCACCTAGGCAATCCCTTTCCACTATGTATAATGAAGAAAAAGAACAAGCAACATCTAGTGTCCCTAATAAGTCTACTTCAAATGTCAAAAACGTAAAAATAGATGCCAATTATTCTTCTATTATTCAGACTGCTTATGCACATGTAGGAACGCCATATGTTTGGGGTGGTTCTGCTCCTGGTGGTTTTGACTGTAGCGGATTTCTACAATATGTTTATAGTGCGAATGGCATTACAATTCCAAGAACGGTCAGTGATATTTGGAATTTCGGTTCTTCGGTGGATTCGCTATCGGTTGGAGATTTAGTATTCTATCAAACGTATAAACCAGGACCTTCCCACGCAGGAATTTATATAGGAAATGGGCAATTTATTCATGCTGGATTAGATGGGGTAGAAGTAAGCAATATGTCAGAAACTTATTGGCAATCTCGATACTTAGGTGCAAAGCGGATCAGTGGCAATTAAGATATCATCACAAAAGATGAAACAAGGAACTGAATTTATCAGTTCCTTGTTTTTTATTAATAGAGTTTCTCCCGTAAAGATTGTTTATTTTCCTAGTGGATTATTATCATTTATGAGATCAAAATCATCTAGATTATTATCTTCACTAACAAGTCGAATTCACCACGTTAATTTTTAGTCTTACTCTAAATGTATATATTCTTGAATGATTCTAGATGAATCCACTTCAAGTAATTCAAGATAAGTAAGTTTAGGATTACGCTCAGAGAAATTTCGAAATACATTATAGGCAAAGGCATATCCAGCCAGATATGGAATACCGTTCTTGGGATCTCCGAAGCAAAAGCGATTTTTAATCTTAGCGTCTACTGAATCCAGATGTGTTTTCATACTCTGCTTATACATATCTTCTACCTCTGATGTAAAGTCATCCTTCCACCACCGCTTATCTTCATACAAGGACAATGCAAATAACTCAGCTCCTCCCTCCATTTTAAACCACTCAGACAAAGAAAAATTATCTGCAGTTAGATTATATATAGGATTAATTGGTGTAGCATGATGCAATTCATGTGCAACCATATATCTAAGAAACACTTCATCGGGATTTGGCGGGACTGCAATCTGTATGGAGTTGGGTCCATTAGTGAAACCGTTTGTCCAAATAGACCTATCGTGTTGTTTAAACCACGGATAAAAAAGGGCTGGGAAAACAGTAAAAGAAACTGAATCAAACGGTAGATGTTTATTAACTTCATCAAATGTTTCACGAATGATTTCATCAACTCTTTCGGTATTCCAATGGTAAGTAAGTATATCTTCTTGTGTCATTTTCGTGATTTTATGTAATTGAAATCGATGTACGATTTGCTCTAAGTCTGTCATCCATACCCTTCCAGTGATTAAAGTAGATAATTGTTCCGAGACGTAATCTGGGAAACGTTCACGATTTTGATAAATTTCAATTGGTGTAATTTGTTTTATAATTAACACGCTAACTCACCTCTCTTTTGTAAGGAATATTCTGTAAAAAAATAATAAAAAGAATCAAGCAATGCCTTATTCACTGCTTGATTCACAATAGATCTAGATCCATTCATCAAAAAACTGTTCTAAATATGTCTCAACAAAAAGATGTCGTTTTTCTGCCTCTTGTCTAGCTCCATCGGTATGTAATGTATCCTTAAGAGTTAGAATTTTATCATAGAAATGCTGAACAGAAGTACCTTCCCTCTTCTCATCGTGATAAATCAACTGTCCTTTTGCTCCACCATATGCAAATGTCCTAGCTATCCCTATTGCACCAATTGCATCAATTCGGTCTGCATCTTGTATAATCTTACCTTCAATCGTTGAAGGTATTTTTCCCTTACTAAAAGAAACATCTTTGATTGCTAAATGGATTTTTTCAATATTATTTTCAGATACTCCAATCTTCTTTAGAAAGTGATCCATTTCTACCAAAGCTTGCTTTGGGTTCAAAAACAATTTATGATCCCCAATATCATGAAGCCAAGCCCCCGCTTCACATATAAAATAATCTGCCCCTTCTTCCTTGGCTATTTTGCTAGAAAGTTTTGCTACACGTTTTAGATGGTAATAATCATGTCCACTTGAATCTGTTTCGAATAGTCTACGGCAATATTCTTTTATCGCCTCAAGTTGTTCCAAATAATTCATTAAAACAACCCTACAATCTTTCCATCTTCTGTAACATCCATTTGAAGTGCTGCTGGTTTTTTCGGGAGACCTGGCATTGTCATAATGTCACCAGTTAAAGCAACAATAAATCCAGCTCCAATAGATGGTCGGAATTCGCGTATCGTAATATTAAATTCAGTTGGTCGACCTAGCAATGTTGGGTTATCTGATAAAGAATATTGTGTTTTCGCCATACATATTGGCAACTTGTCCCAGCCCTGCTTTTTAAAGTAAGCAAGTTGTTTTGTTGCTTTTGGTGAAAATTCAACACCTTGACCACCATAAACTTTTTGTACAATTTGTTCTATTTTAGTCTCAATAGGATCTTCAAGTTCATATACTCGCTTAAAATTCTTTTCCTTTGTTTCAATTGTATGGACAATTCTTTCAGCAAGTTCGATTCCGCCTTCTCCACCCTTAGCCCATACATCCGTTAAAGCAACCTCATATCCCTTTTCATCACACCATGTTTTAATATATTCCACTTCATTTACGGTATCCGTAGGGAACTTATTTATAGCAATTACAAAAGGTAGTCCAAAATGTTCTATAGTCTCAATATGCTTTTGAAGGTTTTGCATGCCACTTTTTAACGCTTCAAGATTCTCCTCTTTTAAGTCATCTTTTGAAACTCCGCCGTTCATCTTGAGGGCACGAATTGTAGCCACAATTACAACAGCATCTGTGTCAATGTCTCCGGCTCTTGTTTTGATATCGAGAAACTTTTCCGCTCCTAAATCTGCGCCAAACCCTGCTTCTGTTACAACGAACTCTCCTAATTTTGCAGCTGTTTTGGTTGCGATAATGCTATTACAGCCATGTGCAATATTTGCGAACGGACCTCCATGTATAATTGCTGGTGTATTTTCAATTGTTTGTACTAAATTTGGCTTAATGGCATCTTTAAGTAATAGTGTTAATGCACCTTCTACTTTCAAATCCCGAACATATATCGGCTCCTCTTGATATGTATAACCTACCATTATATTGGAGATTCGCTCTTTCAAATCCTCTAAGTCTTTCGACAAGCAAAGGATAGCCATAATTTCGGAAGCAACCGTAATATTGAATCCATCTTCTCTAGGTATCCCCCTTAAAGGGCCACCAAGACCAACAACAATTTGTCTCAGTGCTCGATCATTCACATCCATCACACGCTTAAATTCAACTCTTCTAGGATCAATGTTTAAAGCGTTTCCTTGGTGAATATGGTTATCAATTAAGGCTGCTAACACATTATTTGCACTGGTTATGGCATGTAAATCACCTGTGAAGTGTAAGTTAATATCTTCCATTGGCAAAACTTGAGAATATCCGCCACCAGCTGCCCCACCTTTGATTCCCATGACCGGACCAAGGGAAGGTTCTCTAAGAGCAATAATAGCCTTCTTACCAATTTTATTTAACGCTTGTCCAAGCCCAACTGTAACGGTTGACTTCCCTTCTCCAGCTGGTGTCGGACTAATAGCAGTTACTAAAATGACCTTCCCGTTAGGTTTATCAGCCATTTTTTCAAGCAGCTTATCGGATAGTTTCGCCTTAGTATGCCCATAAGGTTCGAAGTCCTCATTGGTCAACCCCAATTCCTGTGCAATTTCTTGTATTGGTTTTAATGTTGCTTGTTGTGCTATTTCTATATCTGTTTTCATTTCTCTTCATCCCTTCTTCTTATTTATATTGGCAATTTCGCCTGTTATCCATAAATTACATAACGTTATAAATACGGCTTAGTACATAAATTAATTAAATGTAAATATACTAAGATTATACAATGAATGACTGTTAATTAACAGACACATTGGATGATTCTGCATATTTTAGAATATGCAACTTGACTGTCAATTTAAAATAAGCTATAGTTGACACAAGCAAAGAAGATTTATGGATCATTAAGAAATGGTGGCTTCGTTGAAAGAAGTGGGTTAAGAGTGATCCAACCTTTCTATCTGAGCTGCCTTTTTTGATACTCATTTTTCTGATTTGTATTAACACGTTTTACGTGAAGTTTTTAGGAGGATTAAGTTACATGGAAAACGGAGTAGTTAAATGGTTTAATGCAGAAAAAGGTTATGGTTTCATTTCTGTTGAAGGTGGGAACGATGTATTCGTACACTATTCAGCAATTCAAGGTGAAGGCTTCAAATCATTAGAAGAAGGTCAAGAAGTAACTTTTGAAATCGTTGAAGGTGAACGCGGTCCACAAGCAGCTAATGTAGTTAAAAAATAAAAGCACCTATATATAAAACGGTAATCAATTAAGATTACCGTTTTTTTTGATGTAACAAGACCTATTGCAGTTTAAAACTTTGGTATAGACGCTAAAGCCTTTTCCTCCGCCGGTATACGAATACGAAGCAAAATTATATGCAATAGTGGAAAAATAACTGCTGACAAGTAGGCACCAAATAGCATCGGAATTATAAATAATTCAACCGCTACGATAATATAATTTGGATGTTTTACATATTTATAAGGTCCCTTCTTAATCAGTGCAACTCTGGGCAAGACGATAATTTTTGTATTCCAAAACCGTCCTAATGAATAAATACACCAAAAACGTGCAAGTTGAGCAGCAATAAACACCACAAAGTATACATAATTAAATACAACTTCATGGTTATTACCTTTCATTAATATTTCTACAATAACACTTAAAAAAAATAAGGTATGTAAGTATATAAACCATTTATAATGTTCTGCTCCTGCCTCTATGCCCCCTCGTGCTTTCATCCATTTTTCATTATTCTTAGCAATAACAAGCTCTACAAGTCTTTGTCCTATGATTAGTAAAATTAATGCCCATATCCATAGTGCCATTATTCATCCCACTCCAGTAATAAAATTTCTGAACTAAATCCTGGACCCAATGCTGTTAATAAACCTTTAGTTCCCACCTGAATATCCTCCTCCAACCATCTATCCATAACATATTGAACCGTAGCCGATGACATATTTCCGTGATCACGTAGTACTTCAGAAGAGTAATGAAGCTTCTCTTCTGAAATATGAAAGGCCTCCATCATTGCTTCTAATACCTTTTTACCTCCAGGGTGGGATATAAATGCATCGATTTCATCTATTTTTATTCCTTCTTGTTGTAAGAATTCTTTCATGTGAGATTTCCATATAGTGTTGACTAGTGCAGGAATACTTTTAGAGAATATAACTTCAAAACCTGTATTAACAATTCTCCACCCCATTACATTAGTACTATTTTTCTCTGTATATGAACTATTGCTTCTTATGAATGGTGATGGCTTTGTTAATGATTTCCTAAATTTAGAGTTCTCACCAATAAGTAAAAGACAACTTACTCCATCTCCAAATAAAGCAGTCCCAACTAAGTTGCTTTTCTTTTGATCACGTTTTTGAAAAGTTAAACTACAAATCTCACAATTAATGAGTAGGGCTACCTTTGTTGGGTTAGCTTTTAACCAGTTGAACACACGTGATAAACCTATTGCACCCCCAGCACAACCAAGTCCCCATAAGGGCATTCGTTCAACATTCCTACGAAAAGGACGATCATTCATTAAAAATGCATCAATGGAGGGTGTTGATATGCCTGTACTAGATACAAATGCAAGTAAATCTATATCCTCATATGTTACCTCATCAAAAAGGCTTGCTTTATGTAGACAATCATCCATTGCCTCTGTTGCGTATTGAATGGCATTTTGATGATACAATTGATTCCTTTCCTCAAAACTATGTTCAACTAAAAACCAATCCTCCGGAACTACAAATTGTCTATTCTGAATTGCTGCATTATCAAATACCGGTAATAACCTTTGCACTTCCCTTTCTGAATAGCTAAACAAATTTTGCACTAATTCTTTAACTCTATCTTGCTCCATTTGATACTTTGGAATACCTTTTCCAACTGAACACACAATTGCCATTTTCTCACCTATTAATATTTCAATTTTAGCGTTAGTTTGTGGACGTTTTCATAATTTATTACTTATTTTTACATATTTCTGCCACAAATAATATCCGTCATTTACCTAAAAACCCAATGATATCAAGGTATTTAAAGGGTTATTGAACATTAATTGAACGTTGTATTTAGTGCATTTTCATCACTGGAAATTTGTGTATGATGAAATTGAACCAACAATAACAAAGAAAAGGGAGGCTCTCTAATGCGAAGACAAGAAGATAAAAAAGCATCTGAGAAAGATAAGCCCGATTTAAAAGGAACATTTGTTTCAGTCATGCTTTTAGGTATTTTTATCATCATTACTTGGGTTGGAGCATTTGCATTATTTGTTTCTAGGTAGTTCATCAAAAAGGAGTGTGAAGTAATTATGCATTTGCATAAGTATGAAAAAATCTGGTTATTATTTGGAATCGGTTCATTAGTTGTATTTCTTTTTGTAGTAGGTTATGGAGCCTTTTGGCAAGGTACTCATCCCCAAAGCCACGGTGTAACAATTGATCCAAATAATATTGAATCAAATGAGGCTTTTAAACCTGAAAATTTAGGATTAACGAAAGTAGATGAAGACGAGTACATCATTAATATTGCGGCTAGCGCATTTTACTATGATTTGGGTAAAGATGAAGAAGGAAATTCAGTAAGAACAATTCGTATCCCTAAAGGTTCAAAAGTGTTGTGGCAGGCCGCAACGAAAGATGTTATCCATGGATTTCATGTTGCTGGAACAAATGTAAACATGATGGTTGAACCAGGTTATGTAAGTAGTTTAGAAACCATAATGGATAATCCTGGAACTTATACTATTGTATGTAATGAGTATTGTGGAATCGGGCATCACATGATGTATGCCACCGTGGAGGTGTATGAATAATGCAATTAGCCAAAAATGAATCACAACCAAAAACATCATTGCAAGCACTACCTATTTCTAAACCTGAATCTAGACTTTATATGTCTTATATCTCTGTTGCTTTCATCTCTTTATTAATAGGCGGGTTAATGGGTTTACTTCAAGTATTAGTACGATCTGGTAAGTTTACATTACCAGCAGGAATTGATTATTATCAAGTTCTTACTGTGCATGGTGTGATCTTAGGCCTAGTGTTGACTACTTATTTTATTATCGGTTTTCATTTCTCTCTAATGGGAAAAACAGTTGGAATATCCATAAAACAACGCAAAATTGCATGGATTGCATTCTGGATTATGGTGGTTGGTACTGTAATGACTGCCGTAACCATTCTGTACGGTGAAGCTAGTGTACTTTATACATTTTACGCTCCACTTCGAGCTCATCCAGTATTTTATATTGGCTTAGCACTAGTTATCGTTGGTAGTTGGATTGCCGGATTTGTAAACTGGCATCAGTTAAAGGTATGGAAAAAAGCACATCCTGGCGAAAAATCACCATTACTAGCGTTTATGGTTACTATTAATACGGCAATGTGGTTCATTTGTTCACTAGGAGTTGCTGTTGCAGTACTAGTTCAATTTATTCCTTGGTCACTAGGATACGCTGAAACAATCAATGTATTATTAAGTAGAACTTTATTCTGGTATTTTGGTCACCCATTAGTATATTTCTGGTTGTTACCTGCTTATATGGCATGGTATGCAATTATCCCTAAAATCATTGGGGGAAAAATCTTTAGTGATTCTCTTGCTAGATTATCATTTGTATTATTCTTATTTTTCTCCATTCCAGTAGGTTTCCATCACCAACTAACAGAACCTGGTATTGATCCAACCTGGAAGTTTATTCAAGTAGTATTAACATTCATGGTTATCATCCCAAGCTTAATGACCGCATTCTCCATGTTTGCGACCTTCGAAATTACGGGACGTCGTAAAGGAGCGAAAGGTTTATTCGGATGGTTTAAGAAACTTCCATGGAAAGATGTTCGTTTCCTTGCACCATTTATTGGAATGTTAGCATTTATCCCTGGTGGCGCTGGCGGTATCATTAACGCATCTCACCAAATGAATGCTTTGATACACAATACAATTTGGGTTACTGGTCACTTCCATTTAACCGTGGCTACAACTGTTATGTTAACATTCTTTGGTATTAGTTATTGGCTAATCCCACATTTAAGAGGAAGAAAATTAACACCACAAATAAACCGATTAGGAATCATTCAAGCCATTGTATGGACAGTTGGTATGACTATAATGTCTGGTGCAATGCATATCCAAGGGTTATTAGGAGCACCTAGACGTTCCTCTTATTCTGAATATGGTGGCGGAGAACAAGTATCAGAATGGATTGGTTATCAATTAGCACAAGCAGTCGGTGGAACGATTCTATTTATTGGTATTCTTCTAATGGTTTATATCTTTATTAAACTTACATTCTTTGCTCCTAAGGGTGAAGAAGAATTTCCGATTGCAGAGGAAGAAGATGATGCTGAGGAAACTCCTGCATGGTTTGAAAATTGGAAGTTATGGATTGGTATTACAGTGGCACTTATATTAGCTGCGTACACCGTACCAGTGATTGATATTGTGCAACATTCTCCACTAGGATCCGTTCCATTTGACTTCCCTATAGGTAGATAATAAAAAAAGAACAAGGATTGCCCGTAATGGAGCACTCCTTGTTCTTTTTTTATAGTTACAAAATCGATTAAAAACTGCGCGGTAAATAAGCATTTTGGATAGAGCATCATACCCGCTACGGAAAAACACTACGCTTTCCGCGGGCCCGACCTCAGCCTCCTCGAGGAAAGTTCACCTCTCTAGGGGTCTTCGGACACGTGCTATTCCCGCAGGAGTCTTCGTGTTTTTCCTTCGCTAGAATGTGTGTCAATTTAATACTCCGAATACTTATTATAGATGATCAACTAATAGCAGACACCTCTCAATAGATGAATTCACTAGCGTAGGCAGAATACGGAGACTCCTGCGGGAGGATAGGCATAGGTGAGACCCCTAAAGAAGATAGCACGAGGAGGCTCACCAGCCGCTCAGCGAGTGCGGAGTATTCTGCCGGAGCGGTAATCGTTCCACTATCCCCTTTTAATTATGAGTGTTAATACGTTACCGCGCAGTCTCTAACAAATTACGAAGAAAACAACACAAAAAACATTACGAACATTTCTTTAGAATTGATAAATGTCCTGATATTTTGTTGTTAGGTATCTTATTAAATAATCCGGGTTTAAGCCTTCGCCCGTAACATCATTTAGGATATCGAGTGGTTTTTTCATTTTTCCATATTGATGGATATTATTTGTCATCCACTGCCGAATTGGTGAAAAGTCTCCAGATCTTATAACTTGGTCGATATTAACAGTTTCAAGCATCTTATGTTCGAACTGAGCAGCATACATATAACCTAGTGCGTACGAAGGGAAATAACCAAAATCTCCACCTGCCCAATGGATATCTTGTAAAACCCCTTCCCTGTCAGATTGCGGCTTAATCCCTAAGTATTCTTCCATTTTCTCATTCCATAGTTGCGGTAAATCTCTTACCTCAATTTCTCCATTAATTAGTGCTTTTTCAAGTTCATATCTCACCATAATATGAAGTGGGTAAGTTAATTCATCTGCCTCAATTCGAATAAACGAAGGTTTTACTTCATTGACTGCCTGATAAAAATCAGTTAATGATACATTTTCAAAATGACTTGGAGCATATTTCTTAAATAAATCATAATGCGATTCCCAGAAGATCTTATTTCTCCCTAGAAAATTCTCCCAGAATAGCGATTGAGATTCATGAATCCCCATTGAGGTACCGCTAGCTAATGGCGTTCCTTCTAACTTTTTATCAATATTTTGCTCATATAGTGCGTGCCCTGCTTCATGGATAATCCCAAACACCGCCATACGAAAGTCCTGTTCATCGTACCGAGTTGTAATTCGAACATCATTTAAATTGACGGTTATCTCAAAAGGATGAATTGTATCGTCTAATCTACCAGCATCCCAGTCATAGCCCATACGATTCAGAATTTCAATTGATAAATCTTTTTGTCCCTTTTTAGGAAAATGAGTATGTAACAATTCCGTATTCGGTCTTATAGAACTTGTTTCTATTTTTTGCAATAACTCCGATAAGGATGACCTTACTTTTGGAAATACTTCATCTAATGTTTTGACAGTTACCCCTGGTTCATAGTTATGCAGTAATGCATCATAGATGTTTTCCTTATATCCCCAGTAACTAGCAAATTTCTTATTATACTCTACTAATTTTTCTAAATAGGGTTGAAACATTGCAAAATCCGCTTTATCCCTTGCTTCCTGCCAAACAGCCTCACCTTTCGACTGCAACATAACATATTCTTTAAATTCTGTCTCTGGAATTTTACGATTCTTTTCATATGTTTCTTCACATTCTAAAATAGACTTTTCAATGATTTCATTCGTTGATTTCCCTTTTAATTCATCGATAAATTCCTTAATTTTATCAGAGACTTGCATTTGATGTAGTTTTTGTGATAAGTATCCAACTACTTCCGATCGCTGTTCTACACCTTTTTTGGGAACTTTAGTCCGTAAATCCCATTGTATTAATGTAATTGCTTCCCGATAAGCATTTTGCTCTTTCAGGTAGTCTAAAAAAGCTTTTTCTGTCTGTTCTAAACTCATTGTGACTCCCCCTATTTTTTCTTACCGAAATATTGATAGTAATCTACTTTAATAAATCCATTAAATAATTTTCTTTTTTTAGTGGCACTTTGTCCATAAAACTTTTCAAAAGCCTCAAAAGCAGTTAATACGTAAACACTCCATGATGGATGATTTCTCATAACTTGACCAAAGTCTTTATATATAGCTTCAACTGCTTCCTCATCTCCAATACGTTGTCCATATGGTGGGTTTGCGATGATGTAGCCATTTTCATGTTTGATTGATAAATCTCTAACTTGCATTTGTTTCCAAGTAATTAATTCACCGAGTCCTGCTTCAAGGCTATTCCCTTTGGCAATATCGATCATTTTATGATCAATATCACTACCGATGATTTCAAGCTTTTGATCATAGTTCGCTAAATCCTCTGCTTCTTGAAATGCATCGTCCCAATGTTTAGAACGAATGAAACTCCAGTTTTCGGAATCAAATTCACGATTAAAACCTGGTGCGATATTTTGTCCAATTAAAGCCGCTTCAATAGGAATAGTTCCAGAACCACAGAATGGATCAACCAATGTATATTCTGGTTTCCAGTTGGTTAGTAATACAAGAGCTGCAGCCATTGTTTCCTTAAGGGGGGCTTCTCCCTGACCTACACGATAGCCTCTTTTATGTAATCCTACACCAGACGTATCAATAGTAAGTAAAGCAATATCCTTTAGTAGTGAGATTTCAACTTTATACTGTGCTCCCGTTTCCGGCATTTTCGAAATCATACCGTATTTCCTTTTTAAACGTTCGGCAATTGCCTTTTTTACTATCTTTTGACAGTCGGGAACACTATATAATGTCGATTTAACTGATTTTCCAGATACTGGGAATTGACCATCTTCACTGACATAATGTTCCCATGGGAGTGCTTTTGTTCCTTCAAAAAGTTCATCAAATGTCGTTGCTTTAAACTCACCAACGACTAATCTTAAACGATCTGCTGTCCTCAGCCAGAGATTACACCTTGGTATTGCCGATATTGGAGCTTCAAATATTACCTTTCCATTATCGACCTGTACATCATATCCGAGATTCCTTACTTCTTCTGCAACAACAGATTCTAGTCCCATTGCAGCAGTTGCTATTAACTTAATATGTTTTGACATAAAAAAAGTCCCTTCAACTTGTTTATCCAGTAAAAATAGTTTACCACACTTTCCAGATAATAATAAAATAACCTTTCTGCATTTACATGCAAAAAGGTTATGTTCATCTCTAATATAGACCATAGAATACTCGATAAGCCATGTTCTGTACCATTGTACTTCTAACGGTGGTCAGCCTCGTACACAGGTTGTAATCATCTATCTACAGGTAAATACCTGTCCCTCGTTCGGTTCATTTCCCTAATAGAGGATGCCCCTACCATAATTTGGGTTGCTCACTCGTGGGGTTTACCTCGTTCCACCTCTAATGTTTCCATTCGAGCTCCGTCACTGTGGCACTTTCAAGGTTAGAATTCCATATCTATGAGGACTTAGGAACTTCACCTGCCGTTAGCCATAAGGCTACCTTGACTTATGATTTCGTCAAGCACGAACACTACAAACATCTCAGTTTGTGTGAGCATGGACTTTCCTCTGCATTGCTGCAGCGATTACATGAGTATTCATCTTTTCTACAACTAATCATACCATAACTCCTCTAATTTATCATTGGAAATTATAGTAAGTTTTAAGAGTCTGCATTTGCGTATTTACTTCCAAAAACTGCCTTTTCAAGATTGGAAAGACGCTTTAACACGTCATAGTTAACTTGTTGTGGCATTGGATTCGTCGATCTAGTTCTTCCTTGGCTCTCGCTAGATTTTTTAAGCTTGTTAATTTCTTGCTTTAGACGATCTATTTCTTGGCCAAATGCCTCATAATCTTGAATAACGATGTCTAAAAATTCATCTACTTCTTCTTGATTATACCCTCTCATAGCCGTTTTAAAGTCTTTTTCTAGAATCTCTTTACTGCCTAATTGAATACGATTATTCATCATTTTCTTCACCCCATATAATTCCATTTCATTTTTTAATCACGTGTTGTCTTAATTTTAATATGAAACAAGTTATATTACTATATGTACGTCTTCCATCTTTTATTATAGCAAAAAAGTAAGAAGCAGAACAATCCGCTTCTTACTTATTATTTCATCTTATTTTTCCATATCTGTTTTTTGAAATGAAAATGGCAGTAACTCTTCCATCTTAACTGTCATTGTATTGCTATTCAGATTGGTTAAATGTACATTCATTTCAGAATCAAAAAATTCACTCATTACTTGTCTACAAGACCCACATGGTGGAACGGGGCGTTCTGTATCTGCAACGACAGCCAATTCCACAAATTCTGTTTCCCCTTCTGAAATTGCTTTAAAGATCGCGACCCTTTCTGCACACAACGAAACAGGATATGCTGCATTCTCTATATTACAACCAGTATATACTTTCCCAGACTTTGTTAAAAGAGCTGCACCTACACCGAAATTCGAATACGGAACATATGCTCTATCTCTAACTTCAATCGCTTTTTGTATTAGCTCTTGATTAGCCATAAGCCTTTCCCCCTCCTGATGTTTGGACATTAATTATAGTAAAAGTTATCAGAATTGTAAAGCAGCACTCTTATTCTATCGCTCTAAGTAATTGATCAAATACGTACAAAACTGAGCGGTTTAATTCCATATACCGCCTTCTTCTTACATCTAAATAATAGCTGTGCATTAGTAAAAGTTCCATATTTTCTCTCGTAGAAACAATCTGATTTGGGTGCACACTTATCTTTCTCTCTTTTATAATCTTTAATGCAAGTTCTTCCCATTTCGATAGTAAGTCATAGACAGGCAAAGTCTTCTCCTTCACCATTTCAAAATAAGCTTTATCACGAAAATCCTCTGGGGGACTACTTTGATCGAATAGTTCTTTAAGATGTTGCAAATCATCTTTTAGTTGATTTGTATAATCTACGAGTAACATTCAAACGCCTCTATTCATCGAGTTAATAATTACATTTTAGCATGTTTAGGCATTTAGTACATTAAATCTGGTCTCGTAAGAACTATTTCATTATCATTTACATTACTTTCTGTATGAATTAACTATTTCTGACAGTTGATGAATTTCTTGATTTTGTTTGTTAAATTGTTCTTGTATATAGTTATCCACTTTTAGGCTTAGTTTTTGTTCTGCTAATCGTGCAATATCACTAAGGCGAAGTAATGCTTCTTCAAAATCCTTCCGAAAAACTCCGCTACTTTCTTTTTCCTTTATTAATGCTAGACCCATGTCTCTCACCTCTATTTAAAAGAATATTGTTACTTTCTAATGTTCTGCAAAGAAATGAGTATATCCTTCATGTTCGACAAAACTAGAAGTTATCGTACAAAACTAGTGTTTAAACTCATTATTTTTCCCGTTTTAGACAAACTAATAGTAAAGGAGGTCTATAATATGAAAGACAAACAAAAGAACAAGCAAAAAGAAGTACTAAATGGAAAATCTCTTAAAAGTGGCGACAAGAAGTTAAACGGCCCTAATCGACCTTCTACTTGAGTAAAAAAGAGGATGGTCAGGTAGCTACTACCTAATCATCCTCTTTTCAAATTTAATTAAAAATATTCTTTATATAAAAATATGCAAATAACAGATTTCGCTTATTGTAAAAAGATTTACTAATTTCTTCTATTTCATCTTGTTCCAGAGATAACCATTTTTTCTTAACACCCCCGGATTTATACCAGTCAATTCGAATATTATCTTGATGATCTACTATAGGATAAATTGTACGCAGCATTGGACTTTTAGGAAAATTCACAGATAGAAATCTTTCATAATCATATCTTGAACCTGTATGTTCTATTCGCAGTATGAAATCCATTAAAGATGGATAGACAACGGGGTGGAATAGCTGCGTTGCTAGTTTCTTTCCTAACCTTATACGATTATTTACATTTGTAAATCCATGAATAAATGATCCATATAATCTTCCAGTACTCGTAGGGAGTAGTACTGCATTTAACATTAGATTATTCTGCAACACGTATGGAAGACTTAAAAATACATTTTTTCTAAAATAAGGTTGTGAAATGACCGGATGTTGAATTACATTCTGTTCATTTATTATTAAGGCAATCATAAGTCGGTCCTTATTTTTTGTCTTGCTAAAAATTAACCATTCTTCTTTCATAAATTTTGAGACATGTAGATCATCTAGAAGGTCGAACAACTTTAGATCACTCTTCAATGATAATTCATAAATTAATAATTGTGGAAATGCATCAGAAAATATTAGCCAATTTGCCCGTTCATAGGTCATAAATAACTGTGTACGTTCTCTCTCACTAAGCAATTTTTTGTATGGGGGTAAACACAAGTCAGTCATATTCCAACCTGCATTTCGGGATACGATGCTTGCAACTAATGCCCACTTAATCTCTGGATGCTTCATATAGAAATGTTGGTAAGCTTTTGTACGAGAAATGTTGTCAATATTATACTTCCTAGTTTTATTTATTATATAATAGAGGTAGTCCCTTTTTTGTGAGTCTATCATTTTAGGAATCCTGCCTTATAGTTTGTAATAGTTTTTTAATATTTTTAGTTAAAAGTACACTGTAGGCGTTTTTTCTGATATGATACTGATTATGCTAGGAGGCATAGTATGAATTATCCAAACGGAAAAAGTTCGCAACCTATTAATCGTACACTGTCAACACAATCATTTTCTAATCGTGGAATGACACTTGAAGATGATATTAACCAGACAAATAAATATTACCTAGATACGAACCATGCTATTATTCACAAAAAGCCCACACCGATCCAAATTGTAAAGGTAAATTACCCAAAACGAAGTGCTGCAGTTATAACAGAAGCATACTTCAAACAAGCATCTACAACGGATTATAATGGTATTTACCGAAATCGATATATTGACTTTGAGGCAAAAGAAACCAAAAATAAAACTTCTTTTCCATTAGCCAATGTACATGAGCATCAGATTATACATATGGAATCTGTAGTTCAACATGGTGGTATTTGCTTTATGATAATTCGATTTGCTTTCCATAATGAAACATATTATATGGAAGCGGAAAAATTGTTTACCTATTGGTATGAAATGGCAGCAGATGGTAGAAAATCAATACCATACGTTGATATTAAACAACTAGGATATTTGATACCTTTTAAATATCAAACTAGAGTTGATTATCTATCTATTATTGATCAACTTTATTTTTAGATTGGAGGTAGTGAGAAATGGCAGAAAATAGCCAAACTCGCACTGCGCGTAGAAAACAAAAAAAATCAAAAAAGAAACCGATGTGGAAAAAAATATTTTTAGGATTCATAATACTCTTCCTTGCAATTGGAATTGGAGTCGGTGCCCTTTTCACTTATTATATTGCCACAGCTCCTGATATTGATACGTCACAATTATCTGATCCCTTTTCATCTAAAGTTTATGATAAGGATGGAGAATTGATTGCAGACTTAGGTGACTTTAAACGTACAAAAGTTAATTTTGATGATTTACCAGACGTTTTAATAAATGCTGTTACCGCAACTGAAGATGCCAGATTCTTTGAGCACTCAGGAATTGATTTAAGACGTATTGGTGGAGCTATTGTTGGAAATATCAAGAATGGATTTGGTTCTGAAGGTGCTAGTACGATCACCCAACAAGTAGTGGAAAAGTCATTCCTTACACACGATAAAAAACTAAAGTTAAAAGTACAAGAACAGTGGCTTGCTCTAAAATTAGAACAAGATTTCACGAAACAACAAATATTAGAAATGTATCTTAATAAAATCTATTATGGTTCAGGTGCATACGGAGTTGCAAAGGCTGCAGAAACTTATTTTGGTAAGACTGACTTGAATGATCTCACTCTACCAGAAGCGGCAATTTTAGCAGGACTCCCACAACGTCCATCTGCTTATGATCCATTTAAAAACCCAGACTTAACAAGAGGTAGAATGGAAACAGTATTGAAGCTAATGGTTCGTCATGAAAAAATTACTCAAGCTGAAGCTGATGAAGCGCTGAAAGTAGATATCCCTTCTCTCTTAGTAGAGAAAACTACAGAATCAACGCCATATGATGCTTTTATCCAACAGGTCGAAAAAGAAGTAGAAGCTAAATTAGATGGTGCCGATATTTATTCAGATGGCTTAAAAATCTATACTACTTTAGATAAAAGTGCTCAAGATTATGTTGAATTATTATTGTCTGATTCCGAAAATAATCCAATAAACTATCCGAATGAAGACTTGCATGCTGGTCTAGTAGTTCTTGATACAAAGTCTGGTGCTATTAGAGCAATTGGTGGCGACAGAAATTATCAGAATGGATTTAACTATGCAACTCAAGGTAGTAACCAAGCAGGTTCAGCTTTTAAACCAATTGTGGCTTATGGACCAGCAATCGAATACAATAAAATGTCAACCTACCATCAAATTAATGATGATAAACCGTTTGAAATTGCTGGAACGGAAGATGCAGTTCGAAATTGGAACAGAAAATATCAAGGGTGGATGACTGCTCGTTATGCGTTACAGGAATCACTTAACGTGCCAACTGTCAAAGTCTTACTAGAAACCGGCTATGAAAATGCACAAAAATTCGGGAATAACTTAGGTATTGAATTTGCAAAAGGAAAACCGGAACTAACTGATGCCATTGGTGGTGCTTCGACGCAAGTGAATCCCCTTCAGTTAGCGGGAGCATATCAAGCTTTCGGTAATGAAGGTATACGATATGAACCATATGCTGTCACTAAAGTTGAATTTCCAGATGATAGAACAGTGGAATTAACACCTGAGCCAGAAGTTGCAATGTCTGACTACACGGCATACATGGTTTCTGACATGTTAAAGGACGCATTAGCTTTAGGGTCATCTGGTGGGCCTGCTAGAATACCTGGATTACCAATTGCAGCAAAAACTGGAACAACTAACCTTAAAGACGTCGAAGGAGCTAAAGATTCTTGGATTGCTGGGTACACGACAAACTATACTACAGCGATATGGGTTGGTTATGATGAATCCAAGCGAACCATGAATGATGAAAAGTGGCTTGCTCACTCCATATTCAAGCAGCTCATGACTAATTTACATGATGGAGTAGAAACTCCTGACTTTGTAAAACCGGATTCAGTTGTAGAGGTTGCGGTAGAAAAAGGTTCTAATCCTGCTGCTTTACCAAGCGAATTTACACCGGAATCCGAAATTGTAACAGAGCTCTTTGTAAAGGGTACAGAACCTACAAAGACATCAGAAAAATATGATCAATTAGATCCCGTCGAAAAACTTAAAGCAGAGTACAGTGAAGGCAATAAAGCGATTATTGCCGAATGGGAATATGACTCAAAAGAGGATGTTTCTTTTGAAGTATCTGCAAGTGTTGATGGTGGTGATATGCAAGTCCTCTCTTCCACTACTGACAAAAGAATAGAGATATCAGAAGTCAGTCCTGGCTCTGAATATAATATTCAAGTAGTTGTCGTAAGTAATGAGGATGAAGCAAATCGAAGTGAACCAAAATCGGTTAAAGTGAAGATTGAACAAGAGGAAGAAGAGGAAGAGAATACGCCAATAAACCCAGTGGATGGACTAACTGCGGTCTTTGATCAGAATAATTCATTCATTGATGTAAGTTGGAATTATAATGGGCCTCCTGCTACTTTCGAGGTAACCGTAGAAGGACCACAAAGTGGAACACAGACAGTTCAATCAAACGGAATTGAGATTAATGGTAGTTTTGAACCAGGGCAAGTTTACACCATTCATGTAACTCCAATAGGTCAAAATGGTGCAAATGAAGGTTCCCGTGGTGAAACTAGAACTACTTCAGTAGAAATACCTGGAGATGCAAGTACAGAACCTGACCCAGGGGACGATGAAGAAACAGGAGCCCCTGAACCAGGTGAAGATAATGAAGAATAAAAAAGAATGCTGTCACAATATCTGTGACAGCATTCTTTTTACATTGCCTCTCTTTTTTTCATTCGCTTCTGCCCTTCTCTACAAACCTCAAGTAATGGACATTCAGGACAATTAGGATTCCTTGCTTTACAATGGTATCTACCAAAAAATATTAATCGATGGTGTGTAACGCTCCACTCCTCTTTTGGTACTTTACGCATTAATGTTTCTTCAACCTCGAGTACCGAGTCCTTCCAGCGACAAATTCCAAGTCTTTTGGATACGCGTTCCACATGTGTGTCAACTGCGATTGCTGGTTCCCCAAAAGCAACTGATGCCACAACATTGGCAGTTTTTCTCCCTACTCCAGCCAATTTAACTAAATCTTCTTTAGAACGGGGGACTTCCCCATCGTACTCCTCCATTAATACTTTACATAGCTTTTGAATGTTTTTTGCTTTATTACGATATAATCCTATTGATTTTATATCATGTTGCAATTCCTCGAGAGGCACTTCTAAATAGTCTTCTGGTTTTTTATATTTTTTAAAGAGTTCTTTAGTCACTTTATTAACGAGTGCATCTGTGCATTGTGCTGATAAAAGTACAGCGATGACTAACTCGAATGGATTATCATGGATTAATTCACAATCTGCATCAGGAAACATGTTTCCAATTTCATCAAGACAAAACCGTATTTGTTTCTTATTTAACATTAGTCTTCTCCCTCTAGCCAATTATAATAAAATGATGTATCTCTCTTTTTATTCACAGCACTTGTTTGCTTTGTTGCTTGATTATCGTGGAACTTTTTAGAAGCAAGCCTTGCTTGTTCCACTGTATGAATACCTTTCTTCTTCCATTCTCTCAAAATACGATCCATATATTTAAAATTTAGCTTTGCCATTAAAACTGATTCACGGAGGGCAGCTTTTATTAATGCTGGAGAAATCTCGTCCTCATCTAGCCAAACGTTAACCGTTTCAATTTCAAATGGAGATAATGGTCTGCCAAATTCTTGTTCAAATAAAATAAATAGAGATCCGTCTTCGGTCTCTTTTTTGACTGGCACCTCTGGTTGATAAAGTTTTTCCCATAATGGTTCGAGTGAATATACTTCACTTAGTTGATGTTGACTGTTCTCTGTCCTTTCAATCTTCAGGAGGTTTTTTTGGATGAGTTTCCGAAGTATCATGGAGCATTCTTTCTCATCAATTGTTAGGTTAGAAGTTAGTTCTTCTAGGGTGGGAAAGCTATTGCCCTTAGAAATTGAACGATGAATTAGTAATATTACCATTAATTCCGTTTCATTAAGGCCGAGTCCTTTATAAGAAAGGAACAATTTATTAGGTATAGTTATTTGATCATATAATACATCTTGATAATTTTGTTGTTTTTTCATATTATGTGCACCTCCCATCTAGTATAGCATGATTAGTACATTTTTCTATTATAATCGACTAAATAAGATAAGGCTGTCTCAGAATCTAGAGAGACAGCCTTAAAGAACTATTATATTATGGACACATTATGGATACAAACGATTTAATAATCTTGGGAATGGAATAGTTTCTCGAACATGTTCAACTCCTGAAATCCAAGCTACCGTACGCTCTAGTCCTAATCCAAAGCCAGAGTGAGGGACGCTACCATATTGACTCAGTTCAAGGTACCACTTATACGCAGGTCCATTGAGTCCATGTTCCTCATAGCGTTGTTTCATTAAATCTAAGTCATCTATCCTTTGAGAACCACCTATGATCTCACCATAACCTTCTGGAGCAATTAAGTCTGCACATAGTACCACATCTTCATTATTTGGATCTGGTTTCATATAAAATGCTTTAATATCTTTGGGCCAATTGGTTATAAAGACTGGCATATCAAAGTTTTCTGCAATAGCTGTTTCATGAGGAGCTCCAAAGTCATCTCCCCATTCAATATCTGTAAACCCATTTTCTTTCAATAAAGTAATGGCGTCTTCATAAGTAATTCTTGGGAATGGGGCTTTTATTTTCTCAAGCTTAGAAGTATCTCTATTCAAAGTATCTAGTTCTAATTTACAGTTTTTAAGTACAGATTGAACGATATGACTAACATAGTTCTCTTGAATTTCTAAACTTTCATCATGTTCTACAAATGCCATCTCCGGTTCAATCATCCAAAACTCAATCAAATGTCTTCTTGTTTTGGATTTTTCTGCACGGAAAGTTGGCCCAAATGAAAATACTTTACCGAAAGCCATAGCAGCAGCTTCCATGTATAACTGTCCACTTTGCGATAAATAAGCATCCTCATCAAAATATTTCGTATGGAAAAGTTCTGTAGTTCCCTCTGCAGAAGATCCTGTTAGGATAGGTGGATCAATTTTCACATAACCATTATCATTAAAAAACTCATATGTAGCACGGATAATCTCATTTCTAATTTTCATAACAGCATGCTGTCTTTTTGAGCGTAGCCATAGGTGACGGTGATCCATTAAAAATTCTGTACCATGCTCTTTAGGAGTAATTGGATAATCCACTGATTCATGAATTAATTCAATATTATCAACTTGCATTTCATATCCAAATGGTGAGCGTGAATCTTCAACAATTGTACCAGTTACGTACATAGAAGATTCTTGTGAAATATTTTTTGCTAATTGGAATGTTTCTTCACTTACATCACTTTTAACAACTACTCCTTGGATAAATCCTGTTCCATCACGTAATTGTAGAAAAGCAATCTTTCCACTTGAACGTTTATTTGCGAGCCATGCCCCGATAGTTACTTTTTGACCTAAAGACTTAGGTACTTGTGCGATTGTTGTTTTCAACGATAAAACCTCCATAATTAAATAAATAAAAATTTGCTCACCCTACGAAAACTATTTCATGTTATTTTCTACAAACCGTTTAATACGGTTCGCTGCTTCAACTAATTGCTCTTTTGAAATAGTATAAGACATTCGAATATAATCAGATGAACCGAATCCTGAACCAGGTACAACAGCAACTTTTTCTTCATCCAACAAAGCTTCAACCCATTCGTCAACCGTTTTGAATCCGTTAAGTTTTGCAGCTTCTGAAACATTTGCAAAAAGATAAAAAGCTCCCTGCGGCTTTTTACATGTTACACCGGGAATCTTGACGATTAAATCATATAATGTATCTAGTCTTTCTGCAAATACTTTGCGCATTTCCACAGTTGGATCAACTTCGCTCTGATAAGCAGCAAGCGCTGCATATTGCGCGATTGAAGTTGGATTGGATGTAGAGTGAGATGCTAGATTGGTCATTCCCTTGATAATGTCTAAAGGCCCTGCTGCATAACCAATTCGCCAACCAGTCATAGCATGGGATTTTGATACTCCATTAATGATAACAGTTTGTGTTTTCAATTCTTCAGAGATTTGTGCAATGGACACATGTTCATCATCGGTATAAATCAATTTTTCATATATCTCATCTGATATGATAAGAATATTTTGGTCCAGGCATAATTTCCCTAATGACATAAGTTCTTCTTTACTGTACATCATTCCAGTTGGATTACTTGGAGAATTAATAATAACCGCTTTTGTTCGATCTGTTATAGCATCTTCAAGTTGTTTTAATGAGATTTTAAAATTATTCTCTTCTTTCCCCTCTATGTAAACAGGCTCGCCACCAGCAAGTTTTATTTGTTCAGGATAACTCACCCAATATGGAGTTGGAATAATTACTTCATCACCTTCGTTTAAAAGAACTTGAAATAATGTATATAGTGCATGTTTAGCACCAGAAGTAACAATAATCTGATTCATATCATAAGAAACCTGATTATCCTTATAAAGTTTGTCAATGATAGCCTGTTTTAACTCTGGGATACCACCAGCTGGTGTATATTTAGTCTTTCCCAGATCCATTGACTTCTTAGCAGCCTCAATAATATAATCTGGAGTATTGAAATCCGGTTCACCAGCTCCTAAACCAATTACGTCAAACCCGTTCTGTTTTAATTCTTTTGCTTTTGCTGTTATTGCTAAAGTAGTTGAAGGTGTTAATGTTTTAACTCTATTTGCAATCTCCATTTGCAATTCCCTCACTTATTCAAACATTTTTTTAAAGCGAAATTCCTCGTACTTGGTACCATCAAAGATGGATACATAATCTATTACATATCGATTAGCTTCATCATAGTAGGTTAATTCCCACAGTTCATTACCCTTAATAATAGCAGGAACAATGTCAATTAGCTCGCAATTTACACATTCATTCATCCAATTTTCTTTTACAGTATCATATGGTAAAATTTCAGATTGATTTACAATTGTAAGTTCTTCATCAACATTTTCTGGTACAAAAACAATAACACTCTGTTCCTTTGTTTTTCCAAATACAATATGAAAAAGAGAATCGGCTTGATACCTTCTAGTATCTTCAATTTTGTCAACATCTGTCTCCTGCAAAACGCGTTGTTCTGCATCAGAATAACCATGTGTCTTACTGTCTTGAATATCTGAATATAGACTTATTAAAAAGAAAAATATAACAATAATGATTAGAAGTAAGCCTAGCAAAGTCCATTTTGTCCAAGTTGGGATTCGAAAATCTCTTCTATGCATGGTAATGTGTTGGTTTAATACCAACTTCTTTCTGAATGTTTTTGTTGAAATTATATTTTGACCCTGAAATACCTTGTATTACCATACTTTCAACCTCCGTTCTTCTATACATGCCAATTTACTTCTATACTTATCAATTATTGCTAAACATACTTAACACATCTATGCTTATACTAAGTTTACGTTGAACTTAAATAAGATAAAACACCTACCATTATACCAAGCATATCTTGATTTTTGTTTTGTTATTATTTATTTCAACCAATTAATTCTAAACACCATACCATTTTACTTAGCTGATGCACTTTGCATCAGTTCTTTTTTTGTGGAAAATTAAAACCAATCTTTTGCCTTTTTCATTAGTTGAGTGGTTGTGTCGAATGCAATTGGTACTTCTGGAATGGAATCAATGAAGTATTTTCCGTAAGATGACTTAATGATTCGTGCATCACATACAAACACAATCCCTCTGTCATTTGTGGAACGAATTAACCTTCCAAATCCCTGTTTAAAGCGAATAACAGCATTCGGTAGTGCTAAATCATAAAATGCGTTCCCACCATTCGCTTTCATATCGGCTGCTTTCGCTTCATACACCGGATGATTTGGCGGCTGAAATGGAAGTCTAACAATCATTAAGCATGACAAATCATCACCTGGAATATCTACGCCTTCCCAGAATGAACTAGTGCCAAGTAGAATTGACTGATCAAATGTTTGAAAATTCTTCTTTAATCTTTCTCTACTTCCACTAGAGATGCCTTGGGCAATTAGTACAAATTTTTCGTTTTCCATTAATTCCTTCAACAGATAGTAGGATTTTTTAAGCATATCATAAGAAGTAAATAATACTAGCATCCTTCCGTTAGTTATTTCAGCTAGTGATAGGATAGATTCACACGTTGCCGCAATAAAATTATCCATATTGTCATAACTAGTTTCAGGGAAATCACTCGGAATCATCACCCTTACCTGTTTGTCATAGGAAAAAGGAGATGATATCTTCTTTGTGAACAATTTATCCTTTGGAATTCCAAGTCTCCTCTGAATAAAATTAAACGAATTTCTCATAGTTAAAGTGGCACTTGTTAAAATGACACTTTCTTTAACAGCAAAAAATTCTTCCTGCAATATCGATGATATATTAACTGGTTCACTATATAAATAAACTGCATTTTTAGCACCATAAGCTTCGATTTCAATCCACTTTACACTAACCGAATCGTTATCCATTAAAAAGAGCATCTCTAAGCCATCAATGAACGACTGTAGTATTTCGATTCTACGTTCAGTCTCATCTTTCGCTTCTTTAGTATCTAAATCTTGGCTTAGTTGTGTTAAAAAGTGGATCATATCACGAATATAAAAAGTTAATCTTGTTGCCATTTCCTTTATTAGGTTCCAGTTTTTCTCAACTTCATCATTTTCCTTATAACGGTATTGAATCCTTCCTACATCACTAAGTACCTTTTTTGTTCCATTTTTATTTAAAACATATTGAAAAATGGTACGAAACAAATCATCTAATTCATATTTGGATAAGGTTAATAGATCATTCCAACGATCTTTAGCATTCTTATCAAGATTAGAGGAATCACTCAATGTCAAACTATCTAACCATTTACCATCTCCAAAACCACCGACCTGATTGAATAGATGTTGCATATTCACATAATCTAATTTTAACCCGTAATGTCTAGAAGCAATTTCCTCCAAATGATGTGCTTCATCAATTATAGCTTTATCATAGCTAGGTAGGTACTGATAATCATGGAAAATATCCGAACATAATAATGCATGGTTTGTAATGATAATATCGGCTAGTTGAGCATTTCTTTTTGCCTTTTGATAATAAGAGTATTTGAACCACGGTGATGTAGGGTCTGCATTTCCTTCAACGTCAGCTGATACCCGCTTATAGAATAGTTGCCCATGTGAAGGTAAATGTAATTCATCAATGTCCCCTGTCTCTGTTTCTAATAGCCATATTAGTATCATTGCTTTTGTTAGGGCAATATCATAATTATCTTGTTGACCAGAATCAAGTTCATTAGCAAACTTTTCAATGCTAATATAGTGTTGTTTACCTTTAAGTAATGCAACTTTAAACGGAAACGGTACAAGGCTTTTTATTAAAGGTATTTCTTCTTCAAGTAATTGAGACTGTAATTGCGTTGTATATGTACTTATGATTATTTTCTTATTTGATTTTACTGCTTCATAAATACTTGGAATTAAATATGCTAACGATTTACCTGTACCTGTTTCAGCCTCAATTAAAGCATGTTTATGTGCCTGAAAAGAGTCGTAGATATCTTCTGACATGACTCGTTGTCCATCTCTCTTCTCGTATTTCTTAATAATCGTTTCCATCGTCCCACCATCTTCATAGATAGAATCTAGGTATTCACCGTAGGATGATGAAATGGTGATATTTTTACGTTTTTCAGGTAAAACATTACGAAAAGCCAGTCCCCTAAAGCTTGTATATTCATTTTCTTCCGCTTTGAATACTAAAGCCTCTAACTGTTGATTTAACAACTCAAATAAATCTGATTTTAGTATCTTTTCGATTTTTAAAAGTTGTTCTATTGTTTCATATGGTAACGAAGAAATTTTCTCCTGTAACTTTATAAAAAGTTTAGCCGTAACATATGCATCCGAAAGAGCCCGGTGTGGGTTCTCATGCTCTATATTTAAAAAGTCTGCTAATATACCTAATTTATATCCAGGTGCATGTGGATAGAATATCCTTGTCAGTTCAACAGTATCAAGTACTCTGTTCTTCAATCTAGGTTTTCCAATTGCAGATAATTCTGCATTTAGAAAGCCTAAATCGAATGGTACGTTATGGGCAATTAAATAACTATCTTTAAGTATTTCAACAATTACATCAGCCATTTCAGAGAATGACGGAGCATCTGCTACATCCTCATCTTTAATACCAGTCAATTGTGTAATAAATGGTGGTATAGACTTACCTGGGTACAACATGGTAGAAAATTCATCAATAATTTCATTATTTTCGATGACAACCATACCCACTTCGATAATTTTATCTTGGCCTACGCTTGAATTCCCTGTTGTTTCTAAATCCAAGACAACAAATCGATTCATTTCAACACCACCTTTGTCTTTCTTTGTATATTCTTTTAACCCATAATTCTTTTCTTTCATGATGGTTACAGGTTACGGAACCAATCTATTTCACCTGAATATATCTTTTGAATGGAACCATCTTCATACTTAGCAAGTAGTGCCCCATCCTCCGCAATGCCAGATAGAATTACTTCTTGCTCATTTTGGAATGTTTTTAATTTTATTCGTTCGCCTAAACGATAACCATAGCTTTCCCATCTTTCTTTTATAATGGAGAAACTCTGGTTAAGATATTCGGCATAGGACTTCTCGAACTGGACAAAGATACTCTGGATTAACCTCGTAATATCCACTTTTCCGGATTCGATTAATAAAGATGTTGCTCTGGATTGGATGCTATCCGGAATTTCATTATGGTCATGATTGACATTCATGCCAATACCGATAATAATGTATTGAATTTGATCCTGTTCTGCCTGCATCTCGGTTAATATTCCTGAAACTTTTTTGTCTTTTAGTATAATGTCATTTGGCCATTTTATTTTGGCATCTAATTTTAATTCTTTACTTATAACATCAGCTAACACTGTTGCCGTAAGTAACGTTAGTTGAGGTGCTTGATAAGGTAAGATTTTAGGTCGTAAAATAATACTCATCCAAATTCCCTTGTTTTTTGCACTGTACCACTCACGTTTTAATCTTCCTTTTCCAGCTGTTTGTTCATCAGCTAAAACAACAGTCCCATGTGGAGCATTATCCATCGCTAATTGATGTGCTATGGATTGGGTAGATGACGTTGTTTCTTTATGGATGATTGACTTTCCTAACCACTTCGTATCAAGTCCCCATTGTACTGTGTTTTCACTAACTTTGTGCGGGGATTTAATGATTCGATATCCTTTGTTACGCTTTGCCTCTATCACATAGCCATCTTTTTCTAATTCTTTCATATGTTTCCAAATTGCACTTCGAGAAATCTTTAACATATCAGAGATTTCTTGACCTGAAATAAAGTTTCCATTATTAATGGATAGTACTTGTATTAGTTTACTCCGGGTGGATTCCATTTTATCCAGTCCTTTAATATTGAATTATTATTTTCAATCTTACCTTCAACTACTAATTCTTCAATTTGTGTAATAATATCCTGAATCCAAGGTCCTCTTTTCCTATCTGGAAACAGTTCTATTATATCATTTCCATTAATAGCTAGGTCTTTTTTTGAATAAATTACTAAATTACTTTTAAGTCTAAATAACTTTTTCTCATTAACTTTTTGAGTAAAAAGGATCTCTGTTAATCGAGCAAAAGACATATGTAAATCAGGTAATAGTTTATAAACAAGTATGTTAGTTAAATCATGAGACTTGTAATAGTTAATTGCATCATTTAAAATGATTGCTTTATTTAGCACTTTATTTGAGCATTTCCAACCTTTTGTAATTGTCCGTATATCAATACTTGGTTCAGTTTGGTGAATAAGGCAAACCACTTCTTCTAATGAATGAACCGGTCGGATTCTATCGCCTAGCTTTTGTAATATTTGATAATTATTTAAAATAGGTAAGTGCTTCTCAATACCTAAGTCATTCATATACTTTAGTCCTAATCTAACAAACTTACCCGCAAATAACTTCTCTAGTTCTACAGTAATTCGCTCAACAGCTAACCCTTCTAATGATGGCTTTACATCATTAATAGCATAGAGCGTATCTTTTTCAATTTTAAAACCTAACTGACTTGAAAAGCGTATAGCTCGTAAAATACGAAGAGGATCCTCTTTTAATCGCTCTTTTCCATTTCCAACCGTTCGAAGTAGTCCATTATGTAAATCTTCTTTACCTTTAAATAAATCAAGGATATTCCCATACTTATCCATCGCTAAAGCATTGATAGTAAAATCACGACGTGCCAAATCTAGGTCAATTTTATCGATAAATTGAACCGAATCCGGATGACGGCCATCGGAATAATCACTTTCAACACGAAAAGTAGTTACTTCATAGGAAACATCATGGTACCTGACAATTACAGTACCGTGTTCAATTCCAACAGGAATTACCTCATCAAAGATTTCTTGAATCTTGTCTGGCTTAGCCGACGTGGTAATATCTATATCACCAATAGGACGTTCTAACAGTGAATCACGAACACACCCTCCAACAAAAAAGGCTTGGTGTCCTGCCTGTTCAATTTTTTCAATTACATATAGTGCATCTTGGAAAGGCTCTGTTAATAGGCTCATACTACACCTCTATTTTACTTATCTTGTAATACATCCTTATACAAACTTATATATTTCTTTAAGATGCTACTAGAATGGAAATGATCCTTTACGTGTCTTAAGGAGTTTTTTGAAAATTCCTTCAATAATTCATCATCTGACAGTAGTCTTTTGGCGTAAACGGCTGCCATTTCTACATCTCCTAATTCAACAACAAATCCTGTTTCTTCTTGTACAATAACTTCAGGTATTCCACCAACATTGGTTCCAATACAAGGAACTTCACACGCCATTCCTTCTAATAGTACCAATCCAAAGCTCTCTTTTTCAGACAGTAGTAAATTTAAGTCTGATATCGAAAGAAGATCACTAATATTTTTTTGTTTACCTAGAAATAAGACATCGTTTTCTAGACCTAGCTTGTCAACTAACTGAACAGTATTTGAGTATTCTGGACCGTCTCCAACTAGGAGAAGTTTTGCATTGATATCTTCCCGAATTAAGTTAAATGTATGGACAATATCATCTAACCGTTTCACTTTTCGAAAATTAGAAATGTGAATAATTACTTTTTCGTCCTCTTGGATTCCATACTGGGATTTAATATGTTTTAAATCTTTTTTATAATACTGCTCTTCATTAACAAAATTGTAGATGACTTGTATATCTTTCTCTACATCAATCATTGATTTGGTTTGCACGACCAGATCTTTCGATACTGCAGTTACAGCATCTGATCTCTCTATACCATATTTAATCATCCGTTTAAATGTATTATCTATACCTAGAACCGTTATATCCGTACCATGAAGTGTTGTAACAATTTTCACTTTACGTTTAGCCATATCACGTGCCAAAATAGCACAGACCGCATGTGGTAGCGCATAATGAACATGGAGAATATCTAATTCCTCTCTATCAATCACTTCCGCCATTTTGGTAGCTAGTGCTAAATCATATGGTGGATACTGAAATACTGGGTAATGACTCATCTCCACCTCATGATAATATATATTGGGATGAACTTGATTCAGTCGAAAAGGTAAGCCGGATGTTATAAAATGAATTTCATATCCTTGCTCAGCTAGCAACATGCCTAGCTCTGTAGCAATAACACCAGACCCACCTACTGTTGGATAACATGTGATTCCAATTTTATTCATACTTCCTTATCTCTTCTCTCTTTTAATACTTTTCTCCAATCCATATCCCCTCTATTTAGACCATGAATAAATATCTCAGCAGAACTAATATTGGTAGCGAGTGGAATTTGATGTACATCGCATAGTCTAATAAGTGCACTTACGTCAGGTTCATGTGGCTGAGCGGTTAACGGGTCTCTGAAAAAAATAACCATATCCATTTCATTATTTGCTATCATGGCACCTATTTGTTGGTCACCGCCTAAGGGACCTGATTGAAACTTATGAATAGAAAGGCCCGTTTCATCACTTATCATTTGACCAGTAGTACCAGTAGCAAATAAATTATGCTTCTCTAAAACATGTTTATACGCAAGTGCAAAGTTTATAATAATGGGCTTTTTTTCGTTATGGGCAATAAGTGCAATATTCATATTCAATTAGCCACCTCCCATTATGACTCGAAATCGAGAACATTCTCTAATCCATAAACAAGTTCTTCTAAATCAAAAACTTTGTTTACCGATATTTTTATCCCATCCATAAAAGACTTTCTATTCATGGAATCATGCTTTATTGTTAATTGCTGTCCCTCACCACCAAAGATTACTTCTTGATGAGCAACTAATCCCGGTAATCGAACACTATGAATATGTATCCCATCATCAACTGCTCCTCTTGCGCCTTTCAGAACTTCTATTTCATCGTGGTGACCTTGTCTCTTCGTATCACGGACTGTTTTAATCATTTCGGCAGTTTTTATGGCTGTACCAGAAGGTGCATCAATTTTGTTATCATGGTGCTTTTCAATTATTTCGACATCAGTTAGAAATTTTGCTGCAATTGTGGAGAAATGCATCATAAGAATAGCCCCGATAGCAAAATTTGGTGCGATAATACATCCAGTTTTAGTTTCACTAGCTACTCTACGTATATCTTCTATCTGTTCAGCAGTAAATCCAGTTGTTCCGACAACACAGCGGATATTCTTTTGTAATGCCATTATTATATGATTAAAACTCGCTTCCGCAACAGTTAAATCAATTAATACATCAACTTGTCTTCCATAAAACGCTTCTTCAGGATTTTGATAGACAGGAATACCTTTCTCAGCTAATGTTGATATTCCTGTTTTTTTTCGGTCAATACAAGCAACTAATTCAAAGTTTGGTTCTTCTAGTACCATATTGACGGCCTCACTGCCCATTCGACCACGGGGACCTGCAATAACAATTTTTATACTCATATTAATTTCCTCCTGATGCAGTTACTTTTTGGTCCATCTATCCTTATCTCTTGTTTCAAATTTAGTCATGGATCGATTAAATGAATCAGAGAGATCTATTTGAAGTGAATTAGCTATACAAGTGATGACAAAGATAATATCTCCTAATTCATCTTCTATTGTATTCGCCTCTTCTGTTACCTTCTTTGGCTTCTCACCATGATAATGGTTTACTTCACGGGCAAGTTCACCTACTTCTTCAGTTAGCCGAGCCATCAAGGCAAGTGGGGAAAAGTATCCTTCTTTATATTGACTTATATAATCATCTACTCTTTTTTGGACTTCCTCTATTGTTAAACCTCTCATAGTAATGGTTCATCCGACTCCTTCTATCTAATCTATTCTTTAATGTTAGCGAATAGCTGTATATTTGACAAATAATTTAGCTAGGTAAAACATTGTTCTACAACTTTATATTGATTATAATGAGAAAAGCGTAGAGGACGCCTGGACAAAACAACTATGAATGTACTAACTATTAATATAGGGGTTATCTTGGCGGTTCATACATAATTGGAGGTGCAACAATGATTTTCGGCTTAAAAATTAAGAATATCATATTTATTTTACTTGGGGCTGCCATATTTTCTTTTGGAATCGTTCACTTTAATATGCAACATAATTTAGGAGAAGGTGGATTTACTGGTATCACGCTCATTTTGTTCTTTGCATTCCGGTGGGACCCTGCCATTACTAACATAATCTTAAACATACCCATTCTTATTGTCGGTTGGAAATTCCTTGGGAGAAATACGTTTTTTTATACCATCATCGGAACGTTGTCCGTTTCATTGTTCTTGAGCGTTTTTCAAATAAATCCTTTTGATATACATCTGCAACAAGACATGTTTCTTGTTTCCTTATTTGCCGGTGTATTTATTGGGGTCGGGCTTGGTATTGTGTTCCGCTATGGTGGTACTACTGGCGGGGTAGACATTATTGCGAGAATTGTCCATAAATACATTGGGTGGAGTATGGGAAGAACAATGTTTTTGTTTGACTTCCTTGTTATTGCTACCTCAATTTTCACTATTTTAGAACTCGCACAAGGAATGTATACATTAGTTGCCGTTTATGTTGGCGCAAGGGTTATTGATTTTATTCAAGAAGGAGCTTATACCGCTAGAGGTGCTACGATTATATCATCTCAAAGTGATAAAATTGCTCAAGAAATAATGAAGAAGATGGACCGAGGAGTTACTGTATTAGATGGACGAGGCAGCTTCACGGGTGAAAAACGTGATGTTCTATACTGTGTTGTGGGTAAAAATGAAATAGTAAAACTTAAAAACATCATCAATTCCATTGATCCACATGCATTTGTTGCCGTAGGTGCAGTACATGACGTGTTAGGAGAAGGATTTACATTAGACGAAAATAAAAACCCGATAAATGATTAGGTTGCCAGAAAGTTTTGTTGGGCTACTAATTAATAGTAGATAGAAACTGTGCGGTAACTAGTTTATTTACAACACAATTAGTTAATAGTTATAGCTGTAAGACACCGCTCCGGCAGAATACTCCGCTGGTTTAGTTTTCTTTAAATAGATAGTTGTTCAATTTAATTCTTAAAAACTGTGTGCTGTTTTAAACCTCTCTACACCAGCGAAGGAAATACACGGAGACTCCTGCGGGAGGATAGGCATCGGTGAGACCCCGCAAGAGCTTTAGCTCTGAGGAGGCTCACCAGCCGCCCGCGGAAAGCGGAGTGTATTTCCGTAGCGGGTATGTTGCTCAAAGTTAGATTATTAGCCGCACAGTCTCTAACAAATTTGAGATTAGGGTTTGAGAAGATAAAAAGGAAAAAATCCGAACTAGTACGAATTCTTTTGGAAGAATTTCGAGTTTAGTTCGGATTTTATTATCTAACTATTTTATTCTTATTACTCTTGATTACTAGCAACGATCATTAAAATAAATCGTATTAACTCTGCCACAGCAACTAAAGCAGCTGCTACATATGTCATAGCCGCAGCATTTAATACCTTTTTCGTGTCTCGTTCCTCATTGTTACGAATAACTCCTGTTGATACTAATTGAGCCATCGCTCGGTTTGATGCATCAAATTCCACTGGTAAAGTTACTAATTGGAACAAAACAGCACCTGCGAAGAAAATAACTCCAATAGTCGCGAGTCCAGTCATGTCTAATAATAAACCAGCAAGGATAAGGAAAAATGAAATATTAGAACCAAAATTGGCAACTGGTACTAACGCGCTTCTAAATTTTAAGAACGCATAAGATTCTGCATCCTGAATAGCGTGTCCAACTTCATGGGCGGCTACAGCAGAGGATGACATGGAATGACCATGATAAATACCAGTAGAAAGTCTTACAACTTTCTTACGAGGATCGTAGTGGTCCGTTAGCATTCCTTTTGTTTCTTGTATTTCTACATCATAAAGACCATTATCATCTAATATTTTTCGAGCAACTTGTGCACCAGTCATCATAGATGATGTTGATACTTTTGAATATTTTTTATAGGTACTTTTTACTCTAGATTGTGCCCAAAGCGGGATTATCATAAGTAGAGCAATATAAATTAAATATGATCCTAAACCCATTTCTTAATTCCTCCATAAGATGAATTTACATAGTTCCTTATAGTCAATTTTAGTCAAATTTTATCATTCAGTCAATTGATTTGTTGTTGCTCTTAGAATGCTGCTCGTTTTTTTCACCTTTATATTTTCTCCAACTTACGTAAGATAATGTGCTTGCTATAATCCCACCAACGATTATTAATAACCAATAAAAGGGAAACAATTCATCGTTTTCTTTCCCTTGTGCTTCTATATTGGCACTAACTTCCTCACCTATAAGAGCTTCCATAACAAAATACAAAATAATCCCTATGATTAACCAGATGATAATCTTCATTAATGATGTTTTATTCATAGAGATCACCTCTTTTATTTTAATCTCTATAAATGTATGAAAAATGATACCATTATATAACTTTATAGGCTCGGCTTATTTTTTCGACTAATAGTCATTCTATACGCAATAAAAATGGATAGAATGCTTAGCCAAAAAGTGAAGTATCCAATTTCATTCATATAATCTGTTAGGGAAGAATAAATTGGCATCATTCCAAATACATAATCAATTATGTCATTATGAAGAGTCCATATTGCTGCAATCACAATATGAACAACTCTAATCTTATAGAATGGTGCATAGAGCAATCCCTGAATTGCCATTGCTGCGTGTGAAACAATTAACATATAAGCTTCAGGAGGCAGGCTTCCATTAATCCATAATGTTAATACATTCATGACAACGGCCCAAACGCCATATTTGAATAACGTAATAATGGCAAGCGCTTCAATTAACGGAAAGTGTTTCTTAAATATGAAGAAGAACAAAAAGATTGTAAAAAACAAACTCGCCGTTGGGCTATCTGGTACAAAAATCAAGAAAATATCAGGAGTTTTTTCTAATTGCCATCCATACCATTCATACCCATATAT
Source organism: Paucisalibacillus globulus (assembly GCF_900184735.1). Lineage (GTDB taxonomy): Bacteria > Bacillota > Bacilli > Bacillales > Amphibacillaceae > Ornithinibacillus > Ornithinibacillus globulus_B. The sequence goes on from NZ_LT855387.1 coordinate 50,387, forward strand.
TGTACCAAAGAGGTTTATGACAAATAATAGTATTAGGAAGCGTTTATCTAATAATAGTGCCTTGAACATATATTTGATTTTGTCCTCCTCCTTTATTGATGAAAAAGCACCTTTACCAGTTAGGCAAAGGTGCTTTAAAGGCATTTAGATTATTCTGCAGCCTGTTCGTTTACAGTCAAAATAAAGTCAACCAGTTGTTCTAGTTCTTCATCAGTACCAGTGAAAATACCTGCAGGCATTCCACCTTCAGTACCTTCCCTAGCAATAACACCAATTTCTTCTGCGGAACGTTCGATACCAACAAGTGACGGTCCAGCAGCTCCACCTTGAAGTGCATCACCATGACAGGATAAACAACTTGCTTCATAAAGAGCAAATCCTTCATGAGATGTATCAATTTCCAATGAATTAGGTGGTACTGGTTGATCCATTGCAGCACGAGCTTCCCAATCAACATGCGCTGCAGAAGTATATGTTAACCATACTGTAGCAGTTAATGCTAATAACATCATGATTACAGCAATTGGACGTTGATGCGGTCTGCGTCCTGGTCCATTATCTAAGAATGGAGCAAGAAGTAGTGCACCGAATGCAAGTCCTGGAATACCTATCATACCTAGAAGGATATATTCTCCACTTGCAAATTTATATTTTAATAATTCATACAAGAACAAGAAATACCAATCTGGTAATGGTATGAATGCAGCATTCGTTGGATCAGCTAATCCTCCTAATGGAGAAGGATGTGCTAATGTTAAACACATAAATCCTACTAAGAACACGGAACCTGCTAACCACTCTTTTAATAAAAAGTTGGGCCAAAAAGCTTCTGTTCTTCCAGGATACTCAGAATAATCTTTAGGTATTTTTGATAATGTACGATCTGCGGAAACACGAGAGTCACCAACAAATTTCATACCTTTTCCCTTATGCATAGCTTTCCCCTCCTTTTATAGTGGTCCAGAAATACCCTGTCTACGGATTAAGATGAAGTGAGCCGCCAATAAAGCAAATAGTGCTGCTGGCAAGAAGAACACATGAATCGCGAAGAAACGAGTTAAAGTTTGTGCCCCTACGATTTCATCATCACCTGCAAGTAATATCTTCAATTGATCACCAATAATAGGTACTTGCTCTGCCATTTGAAGTCCAACTTGAGTAGCAAAGTATGCTTTGTTATCCCAAGGTAATAAGTAACCAGTGAAACCTAAACCTAGCATTATGAAGAAAATCAATACCCCAACCATCCAGTTTAACTCACGAGGTTTCTTATATGCTCCTTGGAAGAACACTCTCAAAGTATGTAATAAAAGCATGACGATAACTACACTAGCACCCCAATGGTGCATACCACGAACAATCTGTCCATGGGCAACTTCTGTTTGCAAGTAATAAACAGATTTCCAAGCGTTTTCAATATCTGGAACATAGTACATTGTTAAAAACATACCAGATAATATTTGGATGACTACCACAAAGAATGTTAATCCACCAAAACAGTAAACAAATGCAGAAAAGTGATGTGCAGGGTTTACGTGCTCTGGTACTTCATGGTCAGCAATATCCCGCCAGATAGGCGTAATATCGACACGCTCATCAATCCAGTCATAAATTTTCTGTAGCATAAATCATTACGCCCCCTTTCTAGATATTGCTTTTCCTAAATAAAGAATTCCGTTTTCCACTTTTTGCTCATATGTAGCAAGTGGAGCTAATGGTGGTGTTCCAGGAATGTTTACACCATCCTTGGTATAGCGTCCATCATGACATGGGCAGAAAAACTCGTTTGGATGACTATCATTACCTTCCCAAGATACAACACATCCTAAATGTGTACATACTGGGGAAAGTGCAATAATGTTACCATTATCATCCTTATAGACCCATGCAGACCTACCAGGTTTAGACTGATACCAACCATCTACTTGTTCAATTTGCCAATCGACACGTTGAGGTGTTGTTGTGATATCTTCAACGGCAAGACCAACGTTTACAAATTCACCTTCGCTTGATGTTGATTGTAAAACTGGGTCAATTGCCATTCTGAGCATCGGTGCAAGCATACCAGCTGCCATAAAACCACCAACACCAGTTAGTGTATAATTTAGAAATTGACGACGGGATACTTGTTGCTTATCTTCGCTCATGATTTTCCCCCCTCTTCACAATAATCACGGACAATAATTTTAATCAGATTACTAGGACATTACCATGATAGCGCAAACTAACTGCTTGGTCAATAAATATCCATCTTTGTTCTGAAAGATTTCACTTTTTAGTTGAATTTACCAATAACTACGAATAAGTTCCACAACATCAGATACTTGACCTCGGATCATCTGCCTTAACTCATCTGAATTCGGATTTTCTGCCTGAAATCCCGGTAACCACAATAGATTTGCACTCATGTCTTTTTCATACCGCTTCCATCCTGAGTCAAATGTTAAAACAAACACATGTTTAAATGGTTGTGCCTGTATTTCTTTGGTCCACTTGTTGAGTCGCTCCATTTCTTCTACTTTATCTCCATATTCCAAGTAATAATAATTTGGAATTAGCAGCAGTCTCCCAGACAATTCATTCTCAATTTCTGTTGCAAAAATTGATAATATTTCTCGTTTTGAAGTACTTTTACTCAAGTTTCCTTCTTGAGACATTTGAAAAGGCAAAATTGGTATAATTGCGGTATCAATATATTCTTTAGACCCAACATATAATTCCATATCCTTTTTAATCCATTGCATTTATGTAGTCACCTCTCTATAGTATTTACCAAGAATAGTAAAATATTATCTTAATTTCAATATAAAGGTTACGCATGAACACAAAAAAAATCAACCTATTGCTCTTGCAAGCTAGGTTGACTTAACATTTTTGCCTCAAGGATTCGAAGCTCTTTTACTAGTTTGTGAAATTCCTCCCGGTTGTCTTCATCTAATGTCCGGTCAATTTGATCTAATAATTGCCTCTTCTGAAATTCATATAATGAACGTTCCAAAAGAATAGATGCATTTTCTTTATCCTGTTGGGTTATCATATATTCATCGGGAACAAAGGGGTTTTCCTCTAAAACGGCAGCATACATATGATTCTGGTTTGCATTGTTAAAGTTTAATTGAATATAAAGGGATTCATGTTGATTTAAACGGATATCATGAAAAGCTTTTTCAGCATCTGTTGTCACCAAATGATTTTTATAAAAGCGAAATGGAACTTCTTTTGAACATTGACTTGTAATAATTACACTTCGCAAACAAAATTTTGCATCGTGAACAAAATGAACATTTTCTAAAATTTCATGATGATTAATAAGATAGTTTAATATCCATACACTTTCCCTTTTTTTCAATTGATAATTATTAAGAAACCACTGTAAAAATTTCTTTTTATCTTTAACCGATACCGGAGCTTGCATAGAGTTAACTACCTCCTCCCTACTGCCTTAATTTACATTTGCTTTAGGCGATTTACATATTCTACAATCTCATCATCTTGTGGATCATCTTGTAAATATGCAGTAAACACTTTAATCGCTTCTGAGTTCCTCCCTTCTTCCATTAAGAAATAGCCGTATTCTTTTAGGAAGTCATTATCATGTTGTAAGCTATTATATGCTTCTTGATAGTAATTTAATGCATCATTATATGATTCAATTTCATTAAATGCACGTGCTAACTCCCAATCATATAATGGATCTTCTCCACCAGTTTCTTTGACTACTTTAATTAATTCAATAATATCTTCATGTCTTTCTTTTTCTTTCAATATTTCAATGAGGAACAAGACTGCTTCTTTATAATCTGCATCTAAGTTAACCGCTTCTCGCATGTATTGCTCGGTTTCTTCCTCAAGCCCTATTTGATGCGCTAAACTTCCTGCTAGGAAATATAATTCCTTATTAAATTCGTCCATTTTAATACCTTTAACTGATGTCTCGTATGCCTCTTGTATTCGCTCTTCTTCCTCGTATGCCTTGGCTAGTTGCATGTAAGCAGTATGGTAGTATGGATCTTCTTCAATTAATTCATTCCAAACATTAATAGCAATATCCTTTCGGTCTGCTTCAAAAGCAGCGAATCCATATTTGAATAATGTATCTGAATTCTTATTCGTTGTTTTCTCATAAAAAGAGAGTGCTAGTTCGAATTCTCCAACGTTCAGATAAGATTCAGCTAATCTTTCATGAATTGGTATATTTGGTACTTCTATTTTTAATGACTTTTCATAAAACGTTATAGCTCGTTTAAAATCACCTAAAGAATAATAAAGCTCTCCTAGGGCCAAATCTATAATCGGCTCTGTTGGGCTAATTTCCTTTGCAAACTGAAGCTTTTGCTCAGCAACTTCAAATAGGCCTTGAGATTGATAAAGATCAGCAAGTGCAACTAACGATTGTAAATATGCTTCGTCATCTTTAGGAATAGAATTTAATAGGTCAATTGCTTTTTCGTCCATCTGTTGTTCTATATAGATATCTGTTAATAACAATTTTAGTTCACTTTCTTCAGGATAGTTCTGTAATAAGTTTAATAGTATATCTTCTGCTTCAAGTAAGAAGCCCCAATTCATATAAAACTCCGCACAGCCAAACTTTTCATCATCTGTTGCATATTCCAAATGACTAGTAATAAGGTCAATTGCTTGATCAACTTTATCCATTTCCATTAATTTATTAGCTTCTTCTAGAACTGTCACTTACAAATTCCTTTCTATTCAACATTCTCATAGATTTATGCTTTTTGAATGACTGCTTTTAAATCATTCATAAAGCTTGGGTAAGATATAGACACAGATGATAAATCATCAATCGTAACATTCCCCTCTGTTATTAGAGAGGCGATTACAGCCATCATAGCTATACGATGGTCATGGTACGACTTGACCGTTCCACCTTTTAAGGTAGACTTCCCTATGATTACCATGCCATCTTCAGTTGCATCAATGTGTGCACCAAGAGAAGTTAATACATCCACAATAGCTTGAATCCTATCCGTTTCCTTCACTTTTAACTCCTCTGCATTCCGAATGATAGTTTTCCCTTCTGCTTGTGTAGCCAGTAAAGCAATGATTGGAATTTCATCAATAAGCCTCGGGATAATCTCCCCTTCAATTGTAATTCCACTTAATGCCCGGTATTCTATATGAATATCACCTAATAATTCTCCACCAACTACGGTTTTGTTCTCAATCGAAATGCTTGCTCCCATTTCCTCTAGTACTTCTATAACCCCTGATCTAGTCTCATTTATCCCAACATTTTTAATGATTAAGCTACTACCAGGAATAATCGCTGCCGCAGTAAGTAAAAATGCCGCAGATGAAATATCACCTGGAACATAAACGTCAGTTCCACGTAAAACTCCACTTGCATTCACTTCAATTTCGTTATGCTTTACTTTAATATTAGCCCCGAAAGCTCGCAACATGTTTTCCGTATGGTTACGTGTTGGATAACTCTCAATTACCTTTGTTACTCCTTTTGCACCTATACCTGCTAAAAGAATAGCCGATTTTACTTGCGCACTATTTACAGGCATATGATAGGTTATTCCATGTAGATTACCACCATCAAGTGCTATTGGAAGATAGTTTGTTTGTTTTCTACCAATAAATTTCCCACCCATTTTCGCAAGCGGAACAATTACTCTGTCCATAGGGCGGTTAACTAATGAGGAATCTCCATAAACGAGTGAGGAGAATGGTAGACTTGTTAGTAATCCAAGCATCAGTCTCGCTGTTGTTCCAGAATTCCCAAAGTATATTGGCTCCAGTGGCTCCTCTAATCCACTCTTTCCTTTTCCATCTATCTGTAGTGTATTACCAGATTTCTTGATTTCAACGCCCATTAATCGAAAAGCGTCGACAGTTCGCATACAGTCCTCACTGTCTAAAAAATTATTTATTGTTGTTGTCCCTTTAGAGATAGACCCGAGTATTACTGCACGATGTGAAATTGATTTATCTCCTGGGACTTCCAATGAACCATATATGCGTATAGAATCTTGGTTTGGTAAAACAGGCATCTATATCCCTCCCTTCATTTCCTCCATTACAAAGGCAGTCAGATACTTCCTTAACTTTAAGTCGTCAATCATATGAACTACTGGTTCTGATATACCTTGAAGTAAAATCATTTGAACTTGTTTATGGATCGTCTTTTTATCTCGCTTCATAATGTTCACTAAATCATCGATTATTTCAGAGGGTATATCTAATGGATATTGGTTTTGATTAAGCCATGTTTTCAACTTATGTATTGGGATTTCCGCTTTAAGTTCATTATTGCTGACATAAACCGCAAACAATAACCCAATTGCAACCGCTTCTCCATGCGTGATGACCCCATAACCTAATTTGGTTTCCAATGCATGCCCCAATGTATGTCCTAAATTTAAATACATTCGTGTACCAGATTCTTTCTCATCAAGTTCGACAATATCTGCTTTGATCCGCATCCCTTTTTCAAGTAAATACGTTGTTTCTTCCATATTAACCGCAGGTAAGGAAACGTTCAATAATCTATTTAGTAAATCTAAATCAGCAAGCATTGCTTCTTTTATAAGTTCTGCATATCCAGAGCGTACTTCTCTTTGAGGAAGAGTTTTAAGCATATCTGTGTCATAGAACACTAATACGGGAGGATAGAAACTTCCAATTAGATTCTTTCCATTTTCATGATTAATTGCTACCTTACCACCAACACTGCTATCATGTGCCAGTATTGTAGTCGGAATTTGAACATAATCGATACCTCGCATAAAAGTAGCTGCAACAAAACCGGACAAGTCACCAACTACTCCTCCACCTAAAGCAATGATAAGTGATTTTCTATCAAGTTGATATTCAATAGCCTTTGTTTGAAGATAATAATACGTGTTGATGTTCTTTGCCTGTTCCCCTGGACTAATAACTTCAATATAGACTTCCTGGTCAGTAAAGGCATGAGCAATGTCCTCCATGTACAGATTAGCTACATTTGAATCAGAAATAATAAGAATAGCAGAATAACTTCTCGGTAGATACTTTCCAACCAGATGACGTATCTTGTTGCCGATTACAATATCATAGGATTGAATAGCGGATTTAATATGAATAGTGTTCATTTAGAAACTCCTTATATCTTCCCGGTATTGATTAATAGTTTCTTTTAGTACGGAAAAGCGATCATGTGGAAATTGCTCAAGAAGTGCCCTAGCTAGTTCAAAAGCAACAACATGTTCCATTACTACTGCCGCAGCAGGTACTGCACAGGCATCTGATCGTTCGACACTAGCTTGAAAACTTTCTTTTGTTTCAATATCCACACTTTTTAAGGGCTTCATTAAAGTTGGGATTGGCTTCATTACCCCTCTTACAACGATAGGCATACCGGTAGTCATCCCACCTTCGAATCCACCTAAACGATTAGTATTTCGAAAATAGCCATAATCTTTTTCAAAACAAATCTCATCATGGACTTCACTACCATTCCTTCTCGCAGCTTCAAAACCAATACCAAATTCTACACCTTTATATGCATTAATACTAACAACAGCTCCTGCGATTCTACTATCTAATTTCCGGTCATAATGCACATAAGACCCAATTCCAGCTGGCATTCCTTCTACATATACTTCCGTGATCCCCCCCAATGAATCACCGTTCTTTTTAGCCAGATCTATTCTTTCCATCATCTTCTCTTCAGCAATTTTATCCAAGGTCCTGACTGGTGAATCTTCTGATATTTCCTGTCTTTCCTTCATGGATCTAGAAGAGAATTCATCCGCTTGTACTCCACCGATTTCACTTACATAGCCACATATCTCGATACCTAAATGACGTAACATCGTTTTCGCCACTGCACCAGCAGCCACTCTAGCAGCTGTTTCACGAGCAGAAGACCGCTCCAGAACATTGCGCATATCTCTATGTCCATATTTTAAAGCACCATTTAAATCGGCATGCCCTGGTCTTGGTCTAGTAACTACTCGTCTTAAAGAGATTTGTTCATCGATAGGGTCTTCGCCCATAATATCTTTCCAGTGTTTATAATCATCATTATGAATTACGAGAGAAATGGGCGATCCTAGCGTGTAACCGTGGCGAACTCCACTTGTAATTTCTACTAGATCTTTTTCGATTTGCATTCTCTTTCCACGTCCGTACCCTTTTTGTCTTCGAAATAACGACTCATTAATATTTTCTTTTAATAAAGGCATTTGCGCTGGAATTCCTTCTATTATCGTTGTTAATTGCTTTCCATGTGATTCACCTGCTGTTAAGTAGCGCATTATTTTTCTCTCCTTTGACATCTAAATTCCAAAGATTGCTATATGTATTATTAAATACTAGTTATGATTATAATCAAAACATCCTACTTTTAGTATAAACTAAGTGAGACCAATAATAGAAAAAAATACTCTTAATCTGAGTCGATAAGAGTATTTTTACTATTGACTTATTTTCTGATAGAAAAAAGTATCGAGTAAAGCTAGTCTAAATTTATTTGGGCTAAAGATTTGTTCGGTACTACCGACAAACAAAATGCCGTTATTCGTTAGTGCATTGGAGAAGTTTTGGTAAATAGTATCCTTTGCATTATCAGTGAAATATATCAATACATTTCTACATATAATTAAGTCCACATCATTTGGGTACTTATCTTCTAATAAATTATGCTTTTTAAAAGTTACTTTTCGTTTAATAGCGGAATCGACTACAAATTGGTTACCTATTTCCTTGAAGTATTTTACTTTTAAATTAGTTGGTAACTCTTTAAGAGCTTGTTCAGAATACATTCCTTGTTTTGCTTTTTCAAGTACTTTTTCATCAATATCTGTAGCTATAATGGTAGTCTTCAACTTTGGAAAATATTCGCTAAGTAACATAGCAATACTATATGGCTCTTCCCCTGTAGAACATGCAGCACTCCAGATTGTTAGCTCTTGCTTGTTCTTAATTATTAATGGGATTACTGAATCCTTTAATACTTCCCAACGTTTTGGATTTCTGTAGAACTCGGAAACATTAATCGTGATTCTGTCCATAAATTCATGTAATAAATTCAAGTCATCATTGATTGCTTTAAAATAAGTAATAAAATCTTTGTATCCTCTTTTGTCTCGCAAAGAGGTTAATCGCCTTTTCATCTGGGCTTCTTTATATTTTTTTAGATCTATTCCTAGTTTACTGTAGACTTTCTCGGTAAATAATTGGTAATCATCTGTCATTGTTCAAGCCTCTTTAATTTATTATGGTTAACTTACTAGCTTATTAATAAAGCCTCCATTATAAAAACGGAGGCATTTTTTTGATATTAATAGATCCAGGCGCTATCTTGTTTTTCATAGCTTACTAGTTCTTTTTGGTCAAAGAATAAATTAATCTCTCTCTCAGCGCTTTCAGGTGAATCAGAACCGTGGATAACGTTCTTTCCAACAGTTACACCATAATCTCCTCTGATAGTTCCTGGCGCAGCGTCAGCAGGATTAGTTTTACCCATCATTTCACGAGCAGTATTTATCACGTTTTCGCCTTCCCAAACCATTGCAAATACTGGGCCAGAAGTGATAAAGTCAACTAATTCACCAAAAAATGGTCGCTCTTTATGTTCGCCATAATGCTCACTAGCTAACTCATCAGTGATTTGCATTAATTTAGCTCCTACTAATTTAAAACCTTTTCTCTCGAAGCGATTTACTACCTCACCTACTAAGTTTCTTTGTACACCATCAGGTTTAACCATTAAAAATGTTTTTTCCATGTTCTACACCTCAGTTTTTATGTATATATGATTATGTAACCGTTTTAAATTCTATCAAACTTTTGTAAAAATAACAATAAATTCTATTGTTTTCTCTTGCCAATATATTTTGCAATTTGTTCAAGCGTTATTTTTGCTTTGTTATGTGGAAAATCGCGAAGAGCATGAAACGCTTTTCTTAAATAACGCTCACTAATTTCGTAGGACATCTCGATGGCGTTCGTTTCCTTTAGAGCCCGAATTATAATATCCATTTGTTCTTTTGTTACATCTTCGGGTTTTCTAAAAGTATTTCTTAATAGAAGATTAAATTCTTCATTTTGCATTGCAAATAGAACTGGTAGTGTAATATTCCCTTGATATAAATCATTGCCAGCAGGTTTACCAAGTTGCTCAGCAGATGAAGTAAAATCTAAAATATCATCGATTATTTGATAACTCATGCCAATATAGTAACCATAATAGTATAATTTGTTTATTTCCTTTTGAGATAGACCAGAAGTCATCGCACCAAGTTTACAACTCGATGCTAGCAGCAGGGCGGTTTTACGTTTAATTCTTCTAAAGTAAGTTTTTATATTTTGATCCCAGTTATACTTCTCTTTAATTTGTTCAATCTCTCCTAAGCTCACTTCTACTAGTGCATCAGAAAGAGTCTTATGTATGTCGGGATTTGAAATCTGGGTGATTGTCTCTAGTGCGCGAGCTAATATGTAGTCACCTGTATACATTGCCACACGGTTCCCATATTGCTTTTTTATCGTTGGCTTTCCTCTTCTTAATGATGCATCATCAATGACGTCATCATGAACAAGGGTAGCCATATGTATCAATTCTAATGAAACAGCAACGTTAATAACCTGTTCCATATCAACTCTACCAAATTGACTAGACAACAAAACAAAGACAGGTCGAATTCGTTTTCCTCCTGCCTTTAGCAATTGCGTAGATGCTTCTCGTAAAACGGGATGATTGGCTTGTATTGCATCCATTAAAGATGATTCAATTAAGTCCAGATCTTTCTTGAGGTAGTTATAAGTTTTTGGTAGTTTCATGTGATTCACCTTTTGTTTTGTACAAACTGATAAGAATTATTTGATCCCCATATGCATGGCAGCAACTCCGCCAGTATAGCTTTTAACTTTCACACTTGAAAATCCAGCATCCAAAAACATTTTCTTTAATGTAAGTTTGTCTGGAAAATCTCTGGTCGATTCATTTAACCAAGCATATTCTTCGTAACTTTTAGCAAAAATTCTACCGAATAATGGCATAATAAAACGGAAATAAAAGAAATATAATTGCTTAAATCCGAACATAGTTGGTTGAGAGGTTTCTAAACATACAACCTTACCACCAGGTTTTACTACACGATACATTTCCTTCAATACAGTCATATAGTCTGGTACATTTCTAAGTCCAAATCCAATAGTAACAAAATCAAAGGAATTATCTTCAAATGGCAACTCCATAGCATTTCCGTGTACAAATGATAATTGGTCGTAGTTATAATCTTTGTTTTTCTCAATAGCAACAGATAACATATTTTTACTAAAGTCTAAACCTATAACTTTACCTGTAGGTCCCACTGATTCAGCTAGTGAAATCGACCAATCCCCTGTTCCACAGCAAACATCCAAAGTAGAAGCACCTTTTGTTACATTCATTTGCTTCATAACATCTTTTCTCCAAGATTTATGTCTTTGGAAAGAAATAATGGAATTCATCGTATCGTATTTGTCATAAATTTTTTCGAATACATGGTGTACCCGTTCTTCTTTTGATTTTTGTTGCATTTTATTCCATCTCCGAAGAGGTATGTTGATAGATAATGGAGTTAAGAACTTGTAAAAATTCTTGTTTTTGACGTTCAGGTAGCATATCTATCATACCTTTTGTTTTATTTACTTGCTTTTCAAGAATATCTTGTATATCTACTTCAATTGAATAAGTACTGGCATTATTTATTAGTTCTTTTGTTAATAATATTTCTTCAATTACATGGATTTCTTGATTCACTTGATTATGTTCAGCAATATATTTAATCAACAACGACTGAATTTGTTTTCGAATTTCAAAATAGTCTTCAATTGAATCACTATCCATAAAATAAAGTTTCATTTTCAATTCATTTATCTGCTTAATAGCTGTAGCAAGCACTGTTATATATTCTCGTTCATTGATATCCGCTAAAATGGAGTAATATAATCCACTAAAATAATCCCCTGCTAGAATAGATAATTGACTATCCATTTCTATTGATAGACGATCAGTTCCAGTATCGTCCGGAATATTCTCATGAATATCCAATGCAATTTGAACAAGCATTGTTGTGATAATAAGTTGATCTCTTACATTAGGGGCTATTTTCGTTTTATCTAAAATGTAATGAAGAAAGTAGAGTTTATACTCATCAATTTCTGGTTTCTCTATATGTTTTAAAAGGAAAGAATGATGAACTGTCTCTTCAATCTGCAATTTCAATTGTTGTAATTCCCTCTCCATAGCAAGCAATATAATCACCTTAGCCCTTCAAAGCCTTTATGTCACCTAAGCCATTATAACATATTTATTTATGTACGATAGTCTAAAAGTTGGATTATATGTATTTGGTTGTTGTTATAATTTTCTGGTTAGTTATTGCTTATTTCGCCATGGCTAGTTTGGATTACTGCTTTACCCCTTACCTTTACTGCTGACGTGTGCTCTGTAAATTGAGCTATCATTATTTCACCTTTATCTAGTTTTTCGGAATGGTGAAACTTGGTATCAGATCCTCTTGTCAAACCGATAACATTCACTCCATCTTCTAGTGCTTTTATGACGAAAAAGTCGGTATTGTTATTCATATTTTTCACTCCCTCGTATATTACTATTAGTATTATCGCATTTCAAAGTAATATTAGAAAAACTCATATTCAATCATACTAAGCGAATTTGTTAGTTTTCTCTACGTGCAGAAAGTTTAATATACATTCCTAACTACGAAAAAGAAAAAAGGGTGCGAATGAACGCACCCTTTAACCCTATGTACGTATTATTTTACGCTGTCCTTAAGGGCTTTACCTGGTTTGAAAGCAGGAACTTTACTTGCAGGGATTTCGATTTCTTCCCCAGTTTGTGGGTTACGACCTTTACGTGCAGAACGTTCACGTACTTCGAAGTTACCGAAACCGATTAATTGTACTTTTTCACCATTTTTAAGTGAATCCATGACAGCTTCGAAAACTGCATCAACAGCTTTTGTAGCATCTTTTTTAGAAAGTTCGCTTTTTTCAGCAACAGCATTTACTAAATCTGTTTTATTCATGACATTCACCTCCTCCCAAAATAAAGAATAGGGTCACATTGGTACAAATATTCTCTCTCATCATTTGTTAACCAATTTACCAACTTTTATACTCGAATGCCCCTATAATCAATAGTGACAAGGCTAATATTAAACGAGATTTCTCTAAAATTCAACAAAAAGTTACTATTTTTTCATTTTTTATCCGTTTTTTTTCAGATGTTCCCAATATTCTACCAGTAAATGGTAATTTGCAGCTAGTAATAAGAAAGCCCTTAATATAGCTATTCGATACTTTATTCTAAATTCCTTCTTTATTTTATAGAATTTAAATAAAAAATAGAGGCTGGGACAAAACTAGCCAGAAAGTAATAAAAAACTGGTTCTAAGCGATTGAAAATTGCTTGGAACCAGTTTTTTGAAATCATTTCCATTTCCTAAACTAGATTTACCCATTTTGGCGGTATAGATGGTGTCCTTTTTGTTTACTTTAATATCAGAAAATTGCGTGCGAAAAATAATAAGCATGGTCCTTACCATTAAAACGTTGGTAAGGACCATGCTTATATTAATTTACTGGGGTTTTGTCCCAGCCTCTATCTTATAGAATTATCGCTATTAATCCACCAGAGCCTTCATTTATAATTCTCTCTAGTGTTTCCTTAAGCTTATAGCGAGCATTTTCAGGCATCAGAGAAATCTTAGCTTGAATACCTTCTCTCACTATAGAACTCAGTGATCTACCAAATATGTCAGATTCCCATATAGATAATGGGTCTTCTTCAAAATCTTGCATTAAGTATCTCACCAATTCTTCACTTTGTTTCTCTGTTCCAATAATTGGAGCAAACTCCGACTCTACCTCTACTTTAATCATATGAATCGAAGGGGCTACAGCTTTCAGTCTGACTCCAAATCGGGAACCCTGTCGGATTATTTCGGGTTCTTCTAACTCCATATCTTCCAAAGTAGGTGCTGCAATACCATATCCAGTTTGCTTTACCATTTGTAAGGCACTTGCAACTTGGTCATATTGCCTCTTTGCATATGAAAAATCCTGCATTAATTCTAATAAGTGATCCTTTCCTCTTATCTCTACCCCTACAATTTCCTTTAATACCTGATCATAAAGGTAATCTGGTGCATGTAAATCAATTTCAGCTATACCTTCTCCCATTTCCATTCCAGAGAGATTCGCTTTGTCAATATAATCATAGTCTGCAAAATTACCTACAATAGTATCTACATCACGCAATCTTTTAATGTCCTTGACTGTTGACTGAATTGCTTCCTGGTAGCTTTCTTTCAACCAATGGTTATCGTTAAGTACCATAACCCAGCTAGGAAGATTAACATTAACTTCTAGTACCGGGAACTCATACAATGCTTCTCGTAATACATTGTATACATCATGTTCTGTCATGGATTCTACACTCATTGCTAATACTGGAATATCATATTGTTCCGATAATTCTTGTCTTAGCAGTTCAGTTTCCTGACTTGTAGGGTGTACCGAATTCACTACCATGATGAAAGGTTTACCAACCTCTTTTAGTTCCTCTATTACCTTGGCCTCTGCTTCAATGTAATCTCCTCTTGCAATATCACCGAAAGATCCATCCGTTGTAACGACCACACCAATTGTAGAATGTTCTTGAATTACTTTTCTAGTGCCAATTTCTGCTGCATCATGAAATGGAATTGGTTCTTCATACCAAGGGGTGTTAATCATTCTTGGGCCGTTCTCATCTTCAAATCCTTTTGCACCCTCTACTGCGTACCCTACACAGTCCACTAGTCTTATATTGACATCCAAACCTTCTTCAACTTTTACATTAACTGCTTGATTAGGTATAAACTTAGGTTCAGTAGTCATGATGGTTTTGCCGGCAGCACTTTGAGGTAATTCATCTTGTGCTCTTGCTCTTTCACTCTCTTCTTCAATGTTTGGAAGCACAACTAATTCCATAAATTTTTTTATGAATGTTGATTTCCCTGTCCGAACAGCTCCTACAATACCTAGGTATATATCGCCGTTCGTACGTTTTGAAATATCTTTAAAAATATCTACCTTTTTCAAACGATCCCCTCCCGATCACAACAATATTAAATGAACAAACTACGAATAATTGACACTACAATTCTATGATGTTGTCCTATCAAATTATGACTTAATATATGCAAAAGAATTAAAATAAATGATTATTTCAATTTTCGTAGTCCGGTATTTATTAATCACCCCTTGCTATAGAAAAACTCACAATCACTTTTTACTAGCGAATGGGAAGTTTCTCTTATACAGGCGGAAAAGAATTTAATATATTTTCCGTTCTGTCAAATAAAAAACCCCTGCAACAAATATATGCTGCAGGGGAATAATTATGAGAAATTATTCTGTCATAAAGACCGGTTCATTATCTTTAATCGTTATGGGTAATGAATAGGCCGGTAAGAAGGGGGTATTTTCCGCTAATAGATAACGGATATCGTCACCTTCTTTAAAATAATGCTCATATTCTTTTAAAGCACTGTTTAAATCGATACGGTAGTCTACAAAAAGATTACCTTCCGTATCCATAATAATTGGAAGTAGCGCCTCTGAATACGGGCTATCTACGACTGGCGGAGCATCTAAACCTATTTTTTCATAGTCTACGCTATATAGATTTGGCCCCACCTTTTCACCATAAGGTGGGTATAGCTTTTTGTCACGATAAGTATTTATTCTTAGTAAAACATTTCTAAGCTCATCCGTTATTCGTAAATCAATCAATTTTACTTGTGGTTCTGTCTCAGGGTATAAAATGGCATACTGATAGATTCCACCATTTTCATAAGCATTTCCTGGAACTTCACTTAGAACTCCTTGTTCTTTCAATAAATTGAAATCAATTAAATATTTTTCAAAGATAGGAGTCTCGTTTGGCTTCGTACGAATAGGTAATAAACCACTCGTACGTTCCTGATATTCCTCTACAGAAGACTGTACCATATCAAGCTGTGCTTGGTTTGGGGTCTGATTCTTCTTTAGTTCGTTACTTGGATATGCACATCCGCTCATTAGAATTAATAGAACGATTGCTGTAACTAATATATATGTATGTCTCATACACTAAACCTCCATAGCTTATATAGTTGGTCCGCTGAATACAATATAAAGAATAATAATGCCTCCCAAAAACAAGCTAACATATGCTAATAACGAAACAAATACAGAAATTATTCCTTTTAACTTATGTCTGCTTAATAAAATAAGACCAATTGCTACTATCAATAATCCCATCCCAGCTAGAGAGATCCACATTTTAAGCATTGATTCTGACATTTTTTCACCTCTAAATCTACTTGTCCATATATTCTGCAACCGTAATTATATCATATTGACTCCAAATCAGCATTTAAAACACGGGGTGTTCCCGGTGAATTTTATTTCATATATTCTATACACAAGGTAAATGTAATTAATTAGAAAATCCAGGGAGTGTTTGTCCCTTACTCAGGAAGTGAAATCAAAGTGATTCAGGCAAAGTGAATTGGTTAGAAAACTCAAAAAATCCAGGATGAAGAGGGGCCTTCTTCACCCTGGTTTGACTAAATAACCCTTAGCAGACTCTATCTATGAATGCTTGTGCGTTTTATTTTATGCGAGTAGACACGAGGTTGTATCCTCACCTGCCCAGCCTGACGTTATTTTTTAAATAACTGACTCAGCGAGTTAAGATCTGTTGGAACTTTATTTCCAGTAATGGACTTAACTAATCTGTCTTCTTTCTCTTTAGAAAGAGGTTTATTAGCCATTTTAGCTAATTGCCTAACCAGCCTTCGAACGGTTTTTTCATCCGAGAAATCGGCATTCTTTACTGAATCAGCAACTTTATATATTTCGCTAGGACTAATTCCTGCACCTTGCTGGATTTTGTCAAATGGATTATTACTTTTATTGCTCACACGCTCGCCTCCTTGCTGCTATATTACTTCAACATAGTATATGCAAGGAATATTTGCTTTGTGTTAGCGAGCGTATCTGTTCTTCAATAAAGAGGCTAAATCATCCATTTCCTCGCGTTTATCACGATTCATCAACTGCTCCACAACTTCTTTTGGCTTCTTATTATGATGAACAATATCGTAAATTCCAGTTGTAATAGGCATGTCTATATTCTGTTCTTTTGCAAATTGGTAAGCCGCTTCTGCTGTCCGTACTCCTTCCACAACCATTCCCATTTGCTCAAGTACCTCCTCTAAATCTCTTCCCTTTCCTAAAAGGTTACCCGCTCGCCAGTTACGGCTATGTACGCTTGTACATGTCACGATTAGGTCACCAACACCAGGTAAACCAAGGAAACTTAAAGGATTCGCACCAAGAAATGTTCCAAGCCTTGTGATTTCAGCTAACCCTCTAGTAATAAGAGCAGCTTTAGCATTATCGCCAAATCCAAGTCCGTCAGAAATTCCTGCTCCTAACGCAATAATATTTTTTAAAGCACCACCTAGCTCAATTCCAATAACATCACTACTTGTATAAACACGAAAAACCTCATTAAAAAATAGGTCCTGAGACTCTTTAGCATTTTGTTCGTTAATAGACGCAACCGTAACAGTAGTCGGTTGCCTTTGAGCTACTTCTTCTGCATGACTTGGGCCAGAAAGGACGACAATATCCTCATAATTAACATTCACTAATTCTTCATCAATCATATGTGAGACTCTCTTTAAGGTACCAGGCTCGATACCTTTTGTCGCATGTATGATAATCGGGTTGTGTTTTAGAATTCCATTAAGGTCTCGACATACATCTCTAATCGCCTTGGTTGGCACTACAAGCAGGATAAAATCAACACCATGAATGGCTTTTTCCATTTCGTGGAATGCCTGTATTTTATCAGGAATCATAATTTCTAAATAATGTTCATTTTTATGAGTTGAATTGATTGTATCTGCCTGCTCTTTACGATGTGTCCACAGGCGAACATCATGCCCATTATCAGCTAATACAATACTTAAAGCGGTTCCCCAACTACCTGCACCTAATACAGCTACTTTTTTCAAAATGTACTCCCCCCTATGTTCGTTTTCGTGCAATTATCTTTATCGGTGTTCCATCAAATTCAAACGCATCTCTTATTTTGTTTTCAAGGAAACGTTTATACGAAAAGTGCATTAATTCCGGGTCATTTACAAAAATAACAAATGCTGGCGGCTTAACCGCCACTTGTGTCGCATATAACACCTTTAGTCTTTGTCCTTTTACAGTAGGAGTAGGATTCATTGCAATGGCATCCATAATTACATCATTTAGTACATTGGTAGCAATTCTCTTTGAATGATTTTCACTAGCAATTTTCACCATCGGTAGTAATGTATGCAAACGTTTTTTGGTTTTTGCTGATAAGAATACGACTGGAGCGTAATCTAGGAATTGAAAATGCGCTCTTATCTTTTCTTCATATTCTTTCATTGTCTTTTCATCAGTTTCTACTGTATCCCATTTATTTACAACGATGACGATTCCACGTCCTGCATCATGTGCGTATCCAGCAATTTTTTTATCTTGTTCTCTAATTCCCGTATCTGCATCAATTAAAACTAAAACAACATCAGAACGTTCTATCGCTCTTAGTGCACGTAACACACTATATTTCTCAGTTGATTCATATACTTTCCCACGTTTTCGCATACCTGCAGTATCAATGATTACATAATCCTGATCATCCTTATGTAATTTAGTATCTATTGCATCACGTGTAGTACCTTCTATGTCACTAACAATGACACGTTCTTCATTTAGTAAAGCATTAACCAAAGATGATTTCCCAACATTTGGCCTACCAATTAAGCTAAAATAAATAGTGTCTTCGTCTTTTTCTTCTTGTATTAGTTCAGGAAAATGACCTACCACTTCATCTAATAAATCTCCAAGTCCCAGTCCATGTGCACCAGAGATTGGAAAAGGTTCTCCAAAACCTAAAGAATAATATTCATAAATCTCATCTCGCATTTCTGGATTATCAACTTTGTTTACTGCGAGTACAATTGGTTTATTAGATTTAAATAATAGCTTGGCTACTTCCTCATCTGCTGCAGTAATACCTTCTTTTGCATTGACAATAAAAACAATAACATCCGCTTCATCAATTGCTATTTCTGCTTGTTGACGCATTTGAATCAGTAGCGGCTCATCTCCAATTTCAATACCACCAGTATCAATTAGGTCAAATTTAGTATTAAGCCACTCCGCCTGTGAGTAAATCCGATCTCTGGTTACACCAGGAATATCTTCAACAATTGAAATTCTTTCTCCAACAAGTCTATTAAAAATGGTAGATTTACCAACATTTGGTCGGCCTACTATGGCGACAACTGCTTTCCTCATCGAAAGGAACATCCTCTCTTACATTCATTTGTGTAATTCTTCATAAGTATTATTAAATTATGATGCGAACTAAAAACCGTAACATTAGTAAGCGCATTCAGGTCATGTAGCTGTTCAGAAGGCTAATGACCACAACGAGAATTTAATAACTTTATCTATTCTAGCAAAAGATACCATTCTTAACAATTATTAATGTTTTACGATGATAAATAGTTCATCACTTAAAGCATGTGCAATACCATCGGTAATTGCCTCTAAATTAGCAGCAGTTTTATGTAACTCATCCATATTCTCGCAAATAAAAATAGGCGCACCACCCGACACCTTTGCTTTATTCATCGTAATAATTGCTAAGACTGCCTTTTCTATTACCATAATTAGTTTACCTCCCTATTACGAGTATTCGATTTAGAAGGCATTCGGATTGCCGTTTCAAGAACTGGAACAGCACCAATTATTTTCATTGCTTTATCTTTATCTCTAATTTGAGGTAATATAAATACTCCAATTCTTCCATCATCTAAATCTCGTTTAATAAGCGGTACTAATGCTGGTGTTCCTGAATCTCTGAAAACACCTAATGATACTGAGACATCATGCAATATTGCTTGCCTCTGCCCTAAGTGAGCAATAGTATTTACAACATTTATATTTTTAGGAGTTAATACAAATCCCATTCCATATTTTAATATCTCCTCTTGTCTTTCTGGAAGTCCGATATTCATTATATAAATATTGTCTACATATAATCCAGCGCCATCGAAATGTGGAGGAGCATATTCAATTTCAACAAGATCTCGGATCGTACTACCACTTTGTAGCACCTTACTTATTATCAAACAAATAAATGCTCCAATTATTGCTATGTAAACGTTCCAGATTAAATAAAATAATGTTCCGACAAAAGCCGTTAGAATGACTAGATAATTTCTACTTTCAAAAGAAATCGCTATACCTTCAATATATGCTTTTCCTCTAGACACAAGTTCGTAGTCATCAATTTCTGATAATGTATTCCGTTCCATATTTCTTACCTCTCGAAATTGTGTAGCTGCAACAGTCAAAAATGTAACTGCCGTAAAGTTCATTTCCATAATTGCAGGAACCGCAACAGCACCCAGGGAAGCGGCAATAAATCCTAAAGCTACATGTATAATCTTACCATGTAGATATGTTGGGTATTGTCTATAATCTGTCCGGAGCATAATCATCCTTGCAATAGTACCTACTACTACTCCAAAAACTATTGGCATTGTATATTCATTCATTTAGACACCTCATATGTTTTGTTTTACTATAATTTTCTAATACCTACACGTTATTGATTTTAAAAGACAGCATTACTCTATCTTTTACCTGTCTTAATACTTCTATTGAAATTAATAAAAATATATTTATGAATAGTGTATCCAAAAAGTTACGATCTCCTATGGTTTGTGTTATGGAATAATTAATTAACAGTAAATTATATAAAAATTCCCCACTACATAATCCAATAATGCTAATGGTTATTCTATTAATAAATTGTTTGTTAACAAATATCGTTAATATCATACAAATCAATGGAATGATAACTAATCTTGGCATAAAAACCCATACAGGGGCGTTTGTCTCCCAGATTAACAAACTCGTAAAACCAATCATAATAGTAATTGCAGAAAATATTTGTAACCCCTTCTGCTTTAATCTTGCAAGGAGGACAAAACCTCCAATTACAACGGCTAAATAAGATATAGAAAATTCAAAATCAGCAATTGAAATATAGAAATTGGAAACAATAATGGTTAATAATATCCATATCGCTAATACCGTTCTTGATTTGTCCTTTGGTAATATAAACGTAACCATCGCCCATAGTAACCAAGAGACCCAATAAAAATAAATTCCAGACATTGTTGCTCACCTACCATCTTATATTATTGCTATGATATTGCTTTTTTAAACTAAAAAACCCCCTCTCTTAAACAGAAAGGGGGTTCCTAGTAAATATCCAATTATTATTGCTTAAATTTATTCAGTTTATCACCAATTAAGTCGCCTAGATGGAAACTAGATTGTTCCTCATCTCTTTGGTATTGTTTATATTCTTTTGCTTCCTCTTCAGCCTCTAATTCTCTGATACTTAATGACATTCTTTCTTCGGACTCATTAATATCTAGTACTTTGACTTTTACTTTTTGACCAACTTCTAGTACTTCGTGAGGGGTACCGATATGGCGATTAGCAATTTGTGAGATATGTACTAGTCCCTCTACACCAGGTAGTACTTCTACGAATGCACCAAAATTCACTAATCGTTTTACTGTACCTTCCACTGCTTGCCCAGGTTTTAGTTGCTCTTCGACATTTTCCCATGGCCCAGGCAATACTTTTTTTCTAGATAATGCAATACGTTCATTGTCACGGTCAACTGAAAGAACTTCAACTTTAACTTTATCTCCTTCAGCAACTACTTCTGAAGCATTGCTAACGTGATCATGTGATAGTTGAGAAATATGTACTAATCCATCAACTCCACCCAAATCAACAAATACACCAAAATCAGTTATACGTTGAACAGTACCTTCAATTACTTGTCCTTCTTCAATCGATTGTAATAATTGGGACTTTTTGTTTGCTTGCTCTTCTTCTACAATGGCACGATGCGAAAGTATAACACGATTTTGTTCCCGGTCTAATTCAACAATTTTAGCAGAAAGAATACGGTCTTGGTATTCGGAAAAGTCATCCACATAATGGGCCTCTACTAATGATGCCGGCATAAAACCTCGAACACCAATATCAGCAACTAATCCTCCTTTAACTACTTCCTTAATCTGAACATCAAAAACCTCGCCAGATTGGAATTTTGATTCTAATTCTTCCCAGGCAAGCTCGGAATCAATAACTTTCTTAGATAGGATTACCTCATCATCTTCTATTTTCTTGATTGCCAAAGAGAGTTTGTCACCTTCTTTAACTACTTCATTTGGGGTTTCAATATGCAAATTCGACAATTCACTAATTGGAATAATACCTTCTGTTTTATAGCCAAAATCAACAAGTACATGTTTATCCTCAACTTTTACGACCGTTCCAGATACCTTATCCCCAACATGCAAGTTTAAATTTTCTTGATTTGTTTCACTCATTTCTATTCCTCCTTAACCAAAAAAACAAAATAGCAAAAAATAAAAACTAATCGTTTTTATTTTTTTGCGGAAACCTTTAGTTAAACACATGTAAAAACGGAAATTTTTTATATGTTTGATCCGTCTACTAAATTCAGAAAAAACTCTCTTTTTATAACTTCTAATATTTACAAATATTTGTCAAGTAATTATTACTATAAAATTACTGTAACAAATGAAAAAATCTATTTCTTATACTACTAAGATTAGTTAAATTTATTCACTTCAGCGAGTATTCGATTTGCAACTCCCTCAATGGAAAGAGATGTAGTATCAATTTCAATAGCATCATCCGCTTTAACTAGAGGAGAAGCAGCTCTCTCTGAATCAATATGGTCTCGTTTTTCAATTTCTTTTTTCAATTCTTCTAAATTTGATGGAAAACCTTTATTTATATTTTCTGCATGTCTTCTTTTTGCTCTTTCTTCAACTGATGCTACAAGAAAAATCTTCACTTCTGCATCCGGGATGACTTTGGTACCAATGTCACGTCCGTCCATCACGACTCCACGTTTATCGGCCAATTTTTGTTGTCTACCTACCATATCAGCTCTTACTTTTGGATGTTGCGCTACATAAGAGACATTATTTGTCACTTCTTTAGAACGTATTTTCAAGGTTACATCTTCATTGTCGAGTAAAACACGTTGTCCTTCTTCACTTTGAATTAAAGTAATCTCTGTCGATTCTAGTAAATTTACTAGTTCTTCTTCATCGTTAACATCTATCATTTTCTCCAAAGCTTTTAAAGTAATAGCACGGTACATTGCACCAGTATCAATGTAGATGTAATGTAATTTATTCGCTACAATTTTTGCTACTGTGCTCTTACCAGCTGCAGCCGGGCCATCAATAGCTATAGCAATCTTATTTGTCATTTAGTAAATCTTCCTCTCATTGTCAATCCAACTTGCTTTAATATAATACCATTTTTACCTTTACTATTGAAGTTCCTTTTGTCTCGCTTCTCTTTGTTTTTCAAAACAATAACGGATAATAATTTGTATATCTTGTTCACTAAGTTCTATAAATTTAATAGATGCTATGTTTGCTGCAGACTCTTTCTCAATAAAGCGCACTACCTCCCCTTGTAACTCAAGGTAGTGATATTCACCAGATTGCATAGGAAGCACTAGATGTATGCTTAATTTATCACCGTCCGATAAACGAGAACCATTAGGAACGATAATAGAAAGACCACCGCCACTTAAATCGAGGGTTACAGTTGAAAAGGGCATCGATTTATTTTCAATACTATGTATTGCAACATCTGCAGCAGTTTCTACACGTACGTATTGTCTTCTTTGAATTCTTTGTATTTGGTCCTCATTTGGTAACTGTAAGGCAAGAGTTGGTATTTTTCCATTTCTCTTATCTATTATTTCCGTTCTAAAACGGTAAACAGATTGGTCTTCACCAAGATATTCGGCCATCACTTTTGTTCCTATTCGAAAAGATCCAGTTGTTTTCTTTGTCTTAACATGGACAGGATAATCCACGTACACATATTTACTATTTTTATCGATTATTTTACTACGAAATTTCTCTACAGAATCATAATCAAATCCATAAGTTTCGATGATTAAAAAATCCCCAATCTTCATATTTATCCCCCATAAATCTCTTTGAAGTAAAAGTTACTAGTATCATTATCACAAAAAAACAAAAAAAGGGAAAGGGCAAAAGCCTTTCCCTATCTAAATACCTGCATAATTTATTTCTTTTCCGTTAAGTTTCTCTACTTTTTCTTCTGTTCCATCTTTAGCATTAATAAAAATGCGATACGTGTCATCCCCTAATATGCCTAAAAATTCATATGTTAGCACTTCTTCACCTAAGTCATTTGATATCACCGCTAAATATTCTTCCTGTATATCTACATTAGGATTTACAAAATCTCGTGCCTCTTCAGAACTTAGAGTTGGTTCTGGAATTTCTCGTTTATGATGGTTTAGATAATAATTATTTGCTGTCAAGCCTAGAATATCACCATTATCTAGAGCAACCTTAACCTCAATAGCATCCGAAAATACTCTAACCCCATTTTGATTGTAGATGAATGTATAAATACCTACATTTCCATATTCGCTACTATTGAGTAGTTCCATATCTTCAAACTTATGCTTTTCAATATATTCTTCAGCCTTCTTAAACCCATCGTTTAAACTAATAGTCTTTTCTTTAACGGCTCTGTCTACTAGTAATGTGATTGGGTGTCCACCTTGTTGGGTAAGATCTAGATATGCACTCTTATCTCCATCATTATAGGATATACTATAAAGTGGAATATCTGCACCATCTCCAGTACCAGTAATCCTTAAGTCCTGTTTTTGTTTAATATTAAATAAATCTCTACTATACTCTAGTGCTTTTTCTTCATCAATTTTAGTTCCAGTTACATTTTCATATTTATGATCTTCAGATGAAGTGCCTGAAATTGATGAATCTATATTACCTTCCGCAAAACCTTCTATCTTCTTCTCAACCGTTTTAAAACCATCAATTATTGTATTATCTGCTTTTTCGTCCTCTGTCGCCAATGCTAATTGAACATCCATCCAACGCAAATTATTCTCCATTGCCGTATGTTGTACTTGCCTAAGCTCATCCTTTATTTCACCAGCTTGCGTATATAAATTTTCTAGTGTTTCTAATTCTTTATCCGATAAAGGGTCCTTTTTTAAATCACGAATAGCCGTACGATAGGTAAATTCACCGATATCAGACAAAAACTCCTCCGTCTTATTAAATGGTAATAACGTCAATGGAAGTTGTCCAACATTAGATAAAGAATCTGATGTTAATCGCCAAATCTCAGCAAGTTGTGGTGATAATCGTTCTCTCGAATTCATTGCAATAGCGGTACCAATTTTATCATGCATTAAATCAATATTATAGGTTAATTCATGGAAGGCTCTTTGATACGTATTCTCTGCTTGAATTAGAATTGCATTTTTTTCTTGGTGTTCCATATAGCCCCAGGCGGCAGTTCCAGCTACCCCTACTGCTAACACAATAATTGCTATCCAACGCAACATAATAATTCACCTCTATTTACAAAAGATATGCTTCCCAATACGTTTAATTTGCGGTCTACCCCATATCCAGCTAGATGTTGCAGTATCAGGGTTGAAGTAATAGATTGCATTTCCTGTAGGATCCCATCCATTAATAGCATCCAAGACCGCTTCCTTAGCTTTCTCATTAGGTGTTAACCATATTTGACCATCCGCAACAGCAGTGAAGGCCCTAGGTTCAAATATCACCCCGGCAACTGTATTAGGAAAGCTAGAGCTTTCCACACGATTAAGTATTACTGCCGCTACTGCAACTTGCCCTTCGTATGGTTCACCTCTTGCTTCTCCATGTACAGCATTAGCCATTAAGTCAATATCATTTTGCGAGAAACCTTGTGGCACATTTACAGCTGTTGTCGTTCTTTCTGTTTTGGCTTCATTATTGTTATTTGCAGTATTCTGAGCCCCTTGTTGTGGCGGCGCAGCTTTACCACCACCTCCAGAACTACCCTTTCCACTACTACTCTTTTTCGAACGAGTTTGCTCTGATAATGGTGTTCCGCCATAATACGTAAAATCATTTCCTTGAGCAATTTGTGTGTGGACCCATTTACCATCAAATTTACTTGCATCCACCAACTTTTGTCTCGTTTTCAAACCTGCTAGCCCATCGATGTCAAGTCCAAAGTCTTTTTGGAAGTTACGGAGTGCCCAGTAAGTGCCCCATCCAAAGACGCCGTCAATCTTGCCCTTGTAATAACCGATATACTGTAATCTAGCTTGTAGTTCGATAACATCATCACCCGTGGAACCACGTTGAATAATTTGATTCGTAAAGGCATCTACTTCATTAGGATTATAAGTTTCTTGAAGTCCTATAGCTACTAGACATATAATAATGATGAAGATGTGTTTTTTTATTGTCATGTTGATACCTCTCACTTTCTTGGTTATCTAGTAGTATCTATTTTTCGATGAAACACCTAATTTATGCATACTAATCTTGAATCGGGATAATAAATCTTCAAAAAGACATAAAAAAAGAGACTATAATAGCCTCTTTTTCTAGGAAATTGATATTAATTTGTATTTGCTATTTTCATACGATGTAATCCAAAAAACCAGAGAATTATCATAAACGGAATGACAAATAATGCCCAGTTTTCTCCTACAGAACCTAAAATATAATTATAAAGTCCATGTAGAGATATAGGGATAACTAATGCTAATCCAATATTTTTAATTCTCTGTTCTTCATTCATTTTTGCCTTACCAAAATAGTAACCCATAATAACACCAAATAAGGCATGTGAGGAAACAGGAAAAACAGCTCTACTAAAAGCATATTCGATTCCATTAACTAATAAGTAGAGAATATTTTCTATTGTAGCAAAACCTAAACTAATAGATACGGCATAAACGATTCCATCATAATGAGCATCAAACTCCGTATGTTGATAAATTACATATAGGAATATAAACCATTTAAAAAACTCTTCCAAGAATGCAACAATAAAAAATGATTGTACAAATAGATTTCCTATTTGGTCACTAGTAAACGCATATTGGATAAACATAATTGGAAAAACAAGTAGGCAACCATATATAAACGTTCGAATAATTAATGGGATTGGCTCGGTTATTTTATCCTTCAGATAAAAGAACGACATTAGTGCGAGCGCAGGTGCAACCCCAGCAGAAATAATTCCCAGCATAATAATACCTTCCCCTTTGACCTAAATCAATCGTACCATTTTAATTCATGATTGAAAATACATTAATTAAAAGAAAAAGTGAGTCCTGCAAAAGAAAGAGAATATCTTAAATACATGAAAAAATAAAAGAAGGTGTATTATTTGAAAAGGATAATTATTATTCATACAGGTGGAACCATTTCCATGTTGGAAAATAAAGATACAGGTGAAGTAAATACGACAGAAACTCATCCATTATCCAATATTCCATATAATTTTGGCGCAAATGTACTGATAGATGAGCATATTGCATTTTCTCTACCATCACCACATATCACACCACTGCATATGCTTGACCTTGCAAAAACTATTGATAAATTTCTTGTTGAATATGATGGTATAGTTGTAACCCATGGTACGGATACGTTAGAAGAAACAGCTTATTTTTTAGATTTAGTTTTAGACACTGAAAAACCAGTTATTTTAACTGGTGCTATGCGTTCAAGCAATGAGATTGGATCTGATGCTCTATATAATCTAATTAGTTCAGTACGTGTAGTTCTTTCTTCTGATTCTTATTCAAAAGGCGTACTTGTTGTCATGAATGATGAAATCCATAGTGCGATTAATGTTACTAAGACTTCTACTAGTAATATTGCTACTTTTCAAAGTCCTCAATATGGTCCTATCGGGATCATTACAAAGGAGTCTATAATCTTTCATCATCAACTAATGGCAAGAACAACTTATCCAGTCAATAACATCTCAAAACATGTTTTTTTATTAAAAGCTTATGCTGGAATGGATAGTAAGTTATTCGACATCATTATTGAAGGCAAACCAGATGGGTTAGTAATTGAGGGGCTTGGGCAAGGCAATTTACCAAAAGAAACAATACCTGCCATACGGAAATTAATTAATAAAAACATACCAATTGTGTTGGTTTCGAGAAGCTTTCGCGGAACTGTTGGTCCTACTTACGCCTATGAAGGTGGTGGTAAACAACTGAAGGAAATGGGGGTTATATTTACGAATGGCTTAACAGGACCGAAGGCAAGGTTAAAATTATTAATTGCACTTGAAAATACCACTGATCATTTTGTATTACGTGACATTTTCGAGAAAGAGTTTTAACCGTTATTAACGGGGACATAACTTATTATGGAAAAAATATTGCCATTTTAAGTCATGTCCCACTCTCTATTTATGAATGGTACCCTTTCCTAGCTAAACAGAATCTTTGACGGCTTAAATTACCTTTTAGAATTCATTCTCCTTTTCCCATTGGAGCACTTCTTGCCTTACTATCGGAGCAACTTCTTTTCCAAACAACTCAATAGCACGCATAACTTCTTTGTGTGGCATAGACCCAACTGGTACATGTAACATAAATCTATTTATCCCAACATTCTTTCTTAGAAAAATAATTTTTTCGGCTACGGTTTCTACATCACCGACATATAAAGCACCTTCTAGACTACGTGCTTCGTCAAAGGTTTGTTTAGTGTAGGGAGCCCAACCACGTTCTCTTGCAAGCACATTCATTGCTTGCTGTGTTGGAGGGAAGAACTTCTCAACCGCCTCTCCTACACTATCTGCAACAAAACCATGTGAATGTGATGCTACAGCTAGTTTTGAAGGATCATGCCCAGCCTCAGTTGCAGCTCTTTTATATAGATCCACTAGTGGTGCAAATTGCAATGGACTTCCACCAATAATTGCTAGAACCAGCGGAAGTCCTAGTATCCCTGCACGTACAACCGATTCAGGTGTACCACCACTTGCTATCCATACCGGAATCGGATCCTGTACGGGGCGAGGGTATATTCCTCGATTATGTATCGACGGCCTATGTTTACCCTCCCAGCTAACAATTTCTGATTCACGTATTTTTAATAGCAGTTCTAATTTTTCATCAAATAATTCATGATAGTTCTTTAAGTCGTATCCGAATAATGGAAAGGACTCTATAAACGAACCTCTTCCAGCCATAATCTCCGCACGACCATTTGATATTGCATCAACAGTAGCAAATTCCTCATACACACGAACTGGGTCGTCTGATGAGAGTACGGTTACAGCACTGGTTAATCTGATTTGTTTTGTACGAGCTGCTGCAGCAGCTAATAAAACGGCGGGTGCTGAAGAAGCATAATCTTTACGGTGATGCTCACCTACACCGAATACATCAAGACCAACCTCATCTGCTAAGATAATTTCCTCTACAACTTCTCGAATTCTTTCAGCATGACTGATTACTTTACCTGTCTGAACATCAGGGGTAGTTTCAACAAAAGTCGTAATACCTAATTCCATCGCTATCCTTCTCTCCCTATTCCATTAGTCAATTCTACTTGCGATTGTTTTAGCTATTTTGCTACCATGAAATCTTCCATTTTCAATAAAAATTTCATTGTTATTATTACCTGCTGCGACAACCCCTGCTACAAACACATTACTAATATTTGTTTCGTAGGTTTCTTCATTATAAATTGGCTTACCATTCTCTTCATTAAATTGCACACCTATTTCCTTAATTAGATCAAAGTTGGGACGATAACCAGTCATGGCAAATACAAAATCATTATCCAGTCTTTTTTCTTTTCCATGAACTTGATAATAAACATATTCATTGGTTATTTGAGTTACTATAGCATTAAATTCCATTAAAATAATATCTTTACGCACTAGCGAATCGAAATCAGGTAATATCCAAGGTTTTATGCTCTTTGAATAACTATCTCCCCGATATAGTACCGTTATCTTAGCCCCTGCTTTATGAAGTTCTAATGCTGCATCAACTGCAGAATTCTTACCTCCGATAACTACAACGTTTTTATTATAATACGGATGACCTTCTTTAAAATAATGCATCACTTTAGGTAAATTTTCGCCAGGGATATTCATATAGTTTGGTTGATCATAGTATCCAGTTGCAATGATGACATGATTCGCAAGATATCCTAATTTTTCTCCTGAAAATTTTTCCGTCTCTATTCTAAATTCATTGTCTATCTTTTTTATCGAAGTTACTTTCTCAAAGGCTTGAACACGGAGATCCATCCTCTCAGCAACATTACGATAATATGCTAAAGCTTGATTTCTTACTGGTTTTTGTTTCTCTGTAATAAATGGGATATCTCCAATTTCAAGTTTTTCACTAGAACTAAAAAAAGTTTGATGGGTTGGGTAATTATATATCGAATTAACGATATTTCCTTTTTCAATTAGTAATGCGTTTATTCCTTGTTTTTTTAACGCAATGGCACTTGCTAGGCCACAAGGACCTGCACCAATTATGATGACTTTCTCTTTCTGCATTTTCTCGCACATCCTTTATAAAATACACCGTTTTCGAAATAGTTGTTGCCATTAGTTGATAGAAACTGCGCGGTAAATAAGCATTTTGGATAGAGCATCATACCCGCTACGGAAAAACACTACGCTTTCCGCGGGCCCGGCCTCAGCCTCCTCGAGGAAAGTTCACCTCTGCGGGGTCTTCGGACACGTGCTATTCCCGCAGGAGTCTTCGTGTTTTTCCTTCGCTAGAATGTGTGTCAATTTAATACTCCGAATATTTATTATAGATGATCAACTAATAGCAGACACCTCTCAATAGATGAATTCACTAGCGTAGGCAGAATACGGAGACTCCTGCGGGAGGATAGGCATAGGTGAGACCCCGCAGTGCGATAGCACGAGGAGGCTCACCAGCCGCCCGCGGAAAGCGGAGTATTCTGCCGGAGCGGTAATCGTTCCACTATCTCCTTTTAATTATGAGTGTTAATAGTACTTTACCGCACAGTTTCTAATAAATTATAAATTAACAACAGTCCCTTAGAAAACAGTCATAATTTAGTTTATAGTAACTTGCTACTGTAATAACCTTTTTGAACAGACAAAAATAAAAAACTCTTACCATAATCTATGATAAGAGTTTTGTGTAGTTTTATCCAGTTTTCTATCCTTAAACCCAACCACGGAATCGTGAAGCCTCAGCCATTTTTCTAACTCCGACCATATAGGCAGCTAGTCGCATGTCAACTTTACGATTATGTGCTGTGTCATAAATAGTATTGAAGGACTTAACCATTGTTTGAAGTAGTTTTTCTTCGATTTCTTCCTCAGTCCAATAATATCCTTGGTTATTTTGAACCCATTCGAAGTAAGAAACTGTTACACCACCAGCAGAGGCAAGTACGTCTGGTACTAATAAAATTCCTCTTTCAGTTAAGATTTTTGTGGCTTCAGTTGTTGTTGGTCCATTTGCTGCTTCTACAACTATAGACGCTTTAATATTGTGTGCATTTTCCTTCGTAATTTGGTTTTCTACAGCTGCTGGAACTAAGATATCACATTCACTTTCTAATAATTCTTTATTAGTAAGAGTATTATTAAATAATTTCGTTACTGTACCAAAACTATCACGACGATCAAGTAAATAATCAATATCTAATCCTTCAGGATCGTAAAGTGCACCGTATGCATCAGAAATACCTACTACAATTGCACCTTCATCGTGTAAGAATTTGGATAAGAAACTACCAGCATTTCCAAACCCTTGAACAATTACTTTAGCACCTTTAACGCTTAAATTACGCTTTTTAGCTGCTTCATTAATACAGATTGTAACACCTTTTGCCGTTGCAGATTCTCTACCATGGGATCCCCCTAGAACAATAGGTTTACCTGTGATGAAACCTGGGCTATTAAATTCATCCATTCTGCTGTATTCATCCATCATCCATGCCATAATTTGTGAGTTTGTGAATACATCTGGAGCAGGGATATCTTTTGTTGGGCCAACAATTTGACTAATTGCTCTTACATATCCACGGCTCAGTGCTTCTAATTCACGGAATGACATTTCACGTGGATCACAGATAATGCCACCTTTACCTCCACCATATGGTAGGTCAACAATACCTGCTTTTAAACTCATCCAAATGGACAAAGCCTTTACTTCTTTTTCGGTAACATCTGGGTGGAATCTAATTCCCCCTTTTGTTGGTCCAACTGCATCATTATGTTGAGCACGATATCCAGTAAAGATCTTTGTTGAACCGTCATCCATTCGTACAGGAATTCTAACCGTCATCATACGAAGTGGCTCTTTTAATAACTCATAAACTTCATCAGGGTAACCCAATTTCTCCAGTGCGTTTTTAATCGTAGCTTGAGTTGAACTAAGAACATCCAATTGATTATTTCTCTCTTTGGTAGTATCTGCTGCTTTTTCGGCCACCATGAATTTACCTCCTAAAGAACTAATAAATATTTATAATAGCTATTCTCAGAGATTAGTATACACTTTAAATACAAATATGCAATACAAAACCCTTATAAAGTTACAAAAAATGAAAGCGCTTTATAACATCTTGGAAATTTAGATTTTTTTTACTGTATTTCACAAAAATAATCCCTATTCGATAAAAGCTTTCATAATGGTTTGTATTGCATTTTTCTTAATAATAACTTTACCATATTCTTTTAATCGATAAGAGGTAACAATACTTGGGCTAGCAAATTCAGACATTAAAGCTATTATATTTTCTTTATTATTGCCATTTAATTCATCCCGTCTAAGCAACATATAATATCGATTCCCCATGTGAAATATTTGCCCACCATCTATGGCGAGAGTATTTAAATAGGAAGTTACTTGAATAACGTTTTCGAAATCATCAAATGAAAAAATTAATTCTTTGCTTTCATCAAGTGTCACTTTCATTTCAATGAAATCCTCATCCCAATCTATATTATCAAAGTTTTGAGTCACAATGACATGCATTCCCTGTGCTTGCATTAAATAAACCTGTACGTATAATTTCCCCTCAAGCTCAAAACCAAGCTCCGAACTTGCTTCATACATTACATCTGTGAAGAGATTTTGGATGCTTGAAGCATCCGATAAGAATTCCTCTTTGTTAAATCCCCGTTCTACCAGATCGTCAAACGTCAAAAATATTGTAAATTGACTACTGGACACCCTTTCGATACGCACATAGCATCCTCCTCAAAATAACAAATAAAACCAAAAAATCTAAAATGACCCATTTCGACCTAAAACGGTTAACATTCTTTTTATTAGTATATGCTATTTTTGAAATTGTTGAACGATATACAACCCTATTCTTATTAACTTTAAGTTGCTTATTTGTAGTCTGGGCCAGAATACGCTGAATGTGTGTATTCTGGCCCTTTTGTATGTTTATCTATAAGTACATTAAAATTGTTGTAGATAATAATTCATTAATATATCACGTCACCATAGAATAACAGCAACCATAAAACTATTAGTAATAAGAACAAGACAAAAAATAACCTAAGAAATGGTTTACTTATTTTTAAGTGTGTTCTATTTTTCTTTTGACTGTGTATTTCTTTTCTTGGAGGAAGATTTAATACATTGACCATTTTTTCTTCGGTTGTAACCTGGTTCTCTAAATTCTCTTCCATAACATAATCTTGCTGATTATTACTTCGGTCATTCACTTTTAAACTATTGTTGTTTACATCTTGAAGAAGTTCTCGTAATTCTTTTGCTTGATCATTACTTTCTGATTTTATCTCTTCCATTTAGTCACCCCATATCTTATAACGAATAACTAACCCTAATAAGAAGTCCACAATAAAATGTGATGTTATCGTGACAAGTAGATTACCTGTATGTTCATACATATATCCAATCAGAAAACTTACGAATATGATTGAAATTAATAGAACTGGTTTATTTAAATATCTAAAATGAACGAAAGCAAAACTAATACTTGCAATCATATAACCAAATGTAGTTTGTATTACTCCTCGAAATAGTAATTCCTCAGAGACTGCGATTAGTAGTGTCAGGAAAAAAATGTTAGGAAGAGACATACCAGAGAAGATTCGTTTATTTATTCCACCATCATCATATAAACTTTTAGGTAATAAGGAGATCATTATGAGGTCAACAACTACAATGATGATTCCCGAAAAGAACCCAAAATAAACAATTTCTTTCATGTCTAAGTGAAATAAACTTGTCCACTCTTCCAAGCTATCAAATAGTAAAAAACTAACTAATAGCGAAATGATTAAAAACAGAATCTGAGAATAAATTACTGACTTTCTAAGTTCGTGATCCGTTAATTGTTCTATTATTTCACTTTGTTTCATTCAAAATCTCCTACTACTAATAAACGCCTTAGTTTCTTTTCCCATGTTGACGGCTGTATGAGGGGTGTTGTTTGCTTTGGTTTAAATTCTCGCAAATCAATACCGCAATTACTACAACAAAATTCTTCTACACTAGTATATCCACTTTGAAAATTCGTGTAGAGACCTGATCTCAAACAAGTCTTTAACTGTATCCAATTCATCATATCTTTTAACTTGGATTGTTTTAAATATAAGCGTTCATCACGAAGATACTTTATCTGTTGAAATGTTTCGTCAACTTTACTTTCATCATATTTTATACCATTTTCAACCTTTATGCCATGTTTTTCTAGTTGAGAAGAAATAAAACGCCATTGTACTTCACTTAATCCAAACATTGCTTGAATCTCAGTTAATTCTACTGGGAAAATTTTATTTTCGTTTTGATATCTTATGATTAATTGTTTAACACGAATCAAATCATCATCTGATGGCAATTCACTATCTATCATTTTTTGTGGTAGGAATGAATCTTGTCGACTGTATAAAAGTATACTAATACTCTGATTACCATCTCTACCTGCCCTACCAATTTCTTGGATATATGATTCTATTTGACCTGGAAAATGATAATGGAATACAAAACGAATGTTATTTTTATTTATTCCCATACCAAACGCACTTGTACAACAAATAATATCAATTTGATTATTCATAAATTGTTGCTGAATGGCGACTCGATCCATTTGTTCCATACCACCATGGTAAAAGGCAATACGATGTTCAGGTAGTCTTTCTGAAAGCAAATGGGAGACATTCTCAGCAGCATTCTTACTAGAAAAATAGATAAGTGAAGGTACTTTATGCACCGATAAGATGCTAGTTATTATGTCTAACTTCTCATCATTATTTATAACTTCTTGAATGGATAATGAGATATTACTACGATCCATTGGGTAGATATGCCTTATTATGGACCGGTCAAGAGAATGGATAATATCATCTTGAACTTCCTTTGTAGCTGTTGCACTTAAAGCAAGCACTGGTGGATCACCTAGTTCGTTAATAACACTTTTTAATTTTTGGTAATCAGGACGAAACTCATGGCCCCACTGGGAGATACAATGCGCTTCATCTATTACAAACAGAGATATGGAAATGTTTTTCAAATAGAATTGTAATTCCTTTTGTTGCAACATTTCTGGTGAAACATAAATTAGTTTGTATTGATTTAAATTTTTAAAAATTCTCTTCCTCTTATCGTAATCTAAAAAACTATTAAGGGCGATTACTTCTTTAAAGTTCATTGCCTTTAATTCCTTCACTTGATCCATCATCAAGGAGATAAGCGGAGAAACGACTATAGTTGTACCCTCCAACATACGAGCAGGCAATTGATAACATATGGATTTTCCAGTGCCTGTTGGAAGAATTCCTAAAACATCGTTCCCATTTAATACGTCGGAGATAATTTCCTTTTGACCAAGCCTAAAGGTAGAATATCCAAAATATGTTTCCAATTCTTCTTCTAACGAAAGTTTATTAGTCATGAGATTTCCCCCGGCATGAGCTCCTTTAACCTAGCTAGTACTAGTCTAATTTGAAAATAACTAATTGATGAATCACAACTCTCTTTAATTGTCTTCAACTTAAATGTATTATTCTTCTGGATTGCATCAATAATTTCTTCTTGTTCTTGCTTTGTAACGTAATAGTCTATTTGAAAGTTACTATCGTATAATGCTATTTCAACAATATGGTCGTAAATTGTATTCAATTTTAAATTTCGTATTTGCCCTATCATTTCTAAACTAAATTGTCTCTGTAAAAGCTGATATGTTTGATTTGCTGTGTTCGTTATAAACTTCTGCTGTTCAAACCCCTTCATTAATTGGCTCAAGATAGGATAAATTTCTTTTTGTTGTCCAACTAGTTTAATGAGTTCGTGAGTTATTCCAGTTAAATATATAGTTATATCATCTTTACTTAATTTATATTTTAATGCTAGTTGATCCATACTCAACCCATAATACTGATACCCACTTAACCTATCAACAAAAATGTCTGCTTCTTTTTTTGGTAATGAAGACAATAATTGATGGAGTTCCAGATAAAGTCTATCAGGAGTATTGGATTGATAGTGGCGGCGATAAAAGTCTTTCACCCATTTTGTTATTTCTTGAGAATCGATAACTGGTATAAATGAATAATTATTGACTAAAATGTTGGAATAGGTTTGGACTAATAAATAAAGTCTGTCTCTAAAATGCCTCTCCATAGCAGAAAATGAAAGTCCATTCAAGTATTTATAAATGGTAGTACTTTGAAAAACAGCAAGTCTATTCTTTCCCGCATCGGTGACAAAATATAATTCGTCATCACCCTCAGTTAGCGCACCGTCTTTTACCATATCATCAATAATATGCATAAAATGCTCTCTTGTCAGAGTTAAATAAACTCCGTAGTATTTTTCCAGTTGAAATATCCTTGCATCATGTACAGATTGAATAGACTTCTTCCCTGTAAGAAGGTGGTATATTCCATAGATAGATCTATTAATCTTGATTTTATATAAACAGTCTAGGATTATTCCCTCTACATACATAGATAATGCTCCTTATCTTAACCTACTTCTATCATATCATTTAAGATAGGTTGAATTATATCTTTTTTCACTTTAAAATAGATATAGCACCAGATTTTTTACAGTATGAAAAATAAGGGGAAACAAATTAATGAGAGTTAAATATACCATTGTTGATCAGGAAACTTGTATTGCGTGTGGTGCTTGTGGGGTAGCATGTCCATTTGTTTTTGATTATAACGAGGAAGGCCTTGCCTTTGTTACAATAGATGATAATACCGGTAATATGGAAATACCCGAAAACTTAGAGGATGACGTACTTGACGCCTATGAGGGGTGTCCGAGTGATTCTATCAAAATCGCAGTAAACCCTTTTAACGGTAATCCAACCAAATACGAGGATTAATAGTTGAACACCAACTCATTCGTTGGTGTTCAAATGGTTCTTGATATACTTTTTAAAGATAAACGATATGGTTGGATAAAAGAGTAACATGAACACTGCATTACCAATAGCATGATTGGTATCAAATGGTAATCCAACCAAATAATAAGCCAAAAATCCTTGTCCCGTTATTTGGTAATTCGTTAGTGAAACAATAAATCCATAGAAATACCCACAAAAAATGGAAAAAATAACGATGACATAGAATGGAATATGTTTAATCGTCTTACCCATTATTCCACTTATTACCGCTATGATACCCCAGGATATAATCTGCCAAATGGTCCAAATTCCAGTTCCTAATATCATATTGGATACAAATGTTACTAGTATAGCTAAAATTATACCAGCAAATGGACCCAAAAATAGCCCACATAAAATAATAACTGAGGTTACGGGTTGAACGTTTGGTATAAAACTTATAGCAATTCGTCCAACTACAGCTAATGTTGCAAGTAAAGCTAGTAAAGTAATTTTATAGATATTCAACTAAATCATTCCCATGACTGAAGATCAAAATTGACAATGTCCCCATCTTCCAATTCTACTTCACTTGCACCAACCATAGACATTTCACCATTTATAGAAAGAGCCCAAAACATGGATTCCGCTTCATCAGCAATAAACCCATCAATAGCCATGATATAACCAGGTTCTTTTTCTTCAATGTCAAAGTTCTCTTTCATCACATCTAATAAGATATCCCCTTCTTCAATGACAACTTCTTTCTCTTCTAATGTTTCGGCTTCTTTATCTTTTGTTAGAGTTACAGTAATACTTGTTTCCTCTTGTTGTTCATTTGTTTCATTAGTAGAAGTATTATCTTCTTGATTTTGCTTAGCATTACTTGATGAATCCTCATTCCCACAAGCTACTAATAGAGTTAAAACAGTCAAAACAGTTAAAAATTTAAATAATAATGACTTCATCATTCTCTCCTCCAATTATGTAATAAATAGAGAACAGGTGAACAAAAAAAGAGCTAACCCCGTAACTGGTTAACTCTTGGGACAATCTAAAGACAATAAAAAAGCAAAGATACTTTTAGATGTAGTAGAATGCCTCAATCGTCCTATCCTCGGGATAATTGATACAAATGACACAGGCAGGTCTACTGACTTATGACTAAACCTACTTTAAGCCCTTCCCATAGATTGATCTACAGTGGTACCGCTTATTTCGTAATCATTTACAGTTGCGAGGACAGTTCTAGATTTTCACTAGATTCCCTTTTAAGTAAAATTACACCCATATCATTAAATTTGTATTCAATTCTAATAAATATAGTAACACACAATTATATAAAAACAAGGTTTATTTAGTTTCTTCTCTTGGTAACATAAAGTTAAATGTAGTCCCTATATCTAATTTACTTTTCACCGATATAGTCCCTTTATGTCCTGTGATAATGTTTTTGGCTATGGACAATCCAAGACCAGTACCTTTTACATTTTTGTTTCTTATTCTAGACTTATCTGCCTTGTAAAAACGTTCGAATACAAATGGTAAATCCTCTTCCGGAATACCACTTCCACTATCTTCAACAGAAACAGTGAAACCATCTCTATCATTGATAACAATAACTCTTACAAAGCCGTTTTCATTAGTGTGACGAATTGCATTATCAATTAAGTTAGTAAATACTTGTTCAATACGATCCGGGTCAAAATATGCATGTTGCTCATCGATAGTTTTTGTCAGCGTTAAGTCAATGCGATTATCTTCGGCAATCCCTTTGAATTTTCGATAAATCCTCTCTATATATGGGCTAACTTCTACATTTTCTTTATTTAGTGTTAGATGACCCGCTTCCATACTTGCTAAATCTAACAGTTCATTTACCAAGCGACTTAATCTTAATGACTCTTCATAAATAATTTGTGCTAGCTCGTTTTTTTCTTCTTTACTCTCTGCTACATCATCAACTATTGCTTCACTATATCCCTGTAACATAGCGATCGGCGTACGTAATTCATGTGATACATTTGCAATAAAATCTTTGCGTAGTTTATCCAGTCTTCTTTCTTCTGTCATATCACGAATAACTGCAACAGCACCACGTATATACGATTGATCATAGAGTGGAGTCATAATCATTACCCAGGTTCTCCCCTGCAAGGTTATTTCCTCCATAACCTCTTTTTCCCCTGCAATTACCTGTTGGAGAAAATCATATAATTCTTTTGGAAGCTTCCGCGTGCCATCTATTTGGGTGATATTTTTTTCGAAGTACCAATCTTCAATGAACATCTCAGCTGGCTGATTGGTTGCAATAATCTCCCCACTTCTACTTAGAGTAAACACACCATCTGCCATTGAATTCACAATACTTGAAAGTTGCTCTTTTTCTTGGCGCAAAGCATTAATATGGAATTTAAGCTGTCTTCCCATATGGTTAAATGCTATTGCTAATTCTCCGATTTCATCATGCGTCAAAATAGGAACCTTAGTATTGAACTCCCCACGAGTTAAGTCAAAAGCAGCTTCTCTCATCTTAATAAGTGGAGAAGTTATCCTCGTTGATAAAAAGAAGGCAAAAATAGTTGTCAGGACAATGGATACTGCTGCGGCTCCCAAAATAATCTTTGTAGTTTCTGCTTTTGTTTTATCAACAATGGAAAGGGACTGGAAGACAAATACTCCAGCATCCGAATCCGGTACAGAAGTTCCGACTAACATTACTCCAACTTCCTGATTAGGAATTTCGATTTGTTTTTTTAATGGGTCGTTTAAAGCTAGAAATTCTTGAGTTTTTGCATGGTCATTAAACCACTTTTCATTTATGTTTAAT
Organism: Paucisalibacillus globulus; assembly: GCF_900184735.1. Taxonomy (GTDB): domain Bacteria; phylum Bacillota; class Bacilli; order Bacillales; family Amphibacillaceae; genus Ornithinibacillus; species Ornithinibacillus globulus_B. The sequence continues at coordinate 90,629 of NZ_LT855387.1, forward strand.
AAATCTTCATCATCAGTATTGGAACTCCAAACTTCACCATTAGAAAACTTAATAACCACTTTGCTAGCAGGATCCTTTACTCGCTCTGTTGTTTCATGAATAATAGATTCATCTTCATGAGTTTCCAGCATAACGGATACCTTCGTTGCAGTTTGTAATAAATCCTCTTCAGCCTCTTGTAGGTGAAAGTTTTCAAAGAACTCTAATAAAAATATGGTTAATACAAATAAGACAAAAGAAACTAGCAATAAAATAGTAACTGCTAGTTTCCCAACTACACTACGCCAAAACATTATTCATCATCTACCTCAAATTTATAGCCGACTCCCCAAACTGTAACAATCATTTTAGCAGCTTTTTTGGAGACACTATTTAATTTTTCACGTAATCGTTTAACATGGGTATCTACCGTTCGTAAATCACCAAAAAATTCATATTGCCATACATCTTTAAGTAACTGTTCACGGTTAAATACTTTATCAGGAGATTTCGCTAAGTAACAAAGTAGTTCATATTCTTTTGGAGTCAGAGCTACTTCTTCTCCATCAGCTGTTACTCGATGTGCATCGTGGTCAATGGTTAAATGTGGAAAAACTAATAAATCTCTTGTTTGTGTATTAACATCTGGATTTTTAGATGAGCCAGTTCTTCGTAACAGTGCCTTTACACGTAATACCACTTCTCTAGGACTGAATGGCTTTACGATATAATCATCTGTTCCAACCTCAAATCCTTGAACACGGTTTGTTTCTTCGCCTTTTGCTGTGAGCATGATTACGGGTGTATTCTTTTCTTTGCGAAGTTCTTCACAAACTTCAATACCATCCATTTCAGGCATCATAATATCTAAAAGAATAACATCATAATTATTCTCTAAAGCCAAATTAAGTCCTTCTGCACCATTTTCGGCTTCTTCAACAATAAAGTCTTCCCGTTCTAAATACATACGTATTAGTCGGCGGATTCTTTCCTCGTCATCAACAACAAGTACTCTTGTTTCCATGAATGCTCCCCCTTATACTACTTGTTAATTTCAGTATAAACCAAGCGGATTAAATTGTATAAGAAAACATGACATTTGTGCGAAAAATGTCATGTTTTAATTAAAGATATTTTATTGACTTTTTTACCTACAATGACCTACTTACTTCAATCTAAGCGTAAGAGTGTAATCCTGCTAATACCAGGTTTACTACGATAAGGTTGAATAGGATAATACCAAAACCTATTACGGCAAGCCAAGCAGATTTTTCACCGTGCCAGCCTCGTGATAGTCGTAAGTGTAAGTATGCTGCATAGAAGAACCATGTAATTAGCGCCCATACTTCTTTTGGATCCCAACCCCAAAAGCGTCCCCATGCTTCTTGAGCCCAAATTGAAGCGAAGATTAAACCACCTAAAGTAAATACCGGAAAACCAATTGCAACTGAACGATAATTAATCTCGTCCACTAAGTCTGGTTTAACGTTTTTAAGCAATGGTTGCATTGCAGCACTTATGCGCTTTCTTAGCACTAATCTAGCTAGTGCATATAAAAGTGTACCAATTATAAACGACCAAATAACACTATTAAACTTCCTTCCAGCGTCAGCACCATGCATCCATTCAGGAGTATCAAACCATGGTTCCATCACATTATCAGTTAATAAGGCCCCCTCAAAAGGTGCAGCAATTGCTGGTAAATGATATTCAGTCTGTGTTGTCTTACCATTTAAATCATATTCAAAGGTTGCATTATAATTCAAAGCACCAAATACGGATGAAATAACTACAAAACCTATAATTAGGAATATAATATACAAAACACCCTCAAGTGATGTTGTACGTTTGGTCTTCTCCTTCTGATCTACCTCACGAATTAAGTATATTAAACCAGCAACGAAACTAATAAATAAAATACCAGACCCTAAAGCAACAGTTGTTACATGAATGTACAACCAATGGCTTTTCAAAGATGGTACAAGTGGTGCAATCTCTGTTGGGAATACACTCGCATATGCAATAAAAATCATTGCAATTGGTAATGCGAAGAGTCCAAGCATATTTAATTTATAAATAAACCAGAGAATAATAAAAGCTAATACTAAACACATTCCTAAGAATGTTACAAACTCGAACATATTACTAACAGGTGCATGGCCTGAAGCCATCCACCTGGTAATAAAGTAAACAATTTGAGCAATTAGTCCAATTATCGTAAGTGTAATTGCTAATTTACCAGTAATGCCAGATTTTTTGTTTTTGCTTGTCTTATCTTTAATTGTAAAACCGAAAAAAAACGTTGCGACTAAGTAAAGTATGAATGCTGTAAAGAGCATCGTACTACTCGTCTCTATTAAACTCTGCATGAGTTGTCCTCCTTGAACGACTATTCATCTTCCTTCTGATCCTCGACCATCTTTATGGAAGTTCCTTCGATTGCTTTCTCTATATCTTTCTTAAGCCCAAACCAATTTTTATTTGTATGACCAGCTAATAAAATGCCGTTCTTTTTAGGGTGAATCCAAACTCTACGATGTTGCCAATACATTCCTTGTATGACACCAATCATAAATATTATTGCCCCGATTACAAAAAATGGTAAGGTATAATCTCTTTTCACACTTAGACCACTCTTACGGTCAAATTGAATAGAATCAATTAATATTTTGAACTGATTTTCTTCAGAACCTGGTACAGTTGCAGCGAATGTGCCAATAACATTAGCCATTGGCTTAAGTTCAACTACAGAAGTGTCGATTCCTAATTTTTCTGCTGAACCAATCACATCACCAACAAAACTTGTCTCTGTATTTTCATTTCCCGGTGATTGTAAATTAAAGATAAAAGCAGGGTTATTAGATTCATTTGTTTTTGAGGTCACTCCGTTTTCAGCCAAACTATAATCAGGATAGTATTCTGATACTTCTACAATAATTCCATTTTCAAGTTCATACTCTGATTTTAAATCAAACAAATCAATAGTAAATTCTCCTAATGCTTCGGCTTCAGGGTCATTCATCTCATAAACCTTGAATGTCATTTTAGAGAATTCATTTAATTGATATCCTTGTTGATAGAGGGTATATCCCCCAAACTTCGCAGGTTTGTTCATGCTGATTTGAAAATCACCTATCTTTTCATGATCTTCCTCAGCTCCTAGAACCTCTGCATCCCCTGCTTTATAGATGGTAGCGTTAGTCTGGAAATTACTCGGTATAATCATACCTTGTTTAGCAATTGCATCTTTAAATCGCTCATCATCCTCAGCATATGTATCAAGTATAAACTCATGATTTTCAATATAATATTCGCCATTTGTTCCAGGAACTACTCGCATTTCACCTTCCCGAACCCACACATAATCAGACATATAAAAGAATGGTATCGTCCGAATTAAAGCTGCGACAAGAATGATAATAAGACCAATATGGTTAACATATGGTCCCCATCTAGAGAATCTACCTTTTTCAGCAACAATATGATTATCTTCCTCTTTGAGGCGATAACGTTTTTTTGCAAGACGTTCTTTAACTGTTAGAACTTCTTCGGCGGTCACATTGGGGGTTTCACTATACAAACGTTGTCTATTTATAAAAGATTCATGGCGCTTTGCTTTTTGTAGCTTTAATGCTCTGTATAACGGTACGAATCGGTCAATACTACAGATAACTAATGATACTCCGATTAGGGCAATCAAGATTAAGTACCACCAAGAACTGTATAGGTTATGAAAACCTAATTGATAGAATATCTTCCCAAAGAGACCATAGGTTTCCGGATAAAATATGGCCGGATCACGCGAAATAGCATCAGCAGGTATGTATTGTTCAAGTGGTAAGATTGTTCCAATTCCTGATGCAATTAAAGCAATGACAATAAGCCAAACGGCAACTTTAACAGAAGAGAAAAAGTTCCACACCTTATCGACAATAGTTTTGTTAAATGTAGTTGATCTTCTTGCGCTACCCTCATAACGCATATTTAATAATTTCTTTTTATCGTTACCATCAATATGTTGATTCTGCTCTATAGGTTTCCCACATGCTTCACATAGGACTGTTCCCTCTGGATTCACATGGCCACATTCACATTTTATATGTTTCATGAATATCCCTCTCTGATTTATGATTCAGTTGGCTGAATTTGTTTTAAATACTCCTCTAATCTTTCGAGTGAAAGAGCACCCTCTACAATTTCAACAATTTCTCCCTCGGGACTGATAAAAAATGTACTAGGAATTGGACCAATTTTATATAAGTCACGAACCTGATCTTTTGTATCGTGTGGTATTGGAAAAGTCAATTCATACTGTTCAATAAATTTATCTACAACAAATTCCGTAGCATCAAGACTTACAGCAATAATCTCCACACCTTTTTCTTGATATTCTGGGTAAAGAGCTTGCATATAGGGCATTTCATCTTTACAAGGTTCACACCAAGTTCCCCAGAAATTTAGCATAACACCTTTTCCTTGGTAATCACTTAATCTTACTTTCTCTATTTCGTTATGTTTATTTACTTGAGTTAATTGAAAATCAGGTGCCTTATCTCCCGCTCTATAAATTGTTTTATCTGCAGTAATGTTGGTTACAAGTGCATACACTACAGCAAGTAGCAACAATGCTAAAATAACAGATCTAAAAATTAATCTGTTTTTTCTTTTATTTTTTTTCTTTTCTTTTGCATGCTCAATACTCACACTCACCACTCCCCGACCAATTATACCATTATTTGGTCAATGAAATTTTGTCTAATCTTCAACAATTTGTGAAGCGAGGTTTATCATTTGTTTTACTTCTTTTGGCGTTAACTTACGATACTCCCCTACTCGTAAACCATCCAGAGTTAGCATTCCGTATCTCTCACGTTTTAACTTTAAGACTGGATAACCTAGTTGTTCCATCATCCGTCGCACATGTCTATTTTTACCTTCTTGTAATGTTAATTCTAATATAGCTGTATTTTTCTTTCTATCAGTGGATAGAACATTATGTTTGACCACTTTTAGAATTTCATTTTTATCCTTTACACCCTTTTTAAGCTTAGACAACTCCATTTTGGATGGTATACCTTTTATTTTCGTTACATAAACCTTTTCCACGCCATGTCTCGGATGCATAACCATATTTGCAAATTCCCCATCATTAGTTAAAAGCAAAATTCCAGAAGTATCATAATCTAATCTTCCAATTGGATAAATACGTTCAGCAATTTCAGGGAAAAAATCCGTAACAACTTTTCTTCCTTTATCATCTTGCACACTAGAGATAACGCCTCTAGGTTTATAAAAGAGATAATATACAGGAGGTTCTTTTTCCAGTTGGATGCCATCTACCTCAATCTTATCATCAGGACCAACTTTAGTTCCTAATTCTGTTACGACTTTATTATTAACTTTCACTTTACCTTCTTCAATTAGCTTCTCTGCTTTTCTTCTTGAAGTTACACCACTGGCAGCAATTACTTTTTGTAAGCGTTCATGTGTATTCGACATAATATCACCATTTTCAACCTTATTTTAACATAATAATAGCGTTAACCTTTTGGTAACGCTACATAAAAGCATTATTATAGTAGTTAGTGTACTAAATTACCTAACTAAAAACTAAAGTAACAATTACGATTGCTGCTATTATAGCAACTAAATCAGCTAAAAGTCCAACCTTAAGCGCGTAACCCATTTTACGTATTCCAATAGCACCAAAATACACAGTTAAAATATAAAGCGTTGTATCTGTACTCCCTTGCATGGTTGAGGCTAGCCTACCTATAAAGGAATCAGGACCATGTGTTGCAATAAGCTCGGTTGTGACACCTAATGCAGCAGATCCCGAAATGGGTTTAATAAGAGCTAAAGGGACTATTTCGGGTGGTACTCCGAAAAATAATAACACCGGAGAAATGAGTCCAATTATGGCATCAAGTGCTCCTGAACTGCGGAATATTGAAATTGCAACAATCATTCCTACTAAAAAGGGAAGTAAAGAAAAGGCCATTTTAACCCCCTCTTTGCCTCCCTCTACAAATAATTCATAAGAAGGAACCCTTTTCCAGGTTCCTACTAACAAGACAACCATTATGAATAATGGGATAATCCACAAACTTACTTGTGTAATGAAGACCATATTACTTCCTCCGTGTACTTTGATAATAGAAAAGTCTATCTATAAGAATCGCGCTCATTGTCCCAATTAATGTTGCGATAATAGTCGTGCCTACAATCTCAGTTGGAGACATGGAATCATATTGCATACGAATAGCAATGACTGTAGTCGGGATAAGTGTCAAACTAGAAGTATTAATTGCAAGAAACGTAATCATTGACCTTGATGCTTCATCAGAACCACTTAGTTTTTTCATTTGTTCCATTGCTTTAATCCCCATTGGTGTGGCAGCATTACCTAAACCGAACATATTAGCTGTTATGTTAGAAAGTATATAACCAATTGCAGGGTGATCTTTTGGAATATCAGGGAAAAGTCTAACAACAACTGGTCGAAAGATCTTTGCTAACCCTCTTAATAGTCCTGCTTCCTCCGCAATTCTCATAATTCCTAGCCAAAATACTAATACACTTATAAGTCCAATTGATAAAGTAACCGCTTCATTCGCACTTTCAAATACAGCCTTGTTTACTTCTTCCATCGTGCCATTAAACATTGCATATACTATTCCAATGATTGCCATAAAAGCCCAGATTAAATTAACCATGCTACCCCATCCTAAATATTTGCTTAAATACCGAAATGAAATTTTCAAAGAATGATGGTTCTTCTGGTTGTCCTTCCTGATAAATAGCAATTTCTGTAATTGGTTCATCACCTAAGTAATACGTTTTTTTACCGACTATATGTTCACTAGACCAAGGAAGATTCTCTTTAAAAGCAGAGGTTTCACTTCGAATCGTTTTCTTCTCTTCTGGTTTTAATGGATACAGTGTTTCTTCCTGAATATAGCCTCTTATCTTTTCTTTCGAACCTAATTCGATATCAATAAAACCCTCACCACCTAATGGCTCCATGTCATATTGCGTAAATCCCCAATCATACATTTGCATATGGTCTCTCCAGTCACTAGGAGCGTCTAGGGTAACTGCAATCAGATTCATTCCATCTTTTGTTGCAGTGGATACAAGAGTCCGACCTGTCTGTTTTGTAAAGCCTGTCTTGCCACCAGTACAATATTTATAATAAGCGGTTAATAATTTATTTTTATTTTTCCAACTATATTCTCTACTTTCTGATTTAAAAAATTTAGCACCCGTAATCTGTTGGAACTTTTCATTTTGCATAGCATAGCGCATAAGCAATGCCATATCATACGCGGATGAATAGTGGGTTTCTGAATCTAGCCCATGTGGATTATCAAAGTGGGTATTAGTCATCCCTAACCACTCAGCCTTCTCATTCATCAAGTAGACAAAGCCCTCCTCACTTCCTGCAACATGCTCTGCAATTGTAACAGCGGCATCATTACCTGACCTCAGCATCAGACCATATACCAGATCTTCCAGTTTCATTTTTTCACCCTGTTTTAAATAAATAGATGAACCTTCTGTATAGACTGCCTTTTTACTAGCAGTAGCCAATTCTTCCATTTTCCCAGATTCTATGGCAATAATCGCTGTCATGATTTTTGTAATACTTGCTATATTTGATTTTTCATGTGCGTTTTTCTCATATAAAATTCTACCCGTAGACTGCTCAATCAGAACAGCGTTATTTGCAGAAACACTCGGATCAGCATGTCCAATAATTGGAAATGAAAAAGTAAAGATTATTAAGGTGATTAAAGTTATTGCAATAAAACGCATAGTTTGTCCTCCCATAAAGTGAAACTTCAATCTGTAGGTTGTACTTCCCTACAAATTGTTAGTTGAACTATTGGGCTTTTAGCAACAGCTATTACCGTCTAAGGTTTTGCGGAAAATGGTAACCTGCCCTTAACCCATGAAAACCCATGTCTGTACATTTTATGCTGGAGCTAAGCCGATATGAATAAATTGAACAACCTTTTAAATAATTACAACTAAAATACTATTAGAGATCATGAGACAGGAAAGGACATTCGAACAGAATTATTTTCATACAGTCCTGGAAATCAAACACCATTATAATAGATAGTAATATTCCCGGTTAGTTTTAATCTAACAAATAGTAGATAGAAACTGTGCGGTAACTAGTTTAATTACAACACAATTAGTTATTGGGTATAGCGGTACGACATCGCTCCGGCAGAATACTCCGCTTTCCACGGGCACGGCCTCAGCCTCCTCGAGGAAAGTTCGCCTCTGCGGGGTCTTCGGACACGTGCTATTCCCGTAGGAGTCTCCGTATTCTGCCTGCGCTAGGTTAGTTTACTAATTAATGTTAGGGGTTATATTACGTATTGTAATAATTAGATGCCATTAAATTTATTCATTTCCTTCTTGCTAGCGAAGGAAATACACGGAGACTCCTGCGGGAGGATAGGCATCGGTGAGACCCCGCAGTGCGATAGCACGAGGAGGCTCACCAGCCGCCCGCGGAAAGCGGAGTGTATTTCCGTAGCGGGTATGTTGCGCTATCGATAACTATTAGTTACCGCACAGTTTCTATCAAAACAGCAAAAAACTCCTACCGTATTACTAGGATAGGAGTTTAAAAATAAAGAATTATATATAATTGCATTACACATTAGTTACTTGTTTCTTCAAGTTGATTAAAACGATCAAAGAACAAATCTGCCTCATCTTCTAAATCATTTGCATCAAAATTATCAGGAAGCGGTGGTAACTCTTCTATAGAAGTTAAACCAAAATAAGTTAAGAAGTCTTTACTAGTTCCAAATAACACCGGACGACCAACACCTTCTCTTCGTCCTACTTCTTCAATTAGTGATCGAGCAATTAAAGTTTGGACTGGACGATCACTTTTGACACCACGGATTTCATCTATCTCTGAACGAGTGATTGGTTGTCTATATGCAATGATTGCTAGTGTTTCGAGAGCAGCTTGGGACATTCTAGAAGTCTGTGGTGCCTCTACAAGTCTTTTATAATATTCACTATGCTCAGGCTTTGTTGTTAAATGAAACACGTTTTGAGATTCCATAATCATAATTCCTCGACTTGCATGCTCATAATCATATCTCAATTCTTCGATAAGATGTTCAACAGCCTTCTCAGAAATTTCCATGATTTTAGCTAGTTCCTTTATGGTTATTCCTTCATCACCACATGCGAATAACAGCCCTTCTAATATGGCTTTAACATTTTTCATCCTAATTTTCATCCCCTGAATAATATACATATAATGTTTCAAAATGCTTGGTCTGTTTACATGTTACTTGGTGAATTTTCATCAATTCTAAAAGCGCCATAAATGTAATCACAATATACGATTTAGTGCGTTTAGTAAATAATTCATCAAATGATACACCGTTTCGACTTGCTTGTTTAACAACATTAAGAACCTCATTCATCCGCTCTTCAATTGGTATTTCAGCTCTTTGTATTCTTGTATCGAGAGGTTCTTTCCATTTCTTTCTTTCTATCATTCTACCTAGGGCACCTAACATATCATAAATAGATATATCACCTTGTATAACGGTTTTTTCAATATTTAAGTTTTCGAATATTACAGGTGGTCTTGTATATGTTTGATGAGCCTCTAGTTCTTTTTCTTTAAAAGTTTCAGCAGCTTCTTTAAATTTTCGATATTCAATAAGTCGCTGCATTAATTCCTCTCTGGGATCTTCCATATATTCATCGTCATCGACCTCAATCTCTTGTTTCGGTAAGAGCATTTGACTTTTGATTGCAAGTAGTGTTGCGGCCATAACGAGATACTCACTAGCGATATTCAGTTCCAGATGTTGCATTGCATGTATATAGTGCATATATTGTTCCGTAATTTGGGCCACAGGAATGTCATAAATATCAATCTCATAATGATTGATTAGATGTAATAATAAATCAAGCGGTCCTTCAAACGTATCTATTTTCACCTGATATGCTTGATCCATATATGTCGACCCTTTCTTTTAAAATTCAATATTTTAAAAAATTACCGTAACCCGTTTAAAACGCCTATACACAGGGGAGGGTACCTACATAAGTTATTAACGTAAGGTAGATGTTACCTAAACATTTACGATAGTTAAATTAAAGGAGGAATTTTTCATGGGTTCAGGATATAACTCTGGCGGAGGATTTGCTTTAATCGTAGTATTGTTTATTCTATTAATCATTGTTGGTGCTGCTTGGTTCTAATATAAAATTTAACTACGATTAATTTCACTCCCAACAAACTTAAAATCTAGTAACAAAAATCAGCCCTATCATAAGTAGGGCTGGTTTTTTTCTAGAAATCTTAACATATTAGTTAAAGACTTCCCTATGCATCAAGATTATTTTCGTGAACACAATGTTCATAAAAACGTTGTATTGGTTCTAATGCGATGATCTCATACTTCGAACCATATAATTTTTTAATTTCTTGAATCATTTTTTTGCCCACGCCAATATTTCTATGTGAAGGATTTACGGAAATATGTTGAATAATAGCTTTATCACCGTCAACTCGTAATCCGATTGCACCGATAATATCATCAGCTTCTTTCCATAGATAAAGATGCCAATCTGAATTAGACTCATATTCTTTTATCGTAGCCTGCAATTTTTTAACATCTTTTTCTTCCGGCATAAAAGATAATAAACCCATTGCAATCTTTTCCGAATTTTTTTTATAGCGATTTAACATAGATACCCCTCATTATAAGAATAACTTTTTATCTAGTAGTATACTTTTCAGGTTGGAGTTTGTAATATATTATTGACCTATTAATCTATATTTGTCAAATTATGTTTTAAAATACAAAAATAATCCAATAAAGAAAACCCCAGATAATTCCTATTAATAATAAAGTAATAAATAGTAGGATATTTTTCTTTCGTTGATTCAAAATTCTCATCCTTTACTATTATTGACAATTTTTACCTACTTGTATACATTTATCGGAGCATTTGTTCAATAATGATATAACCATCCGATTTTTGTTTCCCAATTTTGAATGGGATACAGTTCATTATACATAACCAAGCATTGTATAAAATGAATATTAGGATGAATGCATTTGGCAGTATAATATAGAGAAAGTAAAAGATGAATACTATTAAAGCATTTAGTAACGGACCAAGGAGTGCAATGTAAATCATCTCATGAGAATGATAGTTTTCTTTTCTATTACTTTGTGTTAATCCGGAGGTAAAAAATGCAATTCCAAACCGAATTTCAGTTTGATGAAATAACAACCTAAAAATTCTTTTACCCCGACCAATATATACGGTAATCTCATCTGCTCTTGCTAGCTTTGCACCAAGCATGTGACCTAACTCATGAATTAGATTACTTATCGGTGCAACAATAAATACTAAATAAATCAATAAAACAGTATTCATCTAATCCTTCCTAAGATACATTTTCTTATTATGAAAGGACTCTTACTTCCTTCATAACATCACCATTACTCATAGCTTTTGCATGTTCAATTCCTGAAGTTACTTGTCCAAACACAGTATGAACTCCATTTAAGTGTGGTTGCGGTTCATGTACAATGAAGAATTGACAACTTCCAGTGTCTCTTCCCGCGTGTGCCATAGATAGTGAACCTTCAACATGTTTATGTGGATTATTAGCAGTTTCACATTTAATTGTGTATCCTGCTCCACCAGTTCCATTACCTACTGGACATCCCCCTTGGCTAACAAATCCTGGGATTACACGATGAAATGTTAAACCATCATAAAAGTTTTCATTTGCCAGTTTTTCAAAGTTTTCAACCGTACCCGGAGCTTCATTTGGGTATAGTTCAAATTCAATTTTATTTCCGTTTTCCATCAATATATAGCCTTTTTTAGTCAATTTGTTCATCTCCTAGTTTCTTGTTAATTCTTGTATATATCTCGTTTATGATAACATTTCTAATGTTTTTTTAAAAGTTTATACCTCTTGAACGCATAAAGAATTAATCATGCTATCAGATTCGTATCACTCATAAGATAAATCGTGGCTTAGTATATCTTGGTAAGTTTCCCTTTTGATTACTAATTTGTCTTTTCCGTCTTCTACAAAGACAACTGCAGCCTTTTGGATACGATTGTAGTTACTTGCCATAGAGTATCCATACGCACCAGTTGATAATATTGCCAGTATATCCCCACTTCTCACTTGAGGAATTGGGAGATCCCAAATTAGCATGTCTCCTGACTCACAACATTTTCCCGCGACAGATACAATGGTTTCACTTGGTTCATTTACTCTATTGGCCAGTACCCCGTGGTACTTCGCTTGATAAAGTGCAGGTCGAATATTATCAGTCATTCCACCATCAATTGAAATGTAATCTCTAACACCAGGGATATGCTTCTGTGATCCAACTGTATATAACGTAATTCCAGCATCTCCAACAATTGAGCGCCCTGGTTCAATCCATATTTCAGGCATTGGGATATTCAGACTCTCACTTTTCTCTCGCACTGTTTCTACCAAACGCTCAACATAATGATTTAGTGGTATAGGTTGGTCATCATTGGTATAACGTATCCCAAATCCTCCTCCTAGATTTAACACCTCTGGAATATACCCATAATTATTCTTCCAATCTGCCAATGTCGCAAACAAGATGTTTGTCGCAGTAACAAAACGATCCGTGTCAAATATCTGGGAACCAATATGACAATGTAATCCTTTAAAAGTTATATGATTATTTTCTCGTAATTGGTTAAATGCTTCCTCTGCTTGTCCATTATGTAAATCAAATCCGAACTTCGAGTCTTCATTACCTGTCATAATATATTGGTGGGTATCCGATTTAATACCTGGAGTAACTCGAATGATAACATCCATCTTCTTGTTATATTGTTTTAATAAGTCTGTTAATAGCTTAATCTCATGGAAGTTGTCAACTACAATACAACCGATATTATGTTCAATCGCCATTGATAACTCTTCTATACTTTTATTGTTACCATGCAGATGAATTTTGTCTGGATTAACTCCCGCTTTCAGGGCCGTATACAATTCACCCTCTGAGACAACATCAACTGATAACCCTTCTTGTTTTATTACTTGTAGTATCGCAATAGAAGAGAAAGCTTTACTAGCATAAGCAACTTGTGCACGTACACCTAAGTCCTTAAAAGTATTAACAAATGCTCTACAACGTTCACGAATTATGGAAACATCGTATACATAAAGAGGTGTACCATATTTCTTTGAAAGTTCTACTGTGTCCATTCCACCTATTTCTAGGTGCCCATCACTATTTATTTGAAATGGATATTGCTCCAATGACATTTTTCTCACCTATTCATTCAGTAAATTAAAAATACATATAAAAAACTTATCATAAACATCTTAAAAACAAAAGGAATAATAGTTTACACTTACTTGTTAATAACAAACGAACAATGCAGTACTATTAAACTACATTGTTCGTCATTTTGTTTTATTCTTTTGTTATTAAGACTTCCGAATCTTTGATTGACTATACACGTTTCTCGGGTGAACAATTGTTGGTCTTGTATTCACATATGGAGTTGGGATTCGGATAATAGTCCTTAACATTGCTTTTGCATTGAATGGGATAAACGGCCAGAAATAGGGTGTTCTAAATGACTTTAGATTAACCAGGAATAATATTATTAACAGAATACTTATTAGATAACCAAGCAAACCAAAGAATGCCGTGGAAAGAAGTAATACTACACTAGCAACTTTATTCGCTACACTAAGTTCATAACTAGGTGTTACATATGTTCCAATTGCACTAACGGCAGTATATAAAATAACTTCCGGACTAAGTAAACCTACATCAATCGCAATTTGACCAATCAATACTGCTGCAATTAATCCCATAGCAGTTGAAAGTGCTGTCGGCGTATGAATTGCTGCCATTCTCAGGAACTCCATCCCCACTACCCCAAGTAATAACTGTACCGCTATAGGTATATTCCCCTCTTCATTAGGTCCAATAAAAGAAAGCTCTTTAGGTAAAAGAGTGGGATCCATTACAAATAACAACCATGTAGGTAATAAAAATACGGATAATAAAATAGCCAAAAATCGAATCCATCTAATGAGTGTACCAATTAATGGTGCCTGTCGATATTCTTCTGCATGCTGCGTATGATGGAAAAAAGTAGTAGGAACAACCATAACACTAGGAGATGTATCAACAATTATCAACACATGCCCCTCTAATAGATGGTTTGCGGCTACATCTGGTCTCTCCGTAAACCTGACCAATGGAAACGGATTCCATTTTCTCTCTACTAGAAACTCTTCAATCGGTTTTTCTGCCATCGTATTCCCGTCAATATTAATTTTTCTAATCTTATCTTTGAGTAACTCTACTAGCCCTTCATCCGCTATATCTTTAATATAGCTGACACAAACATCAGATTTTGACCTCTCTCCTACTTTGAGCATCTCATTTCTAAGGCGTGCGTCACGTATTCTTCTTCTAGTTAAGCTTGTGTTTTCTATGATGTTTTCGGTGAAACCATCCCTCGAACCACGAATTACTCTCTCAGTATCTGGTTCTTGGGGGCTTCTTCCTGGGTAACTTCTAACATCAACTGCATATCCAAATTTTTCTCCATCAATGAAAATAACTATTAGTCCAGACAGCATCTGGTCAACAGCTTCATCCATTGTTTTTAATGTTGTTACTTGTTGGTGAAGGATTCTATTTCGAATTATTTCAGCAGCTTTATTCTTTTCTCTTTCTTTTTCATTTAGATTAACTAGTTCTTCAATAATATCTTGAATGATTAAACTATCTACTAATCCGGTTACATAATACAGTTTTATATCTGTTTTTAACAACGTAATTTCTCTATAACCTACATCAAAAGAGACATCTACACCAATTCGTTCCTTTAGGTAGGCAACATTTTCTTTTATTCTTGATGAGACTGGATGTTGAGTCAAACTTAGCCCTCCATTTTCTTATTTTACTAAGATGAGCCACTGAAATAAGGAACCTACTATTTTTCCAAAAACAACAGCCATTATTAGTGTAATTATTTTCGTTTCCAAGCCAATTCTTTTCGATATAAGTGGGAATACATTTAATACTTCAGTCAAAGCAGCTGCGAGCATACCATTAAAAACCCCATGAAAAATACCCCAAATTGCTAATAATATAGCAGGATGTGACCAAGTAACATTTGTGAAGGAAAAATAAGTACCTATTATAGAACCAAGTACGACACACGCCGTGTACACTTTTAACATATGTGAGGTCCTACTTAATTGAATAAGTCTTGGTATTATTCCTAATACAGTGAGAAAAGCGACAAACCCACTACCAACTGCAAGTCCCCCTGAAAAGCCAATGATGATTTCCAGTAAACTAATGAGGATGTTTAGGATCATTTAATTTATTCTCATGAAAGCTAACATAATCATCAAGGGACTTTTGATAGTTATAGATTTCAACTTCTAAAGGACTTGGCTCTTCATTAAATCGCTTATTAAACCAATGGTTAAAAAATAAAATCATACCTATCCCTAACCCAAAAGAATAAGGAATTTGAATCCATAATGGAAATTCATTTTCCTCACCAGTCAAAAGGAAATGCAACTTTTGTTGGACCTCCTGCATACTGACATCGTAATGAAAGTTTATGATGGTCATTGCTGTACCAATAAATAAGAGTATCCATACGAAAGCCATTATCAATATACTAGGTGATTTTTTATTTTTATTTATTTTTACAATGGTTTGTTCCGGACCAAGTAATTGAATCTCAATGTTAGGATAATTTTGTGCTAAGTGCTTTATTATTAAGAAGCTGTCTAAAACAATTAACTCTTTATCTTTCTCGGTTACCCGATAAAGCTTAATATTCTCTAATTCATGTACAATTTCATTAGAATGAGAAGAAATAAGCGCAATATCTTTTAACTTAAGCTCCATCAGATTTTGTATTTCTAATTTTCTCTTCAAACGCAAATACACAATACCTTCCATTTGCTTCACCTCAGAAAACAATTTCAGTACTTGTTATTATTAGTCTAAATGGAAATATTATGAGGAAAACTCAGACTAGATTTACAAAGCTTATGGAGATAAAAAAAGGTTGTTATGGGGAAGCCCGCATAACAACCTATCTTAAGGATTCATTTTATTTTTCATTTCAAAAAGTATCTTCTTCTCTAATCTAGACACTTGTACTTGGGATATCCCTAGTCTCTCCGCTACTTCAGATTGTGTCTTATCTTTATAGTATCGCAAAAACAGGATTAACCTTTCTCGTTCATTTAACCCTCTAATTGCCTCCTCTAATGATAATTTATCAAACCAATTAGAATCTTGGTCAGCAATTTGATCTAATAGTGTAATAGGATCGCCATCATTTTCAAATACCGTCTCATGAATAGAATGTGGTGTTTTAGATGCTTCCTGTGCATGAACAACATCTTCTGGTGATATGTCCAACGCTTCAGCAATCTCATTAATAGATGGTGATCTACCAAATTGCTTAGTAAGTTCATCTTTTTTCTTTCGAATCTTATTTCCAATTTCTTTAAGTGATCGGCTAACCTTGACACTTCCATCATCACGTAAAAACCGTTGTATTTCACCAATAATCATCGGGACAGCATATGTTGAAAAACGCACATCATAGGTGAGGTCGAACTTATCAATAGATTTAATTAACCCTATACTCCCAATTTGGAAGAGGTCATCTGGATCGTATCCTCTATTCATGAATCGCTGAACAACTGACCAAACTAACCGAATATTTTTTTCCACCAAAAAGTCTCTGGCATCTTTATCACCTTGTTGACTTTTTAGGATATATTCTTTTACCTGGTCATCCGTTAATGCTTCATTTTTTTTATTGTTTTTTACATTAACATCCATAGGCATACATCCCTAATTATAAACCGTTTTACTATTGGTTAGCTGTTTTCTCATGTAAACGGTTGTTCCTTCTCCCTGTTTGGAAATAACTTCTACAGCATCCATGAAATTCTCGATAATAGTAAAACCCATCCCCGATCGTTCTAATTCAGGCTTTGACGTATACAACGGTTGCCTAGCCTCTTCTACATCATTGATACCTATTCCATAATCACGAATCGTTAACTCAATTTCACCTTCATCATCTAGCTTACAACTAATAGCTACTTTATGATCTGGTTCGTTATTGTAGCCATGAATAATAGCATTTGTTACTGCTTCTGATACAACAGTCTTAATCTCGGTTAATTCTTCCATTGTAGGGTCTAATTGCGCAACAAAAGCTGCAACTGTTACACGAGCAAAAGATTCATTCTGACTTACACTAGCAAACTCTACATGCATTTCATTCTTCATGAAGCCACCCCCAAAGTCTCTAAAGCAAATTCTTCATTCTCCTCAAGGCGAATTATTTTAAACATACCGGACATTTCAAACAAACGTTTGATTGATGGAGGTATGGAACATACAACCATTTGACCTCCTAATTGTAGAACTTCTTTATATCTACCTAAGATTACTCCTAGACCAGAACTATCCATAAAACTAACCTTTTCAAGGTTTAATATGACATGTTTAACAGAGTTATGGTACAGCATTTCCTTCCACTCATCTCGTAACCCCTCTGCTTCATGATGATCCAATTCACCAGATAAGCGAACAATTAGCACTTCTTCTTTCACTTCAAAAGAAAAATCAAGCCCCATTCAATAGTCCTCCTTACATACCTTTGTATGTATAATTTCAATATGAAAGGTGCAAATTCCTGCTTCCAGACAAAAGAAGAAGTAATCCGATGAATTTAGAGGTATTTAGTTATTTTTCGACAACTTTTGTATGGATCGTTTGAATAATGTGTATAATGACGCTTTGTCAATATCTGATTCAACTACGAGTGGTGTTTCTGAAATCAATTTATCACCATTCTTAACGACTAGCTTACCTACTTGTTCTCCTTTTTTTAAAGGTAATGTTACACTATCAAGTTTCACTGATGTTGTTAAGTTTTCAACAGATTCCCCTTTTTTATGAAGGGTGCTAATTGATTCAGAAGCGATAATATTTACATTTTTCTGTTCTGCCTTAAGTAAATCCAGTGTTGTAATAGCTTCTCCTTTATCAAATAGTTTCTTCGTTTCATACGTATTAAAAGCATAATCTAACATATTAGATACAGCAGCATTTCGTTCTTTAGGAGTGTCAACACCCATTACAACAGCTATTACTCTCATGTCATTCTTTTTAGCGGTTGCTGTTAAACAATATTTTGCCTCATTCGTAAATCCTGTTTTTAAACCGTCAACGCCTGGATAGAAACGAACCAATTTATTCGTGTTGACAAGCCAAAATTCATCCTCAGACCCTTTTCTTAAATAGTCTTCGTAGATTGATGTATATTCTGTAATAGATTCATGACTTAATAGTTCCTTTGCCATCATTGCCATATCATGTGCAGTACTATAGTGGTTCTCGGCTGGTAATCCAGTTGTATTTTGAAATTGAGTATCTTTTAATCCTAATTCTTTCACTTTTTCATTCATCCGATTAACAAATTCTTCTTCACTACCAGCAATCCTTTCAGCTAATGCGACACTGGCATCATTTGCAGAAGCTATAGCAATACCCTTTAATAGGTCATTTACTTTCATTTCTTCTCCAGCTTCTAAGAATATTTGTGAACCACCCATCGAAGCAGCATTTTCACTTATACGTATAACATCATCTTTTTTTAATGATCCTTTCTCTAATTCTTCCATGATTAAGAGTAGGGTCATAATCTTCGTCATACTTGCAGGTGGCAACTTTTTGTTAGCTTCCTTTTCATACATCACGTTGCCTGTATCACGCTCGATTAAAATGCCAGATTTTGCTTCAGGTGCTAAATCCAACGATTTGTTCTGTGTTGCACTACCCTCTTCTGCCATAACTTGAATGGAAAATAAAGAAAGAGTTATTACTAGTGTTGTAATCATTAGAATATATTTTTTCATTTTGGTAACCTCCAGCAATCAATATACTTTTAGGTTTTCCAAAATGAAACAAACTTATAACAGTCCTGTAAAATATAATAAAAAACTAGGCACTCAGTAAGTGCCTAGTTTTTTATGATTTATTCTGTTATGGTGCCATAAATTAGTTTAGGTGCCTCGATATCCTCATCAGATATCACAATACTATTTTCTATTAATTCTATTACTGAACTAACATCCTCTACATTACTATGTATAGTTAGCAGAGGCTCTCCTTTTGAAACTCTGTCTCCTACCTTTTTGTTAAGCAGAAGTCCTGCAGCTAAATCAATAACTGATTCTTTTGTTGCCCTTCCTGCGCCTAATAACATAGCAGCTGTTCCAAGCTGATCAGCAATAATGGTCTTGATTGTTCCTGACTTCTTTGCTTGAACTTCAATTTTAAGCTTTGCTTCAGGTAGATGATCGGGGTTATCAACCACAGTCGGATCGCCACCTTGAGATTCAAGGAAAATCTTAAAGTGTTCAATAGCTTTGCCATTTGACAGATTTTCTTCTAGCATTCTTCTTGCTTCTTCTAAGCTAGTAGCCTTTTCTGCTAATACCACCATTTGGCTTCCTAGCACAAGACATAACTCAGTTAAATCTTCTGGTCCTTTTCCTCGCAATGTATCAATTGCTTCTTTTACCTCTAAAGCATTCCCAATAGCATACCCTAGTGGTTGGCTCATATCAGAAATAACCGCCATGGTATTTCTACCAACTTGTTTTCCGATGGAAACCATTGCATGAGCTAGTTTTTTAGCATCTTCTATGTCTTTCATGAATGCACCAGCACCAGTTTTTACGTCTAATACAATTGCATCAGCACCAGAAGCGATTTTTTTACTCATGATCGAACTTGCGATCAATGGGATAGAATTAACAGTCGCTGTAACATCTCTCAGACTATATAATTTTTTATCTGCAGGTGTTAAGTTTCCCGTTTGACCAATCACGGAAACCTTATTTTTATTAACTAGGTCCATAAATTCTTCATTTGTAATCTCAGTATGAAAACCAGGGACGGACTCTAACTTATCGATTGTACCACCAGTATGTCCGAGTCCACGGCCGCTCATTTTAGCAACCGGTGCACCAACTGATGCAACTAGCGGAGCTAATACTAAAGTAGTAGTGTCTCCAACACCACCAGTGGAATGTTTATCTACTTTTATACCAGAAATTCTAGATAGATCTATTTGGTCTCCAGATTCGACCATAGCTTCTGTAAGTAGTGCTCTTTCTTTCTCCGTCATATCCTGAAAATAAATAGCCATCATAAGAGCACTTACTTGGTAATCTGGAATATCACCATTTGTGTAACCATTTACAAAAAAATCGATTTCTTCTTTTGAGAGCTCTTTTCCATCACGTTTCTTCTCAATGATGTCATACATACGCATTTGTTATTACACCTCCTATTACTTTACTGGTAAGGTATGAATTATTTTTTTAACAAACCTCAAAAAGTCTTGTTTTACTTTATCCGTCGTCTCTATTACCTCGTCATGTGTTAATGGTTGATCTAATATGCCAGCAGCCATATTGGAAATACAGGAAATGCCAAGAACTCTCATCTTAGCATGGTTAGCAATCATTACTTCTGGAACTGTAGACATCCCAACTGCATCGCCACCCCAAGTTCTTAACATACGAATTTCAGCAGGTGTTTCGTATGCAGGACCAGTGTTTCCAACATAAACTCCAGATTGTACACTTAAACCAAGCGCTTCTGCGGCTTCACGAGCAAGTTGAAGATACTCTTTATCATAAGCAGAAGACATATCAGGAAATCGTGCGCCTAACTGTTCATCATTTGGCCCGATTAGTGGACTTGTTCCCATATTATTAATATGGTCTGTTATAAGCATCAAGTCCCCAGGTTTAAAGTTTTCATTTATTCCACCCGCAGCATTAGTTACGATGATAGATTCGATTCCAAGTTCCTTCATTACACGAATAGGAAATGTTACTTGTTGCATAGTATACCCTTCATAAAAATGAAAACGACCTTGCATGGCAAGAACCTGCTTCCCTTCCAACAGACCTATAACTAATTGGCCTTTATGACCAGATACTGTTGATTCTGGGAAGGATGGAATCTGATTATATGGGATCACTACCGGATTTTCTATTTCCTCAGCTAAAACCCCCAGCCCAGATCCAAGAACTAAACCTAACTCAGGCTTAGTTGTTAATTTATTCTTAATAAATTGACTTGCTTCTCTAATAGTTGATATTTCCATCAATAATCTCTCCCAATTAAATCTCGTTTAAAAAGCTTTTTCCATGTTCAGGAAGTTGTACTTGAAAGTTTTCTGCAATCGTTGCACCTAAATCAGCAAAGGTTTCTCTAACTGGTAATTCTTTACCTGTTTCAATTCCTTTATGATAAACAAGTAATGGAACATATTCACGTGTATGATCAGTACCATGATGAACTGGGTCATTACCATGATCGGCAGTAATAATTAATAAATCGTCATTCTTCATCTTATTAATAATCTCAGGAAGTCTCACGTCATAAGCCTCTAAGGCTTCACCATACCCTTTTGGGTCACGTCTATGACCATATTTTGCATCAAAATCAACTAAGTTTAAAAAGCTTATACCGGTAAAGTCCATATCTAATGTTTCAACAATTTTAGTCATTCCATCATCATTGTCCTTCGTACGTATGGCTTTGGTTACCCCTTCACCATCGTAGATATCCGATATTTTACCAATAGCAATTACATCATAATTTTCATCTTTTAAGGTATTCATAACTGTTTTCCCAAAAGGCTTTAATGCATAATCATGACGATTAGATGTACGTTCAAATGCACCTGGTTCTCCAACAAATGGACGGGCAATTACCCTACCTACCATATACTTTTCATCTAACGTAAGCTCTCTGGCTATTTCACAAATACGATACTGCTCTTCAATAGGAATAATGTCCTCATGAGCGGCTATTTGTAATACAGAGTCCGCTGAAGTATAAACAATTAATGCTCCAGTATCTAAATGCTCTTGTCCAAGTTCATCTAATATGGCTGTTCCTGATGCAGGTTTATTGCCGATAATCTTTCTTCCAGTTCTACTTTCCAATTCTTCTATTAATACTTTAGGAAACCCTTCTGGAAAAGTTCGGAATGGTTGCTCAATATGTAAACCCATGATTTCCCAATGACCTGTCATGGTATCTTTACCATTGGATGCTTCTTGCATCTTAGTATAATGAGCTTTAGGATTCACCGCTTTTTCGATCCCTTTAATTTCTCTAATATTACTTAAACCTAATTCACCCATATTCGGCATATATAACCCATTCATATGCTCCGCAATATGGCCTAACGTATCAGCTCCAATATCATCAAATTCCTTAGCATCAGGTGCTTCCCCAATACCAACTGAATCCATGACAATTAAGAATACACGATTAAATTTTTTCATCTATTTACCTCCTATTTCTTATGTTGTCTTATTTTTATTATAATATGTTAAAACACATACGTTGTAGGATGTCAGACAACTCTAAAAAAATAAAGGCCCGCTTAGAGCCAGACATCTTGAATAAAAAAAGAAAAATCTTTCATGCTCGAGGATGAAAGGATTTATACATGTCTTTCAATCTTGTTTTTGTAACATGTGTATATATTTGAGTCGTAGAAATATCAGAATGCCCCAACATCTCTTGAACCGCGCGTAGATCTGCACCATTTTCTAATAAATGTGTTGCAAAAGAGTGTCTTAACGTATGGGGTGTTATATCTTTTGTAATATGGGCATTAGTTGTAAGTTTCTTTAGAATCTTCCAAAACCCTTGTCTAGTCATAGGTCTTCCGTGCTGATTTAAAAATAAAACTCTTTCATCTCTATTTTTTTTTAATAAGTTCTGCCTTGAATACTGTAGATAATTTTCAACAGCCTTTTCTGCGACATCACCAAGGGGAACTATTCTCTCCTTTGAACCTTTACCAAAACAACGTACAAATCCCATTGTTAGATGTAAATCATCTGTCTTTAAAGAAACTAGCTCACTCACACGAAGTCCAGTGGCATACATGAGTTCAAGCATCGCCTTATTTCGAATATCTAACGGAGTAGTACCATTAATATTCAACAGCTTGTCCACTTCCTCAACAGATAAGGTATCAGGAAGCTTTCTCTCTTTCTTTGGTGTTTCAATATGTAAAGTAGCATCATGATTAACAATCTCTTCACGTAATAAAAAGTGATGAAACTGCCGAATAGAAGAAATTGTGCGAGCGATTGTTGCTGCAGATTTCCCCTCATCCCGTAATTGATATAAGAAATTAATTATATCCACTCTATGAATCTCGTTCCATGTTGAATGCTTTTCTTTTGTCATCTTTTCAGTATATCGGTTTAAATCTCTTTTGTATGAAATCAGTGTGTTATCTGATAATCCCCGTTCAACTTGCAGATAATGAAAAAAATCATTATAAGCATGATTTAACATTCTCTACTCCCCTAATCGAAAAAAGATATTTAGACGCTCGATAAAACTTTGCTCATTATTGAAAACTTTTACAGATGGACCGTCTGGTGTATCATAACGATGGAACTGTTCGTACTCTGCATGCATTACTTGAAGTCCAAAGTAAAACAAACATGTACACGCAACAAAAATAACAAAAACTTTTACAGTATCCCATACCATCCTTTTCATATGGCATTCTCCTTTAATCATGTACTAATATTAAAAGATATGCCAAAAAAGATACACTTTATACATAATAACTATAAAACTAGTCCTATTTAATTTCCATCATGAGCTTACCCTTATTTTACACTAAAAAGATTACATTGAAAAATAAATAATGCCTTCTCTAGACTGAAAAGGCATTCCTATCACCTATTAGATTCAACTGTAGCTTTTTGACATGTCTTACATAATCCATGAAAAGTTAATCGATGATCTTGTACTTGAAATCCCCAATCTCTTTCCACTATTTTTTCAACATCACCTAACAAGTCATCCATAATCTCCTCAACCGATCCACATTCAATACATACGAGATGGTGGTGAAAATGTTCGGCTCCTTCTTTTCGCAGATCGTATCTGGAGACGCCATCGCCAAAGTTTATTTTATCAACTATTTTCAATTCAGATAATAATTCTAATGTACGATATACGGTTGCGAGGCCTATTTCAGGAGCTTTGTCTTTAACTAATAAAAATATATCCTCTGCACTTAAATGGTCAGCCTCACGTTCGAGTAATACTCGTACAGTCGCTTCTCTTTGTGGAGTTAGCTTATAGCTCTGTGCATGAAGTTGTTTCTTAATACGATCAATACGATGTTCCATGGCGATCTCCCTCCTCATATCCCATCTTTATTATATGCACATGAATAAGGAGTGTCAAAGCATAAAGCTAAACTTTGAACCGAAATAAATCTCTAAATAGACTTCTCATTATTATAAAGCGATTTAATAAACGATACCATTGCCTCATTTGAAATATAAGCTTCAATTATCGCAGGAATAATAGATAGTAGGAACAATACCGCGAAAAAAGAAACATATTTCACAAATGGTTGTAGAACAGGTTGAGAAAATGTGGCTTTCCTTATAAAAAGTTTATTTAAAAGTCCTAGGGTAAATATCATAGAAAGACTACCTGCCAAAATATAGATTGGGATTGCGACAATATTTTGAGGTGCAATCGAAAAAGTTGCTAGTAGAAATCCTTGAATACCTAATTGACTCACAATAAAGCCAACCGAAAACCCCACCACTAATCCTTTTAAAAAGATAAGCACCCATACAACCGGTAAACCTATTACAGATAAACCCAAGATAAACAATAAAAGTAGATACTTTGCATGATAGAAGAAACTTTCTTTTAGTATTTCATTTTTATTAATCGTATTCTCCGTTGTAATATATCCGAAAAATCGTTCTAAATTAAAAAATAGATCCTGTTTTTGAATGGTTCCCATACTATTTACAACAATTGCTCCAAAAGCTATCCCTGTAAGAAATAATATTAGCATAAATACATAGATTGTAGCGTTATTTTTCATATGATCCATTGCTAGAGCACGTTTATTCACAAGAAATCCTCCATTCACTAATCGCCTATATTAAACGTTATGAAGAACTTCTATTAAAAATGCCTATTAAAACTATCTTTTATATTTAAAAATTAGATTTATGTTTCCGAAACACTACCATACTTACCTCCACCGCCAGCTTGGATTAATAATTTACCTTCCCTCATAAGGATGATAGATTTAGCAATATTTTCCGGAACAACATCTACTAGCTTTTCATAGGGGACATGGTGAATGATGTTCATCTCTGTTCCAAAACTCTCAAGCAATTTAGTATAAGTTTTGGGTCCTAATTTAGGTAAGTATTCTAGAGGAACTTGATATAGATAAGGAGGTCTTCCCTCAACTTTCCCTTTAAAGTTACCAAGTTCATCGATTCGATCTGCTACACCCTTTACAATCTTCTTTGAACCACAGTTTTCACATTTTATTGAATTAGGTTTCACAGCACTTAAACATTTATCACAAACTGTATTATGATATTTACCCAGCTTTGGATTCATGCCAAAGTTTTGAACAACTCTTCTACCCTTAACTAATTGGAGTGCATAATTAAATTCCTTAAAGGAAGGTTCCTCCATAAGGATTTCCTGATACTCTCTCCCTATCTTGGCAAGTGAATGTGCATCTGAATTTGTTACAAACGTATACGAATGTAGTTCTTTGATTTGATCTGCCATAGAAGTATCCGAACTTAATCCTAATTCAATTCCATCAATTAGATCTGGATCAAACACCTCTTCTAGAGAATGACGTACACCTTTTCCATATAGGCTCTTATAAGGCGTAAATACATGTGCTGGTATAAAAATTCCAGATAGCTCCTTAACTTTGTATTGCAATTCCTTTGCAGAACCGTAATAACGTTGTGAGCTTAATGTAATATTTTTCATTTTTGTAACTAGCCATTCCGAGAATTGCTCCATTTCCTTTATATTGGGGAGATAACAAAGCACATGGATAGGTCCTTTGCAATTCTCATCATATACTTCAATTTCAGATCCTAATAATAAGGTAACTTCCTCAAATCGAATACCACCATCCTCAAGCTCATAAGCTAAACCCTTTTCCAGTAATTGCTTAAGTTCAAGTTGCACATTAGGAGATTGACAATCAATGACTCCTATTAGTTTAATTCCTTTATTTCGACTAGCTTCTATTAATATATTGGTTATAGTCAAATTCTTGGAAGCTGTAATCTTAACTGGTTTATCAAAAATATCTCTTCCAATATGGATGTGCATATCAGCAAAAAATGAATTCATCATACTATATTATCTCCTGCAGTTCTAAGTATAAAATGGCATAAATCGTTTTGGCATCATGAATCCGTTGTTCTTGGATATATTGTTTCGCTTCTGCTAACGTTAATTCGTGAATTTCTACAAATTCATCCTCATCAAGTGCTGGTGGAAAATCAAGCTTTTCCAATTCATCGGAAACATAGATATGCATTATCTCGTCGGCAAAACCCGGTGATGTATAAAAAGAGGTAACCTTCGTTAATTTCTTTGTCGTGTACCCAGTTTCTTCTTCCAATTCACGAACGGCCGTAATTTCAGGACTTTCTCCTTTTTCTAATTTTCCAGCGGGAATTTCGATAATTGACTTCTCAAGGGGCTTTCGATATTGTTCAACCATTACGATCTTCTTGTCTTTTGTAATAGGAATTATGGCTACTGCACCAGGATGTTTTATAAGTTCACGTTTTGCTTCTTTACCATTAGGAAGTAAGACATCCTCAACTTGTAATTGAACTACCTTACCTTCGTATATTACTTTTGTTTGGGTCGTTTTTTCTTCAAACATCTTCATTTATGTCATCCTTTGCCTTTAATAATCTACTGTTACAGTTTGATAATTTTATTTTAGCACATGCCATTTGCTAAGTTAATTTTTCACTTCTTTTGAGTTGGAATTACTGGGTTATTCCAATATGATGGAGTAAGGAGGTTGATTGTATGCAGAAAAGAAGACTTGGTAGTTCTGATATAGAGATTTCAGCAATAACACTTGGATGTATGTCCCTCGGTACAGATAAAGCAAAAGCAGAAGAAATTATCAATATTGCTTTAGATAGTGGTATCAATCACTTAGACACAGCTGATTTATACAACTTCGGATTAAATGAGGAAATTGTTGGTAATGCCATTAAAGGTAAACGTAATCAAATAGTCTTAACCACAAAGGTCGGTAACCATTTTAACAAGGAAACAAAGGATTGGTTTTGGGACCCGTCAAAAGCTTACATCCAATCTGAAGTAAAAGAAAGTTTACGTAGACTCCAAACGGATTATATTGATTTTTACATGCTACATGGCGGAACTTTAGATGACCCAATTGATGAAACTATTGAAGCTTTTGAGGAGTTAAAACAAGAAGGAGTAATACGGGCTTATGGAATATCCTCTATTAGACCTAATGTAATTCGAGAATACGTTAATAAGTCATCTATTGATGGTGTGATGACCCAGTATAGTTTACTAGACAGAAGACCAGAAGAAGAGACATTAGAATTACTTTATAAACATAATATAAGTGTACTTGCACGGGGACCGCTTGCCAAAGGTATGTTAAGTAAACTTGGAAAAACACAAATTGAAATGAAAGGAACAAATGGATATTTAGATTACACATATCAAGAGATAAAAGAATTACATCAAAACCTAACATTAGTAACAGAAAACCTTAACGAATTAGCTTTACAATATGTATTAAAACACCCTGCAATCACAAGTGTTGTATTTGGTGCAAGTTCAATTGAGCAAGTAAAAGAAAATACGTTGATTGATTTTGAAAAAGGTATAAGCGATCAATTATATGAACATTTAAAATCAATAACAAAAGCCAATAAATATGCTCAACACCGATAAATTGAAAGAGGATCATTCGCCTTCCTGTGATAAGCTGATAACTATGAGCTTTTCTTAGAGAATTGGGTATCTGTGCTAGATATATTACGAAATGTATATGCAAGATTTTAACGAATGGTGTTAATTAAATAATCGTTAGAAACTGTGCGGTTTGTAAGTATTATGGATTGCGCAACTTACCCGCTTCGGAAATACACTTCGCTTTCCGCGGGCGGCTGGTGAGCCTCCTCAGAGCTAAAGCTCCTGCGGGGTCTCACCGATGCCTATCCTCCCGCAGGAGTCTCCGTGTATTTCCTACGCTAGTGATGAGTGATTAAGAGCAATAGAACCAAATAAATCCAAAACATGTTGCAATAACTAATAATAATTAGAAAACTAAACCAGCGCAGGCAGAATACGGAGACTCCTCGAAAATA
>NZ_LT855387.1:119098-301562 GCF_900184735.1 Paucisalibacillus globulus
AAACCAGCGCAGGCAGAATACGGAGACTCCTCGAAAATAAAGAACAATTTTCTTCGTGCGATGATTACGCTGACGAAGCATTCCTTGTCCTGCGGGAATAGCACGTGTCCGAAGACCCCTAGAGAGGCGAACTTTCCTCGAGGAGGCTGAGGCCGGGCCCGCGGAAAGCGGAGTGTTCTGCCGGAGCGGTATTATACCACTATCATCTATAATAAAAATCACAGTCGTTACCGCGCAGTTTCTATCAACTCAACAGTGAAAATACAACCCATCCGAGAGTATTCGTATAGTAAATGAGTTAACAATTCTACTTCCTTGAACTCAAAGGTTTTAACCTCTAGTCTTGCAGATTTGTAGTTGAAATGAACGGATTTAAAATCCCCTCTGGACTAGATAAACGAAATGTTCCACCGACAAAATCTAGCTTCATATCTTCAGCAAAAAAGACAGATTGCATTTTATTAATAATTGTGGGCATACTAGCTGTTTTCACATCTATATGACTATCACCTTTATGGTCCACTAATCCAATAGTTGGCACCCCATTTACACCACATCCACAACCCACTGTATCGTAGCGAAGCAATAGATAGTTTTGATCACTTGTATTTAACTCGTTTATTTTATTAATTGCTTTATCTGTAATCGTTAACTCCATAATTATCTCCCCTACTTTTTATTATTTTTTATTAAATTGTTTCTTTAAAACTTTCTCCATCATACCAGGGAAGAGTTGATAAAATCTACTCCCAATATCCATCCACATCGGCATATTTATTTCACGTTTCTTAGAAAATAAGTTCTCACATATTTTCAGGGCTACCTTCTCCGGGTCTAACATATATTTTTCTACATTTTGTTGGTAGTTACCTTCTGGGTCGGCATGAGAAAAGAAATTGGTTTTAACTGGTCCTAAATTAACTGCCGTAACATTTATTTGATAGTCTGCCAATTCTTGACGTAATGCATTAGTAAAACCTAGAATTGCATGTTTGGTTGATGCATATACTGCCGATTTTGGTGTCGATATTTTCCCTGCTTGTGAGGCAATATTTACGATATGACCACCTTTATTAGCTTTAAATTGCGGTATAAAGAGCTTTGTCATTCGTATGACTGCAAGTACATTTAAACGAAACATCAACTCAACATCCTGTACACTTGTATTCTCCACATATTGAAATACACCTGTACCGGCATTATTTATAAGAGCGTGAATAACATCATGTTCACGGATGATGGAAGCAACCACTTCATCCATTTCAACATCATCTGTAAGATCCACTTTATAGTAAAACGCCCTAATATTATATTCCTCATTTATTTGCAATTGTAATTGTCGAAGTTTCTCAACCGAACGAGCTAACATGATAGGAGTTCCTCCATATGCTGCAATTCTTCTAACCAACATTTCCCCTATACCACTCGATGCACCTGTAACTACAACCTTTTTTCCTTGATAATCAATTTGCATGATAGAACAATACTCCATCCTCGATTGTTTTAGTAACCAATCCGATATCCTCTAAATAATCTAACTGCCCAATTGTTTCTGACATAGTTAAATCAATCTGTGTTTCATATTGTCTAGGGAAAACTTGTTCACATAATTGAAAAGCTGTTTGAGAATATTCCTTTAATAACCCTAGAACTTTATTAGCACGACTTTCTTGTTTGGCGAAACGAACAGGGATTACCTCATTTACATTTGAAAATGTATTTCCATGTCCAGGTAGGACTATCTTAATATCTAATGATAAACATTTCTCTAAATTAGCCCGATATTGTAATAATGGTTTTGGTCGCTCTTTCTCCCCTATGTTTGGGGGTTCCATGATTGGATTCGGACTAATATGTTGCAATAGATGATCTCCACCTATAAATGTACCATCTTCTCGGAGAAATGATAGGTGACTTTGAGCATGCCCTTTTGTCTCCACTACCCTAAACTCTGAATGTCCTGGCAAGAAGTCACCTTCATCAATTCGATGCGTTAATCGTCCCAGTCCAGCCCAGTCCAATTGAGATTTTAATTTACGTAAATATGAACGAAAGCGCCGCGGAACACCATTTTCATCGAAATAATCATAATAAAACGCCTCAAAATGATTAAAATACTCTTCATCCCTTGTGAGCCAAGGATTCACATTTTCATGGCCAACAATATTGTCTGCTTTTTCAAACCGATCTATTAAACCAGTATGGTCTGGATGATGATGAGTTAAAATAATCTGCTCAATATCGGAAGGCTTGTATCCAATTTCTTTTAATTGGCTAACTATTGCATCCCATGCCGCCTCTGTTCGAACGCCTGCATCTATTAATGACAGAGTGTCTCCCTTCAAAAGATATACATGGGTATCCCCTACAGCAAATGGGGTTGGGACTGTTAATTGATGAATAAACTTTTTAGCCACCACCATCTTACTTCCCCTCGTTTCTAGAATTTATCTATACTCATAAACTGAATAACCATTCATTCACTTATTTTAATTTTAACGTTAAAATAAAGAGAAGTCACTTATGAAAACTTATAAGTTATTTTAACCTATGTATTTGTTGACTTTCCTTCTCTTTTCCAACAAAATCAATGCTAGAGGTGAATGATTTGACTACCAAAATAATAGCCCACCGTGGGGCAAGTAAGTTAGCACCCGAAAATACAATGTATGCCTTTGAACTTGGTTATAAGTTTGGCGCAGAAGGCATTGAAACCGATGTCCAATTAACAAAAGATAACATTCCAGTGTTAATTCATGATGAAACAGTAAAGCGAACAACAAATGGCAATGGCTATGTAAAGGATTATACCTTTGACGAACTTAGTAAATTAGATGCTGGTTCTTGGTTCTCTCCTGAGTTTCATAATGCTAGAATAATATCACTTGAAGAATTCTTAATTTGGATAAAACCAAAGGAACTTTACATTAATATTGAATTAAAAAATAATAAAATTGATTATAAGAACTTAGAGTCCATAGTTTATGACATGTTAAAGAATCATAGATTACTCGAACGGACAACATTATCTACATTCAATCCGAATAGTGTAAGAAGATTGTTAAAGTACCAGAATAATATTGAAGTTGCTTTTCTTACATCCAAAAAGAAACCTAACTTAGTGGAATATGCTAAGAATTTAGGAGCAAATGCACTTCATGTAAAATATCGATTAGTAAATCCGCAACTCATAGAGCAAGCACATGATAACAATATGCCTGTACGAGTATATACAGTAAATAACTACAAACCTATGATGCATTGTTTTAACCAAGATTGCGACGGGATCTTTACGGATGTTCCGTATAAGGCTCTCACCTTTCGAAAATTATTTCAGTTCAAAAAACAATTATAATTGGAGGACTTATAAATGGCAAAATTATTCTCACCAATTACCTTTAAGGGTATGACTCTAAAAAATCGAATTGTGATGTCTCCAATGTGTATGTATTCATCCAAAAAGCAAGATGGAAAATTGACACCATTCCATATGACACATTACATCTCTCGTGCTGTGGGTGGAGTAGGGTTAGTTATTCTTGAAGCAACAGCAGTAGAACAAGCAGGTCGAATATCTGCACAAGATTTAGGAATTTGGGATGAAGAACAGGTTCAAGGCTATAAAGAACTAGTTGAACAAATTCACGTATATGGAGCTAAAGCTGGTATCCAGCTTGCTCATGCAGGAAGGAAAGCTCAGGATGAAGAAATCACCTATGCCCCTTCCCCATTATCCTTTAACGAAAAATTCAAAGTACCAACAGAACTAACTACATCCGGTATTAATAGAATTGTTGAGGCATTCGGAAATGGAGCTAGACGGGCCCAAGAGTCAGGTTTTGATATGGTTGAAATTCATGCCGCTCACGGTTATTTAATTAACCAATTTTTATCTCCATTATCCAATCATCGTACTGATGCATATGGCGGAAGTCGAGAGAATCGTTTTCGTTTCCTTAAAGAAATAACAGAGATTGTGAAAAATGAGTTCGATGGGCCAGTCTTTGTACGCATATCTGCTGATGAATATCATAAAGATGGAAATACAATGGACGATTTTGTATACATTACCTCTAAATTAAAAGAAATGGACATTGATTTGATTGATTGTAGTACCGGAGGGGTAGTACCAGCAAAAATAAATGTCTATCCGGGTTATCAAGTGAAACATTGTGAAACAATCAAAGGTGCAACTGGTATGCCAACCGGTGCAGTAGGCTTAATTACATCGGGTATACAAGCTGAAGAAATTCTTCAAAATGACCGAGCTAATCTTATTTTTATTGGAAGGTCATTGTTAAAAAATCCTTACTGGGCTAAACAAGCAGCAGATGAATTAGCATTTCCACTAAATGCTCCAAATCAATATACACGTGGATGGAATTAGGAGGAATACCATGGAGTTATTTTTTCTAGGGACGGGTTCTGGTGTGCCTTCGAAAGAGAGAAATGTCTCAAGCGTAGCACTTATGTTGCTACAAGAAATTAATAGTATATGGTTATTTGATTGTGGTGAAGCAACACAACATCAAATCTTACACACTTCCATAAAGCCACGAAAAATAAATAAAATTTTTATTACCCATATGCATGGGGATCACATTTTTGGCCTACCGGGATTGTTAAGCTCTCGTTCTTTCCAAGGGGGCAAGGATGAGTTGGTTATCTATGGTCCTAAAGGAATTGAAGAGTATGTACAAACAAGTTTAGAGCTAAGTGGAACCCATTTAACCTACCCCCTTCAATTCGTGACTATTGATGAAGGAATGATATTTGAAGATGAACATTTTGTCATATACTGTAAAAAATTAGTACATGGTGTGCCTAGTTATGGTTTCCGTATTGAAGAAAAAGATAAGCCTGGTGAATTACAAGTTGATAAGTTAAAAGCGGTTGGAATAGAACCAGGCCCGATTTATAGTAAAATTAAAGAGAATCAAGTTACCATTTTAGAGGATGGTCGAAAAATCCATCGGGACGATTATTTAGGAGCAGATAAGGTTGGAAGACGCCTTGCGATTCTAGGCGATACAAAGTCAACCGAACAGAATGAAAGTTTTGTAAAGGATGTTGATTTACTAGTTCATGAAGCAACTTTTGATAAAGAAAAAGTTGACTTAGCAAAAGAATATTATCATTCGACAACCGAACAAGCTGCAAAATTAGCTAAAGATGGTAATGTAAAACGGCTAGTATTAAATCACGTTTCTTCCAGATACCAGGAAAATGATATATTGGAACTATTAAACGAAGCACAAGAGATTTTTCCAAATACAGAGATTGCATCTGACTTCTATCAGGTACGTATCCCTTCCAATTAAAAGGAGTGGTATGATGGTACAAATTAAAGAAATAGTTCAAGCTCAACGTGACTTTTACTTATCAGGAGCTACAAAAAGCTATAAATTCCGCATAGATATGCTCCGTTCACTACGAAGTATGCTAGAGAAATATGAAAAAAGTATATACAAGGCATTGAAACAAGATTTAAATAAATCAACCTTTGATACTTTTACGACTGAACTAGGTTTTCTGTACAATGAAATAAAACATACCGAAAGTAACTTAAAAGAGTGGATGAAGGATGAGGCAATAGATGCACCGCTTACACATAAAGGAACAAAAAACTTTATAAGAAAAGAACCATATGGGGTTTCATTAATCATTTCACCTTGGAATTATCCTTTGCAATTGGCAATTGCTCCGGCTATTGGTGCTATCGCTGCAGGTAATACAGTGGTGATTAAACCATCCGAATATAGTCCATCAACTTCCTCACTTCTAGCAAAGATAATTAGAGACACATTTGATCCAAAGTTTCTTGCTGTTGTGCAAGGTGCGAAGGATGTTAGCCAAGAACTATTAAACCAACGATTTGATTATATATTTTTCACTGGAAGTACATCCGTAGGTAAGGTAATTATGCGTGAAGCAAGTAAATACCTAACTCCAGTTACATTGGAGCTTGGAGGTAAGAGTCCCGCTATCATTGACAAAGATGCCAATGTAACCTTAACAGCTAAACGTATTGCCTGGGGTAAGTTCACAAATGCAGGGCAAACATGTGTTGCACCTGATTATCTTTATGTGCACGACGATATAAAAGAGAAACTTCTAAAAGAAATGAAAAAACAAATTAAAAAGATGTACAGTAAAAATGCACTTCAATATGAAAAATACGTGCGCATAATTAATCAGAACCACTTTAATCGGTTGTCGGCATATTTATCGAATGGGACGATTGTCTATGGTGGAGATGTAGATCAAGAACAATTGAAAATAGAACCAACCATACTTGACTCCATAACTTGGGATGATCCCGTTATGCAGGATGAAATATTCGGTCCAATTTTACCTGTTCTTACATTCAAAAAAATTGATGACGTAATATCAGAGCTCAAACACCTCGAAAAACCTTTGGCACTTTATTACTTTGGCGAAAAAGAGAAGAATCAAGAAAAAGTGATGAATAGCCTTTCATTTGGCGGGGGTTGTGTGAATGATACCTTATATCACTTAGCTAATCCAAATTTACCGTTTGGTGGTGTAGGTCAAAGCGGTATGGGGGCATATCATGGCAAGAATAGTTTCGACACTTTTTCCCATCACAAAAGCATCTTAAAACAAACTACTAAATTTGATATACCGCTTCGTTACCCAGGTAGTGGGAAGTTAGCATTTTCGATTATCAAGAAGCTTATGAAGTAGGAAGCAAAAAAGAAGGACAGTCTACCCGACTGTCCTTCTTTTAGTTTCAGGACCTATTAACCAAATAAATTTCTTTATCTAATGGTATTTGTATTCAAGAGTATACTAGTACTAGCATCTTAATTTCTAAAATCATCCAAAAAGTCTTTTTGAAAACTAGTTCTTGGTTGCTCTTTAAATTCTTCCTTTACCTCAATAAAAGGATTCTTCCCTAGCTTTTGTGTTAGTTCTTCAATTGCGGAATATAGCTTTTCCTTTTCAGCGTCTTTCTTGTAAGTAAATAAATCTAGTTGTTGTACGATATTCTGCTTCTCTTCTACGTCCTGAACAGTTATTCCGAGTAATCGAATTGGTTCCTTACTCCAGTGTAAATCAAAAAGTTCTAGAGCTACTTTGAGTATATCTTCTTTTCTATCAATAAAACTAGGTAATTTTTTGCTACGGGTAATCGTTTTTCTATCATGGTACCTAACTGTAATCTGTATAGATCGCCCTGCTACTTGTTTACGCTTCATCCTAATCTCAACATTGTCTGCAAGCGAAGAGAATAGACCTTTTATTTCAATCTCATCCGTCGTATCCATTGGCAATGTTTCAGAACTACCAATACTCTTAAACTCATTTACTGCATCTGGGTCAACTGGTCTAAGATCCACACCATTAGCACGATTCTTTAATCGTTCTCCATTAATCCCCAGTATTTGTTTTAACCTGTATACATCCGCTTCTGCAAGGTCACCAATTGTATGAACATCAATCGCATTTAATTTTTCTGCTGTTTTTTGTCCGATACCATACATTTCCCCAACAGGTAATGGCCATAGCTTCAAT
The DNA here is from genome assembly GCF_900184735.1 of Paucisalibacillus globulus. Taxonomy (GTDB): domain Bacteria; phylum Bacillota; class Bacilli; order Bacillales; family Amphibacillaceae; genus Ornithinibacillus; species Ornithinibacillus globulus_B. Next base: position 126,638 of record NZ_LT855387.1, read on the forward strand.
GGAATGTCTCGTTTACGAAGAACAGTAATTCCCATAGGCTTTTTCATATCGGAAGCCATTTTTGCTAGAAATTTATTGGGGGCAATTCCTATACTACATGGAAGGTCTAGTTCTTTCTTAATTTTTTGTTGTAAATATTCTGCTAATCGAATCGTCTTTTCGGCCTGGATTGCTTCCGTAACATCCATATAGCCCTCATCTATTGAAACCGGCTCAACAAAAGGAGTGATACTATACAGGATTTTAAATATCTCACGAGATGCATTTCGATATCGTTCAAAATTCGGACGAACCACCAGCAATTCTGGGCATAGTTTCTTTGCTTGCCAAACAGGCATCGTTGTTTTTACCCCTTTTGCTCTAGCTTCATAATTACTGGTAATAATAATTCCTCTTCGCTCTTCAGGATTACCAGCAACAGCTAAAGGTTTCCCCATTAATTCTTTGTTATAAGCCGTCTCAACCGATGCATAAAAGCTATTCATATCTAAGTGAAATATAATTCGAGCTTTATTTACCTTCATCCAATTAGACACCTTTCCGAACAGTTGTTTCCTACCTAAATTTATTATATCACAATTTAATTAATCTCCTTAGGTTACAGATTTTGTTTCTAAAGTATCAACCAACAAAAAAGGCTACTGATAAACTTTACAGTAGCCTTTACATATAATTATTTACTTACTTGTCACCGCAACTTCTTGTATAATTGCTGTCACTAGTTCGGTAACTTTAATTAACTCACTAACCGGAATTCGTTCATTTGTAGTATGAATTTCCTCATAACCTACAGCAAGGTTAACAGTTGGAATTCCAAATCCAGCGATAACGTTGGCATCACTACCTCCACCGCTCTGGAGAAGTTTACTTTCTCTACCAATAGATGAAGAAGCTCGTCTCGCTACTTCTACTACTTCATCTCCTTCTCCTTGCTTAAATCCAGGATACATAACCTTTATGTCAACTATTGCTTCCCCGCCCATTTCTTTTGCGGTTGATTCGAAAGCCTCTTTCATCTTTGCCACTTGTGCTTCCATTTTTTCCGGCACAAGAGAACGTGCTTCAGCAAGAATTTCAACATGGTCCACAACGATATTCGTTTGCTTTCCACCTTCAAAACGGCCAATATTCGCTGTAGTTTCCTCATCGATACGTCCTAACGGCATTTTAGCAATCGCCTTAGCAGCAATGGTAATTGCAGAAATACCTTTCTCAGGGGCAACTCCAGCATGAGCAGTTTTTCCTTTTATAATTGTATTAATCTTCGCTTGTGTTGGAGCAGCTACAATAATATCTCCAACCTCTCCGTTACTATCAAGCGCATATCCGAATTTAGCATGAATAGTTTTGGGGTCGAGTGCTTTTGCACCAACTAAACCTGACTCTTCTCCAACCGTAATAACAAATTGAACATCACCATGCTCAATATTGTTCTCTTTTATAGTACGAATTGCTTCGAACATTGCTGCAAGACCAGCTTTATCATCAGATCCTAAAATTGTAGTACCGTCAGAGACAATATATCCATCTTTTATGGATGGTTTAATTCCCTTACCAGGAACCACTGTGTCCATATGAGATGTAAAATATATCGTATCTGCATCTTTTTTCGTTCCCTTTAACGTACAGATCAAATTGTTTGCTCCATGACCTGTTATTTCTTTTGCATTATCTTCTACCACTTCTAAGCCCAAATCCGAAAATTTCTTTTTCAAAACTTCTGCTATCTCTGCTTCAAAACCTGTCTCAGAATCAACCTGAACAAGTTCCATAAATTCATTTACTAGCCTATCTTGATTTACCATTTGATATAACCTCCTATGTTAGAGAGGAATATTCCCATGCTTCTTTTTAGGACGTTCCTCTTGTTTCGATGAGAGCATTTCTAACCCTTGGATCAATTTGATTCTCGTTTCTCTAGGATCGATAACATCATCTACCATCCCTAATTTAGCTGCAATATAAGGATTAGCAAACTTATCTCGATATGTATTTATTTTTTCTTGTCGCGTACGCTCTGGATCATCACTTGCAGCGATTTCTTTAGCAAAAATGATATTAGCAGCACCTTCAGGACCCATAACAGCAATTTCCGCATTGGGCCATGCAAAAACTAAATCAGCTCCAATTGACTTGCTGTTTAAAGCCACATAAGCTCCGCCATATGCCTTACGAACAATAACAGTTAGTTTAGGAACGGTTGCTTCAGAGTATGCATATAAAATTTTTGCTCCATGACGTATGATACCACCATGTTCCTGTTTTATGCCAGGAAAGAAACCTGTCACGTCCTCAAACGTTATAAGTGGGATATTAAAACAGTCACAAAAACGAATAAATCTAGCCGCCTTATCACTAGAGTCAATATCTAGACCACCTGCGAGGTGTTTTGGTTGATTACATACTAATCCTACGGTCTTACCCTCTATTCTAGCAAATCCAACTACAATGTTTTTAGCAAAATCTGCATGAATCTCATAAAACGAATGTTCATCTACCACCTGATTAATTACTTGTTTTATATCATATGGACGAGTAGAATCAAATGGGACAATATCAACTAATTCAGGACGATAATTTACGAGCTCGTCTTCTTGGTGGTATTCCTTAACAGCAGGTTTTTCGTTGTTATTATTAGGTAAGTATGAAAGTAACTTTTTCACCTGATCAAGTGCTTCCTCTTCATTTTCGGCTCTAAAATGAGCATTCCCACTTTTACTGTTATGAATATGTGCGCCTCCAAGATCCTCCGAAGAAATCCTTTCACCTGTAACTGTTTCAATCACCTTCGGACCAGTAATAAACATTTGTGATGTCTTCTCAACCATTATCACAAAATCAGTTATCGCAGGAGAATAAACTGCACCTCCAGCACTTGGCCCCATAATTACGGAAATTTGTGGTATGTAGCCTGAGTAAATTGAATTTCGATAAAATACTTGGCCATAGCCATCTAAAGACGATACCCCTTCTTGAATCCTTGCGCCACCTGAATCATTTAGACCAATAAAAGGAACACCGTTTTTTGCAGCTAAATCCATCACAGCCGCAATTTTCTTACCATGCATTTCACCAAGCGCTCCTCCGTATAGTGTAAAATCCTGGGCAAATAAATATACTGGTCGTCCATTTATTTTTCCGTATCCAGTAACAACACCATCTCCAGCACTATTTGAATCATTCATATCAAAATCCGTACCACGGTTTTCTATAAACGTATTTAATTCTACAAAGCTACCTTCGTCGAGTAAGTAATCAATTCTTTCTCTTGCTGTCCACTTCCCCTTAGCGTGTTGTTTTTCAATTCTTGCATCTCCGCCTCCGAGTTCAGCCATTCTTCGCTTATCATAAAGCTCATTTATCTTATCAAACATATCCATCATGTTATTTGCCTCCAACTTCTTCACATAATTCGAAAAGTACGCCCTGTGTTGATTTAGGATGCATAAATGCTATTTTTGAATGGTGAGCACCTAATTTAGGTTCTGTATTGATAAATTGAATACCGTTTTTAGATAAACTTCTAATCCTAGACTCTATGTCCTCTACATCTATCGCGATATGATGGATACCTTCTCCTCTTTTCTCAATAAATTTATAGATTGGTGAATCTACGCTAGTTGGCTCCAAGAGTTCAAAGCGGCTTTCCCCAATCTTCAAAAATGCTACTTTAACATTCTCGGATTCTATTTCCTCAAGTCCTTCTAAATTAAGTCCTAAGATTTTTGTATAAAAAGGAATCGAGTGTTCTAATGACTTAACCGCAATACCAATATGTGATATTTTCTTGGTTAGTTCCTCCTTCATTGGGCCAACCAAATCAATGATATAAGCTGCCAACTCATCGATAGAAGAACCACTTGTAAAAATCTTTTTAATACCTTGTTTTTCAAGAAAAGCAATATCTTCTGCTGGTATTACACCTCCACCAATAACTGGAATGTCGCTTGCGTTAAATAACTTTAGCTCCTCCACTACTTTTGGGAAAAGGGTTCGATGTGCCCCTGATAAAGAAGATAGGCCTACCACATCTACATCTTCCTGAATTGCAGCTTTTGCTATTTGTGCTGGGGATTGCCTTAGCCCCGTATAAACTACTTCCATTCCATGGTCCCTGAGCCCCTGTGCAATTACTAATGCGCCTCTGTCGTGACCATCAAGACCTGGCTTCGCAATTAATACTCTAATCTTAGCCATAATATGTTCTCCTCCCAAATTGTAAATATATTAGATACCGTATTCCCCAAATTCATTACGAAGAATATTACAAATCTCTCCAACTGAAGCATAAGCTTTAACGGCATTTAAAATATATGGCATCAAGTTTTCATCTGGCTTTTTTGCTGCCCATTCAAGTTGTTTTAAAGTACTAACAACCATATCGTGATCTCGATTGTCTTTAATTTCTTGTAATGAAGCTTTTTGATGGCGTTCTAAAGCTTCATCAACTTTTAATAATTCTGGATTAACCTCTTCATCAATTTTATATTTATTTAAACCAACGATAATTTCTTCTTCTTTTTCAATTCTCAGTTGCGTTTCATAAGCAGTACGATGAATTTCACGTTGCATATAGCCCTCTTCTATCGCAGATACTGCACCGCCTAATTCTTTTATCTGCTCTAAGTAAGCTTCCACTTCTTCTTCAACTTTATCTGTCATGGCCTCTATAAAATATGACCCACCTAACGGATCAACTGTATCTGCCACACCACTTTCATTAGCAATTATTTGTTGTGTGCGTAATGCAATACGTGCAGATTCTTCAGTAGGTAATGCTAAGGCTTCATCTCTAGAGTTTGTGTGTAAGCTCTGTGTGCCCCCTAGAACAGCTGCTAACGCCTGCATTGTAACCCTTACAATATTGTTATCAGGTTGTTGAGCAGTTAAAGTAGAACCCCCTGTTTGTGTATGAAAGCGTAATTTCCAGCTTTTAGGATTCTTAGCTTGATAATGGTCCCTCATTATCTTAGCCCATACTCTTCTTGCAGCTCTAAACTTAGCAATCTCTTCAAAGAAGTTATTATGAGCATTAAAGAAGAATGCTAGTCTAGGGGCAAATGCATCGACATCTAGTCCTGCTTCAATTGCAGCATCAACATAAGCCATTCCATTGGCAATAGTAAATGCCACTTCTTGGACCGCCGTTGACCCTGCTTCACGAATATGATAACCAGAAATACTTATGGTATTGAATCTTGGTACATGTTCACCACAATACTCAAATATATTTGTTATCAATCTCATAGATGGCTTCGGAGGAAATATATAAGTCCCTCTTGCAATATATTCTTTTAAAATATCATTTTGGATGGTGCCTGTTAATTTCTCTTTTGGTACACCTTGCTTCTCACCAACAGCAATATACATGGCTAATAATATAGATGCTGGAGCATTGATTGTCATGGATGTGCTTACCTTATCTAAAGGAATTTGTTCTAACAAGGCTTCCATATCATGTAATGTGTCAATTGCTACTCCCACTCTTCCAACTTCACCTTCAGCCATCATATCATCAGAGTCATATCCAATTTGCGTGGGTAAGTCAAATGCAACAGATAGGCCTGTTTGTCCTTGTTCTAATAAATATCTAAAACGTTTGTTAGTTTCCTTGGCAGAACCAAATCCAGCATATTGACGCATTGTCCAGTACTTACTTCGGTACATGGTCGGCTGTATTCCCCTTGTATAGGGAAATTCCCCCGGAAAACCAAGTTTATCTTGATAATCTTTATCATTTTCAGGATAATAGAGTCGGTCCACATCGATTTCTGAACTAGTGTGAAAAGACTCCTTTCGCTCAGGAAAACGTTTTAGAATGGCGTCTACAGATTCCTTCCACTTTTTATCTAAATCACTTTGATTAATGTTCATTCTTGCTCCCCCATTCAGTTAATAGATTATGTATGACACCGCTTGCAATAAGGTAAATATTAGGAAAATTTGTTATAAAAAAATTATATCTTAAATATTATACTTGTCCAATTCTTATTTTAACGTTAAAATAAATAGAGCACATGGGATTTAAGGAGGACTTACAAATGGCTGCAAACCAAACTACTAAACCTGCTCCAAGAAGAAAGTCAAAACGCGAGAGACGTATGAAAATGGCAATTTATATTATGATTATTGCAATGATAGTATCTTCTATTACTTACGGTCTGGCGTTATTTGTAAATATGTAATGATGGATGATAAGACTCCGATTACAAATTTTGTAATCGCAGTCTTTTTTATATCTTGATTATTACTAGTGCTCTCATTCTAATCATTTAGAAGGACGTAAAAGGCTAACGTCACTTTTTTTATAATGTTTCTTTATGATTAGATAGTTTTCGATTTCATGTAATAAACGAAATAAATTTGCCCTCGTTTCAAATTCCTCATACGTAGTTGGTAAATCTTCTTGGTTAAATTCATCCTTTAACTCTTTTAGTTTTTCTAAAAAAACGATTGCAGTATTTTCCGGATGAACAAAGTCTGCCAACTCTTCAAAAAATGTAGCAATTTTCACTGATATCTCATCTCGGTTAGGTAATTTTGTTACTAATGGAAGCATTTTCCTCAATAGATCCAGCTGTTCATTTCTCATGTTAAAATAATCATAATACGTATGTTTTGACCTTAGTAAGTGATTTTCTCTGTCGATCTCAGCCATTACAATCGTTTCCTGTAATATTTCTTCTGATTCCCTTAATTCTTTCCCGTCCCATACTGTATTCTTATCCCGAATATATAATGCAATCTCTTTTAAGATTATTTGAAAATTATCTTCAAGTTTCCTTTGATATTGCTTTAATTTACGATCATTCCCAGGCATATATAAGTTAACTAAAAGTCCCGTACCAATTCCAATAATAATAATTAGAAATTGTTCCATTAAAAAGTGTATCGGTATGTCACCAGCACCATAAAAACTTAATGTAATGACTGAACTTGTTGCAATACCGGGAGTTACTTTTAATAAAACAGTAACTGGTATAAATAGAATAAACATTATTGCTAAAACGATTGGATGATAGCCTATAAATTCAAAAAACAAAAAAGAGAAAATACTCGCAATCACACAAGCTAGTAACCGATGCCAAGCACTTAAAACCGATTGTTTTCGTGATGGTTTAATGGTAAGTATCGTTAGGATCCCTGCAGACGTATAATTTGTGAGTCCTAGTATTTGGGCGATAACGATTGCGATAGGTGTGCCGATTGCAGTTTTAATGGTCCGGTACCCAATTTTCACTTTGCTTTTTCTCCTCTATAATAAATAAGGCTGGCCTTATGGTAGGACAGCCTTATTATAAATTACTTATTATACTTCTTCACAATGTTGATTGAAAATATCCTGAAGCTTTGTCATAACTTCCATTGCACTGTGACCTTCAATATCATGACGCTCAAGCATCGTAACAATCTTACCATCCTTCAAAAATGCAAAAGATGGAGATGATGGTGGATAACCCTCAAAATATGTACGAGCTTTTTCAGTTGCCTCACGGTCTTGACCAGCAAACACGGTAACTAAGTGATCAGGACGTTTATCATAATGAATTGCATTAGCTGCAGCTGGACGTGCTACACCACCAGCACAACCACATGTTGAGTTAATCATAACAAGTGTTGTACCTTCTCGATTAAGAGCAGTATCAACATCTTCCTCTGTACGAAGCTCCTCGAAACCTGCTTCTGTTATATCCTTACGTGCTGCATCAACAATATCATTCATGAATAGGTTGAAATCCATATAAGCACCCCTTATGTTAGTTTAATCCTACCTAACACCTAGGTTATCAAGTTTGGTAGTAAATTTCAATTTTAAGAGCTTGTATTAATACACTTGGACTGTTTTTTCATTCATATCCTCTAATAATTCCTTCACATATGCTAGGAATTGACCGCAAACTAATCCATCAAGGATACGGTGATCTAATGATAAACATAGATTTACGATGTCTCTCGCAGCGAACATGTTATCAATGATTACTGGTTTTTTCACTATCGATTCAACTTGCAGGATAGCTGCTTGTGGATAGTTAATTACTCCCATTGATTGGATGGAACCAAAGGACCCAGTGTTATTCACTGTGAAGGTACCACCTTGCATATCATCGCTTTTGAGGTTATTTGTACGTGCTTTCATTGCAAGCTCATTTATCTCTCTAGCAATTCCTTTAATACTTTTTTCATCTGCATGTTTAATGACAGGCACAAAAAGTTCTTGATCCTTAGCTACAGCAATGGAGAGGTTAATGTCTTTACGCTGGATAATCTTATCCCCTGCCCAAGTACTGTTCAATTGAGGGAACTTTTTGAGAGCCTGTGCAACTGCTTTTACAAAGAATGCAAAGTAAGTAAGGTTATATCCTTCATTTTTCTTGAATTCATTTTTCAATTTATTGCGGTAGCTAACCAAGTCCGTCACATCCACTTCTACCATCATCCATGCATGTGGAATTTCTGTCTTCGAACGAACCATATTCTGAGCGATAATTTTCCTAACGCCTGTTACAGGAATTTCTATATCACCCATTTGTGATGTAGGCTGTGGAACTTCTGGTACGGATTTCGTGACATTAGTTTTCACTTTTTCTTCTGTTGTTGCTGGAGCTCCTTGTTCAGAAGCAGATGGAATTTGTCCTGTAGCCATAATTTTCTCGATATCTTTACGAGTAATTCTTCCTCCACGACCAGAACCAGAAATTTGAGCTAAATCAATATTATTTTCCTGTGCTAGCCTTAGAACAGCAGGAGAATATCGCCTTTTCATCGATTCATCAGGAGAATCACCTTGTATAGGAGACGCTTCTTCTGCTAGTGGATTATCACTTTTTGCCTCTTCAGTCCCACTGTCTTCCGTATCTACATAGCAAATAAGCTCACCAACTGCGACTGTTTCTCCTTCTGGTACAACAATTTCCTTAATAACTCCAGTAAAGGAAGAAGGAACCTCAGCATTCACTTTATCTGTCATTACTTCAGCAATTGGGTCATATTTGTTAACGTGATCTCCTGCTTTTACTAGCCATGAACTAATTGTACCTTCTGTCACACTTTCACCAAGTTGGGGCATTGTAATTTTTTCAGATGCCATCTATATCCCTCCAAACGATTAAAATTCTGCCAACTCACGCATCGCTTTTTCTATTTTTTCCGGGTTCATCATAAAGAATTTTTCCATTGTCGGTGCATAGGGCATTGCAGGAATATCAGGACCAGCAAGTCTTTGGACCGGAGCATCTAGATCAAATAAACAATTCTCCGCAATAATCGCTGCTACTTCACCAATAATACTACCTTCTTTATTATCTTCCGTAACGAGTAGTACTTTACCTGTCTTTTTAGCCGCTTCTATGATTGCTTCTTTATCTAGAGGGTATACTGTACGTAAATCAAGTATATGAGCATCGATCCCCTCATCTGCTAGCTTTTCAGCAGCTTGCAATGCAAAATGAACGCATAAACCATATGTAATGATGGTGATATCAGAACCCTCTCTTTTTACATCAGCTTTACCGATTGGTAGAACATAATCCTCATCAGGTACTTCCCCTTTTAATAAACGGTATGCCCGCTTATGTTCAAAAAATAGTACTGGATCATTATCTCTTATTGCCGCTTTTAACAGACCTTTCACATCGTACGGCGTGGAAGGCATGACAATTTTAAGGCCTGGTTGATTTGCGAATAAAGCTTCAACTGATTGTGAGTGATAAAGTGCTCCATGTACTCCACCGCCATATGGAGCTCTAATAACAATTGGACAATTCCAATCATTATTTGAACGATATCTAATTCTTGCTGCTTCAGATATGATCTGGTTTACTGCCGGCATAATAAAATCAGCAAACTGCATTTCAGCAACAGGTCGCATGCCGTACATTGCTGCACCAATTCCGACACCAGCTATTGCAGATTCTGCAAGTGGTGTATCTAGAACACGATATTCCCCAAACTCATCATATAATCCCTCAGTAGCTTTAAATACGCCACCTTTTTTTCCGACATCTTCACCAAGTACAAATACTTTCTCATCTCGCTGCATTTCCTCACGTAAAGCAGTAGTAACTGCTTGTATATATGACATTACGGTCATGATTTCCCCTCCTTACTCTTCATACACATACTTTAATGCATCCTCTGGTTCTGCATATGGTGCGTTCTCTGCATAGTCAGTTGCATCATTTACAATGTTATTAATTTCATTTGTAATTTGTACTTCAATTTCATCGGTTAAAATATCTAACTCTTTTAAATAAGTAGCAAATGTAAAAATAGAATCTAGTTTTTTAGCCTCATCTACTTCTTCTTTATCACGATACGCTCGGTCATCATCATCACTTGAGTGAGCGGTCAATCGATAAGAAACAGCTTCAACTAGTGTTGGCCCTTCCCCATTTAACGCCCTTTCTCGAGCTTCCTTCACAATTTTATAAACTTCTAACGGATCATTCCCATCTACCGTAAATCCTGGCATCCCGTAGCCAAGTGCTCTATCAGAAACTTTTTCATTACCTAGTTGTTTATTACTAGGAACTGAAATAGCATACTTATTATTTTCTACCATTGTAATAACAGGCAGCTTATGCACACCTGCAAAGTTTAACCCTTCATGGAAATCTCCTTGGTTAGATGACCCTTCCCCTAAAGTAACAAATGAAACTAGATCCTTTTTTTCCATTTTAGCAGCAAGCGCTACGCCCACCGCATGTGGTACCTGGGTTGTAACTGGTGATGATCCTGTTAATATTCGGTTCTTTTTTTGTCCAAAGTGACTAGGCATTTGTCGACCACCTGAATTTGGATCCTCTGCTTTCGCAAAAGCAGAAAGCATTAGTTCACGTGCAGTCATACCAAATGCAAGTACAACTCCCATATCCCGATAATATGGCGCCACATAGTCTTCCGTTCTATTTAGAGCAAATGACGCTCCAACTTGAGCAGCTTCCTGACCTTGACATGATATTACAAAAGGAATTTTACCTGCTCGGTTTAATAACCACATTCTTTCATCAAGTTTTCTAGCCAGAAGCATCGTTCTATACATTTCTAACACTTGTTCATTCGATAGTCCAAGTTCTTCATGACGATTTGTAGCCATAATTGGTCCCTCCCTTAACTAATTAACGCTCTATACATTAACCATGTATTTGTAACCCTTCAACGGCAAGTGCTGCTTCACCCATAATCTCTGACAAAGTTGGGTGTGGATGTACACTATGTGAAATCTCCCATGGAGTGGCATCTAATAATTTCGCTAGTCCTGCCTCTGATATCATATCTGTAACATGTGGTCCTACCATATGTACACCTAGAAGGTCTTCATTTTCTTTGTTCATAATAATCTTTACGAATCCATCTGTTTCTCCATGAACTAATGCTTTACCTATTGCTTTGAACGGGAACTTCCCTACTTTAATATCAAAACCATTATCCTTTGCTTGTTGCTCGGTAAGGCCTACACTTGCAGCTTCTGGGTTGGAATATATACAAGCTGGAATATTATTATAATTTAACAACTCTGGCTTTTTGCCACTCATATGTTCCACTGCTACTATCCCTTCGTGAGATGCAACATGAGCAAGTTGCATTCCACCTATTACATCACCAATAGCATACATATGGGATTCTTTTGTTTGATAAAATCCAGACGTTTTAATAACGCCATTTTCAACTACAATATCCGTATTCTCCAATCCGATATTTGTAATGTTTGCTTGTCTTCCAACAGATACTAATATCTTTTCCGCAGAGAATACCTGTTTTGCATTTTCAACCTCAGCTTCAATGGTAACACCATTCTCCTTTTGCAGAGTATCTGGTAAAACTTTTGCCTTTTTCACAAAAGTAACACCTTTTCGTTTTAATTGTCTTTCAACTTCTCGCGCAACATCATGGTCTTCGGTTGGTAAGATTTGATTTAAAAATTCTAAAACGGTAACATTGACACCAAAATCAGCTAACATAGAAGCCCATTCTATTCCAATAACACCTCCACCCACAATAATGATGGACTGTGGTAGTGTTTCCATTTCAAGTGCCTCATCAGAGGTTAAAACATGTGTACCATCAACTTCAAGCCCCGGTAACGTTCTTGGAGAAGAGCCTGTCGCAATTAAAACGTTCTTTGGAACAAGCATAGTATTCTCGTCCCCATTTTCATATTCAATTGAAATTGTACCTGGAAGTGGTGAAAAGATACTCGGCCCAAGAATTCTACCGAACCCTTTAAATATGTCAATTTTCCCCTTTTTCATAAGGGCTATCACGCCAGCATGAAGCGTATCAATTATCCCGCTCTTTCTTTGTTGAACTTTTGTGAAATCCAACTCTACATTACCTGTCGTAATTCCAAACTCTTCACTGTTTTTCGTCTGTCTAAATACTTCTGCACTCCGTAGTAGGGATTTAGATGGTATACATCCTCTATGGAGACAAGTGCCACCTAATTCTTCTTTTTCTACAATTGCCACTTTCATTCCAAGCTGTGAGGCACGAATTGCAGCAACATAACCACCTGTTCCGCCACCAAGAACTACTAAATCATATTCTTCTGCCATTAATACCTACCCCTTACCTTCTGCTTAATGTATGATGTCCATTTAATAGAAACTGACCTCTGGATTTCCTAACTGATTCAATTCTTTCCTCTGCCATTCTATCTGCAGCAAGATAGGTTGGAATATTATCCCGTTTTGATATATCAAAGACTTTACGTAAATTATCATAGATCGTTTCCACTTTTTTCATTGCTCTTGCTTGGTTATATCCATTCAATTCATCTGCAACATTAATTACACCACCAGCATTAATTACATAATCAGGTGCATAAACAATTCCTTTTTCATATAAAATATCGCCATGTTCCGTTGTTTTAAGTTGGTTGTTTGCAGAACCTGCTACCACTTTTACTTTCAAACGAGGGATAGTATCATCATTTATTGTCGCACCTAAAGCACAAGGAGCATATATATCACAATCCACGTCATAAATATCATCTGGATCAACTGCTTTTGCACCAAAAGCTTCAACTGCCCGATTTGCAGCTGCCTTATTAATATCCGTCACGATTAATTTTGCGCCTTCTTTATGTAAGTACTCGCACAATGAATAAGCAACATTACCGACACCTTGGACTGCAACAGTCTTTCCTTCCAACGAATCATCACCAAATGCCTCTAATGCAGCAGCTTTAATTCCTCTATATACACCATAAGCAGTAACTGGTGATGGATTTCCTGATGACCCCGAGGTTTCTGCAGAAATTCCAGTAACAAAATCAGTTTCTTGATGGATAATATCCATATCTTCCTCAGTTGTACCTACATCTTCAGCTGTTATATATCTACCATTTAAACCTTGTATGTATCTCCCAAATGCACGAAACATTTCTGGATTTTTATCTTTTCTTGGATCACCTATAATAACTGTTTTTCCGCCACCTAAATTCAATCCAGCAGCAGCATTTTTATATGTCATACCTCTTGCTAAACGTAATGCATCTATAATTGCTTCTTCTTCAGAAGCATATGTCCACATTCTCGTACCACCGAGAGCAGGCCCTAAAGTTGTGTCGTGTATTGCAATAATTGCTTTCAAGCCAGAATTCTTATCTTGACAAAATACTAGTTGTTCGTAATCATATGCTTCCATACTTCTGAAAATATCCATTCCTTTTCCTCCTCATACATTGATATTCTTTATTTAAACTCTTACCGATAGTCAGCAGGAGCTATCAATAACATAATTGCATGACGCTATATAACTAACTCAGTAGAGCTAGTTTCGATTCCATTCTATCCTATTATAATACAAAATAACTACAAACGGAAAATGAAAGCGCTTTAATTATTAAATACTTAAAAAATGTTTTTTAAATATTTAAAATTATGGTGCTTTTCTTGATATTTAATATGTTAATAAGTACTCTACTTTTCTATCATACGTTATGATTGGAATTATGGCAAATCAAAATTTTTTAACTATCTTTTCCCTTTTGGTATACTTATGAATTATACTAGAAGGATATATTTCACAATAATTAATTAAAGGAGTAAAAATGATTAGATTAATCGCTGTCATTCTAATTTTCATACCAGGAGTTATTGCTGCAATCGGTATTAAGCTAATGAGAGACACATTATTTGATGACTTTCATCCTATATTTATCCATACGGGTATTCAGTTTGCTATTGGTTTAATACTTTTCATTGGCGGATTAGCCTTTTTAGGTGGGTTTATCATACATCGTGATCGCAAAAAACAGTTAGAACAAAAACAGAAAAAAGAATTAAACTAATTTGCATCTCTGGGGAGAGGATCATTCATGAAGGTAGCAAAATTTGGGGGCAGTTCTGTAGCAAATGCTACACAAATTAGGAAAGTCGGAGAAATAATAAAGAGTGATTCAGATCGTAAATTTATCGTCGTTTCCGCTCCAGGTAAACGATATAAAGATGACACGAAAATTACTGACTTACTTATTAATTTAGAGAAAGATTTTCGTACAAATAATCAATATGAAAATATTTTAAATACTATCATGAGTAGATTTGATGAGATTATTCAAGAATTACAAATATCTCCTACTATTCTTGATGGAATTCAAGAAGACTTTTTATCCATATTGAATCAGCAACCTTTTAATAGTGATGCCTTAAAATCAATTGGTGAAGATAGTTCGGCAAAGATAGTTAGTTCTTATTTAAATTCTATCGGTATTAAAGCTCATTACATTAACCCTAAAACAGCGGGAATTCTTGTATCAGATGAACCGGGAAATGCTCAAATATTACCTGAAAGCTTTAATCAGATTTACAAATTAAGGGAAATAGATGGTGTCTTGGTAATCCCTGGTTTCTTTGGATATACCGTTGATGGAAAATTAGTTACTTTTTCAAGAGGTGGGTCAGATATTACTGGATCTATTATTGCAGCAGGTATACAAGCTACATTATACGAAAACTTCACTGATGTAGATTCTGTTTATTCTGTCAATCCTAATATCGTGAAAAATCCGAAAGAAATTAAAACTCTAACATACAAAGAAATGCGAGAATTATCATATGCAGGGTTCTCTGTCTTTCATGATGAGGCGTTAATTCCAGCTTTTAAACGAGGTATACCCGTAACAATCAAAAATACAAATAATCCTCATCTACCAGGAACTTCGGTCGTCGCGACGAAAGAAGAAAAAAACAAATGTGTTGTTGGGATTGCCAGTGATACAGGGTTTAGTACACTGTATGTTAGTAAATATTTAATGAACCGAGAGTTAGGCTTCGGTCGTAAGCTTTTTGAAATACTTGAGGATGAGAACATCTCTTTTGAACATGCTCCTTCAGGTATTGACGATTTATCAGTTATTATACGCGAAAGACAATTTACTTCGGATAATGAAAAAAAAGTAATTGAAAGAATTAATTATGAACTACACCCAGACACAGTGTCGATTAAGCATGGACTTGCATTAATTATGATTGTTGGAGAAGGTATGATGAACACCATTGGTATTGCGCAAAAAGCTACAAATGCATTAACATCTGTAAATGTAAACATTAAGATGATAAACCAAGGATCATCTGATGTTTCGATGATGTTTGGTATTGAAGCTAGTGACTTAGAAACGGCTATTCAATCATTATATAAAGCATTTTTTGAAGATTAGGAATAAAATTTTATAAAAATAAAAAAATTACTGTATATTTCATACAGTAATTTTTTTATTTCAGCTGGCTTTATGTTCTAATCGTAGACGGTCTGCTACCATTGCAATGAATTCTGAATTGGTTGGTTTCGCCTTTGAGATGCTTACAGTGTAACCAAATAAAGCAGAAATGGAATCAATATTACCACGACTCCAAGCAACTTCTATCGCATGGCGTATAGCACGTTCAACACGTGAGGAAGTGGTGTTAAATTTCTTTGCAATATCTGGATATAAAACTTTAGTTATAGAACCTAAAAGTTCGATATCATTATAAACCATTGTAATAGCTTCCCTTAAATACATATAGCCTTTTATATGTGCTGGCACACCAATCTCATGAATAATATTCGTAATGCTTGCTTCTAGGTCTTTCTTCTTTCTTTCTTTTTTGACACCGATTGTAGAACGATTCGAAAGTACTGAACGTCCATTAACTTGACGAATCTGTTCTGCAAGGTTTTCTAAATCAAAAGGCTTCAGAATAAAATAAGATGCTCCTAAGTCCACTGCTTTTTTCATAACCTCTTCTTGCCCGAATGCAGTTAACATAATCACATGTGGATTGTTATTTGATTTTCCTTTTTCTCTAAGCATATTTAAAACGGCTAATCCATCTACATGTGGCATAATAATGTCTAAAATAAGCACATCTGGTTTTTTCTCTTCAACTAATGTTAGACAGTCTCTACCGTTATAAGCTACTCCCACAACTTCTATATCAGGTTGTTCCTCAAAAAACTCCTCCATTAAATTTATCAGATCTCTGTTGTCGTCAACTAAACAAATTGATATCTTATCCACAAATGTTCCTCCTTTAGTTCGGTTCATGTCCACTTTATGTATTCGACAAAAGTTCAGAGATTCCTTCTTTTTTTAAAAAAACTTTGCTTTTTTTTATTATTTCTTTAAATTGCTTTGTTTTTCTTTTGTTTTCGTGTATATTCGATTAATTATGACACAAGATTATTCGTTTTGTCGAAAAATATTTAGAGTAAGTAATAAATTGAATAATATAGCTGTACTAAGTGTGGCATGTTTAGAGTTTTTATCGTGTAGTTGATAGAAACTGCGCGGTATTTTAACCATAGTTAATGAGGATAGTGGAACGATACCGCTCCGGCAGAATACTCCGCTTTCCGCGGGCCCGGCCTCAGCCTCCTCGAGGAAAGTTCACCTCTCTAGGGGTCTTCGGACACGTGCTATTCCCGCAGGACAAGGAATGCTTCGTCAGCGTAATCATCGCACGAAGAAAATTGTTCTTTATTTTCGAGGAGTCTCCGTATTCTGCCTGCGCTGGTTTTATTTTCGAGGAGTCTCCGTATTCTGCCTGCGCTGGTTTAGTTTTCTAATTATTATTAGTTATTGCAACATGTTTTGGATTTATTTGGTTCTATTGCTCTTAATCACTCATCACTAGCGTAGGAAATGCACGGAGACTCCTTGAAAAAGAAAATCACTTTTTCTGCGTGCGATGTATCGCTTTCGTAGCGTTCCTTGTCCTGCGGGAGGATAGGCATCGGTGAGACCCCGCAAGAGCAAAATAGGGGTTCAAAGACTAAGAACGCCTCATCCTGAGGCAACGCCTTTGTGACCAACATCCTGTTGGCCCGAGGCTCACCAGCCGCCCGCGGCAAGGTAGACACTGTGAGGTACTTTCGAACTGATGTCGCCCCTGTGCTGACAGTAAAAGCGGAGTGTATTTCCGTAGCGGGTATGATGAGCTACCATAATGCTTAGTTGCCGCACAGTTTCTAATATAATCCGCTACATATTCCAAAACAGCAAGAAATCCAAGCTGATAAGTATCCTTTTACAGAATACTTATTAGCTTGGATTGATTAACTAGCTTTTTTATCCTCTTTTTTATAAATGTCAACGCCTGCATCTTGGAGCATCCATTCTATATGGACTCCGTACCCGCTCGTTGGATCATTTACAAATACGTGGGTAACCGCTCCTATTACTTTTCCATTTTGGATTATTGGACTTCCACTCATTCCCTGTACAATTCCACCTGTTGCTTCTAATAACTTTTGATCGGTAATTTGTATTACCATTCCTTTTGTAGCTGGAGATTTTTGTGGTACACTGCTCACAATCTCAACATCAAACTCCTCAACTTTCTCATCATCAATAACCGTTAGAATCTTTGCCGGACCTTCTTTAACTTCGTGTGATAACGCGATTGGCATTGGCTGATCATATTTTCCATTTTCTATGGATTGATCTAGTTTACCAAAAATCCCAAAAGGACTGTTCTTGGTAATCGTGCCAATTCTATTTTCTTTTATAGAAAATTTAGCTTGTTTTTCTCCTGGTGTTCCATTATTTCCTTTTTGGATCGACGTTACAGAAGATCTAACAATAGTACCATCATGAATTTCAATTGGTTTCTTCGTATCCATATCGGAGATGACATGTCCAAGAGCACCATATTTTTTTGACTTTGGTTCAAAGAATGTCATGGTACCAATACCCGCAGCAGAATCACGGATATACAGCCCGATTCGATATTCATTTTCCTTCTTATCCTTGACTGGTTTTAATTCGGTAGTAAAGGTTTCTTTTCCCCTTTTCACCTTTACTTCTAATGGTTTCGAAGCTTTTCCGGCCTCTTCGACTATTGGTTTAACATCCTTCATCTCTTCGATTTTTTTCCCATCTATCTCCATAATAACGTCACCGACTTTAATCTCAGCTTCTTCTCCAGGTGACATCTGTCCATTTTCACCATTTACAAGATGATGACCTACAACTAATACACCAAGCGTTTGTAGTTGCACACCTATTGACTGTCCACCAGGGATTACTTTTACATCCTTTAAGACAGAAACATCAACTTTTTTAATTGGAACCCCGGCTACGGTATACACTAATTGTTGTTCTCCGGGTTCACTAAAGTCAAAACTTGATGCATTAATAGCTTCCTGGTTGTCATTAACAGAAGCATGAACTTGTACTGCTTTTCCTAGGCTAGGAACGTTAAGGGGGAACTGATTTTGAAACGTTACAATCTTATTGGGAATGGTAAAATAATTTTGAATCGGGGGCGTAAAAGGAACAATTAGCAATCCGAGTAGGAGTAGAACTCCAGTAATGATACGAATTTTCTCTATATGTTTCACAAATGTCCACTCTCCTTGTTCCTAAACCCATACCATGTTTTTATATCTGTACTTCTAATTTGACCTTTAATGGTCATTTTTAAACTGGGAAAAGTTAAGAAAAGATGTGTAACATTTCCTTTACAATATATGTAAAAGAAAGAAGCTGCCTTCAGCTCTGCTTAAATTGTATTTAAATAAATAATAAAGGATTAGAATAACTTCTAATCCTAAAATAAATTGTGTTAACTAGTTATCATTGTAACTTTTTTAAAGTTCTTAGCAAGTTCATGTAACTCTCTAGCATGTTCAATTGCGGTGTCCGTTAATTTTGTTCCTGTCATCATTCTACTTAGTTCTTTAATCTGTTCGGTCTCACTAAGCTCTAAAACATGGGTTGTCGTCCGATTTTGCAATTCTTTTTTCTCAATAAATAGATGTGTATCTGCCATAGCTGCAACTTGTGGTAAATGGGAAATACAAAGGACTTGTGAATCATTGGAGATTTGGAAGATTTTTTCAGCAATTGCCTGTGCAACTCGGCCGCTAACTCCGGTATCTACCTCGTCAAAAATTACACTAGTAACGCCTTGATGTTTAGCAAATAATTTCTTTAACACAAGCATGATCCTAGAAAGCTCTCCACCAGAAGCAACTTTATTTATTTCTTTTAGAGGTTCCCCTAAATTCGTAGAAATTAGGAAGCGAATCTGGTCAAACCCATTTCGATGTAATGCTACTGTTTTACTTGGATTTTCAGGTGAAAACTGAATGGAGAAAGAAGCTTTTTCAAGGTATAGATCTTTTAATTCTTCTTGCACTTCCCGTATTAAATCCTTAGCTGCCTTTTTTCGGATATCATGTAATTGACTTGCATCTAAATAAGCATCTTCCTCTAGATCCTCAATTTCTTTAGCTAATTTTTGTAGATGAGAATCTTTGTTCTTTATTTGTTCAATCTCCTCTTCAATTGAACCCATATATTCAATCATTTCATCAACTGTAGAACCGTATTTCTTTTTCAAACGACTAATCTCTGAAAGTCTTCCTTCTATCTCATTTAAACGATCTGGATTGTATTCTAAACTTTCAATGAAATTACTTAGTTCAAAGGTTAAATCCTCCATCATATAAAAATGATTTGACAATGACTCAGACTTTAATGCAATAAATTCGTCATAATTATTGATTTCTTCGAGTGACCTTTGAGCCATACTTAACCATTCTAATCCTTTTTGTTCGCCATATAATGCATTATAAGCATCCATAACACCTTTATAAATCCGCTCATAATTCATTAATTGGGTTCTTTCTTTTTCTAATTCTACATCTTCTTCTGGGACAAGATTGGCCTTTTCTAATTCACTCAACTGAAATTCAAGCAAGTCAAGCCTTTGTGCAATTTCTTGTTCATTTTCACTTAGATCTTTATAACGCCTTTTTAATGATTGAAGTTTTTCAAACAAGGTCAAATATTCTTCTTTTACTTTATCCACTTTAGCTTGGCTGTATAAATCTAATAATTCGATATGATTCTCAGGATTCATTAATGATTGTGTTTCATGTTGGCTATGGATATCTATTAATGTCTTCCCAAATTCCCTTAGAATGGCTAGCGTTACTAACTTGCCGTTGACCCGACAAATACTCTTACCTGAAGCCGTAATGATTCTCTGGAGAACTACTTCATTGTCATGGATCTCGACACCATATTCCCTTCCAATGGAGTATATCGTATGTGAACTAGAATCAATAGAAAAGAGTCCCTCGATCTCTGCTTTTTCCATACCATGTCTGACAAATTCTACAGATGACCTACCTCCAGCTAATAACTGTATAGCATCAATTATGATTGATTTACCAGCGCCTGTTTCCCCTGATAAAACCGTAAGACCATCTTTTAATGTAACTGTCATTTGATCTATGATTGCGAAATTATGGATTGATAATTCGGTTAACATGTCGCCACCTCGTCTATAACATATTAATAAAACGTTCTTTTATTGTAACTGTGTCCTTTTCCGTACGGCAAATAATCAAACATGTATCATCTCCACAAATCGTACCCATAATCTCATCCCAGTCAAGATTATCAATTAATACACCTACAGCATGTGCATTGCCAGGAAGTGTTTTTAGTACAATGAAGTGACTTGTATGATCAATCTTTACAAAAGCATCCATTATTAAACGTTTTAATTTGTCATGAGGATTAAATCGTTGATCAGCTGGTAGACTATATTTATATTTTCCACCTCTGGAAGGAACTTTAACGAGATGCAACTCTTTTATATCTCTCGAAACTGTAGCTTGTGTGACGTTGTAGCCTAAATTTTTCAAACGATCCACCAGTTCATCTTGTGTATCAATATCATTTTCTGTAATTAATTCTCTTATCTTTATATGCCTTTGAACTTTACTCATATTGACCCCCTAGTATTAGTAGATGTAACCAATCATTAATAATCAAGTGCAACCCCTTAATTTGTCCTTGTCCGGTTATTTCCAGTTTTATTAAACCATTAACTAAAAAGGACTACAAAATTGTAGTCCTTACACTCATATATTCTTTGCTGACTTTAATTCTGAATGAGCTTCATTGACTACAACCTCGGGATTTAGTTCTTCAATGGAAATTGTAGGTTCTTCCTTTTCCCAACCTAAATGGGCTAAAAACTCCACATTTCCATCACCACCGGTGATTGGAGAATAAGTTAGACCATAGAGGTCAAATCCCTCTTCTTGTGCAAAAGAAAGTACTTTTTTCAAAACTTCCACATGAATATTTTTATCACGAACTATACCTTTTTTTCCAACTTGCTCACGACCTGCTTCAAATTGTGGCTTGATTAATGCAACTACATCACTTTTAGGTAGTAGAAGCTTCTTTAATACAGGAAGAATTAACTTTAATGAGATAAATGAAACATCAATAGATGCGAAGTTTGGTAATCCTTCTTTCAACATGTCATTTGTCACATAACGAAAGTTGGTTCGTTCCATTACAACTACGCGAGAATCGTTACGAAGTTTCCAATCTAGTTGATTATAACCAACATCAATGGCATAACAAAGTTTTGCACCCGATTGAAGGGCACAATCCGTAAATCCCCCCGTTGATGAACCAATATCCATCATAATTCTATCATGAACATCCAAAGAAAACACTTTCAAAGCTTTTTCGAGCTTTAATCCACCTCTCCCTACATAAGGAATTAATTTTCCTTTGACAGTTAAGGGGATATCATCATCAACCTTCATCCCAGGTTTATCAAGTCTTTCTTGCTCGGAATAGACTAAACCAGCCATAACAGCACGCTTTGCCTTTTCCCTAGTTTCAATTAGATTTCGTTCTACGAGTAGAACATCAAGTCGTATTTTACTCATCTGTTTAAAATCCTTTATCAGTCAATTTTAGTGGTCACGGTTGCTAACATAATTTGTCAGTTCCAATAATTTTGATGTATGTGCATTTGCCTTTTCTAATAATGTTAAAGCCTTTTCGGTATATAATTTTTTCATCTCTATAGCACCGTCTAGTCCCAATAATTTAGGATAGGTACTTTTGTCGTTGGATTCGTCACTACCTACTGCCTTACCAAGTTTTTCTTGATCGCCGATTACATCTAAAATATCATCTTGAACCTGGAATATAAGACCTAAATAATGCGCATAATCTCGAAGGAAAGATATTTGTTCCTCGGAGGCCTTTCCTAAGTATGCACCTGCAGTAACAGCAAATTTAAGTAGCTCTCCAGTCTTTAGAGAATGGATTTTCTCTAACTTCTCTAGAGTTACAGGTTGTTTTTCTGCTTCCATATCAAGTATTTGCCCGCCAACCATTCCAGATGGACCACTTGCTTTAGATAGATGCTTGATACAATATAACTTTTCTTTATCTGTTAGTAGAGGATCATTTGCAATTATTTCAAAGCTATAAGTTAATAGTGCGTCACCCGCAAGAATCGCAGTTGCTTCACCAAATACTTTATGATTAGTAGGTAGACCTCGGCGCATATCATCATCGTCCATCGCAGGAAGATCATCATGTATTAATGAATAAGTATGGATCATTTCCAATGCCAATGCGGAACTATACGTCTTTTCAGTCTCTGTAGAATATGCTTCAAAACTTGCCAATAACAATACTGGTCGAAGTCTTTTCCCCCCAGCTTCAAGGGAGTATAACATTGATTTTCTAAGTGATTCAGTTATGTCCGTAGCCTGTATATACTCAGACAACAATCTCTGAAACATTTTTTGGTTTGAGTCAATATATTGCTTTAAAGTGTCTACCACTATTTCTCATCCTCCTGTATATCAAAAGGAACAAGCTCCCCCTGCTCATTCATAATCTGCACCATTTTTTCTTGGATATGATTTAATTTATCACTACATATTTTGGAGAGAATCATACCATCTTGATAGTAAGAGATTGCTTTTTCTAAAGGCACATCTCCCTCTTCAAGTTTTCCAATTATTTCTTCCAGTTTCTCCATTGCCTCTTCAAAGGTTAAGTCTTTATATTTGTCCATTTTCTAACTCCTTATTGAGCGTTATTAGTTTGGTCAGTCATGTGGTCTCATGGTACTAATTGGAAACCACATAATTTAGTTTAGTTAATATCCAGAACCTCACAGTTCACCAGACCATCTTGCAAATTAAGCTTAATATGATCATTTTGCTTTATTTGTGACTTCGATTTAATAATATCGCCTGTTGAAGTATAGGGTATGGCAAATCCCCGTTTCATAATTTCTAAGGGATTAAGTAAGGTCAATTTATCCATCGTTCTATGTAACTGTTGAGATTGCTTTTCAATCTGTTGACTCATGGCTTGATCCTTCTGTTTCAACAACTGGTGAAAATCTTTAGTAGCTTGAACAAATTGCCTCTTTGGATGTTGTGTTAACAGCCTTGTATTGTGATGATTAAGTCGTTCGGATTTATTTTGCAGGTTAAACTTTAGACCACGGTCCATACGTTCTCGGTGTTTATCCAATTCTTGTTCTTTTTGCCTTATCAACTGTTCTGGGTATCGAAATGCATAAGATTGTGCCATTCTTTCCAACTGGTTTCTGTTTTGTTTAATAGTAATTCCTATTAAACTACTTAGCGACTGTTTCATTCTAGAAATTTTATCTAACAATTCATATTGTGACGGTACAGCTAATTCAGCTGCACCAGTTGGCGTAGGAGCCCTTAAATCGGCAACATAATCACTTATCGTGACATCTGTTTCATGCCCAACAGCCGATATAATCGGAATCGCAGAATGAAAAATTGCTTCAGCTACAATTTCTTCGTTAAAAGACCATAATTCTTCAATAGACCCGCCACCACGACCAACAATCATTACGTCAAATAAATTATCTTTATTCGCTTGTTGAATTGCTCTCGAAATCGAACCCGCTGCATTTACACCTTGTACGAGGACTGGTAAAATAGTAACTTGCACAACAGGAAACCGTCTTTTTATCGTGGTAATAATGTCTCTTACCGCCGCACCAGTAGGTGAAGTGATAACTCCTATATGATTTGGAATCATTGGTATTTCTTTTTTATATTGCGAATCGAAATATCCCTTTTTTCGTAATTTTTCTTTCAATTGTTCAAAAGTTAAATACAAAGAACCTACTCCATCTGGTTCCATTTGTTGTATATATAGCTGATATTGACCAGTTGCTTCAAAAACGCTAATTTCCCCTCGAATAAGAACTTTCATTCCATTTTCAGGCTTAAATTTCAAATAACGATTGTTCCCTGAAAACATTACAGCATTAATCCGAGCCTGGTCATCCTTAATTGTTAAGTACATATGACCTCTTGAATGTAATTTAAAATTAGATACTTCACCCTTTAGCCAAATACTACGAAGATGTGGATCTGTATCCATTTTTCTTTTAATATACTTAGTAAGTGCTGTAACTGTTAAGTATTTATCTGTCATAGAACCCTTTCCTTAGCAGCTTTTAATGTATTATATAACAACATAGTAATTGTCATTGGACCAACACCACGAGGTACTGGTGTTATGTAGGATGCAACTTCTTTTGCACTATCAAAATCAACATCACCAGTTAATTTACCATCCTCTATTCGATTAATCCCAACGTCTATAACTACAGCACCTTCTTTAATATACTCTTTACTAATTATATTTGGACTACCAATTGCAACAACGAGTATATCTGCTTGTTTGGTTATATCTTTTACATTCTTTGTTCTAGAGTGACAATAGGTAACTGTTGCATGTTCATTTAATAATAATTGGCCTACAGGTTTTCCAACAATATTACTTCTACCTAGTATAACAGCATGTTTACCCTCTATGCTGATGTTTTTGGATTGAAGCATTTTTATAATTCCATATGGGGTACAAGGTAAGAAAGTATCTTGTCCTGTCATCATTCTTCCAATATTTACAGGATGGAAGCCATCCACATCCTTACGAGGATCGATGGTTTCAATAATATGCTGTACATTGATTTGTTTGGGAAGTGGAAGTTGTACCAGAATTCCATGAACCTGTTCATTTTGATTTAATTTCTGGATGATATCTAGTAGCTCTTTTTCAGATATAGATTCAGGTAGTTCAATTATTTCAGAACTAATCCCAACTTCTTCAGATGCCCGTTTTTTACCATTAACATACGATCTTGAGGCTGCATCATTTCCAACCAAAACTACCGACAAGTGTGGAATTACATTTTTTTTTCGTAGATCTTTCACTTCTTGTTTCATTTCTTCTTTTAATTCCATGGACAATTCTTTACCATTAATAACCTTAGCTTCCATAATACCTTCCCCTCTCCCACTAAGTTCTTTACTTAACTAGAATATATTGATTAACCATAACAATATTTTCTGTTTATTTAATTATCCTAGATAGGACACCATTAACAAACTTTCCTGATTTTTCATCGCCATATCGTTTCGCCAATTCTACAGCTTCATTTATGGATACATTTTCAGGAATATCATTTACAAATAATATTTCGAAAGTAGCTATTCGTAAAACTGTTTTCTCTACTGCAGGCAGACGCTCTAAAGACCAATTTTCAAGGTTTGCTGATATTTTTTGGTCAACGGTTGCTTTTTCTTTTACAACACCGTTCACTAAAGAATCTAAGAATTTATTTTGTCTTTCTTCTGTTAATCTATCTTGAATCGTTTGTTCCATATCTTCTTCTAACAAGTCTAATTGGAATAATATTTGGAATGCTTTTTCTCTTGCTTCATGACGTTTCATTTTTATGACTCCTTCTGCTAATCTCTGTTCAAATCATATCATTTTTATGTTGAAGACGCCACAACTGTCAATTCTTTTTAATTATCTGTCATATGTAATAGATGTCCCTAGCTCTTTCATTTAAGTAAGCATTTAATAACAAGAAAGGTCAAAAGATATTTCTACCTTTTGACCTCTTGTATTATTCTGATTCTTCTTCTGTTGTTTCTTTATCCATTTGTAATCCTACTACGTGAATATTTACTTCTGAAATTTCTAATGAAGTCATGTTTTTTAATGTTTGTCTGATGTTTCCTTGAATTTTTTGTGCTACTTCAGGAATAGACACACCAAATTCTAATACAACATACAGGTCAATTAGTATTCCTTCATCAGTTAATTCGACTTTAACACCTTTACTATGAGACTTTTTACCGAACCGTTCTACTACACCAGTAGCAAAATTCCCACGCATATTTGCCAAGCCTTCCACTTCTAATGCTGCTATACCAGCAATCACTTCAATAACTTCTGGGGCAATTTCTACTTTACCTAGTCCAGTATTTTCGCTCATATTAACTAACGATTGATCTGCCATTTTGTCACTCCTTTATGAAAATTGAGTTTAAAGCCTTAATCTTCATTTGGTTCCATAATTGGATGTTCTTCTAAGAAGTTCGTATTAAAGTCTCCATCTACAAACACTTCATGTTCCATTATTAATCGATGGAATGGAATGGTTGTATGTATCCCTTCTACAAGGAATTCATCGAGTGCTCGTTTCATACGAGCAATTGCTTCTTCCCTAGTTGAACCATATGTGATTAGTTTTGCAATCATCGAATCATAATATGGTGGAATAGAATAGCCAGGATAAGCAGCAGAATCAACACGAATTCCTAGACCGCCTGGTGGTAAGTACATATTAATTTTACCAGGTGAAGGCATAAAATTCTTAAATGGTTGTTCAGCATTAATACGACACTCAATTGCCCATCCATCAAATGTTACTTCTTCTTGATTGAACGACAGCTTTTCACCATTTGCTATCTTTATTTGTTCTTTAATTAAATCGATTCCCGTAACCATTTCAGTTACTGGATGCTCAACCTGGATTCTTGTGTTCATTTCCATAAAATAGAAGTCTTGAGTTTTACGGTCAAAAATAAACTCAATAGTTCCGGCACCAACATAATTAACGGCTTCAGCAGCTTTTACTGCTGCTCCTCCCATTTTAGCACGAATTTCCTCATTTAGTGCAGGAGAAGGTGTTTCTTCAATTAATTTTTGTAAACGACGCTGAATACTACAATCCCGTTCTCCTAAATGAACTACGTTTCCATGGGTATCAGCTAATACTTGTATCTCTACATGTCGGAAGTCCTCAATAAACTTTTCAAGATAAACACCGGGATTACCAAATGCAGTCTCCGCTTCTTTTTGAGTAATACGAATTCCTTTAATAAGGTCTCCTTCCGATCTTGCAACTCGGATTCCTTTTCCACCACCACCAGCAGTAGCTTTTATTATAACAGGATAACCAATTGATTCTGCAATTTTAATCGCTTCTTCTTCATTTTCTATTATACCATCTGAACCAGGAACAATGGGTACATTTGCTTCACGCATTGTTTCTCGTGCTACATCCTTAATACCCATTTTTTGAATTGCTTCAGGAGTAGGTCCGACAAATGTAATATTACAAGCTTTGCATATCTCAGCAAAATCAGCATTTTCAGCTAAAAATCCATAACCCGGATGTATGGCATCAACATTCGTCAAGGTTGCCACACTTATAATATTGGTGACATTAAGATAACTGTCCTTACTTGCTTTAGGACCGATACAGTAAGCCTCGTCAGCTAATTGAACATGTAATGATTCTTTATCGGCTTCTGAATATATAGCAACTGTTTCTACACCCAACTCTTTACAGGCACGAATAATTCGGACAGCTATTTCTCCTCTGTTTGCAACAAGCAGTTTTTTTATCATATTAGCACGTCCCCTTACTTCGTTTTCACTCTAAATAATGGTTGACCATACTCCACAAGTTCTCCATTTTCAACTAGAACTTCAACGATTTCACCTGAAACTTCCGCTTCAATCTCATTAAATAGTTTCATTGCTTCAACTATGCAAACTACTGTATCTTTTGCCACGGAACTTCCAACAGATACAAATGGATCACTTTCCGGATTTGGTGCACTATAAAAAGTTCCAACCATTGGAGATGTAATTTCGAAATCAAAATTTACGGTACTTTCTTTCACTGATGTTTCAACTACTTCAACTGTTTCTTGAACAGCTTGTTGTCTCTCAGAGATAGCAGTTGTTTCTTTTTCAACTTGAACAACTGGTTGTGTTGGAACAGCAATAGGTTCAGATTGTTTTTTCATAGACACTTTAGTGCCATTTGTTTCATAAGTAAATTCATTAATGGAAGATTGATCAACTAGTTTTATTATTTCACGTATTTCTTGTACTTTTAGCATAATATTGCACTCCCTTACCTTTTTTTATAATTAGGTACTAATAACTCCTCTTAGTATTTTACGATAAATACTAGGGAAACATCAACAATTAAATATATCTATAGATGTTAAAGCGCTTTCACTTCCCCTAATTATAGCAAGTCCCATCAGGATTAGCGAATATATATTAAAATTAGGGCTTAATAAAAAACTCATCATGAAATGTATCCTCATATGAATCCTCTACTCTAGTTTTCCTAAAAAATAATTCCACCAAAAAATTCGCAAAAATAAAAACATCAAGTCTGCAAGACTTGATGCTATAATTAAATTATTATTAGCTCTCTGTCATTGGCTCAGGGACTACGGTTACGACCTTTTCCCCTAACTCATCCCGTACCATTTGCATGATGTTTACAACTTCTGTTTTTGATAGCTCATCTGCTTGCACATGAACAAATACTTTCTCTCCATCCGCACGAACTAATACATCTTGGTATTCAGCAGATGCTAAAATAGTCTCTTCTAAAATCATTTCTTTTGTATTTAACTGTTCAATAGCATCCATTTCGTCGTAAGCTTTCTTTTTCTCTTCAACTGAAGCTGAACTGTTAGCAACAACGTCATCTAATCGATCTAACTTCTTACTTCTTTCATCTTGTACTTCTAAGCGTAGTGCTGCAAATAATTCATTTTCACCAGGAGCGATATCCACATTAGCCTCTTCACCTGTTGTCGATGTTTCCTCGGTTGCATTATTTTCTTCACCAGTATTCATGTAAGCAAAATCACCTGGTTTTTGAGTCATGTAGTACACACTCAACACAATCATTAAGCTTAGCATTGTTAATAGCCATACCGTTTGTTTTTTCAACATTAAATATTCCTCCCCTTATTTTTTAGGATTAACAGAAACTCTATGTGTAGGAACATCAAGCACTCTTGAGACAGCTTCTACTACCCATTGTTTGACAGTAGCTTTTTCTACTCCCTTTGCTGTCACTAAGACACCTCTAACTTCAGGTTTCTTAGTTGAAACTAGAATTGGTGACTCTTGATCTCCTTGCCTTACTATAACAACTTGTGATTCCTCAGTACTTTCCTCAATTTGCCTTGTCCCACCATTTTGGTCATTTTCCTCAGTATGCTGCTGTCCATTAATTAGATTTCTTTCATAGACTTTTACATTAGTAGAATCTAGATTTACCATAATTTCCACTTCAGAGACGCCATCGATATTTTCTAACATGTTCTGTAATTGCTTCTCATAATTTTCCTCCAATACACTAACATCAGATGTCTTAGAAGAATCATGGGAACTTACTTCTTCGGTTTGGGACTGTGCCTCTAAATTCATCTCAGGTAGTTCTTGTCCCGAATCTTTTTGGGATGAGGTATTAAACATGTTAGATACCAATATAACTAGTAAACTAACAAGTCCAATAATGACTACATAGGCTGTTTTTTTAGAACCACTAATTTTTTCTTTCAAAAAATCTTGTAATTTTTTTATCAAGATGCCCCTCCCTCCCATCTAACAGTTAATTTCTTATCACTTAATTCCCAGGTTTCTCGTAACAATTCCTCTATCCCTTGAAGGTTGATTTCCTCCGTAGGGTTATTATATTGCTTGTCTCCCGTATCGATGACAACATCCTCTACTGCATTCACTGTTCCCTCCCCTGCTTCTGATTGTTCAAGATAAACAATGACTTCTTCTAGCCCCTCATAGGAATATGTTGCACCTTCTATGAACTGAAATTTCAGATCACTTATTTCAGCTTGGTAGTTGTCCAAAAGAGGAGCTTTCGCTATATCTTTTAATTGGACAGCCATTTGTTCTAAAATATATGCGCTAGATGTCGATTCTATTTCACTTTTTTGCATTTCAATCAAATTTTCTATTTCTGAAGTCTTAGAATCATCGTTAATTATGCTACTAAAGCTGTTTCTGACGGCGTCCTCAATATTAACGTTAAAGAGATAAAAAATAGGTTGGAGAAAAATTAGAATTAGTATCAAGCCAATTACAAACTTTATATACTTTTTCATTCCTCCAGCAGGAACTAGTAGATCAATAATGGTTGCAAGTAAAATAAAGATGATTATTTGTGAGACCCAATTTATTAGTAGATTCAATTCCATCATTCCTATCGCAGTAGTAATGTAATATTACTAGCCGTTACAATAATGACGATACTTAAGAAAAACATTAAAGAAACTGCTAGGAGGCACCCTAGAATATAAACAATATATTTACTAATAGTATTTAGGCTTGTAATAATTGGCCCATCAGCAATTGGTTGAAGCACTGCTGCTGCAATTTTATAAATTAGAGCAATTGCAAAAATCTTGATCGCTGGAAATATAGCTATAAAAATAACAATCGCTACACCAACAATACCTACAGCATTTTTTAATAATAAGGAAGCACTCAACACAGTATCTGCAGCATCTGTTAGCGTTCTACCTACAACTGGGATAAAGTTCCCCGTAACAAACTTAGCCGTTTTCATTGCTACCCCATCTTGAATCGCACTTGCTGCACCCTGGACAGATAATACACCAATAAATATAGTTAAAAAGATTCCTAGGGTTCCGATAGCAATCGAGCGGAATAGATCAGCCAAATGGGTAACCTTATGATTTTCATTTAAACTACTAACTATAATTAATAATGCAGATATAAAAAGTAATGGCATAATAAAATTAGAAACTAGAATGCCGATTGCATTAATTAAAAAGATTGTAATCGGATTGAAAAAGGATACAGATATAGCACTACCAAATGTAGCCATTAACCCCAGCACCAAAGGTATCAAGGCGATCATAAAACTACTCATCATACTTATGGCTTCCTTTGCATAAGAAACAGCCAAGTAAAAACTATTTAATGCGATAAATATCAGGACAATATATACTACGAAGTATGCGATTTTACTAACGGAGGTTTTTTCAAATGCCGTATGCATAGTTTGTAACAAAACAGAAAACAACGTTAATAACAGGAGAGATCCTAGTAACTTTCCATTTAATATAACCTCATGAAGCAGGTACTCTAGTCCACCAGTTAATAGGTTTTTGATAGAGAACTCATCATTTCCCTTAATGAAGTCATAAAGACTATTCTTTTCAAGTTCCGGAATATATCCTCCATATTCATCGACAACAACATTCCAATATTTCTGCATCCCATCAAATGAGACATCTTCCATTAATAAATCTTCCACAGGAGCTTCCACTTGATTATCTGCATATACAACGGCTTGTCCAAAAAATAGAATAATAAATAGTAAACAGAAAGTACGGCTTATCCGTTTCATGCACTACCACTTGCTCCTTCCTCTCAAGAACTTTCTCCCATTAAGCTTGCGGCAAGAAATTTAATATAGCTTCGACAACTGCTGAGATAATTGGGATTGCTAGTAATAAAATGAATATTTTTCCTGCTAATTCAATTTTGGAAGCAACAGCGCTAAGTCCTGCGTCTTTCGTAATGCTTGAACCTAATTCTGTGATATAAGCAATACCGATTATTTTTAAGATAGTCTCGATATACATACCATTAATGGATGCTTTTTGCCCTAAAGTCTCTATCAACCGAATAATCGATCCGATCTGACTAATCACTGCTAAAAATAATACGATTCCGGTAATTAATAAAATAATAAATGCAAAGGGGCCGCGCATCTCTTTTAAGATGATGTATAATACGCTTGCAATAATACCTAAAGTGACAATTTGTATGATATCCATACAGAATTACCCTTGAAATAAGAATACTGATCGGATTTGTTGAAATAAATCTGACAGCCCATTAATAACAACTACAAGAACAATAATAAATCCTACAAGTGTAACAAACTGCGCTATTTCTTCCTTCCCCATTTGCTTTAAGATGGTATGTATTAGCGCGACTATAATACCTATTCCAGCTATTTGAAATAAAATAGATGCATCTGATAGCATAACAAGAGCCCCTTTCCCCTATATGAGCAATAACACGATAAACAGGCCAGTTAAGAATCCAAGATTTTTTGCCATTTTTCCATACCTATCCTGTTCGTCTCTTGCATCTTGTAATTCTCTTTCCAGGTGTTTAATTGTCAATTGAATATGTTTTTGTTGTTGGGTAAAATCATGCTGTCCGATTGTCCTACCAAACTGTAAAAGAATTTCTTTCTCATTTTCACCTAGACTAGATGATTCTTTATAAGTAGTAACACTTTCATTCCAAACTGTTTCAAAATAACTATTTTTTTCTATCATTCTGTCTGCAACTAACTGAAAAAAGGAAGCACAAGGCTCTGGTATTTGCCTAGCAATGGATGAAAAGGCATCATGTAATGGAAGTTGACTATAAAGTATTTCTGCTTCTAAAGTTTGTAGAGCATTAATTAATTGTCGTATATGCTTAGGACGTCTTGTAAGCTTATTACTCCATTCAAATCCGAGCCATGTCGTCGCGCTTATGAAGAGAAGTGCCCCGATCCACTTCATTTGGCAATCCCCCCATTTTCTGATAGATATTTTTTTCATTTTCATCGTATATTGATTGAATGCTACCCGGAGACGTTTGACCTTTAAGAAGTACTATTCTACTGAATACCTTTTTTTCTAATAAAGGTAGAATCGATGGCCTGTTTTTTAGCTCTTGAAGATTCTGCCCATGGATTGTACATATCACTGTAACACCAGCATTAATCGCATTGATTAAAGCTTGTACATCCTTATCACTACCAATCTCATCCACTACTAATATTTCTGGTGACATCGACCGAATCATCATCATCATCCCCTCTGCCTTTGGACAGGCATCCAAAACGTCCGTTCGTATACCTAAATTATGCTGTGGTATCCCCTTCAGGCATGCTGCAATTTCAGAACGTTCATCAACCACACCAACCTTCTTAGGGGGAATATGATTCCATCCAGTAGAAATAATCCGTATTACATCACGAATTAGTGTTGTTTTACCTGATTGCGGAGACCCTACAAACAGTGTATTTAAAAATTTGTTTTTATATAGATAGGGAATTACTTTCGTTGCTACACCAATCTTTTCTTTTGCAATTCTGATGTTCAAAAAAGTAATATACTGAATTGCTTTTACAGATCCATTAACCGTATTTACTTTTCCTGCTAAACCAACACGATGTCCCCCCTCTATCGTGATATACCCTTCTCTAAGTTCATCTTCCATCCGATATAGCGAGAACTCACTTAACTGATTAATAATAAAAGTATTATCTTTTTTACTTGGCCTTGCTTGTGTTATCCACTCAATTCCATAATCAAAGATTAATTCAATTGGTTGATGTAACCTGACCCTAATTTCCTGTAGCTTGTCCCACCTATTTCCAACACCCTTTTTAATGGCATATTGAATTTCACCGGGAAATAATCGTAATATCTCCTCCATCGCTTTTTCTCACTCCCATTAATCCCTGAGCATTTTCATATTCTATAAGTAAATGTATGTCTGAAGTGAAAATTTATGACTAATAGGAGAGAAATAATAGAGTTGATAATATTTAATAAAGATTTTGATTATAGTGGGATAAAACGATGAGAAAAACAAAAACAGCCATAGAACATCTGGCTGCTTTTCTATACCAATACCTATTCGCTATTGTTACGTAGGTAATAATCAGGTTTATACAGTAAAACTAATCTAGCATTTTAGTCCTTTCTCCTATTATAAATAGCTTATTATTGATAGTTTTTTGACCATTTTCATAGACAGTACCTCTAATCAAGATAATCAGATTGAAAATGATCCTGATGTCATTAACATTAGTCTACAAATGGAAGAAATGGGTAAAGAATTAACCTCAATCAAACAAAAGATAGATTAAATAGAAAAATGTAGTAAAATACAACCTTCTTTTTCCCTTTGAACAGGAGTAAGAGTGTATTATTATAGGGTCCGTTGCTTCTTTTATATCAGTTAAGATATCCAAAAGCCTTGAACGTTTTATATCTCTCTACTGCAAGTATTCCTTTCCAATAGATTCTAGCCTTTTCAAATTCTATTGGATAGCGATCCCACACCCATGAAATATCCCAAACACCATATTCAGACATTTGCTCTTTATAAAAATTCAAGTTTTCTGCCACTAGTGAGCCCACTCTTTCATATAACGGACTCTCAGGATTGTCAATGAAATCCAATGGCAATGGTACATAACCTGAATCCCAACTAGATATATCCTTATTCATACATTGATAGGCAAGTTCTACTATTTTTTCAAAGACTACCTCATAGGAATAACCTGTTTTTTCCTTTAGTGTTGATTTATAGGGCTTGATTATCTTAATGAATACTTGGAAATTATTTATTTCATGTTTATCCATTTCTTCTTGATTCATTAGATACGTCACTGCTTTTTTTAGTGAATCCCATCCAATTTGAGCAAATTTAGTTTCAGCATCAGACCAGTGCACAAGGAATGCTGCAAGTTCAACACTTGGATTATACGACCAACGTTCTTCTAATCCTTCCTCAAAATGCCACCATGGTGCATGTGGGTATTCATTGAACTCTGGTAATACAGAAGCCCACTTCCCCTTATCCTCATTATATGAATTTACTAAATAGAAAAGCATTTTTTGAACTATTGGTTCTTCTTTACTTGCTTCTATTTCCAGTAAAATCTGTCCTCCGGCCCAAGTTGCCATGGGGGAAGAATTTGGTAACCAAAAATCTGGTTCAATGCCATGGCCGAAACCACCATCGGTATTTTGATATCGTTTTAACTTTTCTATTACATTTTCTTTACTACCATTCCCAAACAGGTATTCAAAACGAGCAATCTCCAACTCACGACAGTTTTGAGATAAAAATTCTTTCGTCAAATTGAATTTTTTTTGCTTAATCTTTTCCACTTCAACTTCACCTCTAATTTCTTTTCTAATGATTAGGGATATCGTCACTGTTACTCCAAATAAAAAAAGATGATCATCCTAATAAATTGATGATCATCTCTGGTTGTTATATTAACTTATGCTCTTGAAACATATTTCCCATCAGAAGTATTAATCACAAGCTTGTCGCCAACATTAACAAAGAATGGTACTTGTACAATAAGTCCTGTTTCTACTGTTGCTGGTTTTGAGCCACCACTTGCAGTATCACCTTTAATCCCAGGTTCAGTTTCTACTACTTCTAGTTCCACATTATTTGGTAAATCTATACCTAATATTTCTCCTTGATACTGAATCATAGAGACTTCCATATTTTCTTTAATAAATTTTAGCTCATGCTCGATTTGAGCAGTAGTAAGTTCAATTTGCTCGTAGCTAGCTGTATCCATAAATGAGTGTGCATCACCTGAAGCATATAAATATTGCATTTTTTTATGCTCTACATGGGCTTTGCCAACTTTCTCACCAGCTCTAAATGTTTTCTCTTGAATATTCCCATTACGCAAGTTACGTAGTTTAGACCTTACAAATGCAGCACCTTTACCAGGTTTTACATGTTGGAAGTCCACTACCTGCCATACATCATTATCCATTTCTATTGTAAGGCCTGTTTTAAAATCGTTTACTGAAATCATAATTGTCCTCCTTATTTAAAGCACAAACGCTTATAACTGAACTAGTTCTTTTGATGAAGTTGTTAATCTTTCATTACCAGTTTCGGTAATGACAATATCGTCTTCAATACGACAGCCACCAACATTAGGAATATAAATTCCTGGCTCTACTGTTACTACCATACCTGGTTCTAATTTTAGTTCACTACGGAATGATAATCCAGGCCCTTCGTGTACTTCTAGACCTATTCCGTGTCCAGTTGAATGACCAAAATATTCACCAAATCCTTGTCCTTTAATATAATCTCTAGTTAAAGCATCAGCCTCAATACCAGTCATACCTGGCTTAATTCCATTTACCCCACGAAGTTGAGCTTCTAAAACGGTGTCATAAATCTTTCGTAACTCATCACTAATTTCCCCTACTGCAACTGTTCTAGTAATGTCAGAAACATAACCATTATATAGAGCACCATAATCAAGCGTCACTAGTTCACCAGATTGTATTTCCTTTGTAGAGGCAACCCCATGGGGCATTGCAGAACGGAAACCTGATGCAACAATTGTATCAAAACTTGAGCCAGCAGCCCCTTGTCTACGCATAAAGAATTCTAGTTCATTGGAAACTTCGATTTCTTTAACTCCTGGCTTTATATATTTTTGGATATGTTCGAATGCAGCATCAGCAATTTCAGCTGCTTTCTTTAATATTGCTATTTCTTCTGGTGTTTTAACTAAGCGAATTTTTTCAATCACTTCACTAGTTGGAACCAGTTCAGCATCTAACAAATCACGGTAACGATCATATGTAGCATAGGTAACATGATTTTTCTCAAAACCAAGGCGTTTTACTTGAAGTAGGGTCAATTGTGATTTTACTTCCTCTTCCATTAACTTCTTATGTTCAACGACCGTAAAATCTTTCGCTTGTTCCGCAGCTTGTTCAGTATAGCGGAAGTCGGTAATAAAAATCGCTTCATCATGACTCACAATAACTGTACCTGCAGAACCTGTAAAACCAGTAACATATCTACGGTTAATTGGACTATTAATCATTATGGCATCTAAATTCAATTCTTGAAGCGCTTGTCTAATTTTTATAATTTTCTCCATCTCTTCATCCCTTTCCCATTGCCACTCGCATGTAAATTTCTTTTACTTTAAGTCTATAGTTTATTATGACTTTATCAGTTTACCATAAATAGACAACTTTGAATATTGATTTAGTTGGGGAATAGGGGTTTTTAATTAGATACCTTTTTTGAACCATCGTTTGCTGTTGCAATCGTGTCTTGATAATCGAAAGAAATCGAATATCCAATAAATATACCATATAAAACATAAAGACATAATGTAGAAACAATCGTTTTAATCTCCATCTCTCTTAAGTTGGGAACATTTGAAAATATAGGTTGTAATATGAAAA
Organism: Paucisalibacillus globulus; assembly: GCF_900184735.1. Lineage (GTDB taxonomy): Bacteria > Bacillota > Bacilli > Bacillales > Amphibacillaceae > Ornithinibacillus > Ornithinibacillus globulus_B. The sequence goes on from NZ_LT855387.1 coordinate 164,117, forward strand.
ATACAATTGCCCATAAAATTAATCCATAGACTATTCCCATCCATATGGAAGTTACTTTCTTAAAAACACCATAGTAAACTAGTGCAACTCCAATAGACAATAAACCGATAAGAATGATGGTAAGCAATTCCCCTAACCACGTATCCGTCCAACCTGCAGTAGTCCATGAACGAAGCAAATAGGATTTTGCAGAGACTTCCATGAAATTGAAATAGTACATAAATAGCCCTAATAAGCTTGCCAATATACCACCTATAAATCCGGTTAGTAGTGACCTTCCTAATAATGTTGATGTATCTTCAGGTTTGTTTTGTTCGAGCTTTTTATCTTCCAAGTTATGCACCTCCAAGTTTAGTATTACCCACTCTTTCAAATCAAATTACAGTAAAAAATTGTTCCTTCCCTAAATAATTAACATGAGAAAAAAGAAATTGAATATTTTAAGTTGAGAAGGAAAGAATTATACTAGAATAAGAAGGATAACTTTCTATTAGAATAGTTATATTAAATTGTACAGTTAAAATATCCGGTACATAGTTTGGAAAGGAAGATTCATATGAGGAAAAATTCTATATTAAAATATATTATTATTGGGATTGTCGGATTAGCTGGAATCGGTCTAATTATGGAATTGTTTACGGATGCTACAGGCTTCCTAACCAATATCTTAGTAACAGCTGTATTTGCCCTATTGATCTTCGGTTTATTTTATTACTTTTTACTTGGGGGGCGTCGTACATCCAACGATGCAAAGAAATATAAACAGGCTGTTAGACAATCCAAATCAAAATATACTAAGTCTACCAGCACCCCAACGGTAAAAAATAAGACACAACCGATTTCAATAAAAAAGAAAGTAAAAAAACGACCAAATCATTTACGTGTTATTGATGGAAATAAGTCTAAACGTAAAAAGCGAGCTTCCAACTAAGGGAGCTCGCTTCCATCATGTAGACCAGTGTTTCAGGAATTTCTGTGCATGTTCGCGGCCATTTTGTATTAATTTTTTTTTGACCTCTTCATTGATCATAAAATTTGTAGTATGGACATCTTTAACGGGGATAAAAATAATATTATGTTTTTCAGATTTTGCAATGTAGCGAGAATCGTGGGCTTGCTTCATTGTACTGAACAAGGCATGTAACATATCCAATGCATTCTTTATGTTATTTGGGTGGGATTGCTCAGGGGAATCACTTAGCTTCATACCAAGTATTGGCCTAGTGCGTTTATTGGTTTCACTTTCAAATACCCAAATAGGAAAATTACTTAATAAGCCACCATCAACTATTAAACTCTTCACTTTATTTTTCCCAATTACTTTCTTAGGCATAAAAAAATACGGAAAACCAGCACTCATTCGAACTGCCTTAGCAATAGGAAAATCATTAGGATTAATTCCATAGACCCTCTCTAGATCATCTGGTATAACAACTAATTTACCCAAAGATAAATCACTAACAACTACTTTTAAATAACCACTTTTAATATCTCCAAAAGTATAGATATTTCTTTGTGCTAATTGTTCATGTATCCATCTCTCAAATTTATCCCCTTTGTATAGCCCCATTTGAAAATATAGAAAGAACCATTTACTTCCTGGGATTATATTAGCTAAAAGTGGTGGATCAAGGAATTGCTTTAAATCCAATGTTTCCAATAGTCTTTTCATTTCTTCACTATTGTAACCTGCAGCAATAAAAGCAGCTAATATGGAACCAGCAGATGTTCCTGCAACACGTTCGAACTTTAAATTTCTTTCTGCAATAATTTCGAGAGCTCCAATAAAAGCAAAGGCTTTTACACCACCACCTGAGAAGACCCCATCAATTTTCATAATAAATCCCCTTATCGCTTTTTATATATATGTAAGCGTAAGGCAGTAAAATTAGAACATTGTCCTCTTCCTATTACTTCTTTTTCCTCAATTGAATTTCTTTAAGATCATCTAATCGCTGCTGATCTTCTTTGAAATATTTAACTAAGTCACCTAATCTATCGATTGAATTCCAACTTAAATGGTGTTCAATCCCTTCAACATCATTATATATATTTTCCTTTTCAACGCCGATAATTTCCAGGAAGTCCTCTAATAATTCATGACGAAATACTAAACGCTCTCCTACTTTTTTTCCTTTTTCTGTTAGCATAAAACCACGGTATTTCTCATAAAGCAAATATTCATCTTTATCTAACTTTTGGACCATTTTAGTTACAGAAGACGGGTGAACCTCTAATGTCTCTGCTATATCGGAAACTCGGGCATACCCCTTTGTATCAATTAAGTTATAAATTATTTCAATATAATCCTCCATACTAGGTGTAGGCATCCTGTTCTCCTCTTTCTATAGAATAATTTTTATCTAATGCAAAATTGTTTCTATATTGAGGATACCGGAAATATGAATTGGAGACAAGCTATTAGGTAAAATCGAAGAGTCTCCAAATAGCGCGGAAAGCCCACAAAGCAATTCGAAACGGTATTACAATTAGTTCAGGCAACCAAAATAATACATCGATTAAGAAATCGCCAACTGTATAACGGTCATCTATTTTTCGATGTTTTCTAGTTTTTTCTTTTTGCTTTTTCCACCAATCCATCAAATCTTATCACTCCTGTACCAAATAATAATATGAATTGAATAATTTATTAGAAACTGCGCGGTAACTTAACTTTATTAAAAATGGTGAAGCCAAATGCTACCGCTCCGGCAGAATACTTCGCTTTCCACGGGCACGGCCTCAGCCTCCTCGAGGAAAAACCGCCTCTGCGGGGTCTTCGGACACGTGCTATTCCCGTAGGACAAGGAAAGCTACGGCAGCGTAATCATCGCACGAAGAAAATTGTTCTCTATTTTCGAGGAGTCTCCGTATTCTGCCTGCGCTCGTTTGGGTCTTCTAACTTTAAGTTAGCAAGTAATTATTGTGTTGGTTTTAATTGCCTATTTTTTTCCACTCAATACTAGCGAAGGAAATACACGGAGACTCCTGCGGGAGGATAGGCTTCGGTGAGACCCCGCAGTGCGATAGCACGAGGAGGCTCACCAGCCGCTCAGCGAGTGCGGAGTGTATTTCCGTAGCGGGTATGTTGCGCTATACAAAGTATTTAGTTACCGCGCAGTTTCTATCAAATGGGAAATTCAATGTGGAAATCATTTCAAAACAGCTAAAATAAAAGACGAAAATGGCTATTTTTGGTTAGCCATTTTCGCCTAGTTTATTTTATAGTCCACACTTTAATTGTGCTCCACAACTTGTACAAGTGTTACAGCCACCGATGTCTTCAACATTACCTTCACGACATACAGGGCAAGTATCTCCTACTTCAGAACCGATTGTTACATCAGTTGAATTGAGTTCTTGGATGGTATCCATAAGTACCACCTTTTTCGGTTCAACTGTTTCCTCAAATAACTCAGTTTGTTCAAAAGTGTTTTCTTCTGCTTTTAGTGTTAGAACTTGTGAATCACGACTTCCGTCCACATATACTGTACCACCTTTAGCACCACCGCGATATAATCTACGGTATACACTTTCAACTTGATCTACTGTATATCCTTTTGGAGCATTAACAGTTTTAGAAATTGAACTATCCACCCAACGTTGGATGACACATTGTGTGTCTGCATGTGCTTCTGGTGCTAATTCCATTGCAGTAACAAACCAATTTGGTAGGTTATTAGAATCTGCGTCTGGATTTGCATCTAGATATTCTTGAACAATATCTGCTTTTACTTCAATAAATTTACCTAATCTTCCACTTCTAAAGTATGAGAAGGAGAAGTATGGCTCTAATCCTGTTGAAACTCCAACCATTGTACCTGTTGAACCTGTTGGAGCAACAGTTAGTAGGTGTGAGTTACGAATACCATATTTAAGAATATCTTCACGGATATCTTCAGGCATTCCTTTCATGTAGCCAGTATTAATAAAAGCTTCTCGTAATTCTTTTGTTTCTTCTTCCGTTTCACCAACTAAGAATGGGAAGCTTCCTTTTTCTTTTGCTAGTTCAACAGATTCACGATATGCAGTAGTAGCAATCGTCTCAAAAACTTTATCAACTAATTGATTTCCTTCTTGTGAGCCATATTCTGTTTCACAGTAGATCAGAAGATCATGGAGACCCATTACCCCAAGACCGACACGGCGCTCACCTAATGCTTGTTTTTTATTTTCTTCAAGGAAGTAAGGAGTAGCATCAATTACATTATCTTGCATGCGTACACCAGTTTTCACGGTTTGTTTTAGTTTTTCAAAGTCAACGCTTTTAGTTACTTTGTCAGCCATTTCACCAAGGTTAACTGCTGCTAAGTTACAGACTGAAAATGGTGCAAGAGGTTGTTCCCCACAAGGATTAGTTGCTACAACCTGTTGTCCATACGCTTTTGCATTCGTTTGATCGTTCGCATTATCAATAAAGAAAATACCTGGCTCGGCAGAATACGTAGCACAAATATTAATTAGATTCCAAAGCTCTTTCGCTTTTATACGACGATATACTCGGACTCCATAGCCCATTTCTTCCCATTTTCGTACATCACCAACATTATGCCAGTTTTCATTATATGCTTTCATTTCTTCTTCATTGTAATTTTCTACATCTGGGAACTTTAGCTCGTACCATGTGTCGTTTTCGACTGCTTCCATAAAGTCTTTTGTGATACAAACTGAAATATTTGCTCCAGTTAAGAATTCTGAGTTGTGAACAGAATATGTTCCACCCGTTCTTAACTTTTCTTCCGCTTCTCGAATAACTTGATCCGTAAATCCACCTTGACCAGGAATACTCTTATAGTTTAATACTCCTTGGTAAAGATCGGATTCTGTCTCTGTTAATGGAGTGAATTTTAATTTTTCTTGAGCCAATTTCTTAATTTGTTCATCTTCTGTATTTTCAATAAGATAACGAAGAATTCTCGGATTCTGCATTTTAGAAATAATAAACTCAATAATGTCAGGATGTGAATCTACTAACATGATCATTTGAGCTCCCCTGCGCGATCCACCTTGTTCTACAAGATGTGTTAATTTCGCAATATCATCCAACCAAGAAACCGAACCAGAGGATTTTCCATTTACTCCTCTAGCAAGAGCATTTCGTGGGCGAAGTGTTGAACCATTTGTTCCTACTCCTCCACCTCTACTCATAATTTCCATTACTTGTTTACGGTGTTCAGAAATACCTTCACGTGAGTCTTTTACATACGGCATTACGTAACAGTTAAAGTATGTTACCTCTGTATCTGATCCTGCACCATATAATACTCTTCCAGCAGGTATGAAATTCATGCTAGACAATTCTTGATAGAATTTCTCAAATGAATGTTTACGTAATTCATCTGTTGGTTCGACACTAGCTAGACCAGTTGCATTACGCTTAGCAATCTGCTCATAGAAAACTTCCAGAGGCTTATCAATACTATCTAATCCTCTTTTCACTAGTCCTGTTTCCGCTTCTTCTCCATCTAAAACCGATACATAATCTGGTTCTACTTGAACTATAGCTTCATTGTTGATTCGATCAATAGATTTGATGAAACCTAATCCTCTTGCTGGAAATTTCGGGTCTGCCTTTACTGTTAAGACAACAAAGTCTCCTTCTTTTAATGTCTTTTTCTCTGTATCCTTAAAGGAATAACGGTCTAGCATTACCAGCCTAGACACACCCTTATGTAGTAATTTCATATCTGGGGTGATTGGGTGTACTTGTGGAAATTGTTTTATATCTTCATTTAGCATTTCCACATTAATGTTTGTTCTTGATTCGACAACCGTAGACATTATACCTCTCCTTTTAGACAAAATTCTCCATTCTAGTATTCTAGAATTCTTAAGTAATAACATACCATATTTGGATTACCTTTTACAATATCTTGTATGTAAATTATTATAAAAATACTACATGTAGTAAATAACGCATACAAATTATTTTTTGTCAAAAACAATAATTAGCAAAAAACAAAGAAAAACAATGATAAATTAAGATAACAATGCATAAATCTACCAATTTAAAGAAATTCTATAATTGCATATTAAGATATACTTGTGGTAGTGAATGTTTTCCAACACAATTCGACAATTAGATAATTTTCTTTTCCCATAGAAAAACTTTGAAAAAAACCATACTTAAGCCTATAATAGGATAGTACAATGCGAAAGACGGGGGATTAATTTATGTTGAAGTACCTATTATTAGCACTAATTATAGTTATTGTAATTTCTGTATTTCGTTACTTTAGACAACGAACCTACCTTAAAACGATAACAGAAGACCAGTTCCGTGAAGGTTATCGTAAAGCACAGTTAATAGACGTGAGAGAACCACAGGAATTTAAAAACGGCCATATCCTAGGTGCTAGAAATATTCCAGTAACTCAAATGAAACAACGTTTAATCGAAATACGCCCAGATAAACCAGTGTACCTTTATTGCCAAAGTGGAGCAAGATCTCAAAGAGCTGCACAGATGCTTCATAAAAAGGGTTATAAGGATATCAGCCAATTAAAAGGCGGATTTAAGAAATGGACTGGTAAAGTTAAAAGAGGATAATGTAACCGAATAAAAAACACCTAAGGGGATTACCCCTTAGGTGTTATTTTATGCTTTATAATATCTTAGAATCGGTTTTCTAGCAGCAGTCGTCTCGTCCATACGCTTTACAACCGTATTATGAGGAGCTTCTTGGACAATCTCAGGGTTATTTTCTGCTTCCTCAGCTATTTGCAACATTGTATCAATAAAACCATCCAACGTCTCTTTCGATTCCGTCTCAGTAGGTTCCACCATTAATGCTTCTTCTACATTTAACGGGAAGTAAATGGTTGGTGGATGATAGCCAAAGTCCAGTAGGCGTTTAGCAATATCTAATGTACGTACTCCTAATTTCTTCTGCCTTCTTCCTGAAAGGACGAATTCATGCTTACAATGCTGAGAATATGGAAGATCATAAGCCTTCTCTAACTTACGCATCATATAGTTAGCATTTAATACTGCATACTCACTTACCTTTTTGAGCCCTTCTGCACCCATGGTACGAATGTACGTGTATGCTCGTAAGTTGATTCCAAAGTTACCATAATAAGGTTTTACACGGCCGATTGATTGAGGTCGGTCATATTCAAATGTGTAGAAATCATCTTGTTTTACTATTAATGGTTTTGGTAGATATGGTTCTAATTCCGCAGAAACTCCAACAGGACCTGACCCAGGACCTCCGCCACCGTGTGGACCTGTGAATGTTTTATGCAGGTTAAGGTGAACTACGTCAAATCCCATATCACCAGGACGAGCATACCCCATAATGGCATTTAAATTTGCTCCATCGTAGTACAATTTTCCACCAGCTTCATGAACAATTTCAGCCATCTCTACTATTTCTGTTTCAAATAAACCAAGAGTATTTGGATTTGTTAGCATTAATGCTGCCACATCATCCCCAACTACGCGTTTTAAGTCTTCTAAATCTACTAATCCATTTTCATTAGATTTAACCGTTACTGCTTCAAAACCAGCAACAGTTGCGGAAGCTGGATTGGTTCCATGCGCTGAGTCGGGTACAATAACTTTAGTGCGGTGAAAATCACCATTTGCTTCATGAAATGCACGAATCATCATTAATCCAGTCCATTCTCCATGCGCACCCGCTGCTGACTGTAATGATACTCCAGCCATTCCAGTAATCTCTTTTAATGATTCCTGAAGATCATACATCATCTCAAGAGCACCTTGTACAGTCTTTGGATCTTGGTAAGGATGAATATGGCTAAAACCATCTAATCGTGCTACATCTTCGTTAATCTTCGGATTGTACTTCATCGTACAAGAGCCTAATGGATAAAATCCAGAATCAACACCATAGTTTCGGTTGGATAAACCAGTATAGTGTCTCATAATATCTAGTTCACTAACCTCTGGCAAATCAGGAGCTTCCTGTCTAACATAGGTATCCGTTAACTCAGCTTCTAAATCAACTTCTGGTACATCTATTTCAGGCAAGTTAAAACTAACTCTTCCCTCTTTACTACGTTCAAAAATTAATGGAAAATCTTGATTAGTCATGGATATCCCCCAATTCTTTTACAAAAGCATCAATTTCTTCTTTTGTACGAATTTCTGTTACAGCTACTAACATATGACCTTCAAGCTCTGGATAATAACTTGCCAGATCATAACCTCCGATAAAACCCTTTTCCAATAACTTCTCATTGGCAACACTCACAGAAACAGGAAGTTTCACAACAAATTCATTAAAGAAAGTTCCATTAGTTACTATTTCAAAACCTTCCTCCACAAACTTTTGCTTAGCATAACGAGCTTTTTGCATATTCAACTCAGACATTTTCTTTAATCCATGTTTACCAATTGAGCTCATCGCAACAGAGCTGGCTAGCGCATTTAACGCTTGGTTTGAACAAATATTTGATGTTGCCTTATCACGACGTATATGTTGTTCCCTTGCTTGTAGAGTTAATACAAAACCACGAAGACCATTTTCATCGGTTGTTTGACCCACTAAACGTCCCGGAATTTTACGCATCAACTTTTCTGTTGTTGCAAAATATCCACAGTGAGGGCCACCAAACTGTGCCGGAATTCCAAACACTTGCGTATCTCCAACCACAATATCGGCACCAAACTTACCAGGAGGAGTTAAATAGCCAAGAGATAACGGGTTACTAGAAACGATAAACATAGATTTTGGTTGTTGGTTTAGTAATTCTCTAATCTCGGCTAATGGTTCAATCTGTCCGAAAAAGTTCGGATACTGGATAACAACACTCGCAGTATTTTCATCTAACTCTTTTGCTAATTGATCTAAATCTGTAAGTCCGTTGACATGATCAATGTAAACAATTTCTAGATTCGGTCCTTTGCCATACGTTTCAATTACTGCTTGTGATTCCGGATGAACTGCTTTTGATACAAGAACCTTTTTCTTTCTTGTTTGACCAGCACTTAAATTCACTGCTTCAGCCAGAGAAGTCCCTCCATCATACATTGACGAATTAGCTACAGGCATCCCTGTTAGTTCAGAAATCATAGTCTGAAATTCAAATATTGCTTGCAATTCTCCTTGAGATATTTCAGGCTGGTATGGTGTATAAGCAGTATAAAATTCAGAACGAGAGATGACATGATCAACCACAGACGGAATAAAGTGATCATAAACACCCGCACCTAGGAACGAAGTATATTCCTTAAGGTTGTAGTTTTTATTCGCCATTTGCACAAGCTCTTTTTTTAAATCCGCTTCACTTTTAGGTGCTTTTAAGTTTAAATCTCTTTTTAAGCGAACTTTCTCTGGAATATCAGAAAATAATTCATCTGTTGAACTAATGCCAATGGTATCTAACATTTCTTTTTTGTCATTTTCTGTCATTGGTAAAAATCGAAAATCCATTGAAAAAACCCTCCCCTATTAATTTTGCTTTAAGAATGTTCTTGGTACAACCTTAGCTCGAAGGCGACGTTTCCGAACTTGAATTTCTAGTTCTTTACCTTCTACGGCATACTCTGAATTAATTAAAGCTAATCCTATGTTTTTTTGTAAAGTTGGTGATTGTGTACCAGAAGTGATAACACCAATCTTTTCCTCTCCATGAAACACTTCATAATCATGACGTGGAATACCTTTATCAATCATTTCAATACCTACGATTTTACGCTTGGTACCATTTTCCACTTGCTCCTTTAACACTTCTTTCCCAATAAAGTTAGCCTCTTTGTTAACTTTTACTGCAAACCCAAGCCCTGCTTCTATTGGTGAAATGGATGCGGATAATTCCTGACCATAAAGCGGTAAATTTGCTTCGAATCGAAGAGTATCCCTGGCACCAAGACCTACAGGTAATAGTCCTTTATCCTTTCCTGCATCGAGTATTAGATTCCATAGTTTCGTTCCAGCACCAACTGAAATATATATTTCAAAGCCATCTTCACCAGTGTATCCAGTTCTTGATACAAGAGCTGGTACATCAATACCAGAAAAATGAACTTCCTTATTAAATCTAAAAAATTTAATAGAACTTAAATCGGTATCGGTTATAGTTTGTAATATTTCTTCTGCTTTTGGTCCCTGTAAAGCAACTTGAACAAAATCTGAAGAAACATTTTGAATCGTTACTTCATCACTACTAAAATCATTGTTTTTTATCATCCAATCATAATCTTTCTCTGTATTAGCAGCATTCACAACAACTAAGAACTCATTTTCATCTAACATATAGATTAGAAAATCATCAACTGTTCCACCATTTTCGTAGCACATAAATGCATACTGCGCTCTATTTGGAACTAATTTTGATACATCATTAGTCGTGACATATTGTAAATACTCCAAGCTTTTTGGGCCAGTAACTAAGATCTCACCCATATGGGAAACGTCAAATAATCCCGCTTTAGTTCTAGTCGCTAAATGTTCTTCCTTGATGCTTGAAAATTGCACTGGTAAATCCCATCCACCAAAGTCAATTGTTTTAGCCCCTAATTTTCCATATTCGGGATAAATCGGGGTTCTTTTCAGTTCACTCACAATTCCCACTCCCTTTTTAAATTTTCTAACTTTTAACCATAAAAATAGGGACAGTATTGAAATGAGATTTCGAACACCTCATTAACAATACCGCCCCTGTCCTGTAACCAGAAAGTTTAGCATTTTTCAGAAAAGCAGAAAATGCGTGCTTCGTGGGTGGTTTACTTATGTAAACTCTCTCCAGAGGTGCGTCCTACAAGAGTTCTTTTGCCTGAGAGATTCACAAATCAGCTTGCTCCTTCGGCGTTACTTATCCACTCTTAGATAAGTAATCTCTCCCCTTGTAATCATCCGCTTTATGAAATTCTGTTTTTATGGTTATACTATGTATCAAAACTCTCTTACTATAAAGATTTATAAGTATTATACCATATAACTATTAAAATGTATCCTTTATATTCAACCTATTTAAAGCATTTCCCCTCAAAAATCTATTTGAAATCGCTTTAAAAAACTACAACAATAACTATTCAACAGTAAAACCGAACAAATTAACATGTAGTAGGTTGAATTATACGGATACTAATTTGAAGAGTCTTCCTTTTTCTTGGAGACGTAATACGCTTGTAACAAACACTGCTTAGTACTTTATAAAACAATAATTATGAAACTATGGATAAAGGAAGTATGAGATGAAAAACATAGAAATTATACAAGATACTAACTTTATTGAAACACTAGAGGAAAAACTAGACATTGATGGTCCTTTTTCTTCGTGGGAACTATTTAAGATGGCCTACGAAGCCGAACTAACAACCATTACAAGCGATTTTCATGGTTTACGAGCTTTAGAGTTTTTACCACATATGAATTTCTTACCACATCAAGTTGAGACCGCAAAGCAAGCAATAGAAGAAATGAATGGTCGTGCCATCTTAGCAGATGAAGTAGGACTAGGTAAAACTATTGAAGCAGGTTTAATTCTGAAGGAATACATGATTCGTGGCTTAGTAAAAAAAATATTAATTCTAGTCCCTGCATCTCTTGTTAATCAGTGGGTAAAAGAATTAAATGAGAAATTCTTTATCCCTGCAGCTACATTTCGCAAGAACTATCCTTGGGAAAGTTACGATATAATTGTAACTTCTATTGATACAGCTAAACGCTCACCACACCGTGAGGCAATTTTAGACTTAAATTATGACCTAATACTAATTGATGAGGCACATAAAATTAAAAATCATAAAACAAAAAACTTTGAATTTGTTCGTGCTTTAAAGAAAAAATACTGCCTCTTATTGACTGCTACACCTGTTCAAAATCAATTAATTGAAATCTTTAATCTGGTGTCAATTCTGAAACCCGGTCATTTAGGAAATTACGAATCATTCTTGGAAAAGTATGGAAAAGACCGTAAAAAAATTAACCAGGATGCCTTTCTCAAACAATTAGTACAAAAGGTAATGGTTCGAAATACAAGAAAAGATACTTCATTAGATAATTCGAAACGACATATCGAAACGATTTGGGTAGATTTTTCACCAGAAGAATATAAAGTATATAACGAGTTAGATAAAACATTTCAACCGTTCTCAACCTTTTCGAAAATTACTTTCTTACGGGAACTGTGTTCATCAAGGGAAGCCTGCTTTCTTTCCCTGCAAAAGTTCGTTAATGATGAAAATAATCATGGAAGAGAAATATTACAACCTATAATTGAACAGATCGGTCAACTCCCCCATCATGCTAAAGCACAAAAAGTGGTCGAATTACTGCAAAAAATCGGTGATGAGAAAGTTATTATTTTTACGGAGTATCGCGCATCACAATTATATTTACAATGGTATTTACAGCAACACGGAATCACCTCTGTTCCATTCCGAGGTGGATTTAAACGAGGAAAAAAAGATTGGATGAAACAGTTATTTAAAGATAAAGCCCAAGTTTTAATTGCAACAGAAGCAGGTGGAGAAGGAATAAATCTACAGTTTTGTAATTACATGATTAATTACGATTTACCGTGGAATCCGATGCGCCTCGAACAGCGTATTGGTAGAATTCATCGTTATGGTCAAGAAAATGATGTGCACATATACAACTTTGCCATTCGTAATACTTTAGAAGAGCATATTATGACATTACTTTATGAAAAAATTGCTTTGTTTGAAAAAGTAATAGGCCATCTGGATGATATTCTAGCAGAATTAAACATAAATAGTTTCGAGGGCGAAGTAAAATCTATCATGAACGAATCATCATCAACTGGAGAACTAAAAATTAAGCTTGATAATTTAGCTTCAATCATCCAAAGCACTCAAAATTCGTGGCAAGAGGAGTCTCAATATGGCAATTAACCTTCATTCATTTTTAGAAAATTACTTTGAAGCACATCATTGTGACATAATTTCTAACCAAGATGGTGTTTTAAAAATACAACTGAATGAAAAAATGGATCGAGCACTCATGAATCGGCCATTTTATTGGCATTATATTAAAAAGATGGGTAGAGATGGGGATCCTATGCAGCTGACTCTTATCACCAATCAGGACAGTCTCGAAGAAAGAGGAGAACGTATTCACTTTGGAAGTCCTAGGCTGCAACAAATACTCACTCATTTAAAAGAAAATGAACGCTTCACCAGGCTGTTTCAAATTATCCAAGCTAACCAAAATACCGCACTTCAACCTTGGTTAGTTGTGAATATTAAAATCAGTTACATTGGTAAACATAAAAAAGATGAATTATTTTCAATTGGTCTAAATTTAATAAATGGAATTATGCAAACAGAAATGATGGAGTCCTTATATAATAAGGAATTTGGTATGAAGATATCCGATTTTTGCTATACCATTACACCTATTATTAAGCCCAAAAGTGGCTACAAACGGATATTATCTGTTTTAGATCAATATATTCAAGATTTAGACCACGAGTGGGCAAAGGAATCCCTACATGAGTTAGAAAATGAAATGAATTTGCTGAAGCATTTCTATGAGGGTGCACATGATGAAGAGATAGTACAAATGGAAAAAGAACTACAAGATTTAAAGGAGCGTTACCAACCAAAAATTGAAATGAAAGTTGTTAATGGTGGAATATTTTATCTAAAAGGGAACTAAAAAGATGTCCAATAAGGGTCTGATTCCTAATTTTATTTGGGTTCAGACCCTTTGACATCTTCAATCAGCTCGTTTAAAAAAAGACTTGATTGCAAATGGTAATGCACCAAACCACCTATTACCAATTGGTGGGTGAAGTCTTTGTGCTTTATGCTCTAATTTCCTTTGTTTGCGCTCATCTTTAGGGAGTTCAATGTAAGACACAACCTGTTCCGTCATGTACTTTACATAATCATTTCCTTTTATGTGAATCACCTCTTTTCTAAGTAGGATTATGTTTATTTTTCACCATCCAAATTCCCTTTATACTCGTATATTTTAATAATTTCATCAATTATCCCATCTAACGATAAAGTATCACAATCAATTATGTAATCCGCACATTTTTCATAGATCTCTATTCTTCTTAAGAACAAGGCGGTATTTGCTTCATTCTCCCGCCATAAAGGCCTCGAACTATCATTTTGTAATCGTTTATTAATAATATGAAATGATGTTTTTAAATAAATGATTATGCCAGTATCTTTCATCCACCTAATGTTTTCTTCCTTTTCGACTATCCCCCCACCAGTAGAAATAACGGGTGTTATCCCAATACTTTTCAAATAAGTTGACTCATAAGAACGGAAAGTCTCCTCCCCTTCATCCTTAAAAATACTCGTAATTTGTTTATTTAATTTTTTTTCTATCAGTTTATCTAGATCCAAATGACGTATGTTTAACTTTTTAGCAAGAAGCTTGGCAACAGTGGATTTGCCACTTCCCATAAAACCAATAAGATAAATATGCTTCACATTTCATCACCTCTCCAAAAATTTTAAATAAAAAAGAAGGATTTTATCGTGTTGTGTCGAATGATATATAAAGACAAATAAATAGGAGGTATTACAAATTGTTTTCAGCAGAAATGCTCTCAGAGGAAATCATCCAAACTGCCGCTAAAGACCAGGCCACTGATATCCACTTTTATCCTTTCAACACAACCACGAACATCTATTTTAGAATTAATGGTAAACGAGTATTATATAGACAAATTTCCATCACAAAGTATGAATTACTTCTTACCTATTATAAGTTTACCTCAGGTATGGATATTGGTGAAATTAGAAAACCCCAAAACGGTACATTACCCTTTCAAATTCATTCACAAAACTTTTCCTTAAGATTGTCCACCCTTCCAGTTAACCAATTAGAAAGTCTCGCAATCCGAATTCTCCCAGAAAAATTGCACCTTTCATTAGAACAACTATTCCTTTTTAAGAACCAGTTAGCCAAAATAAAAACTTGGATGAAATATCGTTCTGGACTAATATTACTCTCCGGTCCCACAGGAAGCGGGAAAACAACAACCCTTTATGCGTTACTTGAAGAAGCGCTGAAAGAAGAATCCTACCAGACTATCACACTTGAAGACCCAATAGAAAAAAATATCCAGGATATTTTGCAAGTTCAAGTAAATGAAAAAGCAGGAATAACATATCAAACTGGGTTAAAAGCTGCACTACGTCATGATCCAGATATTATTATGGTTGGTGAAATACGTGATCAGAGAACTGCTAAATTTGCCTTCGAGGCATCATTGACGGGGCATTTAGTACTAAGTACCATACATGCTAAAAATACTAGGGGTACAATATATCGGCTATTAGAAATGGGATTAACAAAAGTGGAACTGGAACAAACTCTCATAGGCATATCCTCTATTCAATTGCTCCCGCTTCAGACAGATTCACGAAGAGCAGCAGTATTAGAGTTACTAGATGGACACCTTCTGAATCAAGTAATTAAAGGAGAGCAGGTGAATCTTAACCATTATAAACATTCTTTTGACTATATTAGAAAGAAGGCGTTACGGTATGGTTTTATATCGGAAACTACGTATGAGAAGTACCAAACAACGAATTAGAGCCCCCATCCAATTAATTTTTTTGAAGCGATTATCTAGGTCGTTAGAAAACGGATACACACTATTGTCTGCATTAGAAACATTAACATGGGATAGATACCTTCGTGAAATATCAAATAATATAATCTTCTTATTAAAAAGCGGAAAGAGATTGGATCAAGCTTTGGATGAATTAGGCTTTCACCCGATTATTACAACATATCTATACTTTGCCAAAGAATATGGAGAATTAGAGACCAGTATTATTAAATGTGTCGAGCTATACGAGAAAAGACTAGAATATACTAAAAGATTCACCCAGATCTTACGATACCCAACCCTTCTTGTTGTTATTTTTTCCTTTGTCTTCTTCTTCATCCAACATTCTGTCCTTCCAAATCTTCTAACTCTTTTTCAGCAAAATGACTCTAATGGAATATCCATAGTTATTTCATTTATTTCAATATTCTATTATGGATTCGTCCTCTTATTAATTGCTTGTATAATCATTAGTTTTCTTTGGAAGCATGTCCAAAGAAAACTACCAATTATTCAACAATTAAAAGTCCTAAAGATAATTCCCATCTATCGTAACTATCTCAAATTAAGTACTTCTTTTCAATTTGCGACTCATTTTGGATCATTATTAAGAACAGGACTCTCAATAAAAGATGTACTTAAAATCTTATCTAAACAACAAAAGCTTCCCATACTCGCCTATTACGCAACGAACATAATAAACGGATTAAACCAGGGGCAGCAAGTCTCCATATTGATGGAACAATTTACATTTATCAACCCACAATTAGCCTCTATCTTCCATAAAAATAGTAATACGGAATCACTAGTTAAAGATCTATCAACTTACTCTACAATAATTACCGATGAACTAAATCAGAAGATTATGAAGGTGATTACTTATATTCAACCAATCTTCTTCTCACTACTGGGTATTATCATTATCTTGATTTACCTTTCTTTACTTTTACCGATGTACGAAATTATCCAAACATTATAAAGGAGCGATTGATATGTTACATAATCAAAAAGGATTTACTCTAATTGAAATGCTAGTGGTTTTAATGATTGTTTCAGTATTAATGATTCTAATCATTCCTAACTTGGGAAGTAAAAGCCAAGATGTCCAATCTAAAGGTTGTGAAGCTTTAGTCTCTGTAGTTCAGACACAAGTGGACACATACTATCTAGAAACCTATAGCTATCCAAACGATTTACAAGAATTGGTAGAAAAGAAATATATTAAAGAAAACCAAACCTACTGTTCAAGCGATGATAATCCTTTAAATTATAATTCAAGTACTGGAATTGTAAATGTCCCATAATCAACAAGGGTTTACTCTTATCGAGATATTGATGGTACTATCGCTATTCACAATTCTTCTCACACTCATCTTCCCTATCTCTTATTCATTACTTGAGAAT
This sequence comes from Paucisalibacillus globulus, assembly GCF_900184735.1. GTDB lineage: Bacteria > Bacillota > Bacilli > Bacillales > Amphibacillaceae > Ornithinibacillus > Ornithinibacillus globulus_B. The sequence continues at coordinate 181,036 of NZ_LT855387.1, forward strand.
AAGACTGAGGAGAAAGTACTTGAAATGTTTCAATACGATATATTATTTCTACAAAATCAGTCCGTTGCAAATGGACGTGAGGATTATTTGCGGATGGTATTTTCAAAAGATGGCTATACGATTACCGATACAAAAAATGAATTATTTACAAGGAGGCTACCAGAAGATTGGGAAATTGACACCCGTACACTAAATTATATTTCATTTAAGCATAATGGTACTACAAGATATTCCGGTACGATAGAGATAATATCCCCTAATAATAGGTATACAGTAACGTTTCCTATTGGTAAAGGACGTGGTTATATTGTTAAACGATAAAGGCTTTACTATTTCTGAAGTATTAGTTTCGTTAACGGTTTTATTAATTATCTCCACAGCTGTGCTTCCACTAACGACCTTCGTAGCACAGGAACGAAAAATACTTAGTCAAAAACGTGTTATTACTTATAAACTCCAAGATGAATTACAGGATATTTTACAAGATGATTTTGTTTCAACAATTAACTGGGAGGAAAACTTACTATCAGTAGATGTTACTTTCCAATTTAAAGAAACAAATGAACAGTACATCCAAGGTTGTGCCACTTGGAATAATCTAATGAGTCGACAAGAAGAGGTTTGCTTATATGGAATTTCAGAAAAATGAACATGGATTTACTTTTTATTCGTTACTATTCACTCTGGCTGTTATTATAATGTGCATTCCATTATATGGTGCCATAATTAAGACAATAAAAGACAACTCGTACTACGATGAGATTTCCATTCAACAAGTCTTCTACTTCATCCAACAAGATGTTATACAAGCAATAAACTACCATGTTGAAGATAAAAAGATTTATCTGACATTAATTGATGGCGATACCGTTACCATTGAACAATATGGAAATGTAGTAAGACGGCAAGTTGATGGAAAAGGACATGAAATATATTTAAGGGACATCCAAGATTTTCACGTTCGATCTTTAGATTATGGATTTAAACTTTCTATTACTTCGTTTGAAGGAGAGCATTATGAAAAAACAATCACATTCTATCCATCATGAAAAAGGATTCATTCTCCCCTCAGTACTCTTTCTTACCACAATTGTATTACTTTATTTCTCTTCAAGTTTACTGACCTACAAGCATGATGTCCAGTTAACATTTAACCTCATAGAACAAGTTAAGAGTCAAACATTGTTTCAAATGGCATATATGCAGTATAAAACGGATTATCTATCACAAAATATCATAGAAGAAGATGTTGATTATTCTTTTCCAACTGGAGAAGTGAAAGTAAAAGTGATTGAATTAGGTAATAATATACAACTTGAGTTTATAATTCAAACTAATAACAATTTCAACTTCTTCGTCACAAAATCGTCAAATTCTTTTACTAATGTCAAGGCCCCTATTTAGCAGCAGTCAATGGTTTAATCTTATTTTGACTAAATTTCAAACTAAGATTATGTTTCATTTACATTATCTCTATAGTTGTATATAATAACATTGATGACGTCACCGAAAAGGAGGGGAAATTATGGACAGAATGTTTCGCGTCCTTGCTTTTTGGACTGGTATCTTTACAGTAATGTTTTATGTTGGTGGTATGACTAACACTGCATTGCTATTTCTAGTTCAAACGGTATTTTTCCTAACAGTAAGTTACTTAAAATTATCTGAGCGTATGTATATGTACTTGTTCGGAGCTTATTGTACTGTTTTCATGATAGGTTTTACATGGTATTCAGAATTTATTTTAGTGCCTGGATTCGGGCATTAAAAACAAAAAACCCTGCTTACATACTTCTTTATCGCAGGGTTTTTTTGTTTGTTAAAATTTAATAACTCTTAGACCCTTTAATCCTAATGCTGAGTGAGCTATTATATGTAGGTATTTATATTTCAGGCACAAACGGATTTAACAACTTTTCTTCTCCTATGGTTGTCACCGGACCGTGGCCAGGATACACAATCGTTTCATCTGGTAGTTGATATAGTTTATTACGGATAGTATCCTGAATAATTTTATAATCCCCTCCAGGTAGATCTGTTCTACCAATTCCTCGCTGGAATAAAACATCTCCACTAATAAGCATTTTTTCACTCACTGTTAAAAAACTAATACTTCCTGGTGAATGTCCCGGTGTGTGAATGACATCTAGTTCAAAATCTTCTATGTACAAGGGCCCCGGTTCAACTAATATATCTGGCTCTCTTGTTATTATTTCCTCTCCAGTAAATAAAAGAGAACCATTAAGTCTTGAACTACCTAACCATGATTTTTCTGCTTCATGCATATATACTTTGATACCATAAGATTTACGTAAGTATTCTACTGCACCAATGTGGTCAAAATGTGCATGTGTTAACAAAATAGCAATAGGTTGAAGGTTATTGCTACTTAACCAACTCTTTACCTTTTCACCTTCAGCACCTGGATCTACAATTATTGCTTTATCTTCCTTATAGAGAATATAACAATTCGTTCCTAGCGCCCCTAAAGAAAAACTCTTGATATTCACGTATTCCACCTCCAATATAAAGTGAATATGAACAAAATAGAAAGATTACGTGATTTCCTCGACAAAACCTACATTTTATACTAGAATAAATGTGTTAGTAAGATACATATTAATATAAAGGCTTTAATAAGACAACAAAGATCAATTGTAAGAAGCGTAAGGAGGTTAATACACAATGCCAGTAACTCATATTGTATTAGGTATTTTATTTTTAATTGTAACAATTGTGGCGGTAGTATCAGTTGTTCGCCAACTTAAGTTCAGAAATTACTTTGCTCTTTTATTTTCTGTTCTAACCGTTATTGTCTTTGGATTTTTCTCTGTAAGTACAATAATATCTATTTTAAAAGATTCCTTATAATAAAAAGCTGCTCAAAATGGTTGAGCAGCTTTTTATTTATGCATCAGTAATTTACATAAAGCCTACTATCAGAAATATTTGGTTAAGCATTATTTTATTAGAAACTGTGCGGTAACCACTGTTAATTTCCTAAAAATAAATGGGATAGTGGTATGATTCCGCTCCGGCAGAATACTCCGCTTTCCACGGGCACGGCCTCAGCCTCCTCGCGGATAGTTCACCGCTGCGGGGTCTTCGGACACGTGCTATTCCCGTAGGAGTCTACGTATTCTGCCTGCGCTGGTTTAATTTTCCAATTATTGTTAGTTGTTGAATCATGTTTCGGATTTATGTGGTTCAATTACTCTTTTACACTCATTACTAGCGAAGGAAATACACGGAGACTCCTACCATGAAAATAAAGTTCTAAAATATGGAAAAACGGCAATACTTAAATAGACGCAGCTCATTCTTTCTTTTTTTTTAAAAGCGAGAGCGCCAAAATCTACTATCATATGGCGATGGTAATTATGATGCTTTTGGTTTTTTGATTTCCACAACGTAACCTAGACTCTCTAGGCGGCGACGTGAATGCCTGACAATTGACTCTTGTCTTTGTTTGTCAAAATAATCTTCTCCTAAATCTATATACATTTCCTTACGTGTTAGTAAATAGTAGGAGATCCGTAAAATCGCATGAGCCACTACAACCGCTGCTCGCTTTTTACCTTTGCGTGCTGCAGTACGGCGATAAAGTGCTCCGAGATAGTTCTTTGAGCCACGGACTGAATGAGCTGCTTCGATTAAAGCTGATTTCAAGTATTTATTTCCGTTTCTTGTTTTAGACGATTTGCGTTTTCCGGCACTTTGGTTATTTCCAGGAACCAGACCTGCCCACGAACACATGTGAGCTGCGCCAGGATATTGTTTTTTTATATCCCTTCCTAGCTCAGCGAGCATCTGTTCAGCCATTCTTCTGGCGATTCCAGGAATGGAATCCAAGCGATCGATATCTTCCTGATAATCTTGCATACGTAAAGCGATTTCTTTATCCAATTTATCAATATTGTCGGCAAGAAAATCAATATGCCCTAGGATGGTCTTTATCATAAATCGTTGATGATCTTGTATATACCCCTGAAGGGCTAGTTTGAGTTCTTCCTTTTTTTGTTTCATTTTCCCTCTCGCCATGTTGGCTAACACTTCAAGATCATCATTTCCATCAGCGATTGACCGAAGCATTTCAAGCGAAGAAACTCCCGTGATTTCAGAAACAACGGAACCTAGTTTGATATTAGCTCCTTCTAAGACTTTCTGTATCCGGTTCAATTGTCTTGCGCGTTCTTCGATGATACTTCGACGATAACGAACGAGTTCGCGTAATTCTCGTTGTTCTCGGTCGGGAATATAGCTGGCTCTGAGTAAACCATGACGAAGTAATTTCGCAATCCATTCAGCATCTTTTACATCTGTTTTTCTTCCCGGAACAGCTTTAATATGTTGCGCATTAACAACCAGGAATTCAATATCTTCAGCTTCTAATAAATTAACAATTGGTTTCCAGTAGACACTTGTACTCTCCATCGCCACATGCGAGCATTTGTGATCCTTTACCCAATCCACCAACTCAATTAGGTAAACTGTCTTAGTTGAAAATGTTCTAATCTCCTTTCCTTCCGGTGTTATAATACACGCAGTGATACTGTCCTTGTGGACATCCAAACCACACGCTCTTTCAATGATAATATCCATTGAAAACATCCTTTCTACGGCAAATCATAATAGAGGCTGGCGCAACAACCAGAATAGGGTTAATCTACCATGAGTGCTTCCTATAAAAGGAGCAACAATCAGTGATGCACCGTGGTCGAAGGAGTCAGACTGCGGGTAGGGCTCTCACGCACCAAGGAGTTCCGACCTTCCACATCCAGCCGTAGCAACAGTATAGCCAAATAAAAGTCATTTTCATCCTCTGTGGTGTATAGCTCTTTTTTGATATACATGATTGACTGCGGGAGGATAGGCATCGGTGAGACCCCGCAAGAGCTTTAGCTCTGAGGAGGCTCACCAGCCGCCCGCGGAAAGCGGAGTGTATTTCCGTAGCGGCTATGATGCGCTACCATAATGCTTAGTTACCGCGCAGTTTCTTATCAACAGTAAAATTATATGATCAAATATCAAGAAAATGAATACTGTAAAAACAAACAAACGACTTGCTAAAAGTTAGCAAATCGTTTGTCATAACCATCAATTATTTTTCTTCAAAATCTGTAAATCGGAAGAGATCTCCGTATATAATATCATCCGAATAGCTTAGTTCTTTCTTTACTACTTCACTTATGTCAAAACATGATTGTGAAGATGTTTCGTCTAAAAGCTCTCCACTTTCAAAGTCATAGCAACTATCATTTGTATATACATATTCCTTCGTTATAAAATTACCATTTCGTAAAGCAATATACTCTTTTCTGTCATCATTAAATAAATCATTACCGAAATAGATATCGTTATCCATTTCTATGCCTAATAAATTCAGAATTGTAGGCTTCATATCTATCTGACCAGCAATAGTAGATTTAACTTCTCCTTTTCCATGACCTGGTATATGGATAAATAATGGTACACGTTGCAACTGGACATGGTCATAAGGTGTTATTTCTTCTTTATCAAGATACATGCTCATTGCTTTGTTATGGTTTGAACTTATTCCATAGTGGTCCCCCATAATAACAATAATAGAATCCTCATATATCCCAGCATCTTTTAATTGTTCAAAGAACAGCTCAATCGATTCATCCATATATCGTACAGTAGGAAAATAATTATTTAATGTATTGGAATTTGAATCATAACGATCAATAGATTTATCTTTTTCATCTAATTCAAACGGAAAATGATTTGTTAACGTAATGAACTTGGCATAATAAGGTTCTTGTAAGGTTTTTAGATATTTCATCGATTGCTCAAAGAATGGTTTATCCTTCAGTCCCCAACCAATTTTGTTATTATCATTAACTTCATATGCTTCTACATCGTAAAAATAATCAAAACCTAGATTTGGATACATTTGATCACGATTGTAAAAGCTATCGTTATTAGCATGGAACATGGTAGTATAGTAACCCTCATTACCTAATATTTCTGGAAGTGCATGATAGTTATTTTGTGCATGTGTATAAAAAACTGCACCCCTCGGTAATGGATAAAGGGAGTTTTCTACTAGAAACTCTGAATCGGACGTTTTACCTTGTTCTGTTTGATGGTAAAAGTTTTCAAAATAATACGTGTCCTCATCTTCTACCAAACTGTTTAAAAACGGCGTAATTTCTTGACCATTTACGGTTTCATTAATAACAAAGCTCTGTAAGGATTCAGCAGAGATAAATATGACATTCTTCCCTTCCGCAACACCAAATAAATCTGATTTACCATTCTGATCAATTTCTGTATCAACATAATCCTTAATGGTAGGCAGTTCACTTCCATCAGCAAAAACATGTTGTGTTTTAACTTTTGAGTGAAGTACTGCATCATAGACATGATAGTTAAAAAGTCCAATGTATTTTACAAGGTATTCACGATCGAAAGCTCGAGTAAATAATTGTGGTCTTTCCATTTCAGCTAAAAAGAAGTTACCCACCATTAGAGCTAAAGAAAGAGCGAGTGCAAACACCTTACCACTTCTCGGATAATTAGTAACTACCGTTTTCTGACGTTTCTTACTAAAATACCAAACAGCAATTACATCGGCAAATAGTAAGATATCATATACTTTTATAAGGGATAAGATACTGGATCCTAAATCCCCTGCATTACCACCCTGCATAAGTTGTGGAATAGTAATGAAGTCCGAAAACGAACGATAGAATACTAGATTCGCAAAAATAATAAGTGTTCCGATTAATACCGTATACCGTAAATATTTCATCTGTCTTTCAGGCTTTTTAATCCATACACTCAAGGCGAATATCAAAAACGCAGACACGAATGGATTAATAAAAAGAATAAATTCTTGCATTGTGTTTTCTATTTCAAGACTAAATAAAAATCGGTATACCAAATAGGTTTTTATTCCAAATAATATCGTCGTTGTGACATATAAAGGAAGCTTGAGTCCTTTAATATTCATAACATTTCCTCCTAAGAAACTACTGCTTTAATATATGTTTATTTATGCACATAGTAACGGCATATATGACAAACAGAAAAAACATACTATTCTATAAGACGATTTATATCTCAAAAAGGTTTCAAATATTTAACATTTTAAGGAGAAAAAATAGTTATTCTGTTTTAAAATTCTTCACCAAGTAAGCAGCACCAATGATTCCAGCATCGTTCCCTAACTCGGCAATTCGCAGTTCACAGGCCTCACTTATTCTAGGTAGCGCATATTTTGTAAAGTATTTTTTAATTGGTTGTAATAATTGATTACCAGCCTTAGACACGCCTCCACCTATTAAAATCTTAGAAGGATTTAAGGTAATCGATAGATTAGCTAATGCAAAACCAATAACATCAGCCGTGTAGTCAATAATTTGATTACAATCATCATCCCCAAGAGCAGCTAATTCAAATACATCCTTAGAGTTAATGGTCTTATTCTCTTCGAATACTTTCGCTAATTTACTCGCAGGCTTATCTTTGACTATTTTCATTGCTTGTCGTGCAATTCCCGTTGCAGAAGCAATCGTTTCTAAACAGCCCTTACGTCCACAATTACAAGTATATCCACTAGTATCAACAATAATATGACCTATTTCACCAGCCGTTCCATTTGCACCATTTAATATCTTACCACTCGTGATGATGCCGCCACCGACACCTGTTCCTAGTGTAACAGCAATAACATCTTTCGAATGATTACCAGCACCTAACCAGTTTTCACCAATCACAGCAATATTAGCATCATTCTCTACAAAAACAGGTAATCCCGATTTACTAGACATATAGTCCGAAAGGTTAAAGTCTTTCCAACCAAGATTAACAGCCTCATACACATACCCATTTTCCCCATCTATAAAACCTGGAGCACCTATACCTATGCCGAGTAATTGCTCCAGATCTATCGACAACTCCGTTAATGTAATCAATACCGAATCCCAGATATCATCCACTACTTGTGTACCATCTTTGGATTTCTTTGTTTCAATTTCCCACTTTTTGATTATTTTACCATCAATTTTTAGAAGGCCAATTTTAACCGTAGTACCTCCTATATCTACTCCAACTATAATGTTTTTATTCATTGTCCTCACCTTTTTCAGAAATTACTCTGTTAACTTCTCTCCGTAGAATTAACAAAGCCATGCGATATTCCTCTACATCAATGACCTTAAATTTATATAGCTCACTGATTTCACTCTGCATCAATTCCATATCACTACGACGATCTCCAGTGTAAATAAACGTTCCAAATCTTTTTAATAGTTGTTGTACATCATAAACTGTTTTCATAAAAATCACCAATCTTTATTATACCAAATTATACAAGTAACCTGGAAGCGAATATTAGGATATTTTTTATTGATTGTGAATCCCTAATGTAACAATTGCTAAAGAATTAGATTACCATAGCCCATATAAAATAAAAACCCTGATCATTATCGATCAGGGTCTCTAGGATGCAGAACTTTTGGTCTTTCCCTTTTAAGTGGTATTGGTGTACGAATAAACACATCTCTAAATGCACGAAAAGAAAAAGGTAATACTGGCCAAAAATAAGGGATTTCAAAGGACTTCATCCGTACTGTGTATAAAATCCATAGCAATGTGCCTATCATGTAGCCAATGACACCAAAAGCAGCAGTTGCAATTAATAAGAAAAGTCGAACTATACGATTAGCAAGACTCATTTCATAGCTTGGTGTTGCGTATGTGCCTATTGCTGCGACAGCTAAATATAAGATAACCTCATAAGAGAATAAACCTACTTCAATTGCCACTTGCCCTATTAATATTGCAGCAACTAAACCAATGGCTGTTGCCAAAGAAGTTGGAGTATGGATGGCAGCCATTCTTAACATATCGATGCCGATTTCTGCAATAAGAAATTGTAACAAAATCGGAACTGCTCCAAACTCATTAGGTCCAATAAACTCCATACCCTCTGGTAGTAATTCCGGATTAGTAGAGAACAAGTAATACAATGGTAAAATAAATATTGAAGCCCAAACAGCAATAAACCTTACAAACCTTAAGTACGCTCCAATTAGGGGCTTCTGACGATACTCTTCAGCATGTTGTAAGTGATGCCAGTAGGTTGTCGGTGTAATCATTACACTTGGAGAACCATCAATGATTAGAAGTACGTGTCCCTCATATAAGTGGGATGCAGCGGTATCTGGTCTTTCCGTATACCGTACTGTAGGAAATGGGTTCCAATGTCTACCACTTAAGTATTCTTCAATAGTTTTCTCTGCCATCGGAAGTCCGTCCGTATCTATTTCTTTCAACTTACTTTTAATATCTTCTACCCTACTACTGTCGGCGATATCTTCTAGATAACAAATACAAATGTCGGTCATGGACCTTCTACCAATCTGCATATACTCCATTCGCAGCGAGCGATCTCGTACTCTTCTTCTTGTTAAAGCAGTATTAAAAACAATCGTTTCTACATAACCATCTCTTGAACCTCTTACAACTCTTTCTAAGTCAGGTTCACCGGGGGAACGAACAGGGTAAGTTCTCGCATCGATAATAATAATCTTATTGATACCTTCTACCAACAATGCAGTTGGCCCAGCTAAAACAGTATCAGCTGCCTGATTTAGGTCGTCTACCTGATCCAATTCGATATAGGGTAAATATGTTTTGAGTAGCTTATTTAAAGTGTCAGGTTCCAATTGTTCCGGCTCTAGTTTCGCTAAGAATTTCATAATTAAATGAAGTATGTCATCTTTAGCAAACCCATCAATGAAGAACATGGACATTTTTCTACCAACATATTCTAAATCTAGATTTACAATATCGAAGCTCTTATCCACTTGTAACCTATCTTGCATATAGGAGTTGTTTTGTTCATAAGACGAAAATAAGGGTTGTTTTTCTTTTTCCATAATTCCTCCATGCAAAACTGTCTTCCATACTATTTTCTCTCCAACTAGTTATTCTATACACACGAGTCTAATCATAATCTATTAATTTTTGACATATAAATGTATAAACTTGTTAATCTACTTCTATTAATAAGGGGGGAAATGATGAAAAAGATTATACTAATTCTATTTTTTATTACTCTTACATCCGTAGGAATATACTTTGCAAATGGGATGAAAAGCTCTCCAACCATTACTTATTTTCCCATTGATTACGGGACTGGCTTTGAGGTTTCTGAGACTTCCTTACAACTCGATGATGTAATGGAATCTTACAATGTATTGTGGAATGTTCATTCTAAGACAGAAGTCCCCATGTATTTGAGACAAGATGTATCTTTGCTTTACAAAGATGGCATGTTACATGGGATGCGTAGCAAGTGGAGAGAAAACACGGACTCTATTTCTTTTTCCGAACATACTTCAGACAACAAGAGTAGAAAATGGGAAGCAATATCTTTTCACTATGGGGAAATTCACTCGGACGAAACCATTAATAGCACACAACATTTATCTCATGACGAATTGTACGTCTTAAAGGAAAATAATCAGTTCTTAGGTTTTCATAAGTACAACAATGAGAGTAATCTAATTTCACTAGATAAGGAAATAAAAAAGAAACTATTAGCTCATTGGCAAGATTTATTATTTTATTTTCATATCGATATGAATGATTACCATCTAGTACCACTTACGAGTCTCTATTTATATCAAGAGAATCCCTTACCTAACTTGGATCAAGAAACTACCAACCGAGTTATGGGACAATTATGGGAAGGGCTTTATAAGAATTATATTATTCCATACATCGATACAACGGAAACACTAGATAGCTATGTTCCATTGATACTTATTGATAAGGAAAGCGAAACCTTACTTGTTTTATTTGAAATGAATGGAAAGAAAGAAAAGTTGATACAAAAAATCGGAAGTTAAGTATGTAACTTAACCTCCGATTTTTTTGCCTGTTATGGTTTCGTATAATTCCTCTATACGTTCGTCTGATGGATTAGCTTGGTAAGCTTTTTCAATCATTTCAATTGCCTTCTCATCCCCAACTTCAGCATATAAAATTGCTAAATTATAGTAAGCTTCTGGAAGATCTTCTGGCTTATCTAACTTTTCAATACTTTTTTCTAAGTCTTCGATCGCCGGTTCCATTTCGTTTAAGTGAATATAAGCGTAAGCACGTTGGAAAAACAAGATTGCCTCAAAGTCTCCTGGATTTTGAAGTCCTTTTGTTGCACTTTCAATTACTTCTTCAAACTGTTCCTCTTGAATGTAATTCTCAATTTTCATTAACTGATAGCTGACACTATTTTCATTCTGTTGCATGCCGTACGAAAACACTGCCAAAATAGCAACAACATAGATAATAAGAGCAGCTAATTGTACTGGAAAGTTTCGTTTCTTTGGAAAGTGGATAATTCCAGCTGCGATAAATCCTGCAATTAAACCACCAAAATGTGCTGACACATCAAGTTGTGGAAGTGTAAATCCTAAGATAATATTAATTCCTAAAAGTACCAATATATTCGAACCAATTGTTTGGAAAAAAATTCGTTTATGGAATATCCCAAAATATATAAACGCTCCCAACAAGCCGTATAAAGCACCTGATGCACCCGCAGATATATTAGCAACGAATACAAAGCTAGCAATACTGCCTCCTATACCCGCAAGAAAATAAACTACCAAGAATCGAAATGAACCATAAATACGTTCTGCTAATGAACCAAAATAATAAAGAAATAACATATTTGATACAAAATGTAATATTCCTATGTGTAAGAACATGGATGTGATTAAACGCCACCATTCACCATCTACAATGAGCGGATTAAGTTTAGCACCAAATTCAATTAAGGTTGAGGTATTTTCACTTCCACCTTTAAATTCAAGTAGTAGAAATAGTAAAGTATTAATTGCAATTAATAGATACGTGATAAAGGGTTTACCATAGGTAAAAATGCTTTCTTCATTCTTTTGTTTTTCCTGTACTTTATGGAATAAATCAAGCTTATATTGTTGGATTTCATTCTCTATTTGATCTATATCTTTTTCATCAGAAATCTCATTAAAGCTAATGGAAATATTTTTTTCTAATCTATTACGTTCAGATACTATCTCATTTCCAGATAAATAATAAATGTTCATTTTAATGGGGTTTTTTTCTTGTACTATCAAAGTTTTTTTTAGCATTTCCCAACTATCTATAGGTGTATGTGGGGATATATAAACATTATGTATTTCGATATCTTTGCCTCGGAGCATTTTTTTCATCGCTCTAGTCTTTTGGAATACAATACCAATATCTTTTTTAAGATGATTTTTCCAATCGAAACCTGTTGTTGAGATTCTTATGATAGAAGAAGTCTTATTTAGATATTTCTCCAACCAAATTTCCTCTACATTATTATTTATATATATAATATCATAGCCATGTTGCTCAGCTAATTGATTCGCATAAGTGTACATCATGTAGCTTGCTTTTTGTTCCATCAATTCCCCTCCCTTTTCCATCATAACAAAATCCTAAGATAAATGCTTTAACGTACGTTACAATAAACATAAAAAAAGAACTGTTTAGACAGCCCTTTTTGAGGAAACTTAAGACGTTGAATCTGAAGTCTCATTAAAAATACTTGGAAGAATATTTTTTCGAATAGAAGGTAAGTTCATGGAAATGGATACCGCCATTCTTCTTAAAAAGCTGACAGCTAACATAGCGTTCATAAGCTTATAACGCCACTTATATAGCACTGAAACCGCCGCTACAATTCCTGTTAATATTACAAATAATCTCATCTAAACACCCCTTTATTAGGTTTGGTGTTACTAGTCTTTTCATTCTACGGTAAAAATATTCGGGCTTTTACTTAACGAATCCATCTTCTGTCAAAAGATGCTTAACGGGAATATCAAATGATTGAGATGGTACATTATCTGTTAGTTGGCATTTGCTTAATAAGGATACAGTAGTACCTTCATAATTATCCAAGAAACGATCATAATATCCACCCCCAAAACCAATACGATAACCATTTAGGTCAAATACAATTCCAGGTACAATAATTAAATCCATTAACTGCTTAGAAATTTGGTTTTGTTCTACTGGTTTAGGTTCTAATAGATTATAATAAACTGTTTCTAATTCATTGAAGCTGTGTAAACGATAAAAATCAAGTCTCTTTCCCTTGGGATCACATTTTGGTACTGCAATGGTCTTACCTTGCTCCCAACCAGCTTCAATTATTTTACTTGTATCCCACTCAAAACCTCTTGAGATGGTTATTCCAATTATATCCGATTGTTTCCATAGGTCAGATTGTAATAATTGATTATGTAATATTTTATTAACTTCATCTTTATGTTGTGGAGTTAAATTTTTAAGTACATTGATTGTTTGTTTTCGTAGTTCTTCTTTTTTCAATTCCTTCCTCCCCTTATATAAGAAAAAGCTCGCTCTATAAAATAGGAGCAAGCTTCTTTTATTGTGAAATTATTTAGTTTCACGGTGTAAAGTGTGTTTTTTAAGACGTGGACAATATTTCATAAGCTCAATACGCTCAGGATTGGTACGCTTATTTTTTGTAGTAATGTAGTTACGTTCTCCTGTTTCAGTACAAGCTAAAGTAATGTTTACGCGCATGTTTTTCCCTCCAAACTCATCAAGACTTGCATTAATCGCATGTATTAGTTCATTTCAGACTAGTTAATAATAGCAGATGTTTGGCAATCAATCAAGTGTATGGAAAAAATTTATGGTTTATTCATGTCGAATTATATGATATAACTAGTATTGTATATGAAATGGAGGTAAAAAGAATGATGATTTTTGTTTCAGGAGCAACTATCGCAATTATAGCAATTGCTTTATTTATACTATCCTTTTTCTTAAATGACCGTTTTGAGAAAATTGAGAGTGAATTAGAGCAATTATCGATCTCAACAATGCAGGATACGTATCAATTAAAGAAAAAAGTAAAAGTGTTAGAAGAAGAATTATTAACTGAGGATTTTGAAACAACTGATATCTATTAATCTATAAAGGTAAAGGTGGATAACATGAAGCAACCGATACGTGCATTTGCTGTTGGTTTATTTACTGCAGCAATCATAATGTTGATTGTCAATTATTTCTCAAATGGCTCTAAACAAGAATTTTCCGAAATGCCAATAGAAGATATTGTCAATGAACTAAAAGAAAAAGGTTACCGAGTTCTATCGGAAACTGAATATATCTCTCTATCAATGAACGGTGAGGTAGCGAAGAAAGAAACGGAAATTGCATCCTCAGATTCCGAGAAGGTTGACACAAAAGATGAAGAAGTAGACACTAATGAATCAACCGAAGGTACCGAAACAAATGAAGAGAATACAGAAGAAGAAACGAATAATCAATCCGATTCTACAGAAGAAACTGATAACAAAAAGGAAGAAGAAAATACAAAGAATTTTACACTTGTCATTGAATCTGGTATGCCTTCTTCATCAATCAGTAATGAGCTAGAAGCTAATGGTATTATAGATGACGCTGCTGAGTTCATTAGTTACCTAGAAGATGAAGGATATGCTGTTCGCATTCAACTTGGTGAATTTCAATTATCAAGTGATATGAGCTATTTTGAAATTGCAGAAGCATTAACAAAATAAGAATATTAATAGAGGTGTTATCATGGATCATGATAACACCTCTTTATATTAATCGTTTAGATCAACTATTTCCCCTTTAACTAGGAACAAAATACTCTCTCCAATATTTGTAATATGGTCAGCAAATCTTTCAATATAACGGGCACTAAAAGCAATTTGCATCACATATTGCACTTGCTCTGAATTATTTGCTGTTTTCCCTAGCATATTCGAAATGACGTTCTTATATAATTTGTCTACTTTATCGTCCATTTCTGCTAACTTATGTGCAACAGAAATATCCTCATTTTGGAAAGCGCTGATAGCAGTTTCTAACATAACTAAAGCTGTATCACGCATTGTGACTAATTCTTGTGGAAGTTCCGCTTGATAATGATCCCCCAACCGAATAGCCGCTTTTGCAATATTCTTCGCATTATCACCCATACGTTCAATATCGGTTACAACTCGAAGGGCAATGATCAGTCTACGTAAATCTGTAGCAACAGGAGATTGTTTCGCAATTAATAGAATCACTTTATCATTGATTGCCGCTTCTTCTTTATCAATTAATTTATCATCATTAATTACTTTATTTGCTAAATCGATATCTTGATTAAACAAGGCATCCATCGATCCTCTAAGTGCCTTATTTGCTCGTTTTGCTAATTGAATAATGTCACGATCTAATTCTTCCAAATCGGAATGAAATTGTTCTCTACTTCGCATGTTATCGCTCTCCTATCAAAATGGTAACCATATTCTTATAATAAGACCATTATATAAAGAGCATATTAAATCAATGTAAAATTATTGTAAATTCGATAAAAATACCCTAAAACCTCATAAGGCTTTAGGGTTATTCTTATTCATTATCTTGTTTTTCTTCCTCTTCCTCACCTTCTTTATTTTCCTCTGTAGATTCCCCTTTAGCTCTTTTTTCTTTAAGTGAGAAATAGGCATCAAATATTCTACGAGTTATATCATGGTTTATGGAAGAGGTTGAGTTTTGATTCAGGTTAGGAACAACAACAGATAATGCAATCTCCGGATTATCATAAGGTGCGTAGGCTACCATGGTTAAATTAATCGTGTTAGCAACTAACTTACCATCTTTATAAATTTCATTCTCGGCAGTACCTGTTTTCCCAGCTGCATTAAAGTCAGTACCTTTAAAATAATTATAGGCTGTTCCTCCCGGCGCTTGAAACACTTGACGGAATCCTTCCTGTACACGCTTTAGATTGGATTCGCTCATCTCAATTTTATTAAGAATTTTCGTATTCATGCTGCGATAGACTGTCCCAAGATTATCTATTTCTGGTGTTGGATTACGAACTTCCTTCAAGAAATGAGGCTGAAGTCGATATCCGCCATTGGCTATTGTAGAAACGTACTGGGCCATTTGCATAGCTGTATACGTATCATACTGACCGATTGCAAAGTCTTGAAATAGACCTGCTGCACCAGCAATATTGGTTGGTCCAACAAAACCTTTTTCCTCAAATGGATAGTCAACCTTAGTTAACGCTCCTAACCCAAATTGTCTAAAGTAATTACGCATTTTGGTATAAGCTAAAGGATTAAAAGTTACTGATTTACCATATTGATAATTATATTCTCCACCCATCTTCATCGCTATATGAAACATATATACGTTGGAAGAGCGTCTTAATGCATCCAGATCATTTACATATCCTAGATTTGTCCATGAGGACTTGATTGGAGTTCCAGCAATTTTAACAGGCTTATCTTGTAATCCATCCCCAGGTGAAATAACACCAGATTCATATCCTGCTAGAACAGTTGCACCTTTGACAATGGAACCCGGTCGATGAGCATCATATAATGTTTTATAAGCAGAATCCACGATTTTATCTTTTTCTGCTGCTTCCGTTTCAGGATCATCATAGTAGCTCTGTCCGGATACTGCCAATAATTCTCCTGTATTTGGATCCATTACAACAGCCATTACATCGCGTAAATATCTTTCTTTTCCACCATTTTTTTTGAGTTCATCACGGAGTATTTCATCCACCATTTTTTGGAACTCCATATCAATAGTTAATACTAGATCTTTTCCACTCTCTCCCGAAACGATTACATCAGAATCTAGAATGACCCCAGATTTACTCATCGTGTACTCAACTTGTTCTTTACGACCTCGAAGTAAATCTTCATATTGTTGTTCAAGACCGCTAGTACCAACTCTGTCATTCCTGTTGTATCCCTTGGCTAAATAATAATCAATATTTTCAGCGGGTACACCTTCTTTTTCAGTTGTAATATTACCAATGATATTTTTTAAAGTTTCATCATTTGGAAATTCCCGAACCCAGTCTGTTGTAGCATTGATTCCTGGTAATTCAGACAAATGTTCCGCCACCCTTGCATATTCCTCAGGCGTTACATTCTCACTTTTAACGATTTGAGGTGTTAGAGCATAAGCTCGATCTAGTTCTTTCTTTATCAAGATAATTTCTAAATCTTGCATAGTTAGATTCTCATATTCATTTACTGTTATTCGTTTTAAAATCGTTTTATATTGGTCTGCAGGTTTTAAATCTGCAGCTTCTTCTGGTGTTAATCTACTTTTGGCTTCCTCTTCATTTTCAAGGTACCAATACTCTTTTTTATCCCGATCCGTTATCCGATTGATTTGTTTTTCTCTTTCCTCTTTATCTGGATGAAACATATCAATAAATTGTGAAAGCTTCCTAGCAACTGCTATTCTATCCTGTGCCTGGACGCCTTTTGGTGGTGTATAAGTAATTGCATACATGGGTTTGTTTTTTGCAATCACATTATAGTTACGATCATATATTTCACCTCGAGGTACAGGAACTTTCGTCGTATCTTGTGTCGTTTTATCGATTTCCTCCTGAAAACTTTCCCCATTAAGGATTTGAACAACTCCTAGCTGCAGTATTAATACCGCAAACAAAATAAAAACGACAAAAAATAATATATTTAAACGAAAGGGAAGTTGTGCTTTCTTCTTTTTTTCTTTTTTCATGTTTCTTCCCCCCAATACATGTATGTTAATTAAAAATCTCTAACTTTCATTATATCATGTATTGAATTAGATATTAACGGTTTTTTTCGTCTGAAACCTGATCTTTAATCAATACTTCTTTTTTATTTGGTCCGGTTAAATAGATTTGACGAACAAAGAAGTAAACACCCAAATGCATAGCCCCAAATACAATGAGGAGTATAGGAATGATACTTTCCGTTTCCCAAAAAGTGATGCCTAATATAAAGAAGATAATGGATGTAACCCGTCCAATATTTAGAAACAATTCCCTCACGACTATATATTCAATTCTAAGTTCCGCTGCCTTCCATGCCTTACCAATTACATCGTATGTCATTGAAATATAAGGTACATTCACAATAGGGTAGGCAATACCTATGATAATACCGTAGATAATCAACGTCAGATAGCTTGCATGAGAAATAATAATAAATAGGGAAAGATAAAGCATTAAACTACCAATTAAAATTGCTTTTTTACGTGTAGATGGTTTAATCAATTTTGTAGCCAGAAAGTAAAATACAAACGAAAAGCCTGAAAAATATAAATTAAACATTCCAAGAGATAGTTCACTCTGCGTTACAATATATACCCATATTGTGATGACAAAAAGGAATATCCCCTCACGAAAACCTTGGAATAGATGTGCATTTAAAATACGACTCCAGTTTTTATTTTTTTTTCTTTCCTGGACTATTCGTCTAAATAAATATACCCCTTCAGCAGGTCTTCTTTTCAAAAACAGGCTACAAATAACTGCACAAATGAACAATATAAATGATACCGTGAATATCGTACTATATCCAATATTAGCTTCCATTTTAGATATAATAAACCCTGCAGAAAATGGTCCAATCATTCCACCAAATGACTGTAAAACTCCAAGGAAACCGTTGAAAAAGTCTCTCGTATCTGGTTCAGTTATTTCAAATGTTAGTACATTAAATGCTAACCAATAGAATCCATAACCAATCCCCAAAAGACTACCTAATAATATATTGAAATAGGCTGCATTTTCTCCAATCATTAGTACCATTAAAAAAAATAGCGATAAAAATATGACTCCTAGTCTCAACACAATAACTCGGTCAACTTTTTTCGCAATCTTTCCAGCAATTATAAAGGTTACAGGTTGTAAAATAAATATGGCTAAGTTGTAAAATGCTATCGTAAAGTAATTGCCATCAGCCTGCTTCCATAAATAAATATTGACAAATGTATTGGATAAATATATCCCTAACGAATATAAACCACCAATTACTAACAATAAGATTAAATCTCTATTTATTTCTGTTTTACCAATTACCGTTTGTAAGGTTTTATGCATGTTGAATTGCCCCTTTTCTCTCTTTTCTTAGTGTAAGCAATTCAAACCGGAGATATACGAAAAGAAAAAAGAAGAGTGACCAATAGAGTTTATACTCATTCGGACACCCTTCTCTTACAGTTAGAGACTATTTATTTAGCTTCACTTAAGTTTTTTGCTACTTCATCCCAATTAACAACATTCCAGAATGCTGAAATATAGTCAGGACGTCTATTTTGGTAATTTAAGTAGTAAGCATGCTCCCAAACATCAAGTCCAAGTAAAGGAGTTTTACCTTCCATTAATGGAGTATCCTGGTTTGGAGTGCTTGTAACTTCAAGTTCACCATTATTAAGAACTAACCAAGCCCAACCTGAACCAAAACGGCCAGCAGCAGCAGCAGCAAATTCTTCTTTAAATTTATCAAGACTACCAAATTTAGCGTTAATCTTTTCAGCTAGTTCACCAGTCGGTTCACCGCCGCCATTTGGGGAAAGAACTTTCCAGAAAAGACTATGGTTAGCATGGCCACCACCATTATTACGTACTGCTGTACGAATATTCTCAGGTACTGCATCAAGATTACTTACTAGATCTTCAATAGACTTAGCTTGTAGATCTGCATTCCCTTCTAGCGCAGCATTTAATTTTGTAACATAAGTATTATGATGCTTTGTATGATGGATGTTCATTGTTTCTTTGTCGAAGTGTGGTTCTAATGCATCATATGCATAAGGTAATTCAGGTAATTGATATGCCAAAACGAACTCCTCCTTAAATTTTATACAAGGATATAATACCCTTTATTTGAAAGGTTATCACGCGTTACCATATCTTGCAAATTATTTGCCTAGATTACCCAATTAATTATGTAGGTGAAATATTAAAGAAGATATACATTTAGGTGAGCCGTCGGCATCGATTTTTAAGCAAAATAAAAACAAGCCATAAGCTTGTATAAAGTGGTGGCTCGGGACGGAATCGAACCGCCGACACACGGATTTTCAGTCCGTTGCTCTACCGACTGAGCTACCGAGCCTTATGTTATAAAGTTAATTTATGAAGCAAAGCTCGTCGCTCTACTGGTTAAAGATGAAATTATGTATGGAGGAGGTAGAGGGATTCGAACCCCCGCGCGGTTTGACCCGCCTGTCGGTTTTCAAGACCGATCCCTTCAGCCAGACTTGGGTATACCTCCCGAGTTTTTTATGGTGGACCCTGCAGGACTCGAACCTGCGACCGATCGGTTATGAGCCGATAGCTCTAACCAACTGAGCTAAGGGTCCTTGTAATAAATAATATGGGGCGATCGATGGGAATCGAACCCACGAATGCCGGAGCCACAATCCGGTGCGTTAACCCCTTCGCCACGACCGCCATGATGTAAATTAACTTAAGTAAATGGTAGCGGCGGAGGGGATCGAACCCACGACCTCACGGGTATGAACCGTACGCTCTCGCCAGCTGAGCTACGCCGCCATTTAATTTGGCTCCACAGGTAGGATTCGAACCTACGACCGATCGGTTAACAGCCGATTGCTCTACCACTGAGCTACTGTGGAATAATGTTAATTAAGAATACTAGGTTACTACTTTTTTTAGTGGCACGAGATATAATTTATCATATCTCAACAAGCTTGTCAACTACTTTTTTAAGTGAAAATAAATATGTATTTGAAAACGACAATATTTACTATAACACCTTTACAATAATAATTCAATATAAAAATAGAAAAATATCTTACCATTTTTTTCTATATAGACTTATCAATTCTTCTTCATTTAATTGCAACCTAATTACCAACCATTTAACTATACCGATTTCGATAATTGCTATTGATAGACAATGTGCAATAAAGACTTGATTGTGAACTTCATCCCTTACGGAAATACACTCCGCTTTTCACTTTACTGTTGAGGAATTGATAGTAGTTACCACATAGCTTCTTCAACTCTTTGAAGATTAACTTTACACACATTTTTTCAAGAAACAGACAAAATAAAAAAATGGATTAGAAAAAATCTAATCCATTTTTCGATTACTGATCGGCTAAAACAGACTCCGCAATATTCACTGCATGGTCGCCAATACGTTCAAGGTTTGAGATGATATCAACGAATACAATTCCAGCTGATACACTACATTCCCCTTCATTCATTCGAATGATATGCTTTTTACGGTAATTACGTTCCATTTTGTCAATTTGGTCTTCTTTTTGCATAACAGCAAGCGCTTCTTCTCTATCTTCTTTATCAAGAGCATGAATGGCTTGTTTTACTGTAGACATCGTTAAATCGAACATATTATTTAAGTCTTCTTGAGCCTTATCCGTTATGACTACTTTATTAGATATTTTATAATCAATTAATTCGATAATATTCTCGAAATGGTCACCAATTCTTTCAATATCACGAACAGAATCCATTAACAACGTATGTTTTTCACTTTCAAATTCAGATAATGAACCACCAGATATATCAATTAAATAGTCAGTAATGCTCCGATCCAAACTGTTAAGTGCACCTTCTATTTGCATGGCCAAATCAGAATGTTTGGTCTGGTTTGTGGTCAAATATAAATTAGTTTCCTCTAACCCCTGGTGTGCATATTCGCCCATTCGCACAATTTCAGCTTTTGCTTGGTCTAATGCTAATGCTGATGATTGTTGAATAAATATTGGATCTAAGTGTTGTGGTTTATATTCAATCGTTGTATCTTTACCAGGTACAATCTTTGTTACAATCCATGCTAATACAGCAATGAAAGGGAATTGAATGATTGTGTTCATAATATTAAAGCTTCCATGTGCAAACGCAATCGTCATTTCCTCATTCAACGAAAAGATATCTTGTAAGTAGATTACATATCTTTCAAATAACCCAAGTATGAGCATAAATATTACAGTACCAACAAGGTTAAAAATAACATGTACACCCGCAGCTCGTCTTGCAGCCACCGAAGCACCTAGAGATGCAAGGACAGCTGTTATCGTTGTACCTATATTATCTCCGAACAATACTGGTAAAGCAGCATCTAGTCCAATGGCACCTTCTGAATATAATCCTTGTAAAATTCCAATGGTTGCACTAGAACTTTGAACAATTAAAGTAAATAATGTACCAATAACTACCCCTAAAACCTCATGTTCACTCATGCTAATCGTTAGATCTTGAAAAGCCTGTAAGGAACGTAAGGGTTTCATACCACTGCTCATTAATTCAAGTCCGAAGAATAACGCCCCAAATCCGAACACTGCTTGTCCTACCGCAGTTACTTTTTGATGTTTAAAGAAGAAAATTAAAAAGGCTCCTACTGCAAGGATAGGTAACGCATATTCACCAAGGTCAATACCTATAATAAACGCCGTTACCGTTGTACCTATATTGGCCCCCATGATAACACCTATAGCTTGTCTAAGCGTCATAAAACCTGCATTAACAAGGCCTACGGTAAGTACCGTTGTTCCAGAACTACTTTGTATTAATACTGTTACAATTATACCAGCAAGTACCCCTAGAAATGGATTACTTGTAAAACGGTCTAATATATCTCTTAGACGATCTCCAGCAGATTTTTGTAACCCATCGCCCATAAATTTAATACCTAATAGAAATATACCTAAACCACCGATGAATTCAAAAATCAATTTCTGTACATCTATTTCCAATGGATATTCTCCCCTTTAAAAAAGTTGTCGTATGTATTCCCTTTTTAACACACCCTAACCATTATTGTAAAAAGTCCGCGATTTGTAAAGTAATTATGAAAAACTTTACAATAAATTTACATTAACTAGTTTGGAAGTTCGAAATCAATAACCTAATAAAAATAGTTTGCCTTAAGTCAAAAAAAAAATTCTTAGGAGATTACGCCTAAGAATTTCTTTTGGGTTCAACAAGTATTTTAGTACCATCAACTTGCATAACCATTATTTCAGTTCCTTTTGGTATCCATTGTCCATTCGATACAGCACTATAGTCTCTAGAACCGATACGGATTGTACCAACCGGACGCATGTCATTTAATGTTATACCTTCTTGGTTTAGTAATGTTCGATACTCCTTATTAATGGAGTTATAGCCTGCTTCGCTTGTTAATTGATCTTTTAAGGTTATTTTATTCCACATATCTCTTCTTTTGAATACTTTTAAGAAAAATAGTGAGCCGCCTGCACCTAGTAAGACACCTAGAACAGCATATAATCCTGCCGCAAAATTCGGGGCTGGGAGTGCTACTGAAGCTAACATGCTTGCAGTACCAATTACAGCCAAAGTCCCATCATTTAATACTTTACCATCAATAATAATTAAAAGAATCCCAATAAAATAAATGATTAGCATAAGTATAAGAGAGTCTGTTTCCAAATATACTGAGAAATATACAGTAATAAATCCAATACCTAATAATGCAAATATACCACGCATATTTACTAGTACTTCACCAAGTAAAAATAATGTACCTAATCCTGTAATAACTAAAGCAATCCATTCTTGAGAAAATATTTCCATATTCTTCTCCCTCTCAATATGTTCTTTCTTTATATACGTATTATGATAATAATTGGTTTCAAATAAAGGAGTAATATGATGAAAAAGACGATTATTAATATTTTCATTATACTATTATTAGTCAGTATTTATAAAGATTTAACGCTTGGTACAGATATATCCCATAATATTAAAAGAGAGGATAACCCAACTGAAGGATTGGATAAACAGGCGTTTGATATATTGAAAGTAAAGATCGAAGCTGGGGATACTGTTTTAACCGTGATGGAGAAAATAAATCCGTCATTAAGTGATTTAAATATAGAACAAATTATGGAGGATTTCTCCTTGTTAAATCCAAATATTGACCCAAACCATTTGCAATCTAATCGATTTTATTTCTTCCCAAAATACAATTAAAAAAGAGGCCAGGTAAAATCCTGGCCTCCTTCATTTAAACAAATGGCAATATAAATAGTGTAATCAAGATCGAAATTGCTCCAGCTGCTATAGCGATGTTACCAAGAGTATTGGCATGGCGATTTCTGGCTATGAATCCTACAATAATCCCCGCACCACCGAGAAGTATAGGCGCCCAGAAGAAAGATGCGATAGATAAAGCTAATGCAATCCATCCTATGGAAGTGTTCGCACGTTCTCCATCATCTTCAATTGTCACATTTCTCCTGTAATCATCTGCCGTTAACTCAGCTGCAGTTTCCTCATCACGGCTACTAAAGATACCATCTGTGTGATGGGACATATAATAATCCTCTTCACCATGCTTTGGAGCTTTTTCAACATTATTATTTGTACGATTGTTATCGTCCATAATTGACCTCCTTCTAATATGATGAGGTGCATCTATAGTTTATGATTAATCGCAAATTCTATAATGTTACATTTTGCCATCCAATGAAATCAAGTACATTTTCAAGGAAACAAGTTGATAATAACCAAATGGAAGCATATAGTGAAAATCAAGAGGAGTTGTTGTTATGTCAATATTTATTAAGCAAATGATTATTAATAAGATGAGACAAATTACACCGGAAGATATATTAATTTATTCCCAAAAATACGGTTTTGTCATTAGTCAAGAACAAGCAATTGAAATATCAAATTATGTTCGTAGAAAGAAACTGAATCCTTTCGACAAAAGAGAACGGGAAAAAATGTTAAGGGATTTAAGTGAGATAACTGATCGAAACACTGCAATAAAAGCAAATAAACTATTTTATGAACTCATTAAATCGTATGGATTAGAACATCTGTTCAATTAAAAAGCTACCTCGAATTATCGAGGTAGCTTTTTAAATGCAATAACACGCTACTGATTCATAATTTTTTCTTGTAAATCTGCATCAAACTTTCCATTACGGATCATTTCAATTTCAAACTTATATGGTGGCTTCTTAGTTTTCTTATCTAATCCCACATAAGGCGTTTCTAATATCTTAGGCAACGTTGCTAATTGTGGATGATTAATTACATAATGTAAAGCTTCAAAACCAATATGGCCAAAGCCTATATTTTCATGACGGTCTTTGTGGGCCCCTTTTTCATTTTTAGAATCATTCACATGGACCACTTTAATTCTGTCCACACCAATAATTTTATCGAATTCTTCTAAAACCCCATCAAAATCATTTACTATGTCATAACCAGCATCATGAATATGGCAAGTATCTAAGCATACCGATAATTTCTCATTAAATGTAACTCCATCAATGATTTTTGCTATCTCATCAAATGTTCTTCCAATCTCAGAACCTTTTCCAGCCATTGTCTCTAATGCGATTTGTACATCTTTATCTTTATCCAATACCTCATTTAAACCTTCAATAATCTTCTTAATACCATCTTCAGGCCCAGCACCAACATGTGCTCCAGGATGAAGGACTATTTGCTTTGCACCAATTGCTTCCGTGCGTTCTATTTCAGTTCTTAAGAAGTTTACTCCCAGTTCAAAGGTTTCCGGTTTTGTCGTGTTTCCAATATTAATAATATATGGAGCATGAACAACTATATCTGCAATCCCATTTTCTGTCATATGTTTTAAGCCTTCTTCGATATTCAACTCTTCTATTGGTTTTCTACGCGTGTTTTGTGGAGCTCCTGTATATATCATAAATGTGTTTGCTCCATATGAAACCGCTTCTTCACTAGATGCTAAAAGCATTTTCTTCCCACTCATGGAAACATGTGATCCAATTTTCAACATTGTATTTCTCCCCCATTACCTCTTGTGGTTCTTTGATTTTTTGTTAAGTTTCCTCTTGATCGATTCTTGCTGTTGTTTCATTTTCTTTTTATAACCAGGTTTTACCTTTTTCGGTTTTCTAACTTGTTTCCAAGCCTCTTTTTCAACATCTGTTGTTGTTTTCAATCGCAGATTACGCTCATTCCACGACTTTGCATCTTTCCACTCGCCATTACGAACATCATAAAATATAAACTCAAGACCTTTTTGCTCTAGTTTTTCAATTAATTTCAGATCATCTTCTCTGTATAAACTAACCGCAGTACCTTCCATGCCTGCCCTAGCAGTTCGACCAACACGGTGTATATAAAATTCTTCTTCTTTTGGTAGTTGTGCATTTATAACGTGACTAACACCTTTTATATCGATTCCCCTTGATGCAAGATCTGTTGCAACAATATATTGGTATTTAAGACTTTGAATTTCTTTTAGTACTCGTTTCCTCTCTCTTGGAGGAAGTCCCCCATGGATAATGCCTACGTTTAATCCCTTATCCAGTAACTTTTCATGTAGAGTATTAGCATTTTCTTTACCATTTGTAAAAATAATAGCAAGGTAAGGATTAATGGCCTTGGAAATTTGGAAAATTATTTCATCTTCTTCTCGGTGTTTAACTGCTATTAAACGGTGTTCCATAGTTTCGGGTGATAGCTCATTCGCAATTTTTACATGTAATGGATTTTCCAGATATTTCTTAAAGAAGTGTTCTAAACGTTGCGGTATAGTAGCCGAAAATACCATTAGTTGGATATCCTTTTTGCAGCGTACTAAGAGCTGATCAACGTCATCAATAAAGCCTAAGTCAAGCATTAAGTCAGCTTCATCGATTACAAATGAATTAGCGGAGTATATAGAAAGAGCTTCATCTTTTACAAGATCCAATATTCGGCCTGGTGTTCCGACTACTATTTGTGGTGCTTCTTTTAGTTTATCAACCATTTTCTGCTTATCTGTTCCACCAACCAGTAACTTTGCACTCCAATCTTGTTCTTTTCCTGCAAGCTTTATTATCTTCTTTACTTCATCAAAAATTTGAGTCGCTAGTTCACGGGTTGGAGCTGTGATGACACTTTGAACTTGTTTCTCTTTCTCATTTAATTGTTCGAAGATAGGTAGTAAAAATGAATGTGTTTTTCCTGAACCTGTATGTGACTGGCCAATAACACTTTTCCCTTTTAGAATGGCAGGAATCACTTTTAATTGTATCTCTGTCGGTTGTTGGAAGTGTAATTTATCAATAACTTCTAATGTTGTTGGGTTAAATGTTAACGATTTAAATGTAGTATTCATTATACTGCTCCTTTTTTTGCCTTACGAGAGATCTATTTATATTGAAACGGATCGGTATTTACCTTAGACACAATTACTTCAATATTAGAGTCTTCCATCGAGCCATTTTGAATATATTGATCTAAATAATCTTTGGTTCCTGATTTCATTACCTGTTCTATATAATGCCCTGCATCGATAACAGAAATTCCCATTTCAATAGCTTCTTGTGCAAAGTGGAAACTCATATCGCCGGTTATATAAACATCAGCTTTTTTATTCCTAGCAGCAAAAAGGTATTTCTCTCCACTACCACCTAAAATGGCGACACGCTTTATTTTCTTAGATAAATTACCAGAAACTCTAAGATTGTCTACTCCTAATGATTTTTTCACATGATCTATAAACTTATCCAATGTAATTGGTTCATTTAGTGTACCTACACGCCCTAAACCAAGCTTGTCATCCACATTTTTTAACGGAAATATATCGTATGCAACTTCTTCATATGGATGTGCATTTTTGACTGCATGAAGAACATTGGCTAATATGGACTCCTTTACAATCGTTTCTACTTTAATTTCATTTACTCTTTCAAGTTCATTCTGTTTGCCAATAAAAGGATTAGCCTGGGTCAAGGGCATAAATGTTCCTGTACCTTTAGACTGGAATGTACAATGGCTATAATTACCTAGATGCCCCGCACCCTCTTTAGAAAGTGCATCCGTTACCGATTCCAAATGAGTTTCAGGAACATATACAGCAAATTTATAGATTGCTTCAGGGTCAGTTTCCACTAACACTCCCGTATTTTCTAAACCTAACAAATCTGCAAGCATATCATTCACGCCACCTGTTGCCATATCTAGGTTGGTATGAGCTGCATAGACCGTTATATTATGTTGAATCAACTTCTGAATAACTCTACCACGCCAATTATCCAAATTTAATTGGCTCAGAGGTTTAAACAGTAATGGATGATGAGCAACGATAAGGTCTACCTCATTTTCTATTGCTTCATCTACGACTGATTCTAGGACATCTAATGTGACCATTATCTTTTTTACCGGTTTATTGTAAGATCCAACTTGCAAACCGACATTGTCCCAATCATACGCTAGAGACTTAGGTGCCCACTTCTCCATTAATTTAAATATATCGGAATTAGTAGTGGTCATCTTCTAATACCTCCTCAATCCAACCCAATTGCTCTTGGAACTTACTGATTTTCTCACGGTCTTGATTCTTGGCATTCTGCATTTGACTTATTACCCTAATTAATTTTACTCGCTCTGATTCCCATTTTTTATAGAATAATTCATTCCTCTGCGCTAATAGCTTAGGTCCGAAAAGTTGCTCTTTTTCGCTTAGGGTGGTTGCATTGTTTACACGTATACCTACGATTATTTCATAGATATGTCCATTTTCTTCTAGGATTGATTCATCCTGAATGTTAAAATGATTCTCCATGAACCAATTACGAACATTTTTCTCATCCACATTGGGCTGTGTAATAATTAAATTTACGCTAGAAAGTTTGTCTTTTCCGTTCTCCAGAATAGTGCGTATTAAAGAACCACCCATGCCTGCAATTACAACTTGATTAACTTCATTTTGTTGTAGTACAGATAATCCATCACCTAATCTAGCCTCAACATACTCATTCAAATTGTATTTGTTAATCGTTTCCTGTGCACTAGACAAGGGACCGACATTTACTTCTCCAGCTATTGCAGTTGCTGTTGGATCTTGCTGACACACAAAACACGGAAGATAAGCGTGATCAGAACCAATATCTGCAAAATTTGCTCCTTTGGGAAGATATGATGCAACTAATAACAATCGATTCGACAGTTTAATATCCTCTGTCATATGTAACCTCCACAATAAAAAATATTTGGTTGTGACTTTAATTGACAAAGTATAAAAGAAAAGCTTTCTGTATTATAGCAGAAAGCTTCCCTCATCACTATTTATTTTTTCTCACTTAACCATTCAGAGATGACTGTAATTTCTTCTGGAGATAGTGTACCAGATTGCGCTGGCATACCACCATCTGTACCATTTGTAATGATATCTTTAATTTCATCTAACGACAATTCTGCACCAACAGTTGTTAATGCCGGACCAGCCCCACCAGAAAGATCGGAACCGTGACATCCTAAACAAGAAGCCTCGTAAATTGCTTCTGGGTCCTGTACAGCACCTTCTTCTTGTCCTGCATCAGGGTTAGCTATTTGTTCCCTTTGGTTAATTCCTACAAATGAAATAACAATTACTGCTAGTATCCCTACAATCGCAATTAGTGCAAAAGGGATTATTGGGTTTCGTTTCATTAGTATTTCCTCCTTATGTATCCCCGGAATATTATATATTCCACATAGCTATATCTATTCTATATGAAAAATCATTTAGTTAAAAGAAAAAAGATGTGAAAAGTTTACGAACAATATTAAGATAATAGCAAAAAAGCTAGAAACCATTAGATATCTATAGTTTAATTTACGACTTAATATATACCAACCAATGAAATTCATGACAAAAAAAATAATAGTAACGTATTGATTAATATGAAGCATATCGGTAAGATAATCTGTCGTAACTAGCAATAAGAATAAAAGCACGATGATAGAAATATGTATATAGTTACTTTCTTTTTTTCGAAAAAAATGAAAAGTCCAGAAAGCATAACTTATAAATAGAACTAATATACCCAGTTGCAAAATAGAATTAAATTGAGTAAAATAAACTACAAGAAATGAAAACGGTATCAACAACACTAATAATATTAATTGAATGTATTGATATACGGTATTTTTCTTTTTCTTAATAGTAGTTGATGACTCGTATTCTTCTCCTTTAGTATATAAAGCAAGTAAAAAGTCACACTGTGCCTGAGGAAGTAATTTATGTTCCTTCCAGTACTTTATTTCCTTTACGATGATTCGGGTACGATCATCCGCCATATTACCACCTCATTGTAGAGAGAGAGCTACTGATTTAGATGTAAAAAGAAAGGAAAGTCATTGCCCTATTGACCAATGACCAACCTAGTTTAATCTAAAAAGTCCTTTAATCGTTTGCTACGACTAGGGTGTCTTAATTTACGAAGTGCTTTTGCTTCAATTTGACGAATTCTTTCGCGTGTTACACCGAATACTTTGCCGACTTCTTCAAGCGTTCGAGTCCGTCCATCATCAAGACCAAAACGTAATCTAAGAACATTTTCTTCTCGATCTGTTAATGTATCTAACACATCTTCTAATTGTTCCTTTAATAATTCATATGCGGCATGGTCAGAAGGTGAAATAGCTTCTTGGTCTTCGATAAAATCACCTAAATGGGAATCATCTTCTTCACCAATAGGTGTTTCTAGTGAAACCGGCTCTTGTGCAATCTTTAATATTTCGCGTACCTTGTCAGGTGTCAGATCCATTTCCTCACCGATTTCTTCCGGTGTAGGTTCACGGCCCAAATCTTGAAGTAATTGTCTTTGTACACGGATTAGTTTATTAATCGTTTCCACCATATGAACTGGAATACGAATTGTTCTTGCTTGGTCTGCAATTGCTCGAGTTATTGCTTGACGAATCCACCAAGTTGCATAGGTACTAAATTTAAACCCTTTACGATAATCGAATTTTTCTACAGCCTTAATTAGACCCATATTACCTTCTTGGATTAAATCAAGAAATAGCATTCCTCTACCAACGTATCTCTTGGCAATGCTAACTACTAGTCTCAGGTTAGCTTCGGCAAGTCTTTTCTTTGCTTCTTCGTCACCATCTTCAATTCGAGTAGCAAGTTCAATTTCTTCGGTAGCAGATAGTAAGTCTACCCTACCGATTTCTTTTAGATACATCCTAACAGGGTCATTAATTTTTATCCCTAATGGTACACTTAGGTCATGCACATCAAATTCTTCTTCTTTTTCAATTTCTTTCATTTTAGGATCATCTTCTGATTCACCTATTACATCTACACCCTGTTCAGCTAGATTTTCATAAAATTCGTCCATTTGATCAGGTTCAATTACAAAACTTGATAGACGATCAGCAATTTCTTCATAGGCTAATACGCCCCGTTTCTTGCCAATCTCAACAAGCTGTTCTTTTGCTTGTTCTAAAGTTAACTCAGGCTCATTTTCTTTTGTTTGTGAAGGTTTATTTTCAGCCATGAGTCCCCCTCCTTCCATACTACTTGAATCAATTTTAATGTTTCACTTGTCTTTGTAATTCTATAATCTTTAATGCTATTTGAGCAGCTTTTATTGGATCTTTTTGCTGTTCAGCTAATCTCTGTTCAGCTTTTAATTGTTTTATGTCGACCCCTGTACTACCTTCAGCTCGGATAATATGGAGATAGTCATTAATTTCTTTATCACTAATTTCAGCCTGAGTAGGAACGAGTGCAAGTTGAATAACAAGTTTTCTCAGTTTATCATCAGTTATTCGATCGATAAACATACTTACATCTTCTGGATTATTTTCTTCATAATATCCATATAAATAAGTTGCAATAATCTTATGCTCATCTATATTAAATGAAGCTCCTAATTCCTCTTGTACTTTATCAGCAATCGTTCGGTTCTGAAGCATATAAGCTAATAACTTTCTCTCAGCATTATGGAAAGCTGGTAATAATTTTCCACTTGACTTTTGTCCCTTATTAGTATATCTGTCTTTTTCCCTCTTATCCTTTTCAGGGGCTGATTTTTCCCTATATTGCTCTATTTGTTCTAATAATGACTCTGCTGTAATATTATATTCAGCACTAAGCTCATTTACATAAAGTTCTCTTTCTACTGAACTTTCTATTTTTGCTAGTTCTTTTAATACTTCTTCTAGGTATTGAATACGGTCACTCTCAAGACTTACATTAAAATCCTTCTTTAAGTACCGCATATAGAAGCTCATGAATGTCTGTGAGGCACCAATTACTTCTCTTCTAAACGCCTCTCCACCATACTCTTTAATAAAACTATCTGGATCAAGGCCATCTTTCAAACTGGCTATCTTTACCTGACAGCCAACTTGCTGAAGTAATTTAGAAGCTTTATAAGTTGCCTCTATTCCAGCCCTATCACCGTCATAACAAAGAATAACTGTGTCAACATACCTTTTTAACAATTTTGCCTGCGTTTCAGTCAATGCTGTCCCCATGGTGGCGACGACATTCTCAACCCCCGCCTGGTATGCAGAGATAACATCCATATACCCTTCAAAGAGTACAGCTTCGCTTTTTTTTCTAATATGTTTTTTTGCTAAGTCAAAATTGTAAAGTAACTTACCTTTTTGAAAAAGGTCTGATTCTGGGCTATTTAAGTATTTTGGTTCTTGATTCTTCTCTAGTGCTCTGGCACCAAAAGCAACTGTTTTACCTAAATGATTTCGAATTGGGAAGATTACCCTTCCTCGAAATCTGTCTGATACAGTATCATTTTCCTGATTCATATTAAGTAAGCCGTATTTCACGAGCAATTGCTTATGGAAGCCTTTCTTCTCTAAGAAGGTTGCAATAAAATCCTTAGTGTTCGGGGCATAGCCAAGTTTAAATGTATCTATTGCTTCTTCCGTTATGCCTCTTTCAACAAGATAATCAAGTCCTATTTTCCCATCCTTAGTATAGCGAATGAGATGGTGATAAAGTTTAGTCAACCATTCTTGAGCTGAAAGAATTTGCTGATTCTCATTTGAAAGTGAGGATTCGGTTTTAATAGAATCTGTTGGCAGCTCTATTCCAGTACGATCAGCAAGATATTTAATGGCTTCGAAAAAAGTAAAACTTTCCATCTCCATCAAGAATGTAACAACATTTCCTCCCTTACCACATCCAAAGCAGTGAAAGATTTGCTTCTCTTGGGTAACAGAGAATGAAGGAGATTTTTCACCATGGAATGGACAAAGTCCAAAATAATTTCTTCCCTGTTTTTTTAATTGAACATATTCTCCTACAACATCTACAATGTCATTAGCCCCACGAACTTGTTCAATTATTTCTTCTGGTATTTGATTAGCCATTCATACCACCATACTTACGGAGTTTTGTACTAATAGATATTCGATATTCCCCCAATAAAATCCTTCATATTTCGACAAGTTTTTTGTGAAAGTCGAAAAAAATTCCTTCTATTACGTAAATCTCTTAGAAGGATATAGAAGTAATCATAATTATCAATATTGCTGCTAAAACAATCCTTGCATATTTGGACTAACTATATATTATTAAATAAAAATTAGTCTAATAATACTATTCTACAAAAAAATGCAGATTCCTTCTTTTAGATGAATGTTTTATTTTTCTGAATATCCAATAAACTATATCGATATTATTTTATACAATATCATCTATTTTTACACAAAAAATAATTATAATACATTTTACAGAAAAATACTATTAATAAATTCAAAATATGCTCGATTTACTAAAAATATTCCCTTAAAGCGGTATTAAAGGAGCATACCAAATGGTCATGCTCCTTAAAAAAATCATTTTATCATTTGTAGAATGACATTGGCAGTTTCTTCTACTGCTTTATTGGATACATCTACTACCCTACATCCAATTCTATCCACAATTTTATTAAAATAATCTATTTCCTGATGAATTCGCTTAATATTGGCATATGTTGCTTGATCTCCAAGTCCTAATGCCTTCAAACGTTCTTTTCGGATATCATTTAATTTCTCAGGTTTTATTCTTAGGCCAATGCACTTTGAAGGATCCACTTCAAATAACTCTTCTGGTGGTTCCACTTCCGGAACAATAGGTATATTGGCAACCTTTAAACGTTTATGTGCAAGAAATTGAGATAAAGGTGTTTTGGATGTCCTTGATACACCAAGCAAAATTATATCCGCCCGCGCAATTCCTCTTGGATCACGCCCATCATCATACTTAACCGCAAATTCAATTGCTTCCACTTTTTTAAAATAATCTTCGTCTAGTTTGTGTACTAAACCTGGCTCTAATCTTGGTTTTTTATTAAAGACACGTTCCATAGCATCCAACATTGGCCCCATAATATCAATTGCTTCAATATTTAATTCTGCTGCTTTTTCATTAAGATAATTACGAAGAACTGGCGCAACAAGAGTAAAACCGATGATTCCATTCTCTTCCTTTGCTCTGTTTAATGCCTCATCAATTGTCTTTTTATCCTCGACATACGGAACACGTTGAATGATATAATCCATACTAAATTGACTTAATCCTGCCTTCACAGCTAATTCAGCTGTTTCCCCAACAGAATCTGATAATATAAAAACTGGCTTCTTCGTACTCATTTCTATCATCATCCCCCTAAGGTTAGATATGATTATCTGTTATTAACTCCACAAAAACTTTTGTGATTGTTGTTTTAGTCACTCTGCCTATTACTTCTAATCCTTTAGGTGTATCTTTAACTACTGGTAATCCATCAATTTGTTTGTTAATTAAGTGCTTGGCTACATCAATCAACAAGTCCTCTTTACGACATACCGTAATATTAGGCATTCTCGTCATAATAATATGAACTGCTAGAGCATTTAAGTCTTGTTTTCCAATTGCAGCTCGCAATAAGTCCTTCCGTGAAACAACTCCTGTTAAACATGAATTGTCATCCACAATAAATAGCGTACCAACATCTTCTAAGAACATAGTAGATATTGCATCATATACAGATGAATTCTCTTGTACGACAATTGGAATAGACTGATACTCATACACCTTATATTTCTTAATTTTCTCTGTTAACAGTTCAGATCCTGTTTTACCTGTATAAAAATATCCTACACGTGGCCTAGCATCCAGAAATCCTGCCATTGTTAAAATAGCCAAATCAGGTCTTAAAGTTGCACGTGTTAAATGTAACTGGTCGGCTATATGTTCGCCAGTTATCGGACCATTATTTTTTACAATTTCTATTATTTTTTCTTGTCGATTGGATAATTCCACATTTTCACCACCCAACGGTCTAAAAGAGACATACTATTCATTAATATTATAGCCCATATAACTAAAAAGAGGAATTAGCAGATTCATTTCTAATTATGTTGCTTCCACTCGATTGCATTTAAATTAGCAAAACTATTTATTAGGATTGCAATTTGTTTTAATAATGCTAGTCTGTTGGTTCTAAGATTTTCATTATCAGTCATTACCATGTTATTTTCAAAGAAGGAATGGATAGGATTTGCAAGTTTTTCTAATTCTGCAAATGCTTCTTCTAGATTATTTTGATTTACAAACTCCTGGTATACCGAACTTACAGTTAGATAAGAAGAAAATAATTCTTTTTCGGTTTCTGTTTCAAAATAATCAGGATTTATTTCATTCTTCTCTGTCTTTTCAGCTAAATTTAAAACACGAACTAAAGCTTCTTGTATCGGTTTAAAAGAAGCATCATTTCTTTTAGTAGATAGAATACTTGCCTTTTTCATCATATCAGACATCTTTCCAATAGAACGGCTTGTAATTGCTTGAATAATATCCTGTTCAATTCCTTGCTCTCTTAAAAGAAAAGCAACTCTTTGTTGTATAAAGGTGTGCAGTTCTTGTTTCACAATATCAGAATCAAAATGCTCAAGTGCTTGAGACTGATATAGTTCAATTGTCATATTGAAAAGTTGCGCTACTGGAATCTCCCATTCTTTTTCATTGGCAATACGAAGAATACCTGTTGCTTGTCTACGTAAACCATATGGATCCTGAGAACCAGTAGGTTTTAATCCAACACCAATACAGCCCACAATCGTATCTAATTTATCTGCTACACTCACAATGGCACCAACCAATGTCTTTGGTAGATCTCCGCTAGCGCTTGTTGGTAGGTAATGTTCGCGGATTGCCACTGCTACAGTCTCATCTTCACCAAAAATACGAGCATATCTTTCCCCCATAATTCCTTGAAGTTCAGTAAATTCATTAACCATATTTGTTACTAAATCGAATTTACTTATCTGGGCTGCTCGAATAGCTTGCTCTTTTATTTCTGTATCAACTTTTAAAGCCTCTGCTAGTTGTTCAGATAGAGTAACAACACGATTAACTTTTTCGCCAATGGTACCTAGTTTCACTTGAAAAACAACGTTATTAAGTTTTTCCAAATAAAATGCAATTGAATTTTTTTGGTCTTCTTCATAGAAAAACTCACCGTCAGATAAACGTGCTCTTAATACTTTTTCATTACCTCTGACAACTGTCTCCAGTGCATTTGCATCACCATTGCGTACTGCTACGAAGTATGGGAGTAACATACCACTCTCTGATTTGACCGGGAAGTAACGTTGGTGCTCTTTCATTGAAGTAATTAATACCTCGTCAGGTAGTTCCAAGAAACTCTCTTCAAAAGTTCCAACAAATACAGTTGGATACTCCACAAGATTTCGAACTTCATCCAGTAAATCTCGATCAATTGGTACAATGAAGTTTCTTTCTTTTTCTAACTTTTTAATTCCTTCTTCAATCATTGATTCACGTAATTTTGAGTCAACGATAACATAGTTTTTCTCTAGTTGTTCCTTGTATTGTAAAGGATTAGTTAGAACAACTTCCCTACCAAGAAAGCGATGCCCATAGGTACTATTACTAGTTTGAACACCTGCTAATTCAAATGGAATAACTTCTTCATTATAAAGAGCAATTAACCAACGAATTGGTCTTGCATATCGCATGGTTTTCGTACCCCATCGCATATTCTTACCGAACTGAATCGATTCAATAATTTGTTTGAATTCTGGCAGAATAGATTCTGTTGGTTTTCCTTCAATTACTTTATTAACATATATATAAGTAGTACCTTTCACTTCTTTTGTGTAGATATCATCCACGGTTTTTCCTTGCCCTCTTGTAAAACCTTCTGCAGCTTTTGTCCAGTTTCCTTCATTGTCTTGTGCGATTTTTATCGCTGGACCTTTTGCTTCTTCTTCTACGGTAGCTTGTTTTTCCGCAATATTATGAATTAATACGGCTAATCTTCTTGGTGTTGAGAATGATTCAACTTTAGTAAAGGATATACGTGATTCATTTAGCCATTTTATTGTCTTTTCTTTTAATTGTTGTTCTGCTTGGTCGATAAAACGAGCAGGTAATTCCTCTAAACCTATTTCAAATAATACATTCTTAGTCATTATTTCTCCTCCTTTAGCATTGGATAACCTAAACGCTCACGCTCTTCCACATAAGCCTTGGCAATATTACGAGCTAAATTCCGGATTCGACCTATATAACCGGTACGTTCTGTAACAGAAATGACCCCTCTTGCGTCTAATAAGTTAAACGTATGTGAACACTTCAATACATAATCATAAGCTGGAAAAATTAAACCTTTTTCCATCGTCTTCCTTGCTTCTTCTTCATACATCGAAAATAGTTCAAATAACATATCCACATTAGATTCTTCAAATGTATATTTGGAGTGTTCGTATTCAGGTTGTTTAAAGATATCCTTTACAGTAAACCCTTCCGTCCATTCTAAATCAAATACATTTTCTTTATCTTGTATATAGGATGCAAGTCGCTCAATTCCATAAGTTAGTTCAACTGTTACTGGATTAGCTTCTAATCCACCAATTTGTTGAAAATAAGTAAACTGCGTAATTTCCATTCCATCAAGCCATACTTCCCAACCAAGTCCTGCAGCTCCAAGTGTAGGGTTTTCCCAGTTATCCTCTACAAATCGAATATCATGTTCTAATGGATTAATACCAAGAGCTTGAAGCGATTCCAGATAAAGCTCTTGAATATTATCTGGTGATGGTTTAATAATTACTTGGAATTGATGATGTTGATATAAACGATTTGGGTTTTCCCCGTAACGACCATCTGCAGGTCTACGTGACGGCTCAACATAGGCAACTCTCCATGGTTCTGGACCAAGACTTCTTAATAACGTCATCGGCGACATGGTTCCAGCACCTTTTTCAACATCATATGCTTGTACTAGAATACAATTTTGTTCTGACCAAAACTTCTGTAATGTTAATATCATATTTTGGATATTCATACATAAACCTCCGTTAATTTTTATAAGATTCCATTCTTGTATTCAAATCAAGAACTTGTTTCTTCTCCCTCTCGGGTATTCATCATTCACTAAACAATCTTGAAAGCAGAATAAAAACCCGTCCCTATGCCTATAAAAAGATTATAGACATAGGGACGGGTTTTAGTCCGCGGTTCCACCCTATTTGCTTTACCACCCTGTGATAAAGCCACTTTATTAAATATGCTCCAGAGTGCCATTCCTATCTGGCCATTTGTTCAGCTTTCACTATCCTGAACTCGCTTTTAGAAATGGTTGCAGAAAGTACTCTTCTCTCTCATCACATTATCTTTTAAATATGTAATAAATATGTATCATCTTACTTTATAAAGAAAGGAGTTGTCAACTTTTATATATCATTAAATTTTGCTATCTGATTAAGAAACTTCTTTGACTTCAAAAAATATCCACCATAACGATCATAATAAGCATCAAATAGGTTTCTTAATAACTGTCTATTTTCCTCTTTAACCGTCACATTACCAACTCGTTCCAAACCAACGGTTGAAAAAATAAATAATAGCTTCGTTACTGAATTTGGTAATAGAATGGCTTCTGGGTCTAAATACTTACACCTTGAACATAAAAGTCCCCCTTCTACCATTGAGAAGGAATAGGGTGCATTCTTTTCACCACAATTAGTACACTGGTGTACAGTCGGAGCAAATCCACCGGCTCTATAAAGCTTCATTTCATACATCATGATAGGAATGGAGACATCATCATGTTCAGAGATCCATTCAAAGGTTTTAATCAATTGTTCAAATATCTCAGGACTTGGAACTTTTTCATCTAACAACTTATCTGTTAGCTCAACCAAGTAAGCAGCATACGCTGTCTTCATAATATCTTCACGTATAACGCGATTAGATTCAATAATTTCTCCTTGCTGAATAGAACTTAATCCCTTCGAGAGATATACAAAAAATTGACCATAAATGAATGGCTGCGCAGTAGCAGCCATTCTACTTTTGGGCTTCTTAGCACCACGTGCAATAGCAGAAAACTTACCAATTCTTTTGCTAAATATTGTAACTAGTTTATGTGTTTCGCCATAATCTTTAGTTTTAATAATAATACCGTCTATTTTTTCTAGCATACGTATTCCCCTTTTTTACTGCATGCTACATATTGGAATCCACCGGTAGGTTCTCCAGATTAGTTGTAGAGCTTCCATCTAAGTCTAGCTCACTTGGATCACTTTCTAACTCTTTCATCAGTAAATAGGTCTCAATATTTCCTGTTTGACTAAATAGCTTCCATACTAAGTCGATCACAAGAAAACACACCTTTCTTTATACTTTTCTAGAAGTATCTTTTTGTAAGTTAGAACACTGATTGAAATCTTTCTTTAATCTGGATACACGTATTGCTCACTCGTAGCAACCAATGTTCCGGATACTATTATCGTTTCCACTATGCCGGAAAACAATTAGTTAAAAAATTTTCCAACTCTAATACTCATCTTCACGGAAGCCGTACTCAAGTAATTGACTTTGCTTGTTTCTCCAGTCTTTTTGGACCTTTACCCAAAGTTCTAAATATACTTTTGATCCAAGTAGTGCTTCTATATCTTTTCTTGCATCTTTACCAATATTTTTAAGCATGCTTCCTTGTTTTCCAATCAATATCCCTTTTTGAGATTTTCTTTCCGCAATAATGGCTGCTTGTATAAATATCGCATTAGATTCTCTTTTTTCAATGTTTTCGATTACAACAGCAATGGAGTGCGGAACCTCTTCTCGAGTCAAATGTAATACTTTTTCACGTATTAATTCACTAATAATAAATCGCTCTGGATGGTCAGTTACTTGATCTGCTGGATAGAACTGCGGCCCTTCTGGCAAGTGACTTTTTAATACATCTAATAAATGATTTACGTTATTTCCTTGTAATGCAGATATAGGAATGATTTCTTCAAAATCATACTTTTCATTGTAAAATTCTATTAAAGGCAATAGTTCATCTGGATGCACTTTATCTATCTTATTCACAACAAGAAAGACTGGACCCTTTACACGTTCTAGGCGATCAATAATAAATTGGTCACCTCGGCCATAACCTTCTTCTGCATTTATCATAAAAAGTATTGCATCTACTTCATTTAAAGTATTTTCGGCAATTTTAACCATAAAATCGCCTAAACGGTGTTTCGGTTTATGTATACCTGGTGTATCTATAAAAATGAATTGAGCATCATCTTGGGTTAGTACACCCTGAATTTTGTTTCTTGTAGTTTGTGGCTTATCACTCATGATGGCAATTTTTTGTCCGATTACTTTATTCATAAATGTTGATTTACCAACATTTGGTCTTCCAATAATGGTGATAAATCCGGATTTAAAGTTTGTGTCCATGTAGTTGTTCCTCCAGGAAGTTTAGATAGATTCTTTCTATGTTTGGTCTATTATACTACAAAATCTTTGTAGTTTCATGTTATCGACAAAAGCTTTAAAAAGATTGTATGGTTCGATAATTCTCTCCATACTGCATGGAAAATATTTACACGATAACCTTGAATAAGCCAAATTACTATTGTTTTTTTGTGTTCTACCGGGCATTTTAAAGAGACTGTGTGCATACGACTGTCAATTAATGAGTGTAGTATTAATATACCGCTCCGGCAGAATACTCCGCTTTCTGCGTGCGATGCATTGCTGCCGTAGCATTCCTTGTCCTGCGGGAGGATAGGCTCACCAGCCGCCCGCGGCAAGGTAGACA
Organism: Paucisalibacillus globulus; assembly: GCF_900184735.1. GTDB lineage: Bacteria > Bacillota > Bacilli > Bacillales > Amphibacillaceae > Ornithinibacillus > Ornithinibacillus globulus_B. Next base: position 221,731 of record NZ_LT855387.1, read on the forward strand.
CTGTGAGGTACTTTCGAACAGATGTCGCCCCTGTGCTGGCAGTAAAAGCGGAGTGTATTTCCGAAGCGGGTATGTTGCTCCCAAATAAAATTATTCATCGCATTGTTTCTATCAACAGTATAAATAACAACAAATTTAGAAAACATTCTCTAAGATTCTTTACTATAATTTGCCCTATCTGCATTTTTCAATGCTTTCTTAGTAAACCCTACAAAGAGATAGTGGGGGTTTAGAGGTTATAAAAAAACAAAAAAGTATAAGGAAAGTTCCTTATACATAACTGAGTTCTTTATTAAAAAACTTTTGGAAGAAAAATTATGATCCCTACAATTAATGCAGTTATAGCTGTCATAAACACTCCTGCAGCAGCTAGGTCTTTGATTTTTTTTGCTGCAGGGTGAATATCTGGTTGGACATAATTGATAATTTCCTCTATAGCTGTATTGAGAATTTCAGCTGTGATTACCATCCCAACAACGATAACCACAGCAATCCATTCTAGGTAGCTAATTTTATAGAGAAGCCCCATAATAGTGACTAATATAGTTGAAAGTAGATGTAATCGGAAATTCCGTTCAGATTTCACTACCTCTTTTAAGCCATTTATGGCATATGAAAATCCAATCGATTTCTTTTTACCTTCCAAGGTTAAATTCCCCTAATATTTCTTCTTGTTTTTGGAACATTTCTTTTTCATCTTGTTCTGTCATATGGTCATAACCAAGCAAATGAAGCAAACCATGCACTGCTAAAAAGCCTAATTCCCTTTCAAAAGAATGGTTATACTCCTCTGCTTGTTCTTTTGCTTTTTCAACAGAGATAATGATGTCTCCTAGAATAACTGGTATATCATCACCAACAATTTCAACTTCCCCTTCAGTCGTTTCTTCCAGTGCAAATGAAATTACATCAGTTGGTTTGTCTAAATTGCGATAGTCTCGATTTATTTCCTGAATCTCATTATTATTCACAAACGTAATGGACACTTCTGTATTTTCTGAGATATTTTCTTTTAGTGCAGTCAAATTAAGTAATCCCTCGATAAGTTCAAAATGGTTTTCTGGGACCGAATTTGTGTTATCTTGAAAATCTATTTCCACTATTTTGCCTCCTTATTTGGGTATTGAATTCTGGAGTGAAAGATTCCTTTTAATGCTTCACATATTGTTTTGTGGACAATTTTTACCTCTTTAATCGTAAGTGGACATTCATCTAACTGCCCATCCATTAATCGATCATTTACAATACTAGAAACAATTTCTTCTATTTTTTGTTCAGTTGGTTCCTTTAATGATCGAACGGCCGCTTCCACAGAATCACAAATTGAGATAATTGCTGCCTCTTTCGTTTGAGGTTTTGGACCTGGGTAACGGAAGTCCTCCTCTTGTACTGCATTATTATTTTCCTTTTCTTTATAATAAAAGTACTTTAATAAAGTTGTACCGTGATGTTGCATGGCAACATCTATTATTTCTTTTGGCATTTTATGCTTTCTTAACAGTTCTGCCCCATCATATGGATGTCTAATAATTATCTCAGCACTTTGTTCTGGCGAAATTACATCATGTGGGTTTTTTATTGATAATTGATTTTCAATAAAATAATGCGGTCTCACCGTCTTTCCAATGTCATGATAATAAGCTGCAACCCTAGCTAGTAGACCATTTGCACCAATCGCATCACAAGCTGTTTCACTTAAGTTTGCGACCATGATCGAATGATGGTAGGTTCCTGGTGCTTCTGTAAGGATTTTTTTTAGTAATGGCTGATTCGGGCTGGAAAGTTGTAATAACTTTATATCAGATAGTATACCTAGCCCAGTTTCAAAGAATGGTAGCAATCCAATTGTTAACACCGCTGATAAGAATGCTGATGCTACACCAAAGCCTGATAGAATAAGTACATCCCCAATTGAATATTTTTCAAAGGACAAGAATACAAATAATAGTATAGAAATAATATTAACGATAGACATCCCAATACCGGAACGAACGATAGATAAGCGATCTTTTACATTGACAAGAAATACAATAGCAGCAAATTGTGAGAAGAAGAAATAGACAATTGCTTCGACATTTAATGCACCTGGAATTTCCCCATTAAAGATAATTCCACCTAAAATAGCGTATAAGATAGCTAATACTATTGATAATCGTTCATTGATTAACTGTTTAACTAATAATACACCAGTAGCGACTGGTACGATGAAAAAGAATTGGTTGCTCTGAGTGGTGTAAATACTAATTATTTTCATTAGTGATACCACAAGAAAACTGATTAATAGAATGGACGCAATGGTACCTTTATCCAGCCCTTTTCTATTGTCGATTCGATTCATTTCATAAACAATAACAGAACCAACTAATAGTATAAATAACCCTAAACCAATGACAGGAAATACATTACGATCTTTATTAAGTAGTCCTACTAGTTGTAATTTTTCATAGATCTCGTTTGTTATTGTCTCCCCTTCTCGAACAATTATTTCTCCACCATTAATCATAACTGGTTCAACATTGCTCGCAGCAACCTTCCGAGCTTCTGCAGTTTTTTCGGAGTCATAAAAAGAATTTTCGACAAGCGCAAATTCCGTTAGCTCTTGAAACGCTTCAATTAACTTCTGTTCTATATTAGAATAGCGAATGTTTTCATGAACTCTCTCTACGGCACTATTCATGTTTTCTGTTCTTACACCGCGTTTAAACTCATCTTGTAAATACGAAATAACGACTTCTTTACCTTTTTCTCTCTCTTCTTTCGGAACATCTATAATTCTTAAAAAGACACTGTCTTCTACTTTCTCTGTAATACTATTGGATAATAATTCTTTCAATCTTTGAACCTTTTCTCGGTTCGTTAATTGTACTGGCACCCCTTCATTTTCATCCTCGATAAGTGATTCAGCCTCTAATTTATCAACCGCTGTAAAAATCTCGTTTATGTATCCAATTTGTTCTTCCGCAATATTGGTTGATATATCGAATCGATCTTCTACTGCTTGAACCGCTTCTCTTGTTTTACGGTCAGTTTCCTGCTCATTTTCTATTGTAATAGGAGATCGAATGGTCTCCCTTGAGGTTGTTAATGGTTCAATATCATATGTTTCCGTATATACATTATTAAATGTCAATATAAAGAAATACAGCCCTAACGCTATAACTGGAACCAGTATTCTAACCCATTTAGTTCGTAACTTTATCAAATAAGCAATCAAGTTTTTAAACGAGCTCATATTCTCCCCCCTTTAAGAATAGAACTAATATGTTATTACTCACAAAAATAAAGAAATAAGACCCAATAATATCCGGGTCTTCTATACCTATCAGGTCATGTTGCTTTTTTCATACGCATCAATAATTTTTTGAACAAGTGGATGTCTTACAACATCTGTCTGTGTTAGATAAATAAAGGAGATATCCTTTATAGATGTCAATAGTTTGTCGGCAATCTGTAACCCTGATTTAATTCCTTTTGGTAAGTCAATCTGTGTGATATCACCAGTAATAACCATTTTAGACCCAAAACCAAGACGCGTTAAGAACATTTTCATTTGCTCTGGCGTTGTATTTTGAGCTTCATCTAATATCACAAAAGCATCATCTAACGTTCTACCACGCATATATGCTAACGGAGCTATTTCAATGGTTTCTCTCTCTATCAACCTTAAAGTATGTTCAGCTCCTAAGACATCATTTAGCGCATCATAAAGTGGTCTTAAATATGGATCTACCTTCTCCTTTAAATCCCCAGGTAAGAACCCTAAACTTTCTCCCGCTTCAACAGCTGGTCTTGTTAAAATTATTCGTTTAACATGACCATTCTTTAGGGCTTGAACAGCCATCACTACTGCAAGATAGGTTTTTCCCGTTCCTGCAGGCCCTATACCAAAAACTAGATCATTCTTTTTAATAGCGGAAACATAGCTTTTTTGTCCGAGAGTTTTAATTCGTATTTCTTTTCCTTTAACATTCTTAGCAATTACATCTTCAAATAAAGTTTCAAATTGATTGATTTTACCATCTTTCGCCAGTTCAATTGCATAAACAATATCACGTTCAGCAATTGTAATTCCCTTCCGCACTACATGCAATAAGGTTAGTAACACATCTTGAACAATAGCTATATCACTATCTGTTCCAGAGACACTAACTCTTTCACCACGAGTAACAATAGAAACATTCAGCTTATCCTCTATATGTTTTAGGTATCTATCATTGTTTCCAAAAAGTGCAAGAGCCTCTTCTGGATTTGTTAATTCAATATCAATAGCGTTTAAATTTTCGGGCATATTCAATCTCCTTGACTTATTGGTTGTGCCTTAGCAATATTTTCTTCTACTGTTAAATATAAGTATAATTTAACTTTACCATTCTCTATGGATTCATGCAAAACTTTTTCCGAAGTGATTTTAGCATCCGGACCTAGCTGTAGCTGAAGTTCCTCCTTAGCTTGTTTAATACCTGCTTGTACCGCTTCTTCTTTACTACGTTCAAATTTTTGTATTTGTTTTTCACTTAGTGTGGTCTCAATAATATCAATTGGTAAATTCCATTTTAGGAATTTTATTGCTGATGTAGTACTATCTCGGTGAACGTCTTGATAATCTGGTGAACCAAATCCCCAAATTGGAAATTTAAAATCTTTGATACCTATGTAATATTTCTTTTCTTGTTGTCCTGTCAAAAGCTCATAATTTTGTTTAAGTGGTATGGTTACATCTATTTCATACCAAGTACTTGCAATAATCTCTCCTTCTGCAGGTACGACAATTTCTTTTCTTTTTTCTTTCTTATCATCATCTTCATTTTCTGTTACCTCATTTAGCGTTCCAGAAACCAGTATTTTCCCCGGTTCAACATAGTCATTTATTTCGACTTGAGGTACACCTTTTGATACATACATACGTTTTATAATACCCTTTTTAGTTGCTACAAGATTTCGTGGTCCTTCCACCTTATCCTCCTGAACAACAATCTTTTCAACACCTTCAAGTTGATAGGTTGTCCCTTTTTGACGGACACCAACCCAGAGTAACTCAGGTATATCATCTGTGAGCTTCTGTTGAATCTTAGCAGGAGGATCTATAGTAAAGATCCACGCACCTGCATGTATACCGTAAGCATTAAGCTGTGCTTCAATTTTCTCTTCAATTTCCTTTGGTAGTTCTCCTGTAATCTCGACCTTCCAAATAATATTGGACATAAATAGAATTAATAAAATACTCATGATAAATGAAAAAACAAATTCTTTTCTGCGAAAAAAACGACTAAACAAAAAGGGGTATCCCCGCCGTTGTTCAAATGTTATTTTATAGTTTTGCTCTCTCCTTATCGTTCTAATTTTTGGGATATCTGGTAGCTTAACATTACCACTACATGTTTTTCTACCTTCCCTTTTAATATTCCATACCGTTACTCCCCTATCCGTACACTCCTGAAAAAACATCTCAGGTCTAATTCCAGTTACAACTATTCGCACATACCCTTTAATAAACGACCCCTGTATCTGTTTCATTTCGACCTCCTGGTAAAATCATTATCCTGATATAAATTTGACTTCTGCAATTTTCCCTTCCAGCAAAATCTCTTCGGGTAACATCATCTTTAAAACAAATGATGATCCCTTTATTTGAATATATCCTTTTGTTGTCTTAAGTCTTAATTCTTTATCAGTAAAAACTGCTAGCCCTTTATGATTTTCAATGTATACATGTAGCTGACCAATTATTGTAATTCTCGGTAATTCCATTACAACATCAGAAGGCAATGCAAGATACTTTACTAGCCATGGTCGTAATCGTTGTTGTAGATTCTTCACTAGATAAAGCCCCCTCTCACATACATATTTATGAGAAAATGAAACAGATAAGAACTAAAAAACCCAAAAGCATCAAAGCGACACTTTTGGGTTTTAATTATGTTCTATTAATGGGTATGCCTACTTCTTTCGGCAATTACACTTCGGAAAGGTTTTCTAGCTCTAGGAGGACCAAGAACTTCCGACATAATAATGCCATTGACCAATCCTTTATGATTTAAACTTGTTTTTACATCTTTCTTAAACTTCTCTTTGTTTACATTCTTACTTTGTAGAGTGTGGTGCTTAATCGCATCTTGAATAGATGGTCCAATAGACAAATCTTGTTGCGATAAAGAATCAATCGAATCACTGGTCCCAGTATTCATCCGTTGCTTTAATTTCTCCATTTGTTGTTTCTGCTGTTCTTCCACACTTACATTTGTAGCAGACGATGTATACACGGTCTGTTTTTGCTTATGTCTAGTTTCTTCTGAACCTGAAGTGTTATAGACAGTTCGCTTAGGATTTTGTTGACCTCCTGAAGGGGTTGCAGTTGGTCTCGGCACATTAGGCCTATTTGGTTTTTGTTTTTGTTGTTCATTTTCTCGAGCCCCGCCCATTGCACGGATAATTCCATATACAATGAAAGCGATTATTGGCAAGAATTCAAATAACCCATCCATTTAAATCCCCCCTTCTATCTTCTTAGAACCTTGTTTATTAATTATCATCATCATTATTATCTTTAGAAAGTTTACCAATAGAATCACGCATGTCTGTATCAGCGTTAATATTTTCATAATTTAAGTAATCCATAACACCTAATTTACCAGTACGTAATGCCTCTGCAAGTGCTAATGGAACATCAGCTTCTGCTTCCACAACTTTTGCACGCATTTCTTGAACACGGGCAACCATTTCTTGTTCTTGAGCAACTGCCATCGCACGACGTTCTTCTGCTTTCGCTTGAGCGATTTTCTTATCTGCCTCAGCCTGGTCTGTTTGTAACATCGCACCAATATTTTTACCGATATCTACATCTGCAATATCAATTGATAAGATTTCAAATGCAGTACCAGCATCTAATCCTTTTGCAAGGACTGTGTGTGAAATCATATCAGGATTTTCTAACACTTTTGCATGAGTTTCTGAACTACCAATTGTACTAACGACACCTTCACCGACACGAGCGATGATAGTTTCTTCACCTGCACCCCCAACTAATCGGTCAATGTTGGCACGTACAGTAATTCTAGCTTTTGCTTTTACTTCAATTCCATCCATTGCAATACCTGCAATAAAAGGTGTTTCAATAACTTCAGGGTTAACACTCATTTGTACAGCTTCCAGCACATCACGACCAGCTAGGTCAATAGCAGCTGCACGCTCAAAAGATAGTTCGATGTTTGCACGATGTGCAGCAATTAATGCATTCACAACACGGTCTACATTACCACCAGCAAGATAGTGACTTTCAAGTTGATTTGTTTTAACATCAAGTCCTGCTTTATGAGCTTTAATTAGTGGATTGATAACACGACTAGGTACAACTCGACGTAATCTCATACCAATTAATTGTAGAATTCCTACTCGCACACCAGCAGCTAATGCACTAATCCAAAGTGTTACCGGTATAAATGTAAATAAAATTGCCACAGCAATCAAGATAACTGCGATAAGTATCACAGGCATAATAATATTTGCATCCATAAATAATTCCTCCTAAAATGTATTATATTATAGGTCATTATGACCTTATAATTCTCTTACTATAACACGTACTCCTTCTACCTTTACAACTTTAATAGGAGTATTTGCATGAATAAAACTACCTTCTGTTACGACATCAATTCGCTCATTATTAATAATAGCTACTCCTGATGGTCTTAATCCTGTTGCAGCAATTCCTTCCATCCCTATTAAATCTAGGCGATTTTGATTAGAAACATAACCAAGTTCTGTTGTTGTTCGATCTTTTAATATGACATGTCGGAAAATACCCTTATCTAATCCAATCCTTCTAAATAGTATGACGGAAGCTATCACAGCAACTAAAAAAGCAATAGCCACGCTCGTCATCATATGACCCACATTTGCACCTGACATAAATAATGAGCCAATAATTGCCCCGATGCCTAAAATACCTAAGATACCCCCGGGGACAAAAAATTCTGCAATAAGTAATGCAATACCGAGAATTAATATGATGATTGCTTCCATTCCGGCAAGCCCTGCAACAAAATGACCATAAAAGAATAGTGCAAGTGATAGTAGCCCAACACTACCAGGCACCCCGAATCCAGGTGAATATAGTTCTAGAATCAACCCTAAGCTTGCTAGTGATAATAGAATCGGAACAACGATTGGGTTCGTGATAAATCTAGCAATATTTTCTGCAAGAGTAGGTTCTGTTTGAATGATGGTGCCATTTGATAATCCTAACTCAAACAATAACTCCGTTCGATCTTGAACAATTCCTTCAGCATAACCAACCTCTAGTGCTTCTTTAGGTGTCAAGGTTAAAAATTCACCCTCAGGTGCATCCAATTCAGGAAGATCGATACTTGCATCTGCCATTGCTGCTGCATATAATGGGTCTCTTCCACCAGCTTCAGCAGCACTTGTCATAGTTTTCAGCCAGGCAGATTGTGCTTTTTTATCTGCAGCAGTACCATCAGAATTGATAACGCCACTAGCTCCCATCCTTGCTCGAGGTGTCATGTAGATATTATCTGTGTGTAGGGCAATATACGATCCTGCAGAAAACGCCTCACTTACAATAAAAGAGGTTGTGGGAATTTCAAGGTTAGCAATTATAGTTCCAATATTATTTGCTGCTTCTACACTTCCACCAGGAGTATTAATCTCAAATATGATATGATCTGCTCCTGCTTCCACTGCCTCACTAGTAGTTCTTGAAAGGAATGCTTCTAACCCACGTTCTATGTCATCCTCTATTGGAATAACATAGATTTGTTTACCTCCACCTTGCGCATCAGCATGAACGGGATTATTAATCCCCGATGATAACAACGATAATATGATGACAATATAAATAGAGAAATAAAATGCCAAACGCTTTCTCGGCAACTATTACACCTCCTTCTCTGTACATTTATTCATACGATTGATGACAAAATAAAGTTTCAAAAAATTTCATATGTACATCCCTATTCACCTAAATAGTATCACAGTTTACTACTGGAAAGGTAGAAATATGAAAGCAGTATTGGATAACTTTCATAAATTTGAGTAAAATAAAAAACCCTTGCTATTAACAAGGGTTTTTATAGGGCAAACTTAATTCAAATGTTCTTGAACTAATTTATTAATTTTAGAGCCGTCAGCTTTTCCTTTTACTTTAGGCATCACTGCACTCATAACCTTACCCATATCTTTTTTTGAAGATGCGCCAGTTTCTTGAATCGCTTCTTGAACAATTACTGAAAGCTCTTCATCAGAAAGCTGTTCAGGCATATATTCTTGAATAATTTTGATTTCCATTTCAAGTTTTTCAACAAGATCTTCGCGTCCAGCTGATTTAAATTCTTGGAGGGAATCTTTTCTTTGTTTCAATTCTCTTGATAAAATTGTCAAATCTTCGTCTTCCGATAATTCACTTTTACCAAGCTTTATCGATTCATTTTGTAATGAAGCTTTTACCATTCGAATAACACTAAGTCTTTCCTTATCTTTATTCTTCATCGCTTGCTTCATATCGTCGTTCAACTGTGATAGTAATGACATCTTCTAGCACCTTCTTTAGAATTTACGCTTTCTAGCAGCTTCAGATTTCTTTTTACGACGAACGCTAGGTTTTTCATAGTGTTCACGCTTACGATATTCTTGTAGTGTCCCACTTTTTGCTACACTACGTTTAAAGCGACGAAGAGCATCCTCAAGAGACTCGTTTTTACGAACGCGAGTTGTATTTGACATGCTAATTTCCCTCCCTCCGAAGCAAAAAAACAGATTAATAAGGCATACTGATATATATCATGCCTTTTGTAATTATAATATATTGCTTAGTAATGGTCAACTGATTATTTTTCTTTGACTCTTTAGTTTTCTACGCTAGTTGATATGTTATCTACTTACCTAAAAGACCCGAGAAAATCCGACTGTGAAATTAATAATCTGATGTGCCTTGATTTCCCTGTACAATCGCTACTCCTGAGCTTGCACCAATTCTAGTTGCACCAGCTTCTATTACCGCTTTTGCTTGTGCTAAATCGCGTACTCCTCCAGATGCTTTCACTCCTAGATCAGGTCCAACAGTCTTACGCATTAAAGCAATATCTTCTACAGTTGCTCCTCCACCTGAAAATCCGGTAGATGTTTTGACATAATCAGTACCAGCTTCTTTTGCTAATTGACATGCTTTAACTTTTTCTTCTTCAGATAACAATGAAGTTTCAATAATAACTTTTGTTAGGGCTTTTCCTTTTGCAGCTTCAACTACAGCTTGAATGTCTTGTTTCACAAAATCTTCATTACCTGATTTTAACTCACCAATGTTTATCACCATATCAACTTCTGTAGCGCCGTTCGATATGGCTTGTTTTGTTTCATATACCTTCGTTTCTGTAGATGTAGCTCCTAAAGGAAAACCGATGACTGTACAAACTTTTACCTCGGTATTTTTTAAATGTTCATAACATAATGGAACCCAATGTGGGTTCACACAAACTGATGCAAACTCATACTCTTTTGCTTCCTCAACAATCTTTAAGATAGCATCTTTTGTAGCTTCAGGCTTTAATAAGGTGTGATCGATATATTTTGCAATATTTTCTACCAAGTTAAACATCCTTTCTTAAGTTGTATGTACCTCTTGCATAATAGCATTTTAACGCCATAAAAGCTATTCAGGAAATCCTAATGCCCAATCAATTGACTAGGCATTTATTTTCATCTTACCATGTGTAGCATTGTCCATGACTCTAACAAAAGTACCTTCATTGTATGGATAACCAGATTTAGTAATCTTTACACGGACAATCTTACCAATCATATCACTAGTTCCTTCAAATTTTACTTTAAGATAGTTATCTGTATACCCTACTAACATATTAGGGTTGTCTTCGTCTAATACACGTTCTTCTGGGATAACTTCTAGCACTTCATTTTGATAGCGTAATGCATACTCGTTAGCTAATTCCTCCGACAAGTCAATCATTCTTTGAACACGTTCTGCTTTTACATCTTCATCTACTTGATTTTCCATTCTAGCAGCTGGCGTTCCGGTTCTTCTTGAGAATGGGAATACATGAAGTTCTGAATATCCAACTTTTCTAATGAAATCGTATGTCTCCATAAACTCTTTTTCTGTTTCACCTGGGAAACCTACTATTACATCAGACGTAATTGCTAAATCTGGCAAGGCTTTACGGATTTTTTCAACTTTTTGGTAGTAAAATTCCGATGAATATTTTCTACGCATACGTTTTAATACAGTGTCTGAACCAGATTGTAGTGGAATATGTAAATGACGTACAATCTTTTCTGATTTATCTAGTACTTCAATTACTTCGTCCGTAATTTGACTAGCTTCAATGGAAGAGATCCGTATGCGTTCAAGCCCATCTACTTTTGATTCTAGATCGCGTAATAATGCTGCAAAATTATAGTCATTTAAATCTTCACCATATCCAGCTGTGTGAATACCAGTCAGAACTACTTCTTTATACCCGGCTTCAACTAACTTTTTCGCTTGAGTTAACACACTTTCAGGATCTCTAGAACGTAAAAGTCCTCTTGACCACGGGATAATACAGAAGGTACAGAAATTATTACAGCCTTCTTGTATTTTCAATGATGCACGAGTTCTATCTGTAAATTCAGGAACATCCATTTCTTCAAATACACGATTCTTCATAATGTTAGAGACACCATTAATTGGTTCTCTTGATTTCTTATGTTCTTCAATATATTCAATCATGTTTTTTCTATCTTGTGTTCCAACTACTACATCTACACCTGGAATTTCTAAAATTTCACCTGGTGATGTTTGCGCGTAGCACCCAGTCACACAAACAATCGCATCTGGATTATTTCGAACTGCACGCCTAATTGTTTGTCTACTTTTTTTGTCTCCGGAATTTGTTACCGTACATGTATTAATAACATATACATCAGAATCATGGTCAAAATCAACTCGTTCATATCCTTGTTCCATGAACATGCGCCAAATTCCTTCAGTTTCATAATGATTTACTTTACAACCTAATGTATGAAATGCTACCGTTGGCATTATTGCCCCCCCAATTCTTCTAATTGATACGATATACTAGCAAGTGCATATAAAGCAGCAGTCTCTGTCCTCAATATACGAGGACCTAATCTGACGGGTATAAAATGATGTTCTTTCAAACTATGTACTTCCTCAGGAGAAAATCCTCCTTCGGGACCAATACAAATAAGTACTTTATCACCTATACTTAGCTTACTAACAATACTTGCAAAAGATTGAAAAGAATTTGTTTTCGCCTCTTCTTCATATGCAATAATTTTCACATGATATGTCTCACTTTCTTTAATCAACTCTTTTAAGTTCATAATTGACTTAATTTCAGGAAGGTAATTACGATGAGACTGTTCACTTGCTTCTTTAATTATTTTTGCATAGCGAGTAATTTTTTTATCTACTTTCCTAGCATCCCATTTTACAACAGATCTTTTCGACTGGAAAGGGATAAAGGCTGATGCACCCAATTCAGTCCCTTTTTGTAGGATTAGGTCCATCTTATCTCCCTTTGGTAATCCTTGTGCAATGGTTACAAAAACGGGTAGTTCCGTATTATTGTTTAGCCATTCAATAATTTTAGCCTTTACGGCATGTTCGTCAATCTGTACAATCTCACAAATTGCTCCAGTTGTATTTGGTGGATTACAAATAATCTTATCTCCAACCTGCATTCGCATTACGCGTACAATATGATGAGCATCGTCACCGTCAACGGTGATAATATCATTCTTCTTATTTTCTTCTGGGATAAAATATCTCTGCATATAAGCACCTACTTTTTCTTCGCTACGACAGAAACCCAGTCTTCTAGCTCATTAATTTCAACTATTTCAAAACCTTGACTTTCCAAATTATTTAAAACTAATTGTTTTTTGGCTTGAATAATCCCAGATGTGATGAAATAACCGCCATCTACCAGATTTTCAAATGCATCATCTATAAACCGGATAATTATTTCCGCTAATATATTGGAAACAATGATATCAGCTTTCATATCAACATGACTAAGTAGGTTATTTTGCTTTGTTTTGATTAAATGATTAACTTTGTTTACTTTTGCATTTAACTGTGTGCTCTTTACCGCGACTTCATCTAAATCATACGCATAAATATCTTCCGCACCCAATAATGCTGAAGCAATACTTAGCACACCAGAACCACAGCCAACATCAATAACAGTTTCATTCCCCTTGATATATTTTTCAAGTGCCTGAATACTTAATACCGTTGTTGGGTGAGTTCCGGTACCGAATGCCATACCAGGATCTAGTTCTATAACAATTTCCTCGGTAGATTTTGGTGTATAGTCTTCCCAAGTTGGAGTAATTGTAATCTTATTAGAGATTTGAACTGGTTTATAGTACTTCTTCCAAGCAGTTGCCCAATCTTCTTCATTGACCTCACTAAGTGTTACTTGATTTGGCCCCAAGTCTATATCAAATGCAAGTAAGTTATTAATTGCTTGTTTAATTTCTTCCACAGTTTCTCCTAGGAAGCTATTAAACGGTAAATATGCTTTAATATAGACCCCTTCTTCTGGATAATCATTTTCGTTAAGTTCATAAATCTCACCAAACACGTTCTCTTTTTCAGTCAATAAATCTATCGGGTCTTCAATGACAACACCACTTGCACCTGTTTCATGCAAAATATTCGAAATCGGTTCAATAGCCTCATTGGTAGTATGGATACATATTTCTGACCATTTCAAACGAATCTCACTCATTTCCTTTTTTGTTATAATCAATTACTCCTGATGGACTACAGTATGTACAGGGGATAAAGGAGCTCAATCCCCTTTAAATGCTCTTTTAAACTTTTGAAAAATTGAATCCTCTTGCTCCTCTGTTTTATCGTTGCCGGCAATTTCATTAAATTCTCGTAATAACTCTTTCTGTCTGTCTGTTAATTTAGTAGGTGTCACAATGCGAACTTTGATATGTTGGTCTCCATTTCCATATCCTCTAACATTCGGTGAGCCTTTTCCTTTTAGGCGGAAAGTCTTCCCTGTTTGCGTACCCGCTGGGATTTTAAGTTTTACTTTCCCATGTACCGTAGGAACTTCTACTTCATCACCTAGAGCTGCTTGAGTAAATGTCAATGGTAATTCGCAGAAAATATTGTCACCTTCTCGAGTAAAGAATTCATGTCTTCTCACTTGGATAACAACGTACAGATCTCCCGCTGGACCACCATTTTTTCCAGGTTCTCCCTTTCCAGCAACGCGTATTTGCTGGCCATCATCTATACCTGCTGGGATATTAATATGAATCTTTTTATTCTTTTTAACGGTTCCATCCCCAGAACATGTCGCACACTTTTCAGGAATTATCTTACCTGTTCCATTACAGTGGTGACATACTCTACGGTTAACTACACGACCAAATGGCGTATTTTGCTCGGTGTTTAATTGTCCTGAACCATTACAATGGGAACAACTTTTTGGCTTAGTACCAGGTTTTGCCCCTGAACCATGACAAGTAGCACATTCCTCATCTCGTGGAATCATAATGTCTGTTTCTTTTCCAAAGATAGATTCTTCAAAATCAAGGATCATCGTATATTGAAGATCCGCACCTTGTTGAGGGGCGTTTGGATCACGTCTACGGCCGCCTCCACCTCCAAAGAACATATCAAATATATCTCCAAAACCACCGAAATCTTGACCTCCACCGAAGCCACCAAATCCTTGACCATCCATACCTGCATGACCAAATTGATCATATTGTGCACGCTTTTGTTCATTTGATAGTGTTTCATATGCTTCTTTTGCTTCTTTAAATTTATCAGCAGCATCTGGTTCTTTATTCACATCAGGGTGGTACTGACGAGCTAGCTTACGATATGCTTTTTTAATTTCTTCTTTCGATGCATTTTTTTCAAGACCTAAGACTTCATAATAATCTCTTTTTGACACTGTGTATCACTCTCCCGAATCTCTTCACATAAGGTAAATCATAACACTAAAAATATTGCCATGGCAAATGGTACAAGGTCAGTTCATCCATTTGTCAGTATTCCTCTACTAAAAGCTACGTAGAAAAAGTCAAAGCCAAGGGAATCCTGACTTTGACTTTCTCCTAAATACTTATTTCTTATCTTCTTCGTCAACTTCTTGATAGTCTGCGTCAACAACATCATCATTTGAGCTTTGAGCATCTTGGCCCTCAGCAGCTTGATTTTGTTGTGCCATTTGTTCATATAGTTTAACGGATAATTGTTGTACTTGTTCTTGTAGTGCATCTTTCTTTGTCTTGATTTCATCAAGATTAGTACCTTCTAATGCTTTTTTCAATTCTTCTCTTGCAGCTTCTGCTTTTTGTTTCTCTTCTTCAGAAACTTTATCCGCTAAATCCTTTAGGGTCTTATCCGTTGTAAAGATTAGTTGGTCTGATTCATTACGAAGGTCAACCTCTTCACGACGTTGCTTATCAGACTCGGCATTTTCTTCCGCTTCTCTTACCATACGTTCTACTTCCTCATCTGATAATCCTGAAGAAGATTTAATGGTAATAGATTGCTCTTTATTAGTTCCCATATCCTTCGCACGGACATTCACAATACCGTTTGAATCAATATCAAACGATACTTCAATTTGCGGAACACCTCTAGGTGCTGGTGGGATATCAGTTAATTGGAAACGACCAAGTGTTTTATTATCTGCTGCCATTTCACGTTCCCCTTGAAGAACATGAATATCTACTGCTGTTTGATTATCTGCAGCTGTTGAGAAAACTTGAGAATGACTTGTTGGAATGGTTGTATTACGTTCGATTAACTTAGTAAATACTCCACCCATTGTTTCAATCCCCAATGAAAGTGGTGTTACATCTAGTAAGACAACATCCTTCACGTCCCCTTGAAGAACTCCACCCTGAATAGCTGCACCAAGTGCTACTACTTCATCAGGATTTACACCTTTAGATGGCTCTTTGCCAATTTCACGTTTGATAGCTTCTTGTACTGCAGGGATACGAGTAGAACCACCAACAAGAATAACTTTATCAATATCATTCGATGTTAAATCTGCATCACGCATTGCTTTACGTGTTGGAATCATGGTACGTTCTACAAGATCAGAAGAAAGCTCTTCAAACTTAGCACGAGTTAAATTCATTTCTAAATGTAATGGTCCAGCCTCACCAGCCGTGATGAACGGTAAGGAAATCTGTGTTTGAGAAACACCAGATAAATCTTTCTTTGCTTTTTCTGCAGCATCTTTTAGACGTTGCACGGCCATTTTATCTTGAGATAAATCAATTCCATTTTCTTTTTTAAACTCGGCAACTAAATGATCGATGATTACATCATCAAAATCATCTCCACCAAGGCGATTATCACCAGCTGTAGCAACAACCTCAAAAGTACCATCACCAATATCTAATATAGATACATCAAATGTACCTCCACCAAGGTCAAATACTAGGATTGTTTGATCTTGATCTGCTTTATCTATACCATATGCTAAAGCTGCAGCGGTTGGTTCGTTAATTATACGTTCTACTTCAAGACCTGCAATGCGACCAGCATCCTTCGTTGCTTGTCGTTCAGAATCATTGAAGTATGCCGGTACGGTAATAACAGCCTTATCCACTGTTTCTCCGATATAATCTTCTGCGTAAGACTTTAAGTATTGTAGAATAGCTGCTGATAGCTCTTGAGGTGTATACTCTTTACCATCAACTTCCACTTTATAATCGGTACCCATATGTCGTTTAATTGATAGAATAGTATTAGGGTTTGTAATTGCTTGACGTTTCGCAACTTCCCCAACTTGTCTCTCACCATTTTTAAATGCTACAGCAGATGGTGTAGTGCGGTTTCCCTCAGGGTTTGGAATAACTACTGCTTCTCCGCCTTCCATTACTGCAACACATGAATTTGTTGTTCCTAAATCAATTCCAATAATTTTACCCATATTTATTTCCTCCTTGAATCGTGCCTAACTTATTTATTTACTTTCACCATAGCTGGTCGAATAACGCGATCTTTAATTAGATATCCTTTTTGCAATTCTTCTACAACCACATTTGAGTCCATCGATTCATCTTCTACTTGCATTACAGCTTGATGAACATTCGGGTCAAATTCTTTGCCTACTGATTCAATTGCTTCAATACCTTGTGATTTTAACGCGTCAATAAGTTGTCGGTACACCATCGATATACCTTCAAGTAATCCTTTGTTTGACTCATCAACCTCAACTTGTAATGCTCGCTCGAAATTATCAATAGCTGGTAAAAGTTCGGTTGCAAGGTCTTGTGATTTATACTTAGCTGCTGCTTCTCGTTCTTTAATAGATCGTTTCTTGAAGTTATCAAATTCAGCCTGTGCTCTAAGGAATCTCTGATATAATTCATCTTTTTCCTTTTGCAGATTTTCTATTTCTTCGTTATGTGTTTCTGTTTCTAACTCTTCATCCTTGTTGGAAAGAGATTCTTCTTGATCAACAATCTCTGCCTCAACTGAATCATCAACTAATTGTTCTTCATTTTCTTTCTCAATGCCTGTAGTATCCTTTTCTTCCATTTCGTGCACCTCCAAAAATACAATCAATCAAATAACAAGTATGTCTATTACAATCTTTTACTCGCCGTTGTTTTTATACCATAGATACAATGCATCTGTCATTTCATTTGATAACGCATTTAATAGAGTTATCACTTTTCGGTATTCCATTCTAGTTGGTCCTAGCAATGCTATTGTACCCTTTTGTTCACTTCCAAACTGGTAAGAAGCGGTTATGAGACTAAAATCCTTAATCTCTTCAATTTCATTTTCATTGCCAATCGTTACCTTGATGCCATGTTGAGGTGCCTTCAATAAATTTACTACTTGATCTTCGTTTTCCATCATTTGATAAAACGCCCGAATTTTATTTATATCATTGAACTCAGGTTGGGTTAATAATTTCGTTTTACCACCAATATATAATTTAACTGGCTGTTCCTGAAAGAAAGCAGATTTTAAATATTGGAAAGATTTCTCAAAATCATGGACATACATTTGCATTAAGGAAAGTACTTCCTTCGTAATGACCTCTGGTAACCGAGCAAGAGAGATACCATGTAATCGATCATTTAAGATATTTACGATCTTCTCTAAATCAGATGCACTGATTTCTGCTGGAAAAGTAAATGATCGGTGCTCAACATGCCCAGAATCTGTAACTAATATGGCTACAGCAGAATGATTTGTTAATGGTACTATTTGTAGCTGCTTTAATTTAGTCTCAAATATTTCCGGACCTAAAATAATGGATGTATAGTTAGTTAAATCAGATAACACCTCTGCAGACTTTTGCACCAACTTTTCAAAATCGATGAATTCATCCCTGACTAGGTCTCTCATAATACTTAAGTTTCCTTTACCCATAGATGATCCAATGACATTGTCCACATAATATCGATACCCTTTTTCTGATGGCACACGACCAGATGAAGAATGTGTTTTTTCGAGATAACCCAGTTCTTCTAAGTCGGCCATGACATTTCGTATCGTAGCAGCACTTAAGGATATTTCATCTTTTTTGGAAATAGCACGCGAGCCAACTGGGTGAGCTGATTCTATAAAATCATCAATAATAACTTGCAAAATCAACAATTGCCTTTCTGTTAACATTAATGATCACCCCTGTTAGCACTCTGTTCACCTGAGTGCTAATTCTAATAATAAATTATCAAATCCTTATTTTTTTGTCAATGCTATTGCCTCTAAGTCCTCATCTTCCAGTAAAAAATGTTCAAATACTTCATTTCCAAATAAAACACCATCATCAGTGAGGTGAAGTGATTTTTCAGTATTTACTAGCCAGCCCTTTTGAATGAGATAATCAATTTGGTTTTTGTAAATTAATTCAAGCGGAAAGTCAAATTTCGATATAAACTTTTCTTTGTCTACCCCACTTAGCTTACGTAGTCCTAAGAATAATTCTTCCTCAATTTGTTCTTTTAATCCTATCGTTTCCACTTTTAAGGTTGGCTTCCCATCTTGCATAGCTTGTTTAATATAAGCTGGAATAGGTTTCATGTTAATGGTACGTTTTCCAGGTAGGTAACCACTAGCTCCTGCACCAAATCCGTAATAATAGTCATTATTCCAGTAGGTTAAATTATGCTTACTTTCAAATCCTTTTTTCGAAAAATTACTTATCTCATACTGCTGTATACCTGACTCTTTCATTTTTGTTTTTAGGATGTCATACATTTTTACTTCTTCCTCTTGTGCAGGTCGATGTAATTGTCCTTTTTTATGTCGATTATAGAAAATCGTTTTGGGCTCTATTTGTAATGAATACGCTGAATAATGTGGAAGGTCAAATGCCAGCGCTTCTTTCACTGTTTTTTCAAAGTGTTCTGCTGACTGATTTGGTAAAGAATATATCAAATCAAGGCTAATATTAGTTAAATCATGTTGCTTTAGTAATTCAACTGTCTTATATACATCTTCTATACGGTGTGCTCTTCCAAGTTCTTTGAGCATTTCATTATCAAATACTTGAACACCTAACGATACCCTATTTACGCCATAATCTTTTAATAGTTTTGCCTTCTCTTCATCAAAGTCACCTGGATTTGCTTCGATTGTATATTCTTCACAATTTGAAACATCAAATTTATCAGAGATTAATTCTAATAACGTCTTTAACTGTTTATGATTTAATGCAGTTGGTGTACCTCCGCCAATAAAAATAGTTTTTACTGGGTTCTTTTCACCATCCACTTGGGTATTTATTTCATTTGAAAGTGCTTCTAAATAATCCGTTGCCATTTGTTCATTATAAAAAAACTTCGTAAAGTCACAATAATGGCAAATATGATGACAAAACGGAATATGAATATACACAGATGGGATCATAGTACTTTCTCCTAACAAGCATAATTTGTATTTCAATGTAACTCTAAAAAAGAAAAGGAAAAACTTTTATTAAAGTTCTTCCGTTCATTTTCTTTATTCGTCATCCATTTTAAGCACGGCCATAAATGCTTCTTGTGGTACTTCAACAGAACCGACCATCTTCATGCGTTTCTTACCTTCTTTTTGCTTTTCAAGTAGCTTTCTTTTTCGAGATATATCCCCACCATAACATTTGGCAAGTACGTTTTTACGCATCGCTTTAATCGAAGACCTTGCAACTATTTTATTTCCAATTGCAGCTTGGACGGGTACTTCGAACTGTTGTCTAGGGATTAGTTCTTTTAGTTTTTCTACAATTAGTTTCCCGCGCTCATAAGAAAAATCTTTATGGACGATAAATGATAATGCATCTATGGTTTCACCATTTAAAAGAATATCCATCTTGACTAATTTCGAAGGACGATAGCCTATTAATTCATAGTCAAAAGAGGCATATCCTTTCGTGTTTGATTTTAATTGATCAAAAAAGTCGTAGACAATTTCTGAAAGTGGTATGTCATAGATTACATTAACACGAATATCATCAAGATATTCCATATCAATGAATTGCCCACGTTTCTTCTGAGCAATCTCCATTACAGCTCCAACGTATTCATTAGGTACCATAATTGTAGCTTTTACATATGGTTCACGAATCTCTTGTATCTTTTGTGGATCTGGCATTATGGAAGGATTATCGATAATAATCGTTTCTCCATCAGTTTGTTCCACTTCATATATTACACTAGGTGCCGTTGTTATTAAATCGATTTTAAATTCACGTTCAATTCGTTCTTGGATAATTTCCATATGTAACAGTCCTAGAAATCCACAACGAAAACCAAATCCCAATGCTTGGGATGTTTCAGCTTCATATTGTAGAGCTGAATCGTTAAGCTCTAAGCGTTCTAACGCCTCACGTAAGTCATTGTATTTATTAGAATCAACTGGGTAAAGTCCACAATAAACCATAGGATTTAAACGTCTGTAACCAGGTAACGGTTCTGAAGCTGGGTTATTCGCGAATGTTATCGTATCACCAACACGAGTATCACCAACATTTTTGATCGATGCTGTTAAATATCCAACATCACCAACACCCAGTTCCTTAAGCGGTAATTGCTTTGGTGTAAATACGCCCACTTCATTGACTTCAAATTCTTTACCTGTTGCCATCATCTTTATTTTATCGCCAACCTTAACAGAGCCTTCCTTAATACACACATAAGCAACTACGCCACGGTAAGGATCATATAGAGAATCAAAAATAAGTGCTTTTAGTGGTTCTTCTGCATTCCCCATTGGAGGTGGTACAGCTTCTGTAATCCTCTCCAATATGTCTTCAATTCCAATGTTGGCTTTCGCTGAAGCTAGAATGACATCGTCTGGATCAATTCCAATTACATCCTGAAGTTCTTTTTTAACTCGTTCTGGATCTGCACTAGGCAAGTCAATCTTATTAATAACCGGTATAATTTCAAGTTCATTATCTAATGCAAGATATACGTTTGCCAATGTTTGTGCTTCAATTCCTTGGGCAGCGTCAACAACAAGAATAGCTCCTTCGCATGCTGCAAGGCTCCTTGAAACTTCATATGTAAAGTCCACATGTCCCGGGGTGTCGATTAAATGAAAAGTAAAATCTTCCCCACTTTTACTCTGGTATTGTAATTGAACAGCATTTAACTTAATAGTAATACCACGTTCTCTTTCTAAATCCATTGCATCTAGCAATTGATCTTTCATTTCACGTTTTGTAACCGTTCGTGTGTTTTCTAAAATACGGTCGGCCAGTGTTGATTTTCCATGGTCAATATGGGCTATGATAGAAAAATTACGTACATTTTCTTGTTTTCTCGCCATACTTGGTGTTCACTCCTATTGCCTTTACCAATGTTCAGTAAAAGTACAAATTTAATACATCATAATTTACGATAATTGCTAGGATGATTATAGCAATTGCAACCTTGAGTTTCAAGAAAGAGTTGTTAGGAGAGGTATAATTATCTCAAACAACCATTAAACAATTACTAAAATTTCATACTACAAACTATACCAATACATAGTCTATGTTTAGAAAGCTTCTTTTTGTAATGATTGTCTTCTAACATTCAGTAGATAAAAACTGCGCGGCTAATATTCTTTTTGGGGAGCACCATACCCGCTACGGAAATACACTCCGCACTCGCTGAGCGGCTGGTGAGCCTCCTCGTGCTATCGCACTGCGGGGTCTCACCTATGCCTATCCTCCCGCAGGACAAGGAACGCTACGAAAGCAATACATCGCACGCAGAAAAAGTGATTTTCTTTTTCAAGGAGTCTCCGTGTATTTCCTTCGCTAGTATAGAATGGAAAAAATATTGCATAAAAATAAAGAACAATTTTCTTCGTGCGATGATTACGCTGACGAAGCATTCCTTATCCTACGGGAATAGCACGTGTCCGAAGACCCCGCAGAGGTGGTTTTTCCTCGAGGAGGCTGAGGCCGGGCCCGTGGAAAGCGGAGTATTCTGCCGGAGCGGTATATTACCACCACGCCCATTCATGACACTCGTAACCGCACAGTTTCTATTAAATTCAACAAGAATTTGAACTAAACAACACAAAAATAATTCGAACTGGAATGAATTCTTAGAATCACAGTTCGAATTATTCTTTAATAGATTATCCTCTAGAATTCTCACTTTGTTAGTAGAATAATTGTGAGATTTGGTATAGGATTTGGACAATTAGGTCGTAGAAACCTTGAACAATTACTTCTAGGAAAGATGCTGTTTTTTGGCTTAGGTGTTCAGTGTTAGAAGCAGAGAGTTCATTAGCGACTGTTTGTTGATTTACTACTTCTGATTCTTGGTTTTTTGGTTTTACCGTCTGTTTTACTTCAGGTGTTGATTCTACTACCTCGGTATCTGCGACAGCATTGGTAGTTGGTAGAATAGATTTTCCATTATGGTCGATACCGACTAATGTTCCCACTAAAAAGCATACAACTAAAAGTAACACGACAGATATAAACTTTGCCATTTTCCTGAACCTCCTTTATTCCGCACTGACCTTTTCAGCATCCCAATAAAATTCACTAAATACTTCCGCTAAAGCTTCTGCTGATCGATATAATTCCTCGAGATTATTATCCACTCCACCAATTTCAACTGTTAGTGCATTTTCGTGTAAATCTTGGTTAAAGACCCCATCTGTCCCCGGACCTTTTTTTGGTGGCAAAACTCCGCGACTTAAACCAGGGTATTTCTTTTGCATAATCTTATGTAGTTTACTTGCAATTTCCACATTTTTCTCGTAATTTTTATTTTCACCGCCAATGACAAACGCGATTTTTGCATAAGGTTCACCATTAATTACCTTTGTAGTAGCATCGCCTCTAATAGCATCTCGATGAATATCAAAGACATATCGAATTTCTTTGTTATTAGCAAATACTTCTTGAACATTACCTCGTATAGCATCGTATGACTGCCAATATTCCATATCCTTCTGTTCTAATAGTTTCATTGTATCCGTTTTATCTAATTGATTCCCAATACCATGTTGATCAAGTGCACTAGCAAAATGCTCACTTACCATGGTTATATTAACTTTATTATGCTGTGCCAAATTTGGATTTGTTTCTTCTGGCAAATGTGGTAAAAAGGATTCATAGTTATGTGTATTGTAGATATACACTATATTTTTATCACCAGTAGATGGCGGGTTCTCTTGACCTTCATTTTCCTCTTCATTCTCTAGTCCTTCATCAACAACTGCTTCTCTTTCTCTTAAAACCTCTTCTAATGGTGGAGAAGATTCAACAGGAAGATTTGTGTAGTTGGTCCCCTCTCCAGCAATAAATATTTCACTATCATAAATTGACAATCCTGGGAGCTCACTACCTAGTAAACTTCTTGGGTCGTCTGGCTTTATACTAGTAGCTATCTGAAATATTGTTGATGTTATCTTTGGCATTTCAGAATCTGGTGGAAGTCCTTCCAAAAATACTCTGTTTTCCATCCCAAATAGATATAGGAAAGTCGAGCTCTCTATCTCACTCGTCCAATTTGTTAATGTGTTGGAAGAAAAACGGAGCGCAGGGGAAATAGTAGTAAATAGTCCGATTAATATAAATAAGCAAAGTACACTTATAACGTATAAGGCACTCTTTTTTACAATTAGAAATATTTTTTGTTTATTTTCGTGATTAGGTAACCCTACCATATTGTTCCACCTTCCTGTTCGTCTATATTAGAATCTATGACGAATCTTCGGAAGGTAGAACCGACACTCTCATTTATTGCAAAAATTTAATAGATTTATTCAATTTATCTTATCTTGAATAATTAGCAAAGTTATCAACATCTACTGCTTCATGTAGTGCTGCATTAATTCCATTTGCGATTACATGTGACATATCAATCATAAATCCATCAACCTCTTTTGGAGTAACCATCATGTTATATCCAGTCGGGGTAAGGACTTCTGCAATAAGTTTTCTTTTTTCCTCGTCAGATAGAGTCCCAACAATCCCCATAAAGGTTTGCCTTTTATCTGGATCGGGTAAATCTTCTTCTGTAAACTTCTTATTTCCAAAAGACATACTTGCTGGTGCTAGTGACTTAGATGGACGATCTTTTTCCCTCCACTCTCTTCCAAAGTGCTTTAAGATATAGTCTATTGTGTCACTTGTTATCGTAACGGCATCTACAACCGTTGGAACGCCGATTGCAATAACTGGTACTCCGAGAGTTTCCTTACTTAATTCTTTTCTTTTATTTCCAACACCAGATCCAGGGTGTATTCCTGAATCAGAAAGTTGAATAGTTTCATTTACGCGCTCAATAGAACGTGAAGCTAATGCATCAATAGCGATAACAAAGTCTGGTTTAAATTTCTCAACAATACCAAAAATAATATTACTTGTTTCGATTCCGGTCACTCCCATAACACCAGGAGTTACAGCTCCAACTGGTCGATATCCTTCTGAGACCGATTCATGTTCAAGTTTAA
This sequence comes from Paucisalibacillus globulus, assembly GCF_900184735.1. Lineage (GTDB taxonomy): Bacteria > Bacillota > Bacilli > Bacillales > Amphibacillaceae > Ornithinibacillus > Ornithinibacillus globulus_B. Next base: position 246,671 of record NZ_LT855387.1, read on the forward strand.
ACAAATGACTTGTAACTAATACTTTTTCTACAGTCATTGGACCTAATGCATCTGGCGTAACATTCCAGTTTCCAAGACCAACTATTAATCCCGTACCATCTTTTTTGATATTATTTTTTTCTAATAGGTTCTCTAACTCTCTAGCAAGTATTTTGGCGGCATTTTCTTGTAGCTTTGTATCTTGTCTTTTTACCCCATCTGCATAAATGGTTACATAAGACCCTGGTTTCTTGTTTAGTAAATTTGCACCTTCTTTATCAATATCAACATAGGACACTTTAATACCGTCTTCTTCATGATCCTTTAATGTAACACCCGTTATCTTGTCTTCGTCGGGTGTTTCTTTTTCAACGTACATATCCTTTGCTTCGATTGCTAGATCTGTTCGTACCTGTAGTTTGTTTACATCCATATCCATAATTAATCGCATCCTTTCAGGTGAGTAAAAATCCTTCTGTAATCCCTTTTCACCCCCGTTAGTAATGAACAAAGCTGTAATTTGTGGATGAAAAGTAAAACAACACACTATCTATAGCATTAGCCTTAACACTTTTACTAAAATCATACAATTTATGGAACGATAAATAATTGTTATTGAAAACAAGCTCTAACTTTGGTAAAATGACTCTTGTTCAATGTAATGAACGTTCTTGTTTTTAGGAGGTGAAATAATGGCTAATATTAAATCCGCAATTAAACGTGTTGGTGTAAACAATAAAAAGCGTGCTCAAAACCAATCTGACAAATCAGAAATGCGTTCTCAAATTAAATTAGTTGAAAAATTTGTTGAAGCAAATGATGTTGAAAGTGCTAAATCAGCTTTAACTGTTACTATCAAAAAAATTGATAAAGCAGTTCAAAAAGGTCTTCTTCATAAAAATGCAGGAAACCGTCAAAAAGCTCGTCTAACTAAAAAAGTTAACGGACTTAGTGCATAATACATGAAAAAAAACGATCCGAAGTTGGATCGTTTTTTCATTTATACACTTAGTGTTTTATTAGGTTATATAATAATAATTCAAATGCTAGTTCTTTATCCATTTTTCCTTGTTTCATAATTGCATCTGTCTCAGCTAGGTTATCCATAAATGCTTTTAACTGTTGAACTGAAAATTTAGCTTCGCGATTCAAGGCGATCTTAATTACGTATGGGTGTGCACCTAATTGTTTTTGCATTTGACCTGAGCTGTATCCCTTTTGTTTTAGTAACTTTACCCGAAGAATCGTTCTAAATTGAAAGGCTAATAAACCAATTAATGCGATTGGCTCTTCTTTCATTTTTTCAAGATCTTTGTAAATAGAGATAGCTTTGGCTAAGTTACCCTCAATAACAGCATCAACTAATCTAATTCCTGAACTACTTATAGTATGTGAGACCATTTCTTCTGCAACTTGCTTTGTTACGATGCCACCTTCACCAATGTACATGGCAATCTTTTCTAGTTCTTTCTCCATGATTTTTAAATCATTTGAAAGTTCATTTTCAAATATTTCATAGGCATTCTCAGCAATTTCAACATTTAATTGCTTCGCTAAATCCATCATCCAATTTTTAATTTCATATTCTTTAACTGGGTTACATTCCGCAACGAGTCCCTTTTTCTTTAAGGCTTTGCTAATCTTTTTTCGTTCATCAATTTTTTCGTATGGTGCGATTAAAACTAGGATAGAATAATCTACTGGCATTTCTAGGTATTGTTCCAACACTTCCAGTTGATGTTCAAATGAGAGTTTATCTGGTTTTGCTTTTAGAAATGTTGCGTTTGTTGCAAAGATTAATTTACGGTCACCAAAAAAAGGATATGTTTCCACATCCGCAACTACTTCTTGTATAGATGTTTCTGTTAAATCATATGTAGAAAGATTCTCTTCATCGGATAACACATTTTTAATTAGCAAATCCTTTATTTTTTGGATAAAATAGTTTTCCGTTCCATATAATAAAATGACTTCTGGTATATTTTGCTTCTTTATATGCTTAATTGTCTCCGTATAATTCATGCCATTCACTCCAAATTGTTATATATTCATGGTAATTGCTTAACAAGTGAATAGCAAGAAAAACCTGAGAGGGAAATTTAGGGATAGTAAATTTCCCTCCCTATCTATATGAACGTTTAACATAAAGCCCTAGGAACGTTATGTTAAACGATGTTTTTCCTTTATTTATAGCATGACCCTTCTCCCCAAAAGTATAGTTGTTAGTTCTTTCTAATTTTGGTTAATAAAATTAAATATGAACTTTTTGTATCATTGGTGGATTTTTTTATGTAATTAATTTATACTAAAGGTTGATATAGGAGGGTTAGCTATGAATGAATTTGAAAAGGATCCACAATCCAAAAATCATGATGTTGTTGATTCCATTAAGGGGTTCGCATTTTCTTTAGTTTTCTTTCTACTAATTTTTGCTATTGGCGTAACCATTAGTGTAGTTGGCTCTTAAAGGTACATAATTGAAGTGAACAAAAGAGACAGGAAATTACCTAGTCTCTTTTGTTTTTTTACATTACTCAATATATAAACTATGGCTTAAATGGATAAAAGGTTCCGTTCTTTTCGGTATATCGATAAAAAATTGCACCATCTTTATCAGTCCTCATAATAGTCACGTCTTCCTGATTGAATGTTTCAATCACGTTACGTGATGGATGTCCGTAACGATTCTCGCGGCCGACTGAAATTAACGCAAAAGTAGGATTAATTCGAGAAACAAATTCAGGATTTGATGACGTCTCACTTCCATGATGAGCAACTTTAAGGACGTCTACTGCTAAGTTTTGAAACCTATTAAGAATTTCTTGTTCATTATTAACATGAATGTCACCAGTAAATAACCAGGAAAAGTTTCCAATGTCTGCATGAAGTACTAATGAATTTTCATTACTGTTATTTTTATCTACCCAAGGAGAAAGAATTGTAAACCTATTCCCTTTAATATCAACGTTTTGTCCCGCTTCTACTTGCAATAAATTAGGTCTACTCTCCAAGTGAAAATCATACTCAAAAAATTTACTGGTTATAACCTTCTCTACGTTAAAATCTTCTAATATGTATGGAATACTCCCAACATGGTCAATATCTTCATGACTAATAAACACCACGTCTATCTTATTAATTCCTTGATATTGTAAAAATGGTTTTATTATTCTTTTATAAATTGAATCGGAAGGCTCAAAATCATCAAAGGAGAAATTTGCACCAGAATCAATTAATACTACTCCTTTACGATATGGAAACTCAATTACAATAGCGTCACCTTGACCAATATCAAGCATCGTTACAGTTCCATAAGGAGATAAATAAGGACGAATCAATAATGAAAATAGTAATGCTGTTAATATTACACCATACCCAAAAGCCTTTCGATTGTTTTGACGATGAATGCTATTCATCATTAAAACTAGTAAAGAATAATAAACTACAATTAGAATGGATGGAAATTTCCCTGTAATCCAAGGATAAAATGCGAATTGATCGATGTATTCAAGTGGTACTAAGAAGAAAACATCGTGAATAGTTGAGAATAGCTTGTCTACTAACTCAGGAACTAAAGGAATTGGAAAAACAATTATTAGTATGAACATTAACGGGATTACAAAGAAGGAGAAATACGGTACGACAAGGACATTAAGCACTATAGAAAGAGGATTAAATTGAAAGAAGTATATAATTTGTAATGGAATAATCATTAGTTGAGAGATAAAACTTAGTTTCAACATTTGGAAAAATAAGGAGTTATCTTCTGAAATCCACTTTCTGGATAGAATGATTCCAAACGTTACAATAAATGATAACTGGAAACCAACATGGTAAATAATATACTTATCCATTGCAATAAGGAGTAAGAACGTAACACTAATTACATCTGTTACCGAAAGTTTCAACCTGATTTTACGAATAAGAATTACTAATATAACCATTGAACAAGCTCTCAAAACAGATGGTTCACCACCAGCAAGAATTGCATAGATTGGTAAAAATATAATGATTACATAATGATATTTTTCCCTAGTTAATAAACCGAACTTGACTGTAATCATAAATAATAAGCCAACAACCAATCCAATGTGTAAACCTGAAATGGCCAATAAATGTGATAATCCCCACCTTTGAAATAGTTCAGTGGTGTCTTTACTTATTAGACTGTCATCCCCAAGTACTAGTGCATTTATCCATGCACTTGTTTTCTCTGAGTAAGTTATTAACACATACTCTTTAATGCTGTCTCTAAGTTTATAAATCCAGTTCCAGTTTGTTTTTCCTTGACAGCTAATATCATTAAAGGACTCAACTTCCACTTCGAATTGAATTCCACTTGCAGCAAGGTATTTTTGATAATTAAATTGCCCTGGATTCGTACTTTCTTCCGGTATTCTTACCTCTCCAACAAGTTGACAATTGGCACCTAGTTGTATAGATAAGTAATTCGGATTTGTTGTTTCAGGATTATAATAGAGTACTTTTAAGATATTTTTTGTATTGCTTTCTTGAAAATCAAATTGAAGGACGGTTTCAGATGTACTGATTGGACTTACTATTTCACCAATTAAGGTCTTCTTCTCTTGGGTATTTATAGTAGTATTGAGTTCAATCTGAGGAATATAAATGAAGAAAAAAAGAAAGGTGGCTAGGGAAATGAAAAAAGGAATTTTCCCTAACCGGTTTGAACTATATAAATACACGAACCAAACTAAAAGTGCAATAAAAAAGATACTCGAATCAAATACTCTTGTCAAGGCACTACATAAACATGCCATTGCCGGTACATACCAATAGCCTTTCATCTTTTGCGTCTACCTATTTTGATAGAATAGATCTTGTGCTTTTTCTTTTAATGCTTTGACTTCATCTGATTGAGTTTCATCCACAATTTTAAGAAGTTCTTGCACAACAGCATTCTTTTCTTTAAAAGAGAGATCTAATGACAAGTAATCTAATTCCACTTTTTCCGTTTTTACTCCCGCTTCTTTAAATAGTTGGATCGCGTACGGATGATTCTTGTAATCCTCTGCATAATAGACAGACTTAATCCCACTTTGTATTAATTGTTTAGTACATTGTAAACAAGGAAAATGAGTAACATAAACTTCTGCATTCTCGGTTGGGACACCAAACTTAGCACATTGTAAGAGAGCATTAGCCTCTGCATGAACAGTACGAACACAATGTCCATCTATGACATAACAACCATCGTCTATGCAATGAACACTTCCCGATACACTTCCATTATAGCCGCCTGCAATGATTCGTTTATCCCGAACAATAGTTGCTCCAACCATAAGTCTAGTACAAGTACTCCTTAAAGCTAATAATTGGCTTTGTGCCATAAAATATTGATTCCATGAGATTCTTTCCATCTTGTAATTCTCCTCTCTATTAACTCTAGTTTAACTTGCTTTATCTTCTACCGTCAATTTCTTATGGAATTTGAATCTCTTCTAATAGAGACTCCAATGTTTTTTCCCCAATCCCTGAAACATTTAATAAATCTTGTGCTGATTGGAAGTAACCTATCTCATCTCTATATTCGACAATGGCCTTTGCTTTGGATGGTCCAATTCCAGGTAATTTCTGTATCTCTTCAACAGTAGCGTAGTTAATTCGAACTTTTGAACTTTTTATCACTGTATTACTAGTATTCTCTTCACCCAATTTCGGGACAATGAGAATCATTTCATCAAATAATTTCTGAGCAAGGTTAATTTCATATTGGTCTGCCTCCCCCGTAAATCCTCCCGCCCGCTTAATAACGTCCTTCACACGGGTATCTGCAGCCATCTCATAAACACCCGGCTGCTTAACCTCCCCTTTTACATCTACAATTAATTGTCCCTGTTCTAGTTCTTTTGAACTCAAATCTTCACTTGAGCTTTCCGAAGAAACTTGGACTATTTCTTGAGGTGGTACTTCCTCTTGATTCATCATAAATAGTAAAACGATTAATACCCCCACACCAATGAAAATGATAAATATATTTCTGCGGAACAATTCTATCAAATTTATCACATCCTATTACACTTGTTTGTCCATCATACATAAAGGATGTTTTTTTGACAAAAAAAGAAAAGGACAAGATAATAAAATTATCCCATCCTTTTTTGAGCAATAATAAAGATTCTTTCTGAACTTTCTTCGGAAAAATCTTTTTCTATTGAAAAATCTGCATAGATATTTAAAACTTCTAAACCACAGTTTTTTAATAAGTTTTGATACACATCTACGGAAAAGGTTCTTTGATGATGAGTCTCATCGAATCGAGAGTAGTTGTCCTTATCTGAGGTAAAAAAAGTTAACTCATGAAACATTTCACCTTGATGGTCACCAGGATAGCAAAACCAAATATAAGCATTGTCATCGGTAACATCTGCAAATGTTTTCTCAATTAAATCCTCTTCAATATGCTTCATGGAATGCACATCGAAAATAAATATACCCTCATTTTTTAATGAATTTGCTACATTAGAAAAAACCTTATGGAGTTCAGACTCTGATGTTATATAATTCATGACATCACAATAACTAATCGCCATGTCAAATTCGGATAAACCTTCTAATTCCCGTAAATCCTGGTGAATCAGGTTTATATTCAGATTAGCTTCTACAGCCTTTTGTGCTGCTATAGTAAGCATATCGGTGGAATAATCTACACCAGTAATGGGATACTTCTTTGCCAATTGTACGGTGATCTCACCCGTACCACAACCTAAATCAATTATTTTAGGTCTTTCTATATTATATTTATTCACCACAATTTCTGTAAACTCAACCCATTTTTCGTATGGTGCATCCATCATAAATTCATCATATAATCTTGCCATTAATTGATAAGACATGCTCTACCAGCCTACCTCTAAAGGCACTTGGGCAGCATCTCCCCACAAGCGTTCCAAGTTATAGTAGCTTCTTTCATCCTTATGGAAAACGTGGCATACAACATCTCCTAGGTCTACTAAAATCCATCTTGCTTCTTCAAAACCCTCTAGACGTTTCACTGAGATATCATGTTCTTCCATCTTTTCTTTAACAGCTCTTGCAATGGATTGAACTTGTCGCTCATTTGTACCATGACAAATAAGAAAATAATCAGCTACTAATGACACTTCTGCTAAATCTAGTGCAAGGATTTCCTCAGCTCGTTTATCATCACATGCTTCTGCTGCTAGCTTTAAAATTTCCAAAGGATTATTGTCCAAATTTATTACCTCCGTTTAAAAGTCTTGTCAAATCATTATATGCATGGAATGTATCCGGATATATACTATTTTTCTTTTCCATTAAATAATTTATCGTATTACGGGACACCATCCAAGCTGCCCCAACTAGGTCCTTCTGTGCCATATCACGTACTTCATCCAATCCCGGAAAGCTTCTCCCAGGTTCAATATAATCAGCTACAAAAACAATAAGTTCTAAATCACTCATATTAGCTCTACCGGTAGTGTGATAATAAATGGCTTTCTTTATCGCCTCGTCTTCAACCCCATATTCTTGTTCTATCATAAAGGAAGCTACCGGTCCATGCCATAATTCATGATGATATAATAGTAAATCCTTCGGTAGATAGGTGGTTTTAATTATTCTTCTCATTTCCTCTAAAGAACGATATTTACAATAGTCATGGAAAATAGACGCTATCTCTGCTTTTTCAATCGAGACATTATTCAGTTTAGCTAATTTTACCGCTGTTTCTGCCACACGCAAAGTATGTTCAAACCGTTGTTTCGTTAATAAAGGCTCTATAATAGCTATTGCTTCATTTTTGTGCATAGAAACCATGCTCCTTAATAAAAGTATGTACAGACTCTGGAACAAGGTATTGGATGCTCTTATTCTCTTGAAGTCGCTTCCGAATTAAAGTAGAAGAAATGTCTACCAACGGAATATTTACCTCGATTATTGGATAGTTGGTTTCAAGTTTATATCCGGAACGCTTTACTCCCACAAATTTAACTAAATTAATTAATTCATCTATCTTATACCATTTTGGTAAGTATTCTACCATATCAGCTCCAATAATGAAGTGAAAATCTGCTTCAGGATATTGTTCCCTCAGTGCAATCATCGTGTCATACGTGTAAGATTTCCCCGCTCTATCAACTTCAATCGTGTTCAACTGAAACAATTCATTGTTGGTTAAAGCATGTTGTAGCATTTCTATTCGATTTCCAACTGGAACACTAGCTTCATTCTTATGAGGAGGCTCATAGGTTGGAATAAACCAAACTTCCTCCAATTGTAACGAATCCAACACTTCCTGAGCAATAATTAAATGTCCGATATGTGGTGGATCAAAGGTTCCACCTAGAATTCCGATTCGTTTCATTCTTTGAACTCCTTTAACAGTTATTCGTTATGGTAGCTCAATCTGTTTATTTTCTTCTGATTCTTTATATAAAACAATATTATTTCCAATTATTTGGACAATCTCGGAATTCGTGCCAGCCTGTAATTCTTCTGAAACAGTCTCCTTATCATCCATACAATTTTGTAAAATGCTTACCTTAATTAATTCCCTTTTTTCTAAGGCCTCGTTTACCTGTACAATCATATTTTCATTTACACCAACTTTTCCAACTTGAAAAATTGGTTTTAAATGATGTGCTTTTGAGCGTAGAAATCGCTTTTGTTTGCCTGTTAGCATTGTATCACCCTTCTAATAGTTGTTTTAATTGTTGCTCCATATCCCTTAATTCTGGCTTGAAACCGAACCATATTTCAAATGCATATTGGGCTTGGTATAATAACATAGTATGACCATGATGAATACTTGCTCCATTTATGTGTGCTTCTCTTAAAAAGCTTGTCCAGATTGGTTGGTAGATAATATCACTAACAATAGCAGAATCTCGAATATTGTTTAGTTTTAATGGTGAATGTAGTACGTCTGGCTTCATCCCTATATTTGTAGTTTGTATAATCACATCATATTGATGTATATTCTTCTCACCTTGATTAAGGGAAAGGACATTAGTATTGGTATTTCGTGAAGCTAATTCCTGAATAGATTCTGCTTTACCCGAAGTCCGATTGGCGATATCAATGGTTTTAAATCCTGCTTGACTCAGGACATAATATATACCCCTTGCTGCGCCACCAGCACCAATTATTAATATACTATTATCCTTATCCTCAACTAATTCCGGATAGTATTGCTGTAATGCCCTGAAATAGCCAGTACCATCTGTATTGAATCCAATTAACCGACCATTATCGTTCAATACAGTATTCACTGCGCCAATAACTTTGGCAGTATCATCGATTTCATCTAAAAAGGGAATTACTTTTTGCTTATAAGGAATCGTTACATTAAAACCTCTGTATTCCTTTTCCTTCATCATTTCTATTTGGTTAAACAGAGAATCTTCTCTAACTTCATAAATAGAATATTCCCCTTTTATCTTCGCACTTTCTAGGAATTGATTGTGTATCCAAGGAGATAAGGAATGCTTAATCGGATAACCAATTAAGCCTAGTTTGAATTCCATTATTGTCCCCCTAAATTAATGATTTCCTAATCGAAACTGCAACTTCTTTTGGGCTATGTGCGACAACTGTCGTATTTTTTCCATTCACTGTTATCCAGCCTAAACCTGGAAATACTATGTCAGTTTTTTCACCAGTTAAACGAAATGCATTATTAGAAAACTCCGGGAGTAACCTCATGGACTCTTCATCAGGTGGAGATAATAGTTCACCAACATGATTTTCATATAATTCATCCGCTTTCTCTAACTTAGTTCGATGAATAGGTAGTTGGTTGGAAAAATAGCAAACAAAAGATTGTCTTTCTCCCTTAATAAAGTCTAATCGTGCCAATCCACCAACAAATAATGTTTGACCAGCATTTAATTGATAGACTCTCGGTTTTATCTCTTTAGTAGGTGTAACAAATTTTAAATCGTTATCTGAAATATAATGAGCAATTTGTTCTTGATTAACAATTCCCGGTGTATCAATAAGTACCGAGTTGTCATCCAACGGTATCTCAATAAAACCTAAAGTTGTACCTGGAAAATAGGAAGTTGTAATAACATCACTTTCACCAATAGATTGTTTAATTAATCGGTTAATAAATGTTGATTTACCTACATTAGTTGTTCCCACAATATAAACATCTTGATTCTGACGGTGGTATTCAATTTGATCTGTTAACTCTTCAATTCCATATCCTTTAACAGACGAAATTAGAAAAACATCCTTTACTTTTAAGCCTGATTCTTTGGCCGAGGAGCGTAACCATTGTATTAGTTTACTTTTGTTTGTAGATTTTGGCAATAAATCCATTTTATTACCAACTAAGATAATCGGATTATTCCCAACGATTCTCGGTAAACTTTTAATCAACGTTCCATTTACATCAAAAATGTCAATTATATGTACTACAAGACCCTGTTTATCTCGGATAGAACTAACCATCTTAAGAAAATCATCATCATGTATGGAAACATCTTGAATTTCATTATAATGCTTTAGTCGAAAACATCGCTTACACAAAATACTATCTTTTTCTAGAGAGGATTTTGGTGTATACCCGATTCCTTCTGGATCTTCTGTTTGAGTTTGAACACCACACCCTACACAATAGATGGCTTCCAATTCTATTCCTCCCAACTAATTAATCCCTTTTTTCGAAAGTAATTCATAATTTTACGCTCAATTTTCCGGTTCACCTGCGTAATTTTTTCATCAGTTTTCACAATTGGTACGACAAGAATCGTATAAAAACCAGCAGAGTTACCACCTAATACATCTGTCAGTAATTGGTCTCCAACCACTACAATTTCTTCCTTATTTAATTCCATTTGCTTTGCGGCTGTTTTAAATGCACGTCTTAACGGTTTTCTAGCACTAAAAACAAATGGAGTACCCAGTGGTTCTGAGAACATCTTTACACGATCTTCCTTATTATTTGAAATGATAGTAACTTTAATGCCATTATCCTTCATAAGTTTAAACCAATTAACCACTTCGGGAGTTGCTTCTTTTACATTCCAAGCTACTAATGTATTATCCAAGTCAGTAATAATCCCTTTAATCCCCTGTTCTTTCAACACACTAGGCTTAATCTCGAATATATTCTTAACGTGCTCGTTAGGTAAAAATCGCTTTAACAATAATCACACCTCATTATGTAATAAATCTACCATAATTAATTGAACCAATTATACCATGTTTATATTATAGTATTTTGGGCTAATAATATAGTAATTACTTAAATTATAGTAGGTAATACTGACATTTTTAAAAACCTACGAATATAAAAATACCATATATATGTTATAGAAGGTAGAAATATGTAAATTACGGGTAAAAAACTCGAAAATCGTTCGACAAATCCCTACATTTCTCGCATTGTGGATAAGTCTATTCACATTATCAACAGTATTATTACTGGGTTTATTGCAAATATTACCACTTTATACACAACTTATCTACAACCGACTGTAGATAAGTCGCATCTTGTCCTGTCTTTTATTTCGTGATACGTTATAACTATCCTAAATCTAGCAAAAAAGCAGGAAATATATAGGAGGGCTACATTTATGGAACATTTGTCAGATGAATTATTAATCGAATCTTATCATAAAGCAAATGAATTAAAATTAAGCCCTGATTTTGTTTCACTTATTAAAGATGAAATATATCGAAGAGGTTTAACCCATAAAATCAGATTTTCTAGTTAGCGAAAATTCGACAGGAAACATAAAAATATATTAAATAGGAAGAAAAAAATATCACTCTTGTCATTCTTGTGAATGATGAGAGTTTTTGTTTTTTCATACCCTTAAAATATGGTAAGCTATCTTTTATATACACGACCGCTATTTCGTTTTGAGACTTAGCTATGCATGTATTAGAATGGTTGTTAGATACTTAATTAGATGGGAACAACCAAACAAGAAGAAAACGCTTTACTATTCTCAGAAATTATCGATAACTTATTAGGAGGTTTAATCGTACATGATTTTTGCAGTTTTATTACCACTTGTACTTGCTTTATTTATCCCTTTCTTAAGTAAATTTAAAGAAAAAGTACATACAGGTATATTCGTTGTATTAATCCCCTTAGGAATCTTCCTTTATTTTGTTAGTTTTGTTGGAAATGACTTTTCTCCTATACATCATACATATAACTGGATTCCTTCCCTTAATATCAATTTTGATTTTTATTTAGATGGCCTTAGTTTACTATTTGTATTATTAATCAGCGGTATCGGCACCCTAGTTGTTTTCTATTCAATCTATTACTTACATACTTCTGAAAATCTAGGTCATTTTTATGTTTACCTACTAATGTTCATGTCAGCCATGTTAGGGGTTGTATTGTCTGATAATGTATTTGTACTATACACTTTTTGGGAATTAACTTCTATATCTTCCTTCTTGTTAATTGGTTATTGGCATCACCGTGAACGTTCACGCTATGGTGCACAAAAATCGATGCTAATCACGGTTTTTGGTGGATTAAGTATGTTAGGTGGACTTGTTTTACTTTCAGTCATTACTGGTACAACTAGTATTCGTTCCATGATTGATCAAGTTGATGTAATTGCGAGTAGTGGGTATTTACCATTAATACTTGTGTTTATATTATTAGGTGCTTTTACTAAGTCTGCACAATTTCCATTTCACATTTGGCTTCCAGATGCAATGGAAGCTCCAACTCCAGTTAGTGCTTACTTGCACTCCGCTACGATGGTAAAAGCAGGAATCTATCTTGTTGCCCGCTTTTCACCAATTTTTGTAGACTATGAATGGTTCTTTATAACAGTAAGCTTAGTTGGAATCATTACATTAGTGTGGGCTTCCTATATGGCAGTTAGACAGACAGACTTGAAAGGTATTCTTGCCTTTTCAACTGTCAGTCAATTAGGTATGATCATGGCAATGCTTGGTTTCGGTACAGAAGCTGCAGTATTTGCTGCTGTATTCCATATTCTAAACCATGCTACATTTAAAGGTAGCCTCTTCATGATTGCAGGTATTATTGACCATGAAACTGGCACTAGGGACATCCGCAAGCTTGGTGGATTACTTACGTTTATGCCAATGTCGGCAACATTAGCGTTATTTGGTACTTTTTCTATGGCCGGTGTTCCACTACCATTCTTAAACGGATTTTACAGTAAAGAATTATTCTTTGGAGCAACCCTATTAAATGAAAATAGTAGTTCAATCGCTAGTTTCCTTTCAGCAGCAATACCTTATTTAGCAGTATTCGGGAGTATTTTTACTTTTGTGTATTCCATGTACTTTTTCTTTGGAGTGTTTACGGGACCTAAGAAGCTTCATTTACTAACGAAAAAACCACATGAAGCACCAATTGGGATGTTAATCTCGCCAGTAGTTTTAGTTCTAGGAGTCATTATTATTGGTTTGTTCCCTAATATTGTTAATGGTTCATTACTAAATCATGCTGCCCAGGCTGTTAGGAATAGTACGGTTCAATATACAAACATTCATTATTGGCATGGATTTGAACCACAATTTATAATGTCCCTGATAGTAGTCGGAGTTGGATTAATATTATTCCTTACACTTAAGAAATGGAGCAATATATACTCTATCATTCCTGGAAAGCTTAACTTAAATAAACTCTACGATAAAATCATTAATAAAACAGATGACTACTCTGCTAGAATAACAAATTCTTACATGACTGGCTCTCTAAAACTTTATATGTCGATTATTTTAGCGGCAATTATTCTCTTTAGCTTTACTGTTATGATTACAACTGGTGGATTTAATAACATTACCTTTGATGACCTAGCTGAAGTTGAAATCGTAGATATTTCAATTGTTTTAATTATGGTTCTAGCAGCTATTTGCACAATCTTTATTAATAATAAACTTTCCTTAATTATTATCACTGGTATTGTTGGCTTTGGTATATCACTACTATTTGTAGTTTTTAGAGCACCTGATTTGGCTTTAACTCAGTTAGTTGTGGAGACAGTATCGATGGCATTATTTCTACTGGCCTACTATCATTTGCCAGAGTTAAGGAAAAGAGAAGAGACAGTTGGCTCTTCATTTACGAACCTATTCCTAGCTATTGGTACTGGTGCTTTAATTACAATGGTTGGTATCGCAGCCCATAGTTCAGATTGGTTTAAGACAATATCGGACTACTTTGTGGAAACCTCTTATACTTTAGGTGGAGGAAATAATATTGTTAACGTAATTTTAGTTGATATGCGTGGACTAGATACATTATTTGAGATTACGGTACTAGGTATTGCTGCCTTAGCAATCTACGGCCTCATTAAAGTAAGAAAGGACAAGGAGGCAGAGTAATGGAATATATTATATTGCTATTAGCTGGTATTTTATTTGCAACAGCTATCTACAACCTATTACAAAAACAATTACTTAGGATAATTATTGGTACTGTGTTGATTTCTCATGGAGCTCACTTAGTAATCTTAACTATGGGGAAATTAAAGCGTGGTCAACCCCCTATCCTAGATGAGTCTGTAGCCGACTATACCGACCCTTTACCACAAGCACTGATCTTAACATCAATTGTAATTAGCTTCGGTATTACTAGTTTATTACTAGTATTAAGTTATCGCACAGCAAAGGAAAATAATACAGATAATATGGAAGAAATGAGGGGTGAATCGAATGAGTAATTTAGCGGTATTACCGATTATCATCCCAATGTTAGCCGGTATAATAGTTGCTTTTACGAATAAGAATGTTAAAATTACCCGATTTTTATCAAAACTATTTTCCATTATTAGTTTACTTGTAGCAGCATATGTTACTTATGAAGTGTTTTTAAATGGATCTATTATATTAGAAACAGGTGATTGGGCTGCACCTTATGGGATTATTTTGGTAGCTGACCAATTATCTATTTTACTCATTCTAACGACAAATATTATTGCTGCAACAGCTGCGTTTTATGCACCACACTCATTAAACATAAAACAAGAAACACATTACTATTACACTTTCTTTTTCTTATTAATTACTGGTGTTTCTGGTGCATTTTTAACAGGTGACTTATTTAATCTATTCGTATTCTTTGAAGTACTATTAATGGCTTCCTATGCGTTAATCGTTTTGGGTGGCGATAAGGTTCAGCTTAGAGAATCCGTCAAATATGTCCTGATAAACTTATTCTCTTCTATGTTATTCGTTACAGCAGTAGCATTACTGTACGGTGTTGTTGGAACTGTAAATATGGCACATATTGCTGAACGTGTTGCAGAAGTAGAACAAAAAGGAATCTTAACAACAATTGGAGTAATACTATTCTTTGTTTTCGGAACTAAAGCTGCGTTATTCCCGTTATATTACTGGTTACCAAGGCCTTACATAGTTCCAAATCCGGTAGTATCTGCTTTATTTGGTGCTTTGTTAACAAAAGTAGGTATTTACTCGATACTCCGTGTATTCTCACTCATATTCGTCTACAAAATGGATATTACACATGAGTCCTTTATCTGGATAGCAGGATTGTCTATGTTATTTGGTGTTGTTGGCGCACTCTCTACCAACAATATTAAACTCATCATAGCGTACAACATAATTCCTGCAATTGGTTTTATCATTATGGGAATAGGAATCTTCAATCAAGATTCATTAAGTGGGTCAATTTATTATTTGATTCACGATATGATTATTAAGTCAGCTTTATTCTTATTAGTAGGTGTGATAGCTTATGTAGCTGGTACCTCAGACTTGAGAAAGATGAAAGGTCTGATCCATCACTACCCTGTTATAGGATGGCTACTATTTATTAGCGCTTTTGTCTTAGCTGGCATTCCGCCATTCAGTGGCTTTATAGGAAAACTATTACTACTTAGGGGAGCATTATCAGCAGACGAAGTCGTAATAACCATTATTGCTCTATTATCCAGTTTACTAATTCTATACTCCGTTATGAAAATATTCATTCGCGGATTCTGGGGAGAAAAAGACGATAACAAGACATATACCAAAAAAGTGTCTGCAGGTTTCATCATGCCAATCGTTTGTTTATTAGCTATTTCTGTTTTCCTAGGATTAGGAGCTCAATTTGTTTATCCAGCAGTTGATGGAATTGCAGAATACTTACTAGACCCCCAAATATATATAGATTCTGTGTTAAAGGAGTAGACGACTATGGCCTTTCAAATTTTAATCAATATTATTATTGCGCTTATGTGGATGTTCTTAAGCGAATCTTATACATTCGCTAGTTTTATTGCAGGATATATATGGGGGTTACTTTTAGTACTAATTTTAAATAGGTTTATTCCTGGTAGATTTTACGGTTTACGTGTTGCCAAAATAATAAAGCTTTTCCTCATTTTTATAAGAGAATTAGTTCTATCTAACATTAGTATCCTTAAGCTTGTATATACACCTAGACCGGAAATTGAACCAGGGATATTTGCATTACCACTAGAGGTAAAAAGCAACTGGGAGATTACTCTATTAGCACATTTAATTACATTAACACCTGGAACTTTATCTGTAGCAGTTTCAGATAACAATGAGACACTTTTTATTCATGCAATGGATATTGATGAAGTGGATCAATCCATTCGAGAAATAAAGGACAGCTTTGAGAAGGCAATATTGGAGGTGACAAGATAGATGGCTGATGCAATTGCATTTACAGATAGATTATTAAATTACACCATAATCATTTCCTCCATATTAATCGGTATCTCTCTAGTTTTACTACTATACCGAATTTTTAAAGGACCAACAAATCCAGATCGTGCAGTTGGTTTGGATACAATAGGAATTAATTTAATGGCCTTAACAGGAATTATTGCCATTTACCTTTCTACCCCATATTTAAATGATGTTGCCTTGCTAGTTGGTATTCTAGGTTTCTTAGGTACGTTGGCTACGGCAAAATACGTAGAAAAGGGTGTTATAATTGACCGGGACATGGATTGAGTTAGTAGTTAATATTATGGTTATCTTATTGCTTCTAATTGGAGCATTTATTACCCTTTCCGCAACGATTGGTATTATTCGTTTTCCTGACATATATACAAGACTTCACGCTGCGACTAAAGCCTCTACATTAGGCGTGACAAGTATTTTAATTGCAGCTTTTCTGTACTTATATGTAAAGGAAGATATTGTAAGTGGAAAACTATTAATCGGAATTATCTTTATCATGGTGACAGCACCTGTTTCGGCTCATATGATTGGACGAGCAGCTCATAATAGTGGAATTAAACCACTTACCAAAAATCGAACAGATGCATATGAAGAAGCCATGCGAAAACATCAATAAACCTTCCAGAACGTCTAAAGAAAGGTACTAGTCCTTTCCGGGACGTTCTTTTCTTTTGTCATCATTACTTATCACAAGGTAAATTCAGGATACAAGCGAAATGAAGTTTAATTTTATTTTGAAAGGACAGACACAAGACACGCTATATCATCATAGGGTGATTATATAGGCTATAGCCCAGCCTAGTCAGGAGGTGTATCTGTTTGTCCGGAATATTGAGTGTCCTTGCATTGCTAATTAAGGAAGCTCTATTCTTCGTTTCCTATGTGAAAAATCATGCGTTTCCACAGCCGCTATCTTCAGAAGACGAAGCGAAATACATTGCGGAAATGCAAAATGGAAGTGAAGAAGCAAGGAATAAATTAATTGAACATAATTTACGTCTTGTAGCACACATCGTGAAGAAATTTGAAAATACTGGAGAAGATATGGAAGACTTAATCTCTATTGGAACGATTGGGTTAATTAAAGGGATAGAGAGCTTCTCTGTAGGTAAAGGTACCAAGCTAGCAACCTATGCAGCAAGATGTATTGAAAATGAGATCTTAATGCATTTACGAGCCTTGAAAAAGGTTAAGAAAGACGTTTCATTACATGACCCAATTGGTCAGGATAAAGAAGGGAACGAGATTAGTCTTATTGACATTTTAGAGGCGGAAAATGAAAATGTGATTGAATACATCCAACTAAATATGGAAATTGAGAAAATGCAGGATTATTTTTCGATTCTAGATAAACGCGAAAGAGAAGTAATTATATATCGCTATGGATTGAATAATAAAAAAGAAATGACTCAACGTGAGATTGCAAAAAAACTTAATATCTCAAGAAGCTATGTATCACGTATTGAGAAAAGGGCATTAATGAAGGTTTTCCATGAGTATTACCGAAATGAGCGTAAAGGATAAAATAAAGGATGCCAATGCTGGGGTATATATCCAGCCGGTGGCATCCCAATTATTAACTTATACGTCAAGCATACGAAAAATAATGTCTGAGGCGTTCTTTGCAGCCTTCTCAAGGAAAGTATCGAACGAAACAGATGACTCCTTACCAGCAATATCAGAAAGAGCTCGGATAACTACAAATGGGCAGTTATATTGATGACAAATTTGTGCTACCGCTGCTGCTTCCATTTCTGACGCAATCATATTAGGAAACTTCCCACGAACATCGCTAACTCGAGTAGGATCTTCCATAAATGAATCCCCTGTCGCAATTAAACCTATCTCCCCATTCACATCTAGAAGGTCAATTGCCTTCATTGCCTCATTTATGAGTGTAGAATCTGCTTTAAAAGTAGCTGGCATTCCTGGTACTTGTCCATATACATAATCAAACGCTGTGACATCTACGTCGTGATGAACAACTTCTGACGATACGACAATATCCCCCACCTCAAGTTTAGTAGAAAATCCTCCTGCGGAACCTGTGTTAATAATATACTCAGGAGAATATCTTTCCATCAGTATTGTGGTTGACATAGCAGCATTAACTTTACCTATACCAGACTTTAATAGTACAACATCTTTTCCTTGTAATTTACCTTTTATAAATAAACTATTGGCTATGACTGTTTCTTCTTTATCTGTCATTTTGGCCTTAATTATTTCTATTTCTTCATCCATTGCACCTATGATACCTATTGCCATGATGTCATGATCCTCCTATTAAATAGACCTATTCAAATCTCCATTTTTGATCATTTTCACTTAAAACCTCTACTAAAGTAGGTTGCCAACCTTGATTATCTACCCAACTTATATATACTCGGTAGGTTTGTGTTTCCGCTTTATCAGAAACAGTACCAATCACCTTTTGGTCACCATTTCGTTGTAGCCACCAAGTGATGATATTATCTTCTGATAAACCAGTAGCATATTGAAGTGCTTTTTCCATTTCCAATCTGTCCTGAGAACCGTCTTCATACACCACTGAATGTGGCCCTTCTTGTTCAGTACCGATTGGTTGCCATTCTTTTGTATATGCCTCTACTACAACATCGTCATTTGCAGCAGGGTCTACTTGCTCTTTTTCACCTGGGTCTTGCATATTTTCATTTTTATCATCAGTTTCAGATTCTGAGCCATCACTCTCACCTTCCTCGTTCTGAGAAGAACTTTCCTCTGAATCTGCAGAGTCTTGTCCAGTTTCTGTCCCGTCTTCATCTATATTTTCTTCTTCAGCTTGTTCTTCACTCTCTGTCGTATCATCATTTGAGCTTGCGATGTTATTCGGTTGCTCAGGATCTTCATCTGGTCCGAATATCCAAAGACCGATTAAAAGAATAATAAGGAAGCTTCCAGCAATAATTAATATGGACATTAACTTTGTATTTTTGCGTCTTTTTTCGAATTTGTTAACACGAGTATATCTATCAAAATCACTCATACAATCTTCCCCTCCCTATGTATACGTTATTATATTAACATAATTTATATTCTAGGAATAATATCCTTATCTTTTATTTTAAATTGTTTTGTTGTTAATTACATAATTGATAGAAACTGCGCGGTAACTAGTTCAAATACCCAATAGTTCATGGTTATAGCAGTACGACACCGCTCCGGCAGAATACTATGCTTTCCGCGGGCCCGGACTCAGCCTCCTCGAGGAAAGTTCGCCTCTCTAGGGGTCTTCGGACACGTGCATTTCCCGCAGGAGTCTTCGTATTCTGCCTGCGCTAGTTTAGTTTTCTAATTAAAGATAGTAATTAGCTTGCATTGCCAGCAATTGAACACCAATATTTCTATTTACTCTATCTCAGCGAAGGAAATACACGGAGACTCCTGCTGGAGGATAGGCATCGGTGAGACCCCGCAGTGCGTAAGCGGGAGGCTCACCAGCCGCCGCGGCAAGGTAGACACTGTGAGGTACTTTCGAACAGATGTCGCCCCTGTGCTGACAGTAAAAGCGGAGTGTATTTCCGTAGCGGGTATGATGCGCTACCATAATGCTTAGTTACCGCACAGTTTCTAATTAACTGCGAATATAAAACTTAATATAAGTTGTATTTTATTAAATAAATGGATGAATATAAAAAGCGGAGCATCTACTCCGCTTTTTGTGTTTCTATTCAACTTTAAGTATTTTTACTTGGATATCTCCACCTGGTGTTGTTACAGCTACCTCTTCACCTATTTCATGGCCTAGTAGACTTTTTGCCATCGGTGAATCGTTGGAAATTCTTCCTTCAAATGGATCTGCTTCAGCACTTCCTACAATCGTATAGGTTTCTTCTTCTCCGTCAGGCAATTCCTTAAATGTAACTGATTTACCTAGAGATACCATATTAGGATTTTGGTTATCATTTTCAATAATTACTGCATTACGAATCATCTTTTCAACTTGAGCTATGCGTGACTCCACAAATGCTTGCTCATCTTTTGCAGCATCGTACTCGGAGTTCTCGGATAAATCACCGAAATCACGTGCTACCTTAATTCGCTCTACGACTTCTTGTCTTCTTTCTGTCTTCAAGTAAAGAAGCTCTTTTTCTAATTTCTCTTTCCCCTCATGCGTCATATAATAACTTTTCTCTACAGCCATAAAAAAACACTCCTTTTATCTATCTACTGCTACCAACTATCATACTTTGGTTGTGTTGTATATAATGCAACGAGTAACTAAAAAGTATACTAACCATAACTATGGCAGATTTTATTTTAATTTTCAATACTTTTGTTCAAACTATTTTCGTTATTTTTTGACAATATATGCTCGATTTTTGTTGCCATTATGTCGATAGCAACATGATTCTCTCCCCCCTCAGGGATAATGATATCAGCATATCTTTTTGTTGGCTCAACAAATTGTAAATGCATAGGACGAACAGAATTCAAATACTGATCAATAACAGAATCTAATGTTCTTCCACGGTCTTTTATGTCTCTAAGTAATCTTCTAATAATTCGTAAATCAGCATCTGTATCCACAAATACTTTAATATCCATTAAATCAACTAATCGGGGATCCTCTAAAATTAAAATGCCTTCTAAGATAATAACATCCTTAGGTTCCACGTTAATAACATCTTTTGAACGTGTATGGATTTTATAATCATATATCGGCTTTTCAATTGGTTTATGATTTAATAATGAATGTACATGTTTAATTAATAAGTCATTATCGAAAGCTAGAGGGTGGTCATAATTAGTCTCTAAACGTTCTTCAAATGGTAAATGACTTTGATCTTTATAATAATAGTCCTGTTCAATTACAAGAATCGTCTTATCAGTAAATCGCTGGCAGATTGATTTAGTTACAGATGTTTTTCCACTACCACTACCACCTGCAACACCAATTACTACTGGTTTGTCTTGCATCTTGCTACCTCTTTTCATGATTTTTTAACACTAATAGCAACCCCATCACCAATAGGTAATATTGTTGTAATATAATCTGGATGGTTTACCAGCCATTCATTATATGCTCTTATTTTCTCAACCATTTTCTTATGTCTCGGATGTTCAAAATTAGGGTCATAGACATGCCCCTTAAACAGAACATTATCGGTTACTATAAGCCCGTTTTCTGCTAAGAGTGGCTGTGATAATTCAAAGAAACGCATATATTGTCCTTTAGCAGCATCGATAAATATGCAATCATATTGATCGCCATTATCAGCAAGCTCTATTAATACTTCTAATGCGTCTCCATGAATAATCTCAATCGTGTTGTCTTTATTAAGCAATTTTATATTTTGGACTGCTTGTTCAAACCTATTATCATCACGTTCAATTGTAGTAATTTTTGAACTGGGATTTGCTTCGCTCATTCTTAAAGCGGAATAACCAATAGCACTCCCAATTTCTAATATTTTATGTGGTTTATGCAACCGAATAAGTTGCATTAAAAAATTTATTCCGATTGGATCCATTATTGGGACATGGTCAATTTTTGCTTGCTTTTCCAAATCCTTTACCCAATCTTCCGTATGGGGAAGATGCTTAACTAAATAATTATTTAACAATTCATCCATTTTTTACCCTCATTTTTATACTTATCCTATTAGGATACCAAATTAAAGTGGAAATATGTTCGAAAATATCACTCTAGACAACCTTTTGTAGTCCCACCTTCACTAAAGTGATACTTGCTTTTACTATTCATAACAGACCAATAACTTCTGCTAGTCTACTGTAATATGTCCCTTATTACCAAAAAAACGGGAAATGTGAAATATATTCACACTTCCTCATTAGTTATTGTATATGTTGATTTTTATTAACCAAATGTTCTTCAAACGTTTCTGCATAATGTATATTTCCTTGGCCATCATGCAGGAAGAAATAGAAATCTGTTTCTTCCGGATTTATTCCCGCTTCAAATGCATTCTGTGAGAAATTCGATATCGGGCCAATTGGCAATCCATCATTTCTATATGTGTTGAAAGGTGAATCTACCTCAAGATCTTTTAATAGTACCTTTTCCTTATGACGACCGAGTGCATATTGAACCGTTGGATCCGTTTCTAATCTCATATCTGCCTCGAGACGGTTATAAAAGATCCCTGCTATTTTCTTACGTTGATCATCTGTTACAGCCTCTTTTTCAACTAATGAAGCCATCGTAACAGCTTCATGAATTGTTAAACCTTTTTCAGTAATGGCATCCATGTACTGACCTAAAACAGATTGTGTTTTGTCTAACATATTCTCAATAATCGTTTCAATCGGTGGGCTTTCCTCATAAAAGTCATACGTTGCAGCAAATAAATACCCTTCAAGAGAATACCTTAAATCAGGATTAAGTATATCTTCTGTTAAGAATGGATATTTTTGCATTAATTGATTAATATAATCAGGGTCGTTTACCTTCTCTATGAAATCATCTTCAGAAATTGGTAATTTATCTGCATAAATAGCTGCAATTTCATCAATTGTTAAACCTTCACGTATTGTTACTCGATGTACAGGTTCTTTTATAATACGGCCACTCTTTAGCGATTCAATAATTTGATCCAAAGTCATTGCTTTTGTAAATGTATAGTTACCTGCCTGAAATCCGGATTCATTCTTAAACTTAATATAGAACCGAAAAATCATGGAGTCTTTTATAATTCCGCTTTTTTCTAGTACCTCAGCAATTCCTGAGGTTGATGATCCTAAAGGGATTTCAACTTCTACACCTTGCTCATTTCCTGGGTCGACTGGTTCTAGTGCTGATTTAACATATGTATATCCAGATATACCTCCAACAACAAGGACTATAAGAAGAGATAAGATAACGATTGCAACAATTTTACGAACTGTTCTTGCATCTTCTCCTCTAGCGACTAGATTATCTCTAAAATTACGTTTGTTTTTATTTTTATCTTTACCCTCAGACATCCATTATCCCCCTCTCATCCGGTATATTATACTAAAAAAAGACAATATACGCTAGGATTTATTAAATTCTTTTACTATCCACACAAAAAAGTAGGTACCCCCAAGGTGGCACCTACTTTCATACAAGATTAAAGATACATTAACCTACTCTTTTAAATCTTCCTCTTCTGCTAGGGTGTTTAGCATTTCTTCTACGATATCCCATTCGTCATCAGATTCAATAGCAAACAATGATAGGTCTTCATCTTCCTTTTCTTCGTAACGGAAAGCGTAAACTTCTACTTCTTCATCGTCTTTTTGCTCTGCTGGTACTACAGCGATATAGGAATACCCTGTTTCATCCACATCAAATGTGAAAAGTACTTCAAATAAATGCTCTTCACCATTTTCGTCTGGAATGATGATGCGTTCTTTTTCTTCAATAGCCATAAATGTAATCTCCTTTTCATTTTTGATCAAGATAGCCTTGCAAAATCATCATTGCGGCCATTTTATCAATTACTTTTTTACGCTTTTTTCTACTTACATCAGCTTCAAGCAATACACGCTCAGCTGCCATGGTAGTCAGGCGTTCATCCCATAGAACAGTTGGTAAACCGTGTACTTTTTCAATATGTTCAGCATAGCTTATTGATGCCTCACCACGTTCACCGATTGAGCCATTCATATTTTTAGGTAGCCCAATTACAACTTTTTCTACATGATGCTCCTTGATAATCTCCTTTAGCTGAATATCAGCAGAGTCAATTTCATTTTCATCCCATTTAATTGTAGTTAAACCTTGAGCTGTCCAACCCAAACCATCACTAACTGCAACACCTATTGTTTTTGAGCCAACATCTAAACCCATTATCTTCATTTATTTACCTGCATATTGCTGTTCTAGATAATATTTAACAAGTTCTTCAATTACTTCATCGCGTTCAATTCTACGGATTAAATTTCTTGCGTCTTTGTACCTTGGAATATAGGCAGGGTCACCTGATAATAGATAGCCAACAATTTGATTTATCGGGTTATAGCCTTTTTCTTGAAGTGCCTCATGGACAGTCATTAGAATTTCTTTAATATCTCGATCAAATGGCTCTTCTGAAAAGTTGAATTTCATTGTTTTATCGATTGAACTCATCACGACACCTCATTCCACTTTTTGTTTCTATTTCCATTCTATCACGTTTAAAAGATTAAATATAATAATTTAAGCGAGTAGAATGATGGTTATTATTAGAATCTATATTATCCTTGTAAATTCAACTCTACATATTCCAACACGTATTGTAAAGCTTCATTTATTTTGCTTGGATCTTTACCACCTGCTTGTGCCATATCTGGACGACCACCGCCTCCACCGCCACAAAGCTGTGCTGCTTGTTTAATTAGATTTCCTGCATGTAGACCCTTATCAATTAAATCTTTTGAAACTCCTGCAGCTAATTGTACTTTATTATCATTTTCTGCTGCTAGTAGAACAATTGCAGAACCTATCTTTTGTTTTAATTCATCTAGCATCGTTCTTAATTGATTCATATCTTTAACATTAACCTTTTGTGCTAATACGTTAATTCCTCTTACTTCTTGTACTTGATCCAATATCGAAGAAGCCTCTAAATTTGAAAGCTTGGCACCTAGTGACTCGTTTTCTTTCTGTAATTCCTTCATTTCATGGAATAATGAACCGACACGTTCTGGTACCTTTTCCTCATTTGTTTTTAATAGTTGTGCTGTATTTTGTAATAAATTCAACTTACCTGAAAGGAAATCATAAGCAAATTTACTTGTTACAGCCTCAATTCGTCTTGTACCTGCACCAATTCCACCTTCTGAAACGATCTTAAAGAGACCGATTTCTGATGTATTACGAACATGGCAGCCACCACATAATTCCAAGCTATAGTCACCAATTTGTACAACACGGACAATTTCGCCATACTTCTCACCGAATAAAGCCATGGCTCCCATTTCTTTTGCTTCTTTCAGATTCTTGAAGCTAATATTAAGGTGAATAGAATCCCATATTCTTTCATTTACAATCTTTTCAATTTCTTCCAATTCCTCTTTGGTAACGGAACTAAAGTGTGAGAAATCAAATCGTAACCGTTCAGGTGCTACCAATGATCCAGCTTGATTTACATGTTTTCCTAGAACATCTTTTAATGCCTGATGAAGTAAATGGGTTGCAGTATGGTTCTTTATAATCAAGTTACGAGAGTCTACATCAACTAAGGCATTTATGTCGTCCCCTACTTGTAGTACACCGTTCTCAATCACGGCATGATGTATATTCTGATTTTTAGGAGACTTTTGGACATTCTTTACAAGTGCTGATCCATTCTGAGAAGAAATGACTCCTTGGTCTGCAATTTGACCACCGCTCTCTGCATAGAATGGTGTTTCTTGTAGAAAGAGTAACACTTCTTCACCCTGTTCTGCAACGTCTACTAATTCACCATCTTTTATGATTGCGACAACTTTTGTTTCCTTCTCTAATGTTTCATAACCTACAAATTCACTTTCAACATTAACTTGACTTAATACTTCATCTTGTACATGCATAGAGTCTACTTTTTGACGTGCACTTCTAGCACGTTCGCGTTGTTTTTCCATTTCCTCTTCATATCCAGCTTCATCGACTGTAAATCCAAGTTGCTCTACATATTCCTGAGTTAATTCTTTTGGAAAACCATACGTATCATATAAACGGAATACTTCATGTCCTGGGAAAATAGTGGATTGATTTGCTTTTTCTTTTTCAATAAGATCAGTTAACATTTCAAGACCTTCATTCAACGTCTCATGGAAACGCTCTTCTTCAACCTTAATAATATTTTGTATAAATTCACGTTGATTTATTACTGCAGGGTAGAACTCTTTCATGATTTGTCCTACTGTGTCTACTAATTCATACATAAACGGTTTTTCAATTCCAATCTCTTTTGCAAACCGGACCGCTCTTCTTAACAATCTTCTTAAAACATAGCCTCTACCATCATTTGAAGGTAATGCACCATCACTAATAGCAAAACTCACCGTTCTAATATGATCTGCAACTACTTTATATGCTGTGTCACTTTCCTTGTTCACACCATATTTAACATTTGCTAATTCCTCAGTCTTCTTAATGATAGGCATGAATAAGTCCGTCTCAAAATTGGTAGGAGCATCTTGAATAACAGATACAACACGTTCTAACCCCATACCAGTATCGATATTTTTCTTTGGTAATGGAGTGTATGTATCATCTGGATTATGGTTAAATTGAGAAAATACAAGATTCCAAATTTCTAGGTACCTATCATTTTCTCCACCTGGATATAATTCCGGATCTTCTGGGTCACTACCATAAGACTCGCCACGATCATAAAATATTTCCGTATTTGGTCCACTAGGACCTTCTCCAATATCCCAAAAGTTTTCTTCAAGGCGAATAATTCGTTCTTTTGGAAGTTTAATATCATTTAACCACATGTCATACGCTTCATCATCTTCTGGATGAACGGTAACAGATAGCCTTTCTGGATCAAATCCTAACCATTTTTCACTTGTAAGAAATTCCCAAGCCCATTCAATAGCTTCCTTTTTAAAATAATCACCAATTGAAAAATTACCAAGCATTTCAAAGAATGTATGGTGTCTTGCTGTATAACCTACATTCTCTATGTCGTTAGTACGAATGGATTTTTGAGCATTCACTATTCGGGGATTATCTGGAATAACCCGTCCATCGAAATATTTTTTTAAAGTAGCAACTCCACTGTTAATCCATAATAATGTTGGATCATCTTGTGGCACTAGTGATGCACTTGGTTCTACTTTATGACCTTTTTCTTGGAAGAAATCAAGATACATTTGTCTAATTTGAGCTGATGTTAGTTTTTTCATATATATCCTCCTTTTTATCTTTGTGTTTCTGTAGAAAACAAAAAAATCCCCTCTCTGCTTTAATAGCAGGGACGAGATTAAACGCGGTACCACCCTAATTATGAACAAGATTTTGTTCATCACTTTTGGCATGTTAACGGTTGCGAACCGACGGGGATTAGCCGTACTCAGGTTTAGCTTTCCATGGTTCTAACTTAGAATTTCTTTCAGCCTTGGGAAATCCCTCTCTACAAATCGAGTGCCATGTACTTATAACCATCATCGAGATAATTAATATAACTAGCGATATTATAGTTAACTTTACTATAAATGTCAATTAACTCTAATCATAATCCACAAATGTTTTATTATCACTCTAAATATGGTAAATGTTGGAACCGCTAGAACCATCCCTAAAACACCAAAAAGTTTTCCACCTAGTAGTAGGACAAATATAATGGCTACTGGGTGAATCTTAATGCTTTTACCCACAATATATGGGGATAATAAATTACTCTCTATGAGTTGAATAACAAATACCCCAATCACCACGAAAAGTACCATCTTCCCAGAAATAGTTAAAGCAATTAGTATCGCAGGAATAGCTCCAATAATCGGACCAAAATATGGAATGAAATTCATCAGCCCCATAAAAATAGCTAACAATAGAGCATATTTTAAGTCCAAGAACTGGTATATTAGGTAACTCGTGATGGCTACGAACAAACAAACTAGCAATTGCCCTCTTATATATCCACCAAGTCCTTCGTCAATAGCGTGGGCTAGGTTGCTTGCAGGTTCACGGTATTTTCGGGGTAATAATCGTTTTATGTAGTCATTGATCTTTCTGTAGTCCTTTAAAAAGTAAAAAACCAATACTGGTATTACCGTTAAAATGACAATGAAATCAATTATTTTGGTTACTCCACCAATTAAATTACCAATTAAAGCATCTATTGACTCTTCAAAATTCCGGATCATTTCATCTATCTTATCGTGGACAGTTTCCGGTAAAAATGAAGTTGATTCATAAATTTGGTACATGATGTCTTGATACATTGCTACTAGTTGTGGTAAATACTCATCTAAATCTCTTAGTTGGGTTACAATTGCTGGGTAAACCCGATATATCAAGTACCCAGTTATTCCGAAGAAGAGTAGATATATCATTAATATTGCAATACTTCTTGGTATATTATACTGATGTATTTTCTGTACAATTGGATAAAGCAAATAAGCAATTAGACATGCGATTAAAAAAGGTGCAGCCAAATGCCATATGAAAGAAAAAAAAGCCTTATAATAAGGAAAAAGCTTTACTAGCAAAAAAATGAAAAGAAAAAGTAAAATACCAGAGATAATCCAATATAGAAAATTAACTGGTTTTTTAGAAGAAAACACATGGCACACCCCTCTAAGTCTCTTTAGTTACTCATTCGACCTATAGGTTTACCATTCTAGCTTTCTCTCTTCTTCTGTAAACAAGTCATTCAAAGAACTTAAACTACCATCTGATTCTACCTGATGTATTGTTAATTCATTACCTGTTATAGACATCTCTACAAAGCAGTTCCAACAATAGAATTGTTGTGACCCTATTTTTCCAATATCTTTACTACTACAGTTCGGGCATCGCATTAACATAAGTACTAATCTCTCCTGAAATTAAATTATAAGTATTATGTTATGCTTGCCCGAGATTTCTTTAAATATACATAACTACATAAAATCGTAGGGAGAAATTTCCTCTTCTTCTTCATCTTCATGAGGTACAGGTAAGTCTTCTAGCCTTCCTATTAATTGTTCCTTTAATGATGTATACCGTTTGTTTGTGTCTAGTGTTTTTATCCCTCGAGAAAATGCTTGTTTCTCACCACATATAATCAATGATTGTTTCCCTCGAGTGATTGCTGTATATAATAGATTTTTCCTTAACATACGATGATAGGATGATACTACCGGTAATATCACAATAGGGAACTCGCTTCCCTGTGATTTATGGATAGAAATACAGTAAGCATGCATTAGATTAATATAGTCCTTTCGTTCATAGACTACTTCACGATCATCAAATAGAACTACTAATTGCTCTACATTCTCTGTATTTTCATTTTCTCTAAAAATGGCAACAACCTCACCGATATCTCCGTTAAATACCTGGTCTTCCGGTTGATTTACCAATTGGATAACTTTATCTCCAATCCGAAAAACGACATCATTTGCTGTTACTTCTCTTTTCCCCTTAGTCCTAGGATTAATTAATTCTTGTAAAGCTTTGTTTATAAGGGTTATTCCTGCCTGTGATTTATACATCGGTGCTAAAACCTGAATATCTTTTATATCCAATCCCTTTTTCATTGCTTTTTCAAAAACTTGGGTAATGACATCAACAACATGATGCTCACGACATGAAATAAAACTAAAATCTTTATCGTTTTCTAACAAATCCATGGACAAGTTATCATTTTTAATTCCATGGGCTAATTGGATTATTTTAGAACCTTCTTTTTGCCTATAAACTTCATGCAGACTTACTTTAGGTATGCTAGTATTTTCTAGTAAATCGGATAATACCTGCCCAGGTCCAACAGAAGGAAGTTGATCTTCATCTCCTACCAGTAATACCTGCATATTGGTTGGAATTGCCTTAAATAGATTATTGGCAAGCCAAATATCCACCATGGAAAACTCATCAATAATTAAATACTTACCCTCTAACTGTTCATGTTCGTCCTTCTCAAACCCTTCACTACCATTCCATCCTAATAATCGATGAATCGTTAATGCTGGTAATCCCGTTGATTCTGTTAATCGTTTTGCAGCTCTACCTGTTGGCGCAGCAAGGACAAAGGGAAAATCCTTTTTATGTTGATAGTTGTTCGGCTCAATAGATACTTGATTGATAGCAGCATAAGCTTTTATAATACCTTTAATTACCGTAGTTTTGCCTGTTCCAGGTCCACCAGTCAATATCATTAATTTCGACTTTAATGCCTTTTCAATGGCAGCAAATTGTTCTTTTCCGTAGCTTAGAACTTCTTCCTCTTCTATTTGGCCAATTATTTTCATTAGGTCTGCTAGTGTGGTTTCTTCTTCAACCTGTTGCATAATGATTCGCTTGATACTAGATGCAAATCCATCCTCTGCATAGTAAAGTGAGGGTAGATATACATTCCCTTGGAAAAGTATTAGTTTCTTTTCCTTATTTAATTCTTCTATGACATTAGTTAGTTGTTCTTCTGTTAATGGTTGTTCCGAGTTTTGCAACAACATCAGAACTTCCTGTATACACACTTGTAATGGTAGATAAACATGTCCATCTACAACACTCTTCTGCAAAACATAAATACATCCAGCCCCAATTCTATTGGGGCTGGACAGGGATATACCATTTTTTCTAGCAATCTCGTCTGCTGTTCTAAATCCAAATCCCTCAATATCAAAAACAAATTGATATGGGTCATCTGCTAACTTTTCAACCGTTTGATCTTTATACTTTTCGTATACCTTTTGGGCCATTTTTAACCCAATATTATATTTTGAAAGACTGACCACAACATGTTCAAAACCTTGGTTTTCTTGCAGTGTTTTGGAAATTGTTATTGCAGCATCACTCTTTAAACCTGGTATGGATTGGAGTACTTCGGGGTTATTTAAGATTTTAGAAACTGCAGATTCCCCCAAAGTATCTACCACTTTTTTTGCTGTTTTCTTTCCAATTCCATGAAACATATCACTAGATAAGTAGGCAATTAATCCATCTTTTGTGTTTGGAATAAAGCTTTGGTAAGTAGTCACATTATATTGCTGACCATATTTAGGATGTCTTTCAAGTTGTCCAAAAAATTGGTAGACAGTTCCTTCAAGCAATTGTGAGAAATATCCTTTTACCACAATTTCTTTTTCGTTGTAATTTAAATTGGTATCAAGTACTTTTACTTTTGCAATAGTAAAATGCTCTATATCATTCTGAAAAATAGTATAGAGGAGCTCCCCTTTTATATATTCATCTACTTGTTCCAATTGACTATTTTCCATACCAGATACCTCACTTAAAAAACGTTTAATTTATTGCTTCTTCCGCTACACGTTTTCCGTTAGCAGCTAACACATGACTAGGATCAAATTCTAATGCCTGATTAAAACAGTCCAGTGCTCTGGAAACATTTTCTTCAAATAACGCTATAACACCTAAGTTATATAAGGCATCGCTATGTTCTGAATTCAATTTGAGCACTGCTTCAAATACTTCTTTCGCTTCAGACAATAATTCACTTTGTGCTAAGGCAAGTCCATATTGAAATGTTACTTCAACATCTGTTGGAGTAAGTTCCTTTGCACGAAGTAAATATGGTAAAGCTAATCTAAATTGCTGTTGATTTTGGTGAGCCATTCCAAGCATAAAATATACATCAGCTTCTTCTAAACCATTCTTAATAGCCTCCAAGAAGTTCTTTTGTGCTTTAGGGTAATCTTCTTGCTCAAAAAAGACATTTCCTAATCCATAATAAGCAGTGGCTGTCTTATCATCTAATGTGATTGCTTTTTCAAAAAAATTAATAGCATGTTCATGGTCTCCAAGATGCATTAACAAGTTACCGAAATTCACAAAACCAACTGGGTCATTAGGGTTCTCTTCAATATATTCATTAAATAAGTTTGCCGCTTCTTCATACTTATTTTCTTTCATTAGGTTTACAGCTTGTGAAATTTTATTCATTTTCTAACTCCTTTAGGGTGGAAAACTTAGCCTACATAGTCTAGGACATGATTCTGTCTAATAACTTTATCAATCGTACCGCCACCCAGACATACTTCCCCATCATAAAATACTACTGCTTGGCCTGGAGTAATTGCTCGTTGACTTTCGTCAAAAATCACACGAACATCCCCATTCTCTAATCGTTGAACAGTAACAGCACTATCCTCTTGACGGTAGCGGAATTTAGCTGTACATGAAAATGTTTCTGAGATTTCATCTGGATTAATCCAATTCAGATCTGTAGCAGTAAGTTCATCTGAATAAAGACTTTCATTACTGAATCCTTGTTCAACATATAATATATTTTCTTTTAGATTTTTGCCAACAACAAACCAAGGATCACCAGAACCACCTATACCAAGTCCTTGACGTTGGCCAATTGTATAATACATTAGTCCATCATGCTTGCCTTTTACTTCTCCATGAAGCGTCTGCATTTCTCCGGGTTGTGCAGGCAAGTATTCACTTAAGAACTCTTTAAAATTTCTTTCTCCAATAAAGCAAATGCCGGTACTATCTTTCTTAGTTGCAGTAGCAAGCCCATGAGCACTCGCAATTTCACGAACCTTAGATTTCGGTATATCCCCAAGCGGAAACATTACCTTTTCTAATACATCGCTGGTTAATTGGTTTAAAAAATAGGTTTGATCTTTATTAGAATCTACACCACGTAGCATTTCAAATTTACCATTATTTTCTCGAACTTGTGCATAATGTCCTGTAGCCAAATAGTCTGCACCTAAATCAAGGGCATAATCTAAAAA
The DNA here is from genome assembly GCF_900184735.1 of Paucisalibacillus globulus. Lineage (GTDB taxonomy): Bacteria > Bacillota > Bacilli > Bacillales > Amphibacillaceae > Ornithinibacillus > Ornithinibacillus globulus_B. The sequence goes on from NZ_LT855387.1 coordinate 279,641, forward strand.
GGCTTTAAATTTTATTTCCTTATTACACATAACATCCGGATTTGGTGTGCGCCCTGCTTTATATTCATCTAGGAAATAGGTAAATACCTTATCCCAGTATTGCTTTTCAAAATTCACGGAGTAATATGGTATATCCAATTGATTACATACTCGAACAACATCATCAAAATCTTCCGTTGCCGTACAAACCCCGAATTCATCCGTGTCATCCCAGTTTTTCATAAATATACCAACTACATCATAACCCTGTTCCTTTAGAAGTAATGCTGCTACAGATGAGTCTACTCCACCACTCATTCCTACAACGACACGTATATCCTTATTTTCTTTCATCATTGCCACCTACTTTACTAATCGCTTAATTATTTTCGCTACACGGTGTGCTGCTTCTAACACATTTTCATTCGTATTCGCAGCTCCGAAACTGAAACGAATGGAATTTGTTGTACATGGATTATTTGCTCCATATATCGCTGATAAGACATGGGAAGGCTCAACAGATCCCGCTGTACACGCACTTCCACTAGATGCAGCCACACCTGATAAATCAAAATTAGCTAATAACTTCTCCACATTGGTTCCTGGAAAGCTTATATTAACTATAGAAGGAATTGTATTTGGTAGATCCCCATTTATATCAAAGATTATATCTTTTTCCTTTAGTACTTGTAGAAATAACTGTTTATATTCCTCGTATTTTTCATTACGAATAATTCTCTCTTCGCGCATCAGTTCAACTGCCGTTTTAAACCCAATTACTCCAACAACATTTTCAGTACCTGGACGGCGTTTACGTTCCTGCTCCCCACCAAATTGTAAGGCGTTTAGTTTGATTCCTTCCTTAGCATATAAAAAACCAATTCCTTTTGGACCATTGATTTTATGTGCGGAAACCGATAATAAATCTACGTTTAGTTTTTCAACATCGATTTCTAATGTTCCATATGCTTGAACGGCATCTGTATGAAAATATGCTTGGTGATTTTTCAGGATATCACCGACCGCTTCAACTGGTTGAATTATTCCTGTTTCATTATTGACATACATAATGGATACTAAAATAGTTTCATCTTTTAATGCACTTTTTAAATCCGCAACAGAAATTCTCCCATCCTCTTGGACTGGAAGATACGTAACCTCGAACCCTTCCTTTTCTAGGTACTCCGCTGTATGAAGTGTAGCATGGTGCTCAATATTTGTAGTAATAATATGATTCCCTTTATGCTTGTTCGCAAATGCTGTACCCATTAATGCAAGATTATCTGCTTCTGTTCCACCACTGGTGAAGATAATTTCTTTTTCATTCGCATGTATGCTACCCGCTAATACTCTTCTTGCCTCATCTAATAATTGTCTTGCCTTTCTACCAAAGGCATGTACACTTGATGGATTACCGAATACCTCTTCATATATAGGAACCATCGCTTCTATAACCCTTGTATCCATTGGGGTAGTTGCGGCATGGTCTAAATAGATATGTTCCATGTTACGCTCGTCCTTTCTAAGTCTTGGGGCTATATATAAAACATATAACCATCCATTGGATCATCTTTTTCATGATTGATTAAATCTTCTAAAGTTGTTGTATCCAAAACTTCTTTAATAGCTTTTGTCACACGTTTCCATAGGGCTTGCTTTGCAGGCTCTTCGTCTTCAATTCCCTCTACTAAGGCAATTGGTCCTTCTAACACCCGTATTATGTCACCTGCAGTAATCTCTTTCGGTTCCCTTGGCAAAATATATCCCCCATAAGCCCCTCGAACACTCTTTACTAATCCAGCGTTTCTTAAAGGGGATGCTAACTGTTCTAAGTAATGTTCCGATAAATTATTCTCTCTTGCTATCGTCTTTAACGGAATCGGGCCTTCCCCATAATTTCGAGCCAATTCAATCATAATAGTTAGCCCGTAACGACCTTTAGTAGATATTTTCATTATAATACTCCTCTTATCCTTAAAAACTAACGTGTTTTTTCTATATCAACTATACCATTATTGATGCTAACTTTAAAATACATGGTATTATAGCATGAAGATTGTCTTCTTGCATTTTTTTCGAATCAAGCTTAGGCTAAGTATACCAAACTATTATTTTATTCAAAGGTTGATGAAAATGAGATCAAAACCACTTACCTATCGGATGAGACCCACTCATATCAATGAGATCATTGGACAAGAGCACCTAGTAGGAGAAGGTAAGATACTAAACCGAATGGTTAAGGCTGAAAATCTAGCATCCATGATTTTGTATGGTCCTCCTGGTACAGGAAAAACTTCCTTGGCAACTGCACTTGCAAAAAGTTTAAAGTTACAAGTTCGTCTATTAAATGCCGTTGTGGACAAGAAAAAAGATATGGAAATTGTCGTTGAAGAGGCTAAGATGTCTGGAAACATGGTTTTAATACTGGATGAGGTACATCGTCTTGATAAGGCAAAACAAGACTTCCTATTGCCACATTTAGAGAGTAATTTGATTACGCTGATTGGTTGTACCACTAGTAACCCATACCATGCAATAAATCCCGCTATCAGAAGTCGCTGTCATATCTTTGAATTACATTCGCTTGAACCTAGTGATGTGAAACAAGCAATTAAGAGGGCACTTGCTGATGAAAAACATGGTTTTGGTGAATTAGACATTCATATTACTGAAGAAGCACTTGATCATTTTTCTGGTAGTTCAGGCGGTGATATGCGCTCGGCATTGAATGGTCTCGAGTTAGCTGTTGCCTCCACACCGAAAAGTAACAATAATGAAATCTTTATAGATTTAGCAGTTGCAGAAGAATGTATGCAACGGAAAAGCTTTTCCCATGATAAGAACGGGGATGCACATTATGATGTGATTTCTGCTTTTCAAAAATCCATACGTGGTAGTGATGTCGATGCTGCCCTTCATTATTTAGGTAGATTAATTGAAGCAGGTGACCTAGATTCCATTGCTAGAAGAATGATTGTAATTGCATATGAAGATATTGGACTTGCCAATCCACAAGCAGGACCTCGTGCTATAGCAGCAGTTCAAGCTGCAGAGAGACTGGGGTTTCCAGAAGCAAGGATACCACTATCAGTAGCAATTATCGAGCTTTGTCTTTCTCCTAAATCAAACACAGCCTACTCAGCACTAGACGCTGCTCTATCCGATATTCGTAGTGGAAAAAGCGGGGATGTACCAAATCATCTCAAGGATTCCCACTATCAAGGTGCAAAAGAATTAGGCAGAGGAGTAGAATATAAGTATCCGCATGATTATCCAGGTGGTTGGGTCGATCAGCAATATTTACCTGATACAATTAAGAATAAGCAATATTATCGACCAAAGAACACTGGAAAATTTGAGCAAGCAATGAAACAAGTATACGAAAAGATATTGAAAGAGAAAAAGAATAATAAATAAAGAGAAATAATAATTTAAGGCATCCACTATAGGATGTCTTTTTTTGGGTTAGAGTAGTTTAGAAATTACTTAGATCATAAAAAATATCATAGCGTAACGTATAAAAATTATCTCTCTCGTCAAAACTATAGAAAACGAAATACTGACCTGAAAGTCACTTCTTAAACTGTCTATCTAATGAACTGACTTTTTGCCAACACAATTTACTAGTTAAAATCTATTGTTTTGAACAGGTAGTTACCAGAAAAAGGAGATGAAACATACATGACAAAAGTTAGACAAGATGCGTGGTCACATGAAGATGACCTGTTACTTGCAGAAACTGTGCTGCGTCATATTAGAGAAGGAAGTACTCAATTAAATGCTTTTGAAGAAGTTGGCGATAAATTAAATCGTACTTCTGCTGCATGTGGATTTAGGTGGAATGCTGAAATCCGAAAAAAATACATTAGTGCAATTGACCTTGCCAAAAGGCAACGTAAAGAAAAGAAACGTGCAATAGAGAAGGCAAAAAAAAATACGCGGCCATCTATTATTACCTTTCAGCCAAACTATGAAACCGTAATGGAAGAGAATACAGATACTACTACTGAGGTAGCACAAATGCAGCCTACAACTATAACATTAGAGACTGTTATACAATTTTTAAATCAGCTTAAAAAAGACTACTATGCTTCCAATCAATCAAAAGTTTCATTGGATCAAGCACAAAAAGAGAATATTATGTTGAAAGAACAGATTGCTAAACTTGAAAAGAAGCTTTCTGAAACAGAACATGAGCTAGTTACCATCCAGGAAGATTACAAGGTATTTGTTCAGATTATGGATCGTGCTAGAAAGATGACAGTTCTTGAAGATCAAGGTTCATTTAAAGCACCTGCATTCCGCATGGATAAGAATGGTAATCTAGAGCAAATCGCACAAGGTTCCAATTAATATAAAGATGTCTAGGAATTTTCCTAAGACATCTTTTTAATTGTTTGATTTCAATGTGTTAATTCCTAATTTCTTCTCAATTTGATAGAAACTTTGCGGTAATGACTGTCAATTAATAAGTGTAGTATTAATATACCGCTCCGGCAGAATACTCCGCTTTTACTGTCAGCACAGGGGCGACATCTGCTCGAAAAGACCGTCGCAGTGTCTACCTTGCCGCGGACCCGGCCTCAGCCTCCTCGAGGAAAGTTCGCCTCTCTAGGGGTCTTCGGACACGTGCTATTCCCGCAGGACAATGGTTTTCGGTGGGGCGAGTAATCGCAGTCCCAAGGAAGTCTACGGCTGCGTAATCATCGCACGAAGAAAATTGTTCTTTATTTTCGAGGAGTCTACGTATTCTGCCTGCGCTAGTTTGGGTTTTCTAACTTTAAGTTAGCAAGTAATTATTGTGTTGGTTTTAATTACTTATATTTTTTTCACTCAATACTAGCGAAGGAAATACACGGAGACTCCTGCGGGAGGATAGGCATCGGTGAGACCCCGCAGTGCGTAAGCGCGAGGAGGCTCACCAGCCGCCCGCGGAAAGCGGAGTGTATTTCCGAAGCGGGTATGTTGCTCCCAAATAAAAAATATTCACCGCATAGTTTCTATCAAATACCAAGTAACTGCATTCATATTAAACAAAAAATAGCCAGAATCTATTAAGGATAGACTCTGGCTTTTATTTATTCTATGTATTTTATCAATCCCAATTATGCCGTCTATAGTAAGTTTTGATCCCCGCTCCTAGCAGGTGGGTGCTTTGTTTCGAATATTATACGTCCTTTGAAAAGGCATGTATGCCATACGAAAACAATCAAGCTCCCTCTTTTAAACTGTTCGGTCAAAACATATTTTATAGACTAACATATCAGGATTGACGTATACAGATACATTTCGTTTGTAAAATTATCTTAACACATGGACTCAAGTCCATTCAACATCACTTTATATGAAGATTTAGTTACAAATGTTACAAATTACAAACATATCTTCATTTTAGTCATAATTTTGGGTTTAACTGAATAGACAATTCCGATAACTGTGCTTCACTAACATCACTCGGAGCATTTGTTAAAAGATCCGAAGCGGATGCTGTTTTCGGGAAGAGTATTGTATCACGTAAATTGCTTCTTCCTGTAAGCAACATTACAATTCGATCTAATCCGAGTGCAATTCCACCATGTGGTGGAGCACCATATTCTAATGCTTCTAATAAGAAACCAAACTGCGCTTCTGCTTCTTCTTCTGTAAAGCCTAGTACTTTAAACATTTCATTCTGCACTTCACGCTTATAGATACGAATTGAGCCTCCTCCTAATTCGTAGCCATTTAAAACAAGGTCATAGGCATTCGCTCGTACGCTTTTAGGATCTGTAGATAGCTTTTCAAAATCTTCTTCGAAAGGCATCGTAAATGGATGATGTGCTGCAAAATAGCGGCCAAGTTCTTCATCATACTCTAATAATGGCCAATCTGTTACCCATAAGAAGTTAAATTTGCTTTCATCGATTAAGCCATTTTCTTTACCTAATTTTAATCGTAATGCACCAAGACTATCATATACAACAGATGTTTTGTCAGCTACAAATAAGAGTAAATCTCCATTTTCCGCATTTGCACGTTCAAAAAGACCTTGTTTTTCCTCATCAGAAATGAATTTTGCAATTGGTCCTTTTAATTCTTCCTCTTCCACTTTAAGCCACGCTAAACCTTTAGCTCCATAAACCTTCACAAACTCTGTTAATTTATCAATATCTTTACGAGAGTAATTGGTTGCCTCTCCTTTAACATTCAAGAGTGCAACCTTTCCTCCACTTTCAATTGCACCTTGGAACACTTTAAAGTTCGATTTGTCTAGCACATCGGAAACATGTATTAACTCTAAATCGAATCGGGTATCAGGTTTATCAGAGCCATAACGTTCCATTGCTTCTTGATATGGCATGCGTTGTAATGGTAGCTCAATTTCAACGTTGTTTACTTCTTTCATAACCTTCTGCATCATACGTTCCGTCATGGACATGATTTCGTCACTAGTCATAAAGGAAGTTTCGATGTCAATTTGAGTAAATTCTGGCTGACGGTCAGCGCGCAAGTCCTCGTCACGGAAGCAACGTGCAATTTGATAATACTTTTCAAACCCACTCATCATAATTAACTGTTTAAATAATTGTGGGGACTGTGGTAAAGCATAAAATTCCCCTGAATGAACTCTACTTGGTACTAAATAGTCACGTGCCCCTTCTGGTGTGCTTTTTGTTAAAATTGGAGTTTCCATTTCTAAGAAACCATCGTCATTTAAAAAGTTCCTTACTACTTGTGAGATCTGATGTCGTTTCTTAAATGTTTCTTGTAGTGGAGCTCTTCGCAAATCTATATAACGATATTTTAATCGTAAATCTTCCGATACATCTGTTTCATCTTGTATTAGGAATGGAGGATTTTTGGATTTGTTTAATACCACCACTTCATTTGCAATAACTTCCAGGGTACCAGTTTCCATTAGTGGATTAATGGTTTTATCATCACGTAAGACAACTTGTCCCTTTACTTCTATAACATATTCACTACGAACGTTTTCTGCTATAGCTAATGCTTCTTCATACTTTGGATTGAAAACAACCTGGACAATTCCCGATTTATCACGAAGATCAATGAAAATTAACCCTCCCAAATCGCGTCGTTTTTGAACCCAACCTTTTAATAGAATTTCTTTTTCAACGTCTGATTCCCGAATTGTGCCGGCAAGTACTCTTTCGCTCATCTATTTTCCTCCTAATATCTTTTCCTTCATTGTGTTTATTAATTGATTTAGAGGAACTTCAACCTGTTCACCAGTTGCCATTTCCTTAACATTAATTACTTCTTTTTGTATCTCATCTTCTCCAAGAACCAAGACATACTTTGTCTTATAGCGATCTGCTGCTTTAAACTGGGCTTTTACTTTTCTCCCCTGATAATCTTGGTCTACTTGAATACCATTCTGGCGAAGTTCATGAACTAATTTTACTGCTACCTCTTTCGATCCTTCTCCTAAAGTAACAACATAACAATCAAGCTCAGCTTCTAATGGAAGTTCGATATCCTCTGCTTCCAGCGCCATTAGTAATCGTTCAATTCCCATACCAAAACCAATTCCAGGGGTAGCAGGACCATTAAGTTCCTCAACAAGTCCATTATATCTACCACCACCACAAAGAGTGGTTATTGCACCAAATCCCTTTGCCTCACTCATAATCTCGAATGCAGTATGGTTATAATAATCAAGGCCACGAACTAGATTCGAATCTACTTCATATTCAATTCCCATTAAGTCAAGATAGTGTTTAACCTGTTCAAAATACTCTTTTGATTCTTCATTTAAATAATCCAATATTGAAGGTGCTGTCTTCATAGAAGGATGATCACGGTCCACTTTACAATCAAGAACCCTCATTGGATTTTGTTCTAATCGTGATTGACAATCTTTACACAATTCTTCTTTATATGGTGTAAAGTGTGTAATTAAAGCTTCTCTGTGATTTGTTCTACTTTCAACATCACCTAGAGTATTGATGACTAATTTTAATGATGTTAGTCCTAATGTTTTATATACGGTCATTGCTAAATCAATTACTTCCGCATCAACAGCTGGGTCAGCACTTCCGAGCACCTCAACCCCAAATTGATTTAATTGACGCATCCTACCTTGCTGAGGTCGTTCATATCGAAACATTTGAGCAAAATAGTATAATTTTACGGGTTGATTAGGCTCCCCATATAATTTGTTTTGAACAAATGCTCTCGTCACAGAAGCAGTTCCTTCAGGACGGAGAGTTAAACTTCTTCCACCTCGGTCTTCAAACGTATACATTTCCTTTTGAACAATGTCCGTAGAGTCTCCAACTCCTCGTGCAAAAACCTCTGTATGTTCAAATAATGGTGTACGGATTTCCTCGTAATGATAATTATTACTAATTCCTTTTATTACATTCTCCACATACTGCCATTTTTTAGCATCCTTTGGTAGAATGTCGGCAGTTCCTCTTGGCGCCTTAATTTCCATAATAAAATCCTCCCTCAAACTAAGTAAAAAACACAAAAAACTCCCGTCCCTTATAATAAAGGGACGAGAGTTACCCGCGTTGCCACCCTAGTTGATGCTATTAGTGCATCCACCTTTCACAGTTAACGCCTGCAAAACGTCTATATTTACTAGTTAATTCGTTCAATATAGATCCTAAGGAATGTCTTTCACTAAATTGTTATGCAAAATGCTCACAGCCAAGGCATTTTGTCTCTGGACATACATGATTTAGTTACTCTTTCCCTCACTGGATTAAGTATAGTACGTTCCTATTACTTGAATGACTATTATCATAATGTTTCAGATGTAGAATGTCAAGTACGATTTATTTTTTTCTTCAATGCTTTTACCTCACCTAATGAAATACCAAGTTCTTGTGCGATTTCCATATGTCCTGATGAGTCTTGCATTTCTACAAAACGATGTAAATTAACACCAAAAACATCCCGGTTATTCTGTGAATTCCAATGCTTTTCGTTCATTCGCAAGATTTCCGCCTCCTCTTTCTCATAAGACTAGCTTTGCCTATTTGTTTGTTTTTTATTAGAATATAAAAGAAGAGTTGTTTAAAATTAGGAGGAAGTTTTTTGCGAAAAAGAGATTTAGTAGTCGTATTACTTTGTCTAGCACTTCTAATCTGGAATATTCCTGTAGTTGCTAGTACAAAGGAAGTCATTATTAATGAAGATAATTTGAATCTAAGAAGTGGCCCTGGTACTACATATGGTAATTTAGGACAAGTACATAAGGATGAGGTTTATTCTGTTATTGATGAACAAGCAGGATGGGTCGAAATCCAGTTAGAGGGTTATACAGCGTGGGTATCCACCGATTATGTTTCAATGAAAGGTGAATCATTGGATAAAGATACATCAGAAGAAATTGAAGATGAGAATACAACTGACTTGAACGAATCGACAGTAAGTGACGAACAAAAAACAATAGAAATACTCTATAACAAGACACAAATCCGAAGTGGCCCTTCGACCGATAAAGAAATCACATCTTTTGCTAAAAAAGGTGATAAATATCAGGTAGTTGGGGAAACAGATAGTTGGTTAAAAGTAAAGTCTGAAGATTCTGAGGGCTATATCTTCAAAGAACTAGTAGAAGTAACTGCAGATAATCTGACAGATGGAATGAACGGGAAAACAGTAGTAATTGATCCTGGTCACGGTGGTAATGATTCAGGGGCATTAAGCGTAAATGAAGTATATGAAAGAGATTTGACATATAAAACTGCTGAAATACTAGCACAAGAACTTACGATACTTGGAGCAGAAGTTATCTTGACTCGAGATGAAGAAACATTTGTCTCTTTAACAAGTAGAGCCACCTTGGCGAATACAGTGAACGCTGACGCTTTCATAAGTTTACACTATAATAGTGTACCTGACTTACCAAGCGTTACAGGTATTGGGACATACTATTATCAGGAACAATATGAACCGTTAGCAACTTACATTCAGCAAGAAATTATTAAAGAGTCAGACGATCGGGACCGTGGTGCAGATTTTGGTGACTTCCAAGTGATTCGCCAAAATTTAACGCCTTCTGTTTTAATTGAATTAGGATTTATATCTAATCCTGAGGTTGAACAACTATTACTAACTAATGTTTATCAAGAAAAATTAGTTGCGGGTATAGTTAATGGATTACAGCGGTATTTTGCTGTTCAGTAATATGACTTAATCTAATTAGACAGGAAAAGGCTACATCCTAAAATAATTTATTGCTTCTGGATAGTTTAATATAACAAATAGTAGATAGAAACTGTGCGGTAACTAGTATAATTACACAGAATTAGTTATTGGGTATAGCTATACGACACCGCTCCGGCAGAATACTCCGCTTTCCGCGGGCCCGGCCTCAGCCTCCTCGAGGAAAGTTCGCCTCTGCGGGGTCTTCGGACACGTGCTATTCCCGCAGGAGTCTCCGTATTCTGCCTGCGCTAGTTAAGTTTTCAAGTTATTGTTAGTTTATGAATCATATCATGGATTATAATGGTACTTTCATTTTTGTTAACTCTATCTCAGCGAAGGAAATACACGGAGACTCCTGCGGGAGGATAGGCATAGGTGAGACCCCGCAGTGCGTTAGCACGAGGAGGCTCACCAGCCGCCCGCGGAAAGCGGAGTGTATTTCCGTAGCGGGTATGGTGCTCCCCCAAAAAAATATTAGCCGCACAGTTTCTATCAATAGCAACAAACTGTACGATACTAGCCTTGGAAATTACTTATCTTTACTATCCAATATCAATGTTACAGGACCAACATTGGTTAATTTCACATCCATCATTGCTCCAAACTGACCAGTCTCTACTTTTACCCCTTCAACTCTAATCAAACTATTAAATTGTTCATACAACTCATTTGCTATTTCTGGTTTCGCTGCCTGCATAAAGTTTGGTCTTCTTCCCTTCCTTGTATCCCCGTACAAGGTAAATTGAGAAATAGAAAGAATATCTCCCTTTACATCTTTAAGTGATAAATTCATTTTTTCATTTTCATCTTCAAACACACGTAAATTAACTATTTTATTCACAAGATATTTTGCATCTTCCACAGTATCTTCATGTGTTACTCCTAACAACACAACAAACCCATTAGTGATTTCACCAATCACTTCATTTTTAACAGTAACTGATGCATCTTTTGCGCGTTGAACAACTGCCCGCAATTCAAAAACCCCTTTCCTTATGTAAAAAAAGAGGCTAGGACAAAAGAGTTTGTAAGTGAAAGAAAATCGGAACGAATATAAATTGCGCATATACCCGTTCGGGAAGTATGGCAAAACGTTCAGTTTTTTTGACTTAATCTCTTATTATGTCCCGGCCACTATTGTAATGTTCTAGTTACGGTATATACATCTTTAATTTGTTTAATACGTTCAACAATTTTTCTTAAATGATCGGTATTATGAATTAAAATGGTGATTTGGATGATTGCCATCTTATTTCGATCCGAACGTCCATTTACATGGGTAATGTTGGTTTTCATTTCATTTACGGCTTGGAGAACTTCATTTAATAGTCCTCTTCGATCATAACCTGATATTTCCAGGTCCACATGATACTGCTTTTGTGTTTGATCTACTTCCCACTCAACATGCAGATGACGTTCCTTAGCTTCTTCTGTTAGTACATTAGGACAATCAGAACGGTGAACAGAGACACCACGCCCTTTGGTGATATAGCCGATTATTTCATCACCTGGAACAGGATTACAGCATTTAGAGAGTCGGACTAGTAAGTTTTCGACACCCTCAACAATAACTCCAGAGTCTTTTTTATACTTTTTCTTTTCCTTTTCCTTATACTCGTTTCTAGCTCCCTCAAGTGTTTGAGCCAGATCCTGTTCTTTCTGGCGCGTTTGACGAATTTTATCGGTCAACCTTGTAGCTACTAATGCAGCTGTAATTCCTTGATAGCCTACTGCAGCATATAAATCATCATCATTAATAAAGTTAAAACGCTCATATACACGTTTCAGATTCTCTTCTGTTAGAGCTTCTTTTGGTTCGATACCTAATGCTCGAATCTCTTTATCAACTAAATCTTTACCTTTGGCTATATTTTCGTCACGACGTTGTTTCTTAAAAAATGCTCTAATTTTATTTTTAGCCTGTGAAGTTTGTGTAATCTTCAGCCAATCTTGAGATGGTCCATAGGAATGCTTTGACGTCATTACTTCAATAATGTCGCCATTTTTAAGTTCATAATCAAGTGGCTCCATCTTACCATTTATTTTCGCACCGATTGTCTGGTTACCAATCTCTGTGTGAATTCGATAAGCAAAATCAAGTGGAACCGAACCAGATGGCAGTTCAATTACATCTCCTTTTGGTGTAAACACATAGACCATGTCGGAGAACAAATCTACTTTTAATGATTCTACAAATTCTTCCGCATCATGTGTTTCACTTTGCCAATCCAATATTTCTCGAAACCAAGTTAACTTCTCTTCAAAGGATTTTTTGTCTTTATTAAGCTGTTTCCCCTCTTTGTAGGCCCAGTGAGCAGCAATTCCATATTCCGCAATCTCATGCATTTCCTTTGTGCGGATTTGCACTTCTAACGGGTCACCCTTTGGACCAATTACAGTTGTGTGCAAGGACTGATAAAGATTTTGTTTTGGCATGGCGATATAGTCTTTGAATCTACCTGGCATTGGTTTCCAACAAGTATGGATTATTCCTAATACAGCATAACAATCTTTTATACTATTAACCAAAATACGAACAGCTAATAAGTCATAAATCTCATTAAACTGTTTATTTTGTTTATACATCTTTTGATAGATACTATATAAATGCTTTGGTCTACCGGATATATCAGCATCTATATTAACATCTAATAATTGATTAGATACTTCCTTTATTACCTCTTCAATATATGATTCACGCTGTTCACGTTTCTGTTTCATTAATTGAACAATGCGGTAATATTGCTGTGGATTTAAATATCGTAACGAGATATCCTCTAGTTCCCATTTAATCGTGGAGATTCCCAGACGATGAGCTAAAGGAGCAAAAATTTCTATCGTTTCATTTGCTTTTTGTCTTTGTTTTTCTGGTGGTAAAAACTTTAATGTACGCATATTATGCAATCTATCAGCTAACTTGATCAAGATAACACGAATATCCTTAGCCATAGCAACAAACATTTTCCGATGGTTTTCTGCTTGTTGTGCTTCCTTGGATTGATATTTGATCTTTCCGAGTTTCGTTACACCATCGACAAGCATAGCGACTTCTTTATTAAATTCTTCTTCGATCATTTCCAAAGTAATTTCGGTATCCTCTACAACATCATGTAAAAATCCACCAGCTATTGTGACAGGATCCATTTTTAAGTCCACTAAGATTCCAGCAACTTGAATAGGGTGAATGATATATGCTTCCCCAGACTTTCGATACTGATCCTTATGAGCGTTTTCTGCATATTTATAGGCCCTAGAAACAAATTCTACATCATCTGCAGTTAGATAGTTTCGGGCTTTTTCTATTAATTGTTCAATTGTTATAATGTCACTCTTTGCCATAATATCACCTTTAATTGTAGAAGATACTTATTTACTAGTATCAAAAAGATTTTCAAAAATGTAAAGTAAAAAATATATATTTACGTATTAGAAGAGGTCTGACGGAACTTTTCTCATCAGACCTAGTCATTGTAATTAGTATTTCATTAATGTTAACACATCATAGCCTTTTAGTTTGTCTAAACCATCAAGGTAAGATAATTCAATTAGGAACGCACATCCAACAACAATACCGCCTAGCTCTTCTACTAATTTGATCGTCGCTTCAATTGTTCCACCAGTTGCAAGTAGGTCGTCTGTAATCAATACACGTTGACCAGGCTTAATAGCATCCTTATGAATTGTTAACACATTTTGTCCATATTCTAGGCCATAGTCTACCTTGATAACCTCACGTGGTAGTTTTCCTTCTTTTCTAACTGGTGCAAATCCCACTTCTAATGCATAGGATACAGGGCATCCAACGATAAACCCTCGTGCTTCTGGACCTACTACTAGGTCGATTTGTTTATCTTTTGCGAATTCCACTATTTCATCAACTGCAGCTTTAAATGCTTTTCCATTATCCATCAATGGCGTGATATCTTTGAATTCAATACCTTCTTTAGGCCAATCATTTACAATTTTAATATATTTTTTATAATCCATGGATTACTTCCTCCTTAGGTTTAACCTCTTGCTCCATACTATCTTGAAACCATTTCACTAATTCATCATAAGGTGCGTAATAGAGATTTTTTTCAATTTCGGCTTGTTTTAGCCGCTCTTGATAAACAGTTGCTTCCTGTAAATCCTTTTTCTGCGGTGAATTATTTAAGATAATAAGTCCATTATTTATATTAACAAATTCCAGCTCAGAAAACACGTTTAACATAAAATGAACCGATTCCTTAGTCCACCCTTTTGCGTTCATGATAGCATTTAACTCGTTGCGGATATCTAATTCTTTCTTTTTCCATACTAATGAATATAACCATTTAAAATCTTCTCTAGTCGGAAAAGCAGATAAATAGGCACTGTTTTCAACATAGAAACAAGCATGGATGCACATGGGTTTAACCTTGGTGATAAATTGTTTCAATTCATTTAAGTCTGGAGGTAAATCAAACAAGTACAATACTTCTACTTGCTCTACTAATTCATACGCATTTTCATAGGTAACTTTTCTAATTCCTTCTGGAAATGTATGAAGGCTTTGGCCGTTTTCATTATACAGTAGTATATGGTTATCAAACTGGTGAAGATAATTAGTTAAATCGATTTGTTTCTTACCTCGATGGTCAAATAATTGCCAATGATCTATTCTCATATCTTCTACCACAAGTTGTGGTTTTCGAATTCCATTCCATTCATTAATGCCTAATTCTCCTACAACAGAAACTGTTACACTTGGAGAAATATAATGGAATAATTCACCCATGCCAAAGGCAATTCCTTCTAGTGTATGGCCATTTTCTTTAAAGTTTAGTTTGAGATGTTTTTTCATGTTACCAAGTTGTCTAATCTCATTAGGTTTACAATTAATATGAAATTTTGGTTTTGGATTAGCCATACCAAATGGAGCTAGTTGACTAATCTCATCGATAAGTTCTTCACTTACATCCGATAGCTCTAGAGTTTTACTAATCAATATTTCTTGTTTGAAATCTTCACTAGATAATTCTTCGCTAATAATTTTATCTAAATTATTCTCGAGCAAAGAAATATTTTCAATCGGTAATGTCATTCCAGCCGCTTGAGCGTGGCCACCAAAATGAGTAAAAACATCCTTTATACGCATACACCCTTGGAATAAATCAAAACGCGGAATACTTCTTGCTGAACCTTTCGCTGTACCATCTTCTACATCAATAGCTAAAACGATGGCTGGTCGATCATATTTCCGTACCAACCTAGATGCAACTATTCCCAGTACACCTTGATTCCAACCCTCTCTAGCAACAACAATAACCCCTTTTTGGGAATCGATATCTACAGATTCTTCCACTTCTTTAACAATAGAAGCAACCACTTTCTGGCGCTCTAGATTCAACTGATCCACCATTTCTGCAAGTTCTTCTGCTTCCTGTCTATCATCGGTCATTAGAAGATGCACTGCCAAATCAGCATCTTGAAGTCTACCAACAGCATTTAAACGAGGTCCAATAAGAAATCCAATGTCTTCTTCTGTTGTTCTGCCTTCCATTTTGCATCGTTTTTTTAACGCAATTAATCCCTCGCGTTTAGTGATGGTTAATTTTCGCAAACCAAAGAAGGCTAGTATACGGTTCTCACCAACTAATGGTACTAAATCAGCAATTGTCCCAATCACTACTAAATCCAGTAGATGTTCTGGGAAATAACCGAGTAGTGCTTCTGCAAACTTAAATGCCACACCAGCACCCGCAAGTTCTTTAAAAGGATAATCAGGTGAACATTTAGGGTGTATGATAGCAAATGCATCTGGTAATTCATCTTGTGGTTCATGGTGATCTGTGATAATCAAATCAATCCCCAGTTCTTTAGCCACTTTAGCCTCATGAACAGAAGCTATACCAGTATCCACTGTTATTATTACATGAAATCCATCTTCTTTTGCCTGTCTAAAGGCATTTTCATTTGGTCCGTATCCTTCTGTAAAACGGTTCGGTATATAAAAATCACAATTCGCGCCCAGTTCTTGTAGTGTTTTCATTAGAATTGTAGTGGAACTAACCCCATCAGCATCATAATCACCAAAAACTAGGATCTTTTCATTATTCTCAATTGCTTGTCCTACTCGATCTCTAGCCATATTCATCGATGCTAGTCTATTAGGATTAATAAGATGATCAATGGATGGTTTCAAGAATTGTTGTATTTCTTCAATTGTTGTCATACCACGTTGTAAAAGCAGTTCTTTTATCACGGGGGATAATTCGCTTGAGCCATCCATCCAATCGTTTGTATTCTCTTGTATGCTAGCAAAATTCCAATTTGACTTGCTCCGTAACATAAATTCACCCCTGACTAATCTATTATACACAAATACAGTCAGGGGTAGCAATTAAATTTCTAACTATGATCATCAGTTTTCATTTCTGTTTCTGGTAAGGAATGATTTTCATACTCTGATAAACCATTTTCCTCAACAAGTAGAGTTAGCTGCTGATTTTCTCTTTTTAATAGTTTAATTTCCCTTTGCATTCTAAACATACGAACCATACCAACCGCAGCAGTGATAACCCCACCCATTAAAACAGAGAACAGAATTACCAAGATCAATGGTGATTCTACTTTCCAAAAGAAATAATTAACTTCTACAGGATTAACGTTAGTTACAGCAAATACTGCTACTAGTATCATAAATATGATAGCAATAATGACATAAGTTTGTCCTTTCATAAGTAAACCTCCTTAGTTAGTTTATATTTTACACATCAGAATAAAAATAATCCCCTTGGCATAGGCCAAGGGGACCCTTTTATTAGACCTGTGGTCCTTCTACACGCTTTTTCTTTCTAAAATCAACTGGTTTATCTTTAATATTCTTTCCACGCCATACTAGCCATAATTGAGTAGCAAGGAATAGGGAAGAGTACGTTCCTGCAATCAGACCTACCGTTAATGCAATTCCGAAACCTTGTATTGGTTCTGCACCTAGGAATAGGAATGCCAAAACAGCAATTAACGTCGTTATCGTTGTATTCACTGTTCTTGTCATCGTTTGTACGATACTAGTATTTACAATACTAGCTAAATCTTTAAATGCCTTAATAGGCTTCTTCCGCTTCTGAATATTCTCCCGAATACGGTCAAAGGTAACAATAGTCGCGTTAATTGAATATCCGATGATGGTCAGAATTGCAGCAACTATAGTGACATCAAATTCAATTCTAAAGATACTAAAGACCATTAACATAATAAAGACATCATGTAGCAGGGCTATAATTGTTGTAATCGCAAAGAAAAATTCAAAGCGGAATGCAACATAAATTATCATACCAATAGCCGCAATAGCCAGTGCATAGAGGGCATTTTTCACCAGTTCTTGTCCAACAATTGGGGAAACAACACTCACACTTGGTTCTACCCCATATTCATCCATAAAGTATGATTTTAATTCTGCAATTTTACCTTCTTCAATAATCTCTTCGTAACGAATTACTGCAATCTCATTATTTTCACCAGATAGAACAACTTTACCCGATAACCCTAACTCTTCTAGGCCTGCTTTAACCTTCTCTGAGTCTAAGCTTTCTTCTGCCATGATTTGTACCCTGGAACCACTAGTAAAATCAATTCCTGGATTTAATCTAAAGAACAGGAGTGAAAGAGCACCAATAATTACTAAAATCGATGTAATCATGAAAAATTTCTTTCGATTATCTACAAAATTCCATTCCTTATTAGCAAATTTCGCAGGCACTTCTGCATTATCTCTAATATCTCGGATATCTGATTTTTTCACTCCTAACCAACCAGGGTTATGTTTAAAGAACTTCACTTTTATCCATAGTTGCAATAACCATTTTGTTCCAAAAACAGCGGTTAAAAAGCTCACCAGTATACTGATAATTAACATGGTAGCGAAGCCTTTAACAGAGCTTGTACCAAAAATAAACAATACGGTTGCAGCCAAGATGGTTGTAATGTTAGCGTCTAAAATCGCTCTAAATGAATTACTCGTTCCAGCTTTAAATGATGCTGGAAGTGATTTTCCTTCACGTAACTCTTCTTTAATTCGTTCAAAGGTGATTACATTGGCATCTACTGCCATACCAACTCCTAGAATTAACGCTGCAATTCCTGGAAGAGTAAGAACTCCATTTAATGCTTCAAAGATAACTATTACTAAAAATGTGTAAGCACTTAAAGAAATAACAGAAATAAGACCAAGAAAACGGTAAACAACAATCATGAATAGGAAAATAATTGCAATACCAATGATTCCAGCCATTACCGTTTCATTTAAAGCTTGTTCCCCAAACTGTGCACCAACTGATGTGGAAAAGATTTCTTTCATGTCTACTGGTAGGGAACCAGAGTTAATAATATCCGCTAAATACTGAGCAGATTCAACAGTAAAGTTCCCGCTGATCATAACATTGGTACCAGGGATTGGTTCCTGAACTCCTGGTGCAGAAATATACTTGTGATCTTCTTTTAGAACTTCTTCTTTAAAGGAATCTCCTTCTTGGTAATCCATCCAAATCACTAGTAAATCTTCTCGTTCTGGTAGTGGTGTTACTGATTCTAAATTTCCAGGATGCTTTTTCGATAGTTCAGTAGTAACTTCTGTTAACTTCTTAGCATCCTTAACTTGCAAGGTAACAATTGGTGAATTTGTTGTTGGATCAAAATCCTGTTTTGCACTACCTTCTTTAATATCAGATCCATCTAACAATACATTATCATTTACATCACGGAATGATAGCCTTGCAGTAGTAGCTAGCATTTCACGAGCTTGAGTCTGATCTTTAACACCAGCAAGCTGTACTCGGATTCGATTTTCACCTTCTATATCAATTACAGCTTCACTGATACCAAGTTTATTTACTCTATCATTTAATAATTGAACGGTTGATTCTAATAATTTTCGATCTGTATTTTGTGATTTATCAATCGGTTTTACTTCATACAGAACTTCAAATCCGCCTTGTAAGTCCAGTCCTAGATTAACATCACTAGCAACCTTAGGTGTGAATATTCCAATAACAAGTCCTAATGCAATGACGATTAGGAAAAAGGATGTAATACGTCCTTTATTTTTCATAACGTTGTTCCTCCCTTAATCTGTATCAAACCAACTATGTATATACTTTCATGCATATAGAATTAATTCTTACCTGTTAGGGCTGCAATAGACGCCATTAAATCATCATCCTGATATGCATCGATTGTTAAATAACTCATGTAACTATTAGAACTTAGGTGAAATATGTCTTGAACTACCTCATGTAATCTTTTTTCGGGATTCCCTTTCCACACCTTCTTCACAAGGCATTTCCAAATATCCTCATCACTAGCTTTAGAATACCCCATCATTTGTAACTCTTCGGCTTTACTAACTAATACCGGTTTTAACTCACGCTTCCATGCTTCAACAGCCTTTGTTGCCTCCAAGACCTTCACCTCTTCAAGAAAGAATTTAATACATTAGACAAGTTGTCATGCTCGGCCACCAATCTTGCATATATATCATTGTATATGAAATTTTATTTTTTGAGAAGGCAGGTTATCAATGTTGTCTAAACAAACTTTTTTACAAGGCACGCTTATCTTAATATTAGCAGGCATGATTACCAGATTTCTAGGGTTTATTAACCGTTTAGTGGTTGCTAGATTAATGGGTGAAGAAGGAATCGGTTTATACATGATGGCCCTTCCTACTCTATTTTTGGTCATGACATTAACACAACTAGGACTACCTGTTGCCATATCCAAGCGAGTAGCAGAAGCAGATGCAAGAAATGACCGAGCTAAAGTTAAACGCATATTAGTAGTTTCAATAATCATAACATCTATTTCAAGTATTTTCTTTACCGTAGTCATGATTTTCGCTGCTCCATTTATAGCAACAACACTATTAACAGACGATCGTACCTTATTACCATTAATAGCTGTAAGCCCTATTATTCCTATTGTTGCTGTTTCTTCTGTTTTGCGTGGTTATTTCCAAGGAATGCAAAATATGAAACCACAAAGTTATTCACAAGTAATTGAACAAATCGTTCGAATTAGTTGTGTTGCCTTATTTGTAAAGCTATTACTACCTCTTGGTGTGGAATATGCAGCTGCCGGAGCAATGTTTAGTGTTATTTTAGGAGAATTCATCTCTTTACTTTATATGATATATCAATTTAAAAGCAAGAAAACAATTCGCATTAGGCACCGTTTTTTCAAGTACTTAAAATCAAGTAAACAAACAATGAAAGAACTTTTCTCTATTGCTCTACCAAGTACTGGTAGTAGAATGATTAGCTCATTTTCTTATTTCTTGGAGCCTATTATTGTCGCACACAGCCTAGCCATAGCTGGTATATCAAGTTCGCTTGCTACAAGGCAGTATGGTGAATTGACAGGATTTGTCTTACCATTATTATTTTTACCAACCTTTATTACCCAGTCACTGTCCATTGCGCTAGTACCAAACATCTCCGAGGCAGAGGCAACAAAAAACAGGAATTTAATTCATTATCGAATTCATCAATCTATCCGCATTTCATTTGCATCGGGGGCAATAGCAACTGTTGTATTATCCATTTTTGCAGTACCTATCTTATCGTTTATGTATGGTACAGCTAATGCTAGTACCATTCTTATATTCATGGCACCATTTTATATCCTTCTATATATCCAATCTCCATTACAAGCAGCATTGCAGGCATTAGATCTCGCAAAACCTGCCATGTGGAATAGTCTAATTGGGGCAGTTGTGAAATTTATTGTATTATTCATCCTTGCCTCTAATGAGAGTTTTGGGATCATGGGTGTCGCGATTGCAATGTCTGTTGGAGTTATTTTAATTACGTTATTACACTTAGCATCCTTACGAAGAGAAATCAATTTTTATATACCTATTAAAGATATCGCTAAGATGGTTGCATTGATTCTAGCAACCTGGGGCTTAGGAAAGATAGTATATGACTTTTACATGAACTATGATCCAAATATAATCTTATTTGGTTTATCCTTAATTCTTTTAACAATTGTCTACATCATCCTATTATTCATACTAAAATTCATATCGAAAGACGAATTAGAACAAATACCATTTTTACAAAAATGGATCCGTTAGTATTTGTTTTTGTTCTACAAAAGGTATCGGATATTCTTTCACTGGAAAGAGTCAAGCTCATGAATTGGAGGTATTTAATAATCCATAAAATTAACAAAAAACTCGTCTACTTTTGTTAGGACAAGAATATGATTCTATAAAAGGACTATTTACGAGGGGGATTTTAATGCGTAATCAACAATTTATGGCATTACTTTATGGATGGATTGTAGTACTTGGATTAATCTTAGTATCTAGTATGGCACTAGCTTTATTATTACGTTTCTCCAGCTTTAATGAACCCGCACTTAATTGGGTGACACTCGTTATTGGTTTAATTTCACTATTTATTGGCGGGGCTGTTGCTGGAGGAAAAGGAAAACAAAAAGGTTGGATGATTGGTGCATTTACAGGCCTAGGGTTTACTGTATTTACATTTTTAGTCCAATATTTAGGTTTCCAGGAAGGCTTTGGTCTACAACAGACTATCCATCATTTATTTTACATTCTGGCTGCCCTATTTGGTGGAGCGGTAGGAGTGAATATTGCTACCAATCATAAATAACCATCAAAAAGAGGCTGGGACATAACTAAAAGTATAAGTTGAGAACCTGAACGAAACACCACATCAGCTCCGGAAATATACGGAGACTCCTACGGGAGGATAGGCATCGGTGAGACCCCGGAAGAGCTTTAGCTCTG
>NZ_LT855388.1 GCF_900184735.1 Paucisalibacillus globulus
TTAGAGACTATGAGGTTGATAGGTCCGAGGTGGAAGCGTGGTGACACGTGGAGCTGACGGATACTAATAGATCGAGGACTTAACTAACTTTTTGATTCGTTGTTTACTCTTATTTAGTTTTTAGGGTATAAATTCTTTTTGAATTATATAACCTGTTCATTGTCTGGTGACGATGGCGAGAAGGTCACACCTGTTCCCATACCGAACACAGTAGTTAAGCTTCTCAGCGCCGATGGTAGTTGGGGCATTGCCCCTGTGAGAGTAGGACGTTGCCAGGCAATTTTTTGTATAAATTTTTGTATAGATTACTAAAATTTGTACAAATTAATAAGGTCAATAAGTTAGTACATAGTAAGTGGATTAACTTTAAAAAACCTAGATTGAGAATTAATTATTATTCCACAGTAGCTCAGTGGTAGAGCAATCGGCTGTTAACCGATCGGTCGTAGGTTCGAATCCTACCTGTGGAGCCATTTTTGTGTTTTTATTCATACGCTTCCATAGCTCAGCAGGTAGAGCACCACCATGGTAAGGTGGGGGTCGCAGGTTCAAATCCTGTTGGAAGCTCTATTCATAAAAGGGATTGCATAAACTGCAATCCCTTTTATTTTGTTTAATTGACTCAACATGTTTGATACTGCCCAAACATACAAGCATGTCTTTAAATGGGGCTGTTGTCGTATAGTTTGTAGCTATTTAATAGAAACTGTGCGTTAAATAAGGATCTTGGATAGAGCACCATACCCGCTACGGAAATACACTCCGCTTTTACTGCCAGCACAGGGGCGACATCTGTTCGAAAAGACCTCACAGTGTCTACCTTGCCGCGGGCGGCTGGTGAGCCTCCTCGCGCTTACGCACTGCGGGGTCTCACCTATGCCTATCCTCCCGCAGAAAGCGGAGTATTCTGCCGGAGCGGAATCATACCACTATACCCATTTATTTTAGGGAGACTAACAGTGGTTACCACGCAGTTTCTATCTACTATTCGTTAGATTAACTATCCAAAAAGGTAACAATCTTTTAGAAGCAGCGTTAAAAAAGCTTAACTTCAAAAATTATGATACTTCATTTTATGATTATAGGTTGCAATTATTTGGAAACTTAGTTATATTCTATGTGAATTAATTCACATGTGGGGAGGTAATGAGATGAAAGCTGTAATTATCTATTCATTAGGAGAATCCTGGGAAGAAGGCAAGCCTTTTTGGGAGCAGAAGTTACGACCACATCGAGAGTATTTAGTAAACGTATTGCAAGAAAGGTTAGTATCTGCAGGACCATTTTTGGATCATACCGGTGGTTTAGTAATAATGGAGGTAGAAAGATTAGAAGACGCTGAATTGGTAGCAAAGAATGACCCTGCAGTAATAGATGGAAGGTTTAATTATCAAGTTCATCCTTGGAAACCATTAGAAGGACTCTTTGTAGAAGACAATAAACAATAAGTGATTCTAAGATTTGAGTTCTTAGACGCTTTTTGTATGGTTTCTTAGAGTATTTTTCGCTAATAGAAGTTGAACAAGAAATAGATCTATACATCTTAAAATGAGCTTGCCTAGTTTATACAGATGTACAATAGAAAATTAATAGGGAAAGTAAAAGAGTTGAGCGGTGCAGTACCTACACAGCTCAACTCTTTTTATTAACATAATAAGCAAATAGCTTATAGATAGTATATAGAGCAATAAAGACAATTAACCCAACTAAGCAGAGGTTAAAATAGTACCAAAAACCATCCCCAAGTAAGTCTAATGGTGTACTTGCTGAAGGTGTTCTCGCAAGGAAAAGAAAGTTTGCGTCAAAAGTAGGGTTTACAAAAAAGCCGATTATTCCTGCATATATTAAAAGATAAGCGTATGACTCCAATGCCTTCTTAAAGGTAATGGATATGGTGTTGGAGACAACAAGAAATAAACTACTCCATGATAGGATGATATGGTGGATGAAAAACTGCCAGAAGCGAAAATGAGGATAACCATGCTGCAATTCTGGAGTTATAACTGCAAGAAAGGATGGAACAATTCCAATAAAAAAGCTGATTTGTATAAGTTTATGATTTTGTGTAAATAAAGCTAACATGGCTAATATACCAGCAATACTACATAATTGAAACGGCAAAAATTCTGGTGAATTCCATGTACCATTGAGAATTCCCCAAGCTTGATAGCTAAGTTCAGAACAAACTAAAATAATAAATAATCCCCATCTGAATGTTTGGGTTAACCTATTTTCCTGTTTAAGCTTTTTGGAGTAGACTAATAGATACCCCATACCGATTAGGTACAATGTGATCATCAGTGTATGATGCCACCCGAAAATGTTAAAAGCCATAATGCTCTTACTTCCAAACCACTCTCCCATATATCTCACCCCGTTTGGCAATATAGAAAAAGAACGCCTACTATAATAGTATATAGTAAGCGTCTAAAATTCTGACTTATTATCCACCCATAATATGGTAGCCTGAATCTACATGTAAAACTTCACCTGTGACCCCTCTTGAAAGATCGCTCATGAAGAATAGAGTTGCATCTCCTACCTGATCTTGGTCAACATTTTGACGTAATGGAGCTTTCTCTTCTACAATTCCCATCTTTTCGTTAAAACCAGAAACTCCTTTTGCTGCAAGAGTACGAATAGGTCCTGCTGAAATAGCATTGACACGAATTCCATACTTTCCTACGTCTTCAGCTAAATATCTTACACTCGCTTCAAGTGATGCCTTTGCTACTCCCATTACATTATAATTAGGAATAACTCTTTCTGCGCCTAAATAAGTTTGAGTAACTATGCTACCGCCTTCGGTCATTAGTTCTTTTGCTGCTTTTGTAACGGCAACCAATGAAAATGCGCTAATATTTTGGGCAAGTAAGAATCCTTCACGTGAAGTATCCGCATATTCTCCTTTTAGTTCGTCACGATTAGCAAATGCAATTGCATGAACAAGTCCATGGATTACGCCAACTTTTTCTTTGACTTCGTTAAACGCATTTGTAATACTTTCATCATCTGCTACATCGCATGAAACAATTAATTTAGCATCAATATTGTTTTTTTCTAGTAGTTGCGTAAGTTTCTTATAGGATCTTTCTTGTCTATTGGTAAAAATGAGGTTTGCTCCTGCCTGGTGAAGTGATTTAGTTACCCCCCAAGCAATACTACGTTCATTGGCTACTCCCATTACAACGATATTTTTACCTTTTAATAGTTCTGACATTTCGAACCTCCAATAATTATGATTAACTATTAGTACCTAACTATAATTTATCATCTTTTTATAAAAAAACCAATCTTTTAGATAAAATTATTATATAAGGGATATGATAAACCCGATAGTTAATGGGGACATAACAAATATTTTTATAAAAATTTACTTTTCCTCTTTACAAACAACCTAAATCTGTATATAATAAAATTCGTTGACTGCAAGACAACCTATTAAAAGCATGGCCCGTTGGTCAAGCGGTTAAGACACCGCCCTTTCACGGCGGTAACACGGGTTCGAATCCCGTACGGGTCACCATGTGGAGGATTAGCTCAGCTGGGAGAGCACCTGCCTTACAAGCAGGGGGTCGCAGGTTCGAGCCCTGCATCCTCCACCATTTGCCGGCCTAGCTCAATTGGTAGAGCAACTGACTTGTAATCAGTAGGTACAAGCAGGGGGTCGCAGGTTCGAGCCCTGCATCCTCCACCATTTGCCGGCCTAGCTCAATTGGTAGAGCAACTGACTTGTAATCAGTAGGTTGGGGGTTCAAGTCCTCTGGCCGGCACCATTTTTTGTATAAAAAAATTTAATATGCTAAATATATGGAGGGGTAGCGAAGTGGCTAAACGCGGCGGACTGTAAATCCGCTCCTTCGGGTTCGGCAGTTCGAATCTGCCCCCCTCCACCATTTAGATTATTGGGCTATAGCCAAGCGGTAAGGCAACGGGTTTTGGTCCCGTCATTCCCAGGTTCGAATCCTGGTAGCCCAGCTTTTTTTATTTTATGGGGAATTTCATAGGATGAAGAGAGGCTATGGTCAACAACTGGTAATTAATCAACATGAGCCATTAGCTAGCCGCTTACTTCCGTGGACAAGCTCCTATGTGCAGGCTTGCGAGGAACATTTCTCCTATGGGAATCTTCCGTGACGAGCACACTTGTCGGTAGAGCAACGAGCATTACTTCCACCGAATAAGCTACAAGTAACCCCGAAGAATTCACTTCTATGAATATTCTTAGAGATGCAGGGGTCTTCTTGATGAACGCTCAGGACAACATTAGAATTTCTAGATTACATGAGCCATTAGCTCAGTCGGTAGAGCATCTGACTTTTAATCAGAGGGTCGTAGGTTCGAATCCTACATGGCTCATCATTTATAATAGATCAAATAAAAACAAGGTTACATTCCTATTGTAACCTTGTTTTTATTTGCATTTTATACTGTTTTTTAACATAATAGATAGAGTAATTCTATTGAACAAAAATATATATAACTTATTACGATATAAAGGATGGTTGGTATGGTATCTTCTAGGATTCCTGGTTTTTATAGAAAAACAGTTGAAGAGCGAAGAGAGCTATTGCGAGAGGCTCTTGAATTTGAGGAAGATGAATTACGTGTCTTATCTTCACAGGAAGCATTACCAATCGAAACTGCAGATAAAATGATTGAGAATGTTATAGGAACATTCCCACTTCCTTTAGGTTTAGGATTGAATTTTCTCATAAACGGGAAAGACTATATTATACCGATGGCAGTTGAAGAACCATCGATCGTGGCTTCAGCTAGTCATATTGCAAAGATAGTAAGAGATGCTGGTGGGTTTAAGACGGAAGCATCAGAAAGAATTATGATTGGTCAAATCCAGGTTGTGGGTTGCAATGACTTTGCATTAGCAAAGCAAACTTTAATGGAATCCAAACATGAACTGATAGAAGCTGCAAATGCTGCCTACCCAAGTATTGTAGCTAGAGGTGGAGGAGCGAAGGATTTGGATGTTCGAATCCTTAATGACTCTCCTGACTCAGAATATGGGAAAATGCTTGTGTTACATCTATATGTTGATACATGTGATGCAATGGGAGCTAATATCATTAATACAATGGTTGAATCACTAGCTCCAATGGTAGAGGATATTGCTTCTGGTAAGGTTTATTTACGGATACTTTCTAATTTTGCTGACCGTTGTGTTGCAAAAGCAACATGTGTAATCCCTCCTAAATTACTAGTAACTGGCGAATACTCTGGTGAGGAGGTTCGCGATGGGGTTGTCCATGCTTTTGAATTTGCTGACTCTGACCCTTATCGTGCTGTAACTCATAATAAAGGTATTATGAATGGGATTGATCCAGTTATTATTGCAACTGGTAATGATTGGCGTGCGGTAGAAGCAGGTGCACATGCCTATGCTTCGCGATTTGGAAGGTATCGATCGATGACAAAATGGTCTATTGATGATGAAGGAAATTTAGTTGGTGAATTAGAATTACCCATGTCCATCGGAACTGTAGGTGGTGCAATTCGGGTACACCCAATTTCACAATTAGCGCATAAGATGTTAGGAACGGAATCTGCTTCAGAGCTTGCACAAGTTATTGTAGCAGTTGGATTAGCGCAAAATCTTGGTGCTTTAAAAGCTCTAGTAACAGAAGGAATTCAAAAGGGTCATATGGCTCTTCATTCACGATCTGTTGCGATTGCTGCAGGCGCTACTGGGGAGATGATTGATATTATAGCTGAACAATTAGTCAAATCAAAGGAAATCCGTGTAGGTAAGGCTAAAGAACTGGTGGAACAATATACAAAATGAGTGCTGAAAAGGTAACTTTAACAGATAACATAAAAACAACTGATAAAAGTGGAATTGGAATTGCCTATAGCAAATTAATTTTAATTGGTGAGCATGCAGTTGTGCACGGACAACCTGCAATCGCAATCCCTTTTCCGTTAGTCGGTGTAGAATCGGTAATTAAATACAAAACTGGCCCAATTAAATTTGATAGTACTTTCTATCATGGAGCTATGGATTCTGCGCCACTTGCTTTGGAAGGAATAGTCAATGCTATCCATGCCACTTTAAAATACCTTGGACTTCCAAGTAGGGATATGGTGATTCAAGTAAAATCATCTATTCCGCCTGGTAAAGGATTAGGGTCAAGTGCCTCGGTAGCAATTGCAATTATTCGTTCATTATTTTCATATGCGAAAGTGGACTATACAGAAGGAGAGTTATTGCATTTTGCTAATATAGCGGAAAAATTTGCGCATGGTTCTCCAAGTGGAATTGATACACTAACCATAACATCGGAATCTCCTGTTTGGTTTGAGAGGGAGAATCCTGTGAGTTATATTAGTCCAGGTGAAGACTTTCATTTTATTGTAGCGGACTCTGGAAGAATTGGGGATACCCGTTCTGCGGTAGAGTCAGTTGCACATTTACTGAAAAAGGCTCCTAGTAAAATACAATCAAAGATTGAGCGGATTGGTGAACTAACTCACTTAGCTAAACATGCTTTAGAGAAAGCTGGAAAGAATTTATTGGGTCAGATGCTGAATGAGGCTCAGAAAGAACTTTCTGCTCTTGGCGTTAGTGATGAGGGATTAGATCGCTTGATTAACTTTGCTCGTAAAGAAGGAGCCATTGGAGCCAAGCTAACTGGTGGAGGCAATGGTGGTTGTATTATTGCACTTGCAAAAAATGAAATCCATTCTAGACAACTATCTGAAAAACTGAAAGAGTTTGGTGCTCAAGCAGTTTGGCCTTTCGTATTAAGAAAACAAGATTAATGAGAACTGGCTTTTGAAAAGGGGATCGACATGAAAGCAACTGCAAAAGCACATACAAATATTGCTTTAATTAAATATTGGGGAAAACGCGATGAAGCTTTAATATTACCAACGAATAATAGCTTGTCCATAACATTAGATGGCTTTTATACCACGACATCTGTTGAGTTTAATGAGGAATTGACAAAGGATCGGTTCGTACTAAATGAAACGGCAGTCGAAGGAGAACAATTTCAAAGGGTAACTAAGTTTCTTGATTTAGTTCGAAGCCTTAGTGGGAAAAGGTTATATGCTGAAGTTGCTTCAGTAAATGCAGTACCAACAGCTGCAGGGTTTGCTTCTTCCGCATCAGGATTTGCAGCGCTTGCTGCAGCTTCATCTAAGGCTATTGGATTAAATCTAACAGAAACAGAATTATCCCGTCTTACCAGGCAAGGATCTGGTTCTGCATGTCGATCAATTTATGGTGGATTCGCAGAGTGGCAAAAAGGGGAAGCGGTGGACGGTTCAGATTCCTATGCGGTCCCTATTGCCCCAAGAGAACATTGGGATATTCGGGTAGCGGCTGTTGTACTTTCCTCCAAAATGAAAAAAGTATCCAGTAGAAGAGGGATGAGACGAACTGTAGAAACGTCACCCTTTTTTAATGGTTGGGTAGATAGTATTCCTTACGATTTAGAAGCAATCAAAGAAGGGATTCTTAACAAGGACTTTGTAAAAGTCGGTGAAATTGCGGAGGCAAATTGCTTAAAAATGCATGCGACAACATTAGGAGCTAACCCGCCATTTACTTATTGGTTAGATACAACACTTTCCGTAATGCAAACCGTTCAACAATTACGTGATTCTGGAATTCCAGCTTATTTTACAATTGATGCTGGTCCTAATGTTAAGGTTCTTTATTTACCAGAACATGAGGAAAAGGTACAAGAAACACTTCGTAATATACCTGGTGTCTCTGATGTTAAATTAAGTCGCGTCGGACAAGGAATATCGTATTTAGAGGATGATACATTTGTCTAATTCATCTCTTCGTGTTCAAGTTCCAGGGAAATTAATGATTGCTGGGGAATTTGCCGTATTGGAACCATACCATAAATTACTTGCCATGGCAGTTAATCGATTTGTAACTGTTGAAGTTGACGCTAGCCATATGAATCAAATCACACTTGAGAAATTTCGACTCGAAAATTTGCCTTGGCATTTTAACGAGAATAAATCTTCCATTGAATCCACTGATAAGCGGGTTAATTTTGTACAGGAAGCAATGACAACGGCTTTTATTTACTTAAAGGAAAATAATATTAGCCTTAGACATTTTCGAATCCATGTAAGAAGTGATTTAGATGATAAAGTTTCTGGCAAAAAGTTTGGCCTAGGATCCAGTGCTGCTGTGGTTGTTGGTGTCATTAAGGCAATATTACATTGGCATCTTGAAAAAGAGCCATCACCTGAACTTGTTTTTAAGCTTGCTTCTATCTCTCATGTAGCTGCACAAGGAAATGGTTCAGGTGCTGACGTAGCAGCTTCAGCATTTGGTGGTATTATTCAGTACTCTTCCTTTCAAGCGGAATGGTTAAGAAATCAGTATAATCAATCACATTCATTGATGGAATTATTGGAAACAGATTGGAAGTATCTCTCGATCAGTCCTATTGAACTTCCTGAAGATATACATTTGTGTATTGGTTGGACAGGTAGTCCAGCATCAACTGGGAGTTTAGTGGATCAAATAAAAGGTCTTAAGAAGACTAACTTTGATAAGTATCAGAAATTCTTAGAATGTAGTAGAGAAGCGGTAGATAATATTTTAAAAGGAATATATGAAAATAATCTTCCGCTATTACTTAATGGTATAAAACAAAACAGGGCTGCATTAGTTACGGTGGGGAAAGATGCAAATGTGGAACTTGAAACATCCATGATAACCAAGTTATGTAATCTAGCTGAAAGACATGGTGGAGCTGCCAAGCAATCAGGTGCAGGTGGTGGAGACTGTGGCATTGCTTTTATGCCAACTAAAGAAAGTGCAGATCAGCTAGTGGTAGCGTGGGGAAATGAAGGAATTATTCCGTTAACCATACAACCATATCTAAATAAGAGCCCGAAGATTTGAGTAGGTATCGTCTAGAATGGCGATGCCTATTCTCCTTTTAAAGAAGAAATATGAATAAATATTCGTAAAATTGTCGAGTTGAGTCGTTTAAATAAACTAAGGTAAAATAATTATTGGAGGTGCTAATATATTATGAAAAATAAAATTTCTTTAATCGGTGTTCCGATGGACTTAGGCCAAAGTCGCCGCGGGGTGGATATGGGACCTAGTGCACTTCGTTATGCTGGAGCTATAGAACGGTTACAAAATCTAAACTATGAGATTCACGATTTAGGTGATATTTCGATTAATCGCCCTGATACATTCAATGATACAGGGAAATTGAAGAACTTAGAACAAGTTATTGAAGCTAATGAAACACTTGCAGATATGGTGGATAAAGAGATTGAGAAGGATAGATTTCCGTTAATCTTAGGTGGAGACCATAGTATTGCTATTGGAAGTTTAGCAGGTATTTCGAAGCATTATGATAATCTCGGTGTCATTTGGTATGATGCACATGGTGATCTTAATACTAGCGAAACATCTCCATCTGGTAATATTCATGGCATGCCTCTTGCGGTTAGTCTAGGTCTTGGTCATGAAAGACTTACAAACTTATATGGTTATACACCAAAAGTTAAGCCAGAGAATGTCATTATTATTGGTGCCCGTTCTTTAGATCCTGGGGAAAGAGAACTCATTCGAGAAAAAGGAATGAAGGTATATACCATGCATGAAATTGACCGTATGGGAATGTCTCAAGTAATGGAGGAAACGATTCAGTATTTTAAAGAGAATACAGATGGTGTTCATCTAAGCTTAGATTTAGACGGACTAGACCCAACCGAAGCACCTGGTGTTGGTACACCAGTATTAGGTGGTATGACTTATCGTGAAAGTCATTTAGCCATGGAAATGTTAGCTGATTCAGACCTCATTACCTCACTTGAAGTAGTAGAGGTAAACCCAATACTAGATGAAAAAAATAAAACAGCTACATTAGCTGTTGGTTTAATGGGATCTTTATTCGGTGAAAAGCTGAAATAAATTCAACAAAAAAGGCATTAATGAACTCTATTAATGCCTTTTTATTTATTAATATTGTTTGTCTGATATTGATTTAACAGGTTATCCAATTTTTTACTAGTTTTTACTACTGCCTCAGATGTTAATTTGTATGTGTCACTCAGAGCAATCATCTCTTTTCTACATTGCTCTATTTGTAATAAAAGCTTATCCATTTCAATTCCCCCTATTACCATACATTAAACTATATTAACCTGATAAATTATTATTAGCAATAGTAAATTTAGAAAAGTCGATATCTTTTATTGAATATGCGTTATAATATAGTTGGAAAATGTTTACTGCTAGTTTGTTTTCATTATGATGAGTCTTTCTAGTATTTTTTTGAATAGACTATTATTTCAATGAATAACAACTAAATTAAATAAAGAAGCGGATTTTATATTTTTTTTTATAAAAAGTGAAACCTTTTTGAGGATGAAACGTAAGGTTTAATACCGCAGCAGGCGGAGGTACAGGTAATGGAATTAATAATTAGAGATAAAATTAAACAAGTTAAAAAGGGAGACCACGCCGCGTTTGAAGATATTGTCATGTTCTATCAGGACAAAATATATCAACATTGCCACCGAATGCTTGGCAATAAACATGAAGCAGAGGATATTGCTCAAGAAGCATTTATCCGAGCATATGTTAATATCCACTCCTATGATGAGCGCAGAAAGTTTTCTACTTGGTTATATCGCATAGCAACCAATCTTACTATTGACCGATTACGAAAACGAAAACCAGATTACTATCTAGATGCGGAAGTAAAGGGTACAGAAGGTTTGGATATGTATTCTCAGTTAGCGGCAGATGGAAAGCTTCCAGAAGATGAAGTAGAAGGACTGGAACTTCAAAATTATATACAAAAGCAAATTGCTGAGCTTCCACCAAAATACCGTAGTATAATAATGCTACGTTATTTAGAAGACTTCTCTCTTCAAGAGATAAGTGAAATATTAGATATCCCGATTGGAACTGTAAAAACTAGGATCCATCGAGGTAGGGAAGCCTTAAGGAAAAAGCTTCGTCATGTGTAAAAGGAGTGAATCCAGTTGGATTGTAATAAAGAAGCATTAGAAATGATGCATAAGCACTTAGATGGTGATATTACGAGGGAAGAAGAGTCTCTATTGAGAAGTCATCTCGAGGGTTGTGTGGAATGTCAAAAGCATCTCCATGAATTGAAAAGAACCATAACATTAATACAAAGTACTGAAAAATTAAAAGCCCCTGATGATTTTACAAGTAAAGTAATGCAGCAGTTACCTGTTGAGAAGAAGCATGTTAAGTATTTACGCTGGTTCAAGATGCACCCAATACTTACAGCAGCGGCAATATTCTTTGTCTTTATGTTTACCGGGTTATTATCTGCATTTGAACAAGACTCTCAACTTATGGTATCTAACCCTGAAGATTTAATTATAGAGGATAATTTGGTTATTGTTCCAGAAGGAGTCACGGTCCAAGGTGATTTAGTTGTTCAGAATGGTAATCTCAAGATAGATGGAAAAGTTGACGGAAATGTTACCCTTATTAATGGGAACTTGGTGGAAGAGCAAGGATTAGATAGTTCTGGTTTAATGGCTGATGTTGGCGGTGTTAATGGAGAACTGAAAGAAGTCGATCGTATCTTTGAATGGGTATGGTATAATATCCAAAAGATGGTTAAAGGTATATTTTCAATTGAGTAGTAAAACCTGGGTAAAACCAGGTTTTTTTCTTTGGTAACTAATGTATTGAAGCAAGGGAAATTTCTGAAAATAGAGACTAGCTAAAGTAGCGTATATCGATTCAAATTATGGTATAATGGAAGCGACATTTTTAGAGTGAACACTTTTTAAAGATACTAATTGCGAACTATGATTCACTACATAAATCATCTGATAAAAAATCTCTTAAGAAAATAGTTAAGAATTCGATGTATAAAAGGAAGTGCAGACATGCCTAATGGAGATTTCGGTATAGTAGACCTACTAAGGATAGGCGTAGATATAGGTCTCGTATGGTATGTTCTATATAAATTGATCATGTTAATACGAGGAACAAAGGCGATTCAGCTGCTCAAGGGTATCGTTGTGGTATTTGTTGTCAGGTTACTCAGTATGATGTTTGAATTAAAGACATTAATGTGGGCAACAGATCAAATCATTACCTGGGGTGTGCTTGTTATTATTATTCTGTTCCAACCAGAATTAAGAAGAGCCTTGGAACAGCTAGGTAGAGGAAATATCTTTTCGCGAAGCACGAAGTCCGAAGAGGAGAAATTTGAGAAGCTTGTCACGGATATCGTTCAGTCTTGTAATTATATGGCAAAGCGTAGAATTGGGGCACTAATTACCATAGAACGCGAGACAGGTATTGGTGAATATATTGAAACTGGGATACCAATCAATGGGAATTTGACCCACCAATTATTAACTAACATTTTTACACCAAATACCCCACTTCATGATGGGGCTGTCATTATAAAAGAGGACGTAATTGTGGCTGCTGCATGTTACCTCCCGTTATCCGAAAGTCCATTTATTTCTAAGGAACTAGGAACAAGACATAGAGCGGCAATGGGGATTAGCGAAGTGACGGATGCCTTGACCATTGTTGTATCAGAAGAAACTGGTGGAATATCTGGAACTAAAAATGGTGAGTTGCGTAGAGACTTGGGTCAAGATGGATTAAGAGACTTTTTGCTAGAGAATTTAGCTCCTATTCAAAGAGCTTCTGAGAAGAAGACCTGGAAGATAAGGGGGAAAAAGAATGGATAATTGGTTTAGAAGCAAATGGTTTATCCGAGGAATTTCTCTAGGCTTTGCTATCCTATTGTATGTATTTGTTGCGATTGAAGAGGTAGATACAGAAGAGGAAAGCCCAATTTCCTTTACTACCCTTTTTGGAGGTTCGACACAAACACAAACACTGCCCGATATTCCGTTAGATGATATTCGGATTGATAGTGAGAAATTTGTGGTCAGTGGGGTTCCGGAAACAGTAACCGTCACTTTAGAAGGGCCGTCCAGTGCTATTACCCCAGTGGTAAAACAACAAAATATTGATGTGTTTATTGACTTAACGGGGCTAGAAGAAGGAGAGCACCAAGTTGAGATTCAGCATGAACCGGTTTCAAGTCAACTCTCCGTGTATATTGAACCGAAAACGATAAACGTCATGATTGAAGAACGCTCTTCGAAAGAATTTGAAGTTGCGGTAGACTTTATTAATACAGATAAACTTCCACAAGGCTATCAAATAGGTGACCACGAGTTAAATACGGAAACAGTAACGATTACAAGTTCCAAAGAAATCATTGATCGAATTGCGATTGTAAAAGTATATGTGGATGTTGCAGGATTAAAGGAATCAATTAATAAACGAGAAGTGCCAGTAAATGTATACGATAGTCAAGGAAATGAATTGGCTGTAAGAGTAGAACCAGGAACCGTTGTTATCTCTGCGGAAATAGAGAACCCTAGCAAGAAAGTACCAGTAAGTGTCGCAACGTCAGGAGAGTTGGCGGAAGGGTATGAATTGGTTTCCATGGAACTGGTAACAAAAGAAGTTGAGGTCTTTGCTATATCCGAGATACTGGAAACGTTAGATGAGATTACAACAGAACCAGTAAACCTTTCAGAACTTAAACAATCAGGGACCATTAAGGTTGAACTGGCGTTGCCTGAAAAGGTACAAGCTCCAGATGTGACAGAATTAGAGGTAGTGGTAGAACTTGAGCAAACGAAGTCATTTGATGATGTAGCTATTGAAGTGGACAACCTACAAGATGGGTATATAGTTCACTTTACCGAACCGAGTAATGGACAGTTGAGTATAACTGTGACTGGAAATGAACAAGATGTTAGAGAATTAAGTATAGAAGATTTTCGGGTATTTATTAATGCTAATGGTTTAGATACTGGTAGAAGTACGGTACCAATTGAAGTAGAAGGACCTGAAAACGTATCGGTGGATGTTGAAGTAAACGAGGTTACTATTGAATTAGAAGAAGTTTAATGAGATAAGAGGACTTATCTCATCCGTGCTAAATAACGTCCTGCAGTAATGGATGTAAAGGAGAGGTACTAATATGGGTAAATATTTTGGAACAGATGGTGTTCGTGGTGTAGCAAATAAGGAGTTAACTCCTGAATTAGCGTTTAAGTTAGGTAGATTTGGAGGTTACGTGTTAACAAAAGAAACACAAAAACCAAGAGTATTAATTGGTCGAGATACACGTATCTCAGGAAATATGTTAGAAGGTGCATTGGTTGCAGGGCTATTATCAATCGGAGCTGAGGTAATGCGCTTAGGTGTTATTTCAACACCTGGAGTTGCATACTTAACAAAAGCAACCAGTGCTCAAGCTGGAATCATGATTTCTGCTTCTCATAATCCAGTTGAAGATAATGGAATTAAATTCTTCGGTCCAGATGGATTTAAACTGTTAGATGCTCAAGAAGAAGAAATCGAAACGTTAATGGATGGAGAAGATAATCTACCTCGTCCAGTAGGTGCTGATGTAGGGGTTGTTTCTGATTACTTTGAAGCAGGTCATAAGTATCTTTCATTCCTTAAAGAATCTATTGATAATGACTTTGTAGGAATGCAAATTGCACTAGATTGTGCACATGGTGCGACTTCTAGTTTAGCAACGCATTTATTTGCGGACTTAGAAGCTGATATTTATACAATTGGGGCATCACCAGATGGTCTGAATATTAATGATGGTGTTGGTTCCACACACCCTGAAACACTACAATCTTTTGTCTTAGAAAAGGGTGCAGACATCGGGCTAGCATTTGATGGTGATGGTGACAGATTAATCGCAGTCGACGAAAAAGGTAATATTGTAGACGGCGACCAAATTATGTACATATGTGCAAAATATATGAATGAAAAAGGATTCCTACGTCATAACACAGTTGTATCCACTGTTATGAGTAATATTGGGTTCTATAAAGCACTAGAAGAAAACGGCATGCGAAGCGATAAAACAGCAGTTGGTGACCGTTATGTAATGGAAGAAATGCGTAAAGGTGGCTATAACCTAGGTGGTGAGCAATCTGGTCACATTATATTCCTAGATTACAGTACAACAGGTGATGGCATGTTATCTGCTATTCAATTAGTGAATGTCATGAAAGAAACTGGAAAGCCGTTATCTGAACTAGCTAGTGAAATGACTGTTTTCCCTCAGGTATTAAAAAATGTAAGAGTAACGGATAAAGAAAAGGCATTAAATGATCCAACCATCAAACAAGAAGTTGATAAGGTAGAAGCGGCACTTGGAAGCAATGGTCGTGTGCTTGTAAGACCGTCTGGAACGGAACCACTAGTTCGAGTAATGGTAGAAGCACCTACCAAAGAAGAATGTGAACAATATACTAATCAAATTGCAAATGTAATTGAGGATTTACTAGGAATTAAAGAATAATGTTTAACTGCTCTCATGATGAGGGCAGTTTTTTTATTTAGGTTTTGATTCCAGTACCTTGCGCATCAAATGATGAGTGAGAAGCTGTCATTAATCGTTTTGACCCATGAATACAGCACCAAATGATGTAAGAAGAGCTGTCATTCATCATTTGATTCATGAATACAGCACCAGATGATGTAAGAGGAGCAGTCATTCATCGTTTTATCTATGAATTCTACATCAAATGATGTAAGAGGAGCTATCATTCATCATTTGATTCATGAATTCCGCATCAAATGATGTTTGTACTATCCCCATTATTTATTTGGAACGCAATTCTACTATCAAATGATAAATAATCACCACTCACCATCTTAATCTAGCTCAAAAATTAAGAGTAATCTGCAGTATTTAAAAATGTCAGATAATAGAAAATACGTTATACTATCTATGTCACACATTTTTAAGAATGGAGAGATAACTATGATTAAATTTTCAAAGCCAACGGTAGAACAATTTTTACGTACATATGTCATATCGAACTTTGCTGTGAGTAAAGATGAAAGTCGACTTGTTTTTAATACGAATTTAAATGGAAAGATGAATTTATGGGCTATGGATTTACCAAGTACATTTCCGTATTTATTCGCTCAAAAGGATCAATCTTCCAATTTTATTAAATTTGACCCGGAAGGTCGTTATGTACTAACGGGATATGATAATGATGGGGATGAGAATTATCAGATCTATGCAGTACCGAGTGAAGGTGGAGTGCCTCAAGGATTAATTACAGGGGACGCTTCGGAAAAGTATTATTATGTGCATTTAAGTGATGATGGTAAACGCGTTTATTATGTTACATCAGAAGGAAATCCTAACTTTTTAAACACACGAGTTCGTAATTTAGAAGACGGATCAGATATCTTATTAAATGAGGGGACAAACGGTCCAACTTACTTGACAGGTGTATCGGAGAAAGAAGATGTATTGGTTTACATGCGTTTGTTGGCGAATACCTATATACAGCTATTTGTTAAAGATGGCGAAGAAATGGTTAGCTTAACTCCTGATCCAGATAAAGTACATGTTGCTACTGGTCCAGTGTTTGTTGGGGATAAGGATATTTATTTTACTACGAACTATGATCAAGAATATAGTTATGTAGCCAAATATAACTTGGATACTAAGAAGTTTGAAGAAGTAGTTAGTATTGATAATGAAAGTATTGAAGGACTTCAGTATGATAAAGAAAATAATTACCTTTATTTCGGTACGGAAAAAGGGGTAGAGGATATTCTTTATCGCTATAACTTGGAAACAAATGAGGTTGAAAAGTTAACTACTCCAGTAGATGTACTGGAAAAACTGGTTGTTACAAAATCCGGTAATCTTTATATACTGGGACGTAGTGCAACAATTCCATTTAACATTTACAAGAGTACAGACGGAGAAAATTGGGAATCCCTTACCAATAACCGAGTACTAGGTGTAAGCCAAGAAGTGATGGTTGAACCAGAAGTAGTTACCTATTCATCATTTGATGGAATGGAAATTGAAGCATTATTATTTAAGGCTAAGCCGGATAATGATAATGGCTATACCATTTTTTGGCCACATGGGGGACCGCAAGCGTCAGAACGTAAAATGTTCCGTGCAATGTTCCAAAGTGCATTAAATCGCGGATATACTATTTTTGCACCTAACTTCCGTGGGAGTACAGGTTATGGGTCATCCTTTGTAAAATTAGTGGAACAAGATTGGGGACATGGGCCGCGCCTAGATTGCGTTGCAGGAATTGAGTGGCTATTTGAAAATAATGTAACCGATAGAGATAAGTTGTTCTTAGTTGGCGGTAGCTATGGTGGATATATGTCCTTACTCCTGCATGGCCGTCATCCAGAATATTTTAAAGCGGTTGTCGACATCTTCGGCCCATCCGATTTATTTACATTTGTTAATTCTGTTCCACCTCATTGGAAACCAATGATGGAACGTTGGGTGGGAGATCCTGAGAGGGATAAAGAACGATTTATAAAAGATTCACCAATCACATACTTGGATACCATGACCAAGCCTATGTTAGTTATTCAAGGAGCAAAAGATCCTAGAGTAGTAAAAGAAGAATCAGATCAAATTGTTGCAAAACTAGAAGAAAAAGGACGCGACGTCGAATATCTCGTCTTAGAAGATGAAGGGCATGGATTCTCTAAAAAAGAGAATGAGATTAAAGTTTATAATATGATGTTGGATTTCTTAGAAAAGCATCAGGGCTAAAGTGAGAGGCATATGGGGAACCATTTTTCCCATATGCTTTTTTGTGCGTTTTAAAAAAGAACGATTATTATGAAATAGCCATATACTATAAATATGTCCTCACCTGCATAAATTAATATTGACCAACTAATACCTTTTCATGTAAAATTATTTGGTGTTCACTTTTGGCATCTGTATTGCCAAGAACATGTTGGTCATTATTATAACTACAAGGAGGATAGAAAAGAATAGTAATAAAAAGCGCCAGGACTATTTTCTGATCGGAAAAAGGAAAATAGTTGACGAGGAAGAAGGTTATCGAAGTATTCGGCGGATGCCTTCCGATTGTACACTCCAGTCGTGATGCTTTTTTCTTAAAACAGTGGGGTAACTTACTGCACAAAGGAAAAAAGTCGAGTGTTACAGATAAAAACACGAGAAAGGGGCAATGAAACGCCCCGTAGAAAGATTTTGTCCTTTTATTGGTCGTTTGTTGCCCCTACGAGGAGGAACTAAACGAATGTGTGGAATTGTTGGATATATTGGACAGAATAATTCAAAAGAAGTATTACTAAATGGACTAGAAAAATTAGAATACCGTGGTTATGACTCAGCTGGTATTGCTTTATTACAAGAGAGTGGCGTGGATCTATTTAAGGTAAAAGGTCGTATTGCTGCCCTTAAAGAAAAAGTTGATCTAGATGCCTATGCGACGATGGGAATTGGTCATACACGCTGGGCAACACATGGGGAACCAAGTGTGGATAATGCTCACCCACATCAAAGTCTATCAGGAAGATTTACCCTTGTGCATAATGGGGTTATTGAGAATTATCAAGACTTAAAGCGTGATTATCTCCAGGGTGTGGAATTTCATAGTGAAACAGATACAGAGGTAATTGTTCACTTGATTGAAGAACTTCATAGAGAAACAAACGATACGTTAGAAAGCTTCCGTCAAGCAATGGAACTTCTAAATGGGTCTTATGCTATTGCGATGATTGATAATCAAGATGCGGAAACACTTTATGTGGCAAAAAATAAAAGCCCATTATTAGTAGGTCTTGGTGATGAATTTAATGTTGTGGCAAGTGATGCTATGGCAACATTAAAGGAGACAAATCAATATCTTGAGATTCATGATAAAGAAATCGTTATTGTTAAACGTAACTCTGTTCGGATTCTATCATTAGACGGTACAGTGATGGAACGTGCTCCATATACTGCACAGATTGATGCAAGCGACATTGAAAAAGGAACCTATCCACACTTTATGTTGAAAGAAGTGGATGAGCAACCAATTGTAATGCGTAAAATCATCAACGAGTATCAGGATGAAAATGGTGAATTAAAAGTAGATGATGATATACGCTCTGCAATGAAAAATTGTGATCGTATCTATATTATTGCTGCAGGAACAAGTTACCATGCTGGATTAGTTGGTAAAAACCTAATTGAAAAATTAGCGAATGTTCCGGTTGAAGTGCATGTATCTAGTGAATTCTCTTATAACATGCCATTGTTATCAGAAAAACCATTATTTATCTTTATTTCTCAAAGTGGGGAAACAGCGGATAGTCGAACAGTTCTTGTAAAAATTAAAGAAATGGGATACCCAGCACTAACAGTTACAAATGTGCCAGGATCTACCCTTTCTCGTGAAGCAGATTATACGTTACACCTATATGCAGGACCAGAAATTGCTGTTGCATCTACTAAAGCATATACAGCACAAATTGCGGTTCTTGCAATATTAGCGGCAGATACAGCTCAAGTAAAAGGCTATAAATTAGATTTTGATCTATTCCAAGAACTTGGAATTGTGGCCAATGCAATGGATGTCTTAATTGCACAGAAAGAAGAGCTTGAACAAATAACAAGAGAGTATCTCTCAACTACTCGAAATGCATTCTTTATTGGGCGTAGTTTAGATTATTATGTATCTCTTGAAGGTGCATTGAAATTAAAAGAAATTTCCTATATCCAGGCAGAGGGATTTGCTGGAGGAGAATTAAAGCATGGTACTATTGCTTTAATTGAAAAAGGAACTCCTGTCATTGCTCTTGTAACACAGGAAAAAGTTAATTATTCTATTCGTGGTAATGTGCAAGAGGTGGTAGCACGTGGAGCTAATGCATTAATCATTAGTATGAAAGGCCTTGAACAGGATGATGATGCATTTGTCATTCCAACAGTCCATAAACTATTGACGCCATTAGCTAGCGTTATTGCCCTACAAATTATTGCTTATTATGCTGCATTACATCGTGGATGTGATGTTGATAAGCCTCGTAATTTGGCGAAGAGTGTGACGGTGGAGTAGTTTTGGTTAATAACACATGTTTTTCGGTGTGTGTCCACTTACATTAAAGTTGGTAAATTTACATTAAAGTTGGTAAATTTCAATAAAGTGGATATCTATCTGAAACTCTGCTTTGCAATTTAAAACTAAGTCCTAGAAGAGGTAACTTAGTTTTACAAATAAGGAGTTACAGGTGACAGCTATGTACTGAACCTTTATGTAAAATCAATCAGGATCGGGAACGTACTAAAAGTACGCTTTCTCGGTTCTTTTTTTGTGCAAATTAAAACCGCTTCTAACCTTTTTCTCCGTTTCCATTTGTGAAGTAGGCACGTTAAGAGATGCTGCTGGTTGTGCTACTTGTGACAATTGTGGCACAATTGAAGTGCGGATTGTAGCTTAACTCAATGCTAAAAAAGACATCTAATTTATTCATAAAATAAGATTGGATGTCTTTTTATTTTATTTTAAGAGTAAATTTAGTTCTTTATCTTTTTATATACTTTAACGCCCAGCAAGATAATGAAATAATAAATAAGCGAATTGATTAAAAAGGCCAGAGCATTGAAACTTATATTAACTAAATTAAGTGGATTTAATACAGACAATGGGCTGTTATACCATTGTTCGTAATCATAAAATACATAAAACGACAGAGGGAAGCCCAGTACTTTATCCCCCTCTACTTTCTCACTAAATAAGAAAATAGTTAGCAAGGTTAATAAAAGACTAAGTATAAATACCCTTGTTTTCATTAATATTCACCTCCGTTCTAGTGCTAGTTTTCCATTTTTCTAAATTTTAACAATTTTAATACAAGCATATGATATAATTTACCTGAAATAAAATAAAAAAACAAGGGAGGTAAGTACTAATGACATTAAAAAAGATTGGATTGATATTTTTGGCATTAGTATTACTAGTTTCTGCATTTGTGGTAAGTCCTGTAAGTGCTGATACAAGTGTTAGTGAACTAGACCAGAAAGAATTAGAACTAGCAGAATTAGAAAAGGCTCTAAAAGCTATTGATCCTAATATTAAGCTAATAGACGCTAGCGAATTACCAGAAGGAACTGAAATGGTAGAAATGAATTCTAATTTTGAAATCTTGAACACCACGAAACAAGTAGTTGATTTAAACAACCATGCAGTCATGGATGAAGTAGAAGCGCCATCGGTTGAAGAACCGATTCTCAAAGAAATTAGTCACGATCCTGTATTCACTACAAATGTAACATGGCGTTATGATTCATTCGTTAGAAAGGCCTGGTATGACGCTGCTTTTCAATTCAGAAGAATTTCTTATCAGTACTATGATATCTCTGGCAAGATTAAGAAAGTAAAAAACATTAAAGCTGATTATGTTGGTGCAGTTGCGGGAACTTATCATCATAGACATTCAACCTACAGCATTACCAACAATGGAAAAACTGTTGGATTTAAGATTTATGGCGATTATGTGTTAGGTGTAGTTGTTAAAGGTACGCCAATTGGAATAGTAATTCCTCAGAATTGGAGTTATGGAACCACCCCTAGATTATAATTAGTCTATAAGTAATAGGTTTTTTAAAGTCTATCTAAAAAAGACGAGGCTATGTTCCCTTAGGAATGTCTTGTCTTTTTAATTTTCTTACTGACTATTCTACTGTATAGCTTACATTATGTTAATGGTAAAAATAGTACCAAATTGTCCTTTAAAGAAAGGAACTTATCTTATGTTTATAGTTCCATGTGTCCAGTAACATTATAGTTGGTAAATTTACAACAAAGTTAGTAAACTTACTGGATCAATTCAGAATCGGGAACGTACCCAAAGGTATGCTTTCTCGGTATTTTTTTTGTTTCGTGGAAATAAAGTTTTTACTTGGGAAAATAGTTATTTTCTTTGGAACAAAATTCTATACTGGACCCGGCTATCACTTTACCGCAAACGGGTCCA
Organism: Paucisalibacillus globulus; assembly: GCF_900184735.1. Lineage (GTDB taxonomy): Bacteria > Bacillota > Bacilli > Bacillales > Amphibacillaceae > Ornithinibacillus > Ornithinibacillus globulus_B. The sequence continues at coordinate 21,848 of NZ_LT855388.1, forward strand.
GATTGTGGAGTAACTCTAACCCTGCTTAGTAGATCTATACTGTGCAGCAAAGATCTTCATTATTAATTGACTTTGTTAAAAAGACATCTTTAATTAACAGGCAGGGTTATAGTACAAAATATGCTAAAACTATTGTAAAACATTTCACATGTGAGGGTTTCCAACTCGATGAATATAGAGTGAATGACATATGATAATAATGGAGGGGAAGAAATGAAGTTTTGTTTTCGATGTGGTGTAGAACTTCTTTTTCAACAATCAAAGTATTGCCATGATTGTGGTGCTGAATTAAAGATAGATTATACTTCTGAAGAAATTATGCCTAGTAAGAATCATGAAGATATCGAAAATTATAAGTACTTTAGATTATTAGTATATGCTGTTTATTATGACCAAGAACAGGATTTTAAGCTTAATCAATATCAAAACTTTATTGATGATCTCTTACAGGAGAATAATCTTCATCCTTATCTTAAAGAAATGTATGATAAGGGTACTTTGTGGGTTTTTTTAGATAGCTATGTGAAGAAGTTAAAATCGGGTGAGATTAAATGGGATAAAGTAATTCCAGACACCGAAGTTGATAAAGAAAAAGCCCACTTCTTACAAAAAAATGATTATATTGATATTGCAGAAGAAACTATTGATGCTTTTATTGATCCGAACACTTCAATTAAGAAAGTGTTAAATTTACTAAGAGATAAATGAGTAAAACTCAGAAAAAGCTACTTTTAACCAAAACATTCAGTTAGCTTTCTATGAGCTTTTAAAAAAACCAGTCCTTATAGAATTATTGGGCGCGATTGTGAGCAAAAGTAAACAACTTTATTTTCACTTAACATTTTTGTGCAATTAAAAACTGCTTCTACATCAGCATTACAATCATAGGAGTGAGGTATATTTACCAACTTTAATGTAATTGCTATTTTCCCCCCATGCAAAGTTACCAACTTTAATGTAATTATTTAGTTTACAGAAAAACGCAAAACACCTGTTATATAAGCATTTTAAATTTACCAACTATAATGTAAGTGAACAGTGTGATTTATCCTTATAAGTGAGACTTAAAATAATTATACTTGAGACAATCTATAATTGAATTTGATACTTGATGTCCAATAACATTATAGTTGGTAAATTTCAAAAAGTGGATAGATACTTTTTTTCAACCTCTGCCCTTAAATAGGGACAGAGGTTTTTTTGTGGTTACTTTAGAGTGATTGGAAATCGTACAAATTATCGGGGTAATTTTTTTAGGAACTATTTGAGCTAAGAAATGGATACTCATGTTAAAATATGAATAATATTATTAATATTAAGTACTTGACTAATAAGGCAGAATACTTGAAGATATATGATGAAAGGAAGGGAAAAGATTGAAAATGAACTCTAACAAAGTATTTTTATCGATAATTGCTTTACTTGTATTATTTATTTTCTCTACATTTTTAGGAACAACGGAATCTTATGAATCACCGAGCAAATTATCCCAAAATCATAAAGAATCTAAGAAGTTGGGTTTGAAGAAACAGGAAATTAATCGTATCAATATCCTACCAGAACTAACCTTTGTTGGTTTTGATTCTGAAAATAAAACTTTTAACTTTGGGATAGAGTTTGAACATTTTATATGGAGAGAAAGTCACCCTTTTCTTATAACAATAGATGTCACTAATGATTACTTATTGTCATATTTAGATGAAAATCAAAAAGCAAGTTTGGTAATAGAGAGTTCAGTCCTTCAAACTGAAAATGGTGTATCGGGCTTTGGTACATATTTTAACTTAAAGGAAGAAATCAATGAAAAAGATCTTGAACAAATTGGTTACGATAACGAATTTATTAAAGTGGTAATAACAGATAAGGACGGAGTGGTTATAGAATCTGAAGACATCCATTACTCTGCTCACTAGCATTTTTTTATTTACTTTATTAAGCTATCGAGTGCGATAATTCAAAAAGGATTATCGTTTATTTTGTTGAAGATATTCTATTAAAGGGGCAGGTTAGTACAACAAGGGCAGAACCATCTTGTGTTAACGAGTAGAATAATTATCTCTTAAAAGATATGTTTAAAGTATTCGCCACAATTTCAACACATTCCTCTACTAACTATAGATTTATTTGTTCGTTTTCTGTATGCTTTTCTCCAACCTTTACCATCATGATTAAATCCATATCCTTTATCTACTAGGGACTTGAAGTACTTTTATACTGTTCCTTCTACTTCAGGGAAAATTCCAATCTCAAAAAGCGCTTCAATTATTTAATTATTTTAAATTATATTAATTTTTCTGTAAAAACAGAAGGAAAAATGAAATACTTTATCGAATTATATATTGAATTAAAAATAATATAGGAGGGAAGAGTTATGTTAAAAGGAGTTTTATCTAAAAAGCGAGCCAAACTTATTATCATGTCATTAGTAACGATACTAGGTTTGACAGCATTTACTAATCCTGCAAGTGCGTTCTTCATGTATGCTACACTTAGCCCTGGAAACCTAACCATTTCCAAAGGAACTACTCTTTGGTTTGACTTGTCTTGGGGTGGTGAAATAGGAAGTTACGATGTCACTATGAATTGTGGTAATGGTTCTAGGATTACTAATCCTTTTTCAGGTCCTGGCTCGACCACTATGCCGTGTACTTATGGAAGTACAGGAACATACTATGCTTCGGTAACCGCATACTCAAAAACAACTGGTCAAATTGCATCTGATACATCAAGAATATATGTAGTTATTCCAGAGTAATCTCTATAAAAGAATATTTCCTAACCAATTAGTTAGGGAATATTCTTTTAGTGTGCCCGGCATGGGTGCAGACTATAGGGTGAAAGTCCCGAACAGTGAAGGCAGTAGTAGCTGTAGCTTAAGACAAGGGCATGACGGGTGACCGTCATGTCTGAAGGAAGTCGGCGGCAAACTTCCGCCCCGAGGAACACGAATCTCATATAGGCTAGGTAATATTGAATGAGTCTGCTAAACAAGACAAAGTTCTTACTGCCAAAGGTATTACAGAGTAAATGAGGCGGGGACATGGAAGGAAAGTCTGTACTCTTACCCGGGGAGAACCTATTGGAGTGCCGTGCTCACACGGTAAGCAACCTTGTGAAGGGTTGTTGAACAATAGGCGTCAGCAGAGGTCACAGTACCTACTTTACTTAAGGAAGTAGGGAAGGACTGAACCGATTATGAAGAATCACATCTAGGCGTTCATTTCATCCAATGAAACAGAAAAGATAACAACCTACTTGGAGGAGGAAACGGTGAATCCCGTGGGGGACTTTAAGAGGGTGGAGGATGAAATGGCACAAGAAGAATGGTGATTCACGCAGGAGGAATATCTCATGATGGAACGGATTCTGGCACGACCGAATCTTTTACAAGCAATTAAACGAGTAGAAGAGAATAAAGGAAGTCATGGTGTCGACCAAATGACCACAAAAGACCTGCGGAATCATTTGGTAGAAAATTGGACAACCATAACGAACCAACTGAGGTCGGGTACCTATCAACCGAAACCAGTCCGTCGAGTCGAAATCCCGAAAGCAGACGGAGGGACTAGGAAGTTAGGTATCCCTACGGTGACAGACCGTTTCGTTCAACAAGCAATTGCCCAACAATTAACATTGGTATTTGACCCAACATTTTCGGAGTTCAGTTATGGATTCCGTCCAAACAGAAGGGCACATACCGCAGTCAAACAGGCAAGAGCTTATATGAAAGAAGGATATCGCTGGGTTGTAGATATGGATTTGGAGAAATTCTTCGATAGAGTAAACCACGACCGATTAATGGCAAGACTTGCGAATAAGATTAAAGACAAAGCACTTCTCCGTCTTATCCGAAGCTTCCTACAAGCAGGTGTAATGGAAAACGGACTGGTCCGTCCAATCACAGAAGGAGCACCACAAGGTGGTCCATTAAGTCCATTACTTTCCAACATTGTACTAGATGAACTGGATAAAGAACTGGAGAAACGTGGTCACAAATTCGTGAGGTATGCGGATGATTTTCAAATCTATGTGAAATCCAAACGTGCTGGAGAGCGAGTGATGGAATCCATCACAACGTTCATCGAAAAGAAACTTAGACTCAAGGTTAATCGGGAAAAGAGTACGATAGACCGCCCTTGGAAACGTAAATTCTTGGGGTTTAGTTTCACAAACAATAAGAAACAGCCTAAAATTCGATTAGCAAAGCAATCCATTAAACGATTCAAAGCACGTATTAGGAAATGGACTTCACGAAAACATCAAATAACAATGGAACAACGCATTGCCAAACTAAATAGTTATCTCAATGGTTGGCTTGGGTACTATCAATTGATTGAAACGCCAAGCAAACTAAAACAGCTAGAATCGTGGTTACACCGAAGACTTCGAATGATACGCTGGAAAGAATGGAGATTACCCAAAACGAAGAAGAAGAAACTTATCTCGTTAGGAATATCGCCACAAAAGGCATATGAATGGGCAAACTCTAGGAAAGCATATTGGCGTATCGCAAAGAGTCCTATATTACACATAGCCCTTGGCACCAAATACTGGACAGACCAAGGGCTAAAGAGCATAACCATTAGATATGAAATTTTGCGTCATACATAATCTGGAACCGCCGTATACGGAACCGTACGTACGGTGGTGTGAGAGGGAAGGAGGTTAGTCACCTCCCCCTATCTCAATTGATGTTTATCGAAGTACACGCTTTGAGAATAGATAATTTTTTGACCAATAAGGATTTTGCAATACGTTTGTTGTAATCATGACACCTTTGGAGGTGGAAGCATGAATCATGTTTCCATCACCCATATAAATACCAACATGGGCTACTCTTCCATCGGTATACGTATCCTTCATAGTAAAGAACATTAAATCTCCAGCTTTTAGGTTAGAAGTGGAAACCGCAACACCCGTACTCGCCTGGTCCCGAGAAACCCTTGGAAGCTGAACACCAGCATGTCCGAAGACAAATTGTGTGTAAGACGAACAATCAAATAAGTTTGGTGCCTCAGCAAGTGTTGCTCCAAATTTATATTTCGCGCCAATATATTTCTTGGCTTCCCTTAGGATTTTTTCTGCCTGTTCTCCTACGGATGCATTGCTATTGTTTTTAACAGGCTTCTTTTCTTTGATAGGTTCCATTTCACCTTTTGACGTATCAGGAGATGGTAACTTTAATATTTGTCCATCCTTAATTAGGTTGGAGGTAAGATTGTTTGCTTGTTTTAGTTCTTGAACACTGATATGGTGTATGCGAGAAATATTGTATAGTGTATCACCTTTATGGACCGCATACTTAGTTGCTGGGTTTTGGATTTGAATAGAGCCATTTTCTTTTTTAAACGTAATATAGGAGTTAAACAAAGCTCCACCAGCATGTAAGGAAATATATCCTGTTTCATTAATCCATCTTGGAGGCTTTATATTTATATATTCGTTACCTTTTTTGGCCCTAGTCCCACCCATTGTTACTCGAATAACCGTTGAACCGTCTGTGATCTCATAGGTCTTTGTTTTTTCTTCAAATTTTATGCTGTTGTAATTTAATATCTTAGCAAGATCAACAAATGGTAAGTAATAAACGCCATTTTCAATAATTGGATTAATTCCATTTACCACTTTTCCATTGATATAGACTCCTGCATTTGGAACATATTCGATCTGTGCATTAGCAGTTGTTGGTCCACTAATAACAAAGGTTCCGAAAACTAACATAAAAACAGTCATGAAGTTTAGCAACTTTTTCATTATTTCTCTCCTTATTTTAATTTCTTTCATAAGGTTATGATGGCATTTGACCTTAAAATTATTCTTATTTATGGTCTGTTATATTGCTTAAAGTATTAATGGCTTTGAATATACTTCACCACAAGCCAAATCATCCAATATTCTTTTGGATAATATTGTCTATAGTTAAAATCTTTATAACAATTTATTGGAGTACTATAATGGATACAGATGAGCGAATGTAAGATTTGCAATTGCTTAAAGTTGCGTTAGGTGTGTTACCTTGACTTGGAGGAAAGTTATGAATAACAAAGAGGTTATAAATACTCATTCGTTAATTAGGGATATACTAAATATTTTATGGATGGGTGTTGGGCTATACATCATAGGAACTAGTACAAATCTTATATTCACAACATATGATAAATGGTTATTTGTAAAAGAAATCATGGTACCTCCTACCATACAATTTATCATGTTAATGGTAATCTTAGAATTTCTTTATACAAAGAAAATAAAGCACTTAGAATATTGGTTGCTAGTTATTATTACGATCATTATTGATGTCATTATCTATGGTTTACAAACCTTGACGATGGCGCTTTTATTATTAATTGTTCCGGTTCTGATATCTTTATATTTTTACAAAACTAAACTATTAACATTTGCTTTTTATATGGCAATTATCTCATTTTTATCTATATATATTTTTTCAGACAGTCTTAGACCAAATATGAAGCATTCAGAGTTTATCTTTATTATTGCTATGTTAATTGGTATTACGCTGTTATTATACAAGTTGATAAAGCACAGCTATCAATTAGCAAACCAGTTAATTGAAACTGAGAAAGAGAAACAAGATCTATTTTCTAAGAATATACATATGGAAAGATTAACTCGAGTTGACGCAGTAACTAATTTATATAATCACCGATCATTTCATGAACATCTTAAATCCATCTTCGCCTTTAAATCACCAGAGAAATTTAGTGTTCATGTAGCAATTCTAGACATAGATAACTTTAAATCAATTAATGATACGTACGGGCATAGAGCGGGTGACCATGTCATTATTGAAGTGGCTAAACTAATAGAGTCACACATGGTAGGTGATGATTTTCCTTCTCGTTATGGTGGCGAAGAATTTGCGATTATTAGTATAGGACCATCCACTGAAGAGTTTATTCAAAAGCTCGAAAGGATTAGAAAAGCTATATCAAATCTATCTTTTAGTGATTTAGATGGTAAAATGGTTACGGTTAGTATTGGCGTACAGAATTTGGTAGCTGGTATGAATAAGGAACAACTGTTTAAAGGAGCGGATTCAGCTTTATATCAGGCTAAGAATTCAGGGAAGAACAAAACTATCTTCAATACAAACTAGGCATTATAGTAAAGCAATTCATTTTGATCTTTTTCATCAAGATGAATTGCTTTCTTTTTTCTGGCCTGTTTTAGCACGGTTTATTGTAATAGAAAATATGCGGCAACTAGGGTTTACCAACCCAAGTATAACCTTTAATTATACATATGAATTTGTAATTAGTATTTTTCTTATTGCTGATAACCTATTATACTAATGGTGACAGAAAGTTTTGTAAAAACAGGAGGTCACATAATGGAAATAACATCCGTACTCTTACATACTACAAATATAAAAGACATGAGAGAATTTTATGTTGAAAAGCTAGGATTTCCTCTAGTGAATGAAGATGAGCATAGCTTTCGTATTGCAACTGGTTCTAGTGAGCTAGGTTTTACATCTGATGGTGTGGAAGGGAACCCTTATTATCATTTTGCGTTTAATATACCTTCTAATGTATTTCATGAGGCAAAGTCATGGGCAAGTGAAAGAGTAGAACTAAGTAAAGAAGATGGGGATGATGAAGCTCATTTCTCGTTTATGAGAGCTGATGCACTGTATTTTTCCGACCCTTCCGGAAATATTGTTGAATTCATTGCTAGAAAAACGTCAGAAGAAGGGGTTAATCCGTTTTCTATTCATGACATAATCAATATCAGTGAAATCGGTCTAACAGTAAAAGATGCCATTTCTGTTGGAAACGAAATGATTGCGAATGGTATTTATGAAAGGTTTAATAAGCCGTTAAGCTCAACCTCTTTGAACTTTATGGGTGATAAAGATAAAGGAATTTTTATCATTTTAAACCAGCCTGGACGAAGATGGATCTTTTCTGATAAATTATCTGCTGTATATCCGATAGAAATAAAAACTTCCGATCATCATAGAATCAGTATCAATTCCAAGGGACAATTTGAGATAGGGAAACACACTAATTAGAGTCATGGGGACATGTACTGTGGCATGGTATTTACGGGCCGATGAACCTGTCCCCATGGCCTTTTCTACTGGGGGTGATGAAATTGTCGTATAAAAGAAAGTACCACCGAGCATTTGGAGTGTATGGTATCTATGTAGAAGACAATCAATTGCTAGTAATACATAAGAATGGTGGGCCGTATAAAAATCGCTTTGACCTTCCTGGAGGTAGTTTAGAAGAGGGGGAAAGTTTATCTGAGGCGATGGTGCGCGAATTTAAAGAAGAAACAGGAATTGAAATTGAAATTGTAGAACAAATAGGTATTTCAGATTTTCTTCTTCCTTGGAAATGGAAAGGTCACACCGATGTACACCATATCGCAGTGTTCTACAAGGTGATGAAAGTTGGGGGAGAGATATCAGTTCCTGAAGAATTTGAAGGACAAGATTCATTAGGTGCTGAGTGGGTAAATCGGCAGGATATTTCAGAAGATAATGCATCTCCACTTGTTCTGAAAGCAATGGAGTGGTTGGAAACAAACGACCTAGGCTTAAAGGTAAATAAATACAACGACTGGATAGTAAAGGAGTGAAACTAATAATTAAAGCCGTGTTATTTGATTTAGACGGGACGCTATTAAACAGGGATGCTTCAGTTAAACACTTTATAGAGAGTCAGTATGATAGGTTGATCGAGTACTTGAGTCATATCCCGCAAGAACAATATATCTCAAGATTTCTAGAATTAGACAACAAGGGGTATGTTTGGAAAGATATTGTTTATCAACAATTAACAGAGGAATTCTATATAAACCTTATAACCTGGGAAGCCTTGCTCCAAGACTATATGGAACAATTCCACAAGAACTGTATACCTTTCCCAAACTTAAAACAGACACTAACACAGTTAAAAAGTAAATCCATTCGTATAGGTGTTATTACAAATGGTCTCGGCCAATTCCAAATGGATAATATCCGCGCACTAGGAATAGAGAGTTTATTTGATGTGATCCTAATTTCAGAGTGGGAAGGGATCAAGAAACCAAACCAAGCAATATTTCGTAAAGCATTATCTGAATTAGGTGTTGCTCCTCATGAATCAATCTACATAGGAGATCATCCCATTAACGATGTAAAAGCTGCTAATAATGCAGGAATGATTAGTGTATTGAAAAGAGATGACACTTGGAGTTGTGATGATGCGGACTTCATCATTGATGACTTAAGTGAGGTTTTAAAGCTAACTTGACGTTCATTTATCTTTCAATAAGTACACATACCCAACTATCTGCATAGAATAGTTTAGAAATTCTATGAAAGGATGGAAAAAATGTACTATTTCCCATATGCATATCCATATCCTACCCCATATTATGTACCGCAATTTCATGATGTTAGAATGCAGCCTAATTGGCCTGTAGATGAAAGATGGGGTACATGGCAAGTTAAAAAAATGAAGTCTAGGGTTCCATTACAAGACTATGGTCCCAATCCATTTGTTGTCGATATTGAAGCAGCAAGTGAGCAAAATAAGAATTACCGCACAGCACTGTGGACTGGTGAATATCTTCAAGTTACTGTCATGAGTATTCCAGTCGGAGGAGATATCGGGTTAGAAGTTCATCCAGATACTGATCAGTTCTTACGTATAGAGGAAGGTCAAGGAGTCGTTAAAATGGGCCGCAGTCAACATAACTTAAACTTTGAAAAGAGAGTAAAAGAAGACTCCGCGATTATGGTACCAGCTGGAACATGGCATAACCTGATAAATACAGGAAATGAGCCAATCAAACTTTATACAATCTACGCGCCGCCACACCATCCTCGTGGAACGATTCATCGAACAAAGGCAGAGGCTATGGCAGCGGAATAATAGATTGATTGATTAAAAGCACAATTTTAGGAGTTGTGCTTTTTAGTTTCTCAAGATTTGATGTAAGGCATTTGACTAATTGCGTTCTAATTAAATTAGAGATAATAGATAAATAAGAGACTCCGCTGTTCGGGGTCTCTTAAATAAGCCTGTATTAATACAATGAAGAAGATAAAATTTCAACCTTAAATGAATGGTATACCCTTAAGAGTTATTAAAACTCTGACCTATCTCCTTTTCTGCAATAACTTCATTAGCTGCCTCTAACTCCTTATGTTCCTTTACAGAGTCTCCAACCATTTTGTTCTGATAATCAAAAGGGTAATTCTCACGAAGTCCATTTTGTACTCCAAATTCACCGTCCACATTTGCCGGGGTTGGCATACTAAATTTCTTTTTTGCATCTTCTTTTGTCATACTATTCACCTCTTTAGTAGATTGGCTTATAGTGGTGCTTTTATTCCATAGGCATAATTTTTCATATCTTATCAAAAATAATCTACACTATTGGTAAATCAGAGGGGAGAATTATGATGAAACAAGTATATAGTGATATCATCCAATTTCGAGGTAGTCATTATGATTTCGGCTATATGCAAGGTGAGCGGTTAAAGGAATCCCCTATTCTCCCTAATCGGGAACAACAATGGGGTGCGAAAAGGAAATTTCATTTTTCGATTGATGTAAGGGAAGTAAAGAATGTATTGACTAAATTTGCATCAGGAATATGGGATGAAATAGAGGGACTTGCTGATGCTTTAGATATGAATATGCATGATGCGATACGTGAATTTGGTGGATATTATTTGGAGTATGGTCGAAGCGGCTGTTCTATCTTTACGGGCAAAGATTTTATGATACGGAATTATGATAACCACCCAGCTTCTTATGAGGGGCGATATGTATTTTATCAACCTAACGACCGGGGGTATGCTGTAGTCGGACCTTCGATGCAAATAACCGGGCGGATTGATGGGTTGAATGAAAAGGGACTTGCGATGGGATACAACTTTGTTAACCGAAAAAAGTCTGGGAGCGGTTTTGTTTGTAATATGCTAGGGCGAATTATCTTGGAGACCTGTGCATCCGTTGAAGAAGCAGTTGATCTACTTAAGGAGATACCACATAGGCATTCATTTAATTATGTACTGTTAGATCGGAAGGGCCAGACATACGTGGTAGAAGCCTCCCCGCGTAGGGTCGATATACATCAAGGTAATGTTTGTACCAACCACTTTGAAAAATTAACCGAGGAAAATCGGTATCGAATGGATGAATCCATGGAAAGACAGGGAAAGATGAGTGCTCAAGGAGCAGATTTACAAGATGGTTATCAAGCATTCCAAATGATGAATGAAATAGAAAGAGGGGTATTTTCCGAGAAGTATGGCGCGTGGGCAGGGACCTTGCACACGGCTGCTTATTTCCCAAAAGAAATGAAAGCTTGGTTTTCAATTGGTGGAAATCAGAAACCTGTAATCTTTGACTTTAACAAGTGGCTTGATGGAGAAAAGGTACTTATTAAGCAAATAAAAGGTAAGCTAAATTCAACTTCACCATTTGTGAATATGGAGTATCTTACGGATCCTGGTATTATGCTGTAACGATGGGGCAGTGGAGTATAGAGAAATATTATCTGAGGCTATTCAAATGGTTATAAAAGACAGAGTTAAGGAAAAGGGGTTAACTCTGTCTAAAAGAACGGGTCTAAAAGACAAAGTTAATTAAAAATCGCTAATTCTGTCAATAAGAACTAATTTAAAAGACAGAGTTTCTATTAAATCAGAAAATCTGCCCAATTGAATTACTTGTAACTAACTCCTCTATAACACTTTACTTAAAAATGCTTGGGTACGTTTATTTCTTGGATTCGTAAATAATTCACTAGGTACATTTTGTTCTGCAATAACACCCTCATCGATAAATAATACACGATCACTTACTTCTCGGGCAAAGCCCATTTCATGTGTTACAACGACCATTGTCATACCTTCTTGTGCTAGTTGTTTCATTACTTCCAACACATCCCCGACCATTTCGGGATCTAGAGCGGAAGTGGGCTCATCAAACAGCATTACTTTTGGATTCATTGCTAATGCTCTTGCGATTGCCACACGTTGCTTCTGTCCACCAGATAGTTCGCCAGGGTAACTTCCTGCTTTTTCCTTCAGACCAACCTTATCAAGAAGTTCCATCGCTTTATTCGTTGCTTCTGTTTTTGGTGTTCCACGCGTTTTCATGGGTGCAAGGATAATATTTTCTAATACTGTTTTATGAGGGAACAAATTAAATTGTTGAAATACCATACCCACTTCTTGGCGTATTTTATTAATGTTTGCTTCCTTTGCTGTTATATCCTGCCCATCAATTATGACCTGACCATCGGTAATTTCTTCTAGACGATTTAAGCAACGAAGGAATGTACTTTTACCCGAACCAGATGCTCCAATTACGCAGACCACTTCTTTTTCTTTAATTTCTACACTAATATCTTTCAATACTTCTAATTTACCATATGATTTCTTTAAGTTTCTTACGTCAATCATTGTCACCGTAGTTCAAATCTCCTTTCCAGGAAACTAGATAGCAGGGATAATAAATAGATTAATAGGAAATACATAATACCTACTACAAGCCATATTTCAAAAGCCTTGAATGTTGCTGCAATAGCAATTTGTCCTTGTTGTGTTAAATCGGCAATCCCGATTACGGATAGTAAGGATGTATCCTTTAAACTGATTATTGCTTGGTTTGTAAAGGTTGGTAGCATCCTTCTAAATGCTTGAGGTAGTATGATATAGCGCATATTTTGCGTGCCAGTCAATCCTAGGGAACGTGCTGCTTCGGTTTGACCCTTATCCATCGATTGGATACCAGCGCGGATTATTTCGGCAAAGTATGCTCCAGCGTTAATTGCTACAGTAATAATACCCGCAGTAGTTCGATCAAAAGAGATAAATTCTAGAGAGTTTAGACCAAAGTAGAAAAAGAACAACTGGACTAGAATAGGGGTTCCACGAATAGCATCGATAAATATTTTGGCTATCCAATTTAATGCCCTGATAGGTGATAAGCGTAACAATGCCATGATAAGTCCAATTATAAAACCAAGAATAATCGCAATAACAAATATATATATAGTCACTTTTAATCCTTCCAAAAGATAAGGAAGGGCATTCATGATGGCCTCCATTGATTCAACTCCTTTAAACAAGAAAGCGCGCTAATTATTTGCGCGCTCGCTTCATTTATAGATTACTTACTCTCCTAGGTACTTACTGATAATCTCGTCGTACTTTCCGTTTTCCTTTAAATTAGCTAATCCATCATTTATTTTCTTTAATAGCTCATCATTTTTACCTTTTAATACAGATATACCGTAGTTATCACCATTTAACTTATCTCCTGCAACTTTTAATTCAAGATCACTTGTTGCAATGGCATACATGATAACTGGATAGTCTTCCAATAAAGCATCGGCACTACCATTTGAAACTTCTTGGAACATGGAAGTACTGTCTTTCACTTGGATAATCTCGTAGCCGTACTCGTCTTTGTTTTCCGTTGCATAATTAGCACCAGTTGTTCCATTTTTAACAGCAATTGTCTTTCCTTCTAAATCTTCAATACTAGTAATCTCTGAATTGTCTTTCGCAACTACTAGTGATAAACCAGATTCAAAATATGGATCAGAAAAGTCTACTGTTTTCTTACGTTCTTCAGTAATACTCATTCCACCCATACCAATATCAAGTTCACCAGCTTGCATGGCAGGAATAATCCCACTGAAATCCATTGCTTCAATCTTAATCTCGAAACCTTGGTCTTCAGCAATTGCATTGATTAAATCAATATCGATTCCTTTCATTTCACCATCTTCTTGATATTCAAATGGTGGATATGTAGTGTCAACGCCAACCGTATAAACTCCATCTCCGCCTTCACCTGAGGTAGAGTCGCCACATGCGGATAAAATGAGAATTAAAGTGATTATTAAACTAAAATATAGTAACTTTTTCATGCACTTTCTCCTCCTTGATTTTTTTGAAAAACGCTTACATATCTAGTATTTTATATGTACGTACAAACAATTGTCAAGAAAAATCAAAATAAATAAATAATGAAAAATAATTAATTTATTTCGTTAATTCAGCTGTGAAACAACAAAAAGCAACATAAAAGATATGTTGCTTTAGTCATATATATTAAATTTATCTTTTAAGATATAGATTTATTACGAACAGCTATCTCGTTGGCAAACTGATTGGACACATCTTCCCCAATCTCTTCCCACTTCGTCTTATCGCGGATATGACCGTCTTTATCGAGTGGAGCCTGAAACTGGTTAAAACCTGTTGCTGCAAGTAAGGAATTCTCATCTTTATCTAATCCTAGATGTACAACGTGTTTAATAATAAACGGTCTCCTAAACTCAATAAATGCATCACTTCTATCCAACATTCCCTCTATCACATGAAAAGGCATGCGAAGATATATCGTTTCTCCACCTTCGCGATGCATCGTAGCATCAAAGAAAGCCCCGTCATACTCCCAACTTCCACACATACTTAAGCCGAACTGTTTTGCTAGTCTGCGGGCATCTCCGAAGTATATTCTTTTTCCTTCTAATTCCGTTTCTAATTCAATCATTCTATGTACCCCTTTCCTAATTTTATATTTACTATCATTAGCAATAATTGGGATAAAATACCTTTAAATGCATGGGTAATAAATATGTTTGCGTTACTGTTCAAGTAAAAATGGTGATTATTTGACTAAAAATGATATTAAGATAGTCAATCTAAGTTTTATCATTTGAATCTTACCCTCCGGGGGTATAGTATAAAAACAAAAGATAATAAAGACAGATCATGAAGATGGCAAGGGGAGAAAATACATTGATAAAAAAATATATACCTCTAGCAGTGAATGGAGGAATTGGTTTTGGTTCAAAGCTAAAGCCAAAACAATTAGCAGTATTAGGGGAGTATCTGGATGAGGATAGTGAAATCGAATTAACAACTCTACAACAACTAATTGTGCAGATACCTGAAGAAAAAATAGAAGAAGCAAAGAGAAGGTTTGAAGAAGTTGGTCTTTCTCATTATCCGGTAGGGAAGTTTGTAAAGAACCTTCGAACATGTAATTTTTGTAAGGGGGAAATAGAGGAAGGAATGCCTGTAGCTAAAGAGCTAAATAAGAGAATTGCTGGACAAGAGGTTCCATTTACTTTGCGTCCTGCTTATACAGGTTGTCCGATTGGGTGTGGTGAGCCATTAATGAATGACATAGGTGTCATGAAGGATCATGATGAATATGAGCTCTATATTGGTGGCCATCCTAAAGGGAGAGAAGCAAGGGCAGGCCAGTTAGTAAGAAAGAACTTAAATCCTGAGGAATTATATCAACTTGTTGACCAAATTCTAGATATTTACCGAGAGAATGGGAAAAAAAGAGAGAAATTCTATCGTTTTGTGGACCGCTTTGGTTTTGAACAAATTAAGGCAGCGTTAAATTTATAGATTTAAATCTAGAAGGAAAGTAAACATTTATAGTAATAGTAATTCCCCCTATATAACAATAAGTAAATTCATTTGACAATTATACTATAGGGGGGTATAGTATAATTAAAGATAACGAAAGAAGGTGTTCACATGGATCACTTTTTACATGATCATCCAGTTACACCAAGAACAGACGCAGAAAAACAAGCGGTAGTCAATCGTCTGAAGCGGATCGAAGGACAGGTTCGGGGTATACAGAAGATGGTTGAGGATGATCGCTATTGTGCAGATATATTAGTTCAGATTAGCGCCATTAGTGCAGCATTGAAAAAAGTTGGCTATCAAGTGACAGAAAGACATATGAAACACTGTGTAAGTGGTGCTGTTAGATCTGGTGAAGGTGATGCAGCAATTGACGAACTAATGGAGATCATGAAACATTTCTCCAAGTAAGGGGGGTATTCTAAATGAGTGAATCTCAACATATTACCGTTGGCGTAACGGGGATGACTTGTGCCGCGTGTTCCAATCGGATTGAAAAGGTTCTAAACAAAATGGAAGGCGTGGAGGCACAGGTCAATTTAACGACTGAAAAGGCAACGGTTGATTATAATCCTTCTACGGTTTCCGTTCAAGATATAACGGCAAAGATTGAAAAGCTTGGATACGGGGTACAATTGGAAAAGGTTGAATTTGATGTATTAGGCATGACCTGTGCGGCATGTTCCACTCGAATTGAAAAAGTGTTGAATAAGCAAGAAGGGGTTAAGCAGGCAACGGTTAACCTAGCAACAGAGAGTGCTTCCATTGAATATAACCCTGGGCTTATTGAGGAACTTGATTTAATCGGAAGGATTCAAAAACTCGGGTATGATGCAAAGCGGAAAGCAGATAAAGAAGAAAAACAAACACAGAAAGAAAAGCAACTTCAAAAAATGAAGATAAAGTTAATTATTTCTGCCATATTATCTGCACCATTATTAGTAACTATGTTAGTTCATTTAGGTGGAATGAATATACCAGATATCTTCATGAATCCTTGGTTCCAATTTGCGTTGGCTACTCCGGTGCAATTTATCATTGGTTGGCAATTCTATGTTGGTGCATATAAAAACCTTCGCAATGGTGGGGCAAATATGGATGTTTTAGTGGCGCTGGGTACAAGTGCAGCGTTTTTCTATAGTCTATATGAGGCATTCAAAACCATTGGTAATCCAGAATACATGCCACATCTATATTTTGAAACAAGTGCCATTCTCATTACCTTGATATTATTTGGTAAGTACCTTGAAACGAGTGCTAAAAGCAGAACTACAGTGGCAATATCAAAATTATTAAATCTTCAAGCGAAGCAGGCAAGGGTATTACGAGATGGAGAAGAATTAATGATTCCAATTGAGGAAGTTGTTGTGGGCGACAGTCTTGTTGTAAAACCGGGAGAAAAAATACCGGTGGATGGTATTGTAGTCAAAGGTAGAACTTCTATTGATGAATCGATGATTACAGGTGAATCGATTCCGATTGAAAAAGATGCGGGGGCTAATGTGATTGGTTCAACCATCAATAAAAACGGAACGATTGAGATGGAAGCAACTAAGGTTGGAAAAGACACAGCACTGGCGTCGATTATTAAAGTTGTAGAAGATGCTCAAGGCTCCAAAGCACCAATCCAACGTTTAGCAGATGTGATTTCCGGTTACTTTGTACCAATTGTTGTTGGGATAGCCTTTCTAACATTCTTAGTCTGGATTATTTTCGTTACACCAGGTGAATTGGAACCTTCATTAGTTGCTTCAATTGCTGTATTAGTAATTGCATGTCCATGTGCTTTAGGACTAGCAACGCCAACTTCTATCATGGTTGGTTCTGGTCGAGCTGCGGAAAGTGGGATTCTATTTAAAGGTGGAGAACATTTAGAACGGACACATCAATTAAATGCGATTGTTCTTGATAAAACAGGAACGATTACCAAAGGAAAACCTGAGGTTACTCATTTTACTGCAGACGAGGAAACATTATCATTACTGGCTAGCGCTGAAAAAGGCTCAGAACATCCATTAGCAGATGCTATTGTAGCTTATGCAACAGAAAATAGTGTCCCGCTAGTAGAGACAGAAGAATTCCGTGCAATACCTGGGCATGGTATTGAAGCAGTTATAGGCGGTAAAACTATATTAGTAGGTACTAGAAAGTTAATGAATGACCATCATATATCTGTTTCTGAAGTGGAAGAAGAACTCGTTAACTACGAAACGAATGGTAATACCGCTATGTTAATCGCAGTAGATGGTGAATTTAAAGGTATCATTGCCGTTGCGGATACAGTTAAAGAGACAGCTGCTCAAGCAATTAGAGAACTAAAAGAATTAGGATTAGAAGTGATCATGTTAACCGGTGATAATGAACGTACCGCTAATGCAATAGCAAAACAGGTTGGTATAGACCGAGTTATTGCCCAAGTTTTACCAGAGGAGAAAGCGGATCGAGTAAAAGAAATTCAGTTGCAAGGTAAGAAAGTAGCCATGGTCGGTGATGGTGTAAATGATGCACCAGCTTTAGCAGTTGCAGATATTGGTATTGCGATTGGAACAGGTACAGAGGTGGCGATTGAAGCTGCAGATGTAACTATTCTTGGTGGCGAATTATTGTTAATTCCACAAGCAATTAAAATAAGTAAGGCAACCATTAAAAATATTCGTCAAAACTTATTTTGGGCATTCGGTTATAATACCGCAGGGATACCAATCGCAGCATTAGGACTGTTAGCACCTTGGATTGCTGGTGCAGCGATGGCCTTTAGCTCGGTTAGTGTTGTAACGAACTCTCTTCGTTTGAAACGAGTAAAAATTTAATATAAATTCTTATTGGGGACGGTAGCAAGTCCAGTCCCCAATAAAATACTTAAACCATTAAGAAAGGAGATATATAATATGCAAACAACTACTCTAGATGTCAGAGGCATGACTTGTGGTCATTGCAAAATGTCAGTAGAAGGTGCTCTAAATACGTTAGAAGGTGTATCCATTGTGGAAGTAGATTTAGGCACTGGTAAAGTAAATGTAACGTATGATGAGTCAAAAGTTACATTAGAAAAAATGCAAGAAGCGGTTGAAGATCAAGGCTATGATGTAGCTTAATATAAAAATACCCTTGGGGAATATCTCTCCAGGGGTATTTTTGTAAGGGTTAGTTTGTGGTGGAAGCTTTCGTTGAATTTCCACTTCTTAACGAGACATACATAGATCCAAGTGAAGCAATAATTAATATTCCTCCAACAAATGCATTGGCATCTGTAGTAAATTGCCCAATAATAATTCCTCCAAAGAATGCTCCTACTGCTATTCCAAAATGTAAGGAAGAATTACTTAAGCTCTGTTGAATATCAGCAGTTTCTGGTGAGCTCTCTATGAGGTAGCTTTGCATAGCGGGGGAGATAGCCCAGCTCATAATACCCCATATAATTAAGGTAATAATGAATATCGGCATGATACCAGTTGTAAATGGAATGATCATCATAATCACACCGAAAAGAACAATAGCTGATATCACGGTTCTTTTTGTTCCTAATGTATCTGCTAAGGTACCACCAATTCCACCGCCACTTACGGCGGCTATACCAAAGATTAAGAAGATAACACTAATCCATGTTGCTTCCAAATCCATGGATTCCTGTAGAAAAGGCTTTAGATAAGTGTAAAGCACAGAGTGTCCGGTCATATATAAAAAGGTGGTAATATGTGCAAATAGTATTCTCCGACTCTTCAACGTGGCAAGTTGTTTACCTATTGGCACAGAGGGCCTTGGTTCAACACGATCCATCCATAGATAAACACCGATAATAGAGAATGCTGTTAATACCGAAATAAGTATAAAAGGTGCTCGCCAACTAAACATTTCTCCTAACATTAGCCCAATCGGTACGCCAAGCACTAAAGAACCACTAACTCCCATCGATACAATACCAATTGCTCGACCACGGTATTTCGGTTCCACAAGTCTTGGTGCCATTACAAGACATAAGATAATGAGAAGTGCTCCACTTAAAGCAGAGATAATTCGCCCAAGTAATAATATGGTGTAAGTTGGACTAATAACAGATATGATATTCCCAAGTAAGAAAAGAACTAAGAAGTTTAGTGTTAACTTTTTCCGTTCAATCTTAGCTGTCATGATAAGTAAAATCGGAGATGCAATGGCAAATATTAATGAAAAGATAGTCACTAGAAAGCCTGCCGCTCCTAGAGATACATCTAGATCTTTAGCGATTAAATCTAATAACCCACTAATAATTAGCTCAACCATTCCAACGATAAACGAAACAATCATTAAAAAATATACGCGCTTGTCCATGAAGTAAATACGTCCTTTCTAAATACCTTTTAATGATAACCGTGTTGACGAGGGAAAACAAGCAGGAAATCAAGCAGTTAGAACACACCCTGAGAACACCTTGTCTAAACATACGAACAAGCGTAGAATAACTATAAAAATACAACTAGGGTGAATATCATATGAAGGAGTATTCTTACGATAAACTTCTGAACATACATACAAATGGGAAAGGCGTCCCCAATAAATTAGGCCATTATTATCCCTATGAACCAACACCGTATGAAGCATTAGAGGCACTGTTTGAACAATATGAATTGAATAGCAGTGACCAAGTTGTTGACTTTGGTTGTGGGCTAGGAAGACTAAATTTCTTTATCCATTACTTTTATCATGCTTTTGTGGTTGGAATTGAGATGAATGAAATCTCTTTTAAGAAAGCTCTCCAAAACCGAAAACACTATGCTCAAAAAACAAATAGGTATATCGAAAAAATTGAATTTAAATGTTGTCGAGCAGAGGAATATGACATTGATGAAAAAGATAATTGCTTTTATTTCTTCAATCCATTCTCGGTCCATATCTTCCAACGAGTCGTTAATCGAATTCTATTATCAGTAGAGGAGTTACCGAGAAACGTAGATATCATCATTTATTATCCTTCCAAGGAATACATTTTTTATTTAGAAAATGATACGGCTTTTGAGCTAATTCAGGAAGTAAAGGTGCCTTACTATTACGAAAAGAATTCGAATGAGCGTTTTTTAATTTATCGGTTAAAAAGTTTTTTGTAGATTATAGGTCTATATTTCGAAATGAATTTTTCCCCTGAAATAAAAGGAATTCTTGGTGGTCTGTCGAATTAGATAGAATAAAGACTGATAATTTAAGGGGAGTGGGGAACTTGAAGAGCCCAATTCAAAATAGGGTCCATACTATTTTTATTCATGTAAGTAATTTGGAACGTTCTGTGGAGTGGTATTGTAATTTACTAGGACAAGATCATGATTTATCAACCGTAAAAAGACCCGTATATAACTTGCAAGTTAATTCACAGGTAGGAATAACTTTAGATGCTGGTCCAGATGATACTTCTAAACATCTAGGTGGGTTAGATCATCCATTGTTCAATTTTCATACGGATGATATTGATGAAGCCTATGATTATATTAAACAACTAAATTACGATATCGATTCTGAAATAATACGATTTGAAGATTTATCTTTCTTCACCGTACGAGACCCGGACCAAAATGTGATCATGATCTGCACAGGGTAACAGGAAGATTAAGGAGACAACGATGAATATATCATTTAACAATATTGACGTAATAGGAAACATCATTAATGAAAATAATCTCTATCAACATTATCATTATCCAGAAATGTTGAATCGGTATTCTAGTAATTTTATAGCATTCAAAAGAATGCCAACGCTTCATGAATTTTTAGAAGCAGAAACTTTATTACGTGACTTTCATGCAAAACATGGGCAACATCACGTGGAATTTGTTTTTCCTCAAGACGGAAAACCTACAATTGAACTAATTGAGTACCTGAATAAGCAAGAATACTCCATTTCCAAAAATGAATTATATGTCATCGAACCTCAAAATTTCCCTGAGGTTCTAGCAAATAAAGATATTCAAGTTAAGAAGGTAAGTAGGGAGACGTTCAAGGACTATCTACTTCTACAGTACGAACAGGACCTGACGTATGGAGAGAACTTTGCACGAGAGAAACAGAATTTGCTGAAACACCATTTTGACAGTGATTCGATTATTCAGATTATCGCTTACTATAAAGGGATTGCTGCTGGTGCAGTGGATGTTATTCTGACGGATGGATTCGCTGAGATTGATAATTTGTTTGTGGTTGAATCTTTCCAGCGTAAGGGAATTGGCAGTAGATTACAGAAAATGGTTATGGATTCTTATAAAGATAGAAAAGTAATTTTAGTCGCGGATGGGGATGATACCCCAAGAGAAATGTATCAGAGACAAAATTATCAGTATATAGGTTTTCAATATGAGGTCTTGAAGGTTTATAACTAGTAACAATAGGACAGGGGATACCTGTCCTATTGTCTTAGATGATTAATTAAGAATTTGGCATCATAACCGATGCCCTGGAGTAAAGCCGAACCTCTTCTATGCTGCCATGGTAAACCAAGGAAAAATAGCCCCTCAATAGTTGAAATTCCTCTTTTATGTATTGGGAATCCATGGTGGTTAATAACCCCTTCTATAGTACCAAGAAATTCATAGTCGGGCTTAAAACCAGTTGCCCAAATCACATTTTGAATCTTAAGCTGGTCTTGTTCTTTAACAAATACAGTAGTTCCTTTTGCATCGAAAGCGCGCCCTACTATTTTCACATTCTTTTCAACAATCGCTTCCTTTAAATCATTACCAAAAATAGGATCGCCTTGTTTCTGGATTCTTTTTCCGAGGAATGAGGAAGAACTAGCTGATAGAATACCTATCTTGTCAAACCACCAAAACATACTTCTTTTTCCAATGTGTAGTGGCATATACCTTAGCTTTTGACTAGTTGATAAATAGGTAGTTCTCTCCTTAGAGACTTCTGTAGCTATTTGGGCTCCGCTATTTCCTCCCCCAACGACTAAAACGTTTCCTTCAATCAATTGGGTAGGGTTTCTATATTCAGATGAATGGAGTTGTAAAACATCTGATGACAAGTTTTTTGCAAAAACAGGGATTTTTGGATGTTGAAACGGACCCGTAGCAATAATGACATTCTTGGCTTTGTATTCTAGTTGATTAGTAGAGATAGTGAAATATTTCCCAGTCTTTTTTATTTGATAAACTTCAGTATTAAGTTTTACTGGCAAGTCATACATTTCTGCATATCGCTTTAAATAAGTTGAAATTTCATCTTTAGTTGGAAGTGAATTTGGGTCCCCTTCTAGTGTTAACCCTGGAAGAGAGCTATATTGTTTGGAAGTGAAAAGTATTAAAGAATCGTATCTTTCTCTCCACACCTGGCCAATTTCTTGATTCATATCTAGGATAAGGTAGTCCCGCCCAGTCTTTTTTAGATAATATCCTATTGAAAGGCCTGCCTGGCCAGCTCCAACTACAATCGTATTGTACATCTGAATTCCTCCTTACAACCATCTTAACATTCAAACGCCCATTTGAATGTTATAATTGACAAAATATTCGTACGCAGCATACAATATTCATATAATCAAACGAATATTAGAATGAGGCGATATAGATGTCGGATACTTTGTTGAAAAAGGTAGAGAAAGATACATGTGATAGCTTTTGTTTTGATGAAGAGAAAGTGAATAGAATTAAGCCAAGAGTGGAAGAGGTTGCTGGTGTTGAAATGATATTCAAGGCATTGTCAGATGCAACACGCCTGAAGATTACGTATGCACTTACTTTAGAGGAAGAATTATGTGTATGTGATGTTGCGAATATCATTGGGTCTACCACAGCAACTGCATCCCATCATTTACGATTACTTCGAAACATGGGGCTCGCTAAATATCGGAAGGAAGGTAAACTCGTTTTCTATTCTTTAAAGGATGAACACGTATACCAGCTGGTTTCCATTGCATTGATCCATTCGAAGGAAGGTGCATGAGTTGGAGGAAAGTAAACAGGTCTATCGACTACAAGGTTTATCCTGTACAAATTGTGCTGCTAAATTTGAAAAGAATGTTCGAGGAATTACCAGTGTAGAAGATGTTCAGTTGAATTTTGGCGCGGCTAAGTTAACGGTACAAGGAGCAGCAACGATTGAACAACTAGAAGAAGCAGGAGCATTTGATGGGATCAAAGTCTATCCGGAGAAAAGCCGAGAACCTGAGAATAAGCAATCATTTTGGAAGAAACGAGAAAATATTACCACCATGATTTCACTGATACTAACTGCTATTGGATATGTACTATACTTTATTATGGGTGAAAGTCACCCTGCTACAATTGGTGTATTCGTCGGTGCAATCTTAATTGGTGGTTATAGTCTATTTAAGGTTGGATTGAAGAACTTAACAAAGCTACAGTTTGATATGAAGACCTTAATGACTATAGCTATTATTGGAGCAGCAATTATTGGTGAGTGGGCAGAAGGTGCTGTTGTAGTCTTCTTGTTTGCCCTGAGTGAAGCCTTGGAAAGCTATTCCATGGATAAAGCACGAAAGTCAATAAAGTCATTAATGGATATTGCGCCAAAGAAAGCTACGATTAAACGTGGTAGTGCGACAATGGAAATCGATGTGGAAGATGTTCAGATTGACGATATACTAATGATTAAACCAGGTCAAAAGATTGCCATGGATGGAGAGGTAGTAAAAGGTCAATCCTCTATTAATCAAGCTGCGATTACGGGTGAGTCCATACCTGTTCATAAGTCAGCGGGTGATGAAGTATTTGCCGGAACAATGAATGAAGAAGGCTCATTAGAAGTACGTGTTACGAAGCGTGTAGAAGATACTACCATTGCTAAAATTATTCATCTTGTTGAAGAAGCACAGGCTGAAAAGGCACCTTCTCAGCAGTTCGTTGATCGATTTGCTAAATATTATACGCCAGCCATTATGATCATAGCTTTATTAGTTGCTGTTGTTCCCCCACTACTCTTTGGAGGGTCCTGGTCAGAATGGGTATATAGTGGATTAGCGGTATTGGTAGTTGGTTGTCCATGTGCATTAGTGGTTTCAACACCAGTAGCCATTGTAACAGCAATAGGAAATGGCGCGCGAAATGGTGTGTTAATTAAAGGCGGAATTCATCTGGAAGAGGCAGGGCGATTAAATGCAATAGCCTTTGATAAAACCGGAACCCTTACAAAAGGAAAACCAGAAGTGACGGACATCGTTTTATTAACAGACAAAACCGAACAAGAGGTATTAGGTATCGCTCAAGCTATTGAACAGTTTTCGCAACATCCACTTGCCTCTGCCATTACACGAAAATCAATTCGTGTACACGCAGATGTTTATCAAGCAGATGGATTCCAATCTATTACGGGAAAAGGCGCAAAGGCCATGGTGCAAGGGGAAGAATACTATATTGGCTCACCTGCACTGTTTGAAGATAAATTTTCCATAACTAGTGAAGTGCAAGACAAAATTAGCCAGCTACAACCAGATGGAAAAACCGTTATGCTAATAGGAACAGAAACGAAAGTCGATGCTCTTATTGCGGTTGCTGACCAAATTCGTAAATCAAGCAAAACTGTTATCCAAAAGCTACATCAGCTTGGTATTAAGCAGACTGTTATGTTAACAGGTGATAATAAACTAGCTGGGAATGTGATAGGATCAAGCCTTGGTTTATCCGAAACAAAGGCAGAACTTTTACCAGAAGATAAATTATTGGAGATAAACAATATAAAAGAAAAATATGGTACTGTTGCAATGGTTGGTGATGGGGTAAATGATGCACCTGCTCTAGCAAGTGCTGATGTTGGAATTGCGATGGGAGGAGCTGGAACAGATACCGCTCTTGAGACAGCAGATATTGCCTTAATGGCAGATGACTTAGAGAAGTTGCCGTATACTATTTCACTAAGTAGAAAGACATTGGCAATCATTAAACAGAACATCACATTTGCATTCGTGTTAAAACTTGTCGCGTTATTATTAGTCATCCCGGGATGGTTAACCTTATGGATTGCTATCTTCGCTGATATGGGAGCGACATTGATAGTGGTCTTGAATTCTATGCGGTTAATGAAAAAGGATGTGCTATAGGGGAAATTCCCTGTAGCACATCCTTTTAATTGGTTATCTCTTGTACCTTCGATGGTTCCAAAAGCAGTTCTACAGTTTCTTTATCAGAGTGTGTATGTAAAGAAAAGTTTTGTTTATAGCTTTCGTGACCTTTTCCTGTAATAATAACCCAGTCCCCATCATTAGCAAACTCCATCGCGCGCTGTATAGCAACTGTACGGTCAGGTATAATTACCCCTTTTTGGTTACCGAATTTGTGATGCAAATCTTCTAGTGTTTTGACCATCTCATTTTCCGGAATTCCATTTAAATCATCCAATGTAAGTATGTATATATCACTATACTTTGCTGATATCGATACCATTTGTGGGCGTTTGGTTTTATCTCGATTACCTCTAAATCCAAATACATGGATAATTCTCTTCGCTCCATAGGTTTTCGCTGAAGCTATACAATGGAAAATAGCATCTGGTGTGTGGGCATAATCCACGATAACCGTTGGCATGTGGTCCGATTTATATTGCTCGAATCGCCCATCTACCCCAGTAAAGCTCAAAATAGCCTGTTGCACTAATGGACGGGAGATATTAATATGCCGAGCTGTTAAGTAGGCCATCATGGTATTGTACATATTATGTATTCCTGGAATAGGACATGCCACTTCAAAAGCTGTATCGTTTTCCTTAGCTTTTATCGTAGACGTAGTAGCTAAAAAGTCTAGTAGTTGAACATCATTGTCTTGGTCTTCTCCAATACTAAAGACTGGAATTTTACGTTCAATTAGAATAGCAGCTAGCTTTTCTCCCCATTCATTATCCCTATTAATAATGGCAACACCATTCTTCTTTAAGTGATTATATAATAGTAGCTTTGCTTGAAAGTATTCGTCCATTGTCCGGTGATAGTCAAGATGTTCGTGGTAGAGATTGGTAAAGATGCCAATATCAAATTCAACCCCTTCTACACGACATTGAGTTAGGCCGTGCGAAGATACCTCCATAATCACTACATCGTCAGTACTTACAGAGAGTAATTGATTAATCATGAGTACACTTGGGGTGGAATTACCACTTGGTAAGGTTTTTCCGTTTATGGTATTTTGAATAGTACCGATAATGGCGCAAGTTTTACCACATTGCTCGACAATATGTTTTAGTACATAACTTGTGGTTGTTTTGCCATTTGTACCCGTTATTCCAATCATAATCTTGTCTTTAGATGGATTTTGGTAATACTTTTTGGAAATTACTCCTAATGCTTTTCGGCTATTGTCAGTCTTAATGTAGGGAACCGGGAGATCACCAATCTCCTTTTCTCCAATTATTAGACTTACGCCTTTACGAATAGCATTCTGAATATAATCATGACCATCTGCTTGATGGCCTTTTATCGCGATAAATATATATCCATCTTTGACATCATTTGAGTTATCAGCAATTCCTCTTACTGTTTTATCTTCAAATCCTTTATAGGATAAAGGATTTACATTAAGCTCACACAATAAGTCTCGAAATTTCATAGATGTAGTGCTCCTCTGTGCTTGACGTAATTTGAGAGACTGTAAAACATAATACTCTTATAATATGGCTTCTATTCACCTTCATGAATGGAAATAAATAACTATTTAATGTGAAATTCATAGAAAATCACGAATTTATAAGATATACTATATTCAACTTGATTACAATAAGTAAAAGGATTGATATTTTATGGTCAAAACGAATCAGTTTAACGAAGACCAAGAGTTTTCTCTAAAGCTATTTGTTGTATTAACAAGAGCATTAGAAGCAATTGAAAAACAGGTGACCCATAATATTAAGAGCTATGGACTAAATTTAACCGAATTTGGCGTACTTGAATTGTTATATCATAAAGGTGGACAACCTATTCAGAAAATCGGACAAAAGGTATTACTTGCAAGTAGTAGTATTACCTATGTAGTAGATAAATTGGAAGAAAAGAATTACTTAACTCGTGAAGCGTGTCCTACAGATAGAAGGGTAACACACGCCGTGATAACTGAAGCTGGTACTCAATTAATGGACGAAATCTTCCCTCAACATGCAGTTGCAATGAGTGAAATCATGGGAGGTCTAAACGTCGAAGAGAAAAAAGTTGCCGTAGATCAGTTGAAGAGACTGGGTCTCTTTGCTAAAGACCTGGTACAAATTTAAGAAAAAATGTTCTTTAGAAAAGGGAAAAAGGTACTGCTTTTAAGCAATACCTTTTTTATATTTCTTTCAAAAACTCAGACCATTTCTTGATTCTATTAAAGTTACTTGTACGATTATACGATTGATCCATCAAGAAAAGTTTTATCGGTTGTTCGGTTAGGGTAGCTAAGATGGTTGGTTTATCATCTACATAGTAATTTAAGTTTAAGTCTTTAATGATATCGATTTTCTCATGGTCCTTCATGCCATAGAAGAACTGGTTATTATGAACCGGAAAACCTCGCTCCTTTAACCATTCTTTCGTTCGTTCCCCATGTTGTTTTGGTCTTGCTGTAATATAGAAGATTTCATGGCCATCTTCTTCTAACTTATTTAAGGCTTCCACTGCTCCTGGAAATGGAGGGCAGTTTGTATAATAGATCTCCTCAAGTGAACGATTCCACATTTCACTACCCTCATCATCTGTTAATCCGAAGGGCTCATGAATTTCTACTCGTTGTAGTTCATGAAACTCGTTCACTGGAACATCTTTATTTAGCTTCCTTTTATATATATTAAAAGCATGTTCTCGTAAGTTGATTAGTGTATCATCAATATCAAATCCAAATCTCATGATATCTCCTTAATCTTTATAAATTGGGTAACCAGTAAATTTATAATCCTTCCCAATCTTGACGATGTCCGTATTTGAGAGTTCTATAGCATCAGCCATATCGCTAATTCCTTCTCCCTCTAGGAATGTCGGAGCATTCTTCCCACCAACTAACTTAGGAGCAAAATATAGAACGACCTTATCAACTAATTTATTTTCGAGGAAGGACGCATGGATGTTACCGCCGCCCTCAATAAATACAGAAGATACTAGGTGTTCCCCTAGAATATCTACTACCTCATTTGGGTTAACGGAGTTTGTGCTGGCTGTTACGAAGACACGAACTCCTAGATCTTCTAATGCTTGCTTTTTATCTTCATCGTAATTTTGACTAGTAAATACCCAAGTTTTTGCATGTTGGTCTGTAACTACATTGGCATCCAATGGAATTTTCAAAGATGAATCCATAATGACCCGTAGCGGATTTCTGCCATTGGGGATTCTAGTTGTTAAAGATGGATTATCCTTTAATACGGTATTAATTCCGACTAGAATGGCCATATGCTCATTTCTAAGATGATGAACATCTAGTCTTGCATCTTCGGAAGTAATCCACTTACTACTAAATGTATGGGTTGCTACCTTTCCGTCAAGGGTCACTCCGGCTTTCATGGTTATAAATGGTTTTTTCTCCACAATAAACTTATTAAACACTTCGTTCATTTCTATGGAAGATTGTTCTCTTACACCTGTAATAACTTCTATTCCTGCATCCTCAAGGATCTTAACACCATTCCCTGCCACAATTGGGTTAGGGTCAAGAGTAGCGATGACAACTTTTTTAATCCCAGCTTGTACAATTGCTTCTGCACATGGACCGGTCCGTCCATGGTGGGAACAAGGCTCTAAGGTAACATAAATAGTACCTCCTTTAGCCTTGTCGCCAGCCATGCGCAGGGCATGAATCTCGGCATGGGGTTCTCCTGCCTTCAAGTGAGTACCAACACCAACGATGCGATTATCATTAACAATTACAGAGCCAACCAAAGGATTAGGGTCTGTTTGTCCTTTCATTGCTTTTGCATTTTGGAGGGCGAGATCCATGTAAAATTCATGACTAGTCATTGGAGCAATTCCTTTCTTCCTCCATATGGCCCGATTTTTCTACTTTTGTTTTCAAGTAACGTTCATTATATTCGGAAACATCCCCCCATAATGGAACACGACCTGAAACTGTTAAACCTGCATTTTTTAAAGCGTCAAGCTTTAGTGGGTTGTTTGTAATTAAGGTTACCGGTTTAGAGCGTAGACGCTTAAGAACTTGTATCGCATCACTATAATTTCTGGAGTCATTTACAAATCCAAGAGCTTCATTTGCTTCTACCGTGTCATAACCATTTTCCTGTAAGATATAAGCCATTGCTTTTGAGAATAAGCCGATTCCTCTACCTTCATGGTTTGCTAAATAAAAAATAGCTCCAGTCCCATGCTCCTTAATTTTGTGCATGGATTCTTTCAACTGAAATCCACAGTCACAACGTTTGCTACCAAATATGTCCCCAGTATGACAAATGGAGTGCATACGAATTAATGCATCATCATCATTTTCAAAATCTCCATAAACTAATACACTGGATTGTTGGAATTCGGCCAAGTTTTGAGAGGAAAGATTATCGATGATAGTTTGATAATCATCGGTAACATCCGTACAGTTTAGCCAGCAATACCATTTAAACTCGACAGTTTCTCCATATAAATTAACAGGAAGGCGAATGGGCCCTACTAAATAGATAGCGCCTTCTGGTGTATTAATTGATTGAATTTTGTCCTTCAAAACAGATAGTACTTTTGATTCTAATTTAGTTTGTTCCATATTCTTACCCCTTTCATTGTCCCTAGTATAATGAAAAAGCCTAATTGCTTCAATTTATCTTTCTCGCAATTAAAGATAAATAATCATTTGCTATTAAAATATGCTACTTATTCAACAAGGATTGTATTTTCACAAAATACTTATTGCAATATGAATACGTCCATGTTATTATATCGTCATACGATATATCGTTAGTAGATACATCGAAACGTGATATAAGTTGGTGGTGGAAAAATGGCTAAAAAACCAGAATCGTTTTTACCTTTATCTCAAGCTACGTATTATATTCTGTTGTCATTAAGGGAAGTGCGTCATGGTTATGGAATTATGCAAGATGTAGAAGAGGTAAGTAAAGGGGAAGTGAAGATCGGTCCGGGTACATTGTATGGTGCAATGGGTAAGCTAGAAAAACAGAATGTCATAGAAATGGCTACCGTACAAGATGATGACCGGCGGAAGTATTATCAACTTACTGACTTGGGAAAAGAAGTATTGTTATTAGAGTATAAAAGGTTAAAATCCTTAGTTGAGAATTCAGGTGTACTGATCAAGGAAATGGGGGAGAGATAAATGACAGTGAAAAAGTTTAAGATATGGTTAGCTCCTGATATTAACAAAGAGGAAGAATGGTTAACAGAGATGTCCCAAAAAGGGTTGCATCTACAAAAGTATCGATTCTTTACCTATTACTTTGAGGAGGACCATTCTAAATCTTATACGTACCAAATCGACTTTAGACAAGGTGCTAAACAGGATTATTTTCAATTATATAAAGATGCTGGGTGGGAATATATAACAGAAGTGATTGGCGTATTTCATTACTTTCGCACAGATTCTAAAAGGCCAGATGTTCAAAAGATATACTCCGATAGCCAGTCGATTCAAGATTCCTATATTAGAATGCGAGGCTTCTATTTACTCATTTTCATTCTATTTCTAGTTTCTCAATTAGGAGTATTTACATCTTGGGGTGGATGGCCCCGTTATATTGTTATTGGTGTAGATGTCGTACTTATTCTTGTATACTTACGACTGTTCTATGTTCTTAATAAACGAATTAACTACTATAGAAAATCGTAAACAATTAAATTTAGCATAGCTCAGGGATTCCCTGGGCTTTTTACTTATGTAACTATTTTTTATAAATAGTACCTTGCATTAAATAGTAGTGTATGATAAATTATAGCTAAAGGTATAATTTATAGAATGGTACTATATAATGTATAGTAGTTAAACCTATTCCTATTAAAGAGGTGAAAGTCTTGAATGTACAATTTAAAAAGGGTGTATTAGAGCTTTGTGTTCTCGTTTTATTAGATAAACAAGATCGGTATGGTTATGAATTAGTTCAAAAGATTTCTGACCAAATTGCTATATCAGAGGGCTCGGTTTACCCATTACTAAGAAGGTTAACAAAAGAAGGATACTTTACTACGTATTTAAAAGAGTCTTCAGAAGGACCTTCACGAAAGTATTATGCTCTAACTGAGGAAGGACGAACATACCTAGGTGATCTCCTAACTGATTGGGAGAAGTTCACAAATGGTGTGAATCAATTAATAAAGGAAGGTGTAAGGGATGAATAAGGAACAATTCTTGGCAAAAATGAATGATGCTTTGAAGCGGCTACCTTCTACTGAACGGGAGGATATTTTACAGGACTTTAGAGAGCATTTTGAAGTTGGTTTAAGTGAAGGAAATTCAGAAGAGGAAATCGCAAAAGGACTTGGTTCACCTCATCAGATTGCTAAGGAGATGGTTGCATCGTATCGATTAGAGCAGGTGGAAGAATCTGCTTCAACAGGAAATGTACTCCGGGCAGTATGGGCGGTGATTGGGCTTGGGTTCTTTAATCTTGTTATCGTTCTCGGGCCGTTCGTGGCCTTAGCTGGGATTGTGTTTTCTGGATGGGCTGCGGGCTTAGGATTTATTTTAACTCCTATTTTGTATTTGTTAAATGTTGTAATCTATCCAGAAATATTTGCATGGTTTGATCTGTTTTTTGCTTTATTCTTGTCTGGATTAGGGATATTTATAGCGATTGGAATGTTCTATGTAACTCGCTGGTTGTTTAAGGGATTTGTGAAGTATTTGAACTTTAATGTGAGAATGGTTAAAGGAGGAATGAAGCATGCCTAAACAAAGGCTAATGACGTTTATTGCCACAGGTTTGATTGTTGTAGGGCTGATTGGTGTTCTATTTACCTATAAGTCATCTGGTGCAGCAGAAGAAACGATGAATGAGAAAGTGATACAGAATCCGAATATAACCGATATATCAATTGAATCAGACAATGCTACAATTGAAGTTTTACCGACAACTGATGAACATATTACCGTTAAGTTTGCTGCTAAGGAGTCTAAATACAATAAATACAAATTAGAGATTGAAGAAGATGGGGATACTCTATCTGTGGAATTAAGTGAAAAACTCATTCAGTTTATTAACTTTAACTTAGACTTTGATTTTTCTGGTCCCAAAATTACTGTTTATTTACCACATAAGCAATATGAAAAATTAATGGTTGATAATATAAACGGCAAAGTTAGTGTGAAACAAATTAATGTGGAAACTATCCATGCAAAGACAGTCAATGGCAGGATTGTAATGGAGGATTTGAATACAACAAGAACTACTGTATCCTCTGAAAATGGAAGTATAGAATTAGAATATGTTAATGGAATCATTACGAGTGACGTAGTAAACGGTAGTACCACCTTCATTACAGATAACTTAGATCGCTCAATCGATTTAGAATCGGTTAATGGAAAAATTAAAGTAGTGACAGATCAAGAACCAACTAATGCAACAATCGAAGTCAATGTAGTCAATGGAAAAGTCGATGTTTTTGGAAATGATTCAAGAAATGCTGTAATTGGAGATGGAGAACATAGGATTAAGTTGAAAACTGTAAATGGTAGTATTACCATTTCAAAATAATTCATGGGGTAGAAATAATAAAATGTTTCTACCCTTTTTATTTATAACTGAATTATTTATTTCTGCCCCCAACAATACCGTAAAAGAATAATTTAGTTAGGTCCTCTGTTAATGGTAAGACATGTTCATAGACATCTTTCTGTTGTAAATACTCACGAAACATCTGAATATAAACTAAGATTGCCTCATTCGAAATAGTAGGGTCAATCTTACCCTCTTCTTTAGCTTGCTCAAATAGTTTAATCAATTCTGGAAGTGCCTTTTTAGTATAGAATTCTTCAATATAGGAGTTTTTCCCAGAAGTAAATTCCTGCATAATATAATGATAAACTTCTTCATGGATCGAGTTAGCGGATGTTCTTTTGTTAAAAATAAACTGCTTTATCTTATCGGTGAAATCCATGTCACTCTTTACAATCTCTTCATATTCATTCCACATAAGATCAATATAATAAGATATGACCTCATCTACTAGTTGATCCTTACTTTCAAAGTAATTATAGATTGTTACTTGTGATACAGTAGCAGCTTTTGCGATTTCAGCGACGGAAACTTTTTTAATTCCATATCTCATAAAAAGATCTAGTGCAGACTGAAGAATACTAGTCTTTTTCATTTCACTTCTTCGTTTAAAACCATCCAATATTGTTCACCTCCTCATTAGTTTAATAAAACTTTTGAAATATAACAATTAAAATAGTTCATAAATCTCTTGCGCAATCCTTAATTTTTTTATATTATGAACTCATAACGATAAAATATTTCAAAACTTGAATTTGCTATAACTATAAGGGGGTAGGAGAATGACTGTCTTAAAGGTTACGGAGTTAACAAAAAGATTTGGTAAATTTACTGCTTTAGATGGTGTGAATTTAGATGTGGATGAAGGAGAAGTCTTTGGGTTTATTGGCCCTAATGGAGCAGGTAAGTCTACAACAATCCGTATATTACTTGGAATTTTAAAGGCAACAGAAGGTGCGGCGAAGATTTTTGGAAACGATGCATGGTCTGATGCGGTAGAGATTCATAAGCGAATTGCCTATGTTCCTGGTGATGTGAATCTTTGGCCAAATCTAACTGGTGGAGAAGTAATTGACTTATTTGGTTCTCTTCGAGGAGGAATCAATAAACAGAGACGTGATGAACTTATCAAACGATTTGACCTAGACCCATCTAAAAAATGCAGGACATATTCTAAGGGAAATCGCCAAAAAGTAGCGTTAGTTGCTGCCTTTTCTTCAGATGCGGATTTATATATTTTGGATGAACCGACTTCGGGGCTAGATCCACTGATGGAACAAGTTTTTCAAGCATGTGTACTGGAAGCAAAAAATGCTGGGAAAAGTATTCTGTTATCGAGTCATATCTTGTCAGAAGTAGAGAAGTTATGTGACCGTGTAGGGATTATTAGACAAGGTAAAATCATTGAAACCGGTACATTAAATGAGTTGCGCCATTTAACACGTACTAATCTATTAGTGGAAACAAAGAATCGTGTTAAAGATTTAAATGACTTCCCGGGTGTACATGAGCTAGTAGAAAAAGGTCAAACAATCTCCTTCCAGGTTGATTCGGAACAGTTGGATTCTGTTATAAAACATATTAGTCAATATGGAGTGACTAAGCTAGAAAGTGCTGCCCCAACATTAGAAGACTTGTTTATGCAACATTATGAAAGAAAAGGAAACCCGGAAATAGGGGTAGGGGGGAGATCCTAGTGGCTTCCAATTCACTTTCTGGAACAGGTCGTTTGTCTAGATTTATTTTGAGACGAGATCGAGTACGGCTTCCTTTATGGATTCTTGGCATTGTATTTTTTACTTTCATCATCCCTAGTGCCTTTCTAGATCTATATCCTTCACAAGAGGACAGAGATATCATGGCAGAAACGATGAATAACCCTGCTATGGTAGCAATGGCTGGGCCTGCAGATTTTGAGAATTATACGATTGGGGTTATGACTGCTCATCAGATGTTAATTTTTACAGCAATTGTCGTAGGTTTAATGAGTATTTTACTTGTAACAAGACATACTCGTGCTGATGAAGAAGATGGACGGATAGAATTGGTTCGTTCTCTGCCAGTTGGTCGTTTATCTAATCTCCATGCAACTATAATAGTCTATGTGGTTACGTTTATACTACTAGCTTTGATTATAGGTCTTGGGTTATTTGCGTTAAATATCGAGAGTATGGATTTAGAAGGTTCCCTGCTATATGGTGCTGTGTTAGGAGCAACAGGTATTTTCTTTACCGGTTTAACTGCTGTTTTTGCTCAAGCTTCAGAAAGTTCTAGG
This sequence comes from Paucisalibacillus globulus, assembly GCF_900184735.1. Classification (GTDB taxonomy): domain Bacteria; phylum Bacillota; class Bacilli; order Bacillales; family Amphibacillaceae; genus Ornithinibacillus; species Ornithinibacillus globulus_B. The sequence goes on from NZ_LT855388.1 coordinate 57,154, forward strand.
GGAACCATTGGATTATCCATCACAGTGTTGATATTGGCTTACCTATTACGAGCAATTGGTGATGTTAGCAATGAGGTGCTAAGCTGGTTATCCCCATTGGGGTTGGTAACACAAACTGATGTATATTCTACCAACAATTGGTTGCCGGTAATAGTGTTATTAGGCGCAGCTTTCGTATTGGTTGTTCTGGCCAATTATCTTAATTCTGTTCGGGATATGGGAGCAGGTTTTATTCCTGCCAAACCTGGAAGAAAGTATGCAAGTACTTTTTTACAATCTCCTATTGGATTAGGTGTAAGACTTCAGCGTACTGCGATTATCTCATGGGCAATTGGAATGTTTGTTATGGGAGCTTCGTATGGCTCTGTTCTAGGTGACCTTGAATCTTTCTTTGCGGGTAGTGAAGAATTACAGAATATGTTAGTTGCGGCTGAAGGATATACCCTAACAGAACAGTTTTTACCAATGTTAATGATGGTAATGTCGATACTGGCTACTGTTCCAGCAGTTATGAATATAAACAAATTGTACGGGGAAGAGAAAAAGGGACGTGTAGAACATGTATTAAGCAAAGCAGTATCACGGTCAAAACTAATTTCTAGTTATCTACTAATCTCGATTGTTAATGGATTTGTCATGCTTTCATTAACAGGGATTGGCTTGTGGGCTGCTGGTACTTCAGTTGTCGAAGACGGTCTTGACTTTGGAATGGTGTACGGAGCAACCATGGTGTATTATCCGGCAGTACTAGTTATGATTAGTCTAGCTGTTGTTCTGATAGGATGGTTTCCGAGAAGAACTAGCCTCATATGGCTATATGTATTTTATTCCTTCTTTGTCTTATATCTTGGTGGATTATTCCAGTTTTCAGAATGGGTAGGTAAACTTTCCCCATTCGGATATATCCCGCAGCTACCAATCGAGGAAATGGATTGGATAGGTAGTATCATACTCGTATTTGTCTCAGCGGTATTAGCTGTAATTGGTATTATTGGATATTGCAGACGTGATATTCACGGGTAATGACTGCTCTGTTTCGGCTAAAACATGGTATACTAATATAAATACATTGAGGAACAGAATGGATAAACGGATACGGGGATCAGGAATCCCCCTTAGGTAATGTCTCTCTTTACTCACCTGGTATTTGCCCATTAATAAAAGCAAATATCAGGTGCTTTTTAAATTGCCTGTTTTCTAATAATCTGCTGTTTCATTTCGGTTAGTGTAATTTAACAAATAATAGATAGAAACTTCGTGGTAACTGCTTCAAATACCATAGTTAGCGGGTATAGCGGTACAATACCGCTCCGGCAGAATACTCCGCTTTCCACGGGCCCGGCCTCAGCCTCCTCGCGGAAAGTTCGCCGCTGCGGGGTCTTCGGACACGTGCTATTCCCGTAGGAGTCTACGTATTCTGCCTGCGCTAGTTTAGTATTCTAATTATTGTTAGTTATTGATCATGTTTTGGATTTAAGTGGTTTTATTGCCCTTAATCACTTATTACTAGCGAAGGAAATACACGGAGACTCCTGCGGGAGGAAAGGCATCGGTGAGACCCCGCAGTGCGTAAGCACGAGGAGGCTCACCAGCCGCCCGCGGAAAGCGGAGTGTATTTCTGTAGCGGGTATGTTGCGCTATCCAAAATCCTTAGTTACCGCACAGTTTCTGCAAATAGCAACATACTGTACGAAAAAAGAATGTAATTATTACTCGTACAAGAGTAAGGACAAAAAAACTAGTGAATAATGGAAGTATCATATTAACTAATAGAAGGTGTACTAATGAAAGAAAAAGATAATGGCCTCAAACCCTTTATAACCCTGATGTTATCAACTAAAATTCCCAAATTAGCACTAACTATCGGATTGATTGGGAGTATTATTACCATGCTTGTTGGGCTATCAATCCCACTTTTAACAAGAGAACTGGTAGATGGTTTCTCTGTTGAATCATTAAGCACTACACTTGTAGTCGTAATATTTGTCGTGTTCATCCTTCAAGCAGTGGTAGACGGGGTTTCTACCTATTTATTATCCGTTGTAGGACAAAAGATTGTCGCAAGGTTACGTGAAATGATGTGGTTTAAATTAATTCGATTACCAGTAAGTTATTTTGATAAACAACCTAGTGGTGAATCGGTCAGTCGCGTTGTGAATGATACAGGAATTGTGAAAAATTTAATTTCACAGCAATTCCCTCAGTTTATTACAGGATTAATTACTATTATTGGAGCAATTGTAATATTACTGATTATGGACTGGAAAATGACCTTATTAATGCTTATTGCAGTGCCAGTTACTTTTATTATCATGATGCCACTAGGGAGTAAAATGGCCAAGATTTCAAAAGGGTTACAAGATGAAACGGCCACATTTACTGGAGAGATTCAACAGACATTGAGTGAGGCTAGGCTCATGAAAGCTTCAACCGCTGAGGAAGTGGAAAAGACTAAAGGAATGAAAGGTATAGTAAAGCTATATGATTTTGGACTAAAAGAAGCTCGTATTTTCGCACTAATTGGCCCCTTTATGTATACGGTCATGATGTTTGTCATAGTAGTAATCATTGGCTATGGTGGAATACGTGTTGCGGAAGGTACCATGTCAACAGGATCATTGGTCGCTTTTTTACTTTATTTGTTCCAAATTATCTATCCCGTAACATCCTTTGCGATGTTTTTCACGGAGTTACAAAAAGCAAAAGGTGCGACAGAGCGAATTATTGAGATCTTAGAAGTTCCCGAAGAAGCGGGACAAGAAGGATTGGAGAAGGATATTACGAATCAACCAATCCGTGTTTCCAATGTATCATTCGCTTATGAAGAAGGTGAAGCGGTACTTGAGAATGTTTCCTTTGAAGCTCGTCCTGGGGAAATGATTGCTTTTGCAGGACCAAGTGGTGGTGGGAAAACCACCATGTTCGGTTTATTAGAACGATATTATGAACCAACTTCAGGAGAGATACGAGTTGGTGATATCCCAATTGGCCAGCTATCTATGAATTCTTGGCGCAGTCAAATAGGTTATGTATCCCAGGAAAGTGCCATGATGGCGGGGACAATACGGGAGAATTTAACATATGGGTTACCTAATTCCGATAGTGTACCAGATGACCAACTATGGGAAGTGGCTAGAATGGCCTATGCTGATGAATTTATAAAAGGATTTGAAAAAGGATTGGATACAGAAGTAGGCGAACGTGGTGTGAAATTGTCAGGAGGGCAAAGACAACGAATTAGTATCGCGCGAGCTTTTCTACGAGATCCAAAAATCCTTATGATGGACGAAGCTACAGCAAGCCTTGATAGCCAATCGGAAGGAATTGTACAAAAGGCTCTTTCTAGATTGATGGAAGGGCGTACCACATTTGTTATTGCACACAGATTATCCACAATTGTTGATGCAGATAAGATTATTTTTATTGAGAAAGGGAAGGTAACAGGTGCTGGAACGCATCAGGAATTAATTGAAACCCATGATCTGTATCGGGAATTTGCAGAACAACAATTGACATAGGAAAAAATTGAGGCTGGGACGCCTAGAACGTTAGGCATTGCTTGTCGATGTTAAATATCTAAATGTATCCGAATCCATAGTCTATAAAGGCTATGGATTTTATTACTTTGGGGTAACAAACATGGTAGAATAAGTACCGGAATCCTATTATATAATGAATAAACAACATGTTTTTACTGAAAGGAAAATTATATGAAAATAATTGAACGAAAACCAATGTCACCAAAGTATGACCCGTGGGAAGCGTACTTAGATGTAGAAGAACATGGGAAAATGATGTTATCCAATGTAGAATTTACGACAACCTATATGTGCAATATGCGTTGTGCTCATTGTGCAGTAGGATATATGTTACAGGCTATGGACCCGGATGCATTCCCTATTGAACTATTAATTCAACGATTAGAGGAGATTCCTCATTTACGAACAATGAGCATAACTGGTGGGGAACCGATGATGAATAAAAAGTCGGTTCGTAATTATGTTGTCCCACTGCTAAAATATGCTCATGAGCGCGGATGTAGGACCCAGATAAATTCCAATCTAACCTTACCATTTGAACGGTATGAGGAAATCATTCCATATTTAGACGTATTACATATTTCGCATAACTGGGGTACAGAGGAAGAATTTGCGGAAACTGGTTTTGCTCATATGGAACGAAAACCGACTGAGGAAAATCGGAAAAAATATTTTGCTAGAATGGTGGAAAATGCTCAAAAGCTTTCTAAGCAAGGTGTTATGGTATCTGCAGAAACAATGTTAAATAAAAGGACATTTCCATACCTAGAAAAAATTCATGATCATGTCTTAGAAATGGGATGTGCGCGTCACGAAATTCACCCCATGTATCCTGTTGATTTTGCTAGTAAACTAGAAACCCTATCCTTGGATGAAATGCGTGAAGGAATTACTAGGCTTCTTGATCACCGTAACGAAAATGTTTGGATGTTATTTGGCACATTACCTTTTTATGCTTGTAGTTCAAACGCGGAGGAATTAGCTTTATTAAAGCGCTTGTATAAGGAAAAGAATGTCACTCTAAGAAATGATCCTGATGGAAGATCACGTTTAAATGTCAATATATTTACTGGGGACATCATCGTAACGGACTTCGGTGATGAGGAACCATCATTAGGTAATATTAAGGATACCAGACTGGAAGATGCATATAGTAACTGGATGGAATCAAAGACTGCCAAAAGTCTAAACTGTCATTGTCCTGCAGTGAAATGCTTGGGTCCAAACTTGTTAGTGAAAAATGCATATTATCGAAATGTTGATTTTCAAAATAGAAGATCTAATTTATAGTAATTAATGTAAAGCTGTGAAGGTAATAATACCTGTACAGCTTTTTATTCTGGATACAAATAAAACAATTACCATCATAGTTGGTATCTTATTAAGAATAGCTTAGGAAGAAGGAAAGAATAGGTGCATAAGATAAATAAGTGATAAATGAAACTGAAACAGAAATAAAAGCGTATAAATTTATATACAACAAAATTAAAGGAAGAATGCTATGAAAGAATATGAAATAAAAGTCTATGATGAAATTCAAGAATGGCGAACAAAAATTATGAAACGATCTGGAATGGTAAATCGATTAGCTAAAAAAGCTCAAAATAAAATCAATGGTATGATACCTGAAAAGGCACATCAAATCATTACGGAAAGCATTAAGCAGATGGTAAAAGCTACTTTAGTAGGCTCTAACATAACAACCAAAAAAGTAATTGCAACAGAAACAAGTCTTTATGATCGAGACGAACTTGCAAAAGAAAAATTATCGACATATCGAAAGACTGCGACAGTAGAGGGTGCAGGTACCGGAGCAGGTGGAATTTTTCTTGGGTTAGCTGACTTTCCATTATTAATGTCAATAAAGATGAAGTTTCTATTTGAAGCGGCTGCAATTTATGGTTTCGATACGGAAGAATATGAAGAACGTCTATTTATACTTCATATTTTTCAGCTCGCCTTTTCTAGTGATGAGAAGCAGCGAGAAACCTTATTCATAATAGAAAACTGGGAAGAACAAAAAGAGAAACTTATCGACATGGACTGGCGAGTTTTCCAACAAGAATATCGTGATTATATTGATTTTGTGAAAATGCTACAACTATTACCAGGGATTGGTGCAGTTGTTGGAGCTTATGCTAACTATAATCTTCTCGATCATTTAGGGGAAACAGCAATGAATGCTTATCGATTAAGGCTTTTGGCTGCGCCACCTAAAGATTATTAGTAAATCTGGGTATGATATCCTGAAAAAGTTATATGAAAACGATTCCCTAATCACCAAAATATTACAATTAAATAAAACAATTAAAAAAATCTAAAAATTTAACCAAAATGTGTTGCTTTTGGACGGAAATCATAGTATGATGATTTTCATAACTTAAGTAATATATTGCATATCACGATTTCAGATAATTTTGAAACTATACATCGAGGAGAGAGATAAATGAACGGAAAACTTTCATTCACATCGCAATTAGCGATTGGAGTCATGTTATTTGCACTATTTTTTGGAGCTGGAAATTTAATCTTCCCAGCACAGCTTGGACAAGCTGCAGGGACCAATTTATGGCCTGCGGTACTTGGATTCTTAATTACAGGAGTAGGGTTACCGTTTCTGGGAGTTTTTGCAATGGGGTTCTCTGGAAGTAAGGATTTACAGGACCTTTCTAGTAGAATTCATCCCGCCTATGCGGTATTCTTTACATCATTACTATATTTAACAATTGGACCATTTTTCGCGGCTCCAAGAACAGGTGCAGTAGCATTTGATATCGCAATTGCGCCTCATTTAGGGGGAGGATCTACACAAATAGCAATACTAATTTTTACCGTTATATTCTTTGCTATCTCACTCTGGTTTTCATTAAATCCAGCAAAAATTGTTGATAACGTTGGAAAATTGCTAGCTCCAGGAATTGTAGTATTACTTTCGGTATTACTTGTACTAGTAGTATTTAAACCTATGGGTGATGCACAAGGACCTCTAAACTCTTATCAGAGTAATGCTTTCGTGACCGGGTTTTTAGAAGGATATAATACAATGGATGCTCTGGCATCACTCGTATTCGGTATTATTGTTATCAAGGCAATTCGTGCACTAGGAGTTACATCTAAAAAGGAAATTCTAGCTACTACTGCTAGAACTGGTGTTATCGCTATTGCTCTCTTAGGATTAATTTATGTTGGGATTGCTTATTTAGGATCAGTAAGTGTTGAGGCATTTGGAGTGTTTGATACTGGTGGCGCTGTTCTAAGTAGTGCAGCTGATTATTACTTTGGTATATTAGGCGCTGTTTTATTAGGAGTAGTCATTATTTTAGCTTGTCTAACAACCAATATTGGACTAATGGTAGCATGTGCGGAGTATTTCCATCGTCTAATGCCTAAATTAAGTTATAAGACATTAGTGGTATTTTTTACAACCATAACATTTATCATTGCTAATTTTGGACTATCGAACATTATCACCTACTCGGTTCCTGTATTAATGTTCCTTTACCCACTAGCTATTGTACTAATGTTACTAACTTTCTTGTCACCATTATTTAATCATTCTCGTGTTGTGTATGTCGCAACTATTGCAGTTACGTTCGTAATAAGTATTTTTGATGGTTTAAAGACGTTATACCAATCACTAGAAATCGAGGGTTATGGATTCTTTCAACCTATTGTTACCTTTTTTGAAAACACCCTGCCACTTTATAATGAAGGTCTAGGATGGCTAGTACCTGCATTAATTGTCATTATTATTACAGGTATCGTAGCACGGTTTCAGAAAGTATCGCATCCGGTAGAAGCATAATAAAAAGTCGGTTCCTATTCATTAGGAAACCGACTTTTTTATTTGGTGACTTCATCTGGAAGATAGAAGTCTTTCAGAATTTCTAACCAGTTTTCTTTCATTAAAGCAGATGCTTTTTCTTTGTCCTTGTTTTCGATGGAACGAATAATATGATCATGAACATCTATTGAGCTTTCCGAAAGTATGATAGAGTTGTGGAAAAACAAACGTCTAACATGAGCTTGTAATCTTTCCACTATGTCAATAATATAAGAATTATTAGCCGTATCGACAATCAGTTGGTGAAATTGTTCATCGATGTTTAAAGCTGCATGGAAATCCTTCTTATAAAGAGCTTCGGCAAATTCTTGGTTAATACTTTTTAATGAAGAAATCTCATCACGTGTAATATGATCGATTGCAAGCTCTGCAGATAAAGCTTGTAAAACGGCCAATGGTGGAAGTAAATCTTTGATCGACTCTTTTTCTATTTCTGTTACTTGAGTCGCTTTTCCAGGATACATTTTTACGAGACCTTGTGATTCTAAAAGTTGTAGTGACTCTCGAACCGGTGTCCTACTAACTCCAAGTGCCTCAGCTAGTTCTGTGTCATTTAACTTCTCACCCGGATATAAGGTTCCATCAATAATCCAATGCAAGATTTGTTTGTATGCGCTTTCTTTTGCTGTCGTACGAATAGGTTTAGAATGATTGACAGGTACCGGCAAAACTTTTCCCCCTCTCAAAAAATACCTAATTCTAGTATACATGAAAACATTGCTTGTGAATATGCGAATTTGTATCTAAGTTGTTTAAATTGTATTTTTTTGCAAAAACTGAAACAATGTAGTAGAAAAAAGTAAAAGGAGCTACACATCATATGAAATGTAAAATAAATCGTAATGCAGCAAAAGTATTAAAAAAGATGCTTGAGACAGAAGAAGCTCAAGGGAAAATGATTCGGGTAGTTGTCACACATGTACATGGCGACCATGCACATTATGATGTTGAATTGGATACCCCAACAGAGAATGATGAAGTTGTTAAAACCGATAAAGATATTGATATTATTTTAGAAAAAGGAAATGAGTATCTAGATGGTGTCTGGATTCAATATTTCTATGTTCCACAGGAAGAGATGTTTATTACGAATCCTAAGTTTGGACATCATCATTAATAGTTATTGATTTGGCAGGGACTAAGGTCGCTGCTTTTTTTGTGCCTTGATATAGAAAGAAAGGAAGCGTTATTAATCATTTTGAAAGAGAATCTGTGATGAAAAGAAGAAAGGGAGGGTACAGTACATCATTTGAAACTGGAAGTGGGTTTGAAAAGAAGAAAGCGAGAGTGCAGTACATCATTTGAAACTGGAAGTGGGTTTGAAAAGAAGAAAGGGAGGGTGCAGTACATCATTTGAAACAGAAATTGGGTTTGAAAAGAAGAGATAGAGAGTGCAGTACATCATTTGAAACTGGAAAAGGGTTTGAAATGAAAAATGAAAGATTCTATACACCATTTGCTAGAGCAATTGTAATAACATGATGGAGAGATTTCTTGAAACCCCATTTTATTAAATAATATCTACAAACCCAAAAAGAAAAAACCACTAGTAGTTTTAACTACTAGTGGTACTTGTCTCATAATATGCCCATCTTTTCTTATTTACCAATTGAAAGTGCTTAGTTAATATTCTCATAACTCTTTGTTCAGATACCATGCCTCCGCACCACTCAAATATTATTGCTTTTGTGACGCGCTCCTTCGGGAAAAGTAGTTTGTAATCTTGAACACTACGAATAACTACACTTTTTACTAATTCTCTTTGTCCGCATACGCCACAGTAACAATAGTGTCCTTTTATCGTTACAGAAAATGAGCTGCAATGGCCACAATTAATACCTTTTCTCAACTCTCTGAAAGTATATTCAGGTACCTTCTTTGTTGGATAATCTTCTTCGTGAAGGGAAACAAGCTTATTACCAATGGTCTTTTGTTGGTTAGTTATTTTTCGGGTGGAATTTTGATTGAGTTTTCTCATTAATGGATTTATCTGTGACGGGAGAATTATCGGTTTGTCTGGGGTATGGTTGTAAAGAGTAAATTCAGGATTGACGAATACTACGGTACCTCGTAGGTTTACAGGAAATCCATGTTGTTTTAGAAGTTTTCTTAACAGAGATTCTGCTCGTGACATTTGATGTTCGGGGTTTTGAATTTCGTAGTCTATGTTTCTATAAAGCTTGTCCTTATCTCTGTCATAAAAGTGTTCACCTTCAAAGTTTTTTACCTCAAACAGTTCAATAACAGAGGGGAAAATAACAAGAGTGTCAATTTGGAAAATATTTGAGTCAAGGTCTAAGAGAAGGTCTTTAATGATGAGGTGTTCACACTGAAGTTGGTTGTGTAGGATTTGATCAAACATTAATTCTCCTTCATATCCTTTTTGGAGATTAAAGTGGGTTAGTTTATCCTTGTTAGTCAGTTCAAATCGAGGGGCTAAACTATTAAACATTTGGAGTTCCTTTGGCATAGTTCTATTTTTAAGTTCCATTTTTCACATCCTTTGGTATTTGTTGGTAACAATATAACATAACTATATTAAAATTAACATAGTTTGATGTAGATAAGACGAATGAAAATCCCTCATTCATCATTTGAAACTCTATTAATGGTTGAAAAGAAGAATGGAAGTTCCTCATGCATCAATTGGTCCTCAGACAAAGGTTGAAATGAAGAATGGGAGCTCCTTGTACATCAATTGGTCCTCAGACAAAGGTTGAAAAGAAAAATGGAAGTTCCTCATGCATCAATTGGTCCTCAGACAAAGGTTGAAAAGAAGAATGGAAGTTTCTTGTACATCAATTGGTCCCCTGACAAAGGTTGAAAAGAAGAATGGGAGCTCCTCGTACTTCATTTGCCCTCCATCAAAGGTTGAAAAGAAGAATGATAAACCCTCGTACATCATTACACCCCCTAATAACGCTTGAAAAGAAGAAAGAGAGCTCGTATTACGGTCATTTACAAATGAAACCTCGATGCAAATAAAAAATGGGGTTTATCATATAAGCAAGAAAAAAGGAGGAACCGTTCATCGCGGTACCTCCAATCAATATTAATAAGGCTCGGCATCTCTGCCTTTTTTTATTGCATCATCAACTGCTTCAGCGGCATCTTCTTTACCTAGTGGACGGAATTCCTCGCCAGCTTCCATCTTCATATCGCCCATTTCTTTGGTCTTCGCTGCAATACCTTCCCGTAAGCGACGGCCATATTCTTCATCGGCTTCTTCAGCTAAGGCGATCATTTTATCTTGGATTCGTTTATCGCAAATTGATAAATCATTTACAAGATTGTTGATTAACTCATCCTTTTCCCATTGCTCGAAGCGGCGGTATGTTTCACCCGCTTGCTTGGTATTATCATTTCGGTCAATGGATTCTCTTACTAGATTTCCTTCTATTTTTGGTGTGTATTCTTTCCCAACTTGTTCAGCTTCTTTTAAACCACCTAGTGTGGATGGTTCATAGTTGACATGTGGGTTTTGCCCAGGGGCTTTATCATTGTAGTGACGTAATTGGCCACCTTCTTGATTGGTAGCAACGCGTTTTTTGGCAGCGTTAATAGGTACTTGTAAATAATTAGCACCAACACGATAACGCTGTGTGTCAGAGTAAGAGAATGTTCGTCCTTGTAACATTTTATCATCAGAGAAATCTAAACCATCTACTAAAACCCCCGTACCAAATGCAGATTGTTCAACTTCCATAAAGTAGTTCTCTGGGTTCTTATTCAATACCATTTTCCCAACTGGAAGCCATGGGAATTGGTCTTCAGGCCATAGTTTAGTGTCATCTAATGGGTCGAAGTCAAGTTCTGGATGTGGACCATCTTCCATTATCTGAACAAATAGCTCCCACTCCGGATAGTCACCTTTTTCGATTGCTTCATATAGATCTTGGGTAGCGTGGTTAACACTCTTTGCTTGAATTTCTGAAGCTTCTTTCACCGTAAGATTCTTAATTCCTTGTTTTGGTTCCCAATGATATTTAACCAGAACAGCTTTTCCTTCACTATTTACCCATTTATAGGTGTTCACTCCTGAACCTTGCATCATACGGTAATTTGCTGGAATACCCCAAGGGGAGTAGACAAAGGTTACCATATGGAAGGATTCCGGCGAATTAGAACAAAAGTCAAAAAAACGTTCCGGATCCTGCATGTTGGTTACAGGGTCTGCGCGGAAAGCATGGATCATATCTGGAAACTTCATGGCATCTCGGATAAAGAAGATTTTTAAATTGTTTCCAACCAGATCCCAGTTCCCATCCTCTGTATAGAACTTAACAGCAAAGCCACGAGGGTCACGTGCGGTCTCAGGAGAATCATTTCCCCCCACAACTGTTGAAAAACGAACAAATACAGGAGTCTGTTTCCCCTTTCCATTGAAAACTTTTGCCCTTGTATACTTGGAAGCAGGCTCATCACCAACAGTTCCATATGTTTCAAAATATCCATGAGCACCAGCACCTCTTGCGTGTACAATTCGCTCTGGTACTTTCTCTCGGTCGAAATGACTGATTTTCTCAATGAAATCATAGTTTTCTAATGTAGCTGGCCCGCGGTTACCAACTGTTCGGATATTTTGGTTATTTGTTACGGGATGTCCTTGTCTCGTTGTTAGCGTGTCCTCGTTCTCGATATTCGTTTGCGGAATATCATTTGAATCTTGAACCATCATTTCTCACTTCTTTCCTATGTACTTGAATCACAGTATCTATACTTACCAAATCAACTCAAAATTAACCAGACTTTAGGAAGGATTTTACAAATAGTAAAAGTAGTTGAAGGTAGAAAGAGAAAAGGATATTCTATGTTTAGAGATTTGATTTTAGAGAGGGTGTTTTGGTTGGGGGAAATTAAAGTTGCAGGTAAAGAAGAGATGAACCATCTTATCAATCTAGCAATGAGAGTATATACGGGAAGTAGTTACGATGGATTGCAAGATGAGTTTGAAGAGATGTTTCTATCAGATAAACACCGGTTTCTTTTATATATATTAAATGGAGAACCAATCGCATTCATGCACCTCTCTATTCGGGTGGATTATGTACAAGGTAGTGAATCCAGCCCTACCGGATACTTAGAAGGGGTATATGTAATGCCAGACTATCGTAAAAAAGGCATATCAACTGCACTCTTTCATGATGGGAAAACATGGCTATTGGAAAAAGGATGCAAACAGATTGGGTCGGATATGGAAGAAGGTAATCTGGACAGTTATTCTTTCCATAAGAGTGTTGGATTTAAAGAAGCAGGACGTCTAGTTACGTTTATTCAAAACTTATAATTGGTAAAGTGTTAAAAAGTACCACTTAATTGTTCGATATAATTTGGTATCAGGTGCTATTAGTTTATGGTAAAATTAAGATAGTGTTAGGAAGAAGTGAGGAGAACAAATGTATAAATTCGCGGCTAATGTAGTTAAAGGTTTTCTAAGCCTTTTTGGAAGAATTAAAGTTTATCAAAAGGATAAATTACCAAAGTCAGGTAGCTATGTGATTGCCTGTACTCATACGGGTTTTGTTGATATTTTATGGTTAGGAATTGCAACACTGCCGACAGAAATACACTATATGGCGAAAAAAGAGTTATTTGAGAAGAGGTTATTGAAATGGCTAATGGAAAGTTTACATGCTTTTCCGGTGGATCGGGAAAATCCGGGGCCAAGTGCAATTAAAACACCAAGGAAACTTCTAAAGCAAGGAAAGGTTGTTGGAATTTTTCCTAGTGGTACACGTTCTAGTGAGGGTGCTCCCCTTAAGCGTGGTGCGGTAACGATAGCAGCACATGCGGACGTGCCAATTGTGCCAGCAGCTTATGTGGGGCCAAATAATTTTAAAGATTTATTTAAACGAATTAAACCAAGATTAATCTATGGTGATCCAATTTATCTTCCAGAAGGTCTTTCTAAAAAGGAAGGTATGGATGTGTTGATGGAGCAGTTAGATAAGGAAATGAACGCTTTACAAGATAGTATTAAATAAGAAAAACCTTCACAGACTTTATTGTACTGTGAAGGTTCTTTTTATTGTTTAAATCATCTTATCAAAATTCAATCGTTTATTAAGAGCATAAATAATTGGTATACCCACTGCTAATACAGCAAGTTCCCCAGCGGCAGTAGTTAGCCAAGTAAATAAGAATGGAAGTTCTAGGGCTAGGTTTAGCTCAAACGCGATAATGAACATATTGAACGTAAACACTAGTGTATTGGCTGCTAAGAGTACCATGATGTTCTTAATATATTTACTCAAAAGAATAATAATTCCAAGTGATATTGCGGAATGTGCAATACCGAATACGAGGTCATACCAACCTAGTGGTGAGAATAATAGGTTGTATAGAAAAACACCTATTACAATACCGAAGAAGTATTTCTTATTGAATACAATAAGATGGTTAAAAACTTCGGAAATACGGAACTGTACGTTAGTAAATCCGAATGGAACGATGAGGGCAGATACAGCGATATATAACGCCGCAATCAATGCATTCACCACTAATGTTCTTGCTTTCATATTAATCTCTCCCTTAGTTTTTTTACGTGGGATGGTCTCGAACCACGTCTTGCAAGCAACTTATCTAGTATAGTATAGATTTTTGAAAATATAAAGAGGTATTTTATTTCCTTTAAGATAGTATGGCTTTTGACAAATAATATAACGAAATACGAAGAGAATAATGGTAACTTGAAGCTTAATGATTCTTGACAAATTCTACAGACACCATTAAAATTACATTAAGTAACTAAGTTTAAAATAGTAACAAATTAATCATAGAGGAGTTAATCAAATGGAAAAGAAATTCTTTCAAAAACCTACAACATATGTTGGTGAAGTGAATATAAATGTAACCAATTTAAAGAACTCATTAGATTTCTATCAACGAGTATTTGGGTTTCAAATTTTAGAACAATCAGAGCGTAAGGTAGCTTTATCTGCTGATGGTGTTCAACCAATTCTAATCTTGGAACAACCTGAAAATGTAAAACCAAAACAAGGTAGAACAACAGGACTTTACCACTTTGCTATTTTACTTCCTAGAAGAGCAGACTTAGCTAATTTCCTACAACATTTAGTGCAAACAGAAGGACAAACATTACGTTTAGGTGCATCTGATCACTATGTAAGTGAGGCACTTTACTTCGATGATCCAGATGGTAATGGAATTGAAGTGGCTGCTGATAAACCAGCTACTAGTTGGACTTGGGATAATGGTAATGTTGAAATGGCAACAGTTGCTTTAGATGCTCAAGGACTTTTAGCTGAGAGTGATAAGGTTTGGGATGGACTACCAAAAGATACTGTTATGGGACATATCCATTTACATGTTGCTGATTTAGAAGAAACAGAGAACTTCTATGTTAATGGCCTTGGATTTGATATTGTAACTAGATATCCTGGAGCGCTATTCGCTTCTACTGGGGGCTATCATCATCATTTAGGTTTAAATGTTTGGAATGGTGTAGGTGCACCTGCTCCCCTAGACAATAGTGTCGGTCTAAACTGGTTTACATTAGTGTTAGCTGATGAAGAGACTAGACAGGAAAGCATCGAAAGTCTTCGTAAAGTTGGCGCAGAAGTTGTTGCAGAAGGTAATTACTATGTAGTAAAAGATCCTGCTGGAAATACCATTCAACTTCGCGTTAATAATTGATCTGGTAGACTGTTGGGGGAACATCGATGAATACAATACAGACAAATCAACCATTTGAAATTGGGATTTATACACTTGCAGATATAGCCAAGAATCCGATAACTGGAAAAACAATTAGTGCGGGCGGCCGTATTCATGAAATAATTGAAGCGGCAAAACTTGCAGATGAAGCAGGTTTGGATGTTTTTGGGGTAGGGGAGCATCATCGATTAGATTATGCAGTCTCCTCGCCACAAATGGTATTATCGGCAATAGCACAAGCTACTAATAATATAAAGCTTACCAGTACGACAACGGTACTAAACACAACGGATCCTGTGCGTTTATTTGAGGACTTTGCTACTCTAGATTTAATTTCTGGAGGTAGAGCAGAAATAACTGCTGGACGTGGTGCCTTTGTGGAGTCCTTCCCGTTATTTGGTTATGATTTCAATGATTATGATGCATTATTTGAGGAGCATCTACAATTATTGATGGAATTAAATAAAAGGGAACGTGTAACTTGGAGTGGAAAGCATCGTTCAGCATTAAACAATGCTGAAATAGCTCCAAGACCAGAACAAGCACAACTACCGATTTCCGTTGGAGTAGGAGGAACACCTTCAAGCGCTAGAAGAGCTGGTAGATATGGAACAGGACTAGCGATTGCTATGATTGGTGGTACACATGAACGTTTTCTACCATTAATTGATGCATATCGAGAAGCGGGCTACCATGCTGGATTTACAGATGGACAACTAAAGATTACTGTCACAGGACATGGGTATATTGCAAATTCGATGGAGCAAGCAAGGGATGAGTTTTATCCTTATTATGCGCATTATCTCAAGTTAATCCAAGAACAACGAGGGATGAGATCTGGTATCTTGCCTCGTGAAGTTTTTGAACAGATGACTGGTCCAGAGAGTGTTATGTTTATTGGTAGTCCACAGGAAGTAATTGAAAAGGTACTATATCAACATGAACTTTATGGTCATTCCCGTTTTATGTTGCAAACAGATATCGGTGGAGTGCCCTTTAAGAATGTAGCAGAAACAATCGAATTATTGGCTACAGAGGTTGCACCCATACTGCGTAGGGAAACAAGTAAACAAAAGCTAAAAGTATAGAAAGAATGAGGGCTGTCAATTTATGACAGCCTTTATTTTTATAGATTGAGAGATAAATGATAAAAAAGTTGAATACTCTAACCCCCCTTCTCAGTGGAGGAGCAATAACTCCATTAATTAAGTTCACTTTTATAAGTGAAAAATCTTTGGGGTATACTACCTTATAACGGAGGGGATTAGCAGTTGGTATATATATTATTACTTATAGGGTTTCTTTTGTTGATTAAGGGAGCAGATTTATTTGTCGCAGGTTCTTCAAATTTAGCTAGACTTCTAAGAGTACCACCCATATTAATAGGATTAACTATTGTTGCCTTTGGAACAAGTGCTCCAGAAGCAACGGTAAGCATCATTGCTGCCATAGAAGGAAATGCAGATGTATCCTTAGGTAACGTAGTGGGGAGTAACATTTTTAATTTGACTCTGGTTGTTGGTGTAGCTGCATTTATCTTCCCTTTAGTGGTTCAGTCAGAAACCATTAGGAAGGAAATTCCTTTCACATTATTAGCTAGCGGGGCATTACTTATCTTAATAAGTGATATTGTATTACAGGGCTTTGGTTCCAATTTATTAACACGAAGCGATGGGTTAATTTTCCTACTGTTCTTTTCTGTTTTTATGTATTATGTCATTGAAATTGGACTAAAAAGTCGAAAAGAAAGTTTATCAGTTGAAATTCCAAAAGATATTACATGGGGAAGAAATACCTTCTTAACTTTAATAGGTCTTGGGGCCATTGTGCTTGGTGGGGATATGGTAGTTGATAATGGTACAGAGATTGCGTACACCCTTGGGATGAGTGAAACATTAGTAGGATTGACAATTATTGCAATTGGTACATCACTACCAGAACTGGTAACATCAATTACGGCAGCATTGCGAAAAGAAAGTGAAATTGCCTTAGGAAATATAGTAGGGAGTAATATTTTTAACATCCTATTTGTATTAGGTGCCTCATCGATAATCTCACCTTTACCAATAAACGATAAGGTGTTCTTAGATGTTATATTAATGATTGTTTTGACATTCATATTATTACTATTTTCCAGAACCCACTACACTGTTGGAAAGAAAGAAGGTTTTATTTTAGCCTTTATCTATATAATATATATGGTGTATATTATAGTTCGAAATTAAAAATGCTCCCCATAACAGGGAGCATTTCGTACTTATAGCCCTTGATACCAAGCAGCAGCAGCTCTTACCTCACTAATGGTTAACTGATGACCTCTGTCTTCCCAATGTATCTTAACATTAGCACCAGCATTTTCCAGTAATTCTTTCAAGTCCTCAGATTCTTGAGCAGGACATATTGGATCGTTTGTTCCAGCTGAAATAAATGCGTGTGTACCGGTTAAATCTGGCAATTCAATTCCTCTTCTAGGCACCATTGGATGGTGAAGACTTGCCCCTCTTAATGCATCTTGGTAGTGGAACATTAAGCTAGCGGCGATGTTTGCTCCATTCGAATAACCTACTGCAACAATATTATTACGGTCAAACTCATATTTCACTGCAGCTTCATCTAAGAACTCATTTAATTCTTGTGTGCGGAAAATTAAATCCTCTTCATCGAAAACACCTTCCGCTAAGCGTTTAAAGTATCGTGGCATACCGTTTTCTAATACATTCCCTCGTACACTTAGAACGTTTGCTTCTTTATCTATGATTTCTGCTAGTGGAAGTAGGTCTTGTTCCGTCCCTCCTGTCCCATGTAACAATAATAATGTTGGTTTATCTGGATTGGTTCCTTGTTGAAAAATATGTCTCATTGTATCCGTCCTTTCTAATAGGGCATTTCTTCTAATAACTTACTTTCCATCTTTATCTTTAGATGCTTTTCTTCCCACTTGCTTTAATACGTTTACTACTGTCTGCTTGTCTTCCTCTGAGATCCCGTCAAATAATTCCTCAATAACACGTTGATGTGCAGGGAAGATTGTATTCATTAGCTTTTTCCCTTCGTCTGTAATTTGGATATACACGACACGTCTGTCATCCTTGCAATTACTTCTTTCTAATAACCCCTTTTTCTCCAATTTATCGATAACATAAGTTATGGAACCTGTGTTAATTAATACAGCTTCCGATACTTCTCTAACCGTAAGTCTACCTTTATGATATAGCGCTTCTAAAATTTCAAAATCAGATGTACGCATTCCGTGGTTACTTATGTCATCTTTGATTACCTCTTGGAGTGACTTCGAGGCCTTCATCAGAACGACGAATGCTTTTAGGGAAAGATTCTCGCTCATTTTTACACCTTCTTATAATTAATTTATTTATTATGAATTTAAATATCTTTAATTAAATATATATTAATAAATCTAGGACCATTTGTCAAATGACTACTACTAGCATGGACATTTACCACTATAATTAGCATTAAAAAAAGAGGGAGATTTCCCCCTCTTATGAAAATATCTTACTAATCTCATCGAATTCTACTTTATTTAATGGAACCTCTAGAGTTTTTAGATTACGGATTACTTGTTCAGGCTTCTTTGCTCCTGGGATAACTGTATCAATGGCATCATGGGCTAAATACCATGCTAATACAAGATTAGATACTTCTGTTTGTTTTTCGTTAGCAATGCTGCGTAACCTTTCTACTTTTGCAAGATTCTCCTCAAATGCTTCCCCTTGAAATTGTGGCATATTAGAACGGAAATCGTTAAACTGGGTATCCTTTGAATACTTTCCAGCAAGTAGACCGGAAGCAAATGGGAAGTATGGGACAAATGAAATATGGTTTTTTATAGTATAAGGGAAATAATCTTGTTCTGCCTGACGGTTTAACAGATTGTAATGACCCTGTAAGACATCCACATAGCCATCCTGGTTCGCTTCTTTTAGTTGCTCTGGTGAAAAGTTAGATACACCAATTGCTCGAATTTTCCCTGCATCTTTAAGTTCTTTTAAAGCACCCACTGCTTCATATTTCGGTGTGTTCTCATCCGGGTAATGTATATAGAATAGGTCAATATAGTCTGTTTGAAGTCTTTTTAGGCTCGCGTCAACAGTCTCACGAAGGTATTCTGGGGAGTTATCGATTAGTTTCTCACTATTAACAAATTTTTGGGTTCCTTTCGTAGCAATAATAAGGTCTTGGCGTTTCCTCATTTCCTTTACTACTTCACCAATAATTTCCTCGGAACGCCCCATCCCATATGTAAATGCCGTATCAATAAAATCTAATCCTTCATTGATCGCTGTTTTCAATAACTCTCTATTCACTTGCTCATCGATTCCTGGGTAAAGATTATGCCCACCAATTGCATTTGCTCCGAGACCGATTGGATTCACAACTAAATCTGTTTTACCTATGCGAACTTTCTTTGACAATTTCATGACCTCCTATATTTGTTACTTTCATTCTATTGGAAAAAGGGAATCTCTGTCTATTTTGAGACTCCCTTACCATTAACTTTTTAGTTTTAAAAACTGCATTCGATTATTAAATAAAGTAGGGTAGGATAAAAACCCTAACATAATACTGGTTACAACTGCTGTTGTTAATAGTATAAATAGGATTAAAAGTTGAAATTGCACTGCTTGGACCGGGTCAGCCCCAGCGATAATTTGTCCACTCATCATCCCTGGCAACTGTACTAGACCAATTGTCTTTTGACTTTCAATAGTTGGAATCGTACTTGCTTTAATCGATGTGATTAATTGTGTATGAATGGCTTGTTTTGGGGTGCCGCCCAAGGTTAGAATGAGTTCTGTTTCGTCTTGGCGACTTTCTACTTCTGCTGTAAAGCGATTTAAAAATAGAATACCAAGCACCATCGAATTCCCGATTACCATTCCACTAATTGGAATTATATACTGTGGTGTTGGTGGGACAATTTGGAACCCTAACAAGATGCTTTGCGTTAATACTTCGATAAAGACAAATGTCACAATAAGTTTCCAGGTAATTCCATGGATGGTTGCGCCTTTTTTCCTCGCGTTCTGGGTTGCCGCTCCTATCATGAGTAGAATCATAAGAACAATGAAAATAATATTATCCACTTCAAATACATATTGTAGGACATAACCAACTGCTAATAATTGAATAATGGATCGAATTGTTGCAATTAGGGTATCTTTTTCTAACCCCAGTTTTAATGTCCGAGATAGAATAAGCGGGATAAGAACGAAAATAAGTGTCAGTGATAGTGTGAGATAGCTCATTCTATTTCCCCCTTTACAAAATCTTGGACACGCTTGTCGTTTGGATTCATTAAAAGTGAACTGTCACCTGATTCAATTAGTTCTCCATTCATCATCACCCAAGTACAGTGACCGATTCTTAAAGCTTGGTCTAGATTATGGGTAATCCAAATCATCGTTGTCCCATATTTTTCATTAATTTTTTCTATCAGTTCCTCGATGTCATGTTGTGATACTCGGTCGAGTGATGAAGTAATTTCGTCTAATAATAATACTTTTGGTTTATTTACTAATGTCCGTGCTATAGAAAGCTTCTGTCTTTGCCCGCCGGAGAGATCCTTTGCGTTTCGCTCTAATATGTTATCTGCTAATCCGACGTCATGAAGTAACTCCTTTGCATCATCTAAGTCAATACTCTTACCTTGTAATGTTAGTGGGAGGTCTAGGTTTTCTAATACACTCCCTTTAACCATCGTTGCACTTTGTAGGGCAATGCCCACATTTCTACGTAACTCTACTGGATTATACTCTTCAATTGGTTTTCCTTTGATTAAGATTTCACCTGAATCAGGGGAACGTAACCCGTTACATAGTTTAAAAAGAGTGGACTTTCCTGCGCCCGAAGGACCAACTAGAGTTGTGATTTTACCTTCGGGGAAGGATCCTGTGATGTTTTTTAAAATATGTAGACCATCTGCGGAATAATTGACGTCGTGAAATTTAATGGCAGCTTGAATCAAGTAATCACTTCCTTATGTGAGTTCCTTTTTAATGTACCTATATAGTAGGAATATAATTCCTTACCATTTTATCACGTGGCCTAAATTAAAGGGTTATATTCAAACTTGGAAATATCAATATTCAAAATATTAAATTAGTGTTACAATTCTGTTAAAGTGAGTCGTTTATACTGGTCAAGTCCTTAAATTTCAGTGGGATGGAGAATTAGTACGTCAAGTTTATTTTGCTATTGGTATTAATGTTCGTTAATTAGCGCTGTTTATAGCGAATATGAAGTTGACATTTTAACTGAGTTTATATCCTTTATAAGTTAGGAGATTTTTGATGTGAAAAATTACTTTATTTATGCCCATATTTTATTAGTACTACTGTTAGTGGGATGTGCGGAGAATCCAGCATTGATAGGTTTAAAGGAAGAAGAAGTACCTCAGTCAACTAATACCAAGGAAGGTGAAACTGAAACCAAAGAAAATAACGCAGTAAGTAAACCGCCAAGTGTACAGGTACATAGCGGTGATAAATCAACATATGTTGCTCTTGATGTTTGGTGTTGGAAAGAAGAAAGCCTTTGTTCGTTGGAACCAAATCCGCTAGAGGAGCAGTTATATGGGATGCAACCGTTACTAGTGGAACCAGATGAGGTTATTAATATTTCGATATCTACCGATGAACCAGATGTTCCAGATCACATATTTTATCCTGATATCATTGATTTAACACAAGTTAGATTGGGTGAAGAGAAGGAAGTGGAAATCAACAATAGACAAATCCTAGCTCCTATGGAAACAGGGAGATATTATTATTCTTTGAAACTACAATGGGATGGGGAATTAGTGGGGCAGGCTTACTATGTGTTTAGTATCAGTGTACGGTAAATAGATAAAACGAGGGGGTGTAATTTTGTCCAAGTTAATCTTATTTGAGGTAAAGAAGATGTGGAATACTACATTTTTTCGGATACTTCTGGTGGCATTACTCATATTTTCTATAGCCTATTATGTGTTTATTTATATGAATACAACACGTGTTGAGGATGAGATAAAACCAATAAAGGAAGACATTCAACGAACGGAATTAACTATTGAGGAAAATAAATTGGCTTTAGAATCAGCAGAAGATACGGAAATAGAGGAAATAGAAGGAACATTAGAGTTTAATGAGAACTGGTTAGAGGAAAGGCAAATAGAATTAAGATTATTAGAAGAACATAATTGGGATGCCTTCCTGCAAAAAGAGATTGATCAGACCGAGCCAGATATTGGACGGATGCGATATGAAAACCAAACACATACATATAGTCATCCAACATTGTTTACGTTAGAAACGTATGTAGCAATGAGTAAGTGGATGCAAGAGAAAGATATTGTTCCTTTATTACCATGGGATAAGTATTATTCTTATGTGACTTTATACGATCGGGAGGTTAATAGTACTAGTGCAGCTGAGGCGGAAAAAATAATGAATTATATAAAAGAAAATAGCAATAAATATTCATCAGCCAGTATCCATTACTTATTCCGTCTGTTTGGTTTATTGTTCAGTTTTATTGGTGCAGTTTTCTTCCTTTTCTTGTTTGGCGACATTATTACGAAGGAAGGTCTTGGCAGAAATGGGCCTATTCATTTATTACGAACACAACCAATTAAACAATATCAAATATTGGCCAGTAAATATCTAACTGTCATTTTAACTAGTTTATTGCTACTTTTGTGTGCGGTTATCTTTTCATTAATAGTTGGAAGTATTTTTGATCGACTTGGTGATTGGGACTATCCAGTATTAATCTATGGTGAGGATAGGACGTTCACACTTATGGGGATGGGAGAGGTGCTAATTAAAGCGACATTCTTATTTATGTTAATTCTATTATTCTCTTACACGATTCTATTCCTATTTTCCATATTGACTAAACGTGTATTAGTGGCAATGGGACTTACCCTTGGGTTGTTATTTATTGGAATGAAAATGAGTGGGGGGTTAGTCACTTCCAGCATTGCACACTATATCCCTTTTCAATATTTCTCCGTTTTTGAAGTAGTAACAAATGAATTAGCATTAACCTTGGATAACTTTAATCTCACTTACACGAATGGAATAATTTCGTTAGGTATTGCTAGTCTTGTTTTGTTAGTTGTCACATACATTATATCTTTTGTTCAATCTAAAAAGGGTAATTAGGAAAGGGGAGTGGTGATGTGATTATAGAAGTAAGTAATTTAAAGAAACGATATAAAAAGCAAATGGTTCTTAAAGGTATCGATATACAAGTAGAGACACCACAAATTATCGCTTTGGTAGGTCCAAATGGTTCAGGGAAAACTACTTTATTGAACTGTATGACGAATCTACTTTCCTTTCAAGAAGGCAAAGTAAGGTTATTAGGTAAAAAACATACTGATGCTTCCCTTTTCTATAAAGTATCCTATTTACAGGATAACCGTATCCTCTATGGAAATCTAACAGGCTATGATCATTTAAAATTTGTTTGTAGTGTACAAAAAATACCATTTTCAAAGATTAAAGAGGTAGCGGAGCGCGTTGGAATGGAAAAGTATATGAAAAAGCGCGTTCGTAATTATTCTCTCGGTATGAAGCAGCATCTGTTGCTTGCCATGGTTATTATCAATGAACCAAAGCTTTTATTAATGGATGAGCCATTAAATGGACTAGATCCAACGAGTGCGATTAATATGCGTAATATTTTATTAGAGTTATACCAGGAAGGAACTACGATTATTGTTTCCTCCCATAATCTAGATGAAATTGATCGCTTGACGAATACGATTTACTTTATGAAAGATGGGGCACTGCTAAAGGAATCCCTACAAGATATTTCCGCGAAAAAGTACCTAATTACTATAAATGATATCGGGAAAGCTCAAAAGGTTCTAAACGATAAAAGTATACCATTCTCTGTAACGGACGAATACCAAGTGGGATTTGAAGAAACCGACATTGACTTACAGAGCTTTATTGATTCATTGAATGAAAATGATATCACGATTACAGATATTGAAGTACAAAAAGTAGGTGCTGAAAAACGATATCGTGAACTGTTTGAAGAGGAGTTATCCCCATGAGATTGTTGTCATTTGAGTTGAATAAGATTTTGTTTAGTAAAAAATTCTTATATATCTTAATTGGTATTGTTATTGGTGTAGCTTTTCTTATGGGCCGTAATATAATATTTGAATCGTCTATTGAAAAAGAGGCTAGAGAACAGGTAGATGATTTGTTGGAGATTAATTTTGCCAATTCAAAGATACACCAAGCTGTTCTTGACGATGATCCAGAGAATGAAGAGGAAAAGGAACTCAGGCGTTTAAATAGCGCTATGATTAATAATTTGTATGAAACAAGGAATTTACTAGAACCTAACCAATTTCAAGAAAGACTAAGACTACAAAATGAGTACTATGCGACTGCAGAAGAGTATAAAGAAAAAGGTGGGGAACACTCGTTAACGTTTCAGGAGATCTCTTATTCCTTAGCATTAAATGAAAAACTGCTCGAATTGAATATCCCACCTGAACATGAAACCTATAGTAGGGCATTGCCGAATTTTATCAAACAAGTGGTAGATCTTTTCCTTAGTTTGGGCGCAATTCTTATTATAATTTTATTAGTGGGAGAAATTATGTCATCGGAGTTTGAGAATCGTTCGATTAACCTATTGTTTACCCAACCATTGAAACGAACGCATATTATTACGAGTAAATTCTTAAGTTCCATTATTCTTTATCTCATAACAACTATATTTCTGTTAGCTACAACTTCAGTGATTGGGTATATCTTTGGATATCAAGGCTTTTTTAACTATCCGATTGTAATCGAAGTCAATAACGCATTTCAATTCATAACCATTGCGGAGTATATGCAATTAGGAATTATTTTGGTTTCGTTGAGTATATTCATGATAATTTCTCTATGTATATTGTTTAGTTTGCTTTTCAAGCATACATTAGCAACACTCTTTACTGTCCTAGGATTATTAGCTGTAGGTTATGGGATGACCGCAATTGTCTCATGGAGTCCGCTAACTTGGTTTAATCCGTTTCAGTATTTACTGCCACTAGAGGCAATTCTGTTTCAAAATGGAAGAGAATGGTGGCAAGGAATTCCTGTCACTCTTTTGTTAACGATTATGCTTTATGTGGTAGCTAGACAGAGGGTTAAGACAAGTAAGGTAGATTGAGTTTCTATTGGAACAGTAATAACAGAGCCTGATGGTAAACCCCAATCAGGCTCTGTTCATTATATTACCTCAGTGGCACATTCAGCCTACTACCAAGAAATTTAGCCAGCTCCAGCATCCCATAAATTCCTGCCTTTGCTTCTGCATCGGAATTATAATTCGTATTCGTGTTCACATCATAAGTGAAAATCTCACCGTCCTGATTCTGAATAAATTCAATTCCGGCAATATCAATCTTATTAACCTGAAGAAATCGTTCATATTTCTCTATTATTGGATCATTAAATCCCTCGATGATTTCAAATTTAGGCTTTTCATCAACTTCCTCACCAATTGGACAAAACATATCTTCAATCGTACAAGCATCTGCAGGACAAAGTTCAAACCCTTCTGAAGTATCTACACGAACAGCGTATACGAACTTCCCACCGACAAATTCACAGCGAGTGATATAAGGCTCCGGTGCTTGAATATATTCTTGAATTAAAGTGATACCGTCAACAGAAGGTTCAAAGGTTGGACCATTTACATAACTCTCTAATGCTTCTATGGAATGGAATAGCTGAACACCCAAACCTTTACCAGCCCGATTATGTTTTGTAATAAAAGAAGGTAAATTCAACCTTCTAGCAGCTTTTATAATCTCTTCCTTGCCGACTGCTGCAATCGTTTTAGGTGTGCGAATTTGTGCCGCATGTAGAGCTGTATATTGATTTACTTTACTGACTTCAAGCCTTAATGCACGACTTCCATTATAGACTTTTCTACCATGCAGTTCTAACCATGCTAATACCGCCTCTGTTAATTCTGGGGCAAAACGATGGTCTCTAGTATGCGACGAGGCACTTATTCGATTATAAAAAACTCCTTCAGGCGGAACAGTGGATAAGTCTACAGTACCTTTATCCAAAAACCATTCCTCATAGGGTAAATCTAGTTCATTTAATCGTTTTGTAAGATGATCTGTCCACTCACTATTCTCGTGGATTATATATATTTTTTCAGACATGAAATTTCACCTCATTTATTCTGTTGTTTTTTAATCATACCAAACAACTTGGATTTAAGATATGCAAGCAGAAATAAAAAACTCCCAATCATGGGAGTTAATTAGTTTACTTAACAATTAGTACAGGACTAACAGCTCGTTTAGCTACCTTATGACTAACACTACCTAACATCATTTCTTGAAATTTATTTAGTCCACGACTTCCAAGAACAATCAGGTCATAATCATGTTTATTTGCATGTTCGACAATGGTAGGGCCAGGATCACCATTAAGGAAAATGACTTCAAATTCAATTCCAGATTTTTTCGCTTTTTGAATGATAAAGGCAAGTTTTTCTTTTCTTGCATCTTCCGCATCTTTTCCCCAGTTACTTAAGACATCATCTTTCGAGTGCTTTGGATCCACAATATATATAATATCTACTTTTGCTTTGGTACTTAGCTTAGCCAATTCGAATGCTTTTTCACCTGCACGTAAGGAATGTTCTGATCCATCAGCTGCATAAAGAATTTTTTTGAACATGGGACTCCTCCTCTACCAATCTAGTAATACCTAACCATTATTTACTAAAATTATTTCTCATTATAGCATATGTGGGTCTAAAATTTAGAGAATTAAAGAAAAAACAAGGAAACGACAAATGTTTACGTTTTCTTTCGTGTTTCACAAAACTATCATATCCCGTTATAATACATTTGTTTGCTACGGTCCCGACTTTCGTGAGAGTCGAAAGTCATCTAAAACTAAAAAGAGGTGGGTAAATGAATTTAGCAACATTAAAAAATGAATGGTTTGGAAATATCAGAGGAGATATTTTAGCTGGTATCGTTGTAGCGATTGCTTTAATCCCAGAGGCAATTGCGTTCTCTGTTATTGCTGGTGTAGATCCGATGATTGGATTGTACGCATCATTCGCAATTGCAGTAACCATTGCCTTTGTTGGTGGACGTCCGGGTATGATTTCTGCTGCAACAGGTGCTACGGCTTTATTAATGGTTACGTTGGTTGCGGAGCATGGATTGCAATATCTATTAGCAGCTACAATTCTTACTGGTATTATCCAAATTGTAATGGGTGTATTAAAACTTGGCCGACTTATGAAATTTGTTCCTCGCTCGGTAATGATTGGCTTTGTTAATGCACTTGCAATTATGATTTTTATGGCACAGCTTGAGCATTTTTCGGGAGCGAATTGGGAAATGTATGCGATGCTTGCGGGAGCACTAGCAATCATCTATATTTTACCAAGATTTGTTAAAGTGATTCCGGCTCCTTTAGTTGCTATAGTTGTAATCACAGCGATAGCAATCTTTACTGGAAGTGGTGTTAAAACAGTAGGAGATATGGGAGAGTTAACCCAATCGTTACCAATCTTCTTATTCCCAGATATTCCACTTAACTTTGAAACCTTACAAATTATCTTCCCGTATGCATTATCTATCGCTATCGTTGGGTTAGTAGAATCGCTACTAACAGCATCGATTGTAGATGATATTACCGATACGAAAAGTGATAAGAATAAAGAAGCAAGAGGGCAAGGTATCGCAAATATTGTTTCCGGTTTATTTGGTGGTATGGCAGGTTGTGCGATGATTGGTCAGTCTGTTATTAATGTGAAATCCGGAGGGCGTGGCAGGTTATCTGCTTTTGTTGCCGGTGCATTTTTAATGATGCTAATCTTAGTATTTAATGGACTGTTAGTTCAAATTCCAATGGCAGTATTAGTAGGTATTATGTTCATGGTATCCATTAGTACTTTTGATTGGTCTTCTATTAAAAATATGCGTAAAACACCAGTTACCGATACCATTGTTATGGTGGCTACTGTTGTCACGGTATTATTTACACATGATTTATCGAAAGGTGTTTTGGTTGGTATTATCTTAAGTGCAATCTTCTTTGCTGCTAAGATTTCTAAAGTAAAAATTACTACACTAGCTACTAACGATGCAAAGGTGAAAATTTACCGAGTTTCAGGACAGCTATTTTTTGCATCTGTTACGGAGTTTGTAGATAGCTTTAACTATAAAGAAAATGTAGAAGTAATAAGATTAGATTTAGCTAATGCCCATATTTGGGATGATTCTGGTGTAGGAGCAATCGATAAGATTGTACAGAAATATCATCAAAATGGAATTAAAGTAGAAGTTGTTGGCTTAAATGACGAGAGTAATAAATTAGTTGATAAGCTTGCAAATTATAATAAACCTGGTGGGCTGGAGAATGTTGCTGGTCATTAGGTGGGAAGAGAGTTGACTTCGGTTGGCTCTCTTTTTTTGTTGATCATGAATTAGTTTCGATTCGCTTTTCCATGAAATAAAAAGGGTTTTCGGATTAAGATATAGAATAATATAGGATTAAAGTAAAACTGGAGGAAACGATTGTGAGAGGAATCATACATCATATCGAAATATATGTTTCTGACTTAGATAAGACAATTGAATTTTGGGGGTGGCTCCTAGAGGAATTGGGCTATGAACAATTTCAAACATGGAAACAAGGGAGAAGTTGGAAGCTTGCAGACTCCTATATAGTCTTTGTACAAGCAGAAGAACGCTTCTTGGATGTTCCCTACCACAGGAAAAGAGTTGGATTGAATCATCTTGCCTTTTATGCTGACTCTAGAAAGCATGTTGATGAGGTCACCAACCAATTAAAGGAGAAGGGTGTTACGATTCTATATGAGAATAAACATCCATATGCTGGTGGTGAGGGGTATTATGCGGTTTTCTTTGAGGACCCTGATCGAATAAAAGTTGAAATAGTGGCACCAAAATAATAAAAACAGGTGATAAAGATGAATGCAAATGAGTTAAAAACGATACTAAAAATGTTTAAGGATACTAATTTTCAACATCCTGGAAATGTTGATATCTACACTCTAACGAATGCGATGCTTGAACAGATTGGAAATACCGATTCGGAGTTAAGAGATTCATTAATCTACCCGAGTCTATCCAATCTTATTATTAATGGATACTATCCTCGTCCGGAGTTAAATAGAATATTAAACATTTGCTTAGATGACGACCATCTCTTTTATAAAATAGATCAAAAGAGAGAAGAGGATGCAGTATTCAAGAGGGCTTTCTCCTCTTTAATCATCGCAGTCTTACTATTTGTAAACGTCAAAAACTCCTTTATAGCAGATGAAGAGATGGATGAGGTTGCTACGAAAATAATGGATTATGTGAAGCGGGAAGAAGATGTTCGCGGGTATGTAGAAGGGAAAGGATGGGCGCATAGTATAGCTCATATTGCTGATACACTAGATGAGCTCGTCAAACAACCTCAACTAAAAGAAGAGAGATTTAGAGAAATTGCCCTACTTATAATTGAAAAAATGAGTTTTGACCAAGATTACTTCCTGTTTGAAGAGGATGAACGAATGGTTATTCCGATGATATCCTTATTGCAAAGAGGTTTAGATGACACATTCTTATATGAGGAAATTGACAAACTTACAAACGAATTACAACAAAGTTTTGTTAAAGATGGAGTGAAGCCTTTCATACAACGAACCAATGTTAAGCAATTCCTAAGAAGTCTTTTCCTACATTTAGAGGTAATAAATAAACAGGAAGAATTACGAGAGCATGTAAAAAAGGCACTAATATCTATTAATCAACCCTATTACAATCTTTGAGGAGGAACAGCATGAATCCGATTTTGATTGATTTTCCAAATGAATTTGAGACAGAAAGGCTACTGATTCGTATGCCTAAACCTGGTGATGGAAAGGCGGTATATAATTCAAAAAAGGCATCATTAAATGAATTAAAACCGTGGATGCCATGGGCACATCGAGATGAAAGTGAAGAAGATGCAGAGATCAATATTCGCGAGGCCCACGTGAAGTTTTTAACTAGAGAAGATTTAAGACTACTAGTTTTTGACAAGGAAACAGGTGTATTAATCGCAAACTCTGGGTTGCATCGTATTGATTGGGGGATAAGAAAATTTGAGATTGGCTATTGGATTGATTCTCGTTATAGCGGGAAAGGGTATATGACAGAGGCTGTAGAAGGAATAGCGAACTTTGCCTTCAATCAATTGCAAGCAAATCGTGTAGAAATTCGAGTGTGTACAAAGAATATACGGAGTCGTGCTATTGCAGAACGTCTAGGGTTTCAGCTAGAGGGGATATTACGCAAGGATAGTTATGATGCTTATGGGGAAGAGCTTCGAGATACTTGTGTATACTCAAAGGTAAAATAATCTTTTAAATTAGGCTTTACATATACCTCGAATTTCTATATAGTATAGTTACCTAATAATTCTAGGTAGGTGAGAAAATGTTTGACCGTGAATTAGTAAAGGGAAGTACATCACTACTTGTCCTACAACTTTTAAATGAACGTGATATGTATGGCTATGAGCTAGTAAAGGAGATGGATCATCGCAGTGACCATAACTTTCAAATGAAAGAAGGGACATTGTATCCAGCGCTTCACAAGCTTGAAAAGCAGGAGTACATTGAATGCTATTGGCAAAATCAAGAAAAAGGTCCGGCGCGTAAATATTACCGAATTACTTCTGAAGGTAAAGAAATGCTTGAAGCAAAAACAAGTGAATGGCATCGTTATGTT
Source organism: Paucisalibacillus globulus (assembly GCF_900184735.1). GTDB lineage: Bacteria > Bacillota > Bacilli > Bacillales > Amphibacillaceae > Ornithinibacillus > Ornithinibacillus globulus_B. The sequence continues at coordinate 87,995 of NZ_LT855388.1, forward strand.
CAGGTGATGAACAACCTAATTGGGAGAAGTGAATCGTGAGTGCAGGGGAAGAACAGTTCTTCCAAGAGCTTAATCAAGTTCTTGGAAAACACCCTGAAAAGGAGCAGATTATCGCAGAGTACCGGTCTCATGTATATGAATTTCTCCAGGAGGAAAAGTTTACAGAGCCTGGTGTCTATGAAGCAATAACGATGCGTCTAGGAACTCCAGAAGAAATTGCCGAGATTTGGATGGAAGAAGCCAAAGTAACACCGAAAAAAATGCAAATATTATTTGTTCTACTAAACATATTGATTTTTCTTGGTGGAATCACGCTAACGATTGCCTATAATGTGTACCAATTTGAATGGATTGAAGTATTATGGAAGAGGCTTACCGCAGTTCCTTCCATTATCATAATGGTTTATATGGTGTTTTGGGGATTACTTGGCTATGAAATAGGGAAAGAATTTGGGAGTGGCGGTTTAAAAATTCTTCGAAGAACATTTACATACGCCGTTATACCAAATCTTGTTTTAATGTATTTAATTGTCTTTAAACTCATTCCACACGAATGGTTTCAGCCACTTTTAAATGGCCCGTTTATTCTGGCCTGTATCTTATTAACAATTGTATTATATCCGATAAGTTGGATTGGATATCGTTGGGGAAGGAAAGCATCTGTGTAGAATGGTCACCTTGCCCTCGGTATCACTGAAAATCCACAATTCTTTTGCTTGTATACATAGAATTACTATGTATGTAGAATAACTATATAGGTGGTGAAAAGGGTGAAAGATAGAAAGAAAAGTTTGTTGTTTTTACTAATATGTCTAGGGCTCGGCGTAATTGCAGAGTTAAGCTTCTTCCATGGGATGATAGGTGTTTCCTATCCTGTATTTATTGCAGCATTCTATTCTGTGCTTTATTACCGATTTGGTTTTAAGTTCAATCACCGTCGAATAGGCTTACTGTTAATGGTTGTGATTTGGATTTTATCAGCATCTTATTTATTCTTTGATAATGAATTTTTCTATATGTTGAATATCATAGTAATACCAGTACTAGTGTTTATCCATATTGTGTTAATCACAGCACCAAACCATATAGACTGGATCTCACTTCCATTTTTTCATCGAGTGTTACAGAAGTTTTCGCAAACATTCGGTTATGGGAAACGTCTGGTAAAAGTCTTCTTTAAACGAGTATTGTTTAAACAAATGAAAAATGAGACTGCACAGACTATTAAGCGAATTGTTATTGGATTACTAATCGGTGGCCCGTTATTATTTTTCATTACATTTTTATTAATGTTGGCTGATGTGAACTTTGGTAATGTGGTCATGAAAATTCCAGAGTTTCTTCTAAAATTGAATTTCTTAGAAGGTGTATTCCGAGTAATAGCTGTTCTTCTGTTAACTTTACTGTTCTTTGGCGCGTTCCAAGTACTGTATAAACGATATGTGCCACCAATTGTCAGACCAACATTGGATAAAAAGGAAACAAGATGGGATGGCATTACACTTGCGACAATCTTAGTTTTATTAAACTGTATTTATCTAGTATTTGTTGCGGTTCAATTTAAATATTTCTTTGGAGATGCACTTCAAGAGAATTTAACTTATGCAGAATACGCAAGAAAAGGTTTCTTTGAACTGCTATTAGTAACGCTGATTAACTGGTCCATATTATTAGGATGCTTAAAGTTTGTTAAATCAACTAAGAAAGCAATGGGTTACTTTTTAAAGATGCTATATTCCTTGTTAATTGTTGTTAGTAGCATCATGCTAACATCTGCTTACTTACGATTAAGCCTATATGAAGCGGCTTATGGGTTTACGCTGGATCGGATTTTAGCACATACATTCATGTTATTCTTAATTGTAATTTTCGCCTATACGCTTATACGTGTATGGCTTGAGAGAATTTCATTACTGCATTTTTATTTGATTGCTGGTTTGATTTTTTACACAGGATTGAATGCAATGAATTTAGAGGAAATAATCGTTGAGAATAATCTAGAACGATATGAAGAAACAGGGAAGATTGATATTTATTACTTAAATTATTTGTCTTATACCGGGATTGATGGATTGATCACCTTATATGAAGAAGATCCAGATTATCCTGAGTTGAAAGAGATTCTTCAAAGCAGAAAAGAAATGATAGCGAATCTGGAACTAGATAGTTGGCAGTCATTTAATTTTAAAAAACAGCAGGTTGTGGAAAGACTTCAAGAATTAGAATTAAATTAAAAGGAGGAGTTCGATGAATACAATCCCGACACATGTTGCGCTTATTATGGATGGAAATGGTCGTTGGGGAAAAAAGAGAGGGCTCACTCGGAGTGAAGGACATTATGCTGGTACGAAGGCGATGGAAGAGATTATCGATGCCAGTACGGAACAGGGAGTCAAAATTCTTACTTTATATGCTTTCTCCACAGAGAACTGGAAGCGGCCAAAAGATGAAGTGAATTATCTAATGAGTCTACCGATTAAATTCTTTAATCAAAAGCTTCCTGAATTTATGAGGAGAAATATTAAAATTCTTATTTCTGGTGATATAGAAGGATTGCCTAAGAAAACAAAGAAAGCCGTAGAAAAGGCAATGGAGAAGACGCGAAATAATACGGGATTAATCGTAAATTTTGCCTTGAATTATAGTAGTAGAAGTGAAATTCTACAGGCAATCTATCGTATCCTTATAGACGCAAAGAAAAATGAAATTTCAATGGATGATTTAAACGAAGAAACGTTTGAAAAGTACCTGTATACTAGAGGGCTACCAGATCCAGATATTGTGATTAGGACTGGTGGAGAAAAACGGGTGAGTAACTTCTTAATGTGGCAATCTTCAGAGTCAAGGCTATGTTTTGTCGATGAGTTATTCCCGGACTTTTCAAAGGAATTATATATAAAAGCTATTAAAGATCAGGCAGATGATGCAATAACTTGGGAAGAGTGTGCAGGTTAATGTATGATGGCTATCTTAAATATTATAGGTTAATAGTAAATGGCCCACTAATTGGAAGTGGGCCATTTCTGTTCTGTTGTAGTAATATCCAGCTAACTAGACACTTCTCGATATTGTATATCCACGATTTCTTCTGTGTTATTATTAAATGTGATATCAATAAATACACCAAATTCTTTATTGGGTGCTTCCAGCCATAATTTAAATGTTTCAGTAGAAGTTTCAATTTCTTTTTTTCGACCAACATGTAAGTAATCAACAATATTCGCATCAGGATATTTTTCTTTTACTTTCTGCATGGCTAGTCGGCCCCATTTTGCATATGGTGGCACTTCCTTTTGGGCTGATACACTATCTATTGGTTGATAACTGGTAAACACCCCAAAGAATAAAAGAGAGCAACAGACAAATTTAACAATTGAATTATTCATCATAGATAGATCCTCGCTTAATACATTTTTAGAATGGAGTGAGTTAGATGGTGTTTGAAATGACAATCCAAATTCGTGTAACTAATTTTGAAAAAGGTATACAGTGGTATCAATTATTATTAGACAAAGAGCCTGACTTTATACCACACGCGGGCTTTGCTGAGTGGGAGCTTGTCCCGGGGAGTTGGCTACAGTTAGCTGAGGGGACTCCGGCAGAAGGAAGTGGTCCTCTTCGATTAGGTGTGAAGAACATAGAAGTGATTAAAGACAGATTAATGAATACACTAGGGGTAGAGGATTTTGAAGTCTTCTCCAGAGCAGAAGTACCTGTAAAGTGGTGTACATTTTCAGATCCCTGGGGAAATGCGATTGGTTTGTTTGAGTATTTGGATAAAGAGGAAGAGGCTAACCGGATTCGGTCGCTTCGGAAATAGGTTCATATGTACATAAAGTTCATCACTACAATTTATCATTCTTGTTCAAAGTAATAGGCTATCCGCCCCTAATGTTAACCATTTATTTTTTGGGTTGACATTAGGGGTTTGTCGTAATATAATTTTGACAGGTTATAGGTAGTTTAGAAGGAGTTGTACATATGAATCAACAGAGTAAAAGACTAAGAGTTATGATGAATGTAGCTATCTTTGCGGCTGTAACAGGGATTCTGGCACAAGTAGAAATACCGTTACCACTTATTCCAATTAGTGGACAAACACTGGCTGTTGGAATAGCTGCAGTTGTCCTTGGCAGTCGCCAAGGTGCGTTGGCAATGATTTGTTATGCACTAATTGGTGCTGTCGGTGTGCCTGTATTTGCGGGATTTAGTGGGGGCTTACAAGTAATCGTTGGGCCTTCTGGGGGCTATATTTTTGGATTTATTGCTACTGCTTTTATCACTGGTTTTATTCTTGAAAAAACAAAATTCACCATTCCAATGGCATTTATAGCAAATATTATTGGTATGTTTGTGACACTTACATTTGGTACAATCCAATTAAAGTTTGTACTAGATTTGGATTGGAATGCTGCACTTGTGGCAGGGGTTTATCCATTCCTTGTTGTTGGTTTTATTAAAGCCTTCTTAGCAAGTTGGATTGGGATAACGGTCAGGAATAGACTTATTCAAGCAAATCTACTTAAGGTAAGTCCTCAAAAAGGTATTGCTTAGAAAGATAGGAGTAAGGCATAGAGTTTGCCTTACTCCTATTATTGTTGATTTTTCAATAGAAAAATCTATTAGTTTACTATTTTAGACATATAGTATTCATCCACGTATTCTCCATTTATGAATAATGAATCTCTTTTCGTTCCTTCTATTTCAAATCCCATTTTTCTATAAAGGGCTAGCCCAGCCTCGTTTTTGGAGGCTACGGTTAATTCAATTCGATGTATATGATGATGAGTTGCCCACTGATCTAGCTCATGGAATAGCAAGGACCCCACACCTTTTCCCCTATAATCTACATGAATTCCTATTACAAGGTATATAGTGTGTCTCGTTTTCTTAGGCTTTCCGCCAATGGCAAACAGATAACCAATTAAATGATCATCTTGTTCAGCCACTAGAATAGTAGAATTATCTTCACTCTGAATCTTTTCAATCATCTTTTGTTGGTTCTCTGCTTGAATTTTTCTTTCCCCTGGTTCCCAGAGCATATATGGTGAGGTGTTTTCTACTTCCTGAATGAGTAAAGCCAGTTTATCCGCATCCGAAGGCTTAGCTTCTCTTACTTTCATTTCATTTCCCCCTAATTATCTTTATTTATTAGTTGTGACATCTGATGCCAAATGGAACCTTTACCTTCTTCACCGCCCTGGATACGTGCTAAAGCCATTTTAGCCTGCATTCGAACTTCAAATTCAGGATCATCCAGTGCTTCTTGAAGTGCTGGAATAGCAGATTCATCACCGATTTCATAGAGGAACATTGCGGCACGCCAACGTACAAGCCTGCTTTTATCTTTCAAAGTTTCTATCATTTCAGGTATTGCTTCAGTAAAACTTAAGTCTGATAAGCAATCTCCAGCTGTTCTTCTTACGTTTACTGCTTTATCTTTCAATGCTTTATATAAGTATGGTAGTACCTTTTTATCGTCTAACATTCCAAGATATGCGGTTGCTAGTCTACGAATTGATGCCTTTTCATCTTCTAAAGCTTTATCTAAGACAGGTAAGTCATCTAGAGTGGGGTCCATTTTATCTAGTGCTGCATATCGTTCTCTCCAGTCAGGGTGATCAAGCATTTCCAATGTTACTTTAATCCAGCGTGATGGAGCAGCTTTATTATCCAATGCATATTGGATTAATTCTTTCAAACGCTCATCATCATACGTAGCAGAGAGTTCTTCCACCACCTCTTTGCCGATTTCTTCTACATCACCATAACGTGGACTTTGCTCTACCCATTTGCGTTCTGCAAGCATATTGTCCGATGCAATTGATGCCTCAATGGCCGCATTCATAAAGCGATCTGGGAGGCCATATCGGTGCTCCTTATCTCCTTCTTCCAGCTTAACTTGAGTTGGTATGTAACGAAACATTTGAACGAACACTTTTATCTCTCCAAAATGGTCATCCGGTGATGACACCACTGAAGTTTCAGTGTCTTGATCTCCATCAACCGAACCTAGTGTGCGCTGAACGTCTGGTAAAATATCTTCCCATGGAGTCCGTGCATCACGTTCCAATGCAATAAAATCAATCACACGATAGATTCCTTTTACCCCACTGATAGAAAAAAGATCTCGTATATAGGGAGGTGCACTGGACAAATCATCATTAGCTTTGTAGTTTTCTGTCTTTCCATCTGGCATTGTTTCATCTACATTTATTTTCATGGAATATGGGCTTGGTGTCGGTTCAATTGATACTATTTTCATATGAATCTCCCTTTCATATTTTGCTTGTTAGGTTAATTCTAACAAAGGGGAGGAGGGCATTCCATCTATTAAGCTGTTTTTGGTTAAAGGGATGTTGCCTGAGGGGGAGATTAGAAGTCGAGGTGTATGCTCCCTTGAGTAGATATCATGAGCCCGAGAGCCTGGATGATGTGCCCTTGAGTAGATATCATGAGCCTGAGAGCCTGGATGATGTGCCCTTGAGTAGATATCATGAGCCCGAGAGCCTGGATGATGTGCCCTTGAGTGGAGCGCATGAGCCCGAGAACCTGGAGGATGCACCCAAGAGTAGAAAGTATCAGCCTAATGGTCAGGAGTATGCTCCATTAAGTAGAGAATATGAACCCCAAAACCAGAACCATCTCCCCGTTAACCAGACAGATTCTCCTCATCCCGAAAGGATACAAATAAAATAACCTGAAGGGATTATCCTTCAGGTTATTTATTACTTCGCTTCTTTTCTATTCTTATCTTTTTCGAACATTACAATTAAACCTGGTAATAATACTCCTCTAATCAAGAAGGTATCAATCAGTATCCCAACTGCAACAATAAATCCGAATACAAATAGTAGCTGGATTGGTTGAGTCATCAGTACAGCAAATGTGGCTGCTAAGATTATTCCTGCAGAGGAAATTACGCCACCGGTACTTGCGACTGCGATTCGGGTTGCTTCCTTGATGGAATGCTTTTCACGTTCTTCCATGAATCTCGATACCAAAATAATATTATAATCTATTCCCAGAGCTACTAGGAATATAAACGCATATACCGGAACACGAGTACTAATCGTATCGATACCGAAGAATAGATTGGTTAAGAACATCCCTAAACCTAATGCTGCAAAGAAGGAAACAAGAATTGTACCCATCATATACAATGGCATTTTAAATGACTTGGTTAGGAAGATTAACATGATAAAGATTAATAGTGTTTCCAATATTACGATTAACACAAGGTCTCGGTCGTTTGTATTTTTATCATCAAGTGATGCGGATGTTTCACCGGCAAAATACAATTCACCGTCTATATTGCTTGCCTCCAGAATGTCCCCTGATTTTTCTTTTATGTCATCTAAGGCATTAATTGACTCAATCGCATATGGACTTTCATCAAATGTAAGGCTATAGGATACTACTTTTTGGTCATCAGTTTGATTTTCAATTCTAATAGTATTGACATGATCTTCGTTTGAAAGTTCATCTAATAGAGCTTGCTGACTCTCTTCGGAAATTTCTTTGTCTGACTCAACAAGAACGGTTGTAGGAGCTAAATCCCCTGGTGCAAATTTTTCTTCTAATACTTCATACCCAACTCGAGATGGCATATCTTCTGGGAATGATTTTATTAAATCAAATTCATATTTAAGATTTACGTTATAAACCGAACTTAATACAATAAATACCCCAACAACGCTTATCGCAACGATTGGTTTCTTCGTTACAAATTTTCCAATTTTACTCCAAATAGAACTTGGTTTTACAGTCGTATCGCCAACTTTAGGAATGATTGGCCAGAATGACTTTCTACCGAAGATAGTGAATAAGGCTGGTACAAGTGTTACAGATGCTATCATGATAACAGCTAATGCCGTACCAAAGATAGGGGCAAAGTTTCTATAATCACCAAGGTCTGCAAATATCAAGATAATCATAGCAAGAAATACCGTACCACCTGAATAGAATACTGGCAAACCAGTTCCTCTCATAGCTAATTTCATTGCAGTGTGCTTATTTTCATGTTGCTTGAGCTCTTCCCTATATCGTGAGAATACGAATAAGGAGTAATCAATTACTGCTGCAAATAGTAATACTGACATAATAGAAACGGACTGTGAACTCATGAGTAATCCGGCTTTCCCAAATAGTCCAAGTAACTGAGTAACAACTTGATACACAAATACAGCGGCTAATAATGGGATTAGTGCAATTAATGGTGAACGGTAAATCAATATTAATAACACAAGAATAACACCCACTGTGGACATAATTAAGACGATATCAGCTCTTGAGAATAAATCAGTAGTATCAACCGCAATTCCTGCAGGTCCAGTTACCGATACTGTTAAATCTGTCTGTTCAGAAATAATAGAAGTGATTTGATCTAATACTTCTTTTACATCTGGAGTATCTAGACTAGCATCTAAGTTAGCAGGGATAATTGCTGTCGTACGATCCTTAGAGAAAAAGGTGGTTGTAGCTGGTTCTGGTAATTTTCCCATTGGAATAATTTCTTTTAAACCTTTAATATCTTCTGCAATAATCGCATCTGTTATCGTAACTAAATCCTCGAGCTCAACCTGACTCTCTGATTGAAGCACAAGAATAGCTGGTAATAGCTCACTGTCACCGAAATAGGTGGCAATTTTTTCGTTCGCAACAACGGAGTGCATATCTTCTGGTAATGAATCAATTGATGTAACTTGATAGTCTCTTACACTTGGGACAGTAACGGTAAGGATGATCATTACAAGTAACCATGAAGCTAATGTAATCCACATTCCTTTTTTGGTGGAAACTCCGTCCGTAATTTTCTTTAGTAGATTCTTCATTATATAAAATCCCTTTCTTTCCCGAGGTTACACTTGCGTAACTTTGGGTGAAAAAATAACGGTATATACCGCTATCTAATTATTACTTGAAAGTTACACTAGTGTCAATTATTATTCCGTGAAGATTCCGTGACAAATTACGTCTTTTATTTTTTTTACCCAATCATCATGTGGAATCTTTTCCGTGTTTGGGATATTAACCGTTTGAAAAATCATTCCTATAATTAAACTAGTTGGAATGTCTTCTCTTAATATTTTTTCGCTTCTTCCTAAGTCTATGAAATGTTGAAGTGATGTATACAATTCTACAATAATTTTGCTTATTTTTTTCTTGTTTTCTGCTACTTTCTTATTTACTTTAGGAATTTGTAATCCAATATCCCGTAAATGATAAAGACTCATATCTGAAAAAATGAATTCAAATAGTGCATGGAACTGATTGGAGAATGTTTTCTCTTTACTAACTTTTTTCAGTTCATTTAGGAAGTTTGTGAGTTCATATAGCATATATTCGCTAAGTAATTCTTCTTTATTATCATAGTATTTATAAATTGCTGCCCTAGAAATGTCTAATTGATTAGCGAGCAATGTGAAGGTATAGCCTTCATACCCATGCTGTAGTAGTAATTCCTTCGTTTCCAAGTAAAGTTCTTCCCTGGAAAATTTTCGTTCGCGTGCCATATCCATTCACCTCTCGTATACATTATAAATGAACTTTGCATAAAGAGTAAAAGTTTATCCTTATGAATAAAGGTTAGAGCACTACAACAGACTATAGATAGTAAATAATAGAAGTGAGTGACTAATTTGCCATATCGGGAACAGATTCCTATTGATAAGGGAATCGATAATACAGCAAAGTTATTATTGGAAGGGTACAACTATATAACGAATCGAAGAAAAAAGTACGGCAGAGATATATTTGAGACGAGGATTCTAGGCGGGCAAAAGGCAATTTGTATCGCTGGGGAAGAGGCAGTTAAGACATTTTATGATGAAGAAAAACTAATCCGTCATGGTGCTGCGCCGAAGCGAGTACGTCAAACTCTTTTTGGAGAACATGCTGTTCAGACGATGGATGGAGATAAGCATCGACATCGTAAAGAATTATTTATGTCCCTCATGTCAAAAGAGAGACTAGAGGATCTAAGAAAGTTACTTGAAAGTCAAATAGAGATCACATTGGCTAAATGGACAACACAACATAAAGTTGTGATATACAAGGAAATGGTTCAAGTTCTTACAATGGTAGCTTGTGTTTGGTCTGGTATACCGCTAGAAGAGAATGAAGTGGAGAAAAGGGCTAATCAGCTAGAAGCTTTATTTGATAGTGTTGGTGCAATAGGACCAAGACATTGGAAGGGAAGAACCTCTAGAAATCTTGCGGAAGCTTGGTTGCGGGCAATGGTTGCACAGGTTCGCAGTGGTGAAATAAATCCCCCTAATGAAACGGCTTTATATAAGATGTCTTGGTATCAAGATAAAAACGGAAAACTATTAAATGAGCAGATAGTGGCTGTTGAATTACTCAATATCATACGGCCAATCGTTGCCGTTTCGGTGTACATTACATTTGAAGCGTTAGCGTTGCATGAGCATCCGAAAGAAAAAGAAAAACTCCAACAAAAAGGGGAGGAATATGCAGAACTCTTTATTCAAGAGGTGAGAAGGTATTATCCATTTTTCCCAGTCTTAACTGCAAAAGTGAGGGAAGACTTTCTGTGGAATGGACATGACTTCAAAAAAGGAAACTTAGTTCTACTTGATATATACGGTACCAATCATCATCCTGATATTTGGGAAAAGCCACATCTGTTTCATCCAGAACGATTTAAGAATCGAGAAGAAAACTTCTATGACTTTATTCCACAAGGGGGCGGAGATTATTACCGGGGACATCGCTGTCCTGGTGAATGGCTAACCATTGAAGTGATGAAAGTGGTACTTAACTTTCTCGTAAACAATATAGAATATATAGTACCAAAACAGGATTTGCAGTACAGTATGGTACGTTTTCCTAGTTTGCCAAAGAGTAGGTTTGTAATTAGTGATGTTAAGAGAAGAAGTTGAAAAACGCTCGTTAGGAGCGTTTTTTTATTTTGAACGTTATCAACACATATGTATTGGCAAAATCACCACCATGATCCTAGGAAAGATCCTGATTACGTGGAAGGGTAAGGAAATAAGTACAAAAGTAATGAATTTCCATTATTTCAATACTAGGACAGGCATGTAGAGAATATGTTTGAGAATAGTAATCAATTATATTGGGGGAATTTATATGCAAATTCACGTCGTGAGTCAAGGGGATGTTTTGTGGCGAATAGCAGAAGCGTATCATTCTGATGTAAACCAAATTATTTATCTTAATCAATTGGATAACCCAAATATTCTGGTGGTGGGTCAGTCACTTGTCATTCCGGAGCCGCATCTCGAATATGTTATTCAACCTGGAGATAATTTGTGGGCGATTGCTAGTAAGCTTGAAGTAACGGTACAGGAATTACAACAATTTAATAATATTACTAACCCTAATTTAATTTTTGTAGGAGAATTATTAGAAAAGCCATATAGTTTACATACGGTTCAATTAGGTGAATACCTCTGGGTCATTGCCCAACGCTACGGTGTAACAATCAATAAACTCCTTCAAGCAAATCGAATTGAAAGTCCCTCGTTAATCTATTCAGGTCTGCAATTAAAAATTCCAAGAAAACCGAGAACAAGTACAGAAGTAAATGCCTATACGACAGAGACAAATGAACAAGGAAGGCAAGAAGTATTAGCATTAGGGAGATATTTTACATACCTTTCGCCATTTATGTATAGCTTTCGTGAGGATGGTAGTCTGACCGAGATGCGCGAAACTACTCTTTTGGAAGCTGCTCGAGTAAATGACATTGCCCCTTTACTTGTATTAACTAATTATACGGGTGGTGGTTTTAACTCGGATTTGGGTGCAACTCTTTTAAGGAATCCTAACATTCAAGATACCCTGATTAAGAATATAGTAAACACTATACGAACAAAAGGGTATTCAGGTTTAAACATAGATTTTGAATATCTTTATCAAGAGGATAGGGAGAATTATAATAACTTCTTAAGGAAAGTGGTCGATCGTTTACGACCATTGGGCTTGACAGTCTCCACAGCCCTAGCTCCAAAAGAATCTGGAGATCAAGCTGGACTCCTATATGAAGCTCATGATTACGAAGTGCATGGAGAGTTATGTGACTTTGTTGTATTGATGACCTATGAATGGGGATGGGCAGGGGGAGAGCCTTGGGCAATTGCCCCAATCAATAAGGTAAGAGATATATTGGATTACGCTGTAACGGTAATACCACGTCAAAAAATTATGATGGGAATCCCGCTATATGGTCGGGATTGGAAGATACCTTGGGTACAAGGTACTTTTGCACGGACAGTGAGTCCAAAAGAGGCTATTAATCTTGCTGCTAGGAACAATGTAAGTATTCAATATGACAACACGTATCAATCCCCCTATTACCGGTATACGGATACTAGTGGTCAGGAACATGAAGTATGGTTTGAGGATGCGAGGAGTGTGCAAGTTAAATATGAAACAGTGAGAGAATATGGCTTAAGGGGAGTTAGTTATTGGGTATTGGGTAATCCATTTCCACAAAATTGGCCAGTACTTCAGTCAAACTTTACTATTCGGAAACTATAACGAATGGGAGCAATTAATTATTGCTCCCGTTTTTTATGTTACGTTGAATAGTTTTTTCAAGCAATTCCCTAAAATTCTTCCGATCTTCTTCCGTATATGGTTTAGGTCCTTTTGTCTTTTGGCCACTTCTTCTTGCCTTCGCACTAAGATGGCGGGTTTGGAGTAGCTGATCAATATTTTTATTCGTATAGGCAAATCCTTTATGGTGTAAAACAAGACAACCCTTTCCTAACCCAAGAGAAGCAAGTCCATAATCCTGAGTTATAATTAAATCCTTCTTTTCAGCTAGCTGCATGATTCGGTAATCTGCTGCATCTGCACCGGTATCTACATAAACGGTCTCGACACCTTCTAATTCTTCATCATGTGAAAAGTGGCTAATACTTTTTACAAGTACAACTGGAATAGAAAATGACTTTGCTACTGAAATAACGATATCTTTAGCAGGACTAGCATCTGCGTCTACATATATTTTCATTAAGATTCTCCTGTTAAGTTCTGTCTACTTCCATGAAAGCTAATTATACATGATTTGTCAATGGGAATGGAAATTTGCACTATTGTTCAATGGAGCAATCGCTTTTCTCGGTTGAAAGAGGGTTGATGTTGGTTGTGATAATAAAACTTTACTTTATGACAACAAAACTTGACATGCGGTTATTTGAATTATAAAATGAAAACATAGAATCTTAGGAGGCTTATAAATGAATAAGATAGACATCTTAAAAAAAGCTCAGCAAGAAAAAAACGATGAACGAGAAGAATTTATTAAAGTTAAAGCATTTCATATTGGTTGGATAAGTGTTTCCGTAGTTATGGTATTACTGATTATTCTTCGTAGTGTATACAACGAATCTGCTAGTGATATTGTTTTGATACTAATGGCACAGACAGCTGCAGTTTCTTTTTATCAATATTTTAATATGCGGGATAAGAAAGGATACTTATTTACTGGAATTTTAAGTACAATGGCTGTTTTTATTTCATTTGCAGCATTGCTTAGCCAATATGGAGTGTACTAAATGAATGATAAAACTGAACAACTTATACTTAAGAACCGTTTAAAAATAGCCCGAGCAGAGAAAAATATGACGCAAGGTGAATTGGCAAGTGCGGTTGGAGTCTCAAGGCAAACCATTAGCTCTATCGAGACAGGCCAGTTCAACCCAACGGCCAAATTAGCATTAATATTATGTATCGCATTAGATAAGAAGTTTGAAGAGCTATTTTACTTTGATTAGATATATTTAAAACAAAGCCAATTAATTAAACATGACTTGGAGTATATCCAATCATGTTTTTTATTTTTTAATAATATGCACTTTACAATAGTGTGTGTCATACACTATAATGTAGTCAGGAGTTGATCATGTTGAACGAACAAGAACATATCGATAAATTAATGCTCGAATTACGTCGGGGTACGATCACCATTGGTGTACTCAGTCAGCTATCAATCCCGCAGTATGGATATTCACTTGTGACAATTCTAAATGAAAAAGGTGTTCAAGTGGAACCAGGCACATTGTATCCACTACTTAGAAGGCTGGAGAAACAAGGTTTATTGGAAAGTCTGTGGGATACAAATGAGGCAAGACCAAGGAAATATTACAAGTTAAGTGAAATGGGTACCGAGGTTTATGGGCAGTTATGTAAGGAATGGGAAAGTATGGTAGTAAGTTTGAATCACTTAATTCATACAGGAAAGGGTGAAGAAGATGGAAATGATTGATCGTTATATTTACGCTGTAACACAAAAGCTTCCACAATCACAGCGTGAGGATATCGCAATTGAACTGCGTGGTTTAATTGAAGATATGCTTGAGGAACGTGTTGGCAATCGTGAAATCAATAAGAAAGATATGGAGAGTGTTTTATTAGAATTAGGTAGCCCAAGAGAAATGGCTAATAAATATCGTGGAACGAAAAGGTATTTAATTGGACCGGAGCTTTATGACTCATTTCTCATTGTATTGAAGATTGTCTTAATTTCGATGACAGCAGGACTTGGAATTGTTTTTGTCATTGAAACGATAATCAATCCAGTCGAGATTCTGGATCACTTTGTAGGGTTGATTGTTTCATTGGTGACAGCGGTACCGCAAGCCCTAGGGTGGGTAACCATTTCATTTGCAATAGCAGATTACTACGGGGGAATTAAGACAAAGGATCTAGGATTAGATAAAACTTGGCATCCATCTATGCTTTCAGCAGTTCCAGATCCAAAAAGACGAATAAAGAGATCAGAGCCGATCGTTTCTATCATATTTTACGTTATCGTCATGGTATTGTTTGCTTTTTCTAGTAATTTCTTCGGTGTCTATGTGTTTAATGATGGGGGATTCAGAGAGGTTGTTCCTTTCTTAAATGAAGATACCTTTTCACAATTCATGCCATTTGTATTATTGCTACTAGCAATCTTCATTGTAAAGGAAAGTATAAAATTAATTTCAGGAAAGTGGACCATGAAATTAGTAGGTTATACAGTGGTAATTAATCTATTAGGAATAATGGTTGTCTCCTTCCTCATTACCGGAGATGCTTTTTGGAATCCAGAGTTTATGAGTGATTTAGTTCATGCTGGAATAGTCACAGAAGGTTCTGAAGGATACCAGATTGGGGAATCGATTTGGGAAAATAGTACTAGAATAATTGTTATCCTTTTCTTAGTTGGTTTAGTATGGGATACAATTGACGGCTTTATTAAAGCAAGAAAAAGATAAATAGTTCTTTTCAACTAACAACGAATTGATTATGATTAGAATAATTAATTCGTTGTTAGTTGTGTAAAGGGGGATGAATATGCGTTTAGTAAGACCTTCTATGGAGTGGGAAAACGAGCATCGTGCATATGTGGTAGAATGGGGGCCGAAAAGACTTATCCCAAGTGGCTTCGAAATAGAGGGATTTGAAAGCTATGAAGTATACCTACAAGAATTATCTAAAAGAGAGAAAGGCCATGGAAAATGGCTACCATGTTCTAATTACTTGTTAGTGAATGAGGAAAATAGAATACTAGGTATGCTAGATATCCGTCATGAATTAAACGATTTCCTTTATCGGATTGGAGGACATATCGGTTATAGTGTACTCCCATCTGAAAGAAGGAGGGGTTATGCCACGTATATCTTGGCGGAGGCACTCCATAAATGTAGAGAGTTGGGTATGGACAAGGTGTTAATTACATGTGATGAAGATAATATAGGATCAGCCAAAGTTATTATGAATAATGGTGGAATAGAAGATCATTCTGAGACAGATGCAGATGGCATAGTGAAAAGACGTTTTTGGTTTAATTTATAGACAAACTAGGTGAGTATGATGGGAAAACAACATGTGATCATTAAACAGATGACAGAATCCGATTGGGAATCGGTACGAAACATATATATAGAAGGTATTCAAACTGGTCATGCAACATTTGATACGGAGCCTCCATCGTGGGAAGAATGGGATAAAGGACATGTAGCGTCATGTCGATTAGTTGCCTGTATAGATAACGAAGTAGTGGGATGGGCTGCTTTAAGTCAATCTATTCATAAGCAAGCATATCGTGGTGTTGCCGAGGATAGTATTTATGTCTCCAATTCTTGCTCCGGTTTAGGTGTTGGTACATTATTATTAGAAGAACTTGTTCGAGTTAGTGAGGAAGCAGGTTTTTGGACTTTACAGTCTTTAATCTTTCCGGAAAATACGGCTAGTATTAAGCTCCACACCCGTTTGGGGTTCGATATCGTAGGAACTAGAAGACGGGTAGGAAAACTAAATGGTGTATGGAGAGATGTTGTGTTCTTAGAACGAAGGAGTAAAATTATTGGTGTTGATTAGGGAGGGTTTTGGATGGTTCCAGTATTGACAAAGGAGTTAGCGAGAAGGATTGAAGTTTCTGAAATAGAGATGCTTCATTCAAGACTTACAGCAATACAGAATCTTCCCGGGAATCCAATGGAAGTAGATGTAGAGCAGTTTGGCAATTCAACTGCATTTTCAGTAAAAGGTATTCCCGGACCATCATTCAATACAGTCAGAGGCTTGATGGCTGAGGATACCTGTGAGATTGATAAAATTCTAGATTTCTATAACGAAAAAGATATTCCGGTACAATTTGAGATTACACCTTCTTTTACTAATTCAGATCTCTTAAAGTTATTAGCTAGTAAAGGATTCTATCAGAGTAATTTCCATAGTGTACTATATGGTAATGAATTTACTACATTTGAAAATGTGAACCCGGCGATTTCATTGCGGAAGCTAAGAGAAGATGAGTTTGATTTATTTGCAGATATTTATGTAAGAGGTTTTGGTTTACCAGAATTCATTAAACCAGGGATTGCTCAAAATAATAAAGTGCTATACCAACTTAATGAATGGGAGTTTTACTTAGCAACCATTATGGGCGAGCCAGCAGGAATTGGGGTCATGTTTTATCAAAATGGAATTGCGACACTCGCAGCGTCAGCAACTATCCCCGAACATAGAAAGAAAGGTATACACCGAGCTCTACTAGTAGAAAGAATAAAGGATGCACATCATAAAGGTGCTGAATTAGTTGTTGGACAAGCCAAATATGCCAGTGTCAGTTCGAATAACATGGAAAAAATGGGGTTAAGAGTGGCTTATACAAAATCAATATGGCTAAGAAGTTAGGGGATACTGTGGTATCCTCTTTTTTTATATATAGGAACGATACTATAAGGTCTGGCCTAATCTCTCTTATAAAAAAAGCGGCAAGTATTGCGCAAATCTTATCAGTCTGAAAATTATAATATATATGGTAATATAGTACTGGGGATTTAGATATAGAATGGGAGAGAAGAATATGAAGAGAGAGAGAAATAAGTTAATGTTACTAATCGCAGGGAGCGTAACTTTTCTAGCGATAGTGATTAACATACTAGGAAGGTATTTTCATCTTTTTGATTTTTCGCACGGAGGGATGGAAATTTTAACATCATATGAGATTGAAGAGCAGTTCGGGGGATTGCTAAATATTCTTTTAGCTATTCCAATAATAATGTTCTTATTTGGTGTTGTTTTATATAAGAAAGTTCGAAATCATATTTTTTTACCATATCTATTAACACTGGTGTTAACATTTGCTAGTATTGCGATTATTTCTGGAGGTAGTGGAAGGGTAGAATTTCATTTTAGTATTTTTATGGTAGTTGCTGCACTAGGTTTCTACCAAGAAATTAAACAATTAATCATGATGACGAGTATCTTTGCAGTACAACATATAGTGGGATTGTTACTGGTACCGGAAATCGTGTTTGGTGTAAAAGAGTATATGTTCTCTATGTTTTTATTACATGCGCTGTTTTTAGTGCTAACTTCTAGTGCTGTTAGTTGGCAAGTACATAGTGGAAGAAAGATAGAACAATATTATCAAAAAGAACAAGAAGAACAGAGAATGAATATAGTTGAAGATATTGTTGGCCGATTAGCGGTTACCTCTAATCAAATATTACAAGTGTCTGAAACGCTATCCCATAATGCAAAAGTATCATCCGATTCTAGTGCTGAATTAGCAGCGTCTATCGAAGAAGTCGCATC
The DNA here is from genome assembly GCF_900184735.1 of Paucisalibacillus globulus. Taxonomy (GTDB): domain Bacteria; phylum Bacillota; class Bacilli; order Bacillales; family Amphibacillaceae; genus Ornithinibacillus; species Ornithinibacillus globulus_B. Next base: position 106,076 of record NZ_LT855388.1, read on the forward strand.
CATTACAGAAAGTCAGTTGGTTAGTATTGAAGAGAACGTAGAAGCAATCAATTTCGTTCATCAGGGTATTCAAACAATTAACCAGACGGCCCAAAGTGTTTCCGTTAATTCAAATGCGACTGCAGAGGAATCACAAAAAGGAAGTAATCAAACAGAAGTACTATTAAGCCAAATGGAAGAGATTGATAAAGAAGTAGATGAATCTTATCATGCTATTAAAGAACTGCACCAACGCTCACAAGCTATTGAGGGAATAATTGAAGTCATTACCGGAATAGCAGATCAAACGAACTTATTAGCCTTAAATGCAGCGATTGAATCAGCTAGAGCTGGAGAATACGGAAAAGGTTTTGCTGTTGTTGCTAGTGAAGTCAGAAGTTTAGCAGAGCAATCATTGGAATCGTCCGAACATATTGCAGAGATTATTAAACAAATGATTATCGATACAAATCATTCTGTTGCTTCCATAAATAATGTTAAAACCTCCACAGTGGAAGGCCTAGAACTTGCGAAGAAGTCTAACAATGTCTTTCAACATATTTCAAAGTCATCCAATGAGGTTGCCGCTCAAATTCAAGGAATATCATCATTGGTTGAGGAAATAACAACATCATCTGAACAAATGAACAGAGCAATGGAAGCAATTGAGCAATCCGTTAATCGATCTTCCTCTGGTGCAAAGGAAATTACTTCTATTACGGAGAAGCAAAATAATGAAGTGCAGAACACGTTAGATGTATCGAAAAAGCTGAATGATTTAACGGTCGAATTAAATCAAGTAATCCATGCCTTAAAGGCATAATCTAGTAATACTCTCTAGAATCTAGAGAGTATTTTTTATTTGCATCATTATTTAGCCCTTGCAATCCTTTGTGTTTTTATATATACTACATTACAACACTAATGCACTATGTTGGTTAAGGAGGACCGAATATGGTTCTAAATATGGACAGTACGATTCCGATTTATGTTCAAATCGCGGAATGGCTTGAGAACGAGATACTGAACGGTAATCTGAAGATTGATGATAAGGTATATTCTCAATACAAACTTGCAGATATGTTTACGATCAACCCAGCAACTGCTGCCAAAGGGCTTAATCTTCTTTATGAAGAAAAGATCCTCTACAACAAGCGGGGACTGGGGAAGTTTGTTTCTCATGAGGCCATGACCATTATCTTAGAAAAAAGAAAAGAAATGAAATTAAAGGGTCTATTAAATGAAGCAGTACAAGAAGCTACCCGTTTACAAGTAACAGAAGAGGAACTTTTAGAAATGCTTAAACAAATCATGAAAGAAAGCAAGGGGGAGTAACTGTGAAGGTAATTGAATGTGAGAGGCTAGTTAAAGCATATTGCAGTATGAAGGCTCTAGATCAGATCAATTTTTCGATTGAAGAGAATACCATCACTGGCTTAATTGGTCGCAATGGGGCAGGAAAGACAACACTTCTTAAGATAATTGCTGGATTCTGGAGGGGAACTGAAGGGGAAGTGAAGGTTTTCAACCGAAGTCCTTTTAATAATCTCGAAGTTTCCATGAATTCTATTTTTGTAGATGACATGATGAGTTTTACGTATACGTTAAATCTAGGAGAAATTTTAGATGAGGCTAAAGCTTTCTATCCTAACTGGGATGAGGAAATTGCATTCGCACTTCTGGAATACTTTAATTTTAACCCAAAACAAACCCACCAAAGTCTTTCCAAAGGGAAAAGAAGTACGTTTAACATGATTGTAGGGCTTGCAGCTAAATGCCCCCTTACCATTTTTGATGAGCCGACAACTGGGATGGACGCAGCTGTAAGAAAAGACTTTTATCGTGCGTTACTAAAAGATTATCTTATAGCCCCACGGACCATTATTATTTCTAGCCATCATTTAGATGAGCTCGAGGATATATTAGAGGATATATTATTGGTCGACGAAGGAAAGAAAGTCCTTCAGCTACCAGTGGATGAGTTGAAAGAGTATGCTGTTACCTTAAGTGGGAGAACGGCTGTTGTTATGCAGACTTTACAGGATAAAGAGGTCATTTATAAACGTGATGTTAATATTGACAATTGTTCGGTGGTTGTTCGGAACAACTTTTCCCATGAGGAAGTAAAAAGACTAGGAATACAGGTGTCACCCGTTACTCCTACAGATATTTGTGTTTACCTTACCAATCAAACGAAAGGGGCCATTGATGATGTCTTTAACAAAAGTTAGTCTCTCTAGTGTAGTTCGATTGCAGTATCGGTATAAATTAAAAGCGTATACTGGTGTGTTTATGGGATTAATACTGGTTCAAGTGATTGGAATACTTCTTACTTTAGTTGGAAGTATGCAAACATCATTCTCCAATAATGTTTATACAGTTGAGGTTTCAATGTTCTCACCAAGTCTTGTAATCATTCTGACGATAATATGGGCATTTTTGAATGCAATTTTAATGACAACAAAGGCATATCGTGAAGATGACTTTACTTTCGTTTCCAACCGATTATCGTATAATCTATCAAACATGGCCTTTCTCCTAACGGCATGTGTAATAGGTGCAATAACAGCGCTATTATCAGGTGGTATCATTCAACTTCTCACTTATATAACACAAGACATTGATGTGTTCCTAACCGTAACACATGAAGTCTCTGTAGGTGATTATGTTGCAGGGGCAGTGGTTACTTTATTGTATATCTTATTGGCTGCAACAGCAGGTTACTTAATTGGGATGATGACACAATTTAATAAAAGACTAATTATATTAATACCAGTTCTTCTAATTGGGTTAAATTATATTGCACAACATAATGGGAATTCCGGTTTTGTTAACATTCTAGAATTCTATTTTATGGAGTACTCGTTTTCTCTATTTTTACTAAAGGCTGTGGTCACTTTAATTATAGGAAGTGGACTTGCAATATTACTATCTAATCGATTGGAGGTTAGATGATGGGGGCAATTTTATCTATTATATTGATCATTATATTTTGGTTCATTGCCATGAATAAACGATTGACACAAAAGTCCTTAACCACTAAAAAATTGAAGCTAATTTTTATTGGTTATATTTCTATTTTGATTCTAGGAACAGTGTCTGCTTTCTTTCTTCCAAGTTCTGAAGCAAATATGATGGAGGGCTTAGATCCTAGTGGTGACATGACGGACAATTTATTTATGAAAGCAGAGCAGGGAGAATTCTCTTCCATTGATAAACAACGAATTGCAGACAGTTGGGAGTACTCTTATACCGGGGAAAAACTTACGCTTTCTTCGGATTCTTATGAAGAAGGTATATTAATTGAAAGAACCGATGAGTTAAAAGAAGCAATAGAGGTATTCTATATTAAAGACTGGCAGGCGCTCGGAGTGAATGCAGCATATATGGATGTAAGTGAGTATACACCGGATATGGGTGTTGAATTGATTTCGGATACACTTGAGTTTGTTAGTCCAGAGGAAGAAATAATTATTGAACTCGCCTTTAATGAACTTGGATTTCCTATGAAGCAAATGATTGGTGAAAGCCAATTTGGAAATGGCTACAGTTCTTCGGGATCTCGATTCTTTTATATAAGGGTACCAGAGGACCTTCAAATAGAGTTTTCTGAATATCTATATGTGGACTATGTAAATAATTAACCAAAAAATTCCCCCGTGAATATACTATACAGATATCATGAATTTGGGGGTTCAAGCATGAACTATGTACGTAGTGGTCTAGCTTTTTTTGGTTTTTTAATTACAGGATTTGGAATAGGATTGTTGTTTCATAATGTGGAGGCTGGCGGCGCAATTGGATTTGGATTAGGAATGTTATCTATTTTAGTTTTACGTAAGGAATGAATATGGTAAGACCTTATCCATAAAAGGTTACTCACTTATGACAACGAACCCCAATATTTAACCATACAATAAAGGTTGGCTTTAGGAGGAACATTCCTTCTAAAGCCAACCTTTTTATTCTTCCTCTGTTGTATACTCACCATATTTTTCGCCATAAAAACGGTTATAACGTTCCTTGAATTTACTGTATATATATGTAACAAGAACTTTTAGGATTGCATAGCCTGGGATTCCGAGAATAACGCCAAGAAGCCCAAATAGATTTCCTGCCACCAGTAAAACAATAATGATTGTTAATGGATGTATCTTCATAGTTCTACCCATAATATTTGGTGAAATTAAATTACCTTCTAGGAATTGAACAATGACCCATACAATTGCAAGCTTTAATAGCATGAACGGAGAGTTTACAATTGCAATAATTACCGCTGGGATGATCGATAGTGTCGGGCCAAGATAAGGAACAACACTTAAAATTCCTGCCAGAATAGCTAAGGTAATGGCATAATCCAAACCAATGACTAAATAACCAATGTATAAAAGAATACCAATACAAGACGCAACAATGATTTGTCCCTGGATATATGATCCTACTTGAGCATCCATATTGTTTAGAATTTGATTCACATCACCACGATATTTCGGTGGTAATAATTTTAAGAAATATGCTTTAAAACGGTCGCCGTCTTTTAATAGGAAGAATAGGATAATTGGAAATGTAACAAGTGCTACTACAAAATTTGTAACAGTACTTGCAAAATTTCGTACACCGGCAAATGCATCGATAATGTAGGACCCTATTATTCCAGGAATATTACTGAAGTTGGATACGACCCAGTTGTATGCTTGATCGTAATATGGTGCTAGGAAAGAATTCTGAACCCATTCATTGATACCGATCCATAGTTGTTGTACATATTTTGGAAATGTAGAAATCAAATCGGTTATTTGTTTTTCAATTGCTGGCGCTATTAATAAAATTAACCCAGTTAATAGCCCAGTAATACCAATAATGATAATAACGATTCCCCAAATACGTTTGATTTTAATCTTCTCTAATAGATCAACAATAGGATTTAATAGATAAAATGCAATAAATGCTAGAATAATTGGGGGTGTAATAGTTGATAGAATCACAAAAAGCGGATTAAAAACATACGATACTTGATCATAAATAAATATCATTAATCCGATTAGAATTAAAACGGATAGAACAAAGACAATATTTTTTCCCCCGAGGAATTTAATGAAGCGATTATCAGAATTCATGTAGCGGGTCTCCTTTTTTATTTTTATTATAGATGAACGAGAGGAAATATTCCATTTCTAGTTGAACTTACCTCTAGTGCTTTAGTAAAAAGGTCTTATCGTAGAATCACAAATTAAGTATAAAGTCCTGTTGATGATTAGATTGACCTAAGTCTATTATGAAATGGTACATATAAAATCAAGGGACGTGTCATGTTAATGATTAGAAACAGGTTGTTGTTTGTAATACTGATTGCATTTCTTTTTGTATTAGCTGCTTGTAGTGATACTGAGGACAAAGAGAAGGCAGTTAATGAAAATGAAAAAACAGAAGAATCCTCTGAAAATAATGAGAAAAGTAAGGACCAATCGGAGGAAGAAGTAGTTGAGGAAGAAGAGGAATCAGAAGACGTTTCCTTTGAAGTAAATGACTCAACTGCACCTGAAGACCAAGGTGACTTAGACGTTTGGTTTGAGGGAGACTTCAAGGTGGAAGGGAATAACATTTTACTTTCAGGTAAAACAAATTTGTTGCCAGAGTCCCAACTAGCTTTAAGAACGGATTCTGTTGATGGCATTATAATTGGTGGAAATGGATTCGGCAATGTGGAAGGAACTGGGGATTTTGAACTGGAAGCAGGAGTTCCGGATGACTTTGAAGGGGTATTACATATTGAACTTTCATTCGAATCAGGTAACCAGACGGATGAAATTACAGAACATTATGCTGATGGAATAACAGGCAAATTTGCAAGAATATACTATGATTCCTATGAGGACGAGGTATTAAGTAAAGCAACGTTCCATAAGACGATTGTATTTGATGGGGAAGATCAATCCTTTTCTATCGAAGCACCAGTTTGGAATATTCCGGACGACTTAGGAGATGCAAATGTATGGATTAATCCAAGCGTCGAAAAATTTGAAGATTATGTGGTTATAAATATTGAAAGTAATTTAGTAGAAGAGACGTTTATTCGTGCTACTGGAATGATACCAAATTATATTACAACAGGATTTAATGGAACAACTTATACGAACCCTGATGGTTCAGCAACTATTTATATTAAGGATCCGGAAAAAGATGATAGAATTAAAGATTTAGAGAAGTATGATATTAAATTAGAGATTGATCCTGCTGATGGAAACAATGGTAAGCAGGTTAAGGAAGCATACGGAGAAATGGGAGAAAAACTATCTGGTGATCTCGTAGTAGAACAAGGGGATGGAAAAGCCATTAACCAAAAGATTACCATCACAGTAGAATAGAAATAGTTCTAAATGACTTATTTTAAGCAATATCCTCAAAAGTTTGTTATACTTTATCTATGTTAAGAGTAAAATAACAGTAGATGATATACATGATAGATAAAGGGATTCTAAGAAAGGATAGCTTTCAAGGAATCCCTTTCATACAAAGAATAATCTCTGTGTATGTGTTTTTTAAGGAGGATATACCAGCTTGAATGATGTAGTGAAATTAGAAAAAGAAGCTATGAAGATGCTAAAGGAAACAAGCAGAACTTTCTATATACCGATAAAGCTTTTAAAACCAACATTACGTAAAACAGTTGGAGCAGCCTACTTATGTATGCGTGCAATTGATGAAATTGAGGATCATGAAGAGCTAGAATCGGAAACAAAACAACATTTATTACGTGCAACTAGTGAACTATTAAAGAATGATTTCAACGTAGAAGCCTATCAGCAATTAATTAAACCATATGAGGAGAAATTACCGGAAGTAACCAAGCGTCTCGGTGACTGGATTGCTTTCTGTCCAGAAGGTATCACTCCTAAAGTGAAAGAATCAACAAGTATCATGGCCGATGGAATGGCTGATTGGGTAGAAAAGAACTGGCAGATTCGTACTAAAGAGGATTTAGATGATTATACGTATTATGTAGCTGGACTAGTTGGAGTCATGCTTTCTGACATTTGGCGTTGGTACGATAATACAGATACAGTTCCTGAGTTAGCTATTGGATACGGACGAGGCTTACAAGCTGTAAATGTGCTACGTAACCAAGATGAGGATGCAGATCGTGGGGTTAAGTTTTTTCCGGATAATTGGAGCCGTGAAGATATGTTCGAATATGCGGAGGAAAACTTAGCAAAAGCAGATGAATATATGAAATCCATTAAGACAAAAAATATAATCCTATTCTGTAAAATTCCACTTGCATTAGCACATCGTACATTAAATGCCTTGAAGAGTGGTAAAGAAAAAATATCTCGAGAAGAAGTGGAATCAACCGTTAATGATATTATTAATAATTAAGTGAATTGACACGGCAACCTTGCCGTGTTTTTTGTTTTTTAAATAGCATTTAGGCCAGGTTCCTAAATTGAAAGGAGGAGCGGTACATTCTCATTCATCATTTAGATAAAGATTTTGACATGAGACGATTTATAGCTCCTCTTCTAACATCATTTCAACTAAGATTATTACTTCAAATGATGTATGATGCTCTCTCATTCATCATTTGGCTAAGATTCTAGCATCGATATGAAGTATAGTGCCCCCTCACGTATCATTACAACCAAAATTTTGCTCTCAAATGATGTATGACAATACGTTATACATCATTTCAATCAGAGTTTTATATCAAATTGTTCTATAAGTGGTAACTATCCCAGAAATAATGAGAAAAAAGAGACCAATAAGGTCCCTTTCATAGATAATCTTATAAAGGAATGATAACTCAAGTTACGAATGTTTATGAAAAAGTGCTTTTATTGCAAGGTGTATAATTGCAATAGCAAAAACGATAATGACAATTCCACCGACTAGTACTAGAATGGTTTGAATTTGAGATGTCACAATTGCAGAGGTTGGCACTCGTGTTAAAGCAAATCCAGCTAGAATAGCTGCTAGATATAATCCTACTATTTTATCCCACACAAAAATCCCTCCTTCCACTATATCTTATGCAGAAGGAGGGAGCCTCGTTTCTAACAATTATATTAAACTAGCTACCCTAGGCACTTGTCTAAAAGCATTGGAAAGAGGCGACTCTGTTTAAGTCAATTCCAAAGTATACCCAACGGTTACCACGCCATCTAAAGCCAGCAACAGAGTTTCTTCCAACAAAGGTTGGATAATACCAGAAAGAGTTACCATTCTCTAGCCAAATGTAGGTGAAGCGGAATAGACATCCTCTGATTCCCCCTGGATCAACTGCAAAGGTCTGGAATTGTGACTGATGTGGAGTAAAACTAGGTGGTGGTGTATTCGGCGCGCCTTGTTGACCCCCTCCACCAGGCTGTCCAGGGAACCCTCCGCCAGGAAATCCTCCGCCCCCAGGGAATCCTCCTCCAGGAAAACCGCCACCCGGGAATTGTCCGCCAGTTTGACCTCCGCCAGGGAAAAATCCACCTGTCTGTCCTCCTCCAGGGAACTGTCCCTGATTACCAAAGAATTGTCCTAATAAATACCCAGGTAGGTTAAATTGCCTCTCATCATCATGTGGTGGTCCAAAGTGATTCAAATCGTATTCCTCCTTAAAATGTATTCCATTTACTATATGGGGAAATGAACCAGGATGGGAGTCTATTAGGCAAGAATGGGCTAATTACTAGTTTATTTTTATAGATGAGTGATTACTCACTTTACAAAGTGTTTAACTCGTTGTATGTTAGTAGTGAGTAATCACTCACTATGAGGAGGGTGTACGATTAATGAACAATTTTTGTGTGTCAATTAAAGATGTAACGAAACATTTTGGAAAGCATGTTGTTCTAAAGAATATTCATTTAGATATTCTGGAAGGAGAGATTTTTGGGCTGCTAGGTCCATCTGGGGCTGGAAAAACAACATTGGTAAAAGAGTTGTCGGGGTTAGATACTCCTACTTCCGGTGAAAATATTGTTTTAGGTCAAACAATGCCAAAGTTGGATGTAATTAACCGAATAGGTTATATGGCACAATCAGATGCACTGTATGAGGATTTATCTGCGAAGGAAAATCTGCAATTCTTCTCCAGTTTGTATGGGTTAAAAGGAATGAAGCTAAAAGAGAGAATTCAGGAAGTGATGAAGCTAGTTGATTTAACAGAGCATGTTAATAAATTAGTGTCCGATTACTCTGGTGGGATGAAACGGAGATTGTCACTTGCTATTGCACTCCTTCATGAACCGGAACTATTAATACTAGATGAACCAACAGTTGGAATTGACCCGGTATTGCGTAAAAAGATTTGGGATGCATTTTATCAATTAAACGAACAAGGTACAACGATTATTGTAACAACACACGTTATGGATGAAGCAGAAAAATGTGATCGCCTTGGCCTGATGCGTGATGGTTCGCTAATTGCAGTAGGTACACCTAGTGAATTGAAACAACATACCAATTCAGCTACCATCGAAGAGGCCTTTTTAGTATACGGGGGTGATGTAGATGAGAATTAAAGCATTAACGATTCGTATATTACGTCAAATTATTCGTGATAAGCGGTCACTAGGGATGTTAATAGTTGCTCCTATATTAGTTTTGACGATGTTACATCTGGTCTTTAATGGGGACAGTTATATTCCGAAGATAGGATTTGTTGAAGTTCCTGATGCTATCGAGGAAAACATGGATCTTGGTGACGCAGAAATTACGCACTATGACAATACTCATGATGCACAGGTTGATTTACTTTCACAAGAAATTGATGGATATATTACGCTTACGAGCGGAGTACCCTCCATCTATTTGGAAGGTAGTGACCCTACTGTAAATGGGGAAACATTAAGATGGATCCAATCTACTTTTGCAAGTCTACAAGAATCTTTAACTGAAGATTTAGAGGTAAGTTATTTGCATGGTTCAAGTGAGATGGGACAATTTGATTATTTTGGACCAGTCTTATTAGGGTTCTTTGTATTCTTCTTTGTTTTTATTATTGCTGGTGTTTCGTTTATCCGAGAACGAACCACGGGAACGTTAGAGCGTTTACTATCCACACCACTGCGAAAATGGGAAATAGTTTCTGGATATGTAATTGGGTTTGGTATTGTCACTATGATCCAATCCACCATTATTGCTGCGTATACGATTTATGTTCTTGATATGATGATGGAAGGCTCATTTTTCTATTTATTGTTGATTATCCTATCCCTATCATTTACTGCATTGACATTAGGTATATTAATTTCATCATTTGCCAATAACGAATTACAAATGATTCAATTTATCCCGGTTATCGTCGTACCACAAGTATTCTTTTCCGGATTATTTAACTTAGAAACCATCTCGAATTGGCTAAGTTGGATTGGACCTATTACGCCACTTTATTATGCAGCGGAAGCATTACGAGATGTGATGGTTAGAGGATTTGGATGGAATGAAATATATATGGAAATATGCGTGTTGCTTGGTTTCTCCGCTTTATTTATGATTCTAAATATCCTTGCATTAAGGAAATATCGGAAAATATAATGTTCCTTCCAATTGCATCTATGTTTAGACTTACCGTATGATAACGATATAGCTTATGGAGATAAGAGGAGATAGCCATTGTTTACTGACGATCAAAACTTAACCGAAAAACAAAAGGGAATATTAGCTGCTGCAACGGAGTTATTTGCTGAAAAAGGGTTTGCTGCAACATCTACCAGTGAGATAGCAAAGAAGGCAGGTGTAGCAGAGGGAACTATATTCCGTCATTATAAATCGAAAAAGGATTTGTTATTAACCATTGTTTCACCGACGATGATGAGAGTAATTGGTCCAGTTGTGAAGAAGGATATAAATAAGGTACTGAATAAGGAGTTTACTACGTTTGAAGACTTTATTCGAGCGATGGTTTCTAATCGGATTGAGTTTGTGAAGAACAATATTCCAATGCTTCGGGTTGTTATTCAGGAATTGCCGTTCCATGAAGAATTAAAGAAACAAGCTATTGAGCATATTGGTAATGATGTCTTTGAAAGGTTGAGAGAAATTGTACGGCATTTTCAAGCAAAAGGACAAATTATTGACATGCATCCAGATACCATTATTCGTGTGGTGGCTTCATCTATATTTTCTTATATCATTACTAGCTATGTGATTTTACCTGAAGTTGATTGGGATGAGGAAGTAGAGATTGAGAGGATAATTCAAGTACTAACAAATGGAATAGCGAAAAGATAAGGTAGGGGATTTCCCTGCCTTTTTTTATGTAAAATACAAATTTACAAATGAATACTAGTAAATAATAGAAATATTAGATAAGATAAAAAACATAAATAGCTTGCTAGACAACAAGATTCTATAGGGGAATGTGATTCAGATGGAAGTTTTAACTATACATAATTTAGAAAGACAAGAAAAAGATGTGCTATTATTTCCTGCTTTTAATTTATCTGTACATACAGGGGAAGTAGTTGCTATCCATTCTAATCTTAATATTCGTGTTTGTTTACTTAGGATGTTATTAGGTAAAGTGCCAATTGGAAAAGGTGAGATAACAATTGGTGGCAAGAAACTAGAAAAAAGCCAAAAGATAAGCCATTATCCTGTGGGGATTTGTTTTTTTGAGCAGGAAATTTACCAGAGATTATCTGTATTGGATAACCTTAAATTTTATAGCCAACTTTATAGCTCATCACAATCAATCGAGGATGTGTTGATGCTAACACAGCTAAGTACGTTAATGAATAAAGCAGTTCATAAACTAACTTTTTCTGAAAAAAGAAGAGTGCATTTCGCAAAAATACTACTAGAAGATCCTACTCTTTATATCTTTGAAGAGCCAGAGTTGAATGTAGATTTGGAGACGAAGCGGGTTTTTCTAAATGTTCTAGATTATATTAAAGAAAAAGAAGAATCTGCTTTAATTTTTACTGGTAATATGGAAAATGCGATTACTATGACAGATAACGTTTATCGCCTTAATGACACAGGGTTACATAAGGTTGAAATGCAAGATGAAGTGCCCCTATCAGTTGAAGAAGTAGAAGATGTTTCTGAAAAACAAGATGAAGGCACATTAATTACAGTTAATTTTAATAAAATTCCTACCAAAGTAAATGAAAAAATTGTTTTATTTGATCCACCAGAGATAGATTATATTGAAAGTAATGATGGACAGTCTAATGTTTTCATAAAAGGTGAAGCTTTTCCAAGTACATTTACGATGAATGAACTAGAAGAACGATTAATGCCATTTGGATTTTTTAGGTGCCATCGTTCCTATATCGTTAATCTCCAAAAAGTTCGTGAAGTCATTACATGGACGAGAAATAGTTATAGTTTAGTTTTAGATGACAAACCGAAATCGACTATTCCATTGTCCAAGACAAAAATGACACAATTAAAGGAAATGTTGGGCCTAAAATAAGCTCCATTCACCCCGAAATTTACTCTTTTCACCGGAAATTTGCTGTCAAAACCCTTAATTTATCCTAATCTAAGGGTACAAAGAAAAAATAATCACCACGGAGGAGTAAAATGGAAAATATTATCGAAGTAAAAAGTTTAGCGAAGGTTTTTGGTAACCAAGCGGCATTGGAAGATGTCAATTTCAATGTAAAAAAAGGAGAAATAATTGGATTTCTAGGACCAAGTGGTTCTGGAAAAACAACGACTATTAAAATATTAACGGGTCAATTATTACAGACCTCTGGAGATGCATCCGTATTTGGTGTGAAAAGTTCTGCTTTAAATAAAGGATCTTATCGCCAAAGAATTGGAGTACTTTCAGATAATAGCGGTTTATACCAACGTCTTTCTATTGAAGATAATTTGAAATTATATTGTGATCTATATCATGTACCTCGTAAAAGAATGGATGAGGTGTTGGATTTAGTGAACCTAGGAAATGAAAAGAAGAAAATTGTTTCGAAACTTTCAAAAGGGATGACACAGCGTGTACTGCTGGCCAGGACGTTACTACATGAGCCGGATTTATTGTTCCTAGATGAGCCAACTTCGGCTCTAGATCCTGCTAACTCTCAACAAATCCATGAAGGACTTCGTCGGTTAAATGAGAAAGGAACAACTATTTTCTTGACGACTCATGATATGAGTGAAGCAGAGGCACTTTGTAATCGAGTTGCATTCCTTCATAAAGGAAAGATTCAATTGTTAGATGAACCAAAAGCATTACGCAGACAATTTGCAGATGGTACAGTAAACGTAGAATTGAAGAATGGTAAAGTGGTTAGTCTTCCTGCCGGTACAGAAGGTGCAGATGAGCTTTATCAGTATATGTCAAAGAATGAAGTGGTTTCAATTCATTCAAATGAACCAACATTAGGAGATATTTTTGTGCAGGTGACTGGGAAGGAGTTATTAGTATGACATTATCATGGAAGCGAATTAATGCTATTTTACAAAAAGACTGGAAGGATTTATGGAAAAATTACTTTGTAAGCTCTATCATACTTTTACCAATTGTGATGGCGGTATTCTATGGAAGAATAATGGATCCAACAATTGATTTACATTATATGATTATCAACCTTGCTTTAGCATCTGTTACAGCATTTATTCAATGTGCAGTCATTGCAGAAGAAAAGGAGAAGCATACACTTAGAGGATTAATGCTTTCACCAGCATCGGTCTTTGAGATTCTCATAGGAAAGAGTTTAGTTACTATCATTCTATCTGTTATCACTATCATAGTTTGTGCTTATCTAACAGGGTATAATCCTACCAATATTATCATGGTAGTAATTGCCTTAATTATTTCTATGGTGTTCTATCTAGGGATAGGTACTATTTTAGGACTAATATCTCGAACAATAATAGAAGCATCCTTTATTATTATGCCTGTTATCTTTTTATTTGGTTTTGGTTCTGTGCTAATGGGATTAGTTGAAAAATACCCTTCACTTTCTTTCGTGGAGTATCTACCAAACATTCAACTGATCGAGTTTGCATATAAGGTAGAGGCTGGAGCCGGATTCGGTGATCTATGGAGCTATCTAGCAGTTATCACAGCTTGGGCTGTAGTTGGGATTATTTTATCTGGTATCGTTTATAAGAAGCGTCAGTTGGATGATTAGAATCATAATAACAAGAGTGTCCCAATAAAGGACACTCTTATTTGTTATTTACCTAGTTCATTATCCAAGAATGCATAAAAGTCTACCCACTCATCAATCAACTTCGAGGTTGGTTTACCCAAACCATGACCTGCCTTTGCTTCAAGTCTTAGAACAATCGTTGAATTTGGATCCGCTTTTTCCATAAGGGTTGCAGCAAACTTCTTCGCATGTGCAGGGACTACTCGATCATCACTTTCCGCTGTAGCTATTAGCACAGGAGGATATTTTACCCCATCCTGAATATTATGCAGTGGTGAGTAAGCATAGAGATAAGGGAATTGATCAGGATTATCAGCACTACCGTATTCTGGAATCCAGTAACGGCCAATCGTGAACTTATGATAACGAAGCATGTCAATAACCGGAACACGACATAAGACAGCACCAAATAAATCTGGTCGCTGCACCATACAAGCAGCAACTAATAACCCACCATTAGAACCGCCCATTATGGATAATTTTTCTTTACGTGTGTAGTTATTTTCTATTAACCATTCCCCTGCAGAAATAAAATCATCAAACACATTTTGCTTATTTTCTAACATTCCAGCGCGGTGCCATTCTTCCCCGTATTCAGTACCGCCACGAAGATTTGCCACGGCATAGATACCACCTTTTTCAAGCCAACGAAGAAGTGCAGGGCTAAAGGCTGGTGTCATGTTAATATTAAATCCACCATACCCATATAAAATTACAGGGTTTTCTCTATCTAATTCCATCCCTTTTCGGTGGGTTAGGAACATGGGAACTTTAGTACCATCCTTTGACGTATAAAAAATTTGATTGGTTTCATAATCTGATGTATTAAAAGGTATCTCTGATTCAGCAACTACCCTTAACTTCTCCACGTCCAAATTATAGTTATAAATAACCGTTGGACTTAAGAAAGAAGTAACACCGAAATAAATTTCGTTATCATCTTTACTCTTAGTAATATCGGTTAAGGAGCCGAGGATCGGCAGCTCGATATCATGAGAGTAAGTGCCATCTAACCTATAGATTTTTAGTTGATGATGAGCATGATGCAACAACCCGATAACTAACTTATCATGTATTGCGATGACAAAGTCCATCACATCCTCTTGTTCTGGGATAACTTCTTTCCAGTTAGTTGGCTCAGGGTTACTTATATCAACTGCAATTATTTTCCCATTTGGAGTATGTAAGTCCGTTTTGAAATAGAACAGATTGTCTTGATTTGTTACATATAAGTATTCGGCATCTGCTTTATCCAATAGACGTGTGAACTTCTCGCTGGAGTCAATTGGTCGATAATAAAAACGATTTTCAGTAGCTGTTCCTAAATACACATATAAACAAATATACTTTTCATCATCACTGATAAAGGATGAAAACATTAGTTCTTTATCTTCAGGTTGCTCATGTATTAGTTCATCAGCTTCTTGTGGATTGCCTAGTTTATGGAAGAATACTTTGTGGTAGTTACTCTCATCCTCTGGAGCTACACTACCCGGTTCTGGGAATCTGCTATAGAAAAAGCCAGTACTATCTGGTGCCCAGGTGATGCTAGTAAATTTAACATGCTGAATATGATCTTTTAAGTTCTCCCCAGTTGAAAGGTCGTGAACTTGTATTTCTTGCCAATCACTTCCATGCGTTGAAGTAGCATAGGCTAGGAATCTTCCATCCTTACTAAAGGAATAGTTCGTCATGGCAACTGTTCCGTCTTCACTGAAAGTATTAGGGTCTAGTACAACAACATCTTTATCCCCTTCATTTCGGAAAAGTACTGCTTGATTTTGCAAACCGTCATTCTTTTGATAGTAAAGCTTGCCTTTAACTTTCTTCGGTACAAAATACTTTGGAAAGTTCCAAAGCTCCTCTAACCTCTTTCGGTCAGCCTCTTTTGTTTCTAACCCCGAGAAATATGTATGGCATTTTTCTCCCATCCAGTTGCTCCATTCTATTGAATCACTAGAAGTTGGATCTTCTAGCCAACGATATGGGTCACTTACTTTTGTTCCATGATAATCTTCTACGATGTTATCTTTTTTTACGGTAATCAATTGTGAATCCCCCCATGAAAATGTCATATATATAGTATTCGAGAAATACTTCTTATATCCTTTTATTAAAGTGAAAATATTTGGCCATTAGAAAATAATTGGAACTTATAATGGTATATAGACGTAATAAGAGAATAAAGATACAATAAATGAAAAGAGTATTCGGGGAGGGGATTAAATGGCAACAACGGAAGATGATCGTTTGTTTTCAATGCTTATATATGTATTGAGTTTTCCATTTCCTGTTCTAGGTCCACTATTAATATGGTTGTTAAAGAGAGATAACTCTGATTTTGTGGATTTTCATGGGAAAGAGTATTTTAATTTTATCATTTCATTCACAATCTATGGTATTGTAAGTAGTATTTTAATGATTGTCTTAATTGGATTCTTACTGATCTTTGTGGTTGGGGTTGCGGCATTGGTACTAACTATTATTGCTGCAGTGAAGGCATATCAGGGTGAGAGATTTAGAATCCCATTGGTTATTCGATTTATCAAGCAATAATGGGACTTGGGAACGTTCAAGTAGTTTTTATTCGACTTGAACGTTCTTTAATAATAATGAAGTGAATATGAAAATGGTGACAGATTGCTTCAGCAAAGGGTCTATCACCTTTTGGTTATAATGGAGCATAGCGGGATCGAACCGCTGACCTCTACACTGCCAGGGTTATATAACGATGCAATTGTAACAAGATATTTTCTGAAGAAGTTGATATAATAGGTTTTATTTATTTTCAAAGAAGTATTTCATTAATAGCAGGATTTTAAGGATTAATATAGAATAATTAATTTATAAATATAAAAGTAGTACGCCAAATATTTGCTTAAAGACGTTATCTATAATATTTTGATTTTTGGTTTGTTAGTTCTTAACTGGTAAGATTGCTGGGAAAGAGCATTATATGTGGAGTTTGTGAGTAATCGCACTTAAAGTAAGGGTGATTTAGTCGAAAAAGAGAAATTATTTTGATTCTATAGGGGGAATACTATTGAGTAAGACAATTGATGTAAAACCATATCAAAATTATTTATACTTTGCTATATGTGCACTCATACTTGGATTAGTCCCTACATTTAGCAACTTGCTCACTAATTTATATTTACAAATTGTATTTACGTTATTAATAGTTTATGTTGTGTCTTTAGTTATCCAAAAGATATCCAAGGCATTTATGGACTTCTGTTTACGTTTTAATTTAAGGCTAGTATACCTGTATATTATATATATTGTTTTATATTTTTCAGCATTTATGTTCTTAATTTAAAAGTTGCATGAGTTAAAGAAGGTGATCAATAGTGATCGCCTTTTTCTATGGCTAACAAGTAAAAAAGTAATGGGGGAATGTTACATTTAAGACTATTACAACTTTAGGAGATATTCCTTCACTGGGGGAATAGAGCTAATGTACGTAAAAAAATACTATAAGTTTCAAATAATCATGTCGTAAACTAATCTATTTAATGCGGTGGACATTTTTGAACTTATAGTAACAAAGAATATATCTAATTTTCTTTAAGTGCGGTTACTGGTAATCAGATTAGAATGAACAGTGTTGACTAAAAATTTAGAACTAGTGAAGGAAGTTAATCCTACCCAAATTCAGGAGTAGGATATTTTATTTTAACTTATCGAAGAGAATTTATTAAAAAACTCTCCTAGCAACTTCTTTAGCCTTATTATAAGTGGTTTTCTTTAACAATTGCATAATCTTCATTTCTCTATTAAATTGTTCGTGTCACTTTTCTTGTTCAAACAAAAAAATAATTATCTCTTTAAGAGAGTCTGTTCTTTTGCTTATAAGATATTTTTAGATTTTATTGCACAACATTCCAATAGTCTACCGGAATTTTCAATTCATTTTCTAAGTGACTTAGTAATCTTGTATAAAAGATTTCCTCTAAGTAATACCAAATGATAAAAAATATACATTCCGACAAATTACCTCCTAATCGTAGGAAAGTAGGAAAGTTTAGCCCCCTTTCACTGGTACTTTTTACTCTCTACTTTCCCAAGTTTTTACAATTTAATTTATGTTAAGATAAAAAGTGTAAGATAAGTAGATAGAAAATAGTAAATTTGGCGAATTTTTAACCTTTTTTTAGCTGAGGTGGGTATAAATTAACCAAGTCTACTTTTATGGGGGGAGATAGAATGTAATAGTGAATATCCATGAAGCACTATATTAAATAAAAATCTATTTATCCATCTAGACAATACTATTATTTAAACATTTTGTATGATTCATACCAAAATTAATTATTAAAATTAGGGGGATTTATTTATGAAAAAGTTATTCATTACAGTAATTATAATAATGTTATGTTTAAGTCTCGGAACTACAGTTTCTGCAAATACTAAAGAGGGATTTAGTAATAGTAATATTAAGGTTATCGAAGAAGGCTTTTCTACATTTATTTATGAATATAATGGAATTGAAATTAGTGGAGATACGAAGTTGTCTGAGGAACAAATTATAAATATGTATAATGCAGCAATGAATGAAAAAGTAGGTATTATGGGAGTGGATCCAGGTAATACACAAGTTATAGTAATACCACCAATGTATAAAACTTATAAAAATACTGGGGCAAAAGCGGCAGCTGAACTACTTTCTGCTTATATCATTAAAAAAGCACCTGAAAAAGCAAAAAAGTCTACATTTGGTGCATGGGTTCTTAATAAATTAACAGGATGGGCTAAGGTTGAAACTACTTACGTAGGGATGTGGACAACAAGTTCTTATAGTTCTTATGAACAAAAACGTGTATATCATAATACTTTAGTACATTATAAAAATAGTAATTATACAACTCCTAAATCCATTCAATATTGGGAAGCTACCCATTGGTGGGAATAAGATAAAGGGGTAATTCCAAATATGCCTTCCGTAAGAAATCAGACAATGGAATGGTCTAATAAACGATTCGAGGAGTTTACTATATTTATAGCATTTACGCTTATTTTTAGACTTGTTCCTATATTTGAGGGTTTTACAGATAACTTTTTACTACAGGTGATTATTAGTTTAATTATTATATCATTAATACAAATATTATTTACAAAATCGAAACTTTCCATTCGTCTTCGTAATATATGTGAACGATTAAAAATTAAAATAGCATATTTATATATTGTATATATTCTATTTTATTTTATTGTATTGCCCATAATCTTTCCATCTATATATGCTTAATTTTCACCTGTCAAATTTTGATAAACTTTCTGAAGGATTCCAGTATCTCTTAAGGCTGGAACTCAATTACAACTAAACGAAAACCCCCGAATTACTACTTGATAATTCGGGGGTTTTCGTTTCCTTACTATCTATTAAATTATTCCTTAACATTATATTCAAACTATATTAATGTGAATATACAATTTATTCAGATGTGTTGAAGGGAGGCCCTTCTATGACTTGACTTATTTAGAAGAACTTGCAGCAATTAGCTACTATGATCCATTTACCCTGGAACCGGTAAGACAGAGACTGCAAAATATCTCTTCTAAAAACTTATATAAAAGAGGAAGCCTACTATCCAGTTCTATAAAACTAACAAGTGCCCATATATCAAGGGTTAACCAGTTAACTAGGTTAGCTTTCAATATCAACCTGTTACTTTACTTTTATTTGTTTTTCAAACTTATCTCCATTCTGCCCTTGAGCATTTTTATTACGAAGAAATATGGAATCTAATTTTTCATTTTCTAAGACACTTTCTATTATTACTTCTAGTGTTGCATCTGGTTTTACATTTAACGATCCATTCTTAATTAGCTCTTGTTCTTCAGTCAGTTCTCCTCCAATATAGTTTGTTAAATAAAATTCAATTTCATTTAACTCTACATCAGTTTCATGTTCAATAATTGTATCTAATTTAATTGAATCATTTGGTTTTCTTGGTTCGCTAGTTGTATTGGTATATTTTATTTTTAATCGTAGCTGAGCAAATTCCTCTCTTAAGCCTGGATTCTCTGTTAGGTAAGTATCTAGTATTTCGTATGTACCATGTTCCCCCTTATATTCAGTAGTATTTTCTGTTTTTCCTGAGCATCCAAATAGTAACAGGAAACTGCAAATTATTAAAGTATATTTTTTCATCCTATTCCACTTCTTCCTCTAGTCAATTTTAATAAAAATTTTTCTCTTGGTTTATACTTTTTTGAAAATTTCTTCTGGCCCTTTATATATTAATTCATTATAAGAATATACTCAGTAACTCACATTGATAAATAATTCCCCTGAACTTCTTTGGGAATATCATTTTTCCTAAAGAATTTCGGTCAATATTATTAGACATACCTAACCCTTTCAAAGATTGTGGAATGAATTTGCATTCCAATCTTCAACATATAGAGGGATTTTTCTTATCCAAGATATTGCAATATTGGTAATTTCCTTTTGTGCTATTTCTGTTAATGTAACCCTTTTATAATATACGGATTTTTAAATCTATCATTTTAGACAACCAATTAAAATAAGTGTATTAAATAGTATTCGACAAATAAAAGAAATATCCTTTATAATACTCGCCCATGGATTTTAATATTAGTACTTGGTGCAATCTAAAGCTAAATGAAAAAATGATTTTATAATATTATATTTCGCCCCATTGTCGCCCCGAAAGGAATGTATTACTTAAGGATGAATAATATTGTTAAAAAATAAAAAGGACTCACCCCAATAAAAATAAGGAGTCGAGTCTTTTTTTAAATAAATGGAGCATAGCGGGCTCGAACCGCTGACCTCTACACTGCCAGGGATACATAATTATAGGAACAGAATATTTTCCTGAAGAAGTTGATTAAATAAGTTTTATTTACATCATGTTTATATTGTTTATGTTTTATTGTATATATATTAATAATTATTGTTTGAATTTATCCCCAAAATTCGCCCCAATCATCCCCAATATATAGATATGTACACCAAACTATATTCTCACCCAAAAAGGAATTACTATCTTTAAAATCACCATTGGTGATGTCTAGAAGGACTGGAAAAAAATATAATATAACAATATGGAAAGGATAATCGGTCCTTTGATAAATCGGAAGGCAATTGATCGGATAATTGAACAAATTGAATCAGCTAAAAAGCAAGGGGCAGAAGTTGTGCTGGAAGGAAAAGTTGAAGGGAACGTCATGCATCCTTATATCCTAATTGGTTCGAATATTGTGGTGACTGCTCAAAGCGAAATGTTTGGCCCGGTTGCAACCATCATTTCTGCTGAGAGTGAGGAAGAAGCAATTCGTATTAAATGATACCCCATTTGGCCTAAGTGTGGCGGTTCACGCAGGTTCCCGAGAAAGAGGTGTTGAAGTGGCCAAACAGATAACTTCCGGTATGGATCATGTGAATGACCAAAGCGTTAACGATGAGCCATTGATTGCGTTCGGAGGTGAGAAAGCATCTGGATAAGGCTGATTCGTAGGAAAATGGTCACTTGAAGTGTTTACTACCGACCAATGGATTTCTGTGCAAACCGAAGAAAGAGAAAGCTTCTCATACAGATTATCTGGAATAAAAATAAACATAAAGGAAAGACAGAACAGACACAAAAGGGATTATAAAATAATGGAGGTAAAGGAACTGATTCAACCGATCCCCTTCTTATTTAATCCCCACCTAAAAACAGGTTTGGAGGCGTTGATGTTCAAGTATTTTGTCCCACTGATGTCCTTGCATTCTCTTTGAAAACTTCCATCTTCTAATTGCATAATTGTATTCAAATTCCACATACTACTAATAAGAAGTGGCGGTAAAAAGGGTGTGCAGGGATGAGATTTAAAAGAAATAAATCCAAAAAGTCTTTGATAAATCAGGCAAATCTCTCCATAGAGAATATCAAAAGTCAATTAAATCATACCAGCGATTTAAAAGACCGTGAAATACATAGCAATAATCAAATCTATATTATCCTTTACATCAATTCATTAGTTGATCAGGAAAAGCTTGAATCAAAAATAATTAAACCGCTTATAAAAATGGAAAACAACAATATTTTAAATGAACTATATAGCCAGGAAATCAGCACTGCCAAAAGTGATAAAAAAGCCATCAGCGGATTATTAGACGGTTATTGTTTGTTAATAAAAAAAGGCAGGAATAATGAAGGATTCCTGTTGAAAACGAACGCATCAACCGATAGAGATGTTTCAGAGCCTATCGTAGAAAAAACAATTCTTGGGGCAAAAGTAGGTTTTGTTGAAAGTTTAGACAAAAACATTTTTTTACTCCGTACTCTAACAAAATCACCCGATTTCACGGTTAAAAAATATACATTGGGTTCCTCAACAACAACGAATGTATCACTAGTCTATTTGGATCATGTGACAGATCCGGAAATCATCAAAAAGGTTGAACAACGTATAAAAAGTATTACGCTTGATTCCATCCGATCAGAAGGAAATATTCAGGATTGTATAGAAGATCATACAGTTACTCCATTTCCCCAGCTTTTACTTACAGAACGGCCAGATCGAGCTTCAGCAAATTTAAAGGACGGAAGGGTTGCTTTAATTATAGATGGAAGTCCTACTGTAATTATATTGCCAGCAACATTTATGACTTTCTTTCAAACACCAGATGACTATATTACCCGTTGGTGGTTAGGTTCATTTTTTAGATTTATACGTCTAATCAGCTATATCATTGCACTTATTCTACCGGCATTATATATTGCTTTCGTTTCATTCCATTATGAAGCAATTCCTTTGGAGCTTGTTTATTCGCTGCAGTCTTCGTTGAGCTACGTACCATTTCGGCCATTTATGGAGTTAATGATTATGCAGTTTTCCTTAGAGTTGCTTAGAGAAGCGTCCATTCGACTGCCACCTTCCGTCGCCCAGACTTTTGGGATCGTCGGAGGGCTAGTTGTAGGAACAGCAATGGTTGAGGCAGGAATTGTCTCCTATGGTGGTCTTATAGTTGTTGCATTAACATCAGTCTCATCATTTGTTCAGCCAAATCTAGAAATGAGCAGCTCGATTCGTATAATAGGATTTCCTTTAATGCTATTGGCAGCTATATTTGGCTTTTTAGGAATTGTCATTGGAGTGTTATTTGTGTTCATTCACTTGTCACGCCTTACTTCATTCGGTCTTCCATATTTTTCACCTTTTGTTCCATTAAACATGGAGGAGTTTAAAGATACTATCATTCGTGTTCCTTCTTGGATGATGTATAAAAATTCCGAAAATTCTCCTCATTATAAGCAAGAAAAACGATCAAGGAAGTGGAAACTAGATGAGAGTGAAGAGCCGTATTAGTTCTGTAAATTTATTTTTTCTGCTGGTGCAAACGATGATTGGTGTAGGCTTGTTATCATTACCTCATCAAACACATGAATCAGCAGGCAGTGACGGATGGATTTCCATTTTAATTTCTGGATTTTTTATTCAACTAATTGTACTGCTTATTTGGTTACTTTGCAGGAATTTCCCCAATCTTACCTTATTTGATTTTTCTAAAGTAATTTTGGGAGAAACTTCTGGAACTGTATTAAATTTTTTATATATTATTTACCTGCTCACAATGATTAGTTATATCTTCGTTATATATGCGGATACCTTGAAACGATGGATACTCCCTGAAACTCCAGTATGGATATTATTTTTGATAGAATTCATACTACTTATTTATGGAAGTATTTGTAATGTAAAAAATTTGGTATCTTTATTTTCTTTACTATTCATATTCATCCTGTTTCTATTCTTCATTACGTTTTTGGTTTATGGTGATCCATACATAGATATTCGCTATCTCTTCCCTATTGGTTCCAGTGGTGGATGGAATATTCTTAAAGGTACAAATGATTCAATGATATCCTTCATAGGGTTTGAAACATTACTTATTTATTTTGCTTTTATAAAGCAGTCTAAAACTATTTCAGCACTCAAAGGAGTTTTTTTAGCAGTATTATTTGTAACCATTTTTTTAACGTATATTGTGATTCTAAGTACCGTAATGCTTAGTCCTGAAGAAATAAAAATTACGCCGGAACCGGTTCTATATATACTAAGTGCAATGGAAATAAGAATTTTAAGCCGATTAGATTTAATATTTCTTTCTTTCTGGGGTCTGATAATATTTACTACTATTATCAGCTACTCCTTTTCAGCAAGTATGGGAATAAGTAAATTAATCCATATCAAACATAAATTTGCTGTGATACTATCTGGAACATTCGTCCTTATCGTTTCGATAATATTTTATTATATGGAGATTACCTTACTTGAAAAATGGCTAAAGCATTTAAGTTTAATTTTCGGCATTATTATCCCTATCCTACTGCTTTTAATAACAATTATTTTTAAAAGAGGGGCGGCATCGACCTATGAGAAAAATTGAGCTCTTTTTAATCTTCTTTATTCTTCCATTACTAGCTGGGTGCTGGGATGAAAGACTTCTAAAGAATTCCCGTACTGTGTATTTATCAGGTTTTGACTTGGTTGAGAATGGGGATTATCAAACAACTTCAATTATTAGAGATATGAATATTAGTGAGTCAAGCAGGGGGGAAATATCCATATCGAATCAACTGGTAACTGGAAAAGGAGGTTCGATAAAAGAGGCAAGCATGACAATTGATCAAAGCGTACCTGGTAATTACGATCCAGCAAAAGGAAGAACTTTAATCTTAGGAATCGACGTCGCCAAAGGCGATATCTACAATGTGCTGGATTCTCTTTACCGGGATCCAAGGGTGGATTTAAACGCCAAAATTGCTATGACAGATAACAGTGCAAATGAGCTAATTACCCATTTATCCGAAAATGAAGTTGAAAAAGGGGAATATCTGTACGAATTGATTCACAGCAGTGAAACACATTCGGAGATCCAGGATATTACACTAAAATCGATTCGCACCTATTTGTTTGATGAAGGAAAAGATTTCATGCTCCCTTATCTGAGCAAGGACGAGGAAGATAATGAAGTTAAAATAAAAGGGACTGCTCTTTTTAATGACAATAGCTTTACCGGACAGTTTCTTTCCCCTGATGAAAGTACTTTGCTATTATTATTTATGGAAACACAATCCCCAAAGGCGCTTTTAACAGAACAGTTAGATGAAAAAGCTGGCGGATCCGTAAGCTATAATGTAAAAAGCGTATCAAGAAAACTTAAGCTGGAAAAAGAAGAAAAGGTACATGCTAATATTATGCTGCAATTGGACGTAGAGATTGTTGATTATCCTCCAGACCATTTAGATAAGCAGGAAACGATTATTTTTTTGGAAAATAGATTATCAAAGATTCTCACTGAAAAAGCGGATGGTCTGTTCAAAAAACTTGCAGCGAATCAAAGTGACGTACTTGGATTAGGCAGAGAGCTCATTGCCTTTCATCCATCTATATGGAAAGAAATAATGGGAGTAAATTATTATGAGCATATCCTTATTAATCCAGAGGTAAAGGTCAATGTTAGAAGTAGTGGAATCATTTTGTGATTGGGGTAGTCTCCCAAATGATAGGCTGGTTGAATTGTTTCCATTCCATCAAAGATATGATTTGTACAAGATGTTAGTGGATATCTTGAGAAATATCTAGTTGAACATATTATACGAAAGGAAGAAGAAATGTCTTATCCTTTTTACTATTTTTTTTGATTAAGAACATCCATCTTAAGAAAAATCGTTTTTATTCTTGAAGAGAAGACATTGAATATCGGACCAATGGTTCAATCGTAATTTGGATGTTCCTTCCTAAAGGAAAATCAGGATGTGTACTTTCTTGTATGCTAAACAACTCTTTTTCCTGTACAACATTCACTGTCTTATATACGTAGAACAGATTGATACTAGATAATTCCTTTCCGAGTTTAGCACCTGCAATATCTGGATTCACTTCTATCCCGTAGAAATCGAATCTTATTCATAAGAATAAGGCGATGTCGCTTGGAGCACCTTGTTTAGCTCCCCGATTGAGGAAGACTAAAGAGTAACAGACACCTTTTCGGATAAATTCTTAAAACGGATTCTCTAGTTCATCTTAATTAATAAACGGTAAATTTTATTTTTAAATCAACATAATATTCACCAAGAAAATTGATATGCTCTTATCCTAACAAATTTTATTTAGGGCTTATATGTATGCCTTCACTCTTTCGCCAATCTGCGTAGAGTATACGCTTTACATTATCATATCCATTGGTAGTTAATTGGTTATCTAACCACTGTTGATCAAATCCGAGTTCATGTAAATTACCCCATAAAATTTCCCCATCTATAATTAACGATGTTGGGAGTTCTACTGAACTTTCTGGAAGATTGAGATCTTGCTTGTCTGGTTTTTGATACTTGGATTTTAATAATAAACTTAATTGCCCATTAGCTTCCAAAATACCGTATTTGACTTCGCGAACTGAAAAGACATTATTTAGTCGGAGTATACTCAATACTTGATTTACATCCAATTTGTTCTTTGCAAGTAACTTTCTGTCCATAACACCATCTCGAATGATTATGTTAGGATTGCCTAATAGGAGAGAACGTGTCGATTTATTTTTTAAAGTCATAAACTCTATTCCCAACATAAGAAACGTCCACAATCCGACGGCATATAAAAAATGTAAAATCCCTACCTTATCTTCATAAATGGTATTTCCTAACAAATCTCCAAGTACTAACACAAAAACTAAGTGAAACGGGGTTAACTGATAGATGGATGTTCTGCCTGTTATGATAATTATAAAAAATAAAGTGGCAAAACCAACGATGACTTTGATCGTCAGTAAACCAATATTAACTTCTTCCAAAGTTTTTTCCTCCAATTTTAAATTTTACTTAGGTGTAAGATCTTGAGGTTTTAGATAAAGAAGCTAGTTTTAGTATTAAAGCTCGAGTTCCAATTCCAACAATGATGTAATATATGAATGAATATCTGTATCCCCACTCTAAATAATTAACAAGTTTGATCCACTCGCAAAAGGGTTCACCTATAAAGGCATATGTTAGTGCCATAACGATCTGGGCTAAAATAAAAGATTTCCATGTTCTAAAATGTTGATATAACAACATGTATGCTACAGGTACCATTGAAAAATCAAAAGGAAAGGCCCGAGGAATAATAGGTAGGAATGCAATTGGATAATCCCAAAAACTATATTGTGCACCAACTACATCTAATAAGGTTGTTGTCAAGATAATTATGGTACCAAATAACAAAATTTCTAAAATAATGTCTCGTTTAACAAGTTTAGCCCATATAACCCAAGGCACAATAAAAAAACTACTAGAATCCACCATTCCCAAGTTAAAAACTCATTTTTTAGCCAACCATTTAATTCTAAATGATAGAGCTTATCTTCTAATAAACGTATTTCCTTAAGATTTTCAAATATATTATCTATTGTTATCATCCCTTATGTTCAGATACTTTTGATCTTAGCCCCTTTGAGCCACCTTTTTAGTATTACCGTTTTTTGGTAATTAATTCCCATTGTAAATAAGAAAAGTTTAAGGCCTGACATTGAACTTATTGAAAACTCTTTAGCAACGAAAACTATAAAGCCTAGTAGCCAATAAATACAATTCGGTAACTGACTTCCTAGTACTAGTTCTTGTCCATTTTTACATAATGTAGTATTCTGAAAATTGAGAAGAAAATAAGGTAAATTAAATGTAATGGGGAAAATAAAATGAGCGATTCTAGATATATAAAACAATTAGATATACATGATACCGGAATGGTTTTTACGTTTGTAAAAAAAGGTAATGAATTTGTTCATACCAACATTGAAGGACAGTTAGTTTATAACCTAGGATATACACCAAGTGATATTATAGGTAAAACTTTAACTGAACTCTTTCCTGGGGAATATGCCAAGATGAAATATAACTATTACTCAGATGCTTGGGCAGGGAACATTATCCACTATGAAAGTAGTATAAATGGGATTCAATATATTGCCTATTTGAGGCCGATCATAGAGGGTGGTAAAGTAGTTGAGGTGATAGGATCGTGTATTAATGTAACAGAGCAAACAGAATTACAAAAATCTATGTCTATAAAGAACAACTCAAAACCCATTTTTTTAACAAGTTTAACGGAAGAAAAATTATATAAAGCTCTACAAACCGCTGCTGACCTAATCAATCATACTTCGAAACAAGCGAATAATGCTGAGAGAAGGAACCTGACGATTAAAGAGAATAATAATATCATCTTTATCCCAGTTACGGAGATTATATTTATTGAGAGAGTGGATAGAAAATCACTTATTCATACAAATAACAAACGATTTGAAACTTATGAAGCATTAACTTGTTTGCATCAACAACTAAACGAAAATTTTATAAGGTGTCATAAGTCCTATATATTAAATACAGATTATTTAGAGATTATTGAACAAAGAGGCCAAAAATATTTTGCCCATTTTAGGGACTACGATATGGAAGCTAGAATTTCAATCAACTTGGTTAAGTTATTAAAAATGTATAAATCGAACTAACTCGGCAATTATTTTGCTGGGTTTTTTAATTTTTATAAAATTATATAATTTTTGTTTCTAATTAAAAAATTAATGTCTAAAACAGTTATTATATTGTTCGAAATATGTTAGATATTGTTTGAAGTGAATTAGACAACAAAATAAATTACCTTTATTATAGGACCTATTATATAGATTGAATAACAATCATGGGTATTATTCTGATTCTTATTAACTAAGTTCGAAAGTTGCGAGATGAATTAACAGGAAATTAAGCCTAAAGCAGCCATATATTTTCATCGAGGAAAACATAGCATTTGGATCACTATTTTGAAAGGGGGAGACTACTGTTATGGGAAATGGAGAAATATTTCAACAAAATACTATCCTTCATTCTGAAATAGAAGATAAAAGGAAACGTCTCATTTTACTTGGAAAAGAATTGGGACTAACGCACCAAGAAACGGTTCTAAACAGCCAGTTACTAGATGAATTAATCAATGAATATATTAAAAGTAAGTCGAAAGAAAGAAAAGATAGGTAATCTCGTTTTTTCGATAAAATACGAATCCAACAATATATAAAAGTTAAAGGAGACCAAACTTTTGAAGAAGATGACGAGTGGGCTTGTACTAGAAAATTGATTCAAATTAATAAAGCACATAAACGTTTGGGCAAGCTCCCAGCTAAAGATTTCGGAAAAATAGGAAATGACAATGAAGGATCGTTTGGAATTGATAAATAATTTTCTAATGGAGTGAAAAAAACTAATATTCCAATACGGTTATTTGATATAAAGTGAGCAGTTTATTTTATAAAGGCATTATTTAGCTCTGTCTATTCCTATGACGTTTAAGTTTGTCCAAGTTAATTGAAGAGACAAAGGTTTCGCCCCAAAAAGTCTGTATTACTAAAAAGTGAATAAAACTTTTATAAAAATAAATAGGACTCAAGTCCCGATAATAAGGGTTTGAGTCCTATCTGTATCAATGGAGCATAGCGGGCTCGAACCGCTGACCTCTACACTGCCAGTGTAGCGCTCTCCCAGCTGAGCTAATGCCCCGTATGAATAACATAATTATAATCTCTTTGAGAGAACTTTTCAATCCTATAAGACTATTAGTAAGATAGAAGATGAAACACAATGGAAAAACAATACGTCTATTTCTATGTGGACAAGTATAAGATTTTAGTAAGGGCATAAATATAGTCATGATGAGGTGCTAACATGGATTTTCATAAAGTAATAGAAGAGCAGAATAGTAGTAATTACACTTATCTAAATGAGAGAGTTGCTGTACGAAGTGTTATTTATAAAGAAGACAGGGTTTTGTTAGTTCACTCAAGTAAGGGTTATTATAAGTTTCCGGGTGGCGGTGTTGAACTAAAGGAAAGCCATGAAGCAGCACTGATCAGAGAGATAAGAGAAGAAACCGGTTATGTTAACGGCCAGGTGAAACTAAAGATGGGGACCGTTATCGAGAGAAGGATAGATGAATACGATAGTAATGCCTTGTTTCAAATGACTTCCCATTACTATCTTTGTGAATTGATAGATGAGTATAAAGTTAATCAGGAATTAGATGATTATGAGCATGAAGAGCAATTTACACCTGTTTGGATGGAACCAGAGAAAGCAGTTAGACAAAACCAAATAAAGATCGATGAGCTAAACCAAAACAGCTTTCTACTGCGAGAGAATTATGTTCTCGAGAAGCTAAATCAATTCATGAAACAGAATCAAGTTAATCTACCATAATTTATTTTGAATAGGAGAAGGGACGATTACATGAAAAAGTATGTTAAGTTTATCAGTCTATTTATTATCCTTCTCATCACAATAGTTGCAATTTGGTTTGGAAAGGATTTCCTAGCTACTCAAAGCACTTTTTTTGCAAAAGATGCGCAGCAATTGGAGCGATTTCCGATTGATAAAATTGGTATGGTAAAACCGGATCCGTCCATTCTTTATGTGAAAAAAGTTATCCAGCATGCAAAGGAAGGTAAGGCTCCTGATATTCCATTTATTGCTGGGAACTCTCTAGTTAGTGAAGTGAAGTCTACCTTTGGAGAACCTGAAAGTTCCATTACAGCAGGTGACGGGATATATATCGATTATCAAGGTGGTACCGTTAGTTTTGGCTATAGTGATGACACTATCTTTGATGTTCGCTCCTATCGGGAAGAAGTAAAAAGCATACGCTATGAGGATATCATTCAGGCTGCTGGAGAAGCTGATGAACAAAGGTATTACAAAGATAATCAAGTAGACCAAATTATATTGGTATACCATGTAAATGAAGTCTACCAGCTGAAATGGATATTGCCTAGACCTTCGGATAGTGATCCCAATCCAGTGGTGCATCATATTTCGGTATATACCGACCCTGGATTTCCAAATGAAGAGGAACTGAGTCTAGTAGAATCCTTGACCCTAGATGAAAAAATAGGCCAAATGATTATGGCTGGGATAGAAGGAACAACACCGACTCCAGAAGCTATTGATTTAATTGAGGAATATAAGATCGGTGGGTTTATTTTCTTCCGTGATAATTTAACAAGTTATAGCCAATCCTTAGATTTTATTAATGGAATGAAGCAAATGAATAAGGGGAATAAAATTCCGTTATTTTTATCGGTGGATCAAGAGGGAGGACGTGTTCGGAGATTACCAGGGCTTGAAGAACTCCCTACGAACAAGGAAATTGGATTACTAGATAATCCAGAGCTGTCCTACCAAGTTGGTACTATTTTAGCAAAAGAACTACAAGCTTTCGGTATGAATATGAATTATTCACCAGTCATGGATGTGAATAGTAATCCGAAGAATCCTGTTATTGGTGATAGGGCTTTTGGGAATAAAACAGAATTAGTAAGCAGGCTAGGAACTCAGACGATGAAAGGTATGGAGGATGAAAATATTATACCCGTCATCAAACATTTCCCTGGACACGGGGATACATCAGTTGATTCTCATTTGGAGTTACCACGTATTGATAAAAGCCTAGCTGAGTTGTATGATATGGAATTAATTCCGTTCATTGATGCCATTCGAGAAGGGGCAGATGTTGTGATGGTGGCGCATATCCTATTCCAACAATTAGATGATCAGTATCCATCGTCCATGTCCAAACCCATTATTACAGATTTGCTTAGAGATGAGTTGGGCTTTGAAGGAGTTATTATAACAGATGACATGATGATGGATGCAATTGAGAGTCATTATGAGATTGGGGAAGCGGCTGTCCAATCTGTGAAGGCAGGGAGTGACATCATCTTAATTAGTGAGCATTATGAGGATATTATTCAATCATTTGAAGCAATAAAGGCAGCAGTTCAACAAGGTGAAATAAGTGAAGCGCGGATTAATAAAAGTGTCGAGAGAATCGTTGAATTAAAGGAAAAGTACGGTGTTAATGACAAACCAGTAGACTATTATGATATTCAACAAATTAACAATGAAATAAAAGGTCTATTTCAATAGGACTGTTCACCTTGAACAGTCCTGTTTTTTTATTTAAAGTAAAAATATTAAATTTTTATAATTTAGTTTTTATTTAAGTCTAAAGTCCAAATATGGGCTTTTGGGGCTATTAGGTAATAACTCCTGTTTTTTGAAAATTCATAGGAGTATAGTAACGAATACTTCCAACTTTACAAAAACTTTATAGAATATGACAGTTTACTGTGCTATTAATGATATGTAAGATGCAATTTTGGTCTACGATTCTATAAAAAAGTGGAGGGTTAAAATGAAAAAAGCATCGATTAGAAAGTTGTTTAATCTAGTTCTTATTTTTGCACTAGTATTCTCGAATACACCGTATGTATTCGCGGGAACTGCAACTAGTAGTGAAGAAACACTTGCCGACAATCTATTTATCTCTGAATACGTAGAGGGTAGCTCATTTAACAAGGCAATTGAGATCTATAACGGTACTGGAGAAGCGGTTAATCTAGCAAACTATACACTGGAATTGTATAGCAATGGTGCTTCCTCCCCAAGTCAATCCTTAACATTATCAGGCGTGTTAGATCATGGTGATGTATTGGTATTGGCACATGCTAGCGCTAGTGAGGCGATTTTAAATGTAGCCGATGTAACAAATAGTGCTGTAATAAATTTTAACGGCGATGATGCTTTAGCATTAAAGAGTAATGGTAGTTTACTAGACGTTATTGGAACAATTGGAGATAGAACTAATTTTGGTACAGATAAAACACTAGTAAGAAACTCATCTGTAACATCTCCAAGCGATGTTTTTGTTGAAACAGATTGGAGTAATCAAGGAAAAGATAATTTTACATATTTAGGATATCACGAGATGGACGGGGTTAATCCAGGAGAACCAGGTGATCCAGGAGATCCTGGCGAACCAGGAGAACCGGGTGAAGTGTCCGCAATTAGTGATGTTCGTAATCTACCTGATGGTACTAGAGTAACAATTGAGGGTATCGTAACTGCTGATAGTGATGCAATAAGTAATGCAGGGCAGCTAACTACTTATATTCAAGACGAGTCAGCGGGTATTAATTTATTTGCTTATCAGAAAGGCGAACATCCAAGCTTATCTAAAGGGGATAAGGTTCAAGTAATTGGTGAACTAGATTCCTATAATGGATTAAAGGAAATTGTCCCTACCTCTATTGAAGTATTGGCACAAGATCAACCTTTACCAGAAGCACAAACTATTACTTTAGAAGATTTAAATAATCCTGCTATAGCAGAAACTCTTGAAGGACAATTGGTCCAAGTCAATGCGTTTATTAATAATATTCCTGGAAGTCCTGCTGGTGGAGGATACAATGTTTCACTAGTAGATGCTGACTTTAATGGAACGATTTTACGTGTGATGGAGAATGCATTAGATATTTCACAAGTAGAATCGGATAAATGGTATGACATTACAGCGATTGTTAGTCAGTATAATGACTATCAATTAATCCCTACTGAGCAAGCGGATATCCAACTTGCTGCAGAACAACCAGATCCTCCGTCTGCAGAGGGACTCTATGAAACGACGGTTGCTAGTATTACAGATGGGGATACAATTCGTATTGAGACACCAGTATTTGGTGAAGTAAGAGTACGTTTCTTAAATATGGATACTGCGGAGACATATAATGCACATAACAATGACCCAGCCCGTGCGGAAATTAATCAGAATCAAAAATATTATGGTGAACTAGCAAAATCTTATATCAATGAATTAATTCAGCCTGGTGACGAAATTTACTTGAAAATTGGTGAAGAACCAACTGATGATTATGGCCGTATTCTAGCTGAAGTTATTCGTAAAGAAGATAACTTAAATATCAATCTAGAAATGGTTGCACAAGGTTATGCATCTACTTACTTCCTTGCACCAATTGATGAAGAGGCATATCCACAGTATCAAGATGCGGTAAGAGAAGCAAAAGATGCAGGTTTGGGAATCTGGAATCCTGAAAATCCTTTACTTGAGCTACCATTTGTATTCCGAGCGTTTGATGATAAAAAAGGTTTATTACGTTACGTTGGTAATTCCGACACAATGGAATATGTAGTACCAGAGGATTGGGAGACAGTTCCAGTTGATAAACGTATATTCTTTACTAGTCCTGAAGAAGCAGAATCGTATGGATTCGTACCATTCGGAAGCGAAGATCCAAATATCTTAGAAGTACAATTCTTAAGCATGAACGATTTACACGGAAAAATTGACCAAGAATACATGATTGATCCTGATGGTGATGGAACTAGTGACATGTATGGTCGTATGGATTATACTGCTACAGCGATTAAAGAAAGGGAAGCAGAAAATCCAAATACATTAATCGTACACGCTGGTGATATGATTGGTGGAAGTTCTCCGGTTTCCGGACTTCTACAAGATGAGCCAACAGTTGAAATTATGGAAGAAATAGGATTTGATGTTGGTACAGTTGGAAACCATGAATTTGATGAAGGACTGGATGAATTACTTCGTATGGTAAACGGTGGAGATCATCCAGAAGGTAAGGGAACAGAAGGTTATGATGGTATGAACTTCCCTGTACTTTGTGCGAACTGTGTTCATGAAGATACTGGGGAAACATTCTTAGATCCATACTACATCACAGAAGTTGATGGTGTTGAGATTGGTTTTGTGGGAGTAAACACGGTAGAAACGGTGAATATGGTCATGCCTGCCTCTTTAGAAGGAGTAGCATTTACAGATGAAGCAGAAGCAGTGAATGATGCGGTTGCTGAATTAAAAGCACAAGGCGTTAAATCAATTGTTGTGCTAGCACATATGCCAGCATACCAATCTGGCGAAAGTGCAACAGGTGCTGCTGCTGACCTAGCTAATGCGATTGATGATGAAGTTGATATTATTTTTGCAGCACATAATCATGTTGTGAATAATGCGGTAGTAGATAATAAGTTAATTGTTCAAGCAAATGAATATGGAAAAGCATTTGCAGATGTAGATGTACAAATCGATCGCACTACTGGTGACATTATAACGAAAGAAGCGGAAGTTGTATTTGTAAAACAAAGCGACTATACTCCAGATCCAGTAGTAGCGGAAACATTAGCATTTTATGCTGAAGCCATTGCACCTATCATTAATGAAGAAGTTGGTTATAACGCTCAAGACTTAACTGGCAGCTATGCAAATGAAAGTGACCATGGTCTTGGAAACCTAATTGCAGATGGTATGAAATGGAATATGGATAGTGATTTTGCAATGCAAAATGGCGGGGGAATTCGCGATGTGTTGCTTGCTGGCCCAATTACTTGGGGCGAACTATACAATATCCTACCATTTGGGAATACATTGATGAAGGTTGAAATTACTGGAGCAGATCTTTACCCAATTTTAAATGAGCAGCTATCTGGCTACGGTGGAGATTATAGTATTGCTGGATTCCATTATACATTCAATCCAGAACTACAACAGGTTGTAGATATTACACTTCCAGATGGATCACCAATTGATATGGATGCTGTTTATACTCTTACGGTGAACAACTACATGGGTACTTCTGATGGTCCAATTAAAGACCTAGGAAAAAATCCTGTAATGGGTCCTGTGGATGTGGATGCAATGGTGGAATTCGTTAAGAGCCTAAATAGCTCCGAGGATAACCCAATTGTATATGGACCAGAAGGAAGAATTGCAACAACAGATGAAGTTCCAGGAGAAGAACCAGAGGAGCCAGAGTATGTAGAGGTTCCAGTTAAGAAGAATAACGGAACAGCTACAGTTCATACAAAAGATCTGGAAGCACTTGAACAGGGTGCCCATGTCATCATCAACATTTACAATAGAAGTAAACCTAGAAAACTATTATTAAATAAAAAACAAGTTGAAATATTGAAAGAAAAAAATGTAACACTAAAGGTAACGAACGGAACAACATCTAAAACATTTGTTATGGTTGAAGTGAGAGATAGAATTTTACAAGTTAGTTTAGTGGATTAGGATAGTGGAGTATCTCCTTTTAGTGGGGATACTCCTTTTAATATTGCATCAGGCATTCGTGATATTTACTTCCATTACAACAATCAATCGCATAGTTTTCTATATTCTAAGGATATATCTTTTGGCGAGGTAAGATTCTTAAAAATAAGAAAGGAAAGCCATCACAGCTTTCCTTACTCATGCATTATGGGGTCCATGCATTATGCAGGATACCAACAAGCTTCCAATCCCCATCATATTCTTCAAAAATAAGTGTTAACTGCATCCAACTTAACTCTTCACCTTCAACTGTTTCATAGTAGGAGTATTGTACCATATGAGCATCTGGAAATTTGCCCCTAACATTTTCTGTAAAGAATTCTGGTCCCATTAAATCTTGTTGATTTACATAGATGGCATCTGGATTTTTGTTGGCGTAAACATAGCTGTCGAAGTATTCAGCTGTGGTCATCTCAATTGGTAATCCACTTGCTGCATGATCACCCCAACGATAAACGGTTTGGTCTTGTAGTAATGTTGGTATTTCATTTTCACCAAATATTATAGGATCATGCTGTTCATACATCGGTGTAGAGGTTAACTGTAAGAATGGTGCAAATAAGACCCCTTTTTCAGGGTGAACATGTTTGGCTAGTTCATCCAAATCTCTATCTGCCAATGTATCCAGTACTTCATTTGCAGGTCCTAAAACACCTGGGTATTTATAGTGAAGTTCAATGGCTAGTATATTAGTCTCATCTTTTGGATAGTTAACTGTACCATCATAAATCACTCGTAAATCATAATGCTCTAACATATAGGACATGATGACTTTATCATTATTATCATTCATGTAAGTTGACTTTGGACCACCCAATATAGTTTCAATATCGGACAGCGTAACGTTGTCACCTGGATTTAGTTCATAACGATAAGACATATACATATCTGAATCATCAGGTTTGATAAAAATATGATCGCCATATACATCAGCAGTACCACCGTCTACTTCAAATGACTCAAATCGTTCTCCATACTTATTTTCAAATACGGATGGATCAGCTGGTAATTGTACAGTTAGTATATTTGGTAGTCTTCCAATTGCAACATATGATAAGAAGTTCTCATCAAGCATATCCTCTAAATATGGCACCTCAGATGCCATCCAAGACTCTAAATCATACCCCTCTACTAATGTCGCACCATGTTGAATGAGTAAATCGTCAATTGGCATGAAATTATATTTTCCGGCCATCCATAGAACTGTGATGTCACTAGAGGAGGTTACGGTTGTATTTGGATTCGCTCCAGATTCTAGTAAAAGCTTTACCATTTCGGTTTGATGACCATAAACAGCTTTAACCAAAGCATTATAATCGCGGTTGTTACGGTGCTCTATCTCTGCTCCATTTTCTAATAATACCCCAGCAACTTCAGTACTTGTCGTAAGTGTTAGTGGGGTATCGTTATACTCATCCATTACATTAGGATTTGCCCCAAGTTCTAGTAATTCCGCAACTATCTTTTCTCTGTTTTCTTTCGCTGCTAGAAGTAGGGCTCTATCTGGGTTTGCACCATCACGAATATAAGCATATATATTTTCCCAGTCACGTTCGCTTGGAGCTTTAGCCAATTCACTATTCATTAGATCTTGAACATTTTCCGTTTCTTCCTGTTCTTCTGGTTTCTCTTCATCCTCTTCTTCTACAACTAAATACTTATCTTTAAAGAAGGTTGATCGAAATTCATGCCATTTAGAGGAATCAAATTCATACCACTGTTCATTGATAAGAATTAGATCAGTCTTTGCAAACTCCAGTACTTCAATGAGCTCACCATCTTCATTATATAGCTCAATTTTATCTCGATAGGAGCTACTCTTTTCCGATTCAGTTAACTCTACTTTACCGACAGTTTCGTTAAATAAATCGATGACTTCTTGATCTTCGGAAGTAAAGGAACGTAGATCACCTGATACTCCATTAATCTTTGCAATATCACCCTTTACAATATCGGTAAAGGAAATACTGGTTGATTGTGGGTTATTTCCAAGATTTCCATATATCAGTATGGCAAATAAGAATGCAGCAGCTAAGGCGGCAAACGTAGTAGCGATGCCTTTCATACTTCGCTTCTTCTTTGGTGTGGTTCTATTAGTTCTCGTATTCATAATGGTTCGTTTAATCTGTAATTCTTTATTTTTATTTATATTAGGCTTTGGCATCATGCGTAGTGAATCATCTAATTGCTCTAGGTGACTTTGTCTCTTCATGAGAGAAACACCTCCTTAATTCTTCATGTAAAGCTATTTTTGCACGATGATGTGTCGACTTAACTTTACTTTCACTCCATTTCAGAATACTTGCCGTTTCTTGAACAGAAAGCTCCTTTATTCCCCTCAGTATGATGACATCTTGATAATTTGGTTTGAGTAGTTGAATACATTGATAGATAGAATTAGTACTTTCATTTAGGTCCAGGATCGTTTCAGGGGATGTATCCGTCTTAGGCTCATTTGTTGTGTCTAATGGAACAGTATCTGCCCATTTCTTTGTTTTCTTCTTTCTAGATTCATCAATGGCTAAGTTGCGCGCAATACTAAATAGCCAAGTTTTTGGTGTTGAATTTTCTTTAAAACCGTTAAAACCTTTTAATGCTTTAATGAAGACTTCCTGCAGTAAGTCTTCGGCTTCGGCAGGACCAACTCTATATATCAAAAAGTGATAAACATCATTACCATACAGGTCGAACCAATCTGCTATAATTTCATTATGCGACACAATACTCACCTCCTGGTTTTCATTAAATTAGACGAAGATTTTGTAAATAAATTGCATTTTATTCAGATATTTTAAAATTAGGCGTTGTTAAGGTTAGTTTTATTATTTTAAAATGGTACTGTGCGGTCTAGAAAGGTCTACGCTATTTCAATTTACAAATCAATACTATATAGTAGAAAGAGAACTTGTACATAAGAACAAGGGGGGATCTTCCTTGCAAAATAAGAAACATAATTTAAATAAAATAGCTAACCGTGAAGCCTTAATTGGTGTAGGGCTAGTCATTTTTAATTTCATATGGTGGTATGGTTTTGCCTATGGACTAGGTAGTAAAGACCCAGACGAATATCGAATAATATTTGGGTTGCCTGACTGGTTCTTTTATAGTTGTGTTGTAGGCTTTATTGTCATGGTGGTTTTAGTCATTATTGTGGTTAAAGCATTCTTTGTTGAAATTCCCTTCGATTATGAAGATGAAGAAGGGGAGGCTGAAAGATGAATTGGGCAGCAATTATTCCGCTATTTATTTTCTTAATTATAATCTTTTTAGTTGGATTATACGCTAGCAAATTTGTGCAATCCTCTAAATCATTTTTGGATGAATATTTTCTAGGTGATCGAAGTCTAGGTGGATTTGTGCTAGCCATGACAATGACTGCTACATATGGAAGTGCAAGTAGTTTTATTGGTGGGCCAGGAACAGCATATACACAAGGACTAGGGTGGGTACTTCTTGCCATGTCACAGGTTGCTACTGGTTATTTTGTCCTAATGGTGTTAGGGAAGAAGTTTGCTATTGTTACACGAAGATACAAAGCAATTACAATGGTGGATTTCTTAAAAGAACGTTACAAATCGCCAGTTGTTGTCATCCTTTCTGCAATAAGTATAATCGTGTTTTTATTTTCCGCAATGGCAGCACAGTGGATTGGTGGGGCAAGACTTATTGAATCTCTAACCGGGATGTCCTATACAACTGCATTATTTATTTTTGCTGCATCGGTATTGGTCTATGTAACTATTGGTGGGTTCCGCGCGGTTGCATTAACCGATGCGATACAAGGGTCGATTATGTTTATTGGAACACTAATATTACTGATTGCTACAATAATTGCTGGTGGAGGTATATCGAATATAATTGCCGATTTACATGCAGAAAATCCTAACCTTATCTCACCCTTTGGGGCGGAGGGTACGCTGACCCCTGCCTATGTTTCCTCATTCTGGATACTAGTTGGAGTGGGTGTTGTTGCTTTACCGCAAATTGCCGTGCGTGCCATGTCCTATAAGAATGCCAAGTCGATGCACAGAGCATTAATCATAGGAACTATTGTAGTTGGGTTTATCATGTTAAATATGCACTTAATTGGCGTGTTTGCTAGACCAATCTTACCGGGTATTGAAATTGGTGATAAAGTTATGCCATTAATTGCGCTAGAAACAATGCCTGCTTGGTTAGCTGGTATTGTACTAGCAGCACCTATGGCAGCCATTATGTCTACGGTGGATTCATTACTCATCTTAGTGAGTTCGACAATTATTAAGGATGTTTATATAAATTATATGAAACCCGATGCATCTCATACGACTGTAAAAAGGATGAGTATTGGGGTTACAGGAATTTTAGGTGTTATTATCTTTATCATGGCACTTGATCCTCCAGACTTAATTATCTGGCTAAATTTGTTTGCTTTTGGGGGATTGGAAGCTGCGTTTATTTGGCCGGTGATTCTTGGGCTATATTGGAGAAATGGGAACAAATATGGTGCCATTGCATCAATTATAGTAGGGGTTGGATTGTACACACTGTCTGACTTATTACCGAAACTATTATCGATTGACTCTACAGCAATGGATAGTTTCTTTAAACCATTTGGTATGCATGCCGTGGTTGTACCTGTTATTGCTTCATTTATTGCATATGTCCTAGTGAGTCTATTGACAAGAAAAACAATACCGAATGAATTAAAACCGAATTTTTAACGAAATGCGCTCATGTATGGGCGCTTTTCGTGTATAGATAGGTTAAGGGGAGGAACATCAATATGACTAGGGTAATTCTTTTTGACGGAGTATGTAATTTCTGTAACTCAAGTGTCCAATTCATTATTAAAAGAGATCCTCAAGGTATATATCAGTTTACATCCCTTCAGAGTGATGTTGGGCAAAAGCTGTTAAAGGACCATGAAGTACCGGTTGAGTTAGATAGTTTCATTTATATAGAGGATGAAAAGATATACTTTAAATCAACCGCAGCTCTAAAAGTGTGTAGAAACCTTAAAGGATTATGGAAGCTTTTATATATCTTTATTATCGTACCTCGACCACTACGGGATGCTGTGTATGGAGTTATAGCTCGCAACCGGTACAAGTGGTTTGGTAAAAGGGATGCTTGTATGATTCCCTCCCCAGAGCAACGCAAAAGATTTTTAGATTAATTTCAGACTTTAGACGGAGTTCATCTCATACACGAGTATGTTGTTAGAAGAGGTAGAACTTAATACACTGGAATAAAGAGGAAAGTGGATGGGAGAGGTATGGATGGGTTTACTGAAGAACTTATTTGGAGTCTCGAGAAAACCAGTAAAACATGAAAAGTCTTTTGATATACAAAAAGTGAATGACTTGATCATATCGGTTGATGCAGCTGATGTAGAAGTGATTGTGCATGATCTTCCTAAAGTAGAAATAAAATTTGTATCGTATGAAGGTGGTCCTGGATTAGAGATAACTAAAACAGATAATGCCTTAACTATAATCTCTAAAAAGGAACATAAAGGTCCAACTTTTATGTTTGGGGATATACCAACATGCTCTCTGAAAATTTATGTACCTAATGATGTAGCGAATTTTTGGGATATTACAACCACTTCTGGTTTAATTGATGCATCTAATCTAATTGCTGCTTCTTTTCGAATGAATGCGGCTTCCGGAAAGATTACTATGTCAAAATTAACTGCTGAAAAAATTAATGTAACCACTACATCTGGAAAAATACAACTTAAAGAATTAAAGGCAGATAAATTAAAGTTCTATGCCAATTCTGGAATTGTTAATATTCATTCTGCCAATGCAGATATTACAGGTCAAGTTGGTTCTGGAAGTGTATTGTTATCGGCAATTAAAGGGGAAGAATTAGAAGTAAAGGCCGG
Organism: Paucisalibacillus globulus; assembly: GCF_900184735.1. GTDB lineage: Bacteria > Bacillota > Bacilli > Bacillales > Amphibacillaceae > Ornithinibacillus > Ornithinibacillus globulus_B. Next base: position 148,001 of record NZ_LT855388.1, read on the forward strand.
GTCAGGCAAAGTGGTATTAAAAGAAGTATATATGAAAAATGCTACTGTGAAAGCAAATTCGGGTAAAATTGATGCTGAGAATTTCTGGGCGGAAACAACCATTGCCAATGTTGGCTCTGGAAAAATAAATATAAGAGATTTCCGCGGGTCCATTAAAGGGAATGCAAACTCAGGTAGTATTAATATTTCAGTTTCTGATAATTCAGGGGTAGACTTGAAAACAGGAAGTGGAAACATACATGTGGAGTTTCATGAGTTTGAATTAAACACCCTCTTTGATATTAAAACAGGTTCAGGTGATATTATAACCAATTTACCAATGCGTGTGGAAGAACGGAAAAAACATCATGTGATTGGAAAAGCTGGCAATGGTGATCATTTAATCCGTCTTCGAACAGGATCAGGAAGAGTCGTTATGTATACAGCGAAATCCTCATTGTTAAATAAAGGTATTAAAATAATAAGTTAGCTCTGTAAACAGAAGGGGATAGAGGAATTCTCTTCTGTTTTTATTTGCGTGTAACATGTTGTAGGAAAAGTAATTAAGTAAGAACAAGTGGCAGGGTTCTCATGACGTATTATAGAAGAAAAGCGAGAAAAAACACGGTGATAAGAGCCCTCATCACGTTTTATGTAAGAGAAACGAGAAAAAACACGGTGATAAGAGCCCTCATCACGTTTTATGTAAGAAAAACGAGAAAAAACACGATGATGAGAGCCCTCATCACGTTTTATGTAAGAAAAACGAGAAAAAAGGCGATGATAGGAGCCCTCATCACGTTTTATGCAAGAAATGCGAGAAAAAACACGGTGATAAGAGCCCTCATCACGTTTTATGTAAGAAAAACGAGAAAAAACACGATGACAAAGTCCATCACCGTGTGCTCCAAATAAATTATTGAAAATAACAGGATGAGAAGCTATCTCATCATCCCAAGAATAAAACTAATTTCAAAGCTTCTCTTTATAAAACTCCTCAAAATAAACTAGTGATTCCGGATTACTCAATGAACCTTTATTTGCTACGTTTTCTAATGGCTGTCCCATTAGTATCTTTTTAACTGGAATCTCCAACTTCTTCCCATTTAATGTCTTTGGAAGATCTTGAACTTGAATAACTTCTGTTGGTACATGTCTTGGTGAACATTGTGTTCTAATTTGTTGTTTTATGGCTAAAACAATGTCATCTGTTAATGCTTCATTTTCCTTTATCATTACAAAAAGTGGCACAAAGGAATCACCATTCTCAAGTGGAATATCCACTATTAAACTATCAGCAATTTCTTTTACTTGGTCAACCGCTCGATAGATTTCACTCGTACCAATGCGAATCCCACCACGGTTAATTGTCGCATCTGAACGTCCATAGATTACACAAGTTCCGCGGTCTGTGATTTTGATGTAGTCTCCATGCCGCCATATTCCAGGATACATATCAAAGTAACTATCTCTCATTCTGCTACCATCTTCATCATTCCAGAAAAAGATTGGCATAGCTGGAAAAGGCTTGGTGATAACCAGTTCTCCCACTTCATTAATATGGGCATGGCCTTCCTCATCAAAGCTCTCTATCTTGACCCCTAGGCCACGGCATTGTAATTCTCCTGCATATACAGGCAAGGTTGGAACACCTAAGATAAAGGCTGTACAAACATCAGTTCCCCCACTAATGGATGCTATAGAAAGATCCTCTTTTACATGGTCATAACACCATCTAAAGCCCTCCGGAGGGAGTGGTGAACCTGTTGAACTAATAGTTTGCAAATGGCTTAAGTCGAATTCCTTCCCTGGTGAAAAGTCATCCTTCATACATGCCGTAATATAACTTGCAGATGTTCCGAAAACGGTCATGTTGGTATCTTGGGCAAATTTCCAAAGCATCCTTTTATCTGGGAATGCAGGGTTGCCATCATAAAGTATGATACTGCTACCTGTGAGTAAGCCACCAACTAAGTAATTCCACATCATCCAACCTGTTGTAGTGAACCAGAAGAAACGGTCATCCTCATGTAAGTCTGTATGAAAAGTTAGTGCTTTCAAATGTTCAACTAACATACCACCTTGGCTATGAACAATTGGCTTTGGTTTACCTGTAGTACCAGAAGAGAACAAAATCCATAATGGGTCACTAAACTCAACATGTTCGAATGTTATTTCCTCACTCGTGTATGTTATAGCCTCATTCCACAGTTGAACTGATTTAAGTCCATCAAATTGTTCTTCCGTATTTAAGTAAGGTATGGCTATAGTAGCTTCTAAAGATGTAAGCTCAGACTGGATTTCCCTTATAACTTCCGTTCGATTGAAATCTTTGCCGCCATATCGATATCCATCAATGGTAATCATCACTTTTGGCTCAATCTGTTTAAACCGGTCAATGACACTCTGCTTTCCAAAATCAGGGGATGCACTAGACCAAATAGCACCTATGCTAGCTGTTGCAAACAATGCAACAATGGATTCATAGATATTAGGGATGTATGCAACAACACGATCGCCTTTAGAAACCCCTAGACTTCTTAAAGTTTTTTGTAATGCTGCAGTATCTTGATAAAGTTTTTTCCATGTTACTTCCCCGGTTTCCGTTCTAATTTCTGATGTATGAATAATAGCAGTTTTGTCCTTATTAAAGTTGCGAAAAATATGCTCTATATAATTAATCTTTGCTCCATCAAACCATTTAGCCCCAGGTATTGTATGGGATGAGAGTACACTATGGTAGGGGGTAGCTGATTGAATATCAAAATACTCCCAAATACTTTCCCAAAATAGTTCAATATCATTTACGGACCATTCCCATAAAGATGAATAGTCTTTAAAGGAAAGTCCCTTTTTCTCTTCAAGCCAGTTCATGTATGTTAAGATATTTGAATGATTAATTCGGTCTTGATTCGGCTTCCAAAGTAGGGTGCCTTCTTCGATTGGTTTCATGTAACTCCTCCCCATAAGTTCATCATCATTAATTGTATTATATGAAAACGGTTTCTATGTGTAAAGAATGGACAAGGATGAAGAAACAAAGAAAAACCCATTACTACTAATAATGGGCATAGTTGTATGTTACTTTTCCGCCAATTTATCGGCGAAAGCTTTGACATAAGGTGGTAAATCAGGTGGTCGACGGCTAGAAATAATATGTCCGTCAACAACAACAGGTTCATCATACCATGAAGCACCAGCATTCGTCATGTCATCTTTGATACCAGGTGTGCTGGTAACCTTTTTATCCTTAAGAATATTCGCTGAAATAAGTACCCAACCAGCATGACAAATTTGTCCAATTGGCTTCTTGGCCACATCCATATCTTTTATCATTTGTAGCACTTCAGGATAACGTCTTAATTTATCAGGGGCCCAACCACCGGGAACAAGAATAGCGTCATACTCATCAGTTTTTATTTCGGAAAATGCAAAATCAGATTTTGCAGGTACACCGTATTTACCATGATAAGTTTTGTTTGCTTCATTTCCTACGAGGTGTACAGTCGCCCCTTCTTCTTGTAAACGTAAGATCGGATACCAAAGCTCTAGGTCCTCAAATTCATGCTCTACAAGAGCTATAATCTTCATATCTTTTAAACGCATAATGAACACCTCCATCTATAATTGTACCAGAAAAAGTTCGGGAACAGGTTCATGATGATGTCAAATAAAAAACCACAGATGATTTTCTGTGGCCTATATAGGACGTTCTCCAAATTTAATGAATGTATTTTCATCCTCAACAAGTCCACAAGAACCGCATTGGATTCGATATTTAGGACCATTATATAAGGTATGAAATGGCTCTACCTGACTATTTTCATATTCATTCATGATATCGCCAGTTTGTGGATCTAATTTCACCGGTTTTGCTACTTGCTCTATAATGTTAAAACGCGAACGATTTGTTTTGCAATTTGGGCAACGATATTTTTGTGCCATTCTTACACACCTCCAATGTTAGTATGAAACCATTGAAGGGTTTTATACTAGGAGGAATCCCACGCTAAAAAAGTCGCTTAAGTTTACTGAAGAGACCATCTTTTTTAGCATCATTATTGGATTGTTGCTGTTTGGGTTCTTCTTCATAAAATATATTTTCTTTATCGATTGCGTGGTCATAAGTGAGTACAGCACCGATGTCCGTTTCAACTTCTTTATTAGTAATTACGGTGTAAGGAATATGATGTTTGTTCGCCAAATCCTTCTCTGCTGTAAGAAATCTGGATGCTATATTTCCATTGAATAATAATTTCGCGTCCTTATTTTGCTTCATATGTTCTTCTAAAACTTGTAAGCCTTTATCTGTCATAACTTGGCCAATGGTTAAGGCTATGACAATACGTTCCCGAAGTGTTCCGAGAAAGTAATCTCGTTCCTTTTGTTTCGGTAATCGGGTTCCATATATTCCTTCTGTAAGATAATCTTCTACACTCTTCTTGCTCATGATTGGATACCTCGCTTTATCCATTTATTATCTCTATTGTATAGCAGAAAAGCTTTCCCATGCAAAAAAAGGATTTTATCAAACTATTATAGAAGTATTTATGAGAAAGGTGGAGGGAGTATGAATGGAACATTACTTACGATAATCATTATATCCGTGATTGGTTATCTCATCTTTGCGATACACTTTAATTATAAAGTTTATAAGTATATTTGGAAACCAGGTACGATGGTGTTAATTATTCTGTTGGCAATAACAGAATCAGGTTTATCATCTGCTTTTAGCTATTTAGTATTATTTGCTCTGTTGTTTTCCTTATTTGGGGATGTTTTCTTATTGAGAGAAGAATGGTTTGTTCATGGTTTAGCTAGTTTCCTTATTGCGCATATTCTTTATAGTATTGGAATTGTTGTTGCGTTTGATCTAAGATTTACTTTTACCACAAGTTCTCTCCTGATCATACTTATGATGATAGCGATACTGTTTTTTCTTATTCTTCAACCAAATGTAAGAAAGAATGGTGGATGGGTTCTACTATTAGCGATAGCGGGTTATATTACTGTTATCACTACAATGGTAGGTCTTTCTATCATGACGGGTGTTTCAATACTTATTACGGCCTCCATACTATTTTTCATCTCAGATGCTGTTTTAGCTTTCAATAAATTCGTAAAGAAGTTTCAGTTGGCAGATTATATAGTGATGAGTACTTATTTTATTGCACAATTACTTTTTGCCATAAGTTTAGGTGGCCATTAGGCCACCTAAACATTATTGATTCCTAACACGTCTCTCAGCAGCTTTAGCTCTTTCTTGAGCCACAATATCATCATGGTCTGCGAGTTCTTTAGAATACTCTACATCAATTCCATCGGAGAGTTGATTCTTAGGAGTCTGAGCAAGAAAATTTTTCCCTGTTGCTCTATTATGGTCACCACGTCCCATAACTTTCACCTCTTTCTGGAGTATTCAATCTATAGTATGAGCTAGAAGCTAAAAATAAAAACGAGTAATCAAAAGGAAATTCTTCCTTAAGATTACTCGTTTAATTCTTATTTCTTCTTATTTGATTGGATATGGTTGTTTATCATCTAAAGGTAATTCAGGATCTTCTTTTGCCTTAAATGGAACGCCAGATTCATTTCCGTAACGGTAATTAGACGGATCAACTGGTGTCCAATCTTCATTTGGAGTGTAGAATCTTAATAAATCTCCATTTAGCAGTTTATCAGATAATTCCAACTCATGAAGAACTTCATTTTTCATTTTTGTCATTTCTTCAGTTGGTTTAATCTTTTCGCCAGTCTCGTTATCATAAAAAGTACCGGAAACTAACGTGTATTCAGGAGTAACATAGTCGCCTCTGCGGAATGGAACGAATTCTTTATGATCTTTAGAGAATAAATCAGTTCCAAATTGAATGTAATCTTGTCCATCGATGCCAAGTAAGTGCAACAATGTTGGCATAACATCCATCTGTCCAGCATATTCGTGAACAGTTCCCATGCCCTCTACTCCAGGAATTTTTATTAATAATGGTACACGTTGTAATTGAGCATTCATAAATGGTGTAATTTCTTCCCCAATTAATTCACCCATTGCACGATTATGGTTGTTTGAAATACCATAGTGGTCACCGTATAACAGAATTACTGAATCCTCATACAAACCAGATTCTTTTAAATCATTAATGAATTGTTCTAATGCTTCATCCAAATAACGTGCAGTTTGGAAGTACGTATCAACCGATTTGTCTCCAGTTTCAGCTGGGGCAATAGTTGCTAATTCTTCCGGAATAACATATGGATGGTGATGAGTTAATGTCTGTAAATGAGCATAGAATGGTTCTTCTAGAGATTCAAGCATTGGTATGGATTCTTCGAAGAACGGTTTATCTAAAAGTCCATAGTTAATGACATTATCTTCACTCATATCATAATAGCTGGCATCAAAGTACGTATCGATACCAAATTGCTTGTAAATTTCATCACGGTTCCAGAATGATTTATAATCACCATGGAATACAGCAGAAGTATATCCTTGCTGTTGATTCATAATAGCCGGTAATGATTGGTACGTATTGGTACCTCTAGTTGTAAAAGCAGATCCTGTTGGTAAACCATAGATAGAATTATCCATAATTAATTCTGCATCCGCAGTTTTACCTTGTTCCGTTTGGTGGAAGAAGTTATCAAAATACGTGAAATTTTGTTCAGGATCATTAACTAATGAGTTCATGAATGGTGTTACTTCTTCTCCATGTAATTCATAGTTAATTAGGAAGGTTTGGAAAGATTCCAAATGTATTTTAATAATATTCTTACCCTTTGCAACTCCAAACAGTTCTGGATTTGGTTCTGCATATTTATTTTTTGTATAGTTTTCAATTTCAGTAATATCATCACTATCCGCTAAAACACGTTGTGATGATGATTTAATATTTTGTATTGCATCATAAATAGTGAAGTTATAAATTCCTAAATATTTCACAATATAATTACGATCAAATGTCCTTTTTAGTAGCTCTGGTCGGTCAGCTTCTGCTAGACCTAAGTTAAATGAGAATGCAATTAGACCGATAATGAGAACTAAAATAGGCTTTTTACGGCTAATTCTTTCAGTTGACCAACCTTTTTTTAACCATATAAATAAAGCAATAAGGATGACAACATCAAGCGCATAAAAAATGTCTGTCCAATTCATAAGACTAGCTATACTTCCTCCAAGACTTCCGAAGTTGTCAGTCTGGGATAATGTAGGAAGCGTAATATAGTCATTGTTAAATCGATAGAACACGACATTAGCATATAGTAGAAAACTCATTAAAGCATCGATTACTATAATCCATAATCCCACTCGTCTACCTTTAGCAAATAAAGCAATGCCAAGGAATATCAATGCGGAGCTAAGTGGATTAAAGAAAAGTAAGAATTCCTGCGTTCCATTTTTTATATCTAAATTAAATTCAGTTGAGTAAATTAAATACGATTTTAACCAGAGTAAAATAACAGCTACAAAAAAGAAGGACATTTTTGATGTTAAGATTTTTTTCATCATATTCACCCCATCTTTTTACTCTTTCAATTGATAACCTTCTAGAGGAAAGTCGTCAAGTTATGATTTTAACGCAAAACAATCTATGAATCAAGTTAATTACCATTTTTTTCTATTGGGAAAGTTTGGGCGTATTGCTTAAATTACCTAATTTACACATTTCCTATGTCTATGTAATTAACTAGTAAGCTATGATAGAATATTACTTGCTTGTCCTAGATAGAAAGGAATTCTAAATTTATGAAACAACAACAAAGAATACTCATGAAAGAATATTTACTAGTTATTTTTGGAGCAACACTAGTAGCATTATCTTATAATGTATTTTTACTACCTTCAAAACTTGCAGCTGGTGGTATTTCAGGTGTAAGTACCGTATTATATGAATTATTTGGTTTTAGTCCAGCCGCAACGCAATTTGTCATTAATATCCCTATATTTATTATCGGCTGGTTAGTATTAGGGAAAGATTTTGGTGGAAAAACGTTAGTCGGAACATTTTGGGTTCCGATGATGATTGGCCTAACTGCTAATATACCTATTACGGTTTCCAATCCTTTTTTAGGGGGGCTTTATGGCGGAATAGTATTAGGAGTAGGACTTGGTATTGTATATATTGGTAAAGGTTCTACGGGAGGAACAGCCTCCATTGCACAAATTCTAAAGAAGTTTACTGGAAAATCAAGTGGCTACACCCAACTAGTAGTGGATGGTGTAGTAGTTATTTCATCTATTTTCGTATTTAGTTTTGAATTAACTCTATTTGCACTGATGGCTATTTACATTTCTAGTAAGACAATTGACTTCGTGCAGTTACGTACTTCAGCTTCAAAGCTTATCGTTATTATTACAGAAGATGAACAGAAAGTAACAGAACTAATTCGAAGTGGAATTGACCGCGGTCTAACAAAGATTAGATCAGTAGGAGGATATTCCAATCAGGACAAGACATTAATTCTTTGTGTTGCAGAACAACAAGAAGCGGTTAAATTAAAAGGAATGCTTCAACAGGAAATACCTGAGTCTTTTGTAATTTTCTTAAATGCCTCAGAAATTTTAGGAAGAGGCTTTACGTTGGATAAGTATTATGGGCAGAAGCTTTAAATTTATTAATAAAGGATATTTCATTAGGAGAAACTCCTTTTGAAATATCCTTTATTTTGTTATTTCCTATCTCCACTTAATAGATCAAATAGTCCCCCTGCAAGGCTACCTTCCCCTTTTGATCCACCACGCTGTGGGGCAGCTGCGAATATTCTACTAGCAAGTCTTGAAAATGGAAGTGACTGGATCCATACTGTTCCCGGTCCTCTTAGTGTTGCAAAGAACAGTCCCTCGCCACCAAAAAGGGCAGTCTTCACACCACCGACAAACTCAATGTTGTAATCAACAGTACCTGTCATCGCAACTAAGCATCCAGTATCAACACGCAATGTTTCTCCAGCTTGTAGTTCTCTTTTGTGGATAGTACCACCAGCATGAACAAATGCCATTCCGTCGCCTTCTAGCTTCTGCATAATAAAACCTTCTCCGCCGAAGAAGCCAGTACCGATTTTTCGCTGAAATTCAATTCCCACGGAGACCCCTTTTGCAGCAGCAAGGAAAGCATCCTTCTGACAAATCAGCTTTCCGTTTATTTGACTGAGGTCCATTGGTATTATTTTACCAGGATATGGAGAAGCGAAAGAAACATGTTTTTTCCCGGTCCCAACGTTAGTAAAGGTGGTCATAAATAGACTCTCACCAGTCAGCACACGCTTTCCTGCACCAAGTAATTTACCCATAAGTCCACTCTGATTACTCTTTGAACCATCCCCGAAGATTGTTTCCATCTGTACCTGGTCATCCATCATCATTAAACTACCTGCCTCAGCTATAACCGTTTCTTGCGGATCTAACTCCACTTCTACAAATTGCATATCATCACCATACAGCTTGTAATCAATTTCATGATTAGTCATCATCATTACCCTCCCATAATATGTAAGTATCTATTATACGTAATATAGGTATGTTTAGATTCATCATTTTAAGTCAATAAGTAAATATTTATTACAAAAAGGGTGCTCGATCTGAGCACCCAAGGTAGTCAATTTAGATTAATGAGGTAGTGTTCCTTGAACTGGTGCAAAACTATTGATGTAGTTTTGCATATCTTCTTGTTTTAATTGAGGTACTTGGTAATATTGATGTTTGTTTTGGTACAGGAATACTTCATATGCCATTTCGATGATGTTAGGGATACTATCAGCAAATACCCTTCTTAGGACGGGGTTAGTTGACTCCAATGCTGCCATTGTAAACGCTGATGCACTAGATTTTAGGCATCCCATCATAAAGCCGGTAACACATTGATCATTAATTTCATTCACAGATTGTGCGGGCTTTTTAGGTTGTGATGGTGTCATTCCATATAGTACATCATTTCCACTCGCCATATTATAGGTTTGTGTTTTAACAGATGGCTCATTCCCTGTTTTAAGTGTCTCAACAAGGGTGTTATACAGTTGAGTCAAAAATATCTTGTGTTGATTCATCATCGTTTTTAATTGTGGATCTTGAACATATTGCTCATAAATCATATATTGTTCCATTCCACCAACTAAACCGCCAATTGCTTCATGTGCATCAAATAACTCGTGACCACCATGACTTATATTAGCTGGCATTTGAGAAGTACCTGTTAAATTCTGTTGCTGTTGATTATTCATGTCCAAGTTAAATTACCTCCTTAAGAAGAATCAAGTATATTTTTGACTATTACTGACTGAAATATCCTAGCCATTTATTAGGAAAGATGTGTTTGATTGGCATAAATGAGATGTTATATAAGGAGGATAATAATAACTGATACATTAACATGCTTTTAAGTATGTTCCGAATTATAGTAAATGAATTTTTTCCTAATAAATGCTACGATTAAATTGAAAATAGGGAGGGGAAGCGAATGCAAGGAAGATTACCGATTCAAATTACGGACCGAATACATTTAATTGATGGATTCGATATGGGGATTCCTTCAAGAACTGGTACATATGTTATTGATGAAGAAGAACTTACCATTGTGGAAACCGGACCTAGTCCCTCAATCAAACATATAAGAAAAGGCCTTCAAGATTTAGGGCATACATTAAATGAGGTCAAATATATCATACTTACACATATTCATTTAGATCATGCTGGTGGAGCAGGTGTACTTATTAAGCTTTGTCCCCATGCAAAGGTTATTGTTCATCCACGAGGAAAAAGACATTTAATTGATCCTGTGAAATTAACTGGTGGAGCAAGAGCAATCTATGGGGAAAGCTTTTCAGAGTTCTTTGATCCTGTGGAACCAATTCCAGAGGATAAAATCATGGTAAAAGATGAAGGGGATACCCTCCAAATTGGGCCAGAGTGTACATTGCAATTCTTGGATACACCTGGTCATGCTCGGCACCATCTTGGGATATATGATCCAGTCAGTAATGGAATGTTTACTGGAGATACGGCAGGAGTTCGTTATGACCAATTAGATCCGCTAGGAATTGATTTGTTCTTACCCTCGACCTCACCAAACCATTTTGACCCAACAGCTATGCATGAATCTATCGATCGAATGTTGGATATGAATTTAGATTTTATCTACTTTGGGCATTTTGGTTCAACATTAAAAACAACAAAAGCCTTACATCAAGTATCAGAGTGGTTGGATATTTTTGTAGATGAAGGAGAGCGGGTTATAGCAGAGGGGAAAGGGTATGATGTTCTCGCTGTGAGAATGTTTAATCGTGTGAAAGAGCACCTTAAACAACTGCAAGTCCCTGATGATCATCCTGTTTATATATTAATTAATTTAGATATGCAAATAAGTGCACTTGGAATAATTGACTATTTTCAAAAGCTTAAGCAATAATGATTAAGGGTAGCAGTGAGCACATTCATTGCTACCCTTTAATATAGTTGATGTTAATTTATTAGAAACTGTGCTGCTAGTATTCTTTTTGGGGAGCACCATACCCGCTACGGAAATACACTCCGCTTTTACTGTCAGCACAGGGGCGACATCTGCTCGGAAGAACCGTCGCAGTGTCTACCTTGCCGCGGGCGGCCGGTGAGCCTCCTCGTGCTTACGCACTGCGGGGTCTCACCGATGCCTATCCTCCCGCAGGAGTCTCCGTGTATTTCCTTCGCTAGTATAGAGTGAAAGAATAATTTAAACACCACTTATCTCAAAAACATAGTATTATTCCTCCATACTTATCAATCTTACAGGGTAATTACCACACAGTTTCTTTTAAATCAACATACGTAAAACTACAACTCCTTAGCTAACAACTAAATTTAATTAATAAACTGATTGCTAGCTAAGATACCTCTTGTTTCTAAAGCTTCTAGGATTTTGTTATAAGCATCTTCTGTATTACCTGCTTGAATGATTATTTTCTCACCTATAAAGTCTTTTGTAGAATGTTCATATCTTGGGTCATAATAATGCTCCAACAACAAGCTTGTTGCTTCAACGTAGTTTTCTTGGTTGAGGAATTCTCCAATTTGTTTTGCTACTGGTGTATGGATTCGTTTTTTGATGATATGGAATGCCTCAAGGAACCGTTCAGGGGATCCCCAAGGTTGGTAATCATCTAAAATATTCCGCACTCTCTCTTCGATCGGTAGTTGAATAATGAGTTGTAATCCTTTTTCTTTCTTCTCGTAAAGGAAATCAGGTATAAGTATTTTGCCAATACGCTTACTTTCCCCTTCGACAAATACAAATGGAGTACTTTCATAATCCATCATTTTTTCAACTAAAAGTGAATCAAATCGCTTCTGATTACTTGGATTTAGTCCAATATGTCCAAAAATGGACCCCCGATGATTAGCCATTTGTTCTAAGTCGATTACAGGGTATCCATTACACGCTAACTTTTTCAAAATAGCGGTTTTTCCAGTACCGGTGAAGCCGTTAAGGACAATGAACTCTGGTTGGAAGGTTTCTTTTTCTAAGTATTCTAGAACAAAGTTGCGATATGAACGGATCCCGCCAGCTAAACGGGTAGATTCGATGTCCATTAATCCAAGGACGGTCGCTGCTGTTTTACTTCTCATTCCTCCACGCCAGCAAAAGACTGTTATAGAGGTATCTATCTTCCTAAATTCTTGAATATAGGCGGGAAGCTTTTGGGAGAAAATCTGTAAACCTCGTTCTTTCGCTTCTGCCGGACCGACTTTTTTATAGATGGTTCCAACTTCCGCTCGCTCTATATCGGTGAATATCGGAATGTTGATACTACCAGGTATTGTGCCTTGTTCAAATTCTTTTGGTGAGCGAACATCTACTAATGTGTGGCTTTGTTTTGTTCTTTTTTCCAATAATTCAAGTAAGGAAATATCCTGAACCATTCTAACACCTTCTTAATTATTAACGAACTATAATTTTACCTTTGTTTTCTTCCGTAATGTCTCCAATGATGCTTGCCTCAACGCCTTTAGCAATTAAATCTTCAAGTAAAGAATCAGCTTTAGTTCCCTCTACAGATATTAATAAACCTCCAGATGTTACGGCATCACATAGGATATGTCTATCAATAGAATCCATATCTTCTGGATAGATGACAACATCTTCTACATGCTTGTAGTTGTTCTTAGTTCCACCAGGCATGGAGCCTGATTCTGCTAATTCACGGACACGGGGAAGGACGGGAACTTGATCAGAATAGATGGTCATACCTACATTACTTCCAATTGCCATTTCTGAACCATGTCCTAATAACCCGAAACCGGTGACATCAGTGGAAGCATGTACATCATAGTTTTCCATGACTTCAGCAGCCGTTTTATTTAACGTAGTCATGACGGATGTGACATGTTTCACTTCTTCATCGGTTAATAAATTGTTTTTAATGGATGTTGTTAAGATACCAACACCAATAGGCTTAGTTAGAATAAGTTTGTCACCAGGCTTTGCCCCGGTGTTTGTTCTTACTTTATTAGGATGGACAACTCCTGTTACTGCTAATCCGAATTTAGGTTCTTGATCATTAATAGAGTGTCCGCCAACAAGTGTAATATTTGCCTCTTTCAGTTTATCTCCAGCTCCACGCAAGATTTCAGATAAGATGCTTTTGTCTAATGTAGATATTGGAAATGCCACAATATTAAGTGCTGTTAGAGGTCTACCTCCCATTGCGTAAACGTCACTAATAGCATTTGCTGCAGCAACTTGACCAAAGTCATAGGGGTCATCCACAATTGGGGTAAAGAAGTCCAACGTTTGTACAATAGCAATATCATCTGTCAGTTTATAGACACCAGCATCATCACTCGTATCTAGACCAACTAAAAGATTAGGATCTGCTACAGGAGTAGGTAGATTCCGTAACACCTGTGTTAAATCAGCCGGACCAATCTTACAACCACAACCACCTTTAGAAGATAAAGAAGTAAGCTTCACATTTTCCATCATATCGCACCTTTCTTGTTCAAGAGGGAGGTGCCTGGCACTCCCCGCTTTTTGTCTGTTATTGTCGAAAAAAATATTACATGTCGATTTCTAAAGCTATAGGGCAGTGATCACTGCCTAGAACAGTTGTATGTGCATTAGAATCGACTAGTTTTTCTGTCCATCTTTCTGAAACAATGAAATAGTCGATTCTCCATCCAATATTTCGTTCTCTGACAGTTTTCATGTAAGACCACCACGTATAGATTCCATCTTTTTCAGGATAGAAGTAGCGCAGGGTATCAACAAAGCCTGCATCTAGAAAACGAGTCATTTTTCCACGTTCTTCGTCAGTGAATCCTGAGTTTCCGTAATTCGATTTATAATTACGGATATCAATTTCATTATGGGCCACATTCAAGTCACCACATAACACAACAGGCTTCATTCTGTCATGTGCTATAACGTGTTCGAATAAAGCATCCTCCCATTCTAACCTTACGTCGAGTCTAGCTAAATCACGCTGTGAGTTAGGGGTATAGACATTAATCAGAAAGAATTCTTCAAATTCCATAGTGATAATGCGCCCTTCTGATTGGGAATCTTCGTCACCTAACCCATACTTAACCGATAGTGGCTGTTGTTTGGTAAAAACAGCGGTACCGGAATAGCCTTTTCTCTCGGCATAGTTCCAATATTGATAATATCCATCTAGTTCAAGATTTATTTGTCCTTCTTGAAGTTTTGTCTCTTGGACACAAAAAATATCAGCATTAACTTCTTTGAAATAATCTAAAAAACCTTTTCGGACGCAAGCTCGTAGTCCGTTAACATTCCATGATACTAATTTCATATTTTCCCCTCTTTATTCACTTATCAGTATCTTCAACTGTGTTATTTTCTATATTCATCATAACACCAACGAAAGAATAGGTCATTGGAGGTGACTTTAAAGAATTTTAATAAATCCTGTTGACATTTAAAGTGTATTAAGCATATAATACACAACAGATAGTGTATTAAGGGTTTAATACATGTTTTTTTGGAAATGATGTATTAAGGTGTTAATACAGTGAACGAACAGAAGGGTGTCATCAAGAAAATTAGGAGTTGTAGCTATGAATATTAAATTAAACAGTCGGGATCCTGTATATATTCAAGTGATTCGGTACTTCAAAGAACAAATTGCTACAGGGATTTTAGAACCTGGCCAAGAAATAGCCTCACGGCGTGAACTAGCAAATAAATTAAAGATAAATCCGAACACTGCACAGAGAGCATACAAGGAAATGGAGGAACAAGGTTTGATTTTTACAGAGGGGAATCTACCAAGTAGGATTACGAAAGACGAAGTAATTATAAAACATGTTCGTGAAGAATTAATTTTAGAAGCTGTAAATACATTTATTGCTTCTATCCAATCGATAAATGTGTCACTCGAAGAAGCTGTTGAATTGATCAAGAAGAATTATCATAAAAACCCGAATGAACAGGAGGGTAACCAATGATTGAAGTGAAAGACATTACCAAGAAGTTTGGTAGAAAAAAGGTTTTAAATGGTGTCTCGTTTACCGCAAATAAAGGTGAGATTACTTGTCTGATTGGGATAAATGGTGTTGGGAAAACAACGATCTTAAATGCCATTATGAATCTGACACCTATTAATAGCGGAGAGGTTTTAATTGATGGAGAAAAGATTCATAAAGAAAGCTATGAGAAAATTACGTTTATCCCGGATGCAATAACCATGTTGCCCCAAATGAGAATTGCCGATGCTATGCAGTTTATGGCTGACTTTTACCAATCATGGAATCAAGTTCGAGCTGATGAATTGCTGTCGTTCTTTAAATTAGATCCGAATGACCGCATCTCTTCACTTTCAAAAGGAAACACAGCAAAGGTGAACATGCTACTAGGTTTAGCACTGGATGTAGACTATCTACTAATGGATGAACCATTCTCTGGAATTGATATTTTTAGTAGAGAACAAATAGCTGATGTATTTACTAGTCATCTAGTCGAAGATCGTGGTGTTGTCATTACCACACATGAAATTAGTGATATCGAACACTTAATTGATAAAGCTGTCATCTTAAATGATGGCGTGGTATTAAGAGAATTTAATGCAGAAGATGTAAGGGAAAATGAAGGCAAGTCCATCATCGATGTGATGAGAGAGGTGTACCAAGCATGAAGAACTTTTTAAAGCTAACAAATTTTGAACTAAATCGCTTTTCAAAGATATACATTACTTTAATTGGGTTAACTTTGGTGATGCAAACGATTGGAATGATTCTTCTATCCAGTAGTTATATGAGTGATGTTGAGGAGCAACTGGCGATGGGAAACTCAATGGAGTGGATAACAATTAATTTAGGAACCTTCTCCTTTAGTTCTTTAACAAGGACCTTTTGGTTTGGTGGTCCAATAATAATCGCTATTGTGACTCTATTAATTTATGTGTTCTTCATCTGGTACCGTGATTGGTTTGGAAAAAACACATTTATTTATCGACTATTGATGATACCTACTGCAAGAATCAATTTATTTTTTGCAAAAGCTTCCACCATATTTTTAATGGTACTAGGTTTGATCTCATTGCAATTAGTATTTATCTTATTGGAGAATGAGTTATTAAAAATCTTGGTTTCAGATGCGTTTAGAGAAGACCAAAGCTTAAAACAAATTATATTTAATTTCGATTATATGGGTGTTCTTTACCCAAACTCAATTATCCAGTTTTTCATTAATTATGGAATTGGATTCATGGCTGTTTTTGTTACATTTACAGGGATTCTATTTGAGCGATGCTATCGTCTAAAAGGAATTTTATTTGGCATATTGTTTGCAGGGGTTTCTCTACTCATCTTTATATCCCCAATTTTATTACAAGTAACAATCTTAAACGAGTTCTTTTATCCAATTGAGATTTTTATTCTAATGGCGATTACGGGTCTAGTCGTCATATCTGGTTCGATTTGGATGAGTCATTACTTACTGAACAAGAAGATAAGGGTGTGATGAGATGGTATTAAAGCGATTCTGGAAACTAATAGCTTTGGCAATCACGATTGTAGCCATATTAGTAACTTACTTTATTCATACTGCAATAGTTGTCGCAAGTCAATTTCCTGACTTAGAGATTAAGACAATTAGTGGTGATAAAAGTGTATTAGAACATATTGCCATTACTGGCGACTATTATCAGGAGGAAGGTAATTCTAGTCCTTTAATAGTAACTCTTGAAGGTTCTACTTATTACGAAGAATTATCCTATTTTGAAAAACTGGAACCATACTTTCCACCTAATGAAGCAACAAAGCTTAAGGATAACTATCGAAACTTTATGAGAGGTAAGATGTATAATCCGTCTTCTTTTTTTGATAATGAAGAACACCTAGCATATGTAGGAGCAGAAATATCGGATTGGGGTACAAACTATCTACCAGAATATTATTTAGAAGTAGATGTGCTAAATAAAGAAACAAATAAATCACATTCATTTCAAACCGATCTCCCCGGTGTAGAAGAAGTAAATCATGTAGATGTATTAAAAGCTCAAGTAGTCAAAGAAAATCTATATGTCATTGTTAAATTAAACTATCTTTTAGCTGACCAATATGTTGATGAAATAAAGGTGTATACGATGGATATTTCCTCTGGTCAAATTGTAGGGGATCAAACTTTATTTGACCCAAGCGAACAAAGCAATAAAGATAGATGGTCACACTTATCATTTTTAAATCATCACAGTGAGATAGGATCTGGAGATAATTTGTTGTTAGTAAAGGATATAGGTCGAGATTTAGAAGTTAATCAAACTGATGGATTCACAGATGAAATTAAATCTGAGCTCTTAGAAAGAGCATTCTATATCTACAATATAAGTACAAATCAGTTACAAGAGCTTCAAATACCAGAAGAACATTATGAAAAACTACTATTAAATGAATTTAATTTGAGTGGCTTTGTATTTGACACACATGTTTATATTTCCTATGTAGACGAAGGTAACCTAGTTGTATTGAGTTACAGTCTGGAAAATTACAAGTTGGAATCGCAGCAAACATACAGCCTAAAAGAGCTTGATATGGAAGACTCCAATATTAAAATCATCGACAACAAAATTTACGCAGTAGAAAATGACATGAAAAATACTGCCAAAATCTTTGTGGGAGATGTAACGACAGGAGAAGTATTATACAAAGGTGAGATTGTATCAAAACAGAACAGTGATGACAGAAATGACTATTCACTAAATTTCTATTCTGTTAAAAAGAACTAATTACGGGAGGAAGAAAATTGATACAAATTAAAAACTTGAGTCATCACTTTGAATTGGGAAAAAAAGGTAGAAAGACAATCTTACCTGTCCTAAAAGATATTAACATGGAAGTTAGAAGAGGTGAAATAGTCTCTGTCGTTGGAAAAAGTGGTTCTGGTAAATCTACATTATTAAATTTAATAAGTGGCTTCATTCGTCCAACAGAAGGAGAAATATGGATGGAAGGCCAGATAGTTTCTGACCTTTCAGAAGCAAAGTTTGCGGATTTTCGTCTTAAGCATATTGGATTTATATTTCAAAGCTTTCAATTAATCCCCAGTATGACAGCCTATCAAAATATTGAACTACCTTTAATCCTAAAGGGTGAAGAGGAGAAAAAGCGAAAAGAGATAGTTGTTAGAATGATGGAGAATGTTGGGCTTCGAGATTTTCAAGATCATTACCCAAGTGAACTATCTGGTGGCCAACAACAACGTGTTAGTATTGCAAGAGCTCTAGTGCTAGAGCCGACCTTAATCTTAGCAGATGAACCGACTGGTAGTTTAGATAGTGAAACAGAGTCAGAGATTTTAGAGATTATACAGAAGCTTAATCAAGAGCTTGGCATCACCTTCCTAATCATCACTCACGATGAAGAAGTTGCCCAAATTGGCGATCGTACCATTTCTATCAGAGATGGCCGCATCATGGAAGGAGCTAATGCAGTATGAGATTGAAGGACAGATATCGATTTATAAGGCAAAATATCAAGAAGAATAGAGCTAGAACTTTTATGACCATATTGGCAACAGCTATGGGATGTGCATTCTTAATCGTCCTTGCATCAGTTGGGTATGGCTTACAACAAAGCGTGGTAAAAGAGACACTTGAAGACCAAGTTGTAACAGAGGTCCAAGTCTATGGAAAGGAATCCGCGGAAGGCTATGATTCTATAACAGTAGCTGATATAGATAAGCTAGAGAAGTTAGACCATGTAAAAGCTGTTACTAGGAGAACCCAATTAAGACAAATGCCAATCTATACTCTTGATGAGTATAAGTCGGAGGCAATGGCAGTTTCTGCTCATTATCCGTCTGAAATCGCATCAGGTTTAGAACTTTCGGATGGTAGATTACCAGAGAAAGCAAATGAAGTGGTTGTAGGATATCATTTCTCTGATACGTTAGTAATAGATTCAGAAGATGTTGTCTACGATGAAGAGACTGGTTACCCGGAGGAAGAGTTTCGCTATAAAGGGGAATTAATCGGCCAAACTATTCTAATGACAGTAAAACAAGATGAAGAGGGTAACGTCACAGAGGAGATTCCGCTAACGGTTGTTGGTATTATTGAAAAGCCTGGTAGGGAATGGATGCAAGACCGAGATGTCTATATATCACAAGAAGTGTTTAAACAAATAGAAACATTTACTGGTACAGCTGGTGGAGGGATTGTTTATGATTCTGAGGAAATAGAAACAGGTCATCTCCAGGTATTTGATCAAGTAAATGTTTATGCAGATAATCTTGAAGAAGTTCAAGGTATTGTGGATACTTTAAATGAAGAAAAATATGCAACGTATTCTGTAGTTAGTGAAATGAAACAAATTAATACACTATTTACCATTGCGAAGGCTGGATTAATATTAGTTGGTACTATCGCTTTAATCATCGCGTCGATTGGAATTTATAATACGATGACTATGGCAGTAACGGAAAGAGCACCAGATATTGGTATTATGAAAGCGATTGGTGCGAATCCGAAAACGATTAAGCAAATCTTTCTACTAGAAAGTACTTATATCGGTATTATCGGTGCAATAATAGGAACCATTGTTGCGTATGCTACTAGTGTTGTTGTAAATATTGGATTACCGATGATATTGGAAATAGCTTTTGAAGAAGAAATGCCAGAAGGATTACAATTTTCAAGTATTCCGTTAAGTCTTGTATTAATTGCTGTTGCCATTTGTTTGATTGTTACAATACTATCAGGAATGCGCCCAGCAAAACGAGCGACACAGATTGATGTACTAAAAGCAATGCGTAGAGAAATATAAAATCATGTGGTTGGATAGTCATTATCCAACCACATTTTTATAGATTTTCCTAATTTTATCCTCGAATAGATCCATATGTACAATACGAGCTTCTCTTAAATATTCTTTTCCATTAACAAATAAAAGTAATACAGGAACAGTGAAAATAGAGAAGTGTCCTGCAATTTCCTCCACTTCAGCTGCACTAATATGTGCCATTTTAATTTCAGTAAATGGAACCATTGTTTCCTGAACCTGTGGCATAAGACCATGGCAGACACTACAGTCTGGTCGGGAAATATATATAAAAGCTAATGTATTCGATTGAATGAATTCGTCTATTTCTTCTATGGATTCTAAATTGGTAAATTGTCTCATAATCTGCCTCCTACCGTTACTATATCCGATTGGAAATGATGTATGCAATTCTATAGTCCTCCGGTAAAAGGTTGGGTGGCTACTAGTCTATTTCTAGTAAAATTGAGTAAATAACCCTTAAATAAGGAGAATATGTATGGTTTCACCAAGGTAACTGCCAACACTGTTAAGGAAAAATGGAATAGTAATATAGTACTCTACTCATGGCTAGCTAATAGAATTTAGCCCTGCCTATGAATCTAAGGGGTTAGGACATAACTAATAAGTATTTGTCCTAACCCCCTCCATAATAGCGATTTGGTAGACTCTAAAAACAAGTTTAATATCCCTGTTGATTCTAAAGACCACCAAGACTAAATTTATATATTACGGTATCATAACAATTTTAAATATCCGTTACATGTTCTTTAATTTAACATTCCTGTAATTTATTTCTACTAGAATATACTATGTGAGTTTGCTGTAATGGAGGGAAATAATGAGACATCGAGAATGGATTATGGCGGGGATAATACTACTAATATACATATCTATTGCAACACCTATACATGCAGAAGTTTTGGAATCTCCGCAAGTAGAGAGTGATGCAGCTATTCTAATAGAACCGAAGACTGGTACTGTACTTTACGAGAAAAATGCAACAATAAAAAGCTACCCAGCAAGCTTAACTAAAATTGCAACTGCAATATATGCATTAGAGAATGGTGAGCTAAATGATGTGGTTACAGTTAGTGAAAATGCTTATCGAACATTAGGATCTTCTGTATATTTGGAAGCGGGAGAAGAAATCTCTCTACAACAGTTGTTAGAAGGTTTATTAATAAATTCAGGAAACGATGCTGGAATAGCGATTGCAGAGCACTTAAGCGGTAGTCTGGAACAATATACAGAGGATATCAATAATTACTTAGAAAAGTATATAGGTGTGAAAAACACTCACTTTGAGAATCCGCATGGGTTATATGACCCCAATCATTACACGACGGCGGAAGACTTAGCCAAAATAGTCCAATACTCCATGAAGAATAAGGAGTTCCGTGAAATATTTGGGATGATGGAGAAAGAGTGGGACGGTCTTAAGTGGGATACAACCCTTTATACACATCATAAACTACTTAGAGAGATGCCGTATCCTGGTGTTACTGGTGGAAAAACTGGATATATTGAAGAAGCAGGATATACTCTAGCGACGACTGCAAAGCGTGAAAATCTGGAGTTGGTTGTCATAACATTAAACGCAGATCAGCAGATGGGATCATACCAAGATACTAAAGCATTATTAGATTATGGTTTCGAAAACTTTGTACGAAAAGGGCAACAAGTATTTGCTAGTGGTCTAGAAGTAAACAATAGAAAACTAGTAAGTGCAAATGGATTGGAAATTCAAAAGAAAAAGACAGTAAAGTTAAAAGCAAAAGTGGATGTTATACCGCCAAGGCATGTGGAAAGAGTATCGGGTAGTTTGAATACTATCCCCATTAAACATCATGATATTCTGATTATGATAACGGTATTAATTCTATTTTGGGTTATGTTTCATAACTGGAAATCTCAAAAACTGTTATGATTATGTTCGTTCTCTATCCCAATGATTGAAATATCTTTTATTAGGAAAAATATTACGGTAATGACTATGATATATAAGTAGGGATGATTACTAACCAAGATCGGTAAATTTAACTTTTTGGATATGATGGAAGTCTCGATTAAGTAAGATACAAGTAACAGAATCATGAAGGTGAAGAAGAACATTAATTTAATCATCGCATCTGGATTGGACATAGGAATCATTTCTCCAAGCATAGCTCCCATCATCCCTCCCATGATTCCAGAAACACTTCCTTCAATGACAGTGAAGAGACTAAATGGCAGGCCAGCTAAAAAACCTATTGAGAAGCCGATTAGCATAGAAATAACGGTGGATGTAAATAAATCACCGTTTAAATGTAATCCTAGTAGCGTACCGAATAGGAGTCCAGTCATCATACCTAAAGTCATGGATAAGATCATGCCATGCATGGATTGTACATGCTTTCGATATATTATACTGACGAGAATTACACTAATAACTTGTATCATACATATAGTAAGAAGTAGAAATAAAATGGGTGACATATAGGGCTCTCCTTCTTCGATTAGTTGTCCATTGTTATTGTATTAATGAACCATGTCAAATATGATATACCCTATGGTGGTATTTTTTTATTTTCATTATTTTTTGTGTTGGTACTATTAAAAACAAGCCAAACTATGCTATTTTAGTTTTATGGAATATTTATTCCATAACTTATGCAATTGCCAAAAAGAGTTTGTTGAACGGTAAGTTTTCTAAGATTGTG
This sequence comes from Paucisalibacillus globulus, assembly GCF_900184735.1. Lineage (GTDB taxonomy): Bacteria > Bacillota > Bacilli > Bacillales > Amphibacillaceae > Ornithinibacillus > Ornithinibacillus globulus_B. The sequence goes on from NZ_LT855388.1 coordinate 170,924, forward strand.
ATGGAAAGGACGTCTAACGTGAAAAAGACAAAAGTAGGAATAATATTTGGTGGGAAATCTGCAGAACATGAGGTTTCACTGCAATCTGCTAAGAACATTGTAGATGCAATTAATAAAGAAAAATATGACGTTGTCTTAATCGGGATTGATAAAGAGGGAAAATGGCACTTAAATGACCAATCCTCATACTTATTAGATGCAAATAATCCTAAATTGATAGCTTTGAATAAATCGAATGATAATGTGGCTATTGTACCCGGGACTTCTGAGAATCAACTAATTCATGCTGAAGATGCAGTAAGCCTTGAACAGCTTGATGTAGTGTTTCCAATTGTGCATGGAACACTTGGTGAAGATGGAAGTTTGCAAGGAATGTTAAGGATGGCAAACTTACCGTTCGTAGGCCCTAGTGTATTAGGTTCATCCGTATGTATGGATAAAGATATAGCGAAAAGATTATTAAGTGCAGCGGGAATTCGAGTTGCAAAAGGAATTACGGTTAAACGACCGAACAAAGATAACCTAAACTTTGAAGAAGTAAGTGGAATGCTCGGAACACCAATGTTCATTAAACCAGCGAACCAAGGGTCTTCAGTAGGGGTAAGTAAAGTCAAAAATGAAGAAGAATTCAAGGCTGCAATAGAGTCGGCATTCCAATATGATCACAAAGTAGTCATTGAAGAAAATATTGTTGGTCGTGAAGTAGAGTGTGCAGTGCTAGGGAATGATAAGCCGATAGCATCAATCCCTGGTGAGATTCTGCCTAACACTGATTTCTATTCGTATGAGTCAAAATATATCGATGAAAAGGGTGCGGACCTAGCTATTCCAGCAGACCTTACAGAAGAACAAGTAAAGAAGGTTCAAGAGGCTGCTATTGAAGCGTTTAAAACATTGGAATGTGAAGGTCTAGCTCGAGTTGACTTTTTCTTAACAGAGAATAATGAGTTATATATAAATGAAGTCAATACACTACCAGGATTCACAAAAATAAGTATGTATCCAAAGCTATGGGAAATTAGCGGGATTCCTTATTCAGAATTAATTAGTCGTCTAATTGACTTAGCAATTGAAAGACATGAAAATGATGCGAAATTAAAAAGTACAGTTTGGGAATAACATTATATCAAAGCAAGAACAGACATATGTCACAAAATACAAGTTTTAATTTTTGCATGGTAGAAAAAGTTTAGAAAATTTCACAAAAGATGTTTACAAACAATCAAATTGTGGATATAATTACCATGTTAGTTAAAAAATTCTTAAGGAGGTCGAATGAAATGAACTTTATTATTAATGGTTTAACACTAACAACTTTAAAAATGAATAATCACACATTCGACCATACTGATATGGATCGCTTAAGATTTTTTAATCACTACGGGGAAGTATAAACACTTTCCTGAAGTTTAAGAAAAACTAACCCTTTCGCTAAACAAGCGAGTACCAGTTTTTCAATTAAAATTAAGCATACCTATACCGTAGGGAGAATGGTGTCCCTGCGGTATTTTTGTGCCTTTTTTACCGCAGGGGAATCTCTCTGCGGTTTTTTTATGTTATGTGGTATTAAAGGAGGTGATTGGAATGACGTTAAACATTTTATTTTTCACGATAACAATTAGAAAACGTGAGACTACTATGGAGGAAGCACTTCATAATGAACACGTTCAAAGAATCTATGAAGAAAACAAGAGAAAAGTTGCTTATTTTACAAGTCTATAAGATTTTGTGGTTCTTAATAAATTGGAAAGGTGGGAATATTGATGATTTATTTGATTCAAGGACGTAAAGCAGCTTTATGGGTGGAGAAAGACACAACCTAACCAGTTTCCACTGTTAATAACCGGTGAAATAGGCAGCATTATAAAGGTGGATTTCGTACAGTATGCTTTGTTGCTATTTACAGAAACTGTACGGTATGACTTTTAGTTGGGAGCAACATACCCGCTACGGAAATACACTCCGCTTTCCGCGGGCGGCTGGTGAGCCTCCTCGTGCTATCGCACTGTGGGGTCTCACCGATGCCTATCCTCCCGCAGGAGTCTCCGTGTATTTCCTACGCTAGTATTGAGTGAGTAAAAAAATAAGCAATAAAAACCAACACAATAATTATTTGCTAATCTAAAGTTAGAAAACTCAAACTAGCGCAGGCAGAATACGGAGACTCCTGCGGGAAAAGCACGTGTCCGAAGACCCCTAGAGAGGCGAACTTTCCTCGAGGAGGCTGAGGCCGTGCCCGCGGAAAGCGGAGTATTCTGCCGGAGCGGTAGCATCGAGCTTCACCAAATCTAAATAATGTTACCGCGCAGTTTCTAATCTACTGTTTGTCAGATAAAACTAACCGAAAAACAACAATCAATTTGAAAGCCAATGTAAATGACAATAAAAGGGCCAATCAGTATAACCCCGTTCTAACTAGGACGGGGTTATACTGATTGTTAGCCAACTTGGAAAGTACTAAATTTGTCCCTCACTGCAATTCGATCTTTCTTCTCGGGTAGTTCATCAAAATATCCCATATGCAAGAAGCCAATAATTCTCTCATCTTCCTTCACATGAAGAATTTCTTCCACTTTTGGATCATAAATATGTGGGTTTGTTTTCCAAACTACGCCAAGCTCTTGCTCCCAAGCTAGAAGTTGAAAGTTTTGAATCATACAAGCAGTTGCTCCAAAGTTTTCATCCTGTTTCTTCTGATTGTCACCTTTCTCCATGATGACAACAAGAATGGCACTGGGTTCATTTAAATAGTTTTCACGGTTTTCTTGTCTATCTTCTGGGTAAGTACTTGCAATCTTCTTAGCAAAGTCCTGCTTTTGGTTTTCACCAACAAATATAAATCTCCAGGGTTGTCTCATTCCGTGAGTCGGAGCCCAGATAGCATCTTCTAATAGCTCAGTAATGGTTTCTTCACTAACAATTTTATTGTTATAACCTTTTTTAATGGAACGGCGTTCTCTGATTATTTCAGCTAAATCTGCTTTCTTCTTTAGTACTTGCATGTCTAACACCTCTTTGTGCTGTTGTAATGTAGTACGTTCGTTTTTGCGACTGATAATCATTTTCAATCAACATAGTATACGATTTAGCATAGAAAAGCAAATCCATCTGGAAATATTTATTAATAGTGAAAGGATTTTCTTATGTGATGGATATCACGTACAGTTTACAAAAAAAGGTGTATGATAGAATCAGAAGAATGATATTGGAGGTTCTACTATGTCATTTTATGAGGTTCTAGTCTTTATTCATATTTTTTCAGCTATATTAGGAATGGGTCCAGGATTTATGATGATCCTTATTGTCCAAAAATCATCTAATTTAACGGAACTAAGACATTCTTATGTTATTCGAAATCGACTTCATATTTTTACAATGGTTGGAGGCACCTTGTTATTAATCTCAGGACTTTTAATGGGAGCAATTAACACAAGCCTATTTCAACAAGGATGGTATGTAACTAGTTTAGTGCTGTTCCTAGTTGCTCTTGCGTTTGGGCCATTATTACTTTCACCGAGATCAAAGCCAATTAAAAAGTTATTAAAAGAAGCACAAGGAGAAGAAATCCCGTCAGAATATGAAGTAATGGCTAAGAAGTTATTTCTTGTGGAAAGAATGGAGAATGTTATCTTTTTAGTTATTATTGCATTAATGATTTTAAAGCCATTTTGAGAAGAGCGTACCAAACTTGGTGCGCTCTTCATGTATTTAAAACAGTTTAAGAATCCAGCAAATACTCCTCTAATCAATATATGGTAAAATAGGACAAACAACTAATTTGTAGGAGGAAAAGGGATGAAAGAGTGGACGAAGGATATAGAAATTAATGCACCCATTGATCAGGTGTGGAAGCTATTTGATGGTAACCTTGAAGACATGCAAAAAATTATGCCTAATGTAATAGAAAATAACCTTGTAAAAGAAACAGAGGACAAAGTTGGGACGATTTATCGTCAGAAATATCGTGAAGGAAAAAGAGTTCAAGAATATGATGTAGAAACTCTAGAATATCAGAATGAAGAAGACTATAAGAGAGTAAAAGTTGGATTCAATTTAGCTAATGTATTTGAAATTACAGCAGCATATCATTTGAAAAAGATTGATGACAATACAACCTATTTCCGTTATACAACAACAAATAATCCTTTGAAGTGGTTTGTTAAAATACTAGTTAAATTAGCAGGTAGTGACAAAGTGGTGGTGCAATTTGTGGAACGTGTGAAAGAGGTATCGGAAAGAGAAGCAGCAGTGAAAGAGTAATTATTTGGAGGTCTATAAATGGGCAAAAGTATATACCTTGTCAGGCATTGTAAAGCGGAAGGTCAATCTAAGGAAGCCAAGCTTACAGAAGAGGGTATGAATCAGGCACAAGTATTAGTAGATTTCTTCTCAGAGTTTACAATAGACCGGATCATTACTAGTCCATTCACAAGAGCTATCGAATCAACTTTACCGCTTTCTAAAGCAAGAAATATCCCCATAGAAACGGATAACCGTTTGTCAGAGCGAATCTTGAGCACGGAAAATCTAGTAGATTGGCAGGAGAAGCTAGCGAAGAGTTTTGATGATTTAGATATTTTTTATCACGGTGGAGAATCTAGTAGGACAGCAATGAACCGTGGGATGGAAGTCGTGGATGAACTCATTAATGAAAAAGAAGAGAATATTCTTATTACGACTCACGGAAATCTAATGTCCTTATTAATAAAAGAATTTCAACCTGGTTTTGGTTTTAACGATTGGAAAAAGTTAAGTAATCCAGATGTATATCTTTTAGAACCGGAGACGTCATCTGTTAAAAGACTATGGAAATAAATTTAAGGATATCTCGTACAAAAGGGCGTGTTCCTTAACGAGATATCCTATATTCTAAATTTCTAATAGTTCTTCTAAATATTCTTCTAATGTGATGCCACGTTCCATGATTTCTTTTGCAGCCTTAACTCCTACATAACGCAGGTGCCATGGCTCATATTGATAACCGGTAATTGCTTCCTTTCCTTTTGGATAACGGATAATAAAGCCATACTCCGCAGCATGTTCCTCCAGCCAGATTCCTTCTTCCGTTTCACCAAATTCTACGACTAATGCATAATTTACATGTGGACTGGTTACATCCATAGTTAATCCAGATTGGTGTTCACTCTCCCCAGGTCTTGCACTAAAGGTATTTGCTTCCTCTTCTCCATGATTACTAACATAAGATGCAAATAGAACATCTTGTCTTTCATATGAACGATAACCAGATTGCGCAAATAAGTCGAGACTTTCTAAATCTGCATCTGCAAACATTTTTTCTAAAGCTTCGGCTGCAATTTTACGCATTTGCCTCTTAGGTAATTCTTCGACAAATGGAAAGCGCACTTCAGGGTATACTAGATCACTTGGGACATAATCTTTTGGTAATGCATGTTGTTTATTTACTAATGAAAGTACTTCATACGGATTAGCAATGACAACTGTATCCTCATCTAGATTTTCTTCCTCTATTAATGGCAATCCCTCACCAGGTGTAATAGTTTTTTCTTTCTCTAGAAGTTCTTCCAATGCAGTTCTTGTTGGTTCATCATAAATTCCGGTTATGAAAAGCTTCTCTGTTTGGATTTGAAAGTCGGTAATTGCCCACACCGTTTCAGAGTCATAAACATTAGAAGGACTAATCTCGTAACCTAGTTTTATTAATGCCTTTTGTAATAGTAGTATTTCTTCACCTTGGTCGCCCTTTTGTAGCTCTTGGGATGGTAGAACTAACTCCTCTTCTTCCACTACAGAATCTTCCTCAGGTTCTTCATCATCTTGCTCTTTTGCTGACTCATTATCAGTAATTGTATTAGGTGGATTATTATCTACACTAACGTCGGTATTTTGACTACAAGCAGCTAATAACACGATAAAGCTGCTAATTAACAATATAGTAAGAACATTTCTATTCAACATAGAGGTTTCTCTCCCTTTTGGAACCATAAATATCATAACTATTATACTACTTCGTGCTCGTTATAAGGTTAAAATTTGTAAAAAGACTATTTTGGCAAAGGTGGATATTATTGGGAAAATAATTTAAAATGTAGGAGCAGGGATTATTAATTGTGCTTTTTCTGAAGGGGAGAAGCAGAATGAACAATTTATTAGATAGTAAAGTAGAAGAAATCGTTAAAGAAGTAGGATTCTCAGGGGTAATACAGGTGTACCGTAATGGTGGATTATTGCATGAATCTGCTCATGGTTATTCTAATCGTTCAGATCAATTAAAAAACACATTGAATACACGATTTGGAATTGCATCAGGTTGTAAGATATTCACTGCGGTTGGTATTGGTAAATTAGTAGACGAGGGGAAAATATCCTTCCAAACTAGATTGAAAGATTGCTTGGATATAGACTTTCCTTATTTCTCGAGGAGTGTCACGATCCATCATTTACTGACACATACTTCTGGTATACCGGATTACTTTGATGAGTCTGTTATGGAAGATTTTGCTGAGCTTTGGTTAGAACGGCCAATGTACTTAATGCAAAATCTGAAAGACTTTTTGCCAATGTTTCAAAATCGGGAAATGCTTTACCAACCAGGTGAACGGTTCCACTACAATAATGCAGCTTTTATTGTATTAGGACTAATCATTGAACAAGTATCTGGAATGAGCTTTACTGATTTTATAGAAACAAATGTTTTCTCAAAAGCTGAAATGAACGATTCAGGCTACTTCTCTTTAGATCAATTACCTCGTGATACTGCAATTGGTTATATTGATGATGAAGAGAATGGAACTTGGAAAAGCAATATCTACTCCATTCCGATAAAAGGTGGAGCTGATGGTGGTGCGTTTATTACAGCGAGCGATATGATGAAGTTCTGGGATGCATTATTTGGTAATAAACTTTTATCCAAAGAAACAACGGACAAGCTTCTAACACCATATGCTGAAAGTGATGAAGACGAGTACTATGGCTATGGAATTTGGATTGATATGCAGAACGGAAAAATAACCAAACAACATGTAATGGGATATGATCCTGGTGTTAGTTTTCACGCTGCTGTATATCCAGATGGTCATCGGGTGGTAATTACTTCAAATAAGAGTAGTGGTGCCTATGCTATCATGCTAGCTATAGAAGAAGTCATCTCTTAAAAATTTGCACATATCCCACCTCTTTTACATATCTTTAAAGAAGATATACGTAGAGGAGTGGGGGAAATGGCTGAGTTAGTCGCATTACGTCAAGCATCTGATAAGAATTCTACGGGATTAATTACGTTTATCTTATTTTGGTGTGCTTTAATTGTGGTTTCAAGTGCTTATGTAACGACACCACTCTTTACTGTCTTTGAAAGTACCTTTCAAGTATCGAAAACGATGTCTGCTTGGACTAGCAGCTCGTTTTCTTTTTTTTATGCAGTAGGGTTCTTATTATTTGGGCCACTTGCAGATCGAATTGGAAGGAAACCAGTAATTTTATTTGGGTTAGTTTCCTTAGCAGTCGTCACTCCGCTCATTGGTTTATCCAATAGTTTTGGAGGGCTTGTAGCACTTCGAGGTCTGCAGGGTTTTATTGCATCAACCTTTGCTCCATCTGCTTTGGCATATGCTTTCGATGTGATTCCATCTAAAAGAATTGTTACTACGATTGGATTTATCAGTTTTGGTTATGTAACATCTGGCATAATAGGTCAAGTGCTTGCTGATGTTTTATATCAGTGGGGAAGTTGGGAAGTGGTCTTTTACGTATTTGGAGCTCTTTATTTCATTACATTTTTAGCCGTGTTAATCCTTTTGCCAACACCTAACAAGCCAAATCATAAAGAAGGAATTAAGTTTTATATTTACCACAGTAAGTTAATCTTCAAACAGAGGAATTTCGTATTAATCTATGCCATTACAATCATGCTTTTGTTGACTTTCATGGGCATGTACACGTTGCTAGGGAGTTTCCTAGGCGGAGAGCCATTTCATATGAATGAAAAAGAAATATTAGGTATAAGGGCAATTGGTATTATAGGTATGTTGATATCCCCGTTTGTTGGCAAGGTTGTCAAAAGAATAGGGGTACTCACAACTCTAAGGACTGGTCTTGTATTTTCGGCTATTGGTCTATTACTCATTGGGACCGGAGATAATGTAGTATTTCTAACCTTGATGAGTATCATATTTGTATTTGGGATATCTTTAATATTCCCAGCAATTATGGTGCTAATAGGTGAACTAGGTGGAGAGAGAAGAGCACTTGCGAATGCGTATTACGCCTTTATTTTGTTTTTGGGTGCGATGCTCGGACCAATTGTAGCTATTTACTTACTAGGTATAGGAAGTTATTTAAGCACATTTTTGATTCTTTCATTCATGTTGGTAATTGGATTTATCCTATCACTATTTATAAAAATAAAGCTATCCTAAGATTCCAAGGATAGCTTTATTTCATTTATTTTGCCTCAAACAACTTACAAATTTCAACGATAACTTCGGTTGATTTCAACATATTATCTACAGAGATATATTCAAACTTTCCGTGGAAGTTCTCTCCACCTGTGAAAATATTAGGTGTTGGTAATCCCATATAAGATAATTGAGAACCATCAGTTCCACCACGAACTGGTTCAATAATAGGCTCAATGCCTAGGTTTTGCATTGCTTCTTTCGCAACCTCTACAATTTCCATAACAGGTTCAATTTTTTCTCGCATATTATAGTATTGATCATTCATCTCAAGTTCCACACTTGCTTCTCCGTACTTTGCTTGCATTTCTTCAACAAAACCTGATAATGTCGCTTTTTTACTTTCAAACTTTTCTCGATCATGATCACGAATAATGTAATATACCCGAGTGTTTTCAACGTCACCATTAATGGAAATTAGGTGATAGAATCCTTCATATCCTTCTGTTTGTTCTGGGGACTCTTGTTCTGGGAATTTACTTACAAATTCTGCAGCCATTTTACCTGCATTCACCATTTTATTTTTGGCAGTTCCAGGGTGTACACTATTTCCTTTAAAGGAAACTTTAGCTGCTGCCGCATTAAAGCTTTCATATTGTAATTCCCCAAGAGGGCCACCATCAACCGTATAAGCGAAATCAGCATTAAAGCGTTCCACATCAAATTTATGTGGTCCACGACCTATCTCCTCATCAGGTGTGAAAGCAACACGAATTCTACCATGTTTAATTTCTGGATGCTTAATTAAATAGTCCATTGCTGTCATGATTTCAGCAATACCTGCTTTGTTATCGGCGCCAAGTAGTGTTGTACCGTCTGTCGTGATTAATGTGTGCCCCTTATAGCTAGGGAGTTCTGGAAATTCTTTTGAAGATAATACTACATTTAGTTCCTCATTTAACACGATGTCATTTCCATCAAAGTCTTCCACGATTTGTGGCTTAACATTTTTTCCAGTAAAATCAGTAGCAGTATCAACGTGAGCTAGAAACCCAATCGTTGGTACTTCTTTATCCGTGTTTGAAGGTAAGGTTGCAAAGACATATCCGTTCTCATCAATGGTAACTTCTTGCATACCGATTTCATTCAACTCATTAACTAGTAGATTCGCTAATTCAAGTTGACCTGGTGTAGATGGGGTAGTGTTATTGTCTTCATTTGATTGTGTATCTACTTTTACATATGTAGTAAAACGTTGGATTATTTCTTCCTTCAATGGTATTCGCTCCTTATTGGAATATTGTTTTAATATGGAAATATTATACCGTATTCCGAAATATTTAGGAAACTTAAAAATTAGAATAGAAGAGGAAAATAATAGATTAATGGCGAATTAATTATAAACAGTAGTCCACACAAGGAGGAATTTTTTCATGTCATATCTAATCAGTATAGAGGAACTGGTGGAAAAGTTATCAAACAATCCTGAAATAGTAATCGTTGATGCTAGATATCAATTAAATAATCCAGAAGCTGGTAGGGAAGCATACGATCAATCGCACCTCCCTGGGGCAGTATATTTTGATTTAGAACAAGATTTGTCTGGTACACCAGGTGAGCATGGTGGAAACCATCCATTACCAAATGTAGAAGTATTTGCAGAGAAACTAGGGAAAGCGGGGATTGATCAAGATACACCAGTAATTGTTTATGATAAAGGAAATGATATGTTTGCACCTAGATTCTGGTGGAATTTGTATTTTATGGGCCATAACCAGGTGTATATCCTGGAAGGTGGATTTGATGCTTGGATGGAAGAAGGCCTTTCAGTAACGAAAGAAGTGCCACACAAGAAAACCAGAGCATTCAAACCAAAACCGCGTTTAGATGAAATAGTAGATATAGAAAGAATTAAAGAAAATATACAAAGTAAGACAGCAATTTTAGTCGACTCCAGAAGCTATGATCGATATCTTGGTCAAACGGAGCCATTATATAAAAAGGCAGGGCATATCCCGGGAGCAAAAAACTACTTTTGGTCGGATGTACTAGATCAGAATGGGAATTGGAAGCGAAAAGAAGAATTAGATAAACATTTTTCTAAACTAGATAAAACAAAGGAAATTATTGTTTCTTGTGGTTCTGGTGTTTCTGCAACACCAAATATCATTGCTCTAAAAATGGCTGGATTTCAAAATGTTAAGCTATATCCAGGTAGTTATAGTGATTGGATTTCTTACGAAGAAAATGAAGTAGAGACAAAGGATGAAACAAATGACTAAAAAAAGATGTGAATGGGTACCTGAAGATGATTTATTATACAGGGATTACCATGATAATGAATGGGGTAGGCCAGTTCACGATGATCAACAATTATTCGAAATGTTAATCTTAGAAGGTGCCCAGGCTGGACTTAGCTGGATTACCATACTCAGAAGGCGAGAAAATTACCGAGAGGCATTTGATCAATTTGACCCAATTATTATCTCAAACTATGATGAAGATGATATACAATCTCTTAAAAATAATGAAGGAATTATTCGTAATGAGAGAAAGATTCGCTCTGTCGTTGCAAATGCAAAAGCTTTTCTAAAGATAAAAGAAGAATTCGGAAGCTTTGATACATATATATGGAGTTTTGTTGGTGGAAAGCCAATTATCAATCACTGGAAGAGTAGTGGGGAAGTACCAGCTCAAACCGAGCGATCACAAGCAATGAGTAAGGATTTAAAAAAACGCGGCTTTAACTTTGTTGGACCAACCATTTGCTATGCTTACATGCAAGCAACTGGAATGGTAAATGACCATACAGAAGAATGCTACCTTTCCGTAAAATAGCATTACATGAGTTGCCGATTAATTCGTATTAGATAGAAACTCGCGGCTAATAATTTATTTTGGGTGCATCATACCCGCTACGGAAATACACTCCGCTTTCCACGGGCCCGGCCTCAGCCTCCTCGAGGAAAGACCACCTCTGCGGGGTCTTCGGACACGTGCTATTCCCGTAGGAGTCTCCGTGTATTTCCTTCGCTAGAATGTTTGTCAATTTATTATTCCAAATAATTATTGGATAATAAACTAATAGCAGACACGATTGAATGGAAGAAATCACTAGCGTAGGCAGAATACGGAGACTCCTGCGGGAGGATAGGCATAGGTGAGACCCCTAAAGAAGAAAGCACGAGGAGGCTCACCAGCCGCCCGCGGAAAGCGGAGTATTCTGCCGGAGCGGTAGCATCCAGCTTCACCAAATCTATTTTCTATTAAAATCTGCTGAACAGCTAAAAAATCCGAACTATTAGTATTCAGATTGGTGAATTCTAATTAGTTCGGATTTATTTTGGCCACTTTTTCTCGTAGCTAATATTCAACTATACTAACTTAAACACCTTTAGCTCTTCATTCAGATGTTCAGCTAATTTTTCTAATTCCTCAGCGCTATTAGATACTTCTTCCATAGAGCTGAATGTTTGTTGTGCAGATGCTGCTGCTTGTTCTACACCTGCAGCGGATTCTTCCGATACAGCAGCAATTTCCTCAATTAAATTATTCATATCATTACTATTCCCAGCAATTTCTCTTAAGTTTGATGATATTGCTGAAATCTTTGTTGTCATGGAAGTCACTGACTCATGGATACTAGCAAAGTTCTTACCAGTTTCTTGAACCTGTGCAGTACCTTCTTTTACTTCTGTGTATCCGTCATTTAGTGATGCTACAACACTACCGGTTTCTTTCTGGATACTTGTAACGATTGTTGTAATTTCTCCGACAGAAGTTGCTACTTGCTCAGAAAGCTTTCTAACTTCTTCAGCAACTACTGCAAAGCCTTTACCATGCTCTCCAGCTCTAGCTGCTTCAATAGCTGCATTTAAAGAAAGGAGATTTGTTTGATCAGCGATGTCCTTTATAACAGAAACTAGCTTAGAAATCTCTGTGGATTGTTTATCTAAGCCACGAACTTTTTCAACAGCACTTGATACAATCTGATCAATTTGATTCATTTGTACAACAGATGATTTCATTAATTCCTGTCCTTCATTGGTTAAAGCTAATACCTGTTCGGAAGTATTGGCAACCTCAAGTCCGTTCTCTTCTGATAGACGTACTTTCTGAACAAAATCACTCATACTTTCTGCCAGGCTAGATGCGCTATTAGCCTGATTCTCAGATCCTGATGATAATTCTTCCATGGTAGAAGCGATTTGCTCACTTCCTTCACTAACTTCATCAGCTGATTGGGAAAGTTCTCCACTTCTAGTGGATACAGTGTTTGCAGCTGTAGCCACTTTGAACAGTATATCTTGTATATTGTTTTTCATAAGATTTACCGCATTAGCAAGCTGGCCGATTTCATCTTTTCCATTGTAATCCACAGGCTTAGCTACTAGGTTCCCATTAGCAATCTCATTTGTTGTGTGAACAACCTTTTGTAAGTTTTTAGTGATTCCCCTACTTACTAGTAGTAATAGAACGATACCTAGAACAATAGCAAGGGTATTTGCAATAGATAAAGAGGTAATGCCTGTTTGTAAACTATCCTTAGATCTTGTAACAACATCCATTTGATCTGCTTTTACAATCTCCATTAATTGATTGACAAGGCCAACTGTTTCTTCACGGAGCTCCTGTGTTTGAGCTCTAGTTAATGCAGCAAGATAATCTTGGTTAATGTCTACAGCTTCACTAATCTCACCATAGAATAATTCGTTCATTTCACTATCATTCGCTACAATTTGGCTAAATATTGCTTTCTGTTCTTCCGTTTCTAAAGATGGCTCTATTTTAGCTTTTAATTCATCGAATTGTATCTGATATTCTTCATAGGCGTCAACAAAACGAGTTTTCTTAGATAATAGATAATCAGAGATTTGAACATCCTTAACTTGAATCAATGAAGCCAGATTAGACATGTCATTAACACGAGCACTATACTGGTCAATAGCTTCTACATCCTGCTGCCCTTTATTTAATTGGTAATAAACAAATGCTCCTGAAAGTAGAAAAAGCGCAGCTGAAACTAAAAACACATAAAGATATTTACGACTAAGTTTTACATTTTGCCAGTTAAAGAGATTTTTCTTAGCTTTAGGGCTCTTTTGTTTTTTCTCTTTGTTACCCTTAATAACTTTTACCTTTTTATTCTTCTTCATTTCTTATCCCCCGATTGTATAGATAACATTTGTCTCTATTATATCGGTTATTTTGTCGAATTTTAAAGTATTATTTGAAAATAATCGACAACTTATTTAGGTACTTGCATTTTTAACTAATTATCTAGCACATTAGCAAACTATATGTTTCTTTAAAGTGAGAGGTGAGTGAAGGGGAATAATATGACCAAATCTGCATTCTTACAAGAAGAAAAAAGCAAGGATGAATTAAAGGAAGACTCAATGATTTAGAAATACAACTTTATCGTATGCAGAATAATATTTGTGCATGAGCAAGATTCTAAGTAACTGTCCTAACAAGGAAGCCAAAATAAAAAGCAACCCAAATAGGATTGCTTCTCGTCTATAAATCTAGTTGTGGTGCTCTGCGATGGTTTGTTGCCTGTTCATAAGCATAAGCTAATTCAATAAGATTAGGTTCAGAAAAGGCAAGACCAGTAAATGTGACCCCTACTGGTTTGCCTTCTTCTGTATATCCAGCAGGTACAGTAATAGATGGATAACCAGCTTTTGCAGCGATTCCAGCACCATAATTGTTAATAAATAATAGTGCATCAAGGTTATTTTCATTTATAGCTTTGTCAATTCCCTCTGTTTGTGAGAGTCTTATATCCTCTAATCTAGCCTCAATATATTCGGACTCTGTTAATCTTCCACTCTTAGACTCCGATTCTAAGAATATTTTCTGCCCGTACTTTAGCGCAGTATCCGCATGATTCTGATTATATTGAATGAGCTCTAATAGGGAGTGGGCAGAAAGGTTAGAATCCACATTCTTCAAGTAGGCATTCAATCCATTTTTGAATTCATGAACCATCACGGTTAATCCTTTGAATTTTGTTGGTAAATCAATATCTTCTACTATCGTTGCACCAAGCTTTTTCATCACTTCCAGAGCCGATTCTATTAACTGAAGTTCTTCTTCCGATACGCCCTCTAAATAGGTGCGAGACACTCCGATTTTTTTGCCCTTTAAGCCATCCGTATTCAAATATTCCATATAATTGGCCAGTCTATTAGGGTTAATGGTAGTTGCCGGATCATTAATGTCCTCAGCAGTGAGTGCACCAAGTAAGATAGCTGCGTCAGCTACCGTTCTTGTCATCGGTCCAGCTGTATCTTGTGAACTTGAAATAGGAATCACACCAGTACGACTAATTAACCCTACAGTAGGTTTTATTCCGACAAGGGAGTTACTACTAGCAGGACTCAAAATTGATCCACTTGTTTCCGTTCCTATACCTAAAGGAGCAAAACTTGCTGCAATTGCTGCGCCAGTTCCTGCACTTGAACCACCGACATCAAATTTTCCAGGGCCATAAGGATTCAGTACTTGACCTCCTAGTGAACTGAAACCATTCGGCATGTCCATTGCGATGAAGTTTGCCCATTCGGTTAAATTAGTCTTACCAAGAATGACAGCACCAGCTTCTCGCAATTTCTTAACTAGGAATGCGTCCTCCTTAGCGTAATGGTTAGCTAAAGCCACAGAACCCGCAGTGGTATGCATTTTGTCGCCTGTATTAATATTATCCTTGATTAAGACAGGGATACCATGAAGTAGTCCTCTAGCACCTTTTTCAGTTCGTTCATTATCCAATGACTCGGCAAGGAATAGAGCATCTGGATTAATTTCTAGGATGGCATTTAGCTTTGGACCGTTTTGGTTATAGGCTGCAATTTGCTCAAGGAATGTGAGGACTAACTCTTTAGCAGTTAATTTACCTGACTCCATAGCTTCTTGTAATTCGACTACACTGGCTTCTAGATATACATTTGTCATTACATTCTCTCCTTATGTAAGCAGATAAGCGGTCCCGATTCGGTTATGCCCTCTCAAATAAATGAAAATTCATACCATATGGATCAGCGATCATCAGACTTTTTTCGTGATATTCCTTCGTTACAATACAACCATGATTAAGTAATTTTTCCTTAATGCTATGGATATCTTTTACAGCTAATTCAAAAAAGACTTTCTTATCTTCACTTTGTTCAACATAAAAATTCTGTCCGCCAAATGTTAATTTTGACTCCAACGCATTCGACCAATCTTCTTTCATGCCAAGTACTTCGGTATAGAATTTCACTGCTTCATGCTGATGATTGACTTGGATGGCTATATTATTGGTCAAATCAAAATCGGACTCTTTATTAATTTTCCGTTTAGGATGATAGCCTTTTTGACCAGATGGAAGGAGGTCAAATAGAGGCCAAACTGAACAGTAATCATCTCCAGGACCAAAAGGTGCATCTGCTATATGAAAAATTAGGCCATCTTCATTCTTTTGAAAAGTGGAAACCCCTGGATGTTGGTATCCATTTTTCTCAAATCCTAGATCTTCTTTGAAGGTTGTTCCTTGTGTAGAAACCATTGGAAATTGCCATCTGCGTTCTGCTGAAAAAGCATCTTGTATTTCCGGTGAATCCGGTGTAGCTACCACAAACGCAGCCTTATCCACAATATGATGATATATACCATTAAAGCCATCTGCCCACATAGTGCAGTAAGAACAAGATTTACCCATATTTTGAATTACAATTAATTCATCCTTGTTAGCGAATAATTCTAGTAAACTTACTTCTCTACCTGAAGGGTCTTTAAAAATATAATTCTCAACCTCAGCACGAGGAACTGATTTTCTCAGTTCCACTAGTTTACTTTTCTTTTCTTGAATCTCCTTTTCAAGAGCTTCTATTTCAACTAATAATTCTTTCGTTTCCACTTCAACATCTCCTAATTTACAAATTCAACAATCTCTAATTGATTCCCAGAGTTATCTTCAATTACAAAGAAATATCCTGGAGGGCAAGGCATTGGTTCTTCAGAAATTATTTTTACACCTTTGTCATGAAGTTTCTTGAAATCTTCTTGTATATTACTTGACTGAATGGCTAGTAATACGTTGGAAGAGGTTGGTGCATTTTCTATTTCCGCCTTTTCTAGAATTAAAGGGAGACCGTTATGTTCTAAGCTAATAATGTTTTCCCCATACTTTTTAGATACTTTAAAATCAAGCTTTTCAGTATAAAACTGAACATCTTTTTCCATATCGCGTACTTTAATCGTCAACACACATACTTGGTTAAGCATACATATCCCCCATCACATAAATAGTCTTGTTGTAATTATTCGACAAGACTAATGAAATTCCTTTATTAAGCAACATCTTATACTGAAATTTTTTCTTGAAAACGGGTTATGTTAAAATGGAAATTGATTTTACATAGAAGGAAGTGTTGGTATGGAATATGTAACATTAAATAATGGTCTGGAAATGCCAAAATTAGGCTTTGGTGTTTGGTTGGTTCCGGATGATGAAGCGGAAACGGCTGTAAAGAATGCAATCGAAGTGGGTTATCGTTCTATAGATACGGCGATGGTATATAAAAATGAAGAAGGTGTAGGTAGAGCAATTGCTACATCCGATGTACCACGAGAAGAATTGTTTATAACAACAAAACTATGGAATTCTGATCAAGGTTATGAAGAAACGTTAAAGGCTTTTGATGAAAGTTTGGAGAGGTTAGGACTTGATTATGTTGATCTTTACTTAATCCACTGGCCGATGCCAAAAGAAGATAAATATGTCGATACCTATAAAGCGTTAGAGAAGTTATATCATGACGGAAAAGTAAAAGCAATTGGAGTATGTAATTTCCATATCGAACACCTACAACGTCTTTTAGATGAATGTGATGTTGTTCCAGTACTGAACCAAGTGGAGTGTCATCCATATCTTCAACAGGCAGAACTAAAGGCTTTCTGTAAAGAGCATGATATTTATCTAGAAGCTTGGAGTCCGTTAATGAATGGTAAAGATGTATTGAATGATGAAGTCATCATTGGAATTGCAGAAGTACATGGTAAAACACCTGCACAAGTTATATTACGATGGCATCTACAATATGACAACATTGTCATTCCTAAATCGGTAACACCATCTAGAATTGAGGAAAACTTCCATGTGTTTGATTTCCAATTAACTGATGAAGAAATGAAAAAGATTGCTGGATTAAATCGTAATCATCGAAACGGTCCAGACCCAGCTGAGTTTTATAATAAGTAAAGGCTGTATTAGCAAAGATTGTTGCTATTGATAGAAATTGTGCGGTACTTACGATGCTTGTCACAGCACCGTACCCGCTACGGAAATACACTCCGCTTTCCGCGGGCGGCTGGTGAGCCTCCTCGTGCTAAAGCACTGCGGGGTCTCACCGATGCCTATCCTCCCGCAGGAGTCTCCGTGTATTTCCTACGCTAGTAAGAAGTAAATAAATAAATTTAATGGCATCTAATTATTAAAATACGTAATAACCTCTAACAATAATTAGAAAACTAAACTAGCGCAGGCAGAATACGGAGACTCCTGCGGGAATAGCACGTGTCCGAAGACCCCGCAGAGGCGAACTTTCCTCGAGGAGGCTGAGGCCGGGCCCGCGGAAAGCGGAGTATTCTGCCGGAGCGGTATCGGACCACTATCCCACTTTAAATATGGTGGATCTACCGCACAGTTTCTATTATACTATTTGTTAGATTAAACGAACCGAAATAACAATAATATTTTAGAAAACAGCCTAAAGAAAAAAAGAGAGATGCAGAGGATATTTTTCCTTTGCATCTCTTTTATATTCTATGACCATGTAATATTACTTCTGCCGTTTCAGGTGAATACTTTTTCAACAGTTCGATAGAGCGCTCTTCCTGTATTCCACCTAAATACTGATGTATGCGTTTTGCAATATAAGGATTAGACTGAATAAATGGTTTCATATTCATGTACCTATCCTCTGTGGCAAATACAACATGACGAATATTGGCCATGACAATAGTAGATAAACACATTACACATGGCTCTACTGTTGTATAAATGACACATTCCCTTGCGTGTTTCCTAAGAAAAGATGCACATTTATTCATAGCATCAATTTCTGCATGGATAAGGTTACTGTCTGCAGATTCAATTTGGTTAGAGCCTCTAGCGACAATTTCATTCTGATGAACAATAACAGCCCCAATTGCTCTATCACCTCGTTTACCCGCTTTTTCTGCTTCAATTAAAGCTTCAACCATGAAACGAGCATGATCTAAACCATGAAAGTTACCTAACATAAGGATCCTCCAAACGAAAGTAATAGGACTATTATCTAATAACCATGGAATACAGGCAAGAATATTTTTAGAAAATAGTAGCTTTTTTGAAAAAATATAGTAGACTATTAATGTAAATAAATGGTTCATCCATTATTAAAAGGAGTGATGTTTTATGAGCGCAATGAAAAAAATGAGAATAAAACAGAATAAAACTTTTAAGGTGGAGGAACGGTCGGCATAAGAACGTATCCTCCATGAAATCCAAGGAGGAAAAACTACTTGCATAATTTAGTTAAAATAGGTTGGAAATCAGAACAAGATATCAATGAAGAACATATTGCCCGTGTGATTACGGTACAGAAGAATAGTTATCGTATTTCTGATGGTGAAATAGAATATCTAGCTCATTTAAGTGGAAAGTTCATGAATGAGGTGGATAGTCCGTTAGATTTCCCTTCGGTAGGTGATTGGGTAGAAGTACAGAAGTTAAAAGAAGAGATGAAGGCAGTTATCAAACAGGTTCTTCCGCGAAAAAGTCAATTCATTAGACAGGCAGCTGGATACAGAACCGATCCACAAGTTGTGGCTGCCAATATTGATTTGGTGTTTATTGTTAATTCCCTTAATCATGATCTTAATATGCGAAGAATTGAACGATATATGTTGTTAGCTTATGAAAGTGGAGCAACACCAATTGTATTATTAACAAAGAAGGATCAGGTTACGGAAGAGGAAGTACAACAGGCTATTGCAATGGTAAGTGAGGTTGCAATTGGTGTCCCTATTCTAACAATCAGCAGTTTGAATGGTGATGGCATAGAAGAGTTCATAAATCAATTACCAGCTGGAAAGACTGGAGCCCTTTTAGGTTCATCTGGTGTTGGTAAATCAACCTTAATCAATGCACTATTCGGTGAAAAGGTACAAGAAACAAAAGATATACGGGCAGATGATAGTAAAGGGCGTCATACGACGACACATCGAGAAATGTTTATGCTTCCAAATGGAGCAATGCTTATTGATACACCAGGAATGCGGGAAATCCAGCTGTGGGATGGAGAAGTAGGTGTGGAAACCACATTCCGAGATATTGAAGCTTTTGAGCAGGAATGTCGATTTGCAGATTGTAGCCATAATAGTGAACCTGGCTGCCGCGTTCAGGAGGCATTAGAAAATGGGGAACTATCTGATGAACGCTATAAAAGTTATGTGAAATTACAACGTGAAATTGCCTATGAAAAACGAAAGCAAGACCAAAAAGCTAAGCTTGAAGAAAAAAGCAAATGGAAGAAAATTAGCAAAACCCAAAGAGAAAATTATAAACGCAAAAGTAGATAAAAAGGCATTTGTCCGCATGGACAAATGCCTTTTGGCTTATAGAATTAAGTAGATAATTCGATAAACAAAATAGAAACCAGCAACAAATAAGATGGCCGTCTTGATATTGTTTTTTGCTATGAAAAGATATGAAGTTAAAAAGACAGCTAGTTCTAGTAGTGTATAAGCTAGTGAACTAAACCATGAATGAATGGTTACATCTAATAATTCTAAAGGAATGGAAATAACTAATAATAAACTAGGGATTACCAGTAATGATCCAAACTTTTCAAAGAAAAAGTTATAGTCATAGTTATTGCCGTTCTTAGAAGCCATGTTCTGGAAGACTAGCATTAATAATGCTAGTGCTACTCCGTAGGAAATAGTACTTTCAAAGTAGTCGAAATAGTCACCAAAACCAAAATACCTCAGTCCATCTAGATATCGAAAAATACCAACTACATTACTTAATAAAATGAGACCAAGAAAGGCAATTATTGTTATGAGTCCAAATTGATGTTTTCCTTTTGCTTCACCTGATAATAGATGACCTGGTTCTTTGATGGTTTGCATGACATATTGGAAGTAATTATCTAGTTGCCCTTTACTTTTAGGTTCTTCCGGTTTTTCTGCTAATACATTATTTTGATTGTCCATATTTCTATTCATTCCTCCAATACAAAATACTTATCTCCTATGATATATAAGTTTGAGGAGAAATTGTATAGCTTAATAGAAGAATGATTCATAAGTACCATAGTTTTCCAGTGTGTAGGTATAAAGTAGGTGTCATCTAAAAACGCGAGATACCACTTGCTCATACTCACTAAAGTAATCTGGTATTTCATGGGTAGATAATCCTGAATACATATGCTCTATAATGGACTCATTGTACCACTTCTGTTCTTCAAAACCTGCATTAAACTTGTCCCAAACAATCGGTCCTTGTAAGTGAAGGTCCTTTTCTAGTCCTAATAAATTATCTAGCTTATCCGCAACGATTAAGTACTTAATTTCTTTATCGGCAAGTTTGATGGTATCAATCGTATGTTGTTTACGTTCTTTCCACGATTTTGATTTATCCTCTGTATGGGCTAAAACGATACGAGCCACTC
Source organism: Paucisalibacillus globulus (assembly GCF_900184735.1). GTDB lineage: Bacteria > Bacillota > Bacilli > Bacillales > Amphibacillaceae > Ornithinibacillus > Ornithinibacillus globulus_B. Next base: position 192,003 of record NZ_LT855388.1, read on the forward strand.
TATTCCCAAAATGTCTCTCAATGTCTTCAATCTCGTAAACAGTATCTTCTACTACATCATGAAGATAGCCTGCACAGACTAGTTCTTCTGAGAACCCTTCTTGCTCTAAACGTTCAGCTACCCGTATAGGGTGGGTAATATAGTCTGCATTTGAGTTTTTTCTTTTTTGTCCAGCATGTGCTTTAGTTGCAAAATTCTTTGCTTTCTCTTTCATTATTTACCACTCCTTATTTACACTTCCTTACAAAGGGATTGTAAATGGTACCTTAGTGTGAGAATCATTTCTTCATTGGTCAATGTATTTGGATGTAGGATATGATGTGTCGCTAATCCATCAATAAGAGCATGCAATCGAATTGCTTCTACATGTAAATCAACATCCTCTTTAAGTAATTGGAGAGAATCAAGGCTGTTAATTATCTTTTCAATACCTGTTCTCATCTGAATAAAAACATTCTTACTTAATTCTTCCAATCTCCGATCAACAAGAGTCTTTGCTGAGAAGACTAACCAAACCTCCATTTCAATTTTTCGATCTTCATCAATTGGAAGTACCTCTAATAATGCTTCCTGAAACAACTCGAGTGGCGGTTTGTCATCATTTTTGTTTTCAATCCTTTTTCTAACCCTTTCTGATACAAGTTCCATGGAAAACAAGAATAAATCAGATTGTGATGGAAAATAGTGACGTAGTGAACCCACCGATAAATTTGCTTCAGAAGCAATTTTACGTACGGATGCATTTTCTAGCCCTTCACGTACAATGACATTCCAAGTAGCTTCTGCGATTTTTATTTTTCTTTCATTATGATCTACAATCTTTGGCATAATTAAAGTATAGCACAGTTGTATTAAATAAAATATCTTGATATAGTATTAGTACAGTTGTATTAAAAAGGGGATGTGAAAATTGTTAGGATGGTTAATTATTGCCTGTGAAATTGGATTTTGGGTATTCGTTATTGCCGGATTATTTTCCAGATATATTCTAAAAAAGAAGCGGCTTAGCAACTTTCTTCTAATATGTACACCAATTGTAGATTTAGTACTCTTAATCGTGACTTTTATCGATTTAAAGAATGGTGCAGTAGCGACTACCGTTCATGGTATCGCGGCTATATATATTGGAGTGAGTGTTGCATTTGGACATCAAATGATAGCTTGGGCTGATAAACAATTCTCTTATTACTTTGCCGGGGGAGAGAAGCCAATTAGAGGGAAAAAGTATGGAGCTGAACATGCAAAACATGAACTTGTAGGATGGTTTAGGCATTTTTTAGCATGGTGTTTGGGTAGTCTAATATTGTTTGGTATTATCATGCTTATTAATAATACAGCTCAAACTGAAGCACTTATTGGTACACTTAAGCTATGGTCAATCGTGTTAGTTGTCGACTTTCTTATTAGCTTTAGTTATACCATTTTTCCAAGGAAGGCTCCGAGCTAAGTAAGCTCAGGGATTTCATCACTTTACTTTCAATCCCTTGGAGAAACAAGTAAACTGTAGGTAGATAATTTGGATTGGAAGTGTGAATATGGCTGAACAAGGAATTAATAAACGTAAAACAGAGCACATTCGATTATGCCTTACTGATCAGGTAGAAGGTGTGAATAAATCAACTGGATTAGAAGGAATATCATTCATCCATAATGCATTACCAGAAATTAATTTTAATGATATTAATATAAAGACTACCTTTTTAAATAAAGAACTTCAGGCTCCTTTCTTAGTTAGTTCGATGACAGGTGGGTCAGAGCTAGCGACAGAGATAAATCAGAACCTTGCGTTGGCAGCGGAACAAAGAGGATGGGCCATTGCATTAGGCTCCACAAGAGCATTACTTGAGAGTGATAAACATCAAGATTCCTTTTTAATACGAAAACAAGCTCCTTCTGTTCCATTAATAGCAAACCTTGGTGCTGTACAACTGAATTACGGGTATGGTGTAGAGCATGCACAAAAGATTGTAGACTTAACCGAAGCGGATGCACTGTATCTTCATTTAAATACGTTACAAGAAGTGATTCAGGATGAAGGGGATCTAAACTTTGATAACCTACTTCCTAAAATTGAGGCAGTGTGTAAGTCGTTATCCGTTCCGGTTGGTGTAAAAGAAGTTGGATTTGGAATTGATGGCATCATTGCCAAGCAACTCCGAGACGTGGGTGTATCATTCATAGATGTGGCCGGCGCTGGAGGTACATCCTGGAGCCAAGTAGAAAAATTGAGGTCACAAGACCCATTACGAAAAGCTGCAGCGGAAGCCTTTAATAGTTGGGGAATTCCTACAAAAGATTGTATTGTTTCCGTTCGTAGCAAATTAGAGGATGTTCCGTTAGTTGCAAGTGGTGGGATGAAGACTGGTCTAGATGCTGCAAAAGCTATTACAATTGGAGCGGACGTTATTGGTTTTGCAAGATCACTACTCCAAGCGGCAACAGAATCAGTTGAGGCTGTTGTGAAGGTAATGGAGCAAATTGAATTTGAATTAAAGATTGCCATGTTTGGAATAGGCGTAAGAGATTTGAGTGAACTAAAGAATACGAATCGAGTTACTATTATGGGTAGATCCCTCTTAGACGAATAATATATAACTATAAAAAGGAGAGAAGATATATCATCTTTTCTCCTTTTTAATGCTTATATAGCGTTCATTTTATTGATAGTTGTTACATTTGAGTATCCCTAGTAAGCACAACATTATTATGACTAAAGAAGGATATGCTAAAATAACCATAAGCAAAAGAGAGAGGTGCGGTAAATGAAAATCGAGATTTGGTCTGACTTCGTATGCCCATTTTGCTATATTGGGAAACGAAGGCTTGAACTAGCATTGGATAAGTTTGAACACCGAGACCATGTAAAAATTGAATTTAAAAGCTATGAGCTGGATCCAAATGCTAAAAGCAAGCCGAATCAAAATATTCATGAGTATCTTGCATCCAGAAAAGGAATGTCTTTAGAACATGCAATACAGATGAATGAGAATGTAGGAAAACAAGCTGCAACAGTTGGGTTAACATATAATTTTGATACGATGCAACACACAAACACTTTTGATGCACATCGCCTTGTAAAATATGCAGAAACTAAAAAACTTGGCAATGAATTAACTGAGAAGCTATTACATGCATACTTTACTAATTCGGATTTAATAAGTGACCCTGGAACATTAAAAGGGCTTGCTATGGAAGTAGGACTTAATGGAGATGATGTAGACTGTTTGTTAGAGACGGGACGTTATGGTAATCGAGTTCGGGAAGACCAGGAACTTGCAAGACAAATTGGCGTACAAGGTGTACCTTTCTTTGTGTTTAATGAGAAGTATGCTATCTCAGGTGCTCAGTCACAAGATGTATTCTCCCAAGTACTTGCAAAGGTTTGGGAAGAAGAAGTAAATGATCCCTCATTAAAATCGCTTTATAAAAAAGATTCAAAGACTTCTTATTGTACAGGAGAAGAATGCGACGTAGACGAATAATAGCTTAAGTAGCTTGCTAGGAATTTCCTATGCAGGCTTTTTGAATTTCTCAATTAATGTACAACTATTTCGTCTTTTGTAGAAATTTGTTTACCTTTTTTGGTTGACGGATAGGGCATATATGCTATACTCAATTTAGAGAAACTAATTGATAATGAATCTCATTCTTAATTAGAATCAATTAAATATAATAATCATTATTAATAGATGAAAAGGGACTTTTCATATGAAATTACGTTACCTAATTATAGTACTGGTGATATTATCTTTTGTATCGGTTTTCATTGGGGTATCAAATGTATCACCTTTGGATTTATTTCATTTAACTGAGGAACAAATACAAATCTTATTGATTAGTAGAATACCAAGACTTGTAAGTATTCTAATTGCAGGTATGAGTATGGCTGTTGCAGGTTTAATTATGCAACAACTTAGTAGAAACAAATTTGTTTCCCCTACAACTGCAGGGACTTTAGACTCTGCTAGATTAGGTGTTCTAGTATCACTAATGATCTTCACGGCAGCAAGTCCATTACAGAGAATAACGATTTCCTTTGCATTTGCATTAGTTGGAACCTTTATTTTTATGAAAGTACTAGACCGAATTAAGTTTAAAGATGCTATCTTTATTCCACTCGTTGGTCTAATGTTTGGTAATATTATTAGTTCCATGGCAACTTTTATTGCGTATAAGAATGATTTAATTCAAAATATGTCCTCCTTTATGCAGGGCGATTTCTCCATGATTATGGGTGGAAATTATGAAGTGATTTATATCAGTCTACCAATCATGGCTATAGCATTCTTTTATGCTAACAAGTTTACAATTGCAGGTATGGGAGAGGACTTCTCCAAGAACCTTGGTCTTAACTACCGACAAGTAGTAAATATCGGGCTAGTAATTGTTGCGCTTGTCACAGCTTCCGTCGTCTTAACAGTTGGAATAATACCATTTTTGGGATTAATCATACCGAACATTGTTACGATCTATCAAGGAGATCATTTACGAAAAACACTCCTACACACAGCCTTACTAGGCGCAAATTTTGTTCTGTTATGTGATATCATTGGAAGAACAATTATCTACCCATATGAAATTCCAATTAGCCTAACGGTTGGTGTAATAGGTAGTGCAATTTTTATCTACCTATTGTTAAGGAGAAAGAAATATGGATTATAAGAAAAAAACAGTCATTTTAGCAGGTATTGCATTAGCACTTACCTTGTTGTATATTCTTTTCGATTTAAAAGGTAACATAGGTTATATATTGCCGAGGAGAATTATTAAGGTCTTGGCAATAGTGTTAACCGGAGGAGCTATTGCATTTGCAACTACTGTGTTTATGACGATAACAAACAACCGGATTCTAACACCTAGTGTACTAGGACTTGATTCATTATATATGTTAATTCAAACCTTTATTATCTTTGTTTTTGGATCTAACTCCATTGTAATGATGAATAGTAGTATTAACTATCTAATGTCGATTCTCATCATGATTTTATTTTCATTGGTGCTATATCGATTTCTCTTCAAAGGAGAGAAAAATAATATTTACTTCCTGCTCCTCATAGGTATGATTTTAGGAACATTTTTCAATAGCTTCACTTCATTTATGGAAGTACTTATCGATCCAAATGAATTTATGGTTGCGCAGGATAGAGGATTTGCTAGTATCAATAATGTCCATAAAGATTTAGTCTATCTTTCTATAGGAATTATCATTCTTGCCTTACTTTATTTCTGGCGTTTCTACAAATATTTGGATGTTCTAGCTTTGGGAAAAGATGATGCTGTTAATTTAGGAGTAAGTTATGATTATGTGGTCAAGCGACTTCTTATCATTGTTGCAGTGTTAACAGCTGTTGCAACAGCATTAGTAGGTCCGATAACATTTTTGGGGTTATTGGTAGTAAATATTACGTATGAATTCCTAAAGACATATCGTCACTTTTATATTATTCTAGCCTCTGTGTTTATTGGAATAATTGCACTTGTTGGTGGACAGTTTATTGTAGAAAACATCTTTACTTTCCAAACGACCATAAGTGTAATCATTAACTTTATTGGTGGCGTGTACTTTATCTATCTTTTGTTAAAGGAGAATCGATCATGGTAGAGGTAAAAAACCTATTGAAGACTTACAACCATAAAACGGTCGTTGATGATGTTACCTTGAAAATAGAAAAAGGTACCATGACATCATTTATTGGACCTAATGGTGCTGGGAAAAGTACGCTAATCTCCATAATCACTCGATTAATAGCAAAAGATTCTGGTGATATCCAAATTGATGGAAAAGATGTTCTGAAAACAGATAGTAATGAACTAGCTAAGAAGATATCTGTTCTGAAACAATCGAATTCCATTAACCTTAAGTTAACTGTTCGAGAGCTGGTTTCATTCGGGAGATTTCCATATTCTAAAGGAAAGCTAACGAAGGAAGATGAAAAGCAAATTGATGAAGCTCTTGAATATATGGAATTAACAGATATGGAGAATAAGTTCCTTGATGAGCTTAGTGGTGGGCAAAGACAGCGAGCACATATTGCTATGGTTATTGCTCAAGATACTGAATATATTTTTCTAGATGAACCGCTTAATAACTTAGATATGCGTCATTCTACGCAAATTATGAAGATATTAAGAAGATTAGTGGATGAATTAGGAAAAACGATCCTAATTGTTATTCATGATATCAACTTCGCATCTTGTTACTCTGATAATATTGTAGCACTTAAGGATGGGAAGATTGTGAAACAGGGTCGTGCATGTGATGTTATCGATGCATGTGTCTTGAAAGAGCTTTATGACATGGATATTGAAATCCAACAAGTTGGAGATAAGCGTATCTGTGTCTATTATTAATTGTTTAAGATCTAATGTTGTATAAAAAAATAAATGGAGATTGTTACTCCATGAAAAAAAGCCCTTCATAATGGGGGCAATAAACATTACCGGACCATTACAAAGGGACCTCACACCATTATCATACCCTATATTGTTGGTTTGGTAAATGCTTATGCCCATATTTCGTATCTGGTTTCAGGCGAATTGAAATCTGGAAATCCTTTTGAGCGCTCAGGATTTCTCAAGGTTTTAGCCCATTTGCTGTTCGCTGGATAGATGCGATTACCATATTGAAGCGGGAATACATAGATAAAATATTCCCTTTTCGGATTTGAAAATTCCCTTTTATTTAGAGTAGTACAACATTAGCTTAAAAATATATATAACAAAAGGAGTTCTACTTATGAAGAAAAATCTTCTACTTATCAGCATTAGCCTATTACTTCTTATTCTTGCAGCATGCGGGAATACAGAAGATAATAATAATAATTCATCCGATTCTTCGGAAAAAATATCAATTGAGCATGAACTAGGGACTACAGTTGTTCCGGCTAATCCAGAGAAAGTGGTTGTATTTGATTTTGGTACATTAGATACATTAGACAAACTTGGTGTTAATGTTACAGCTGTACCACAAGGGAATATCCCAAGTTATCTGGAAAAATTTGAAAGTGATGAATATGAAAATGTAGGATCTTTAAAAGAACCTGACTTCGATAAACTTGCTGAAATAGATCCAGATTTAATTATTATTTCTGGTAGACAGGCTTCACTTTATGATCAACTATCAGAATTAGCACCAACCGTTCACCTTGGTGTAGATACTACTCGTTACATGGACTCATTTAAGGAAAACTTAGATGCAATTGGAAAGATTTTCAATAAAGATGATGAGGTCCAAACGGAGTTAGCAGCAATAGAGGAGTCTATTGCTGGCTTAAAGGAAAAAGCTGAGGGTAGCGGGATGAACTCCCTTATTATCTTAGCAAATGATGACAAGATTAGTGCTTATGGTCCAAATTCGAGGTTTGGATTAATCCATGATGTGTTTGGTGTTGAACCAGTAGACAAGGGGATTGAGGCTTCTACACATGGTATGAATGTAACATTTGAATATGTTGTAGAGAATGATCCTGATATGTTATATGTTATTGATCGTAGTGCAGTAGTCGAGGGTGGAAGTTCTTCGGCGAAACAGTTAGTCGAAAATAAACTTGTTGAAAATACGAAAGCATACCAGAATGATAATATCGTATATCTAAACCCTGATTATTGGTATTTATCAGGTGGCGGATTAGTCTCTGTTCAAGAAATGGTTAATGAAATTGATGCAAGCTTAAAATAGCATCCAAGGAGCGTTCCACACATGTGGGATGCTCTTTTTTATTATGTCATTTGAAAACCCCTGGCTATGCCGGGGGTTCCGGAGAGCTTATAGCGTGGTATTAAAATTAAAAAAGGCCTCTCTTCGTGATAAGATATAGTTGGTTTCCCGACCACTATATCAAATAAACGAAGGAGGCATGTCCCAATGAAGGACAAGAATAGTTTAGCACATACCACATGGAATTGTAAGTATCACATAGTGTTTGCACCGAAATACAGAAGACAAATTATATATGGAAAATACAAACAAAGTATAGGAAAAATAATAAGAGAATTATGCGAGAGAAAAGGTGTAACCATTCACGAGGCAAATGCATGTCGAGATCATATCCATATGTTAGTAAGTATCCCACCAAAGTTGAGTGTATCTCAGTTTATGGGATATTTAAAAGGGAAAAGCAGTTTAATGATATTCGACCGACATGCAAATTTAAAATATAAATATGGCAATCGAAAATTCTGGTGTCGAGGATTCTACGTCGATACAGTGGGCCGAAATAAGAAGCAAATAGAAGAATATATTAGGAATCAGCTCCGAGAAGATTATATGGCAGATCAATTAACGTTATTCGAAGATTTTGATCCATTCACGGGAGAAAAAAATAGAAAGATATAAGAGATTCTTTAGAATCAGTGCGTGGATGTGGTGCGTAAGGGGAAGCCGTTCAGTGGGCCTTTAAGGCCAAGGCCGGTAACAGAGGCTTCAAGCCGCAGAGCAAACCACCAGTTCACACTGGTGGTTTTGATTATGGAATAAAGCCCTTCCTTGCATTTTACATACCAACTATGTTTGAATAGAAATACAACTTTAGGAAATGAGGTATATCATGAAAAAGATTCTTAGCATACTTGTAATTGGGTTAATATTTTTATTAGCCGCTTGTGGTGACGATGAAAAGGAAGATAACGCTAGTAAAGAAGCTAATACAAATCCACAGGAAGTCAAAATGGAAAAAGACGAGATAGTTGCTGATGACAAAGTTGTAATTGAGATAAATGATACAGAAGTAAAAGGAGACCGCTATAATGCAGTCTATTTACAAACAAAAATGCGAGTAGCGCAATTTGGACAAGATACAGGAGATAAAGAAAATATTAAAGAAGTAACAATGAATGAGCTAATTGCTCAGGAGTTAATTAAACAGGAAGCAACAAAGAGTGGAATTGAAGTCTCTGATGAAGATGTTCAAAAAGAATTTGAAGAATTAAAATCTCAAAACGAGGATAACTTTAATGAGTATCTGGAGAAATTTAAGCTAACAGAGGAATCGTTAAAAGATCAAATTCGTTTTTCGCAAACATTAAGTAATTACATGGATCAAGAAATAAAAGTAGAAGAAGTGACAGATGAAGACATTAAAGAAACATACGAGCAATTAAAGAAAGATATGGATGATATCATGACTTTTGAAGAAGCAGAACCGATTATCAAAAATCAGTTAACATCCCAAAGAAAAGCAGATGCACTTCAACAAAAAGTAGAAGATCTAATGAAACAATCAGAAATCGAAAAACATATCTAATTAAATTGGGGACACATGCATATGTCATGTGTTCTTTATTTTTTGAAGTGACATATATCTTTTTGACAGGGTACTGGGATTAAGATGAAGAAAAGAAGGCCGCTATACATCCATTTAGCAATGAGATGAGATTACCACTGAAATAAGGAATGGAAGACTTCTAAACTCATTTCAACCGGGTTCGAGTTCAATCTAAATGATAGAAGTGGACTTACCAAGAAGTTTTCATAAAAAGTTACTTTTTTCAGCCAGAGTAAAAAATCCCGAGTGATATAATAAGGATGTAACAAAATCATAAAAAGCTGGTGTTGATATGTATATAAAAAGACTATTATTAGTAATCTCAGGGCTACTATCCTTGGGACTTGCCGTCATAGGAATCTTCTTACCATTAATACCAACAACGCCATTATTATTACTCTCAGCTGCCTGCTTCATAAGAAGCTCAGATAGATTATACCAGTGGTTAATCACAAATAAGTACCTAGGCCCATATATTAAAAATTATCGAGAAGGTAAAGGGATTCCATTAAGCGCAAAAATTGTCGGTGTATCCTTATTATGGATATCTATGCTCTTTACCATCTTTTTTGTAGTTCCGTTAGTTGCTGTAAAACTACTACTCGCTGGAATTGCTGGCTATTTCACATGGTTTATTTTAAAACAAAAAACCTTAATAAAAGTCCATCATTAATTACTAGGTATGCATTCGTAATACTGGCATATAAATACGGTAGTGTGTAATTAAAAGGTGGCATGAAAACAAAAAATAACCTACAATAGTACAGATGGTTAATATAAGCAATTTTACAAAGGAATGATTTTTAGTGAACAATCATCATGTCTATGAAAAACTGATTAACATTACATCAGAGCAAAATGTGATGGTTAATGAGCCTTTAAAGAATCATACGTATACACGACTTGGCGGAAGAGCCGATTTACTGGTAACACCAGAAACATATGAGCAAGTTAGAGAGATAGTAAAGCTTGCTAACGAAGAGGGAGTACCATTTACATTACTTGGAAATGGCTCGAACTTGATTGTTAAAGATGGTGGTATTCGTGGTATTGTAATGAATTTAAATAAATTAAACGAAATTAAAACCGATGGGACTAAAGTGATTGCCCAAAGTGGTGCAAGAATAATTGACACATCTCGCGAGGCATTAAAGCAACATCTAACTGGTTTAGAATTTGCTTGTGGTATACCTGGTTCTGTTGGCGGGGCCCTGTATATGAATGCTGGCGCCTATGGTGGAGAGGTAAAGGATTGTTTAGAAAGCGCAATTGTGATCGATAGAAATGGTGATTTACTATCACTGAATGCGGATGAGTTAGATTTGGAGTATCGTCGAAGTAATATACCTGACAAAGGATATATTGTGTTAGAAGGTACATTCGCTCTAGAAGAAGGTAATTATGAGGAAATAAAGGCGATTATGGATGATTTAACTTTCAAACGTGAGTCAAAACAGCCACTTGAATATCCTTCCTGTGGAAGTGTGTTTAAACGTCCTCCAGGCTATTTTGCCGGTAAGTTAATTCAAGATAGTGGACTTCAAGGCAAACAGATCGGTGGAGCACAAGTATCATTAAAACATGCAGGATTTATTGTAAATAAGGATAATGCAACAGCAGATGAATATATTCGATTGATTCGTCATGTTCAATCTACTGTAAAAGATAAATTTGGGGTTACGCTTGAACGTGAAGTTCGAATTATCGGTGAAGATTTAGAATAAAAAAAGTGAAGCTGTGCGATAGACGCACAGCTTCTTTTAATATCAAGGGGAAGATATTTACTTTATTACTATTACCAAAAATGGTTTATATTAAACCTAAAAAATACTAGATTAACTTCTAAAACGATATAAGAACTGCTGTAATCGCTCATTATCCGATTCCTCAAGAACCTCGCTTGGCGTTCCTTCTTCTGCAATTACACCATCATCTAAGAAAATAACTCGATCTGCTACTTCCAATGCAAAATCCATTTCATGTGTAACCAGTACCATTGCCATTTCACCTTCTTCAGCAATGTCACGAATAACCTCTAGAACTTCACCAACTAACTCTGGATCAAGTGCTGAGGTAACTTCGTCAAATAGCATGATTTTGGGTCTCATTACTAAGGCACGAGCCATTGCAACACGTTGCTTTTGTCCTCCTGATAATTGGCTTGGATAATTATCTAGCTTATCCCCTAGTCCAACCTTTTCAAGCATCTCAATTGAACGGCGCTTGGCACTTTCTTTATCTTCTTTTTGCACTTGTATGGGTGCGGTCATACAATTTTGTAGAATAGTCATATGTGGAAAAAGGTTAAAGTGCTGGAACACCATTCCTATCTCGCCACGAACTTCACGTAGATGTTTCTCATTTGCGGGAACAAGTTTCCCATTTTTTTCCATATGACAAAGATTTTTACCATCCACAATAATTTCACCTGAAGTGGGTTGTTCTAAGGTCATCAGCATTCGAATGATGGTTGTTTTACCAGATCCACTTGGACCAATCAACGCCACTTTCTCACCTGGGTAAATATCTAAATCAAGCCCTTTTAGAACTTCCACATCCCCAAATGATTTGTGGACATTCTTGTATTCTACAATAGGACCCGTATTGGATGAGTAAGAACCTGAACTATTTTTTTCTTTCACTGAGTCAACCATTATACTACCGCTCCTTTATTCTCCTGAATCGCTGCTTTTTTATCAAAGCGGCGGTTCAATTTCTTTTCCAATTTATTAATTAAGATTGCTGAAGGATAACTTAACAGTAAGAAGATTAGCGCCACGATCGTATAGGATTCTAGCATGCGGAAGTTATCCGTTCCATATGTTTGTGCTAGAGCTAAGATACCTACGACCCCAATTGTGGATGCAAGAGGCACTTCTTTAAACATAATGATTAAGTAATTCCCAAGCATTGGAATTGTTGGTGGAATTGCTTGTGGTAATATGATTTTAGTCCACTTTTGTCTAGTTGAAAAGTTTAATGCAGTAGAAGCTTCCCACTGTCCCTTATCAACACCCTCTATCCCCGAACGATACACTTCACCAATATACGTACTAAAGTGTATACCAAGTCCTAGAATAGCACTTTCAAAAGAAGTGAGGGACACACCGATTCCTGGTATCATTGGCCAAGCATAATAAATAAAGAATAATTGAATTAATGGCGGTGTGGAGCGAATAAATTCCATTACCCATGTTACTAGCCAGTTGACGGGTTTAAACTTAATTCTTCTCAAAAAGACCCAAACAAATCCAAATAGCAAAGCAAATAAAAAACATGCAAATGTTAGTCCGACTGTAACCCAAATACCTTGTAATATATAGGGAAAGGCTTCAAAGAACATATCCCATTTCCAGTTTATATTCATTAACTAGCCACTCCTCTCTTCGAAATCTGCTCCCCTTTACGAGTAAGGAAGATTAGTGGCAATGCCATAATAAAGTAGAAGATTAGTAATAGTAAATACACAGTAGGCGCAGCCGATAAATTAGTACTTCTTAAAATGTTTCCATGATATAAAATATCTGTCATTCCAATCAATGAAACGAGTGATGTTGCTTTAAGTATTTGAATGAGATAATTTCCAAACTCAGGTAACATCATGCGAAGAGCTTGCGGGAAGATAACAATTCTCATGCGTTGTGCTCGTGAAAGGTTTAATGCAATGGATGCCTCTGTTTGTCCTTTTTCTACTGCCAGAATGGATCCACGAACAATCTCAGACATATATGCTCCGTAATTTAGTGAAATGGCTAATACACCTGCCATGAGTCGATTATCAATACCAACATCAAATAGCATCGGAATGGCATAGTAGAGCCAAAATAATTGAACAATTAGAGAGGTACCCCTAAATATTTCAACATAAACACCGGTTCCCCCTCTAACGAATTTGTTATTGGATACTCGACAAAGACCTGCAATGAAAGCGAACAGATAGCTAAATATAGCAGAAAATATAAACACGGTTATCGTAATATTAATCCCCCTCATTAACACGGGGAAAACTTCTATTATTGCATTAATCATAATCACTCCTTTTGAAAAGCTCTGCTGCTCTTGCAATGAAGAGCATGAGCTAGAAAACTTGAGATCACTAATAAGCATCTATTTGATTGTAATCATACAGTTTGAAACTATTTTATTAGAAACTGTGCGGCTAGTATTCTTTTTGGGAGCACCATACCCGCTACGGAAATACACTCCGCTTTCCGCGGGCGGCTGGTGAGCCTCCTCGCGCTTACGCACTGCGGGGTCTCACCGATGCCTATCCTCCCGCAGGAGTCTCCGTGTATTTCCTTCGCTAGTAATAAGTGATTAAGGGCAATAGAATCACTTAAATCCAAAACATGATCAATAACTAACAATAATTAGAAAACTAAACCAGCGCAGGCAGAATACGAAGACTTCTCGAAAATAAAGAGCAATTTTCTTCGTGCGATGATTATGCTGCCGAAGCCTTCCTTGGGACTGCGATTACTCGCCCCACCGAAAACCATTGTCCTGCGGGAAAAGCACGTGTCCGAAGACCCCGCAGCGGTGAACTTTCCGCGAGGAGGCTGAGGCCGTGCCCGCGGCAAGGTAGACACTGCGATGGTCTTTTCGAGCAGATGTCGCCCCTGTGCTGGCAGTAAAAGCGGAGTATTCTGCCGGAGCGGTATGTTACCAATACGCCCATTAATGACAGTCGTAACCGCGCAGTTTCTATCTACTATTTGTTAGATTAAACTAACCGGAAAAACAGACATTAAAAAACTCCACAGGGACTGACCCCCGGTTGGGGAGGAACCCTATGGAGTCTTGTTGAATCATGAATTAAATCTCACCGTTGCAGATTTTTTCAGTTGTAATTTCATCAGGAACAACATTCATTTGTGCACTGAAACCATTCTGTTCTAATAACTCTGCTACTGTACCATCGGCTTTTAAATCAGCAAGCGCTTCGTTATATGCATCTAGTAATTCTGTATCGTCTAAATTAAATGCTGCTGCACCGTAACTAGGTACGCCATCTACATCTGGTTGTTGGAAAGACTCTACGAACTCTAATTCATCTGTGCCTGCAGATTCAAATGCATCTTGAAGAGTAAATTGTGTTGCTGTTGTTGCATCTGCACGACCAGATTGAACTGCCGCAATAGAAGCTGGTATATCTGGAACTGAAAGAATTTGATCTGGATCTACACCAGCATCTTTTAAGAAATCATTTTCTGTAGCCCCTTGCATGACAGCTACAGTTACTTCCGGGTTGTTAGCAATATCTTCATAGCTTTCTAGATTAAGAGGGTTACCACTTTGTACAACTAATCCTTCTCCGTACATCATTTCTGGTTCACCAAATGCTGCGTTCTCACAACGATCAGGCTTAATTGCCATGCCAGCAGTTATAACATCGAATTGCCCAGCATTTAGTCCGGAAATAAGCTGACCAAATTCTAGTAATTCTGATTCTACTTCCTCTACGCCGAGTTCTGCAAAGACTGCTTTCGCAATATCTACTGCAGCACCTTTCAATTCTCCGTTTTCCTCATATGCATAAGGCTTTTCATTGGCAAACCCAATGGTGACCTTACCTTCTTCTTGAAGTTTGGACAATTTGCTTTCGTCCCCTGATCCACATGCTGCAACAAAAGCAACTGTTAAACTCAAGATCAGAGCTAATAATAATTTCTTCATAAAGTATAAAGACCTCCTAAAATATTTAAATACTCTAACTCCTAAGTTAGATGTATTGTTAACTTGATGAAAATTGTTAAAGGAAAGTAACTGAATGGGGTAGTATGTACGAGAAACCCAAATTAAGGAGTAGGTAAATAGTATGTTTAGTTGTAAACAGCTACAAATATAATGGTATCGGGTTCCAAAAGAGTATTCAAACTCGTTATTTTTAGATAATTTTAAATTATTTTGGATAGACAAGGATGTAACCGGAAGAGCTCTATTGTTCTTAAAGATACTAGTTTATTGTTATCTATGCTCTTAAATCCTCAAGATTCGACAGTAAGGTCAAGATAATTTAATCGTAATATTTCGGAATCGTGTTAGAATAGTACATAAAGAATTTAGTCAAAAAGGGGGAAATAGTCATGATTTGGGTAGTTGCAGTCATTTGTATCGTGATTACAGTAATTGTGGTCTATTTATCTATACTAACCTTAGATAAAGGGTATGGATATAAACATACCGTTGATCCACTACCAACGGATGTGGAAGAAGACAAGAAGAACAGTAATGAGGACTCGCCATCAGGTCCTACAAATAAATGAATAAAGACGTAACTTAACATGATAAAGCTCAGAGTATGGATTACTCTGAGCTTTAAACTAATTACTTGTATCTAACGGCTCTAACTTTGATTCAATTTCTTCTCTTCTATCCTCGAAGAATGGCGGTAATGCTAATTTTTCTCCCAGATGTTCGACTTCTTCGTCTGTTGCAAATCCAGGTCCATCTGTAGATAATTCAAAAAGAATTCGGTTCCACTCTCTAAAATATAGTGCCTTAAAATAATATCGGTCTACGATACCAGAGTTTGGTAGGCGTGCTTCTAATAAGCGTTGTCTCCACTTTTCTAGTTCTTCATCATTCTCTACACGAAAAGCAACGTGGTGAACACTTCCTCTGCCGGGTCTTTCTCTTGGTAAATCTCTCTGTTCTTCCACATGAACTTCAGCTCCCGTTCCACCCTCACCAGTAGAAAAGACAAGGATATCTTTTTCCCCTTGGATGTTGGATGGATAACTATCAACTTGCTTAAAAGATAGGACCTCTGTTAATACAGAAATCGTTGGTTTAGCATCCGGAACCGTAAGTTTTACAGGACCTAACCCGATAATACCATTTTCGATGGATGCACTACTATGTTCCCAAGGTTTCCCACCAGCGACCCCTTGATTATGCTCATCGGAAATTAATGTTAAACGTTGATTTTCTGGATCACGAAAATGTATTACTTTTCTTGTACCTTGTTCCGTTATTCCCTCATGTTTCACATTGAATTTATCAAAACGCTCAATCCAATATTCTAATGCTTTATCATTTGGTACACGCAAGGAGGTTCCTGAGATGCTATTATTCCCAGTGTGTGTCCTTCCAGCGTTTGGAATTTCAAAGAATGTAAGGTCCGTTCCTGGATTCCCGATTTCATCAGCGTAAAATAAATGATAGACAGAGGGGTCGTCTTGATTTATCGATTTCTTTACTAAGCGCATACCCAGTACTTTGGTATAAAATTCATAGTTATTTTTTGCATTTGCGGTTATAGCAGAGACGTGATGAATACCTTTTAGATACAATTTAGCCACTCCCTTAATTAAAATATCTCTAATTCGAGATAACTATATTTTACCTCAAGTAATAACCGAATGTCTACATACCTATCCCTTAAAAAGATTGTATCCATTTCTGATCAAGTATATTAAAATAATACTAGCACATGGTTAACAAAACAAAGGGGGAAAACATGATGTATGTCTTAATGAGTATTCTAATTGGTTATGTTTTCGGTTGTATTCATGGCTCTCAATTGGTTGGAAAATATAAAAAGATTGATATAAAAAAATCTGGAGTTAAGAACGCTGGCGCATCTAATACTACTATTCTGTTAGGTTGGAAATATGGCATTCTAGTCGCACTAATAGATATATTTAAAGGTACACTTGCTGTTTTGTTAATGCTCTATATCTTAAATGAACAGGGCATATCAGGAGACGCTCAAATCCTTTTAGTTTATATTGCAGCCTTGGCTGTTATTGTAGGGCATAACTTTCCAGTAACCATGAAATTTAGTGGTGGAAAAGGTACAGCATCACTTGTGGGGATATTACTCGCTATTGACTGGAAGATTGCATTGTTAGGTATAGGAATACTATTAATCTTCACATTCGCAACAGACTATTTGGTTATCGGTGTACTTATGATGTATATCTCATTTTTAGTTACCACGTATTATTTCTATGGAATTGAGCCAACAATGATAGTGGTCTTTCTGTCCTTACTAAGTGTTGTGAAACATTTGGAGAATTATAAACGTATTATCAGTAAGGAAGAGAAAAAGTTATCTAGCATGTTTCAGAAAAAGACAAAATAATAGTTGGGGGTAACAAATGGTCGATATTATTATTTGGATTATTATTGTTGCACTTTTTATACTAAGTTTTATCGGGGTTATCTATCCGATAATACCTTCTGTGCTCTTAATATGGATCGGCTTCTTATTGTTCCAGTTTGGTATTAATGGTGATGAATTAGGAATCATATTCTGGATCATAATGGTTGTATTTACTGTCATATTATTTGCAGCGGACATAATCGCTAATAGTTTCTTCGTTAAAAAGTTTGGTGGAAGTAAATGGGGAGAACGAGGTGCTGCAATCGCTGTAATCATTGGTTCCTTTATTATTCCGCCATTTGGTATTATCATAATTCCATTTATTACAGTACTTATCATCGAAATGGTACAGAAAAGGACCATCCAAGAAGCGTTTAAGGCGTCTATTGGTTCATTATTAGGCTTTCTAAGTGGAACCTTTGCAAAGGTATTTATTCAAATTGTGATGATTATACTGTTTGTGCTTAATGTAATATTCTAATTCTGATACAGCAGCTTTGGTAAATGGGATACAACAAGGGCTGCTGTATTTTCTTTAAAATCTAATAACTAAATTAATAGGGGATGATTGATATGGTTTTTAAGACAAATAATTTAGAGGGGTTTATAGTTAGAAAAGCAGATCGAACAGATTTAGAGTCAATCTTAGATGTACTTAAATCTGCTGCAAGATGGGTACAGGATAAAGGTATTGACCAATGGGGCTATTTACTAGAAGGTGGAGAGGATCAAGAGATTGAAGCGGACATTTTAGCTGGAAATACATATATTATGGAAAATGAAAATAAAGAGATAGTAGCAACTTTTAATTTTTCTAATGAACAAAACGAATGGGATGTGGATATGTGGGGGAAGCGGAATGATAATGCATACTACATTCATCGACTTGCAGTAAGTCAGCAGTATCACAATCAACAAATAGGGAAGAGATTGCTAGCATGGATTGATGAAAATCACTTGATTAAAGATGGCTTTATTCGACTTGATTGTGTAGGAAACAATCAAGCATTAAATCAATTTTACTTGGAAGCGGGATTTCGATTTATCGGTCACATTGGGGAAGGAAATGATAAATTTTCTCTTTATGAAAAAGCTTTCTAGTGCTAAGCTTGACTTTCACTCGGTAGATTATTATATTAAACATAATAACTATAATGAAACATTGAAAAGGATTAGTACAATTTGATTTGTCTATTCAGAGAGGAAATGGTTGGTGAGAATTTCCATAGACATTCATTGGAACCTGCCTTGGAGTTCGCCATTGGATTGGGTCATACCCATGAACTTGCGCGCGGTCCCTGACCGTTATCAAATGAAGTGTACTGCTTGATACTTACAGCAGTAAACAAGGGTGGTACCACCAATCCTCGGTCCCTTATGCGGATGGAGGCTTTTTTGTGTTCAACAAAGTTTTATAAAGTATAAAAAATATAAAAGAGGTGCTAATGATGGGTAAGAAAAACAAAGATTTTGTAGAAAAAATCACAGCCATGGAAGACGACTTCGCACAGTGGTATACAGATGTTGTCAAACAAGCTGAATTAGTTGAATATGGTCAAGTTCGTGGAACCATGATCATCAAGCCATATGGCTATGCTATTTGGGAGAATATTAAAGACGAATTAGATCGAATGATTAAAGAAACAGGGCATTCCAATGTACAATTTCCAATTTTTATCCCTGAGAGCTTGTTACAAAAGGAAGCGGATCATGTGGAGGGCTTTGCACCTGAAGTTGCCTGGGTAACACATGGGGGAGATGAAGAACTAGTAGAGAGGATTGCAGTTCGCCCTACATCAGAAGTATTATTCTGTGATTACTATTCTAAAAACATTCATTCATACCGTGATTTACCAAAGCTTTATAATCAATGGGGGAATGTTGTACGTTGGGAAAAGACAACACGTCCATTCCTGCGTTCATCAGAATTCCATTGGCAAGAAGGTCATACTGCTCATGCGACAGATGAAGATGCAGCAAATGAGACAGATCGTATGCTAGAAGTTTACGCAGATTTAGTGGAAAATTATTTGGCAGTACCAGTTTATCGTGGTCGTAAAACGGAGAAAGAAAAATTCGCTGGCGCAAAATATACATTAACTATAGAAGCGCTCATGCATGATGGGAAGGCACTGCAATCTGGAACTTCTCACCACTTTGGCTCTGGATTTGCTGAAGCTTTCAATATTACGTATTTAGATGAAAATGGTAAAAGTCAATTTGTACATCAAACTTCTTGGGGACTATCAACTCGAATCATGGGTGCATTAATCATGGTTCATGGAGATAACCGTGGATTAGTAGTACCACCAAGAATTGCTCCAACTCAAGCGATGATTGTTCCAATTGCGCAACATAAAGAGGGCGTACTGGATAAGGCATATGAGCTTCGTGACCAATTGAAATCATTAGTCCGTGTCGATATAGATGCTAGTGATAAAATGCCTGGTTGGAAGTTCAATGAATACGAAATGAAGGGTATTCCAGTTCGAATTGAAATGGGACCTAAGGATATTGAGAAAGAGCAGGTTGTACTAGTTCGTCGTGATACAGGAGAAAAAGAATTTGTTGCATTAAGTGAGTTGAATGATCGTTTACCTGTACTACTTGAAGAAGTTCAACAGAATCTTTATGATAAAGCACTAGCACATCGTAATGAAAAGACTTTTGTTGCTACAAACATGGATGAATTCAAACAAACGCTTGATGAAAAAGGTGGATTCATAAAAGCAATGTGGTGTGGCGATGCGGCTTGTGAGGAAAAAATTAAAGAAGATACAACAGCAACTTCCCGTTGTATCCCATTTGAACAAGAAAAAGTTGCCGATACATGTGTATGCTGTGGTAAAGAAGCGAAGGAATTAGTTTATTGGGCAAAAGCATATTAATAGGAAATGGAGCCTGGATTGCAGGCTCCATTTTATTTTTATGAAATAAAATTCGTTATTACAGATTACCTATAATTCTGCACCATTTATCTTTTTTGGTAATCCTAACTAAAAAAGTATTGTATTTTTATAATAATAGTGGTATAAATATACAGTACACTTAATAAATATACAAAAAGGTGATTGTAACTATGAAAAACAAATTGATTAATGAACTACATAATGTCGAGCAAGAACTATGGGATATTTGTTGCAAGCTTTACGAAAATCCTGAATTAGGAGATCAAGAATTTGAATCTATGAAGCTCCTAACGAACATGCTAGAGGCCCATGGATTTGAAATAGAAACAGGTATCGTGAACCGTCCAACAGCATTTAAAGCAGAATTTAATAGTGGAAAAACAGGACCGAAAATTGCATATCTAGCGGAGTATGATGCATTACCGGGAGTTGGACATGGATGTGGTCATAACTTAATAGGAACGATGAGTGTTGGAGCTGGTATAACTTTGAGTAAAGTGATTCAAGAAATAGGTGGAAGTGTCGTTGTTCTTGGAACGCCAGCTGAGGAAACCAATGGTGCCAAGGTCCCGATGAGTGCACAGGGGATTTTCGATGATATCGATGTGGCAATGATTTTACATCCGAGTGATGAATCCTTTATTAGTGGAGAATCCTTGGCAATGGATGCCATTCAATTTGCTTATAAAGGGAAAGCCTCTCATGCTGCAGCTTCACCGGAAAAAGGAATCAATGCCCTTGATAGTGTCATTCAACTATTTAATGGAATTAATGCGTTAAGAGAGCATCTCCCCACCGATGTGAGAATTCACGGAATTATTTCGGATGGTGGAGTAGCAGCGAATGTTGTTCCAGATTATGCAGTTGCTCAATTTTATATTAGAGCAAAAGAGCGATCTTATCTAAACGAAGTAGTTGGTAAGGTGAAAAATATAGCAAATGGTGCTGCGCTAATGACGGGGGCAACCTTAGAAATATCCAACTACGAGCTTAGCTATGATGATATGAATACGAATCAAACATTATCAGATGCCTTTACTGAAAACTTGAAAAAAACTAGTGAACTACCAATCTATCCAGCGAAATCTTCATATGGTTCGATTGATATGGGCAATGTTAGTCAAGTAGTTCCAGCTATACATCCATACATTGGGTTGAATAAGCCAGGCTTGGTTGCTCATACGGAGGAATTTGCTAATCAAACGATTACGAAAGATGGATTTACCGCACTCCAATCTGGTGCATTGGCATTAGCTTACACTGGATTAGATGTAATTACAGATACCAAGTTAATGACATCCATTACAACAGAGTTCAACAACAAGTGATTTCCATGCAACAAAATGAATAAATAAACAAATTTATTAATAATTAAAAGGGAGAGTTAATGATGAAAAAAGCAATACTTGGGATTTTGATTTTGATATTAGTTAGTTTGTTGGCTGCATGTGGTTCAGGTGAAGCGAGTACAGCTGGGAAGAAAGGGGAAAACGTCTTAAAGATGGCTACATCCGCTGATTTTCCACCATTTGAATCTTATGATGAAGAGGGAAACTTTATTGGGTTTGACGTGGAATTAGCACAGGCAATAGCAGATGAGTTGGGGTATGAATTAAAAATAGAAGATATGGACTTTGATGGTCTTATTGGCTCTCTGCAAGCAAAGCGTGTTGACATAGTTCTTGCTGGAATGAGCGCGACAGAAGAAAGAAGTGAAAATGTAGACTTCTCAAATGAATATCATCGCTCTGGAGAAATGTTTATCTCAAAAGTTGAAGATGATTTTAAAAATCTCGAAGAATTAAAAGGAAAAGTTGTTGGTGTGCAGTTAGGAACTATTCAAGAAGAAGGGGCACAGAACTTAGCAGATGAGTATGGTTTTGAGGTGAAAAAAGTAGATGATGCAAGTATTTTAATTCAAGAATTAAACTCTAATCGTATTGATGTCGCTTATATGGATAAGACAGTGGCTGCTGGTTATATCAATTCACAAGGATTTGTAGGTTTCGATGATCCGACGACAAGTTCACCTGGGATGGCAATTGCTTTACCTAAGGGAAGTGACAAAACAGAAGAAGTAAATGAGGCTTTAAAGAAATTAAAAGAAGATGGAACTCTTGATAAGCTAAAAGAAAAATGGTTATCAGAATATGAGTAATAATACAGCAAGAAAGTGAGGTGTGAAGGCATGAATTTGGACTTTAGCCAAATCGTGCCTTCAATTCCTTTTATATTAGAAGGAATTGGAGCAACGTTAAAATTTGTCAGTGTATCGATTCTTTTCGGCTTACTATTAGGAACGATCTTAGCACTATGCAAAATAAGTAATAAAAAGTGGTTCAAATGGCCTGCGGATATTTATACATCAATATTCCGTGGTACCCCCCTAATCTTGCAATTGATGATTATTCATTACGCTATACCGCAATTATTTCTGTATGATATACCAGTATTTTTAAGTGCTGTTCTTGCATTCGGACTAAATTCAGCTGCATATGTATCAGAAATTATTCGGGCTGGTATTATGGCTGTGGATAAAGGACAAGTAGAAGCGGCGGAAGCTCTAGGTGTACCATATCCGTCCATGATGGTGAATATCATATTACCGCAAGCATTGAAAAATATCTTACCTGCCATGATGAATGAGTTTATTACTTTAACAAAGGAATCAGCACTGGTGTCAACAATTGGATATATGGATTTAATGCGAAGAGCAGAAATTGTTGGTGCCCAATTATACCGGAATTTTGAGCCGTTATTATTTGCTGGAATTATTTATTGGGTGATGATTTTTATTCTTACCAATATCGGTAGTTGGGTGGAACGGAGGATGAGACAGAGTGATTAAGACCATGAATCTTTCAAAAAGCTTTGGAGAACTTAATGTTTTGAAAAATATATCAACAACAATTGAACAAGGGGAAGTAGTAGCGGTTATTGGTCCATCTGGTTCAGGTAAATCAACGTTTCTACGCTGCATAAACTTATTAGAAAACCCTTCTAGTGGACATATTTGGATTAATGATAAGGAGATTACAGGTCCTAAAGTAAATAAACTTCAGGTGAGAAAAAACATTGGAATGGTATTTCAACATTTTCATTTGTTTCCCCATATGACGGTACTGGAAAATGTTACGTATGCACCAATGAAAGTAAAACATATAAAAAAGGAGCTAGCTGAAAAAATCGCAAAAGAATTACTACAAAGAGTTGGGTTAAACGATAAAGTGGATGCCTATCCAAGTCGATTATCAGGTGGACAAAAGCAACGTGTTGCTATCGCTAGAGCATTGGCAATGGATCCTGAAATCATGTTATTTGATGAACCAACATCAGCACTGGATCCAGAAATGGTTAAAGAAGTTCTGGATGTAATGAAGTATCTAGCAACAACCGGAATGACAATGGTGGTTGTTACACATGAGATGAACTTTGCAAAAGAGGTAGCGGACAGAATTATCTTTATGGATGATGGGAAGATAATGGAGGAGGGGGAACCGCAGGAATTTTTCACTCATCCAAAAACAAAACGAGCAAGTGACTTTTTAGCAAAAGTACTTTAATATGAAATCTTCCATTACATCATTTTTCTCTTGGGTTAAGTGTGAAAAGAAGAATGGGTTACTATCGCACATCATATTGCTCTTGGGTTAAGTGTGAAAAGAAGAATGGGTTACTATCGCACATCATATTGCTCTTGGATTAAGTGTGAAAAGAAGAATAGCGTTTCTTCGCACATCATTTGCTACCCAAGACTTAGATGGAATGAAGTACGATCCCCTCTCATACATCATTTGACCACTATACCTAGCAAAAAATAATGTAAGAAATAAATACAAACAAAAGAAGACGACCTAATGGTCGTCTTCGGCTTAAGCTTCTTGTGTTACCTTCTCTTCTGCAGCAATAATGTCTAATCTATTCTGAATTTCTTCTTGAGAAAGGTTATGCTCTTTAACATAAAGGCTTCGTGGGTGTACGCGACATTCATGTGTACATCCTCGCATATATTTATGCTCATTTTCTTCTGAGCAGATAATTTGTTTATTACATTCAGGGTTTGCACAATTTACATAACGCTCACATGGTTCGTTGTCAAAGTAATCTTTTGCTACAACTACATGTTCTTTACGGTTGATTGGAACAGATATACGCTCATCGAATACATAGCATTGTCCATCCCATAGTTCGCCTTGTACTTCAGGGTCTTTCCCGTACGTTACGATTCCACCGTGAAGTTGAGCTACATCTTCAAATCCTTCTTTAATCATCCAACCAGTGAACTTCTCACAACGGATACCACCAGTACAATACATAAGAATCTTTTTACCTTCAATCAAATGTTTGTTTTTACGTACCCATTCCGGTAATTCACGGAAATTATCAATATCTGGATTTAATGCACCGCGGAAGTGACCTAATTCATACTCATAGTCATTACGAGTGTCAAAAATAACAACGTCATCACGTTCCATTGCTTCACGCCACTCTTTTGGTGAAAGGAATTCACCTGTTAATTCTTTTGGATCAGGATTTTCTTCTTCATCCAGTCGTAGTGTAACTAACTCTTTACGTGGACGAACATGCATTTTTTTGAATGCATGACCATCATGCTCATCAACCTTAAAGGTCAAATCACTAAATCGAGGGTCATTGTGCATCATTTCCATATAGTTGTTTGTTGCTTCAACAGTACCAGATACAGTCCCGTTTATTCCCTCGCTTGCTACTAAAATTCTACCCTTTAAATCATTCTCCTTACAAAAGGCTAGATGCTCTTTTGCAAAAGTTTCAGGGTCTTCGATGTCTACATACTTGTAGTACAATAATACTCGATAGTTTTCCATTTTATTTACCACCTATCATTCATATTTGCAAGATATAAATGTTGGTAGTGTTTATTTACTTTTTATTATCTTGCAAGACTATAGTTTAACAACTTTCACCAAAAATTTCAAGTAAGGTTTCTAAGGAATGTATTGCCAGGATGTTAAAATAATTTGTTCTGATTAACTATTTAATGACTCTATAGTCTTCTTAAAATAATCCGCTGCTTGTAACATCTTAGCTCCATACCAGAACATTTCACCATCCATTATAATCGTTTTTGCCTGTGGTACGATTGCTTGAAATTCTTTTTTGTGTTTTTCCCTGAATGGATAGGGCTCTGTCGCTAGGAATATATAGTCTAGGTTAGCATGTTGAAAGTCCTCTTCTGATATAACAGGGTATCGACCACTCAATGAAAGAAACGGATTAATGTATCCCAACTTTGTTAAAATGGATTGAATATAGGTGTCTTTACCAACAACCATGTAGGGGTTTTTCCAGATAACATATGCTGCACTTTTACCATTAACTTTGGGGAGAGAATCGAATCTATGTTGAATTTCCCTTACCAATTGATTGGATTCATTTTTACGATCAGTTAAACGCCCAAGATCGTGAATCATACGATATACATCTTGTTCCTTTTGTACTTCGAAGACGAACACAGGATAATATTTCTCCAGTGTTTCCACGATCTCTTTTGTGTTTTCTTCTTTTTCGACAATAATGAGGTCTGGTTTTAATTGGTTTATGCGGTCTAACTTTATCTCTTTTGTTCCACCAATATTTTTAGCCTTCTGAACTTTTTCCTGTGGAAATTTGCAAAACCTAGTTCGGCCAACAATAGTATTTTCTAAATCAAGGTGATACATTGTTTCTGTTATTGCTGGTACAAGAGAAATAATTCGTTGGGGTGGGTGTGAGAATGTAACTGTTCTCCCGAGGTGGTCCGTTATGGTGAGCATAAGAAAACCTCCCTAAAAACAATAGTTTCTATTCTTAGTCTAGAACAGAATAAACGTAAAGTCACTGAGTATTTGGTGCGTTCTACAAAAACCGACAGATTTTATCATAAGATAATTAGGTAGTAAAGACTAAATTAGAATTTTTTTTCTTAAAAAATCCGGATTTACTTGCATTTTTCTACTCAAAAGGGTAAAGTTATTAGTAGCAAAAGGAAATTGAAATTGGTAATACTTTACGTTCTCTTTATCAGAGTAGGTGTAAAAGTATTAAAGGTTCAATTGTACTTTGCAAGCTATTCGATAAGGAGGTCATACAAATGACTGGTAAAGTAAAATGGTTTAACGCAGAAAAAGGTTTCGGTTTCATCGAACGCGAAGACGGTGACGATGTATTCGTACACTTCTCAGCTATCCAAACTGATGGTTTCAAAACTCTTGAAGAAGGTCAAGATGTTGAATTTGAAATCGTTGAAGGTAACCGTGGCCCACAAGCAGCTAACGTAACTAAACTATAATTAACACAAACCCACAAGGCTTATCTCTGTTTGAGATAAGCCTTTTTATATATTGGAATGGGAGTGGTGACTTAAATGGATTCTTTTAATTGGGAAGAAAGGTCAAAGAAAGAATGGAATGATCGCGCTAACTTTTGGAATGCACGCAGTCAACATATGTGGGACCATGGCAGTCGAAGAGATATCATCCCGCTTCTATCTAAACATCTAAACCATCGGGCATCAATTGTCGATGTAGGTTGTGGTGATGGTTACGGTACCTATAAACTGAAGCTATTGGGTCATGAGGTCATGGGTCTTGATATTTCAGAAGAGATGATTAAAAAAGCGAAAACACGTCTTCCTGATCTTGCCTTTCAAGTTGCGGATGTGAACCAATTACCACTCACAAATGAATCTGTGGATGCTATTTTATGTGTAAATGTTCTAGAGTGGGTTGAAGTTCCTGCCAAAGCTGTGGAAGAATTACATAGGGTTTTGCGACCAGATGGAATTCTTTGTGTGGGTATTTTGGGCCCAACTGCAGGTCCAAGATCCAGTAGCTACCCAAAGGTTTTTGGGGAAAAGACAATCAATAATACGATGATGCCTTGGGAGTTTTTTAAACTGGCGAAAGAATTGGGATTTACATTATTGGATGAGTTAGGCGTTTATAAAGATGGCGTAAAAGTAGAACATCATCAAAATTTACCAGTAGATTTAAAGCAAGCATTGAGTTTTATGTGGGTATTTTTGCTCCGAAAAGTAGGTGAATAAATTGGATAACAAGCAAATTGAAGAACATATTATAAAAAAATATCAAAATGACGAAAAGATGATGGTGTTAATTTTTGCTCAGTGGTGTGTAAACAACGATTTGGATCCGGAAGAACTATATAAAACAGCATATCCGTACCAAGTTAAAAACGAGGCACTAAAAGAAGCAATAGAATTAACCGTTCCCAAAGAAGAATCCGACGAAATTTCAGTGCAAACTGTCATACATGTCTTACAACTTTTTGGGAACGATGATTTAGCAAGTGTTGTTCAGTTCAATGTTGACCAGAAAAAGATCTAGAAGGATGAACTGAATAACTTAATTAAGCTTTGTGTGCCGCTATCAGCTTCACCTTTTTCTGCTAACTCTTTATATAACTCTAGAGATAATGCCAAACCTGGAGTGGATAGTCCTAATTCTTCTGCGGACTCAATGGCAATGGTCATATCTTTTATAAAATGCTTCACATAGAAACCAGGGGCAAAGTCTCCTTCAATCATCCGTGGGGCAAGCTTTGATAAAGAAAAACTTCCAGCTGCACCAGTTGAAATACTATCCAGAACCCGAGCAGGATTGAGTCCTGCCTTTTTGGCATACACAATTGCCTCACAAACCCCGATCATATTGGTTGCGATGGCGATTTGATTGCTCAATTTAGTATGCTGGCCAGAACCAGCTTGTCCTTGCAAGATAATATTTTCTCCCATCACACTAAGTACCGGTAGTACGGAATCAAATGCCTCCTGATCCCCACCAACCATGATAGCGAGTGTTCCATTTTTAGCGCCAATATCTCCACCAGAAACTGGTGCATCTAGAGCAAAGATTCCTTTTTCTTGAGCTCTTCGATAAATATCAATAGCTAATGATGGTTTAGATGTCGTCATATCAATGACGTATGTACCTTTATTTGCGTTCTCAATAATGCCGTTTTCACCAAAATATACTTCCTCTACATCTTGTGGATATCCTACAATCGTTATAACAACATCCACTGTAGATGCCAATTCTGAAACAGATTCTTTCCAAGTAGCGCCTTGATTTAGTAGTGGTTGGGCTTTTGTTTTTGTACGAGTATACAGGGATACGTTATAACCAGCCTTTAAAAGGTTTTCGGCCATACTACTTCCCATCACACCAGTTCCAATAAATCCGATATTTTTAAGCATGATATACCACTCCTTCCATACTTTTACTATATAATTATTTTCAATATTGTAAAAGGAAAATTAATTAAGGGATGATGTAGATGAAGTGGTATTGTAAAAAATTTGATGAATTAACCAATCATGAATTATATGCAATTTTAAAAGCAAGAACGGATGTTTTTGTCGTGGAACAGAATTGTGTCTATCCAGAATTAGATGATCTTGATCAGGAATCAATTCACTACTTTGCAACATTAAATAATGAAATTGTATCTTATGTTAGGATATTACCGAAAGGACTGAAGTATGAAGATTCGGCAGCCATTGGAAGAGTCCTGGTTGTTAAAAAATTCAGGTCAAATGGTTATGCTGAAGAAATTATGAAAAAGGCAATAGATATTATCAGGAATGAGTGGGAAGTAAGTTCTATAAAAATACAGGCACAGTCTTATTTAAAAAACTTTTATCGATCTCTTGGTTTTATACAAATCTCAGAAGATTATTTAGAGGATGGGATACCACATATTGACATGAAGATTGGATAGGTAATAAAGAATCAATCTATTGCTTTTACATATAGTATGATTAGCAACCTTTTTCAAATAATCACGGATTATTGCTTTATAAGGAGGCTATTACATGATTTCAGGTGAACAGTTAGGTCAATGTAAAGAAGCATTATTAGCTCGGCAGAATGAATTGATTAATCATGTTCAAGACCATTATGGTTTATCATTAGAATTACTAAAGGAGTCCATGAGTGAGCTCTCTAATTATGATAACCATCCAGCAGATCATGGAACGGAATTATTTGAAAGACAAAAGGATATTGCATTAAATGAGCATGCGGAGAAAGAACTAGAAGAGATTAACGAGGCGCTACATGCAATTGAAGAGGGGACATATGGATTATGTACAGAATGCGGTGCGGACATCCCATTTGAACGCTTACAGGCAGTACCAACTGCGGACCGTTGTGTTAACCATGCAAGTAGTGATACGTTTGAACGGAATAGGCCTGTAGAAGAAGAAGTGTTTAGCCCGAATATAAACCCTGACGAGGTTACAGATGAAGAACAAGTTGGCTATGATGCAGAAGATACTTGGCAAGATGTAAGTCGTTATGGAACCTCTGAAACAGCTTCTGATTTTTACGGTGACAGAGAAAATTTTGATGAAATGTATCCCAATAGTGATGAAAATGTTGGTAGTGTTGAGGATATAGAGGGGTTTGTTGCAGCTGATCAACATGGGAATTTTACAGGTGTAACCCCAAATCATAATAAATACAAAGATGAATTAGATATGGATTAGGAAATGCGCAGCAGTCCGAATGGATGTGCTGTGCTTTTTCTTGAAACTTTTTCCCGTATAAAGCCGTAATAAAGGTAAAAGGAGTGATGGTTAATGAGTGATAATAAAGGTTGTATTAAATGTGGCAGTATGGATGCGGATAAGAAGGAAGTGGCGATGACAGGTACAGGTTTATCAAAGATGTTTGATATGCAACACAATCAATTTATCGTGGTTTACTGTAAAGATTGTGGTTACTCTGAATTCTACAATAAACGAAGTTCAACTGGGTCGAATATCATCGATTTGTTCTTTGGTTAAGATAAAAAGGTCTAACACTAAATGAGAATTTGGTGATAGACCCTTTTTTATTTAATGGATAGGTAAAAAGCCAATAAAAAAAGAAGGGGGGAGGTACCCTTCTTTGGCAACTTATTCATATCGTTCTGTTAGTTTTAACTCAACAACCTGTTTTTTGCCGTTTCGATAAATCTCAAGCTCAACAGAGTCACCAACCTGTGTTTCGGTATACATATATTTTCTAAGCTCTAAAGCAGTTGGTGTTTCATGACCATTAATCTTTGTGATAACATCGAATTGTTGTAAGCCTGCATCAGCTGCAGGAGAACCTGGCTCTACACTTGCAATAACCATACCTTCTTCCACATCTTCTGGAAGAACAACATTATGGCGATATTGCATAGGTACTTGATTTAATGGGGCCATGCTAATGCCGATAAATGGCCGTTGTACCTTACCGGTTGTCTCTAATTGCTCCATAATTGGTAGGGCGGATTCTATTGGAATTGCGAAACCGATACCCTCAACTTGTGTACTGGCAATCTTCATAGAGTTGATACCAATAACTTCACCATTTGAATCAACTAGTGCACCACCACTATTACCAGGGTTAATGGCAGCATCTGTTTGAATAACTTCTGTAATCCAATCTGCTACTTGATCTCCATTTGTATCAACTGAGACAGACCGTTCAAGTCCACTAATTATTCCTTTCGTTAACGAATTGGCGAATTCTATTCCAAGTGGGTTTCCAATTGCATATACGGTTTCACCAACTTGTTTACCATCAGCTGTCCCTAGTTTGGCTACCCGGTTAACACTTTTTCCATCAATTTCTAGAACGGCTAAGTCTGTTAATTCATCTGTTCCAAGAACTTTAGCGGGAACTCTTTCGTCATTGGATAATACAACTTCAACTTGTTGTGCCCCATCCACTACATGGTGGTTTGTGACTACATATGCTTTTCCATCTTCTTTTTTATAAATAATACCAGACCCTGTACCGGCTTCTTGGCTATTAGTCCAAATACTTTGTTGTTGCAGATTTGTAACACCAACTACAGCCTCAGCGACTTCTGCAAGGTTTGTCGAACTTTTTGCGTCCTCTGTTGCCATAGTGGTAATAATTTCAGGATTTGACTTTGATGTACTTTGTGCAGCTATTTCCGTGCTGTTTGTATTTTCAAAAGAGATAACATTGTTTGAGAAAAGTAAAAGTAACACGATAACTGGAATGAATCCACCAATCATACCAGAAAAGAAAGATTTAATCGTAGTAGGTCCTTTTGACTTTCCTTTTTCCTTCTCAGACCCTGATTTCGGTTTGGTCATTCCCGAATTATCAATTTTTATCTGGTCTGTTTGATAGGTAGCAGGAGTGGATTCCTCAGAATGATGATGCGGTTGACCTTCATTAGTTGAATCTATGGATTGTCTTTCACTTTCATTATGTTCCATGACCATTCATCCTCCTTAAAGACTATAGATATAGCATATCCAGAAGCAATGGAATAGCTTTGGGATAATTGTGGAATAAATGTGGAAATAAGCAAAATATATTGTTTCCTCTAATTAATAATGTAAAAATAAAAGAAAAACAGTTAAAAGTGGTGAGGAAAAATGAATTATCATATTGCTGTTATAGAAGATGATCCCAATATACAAAATATCGTCTCAGCCTTCTTAAAAAAAGAAGGATATCAGGTTTCTGTGATGGATTCTGCTGAAAAGGGCTTAGGGCTCTGGAAGTCTAATCCTCCAGATATGTGGATTGTTGATATTATGTTGCCGGGAATGGATGGGTACGAATTTTGTAAGACCATTCGTAATGAAAGTGATGTCCCAATCATTATAGTTTCTGCTAAAGATGAGGAAATTGATAAAATCCTAGGCCTTGAGCTTGGTGGGGATGACTACTTAACTAAACCATTTAGCCCAAGAGAATTAATGGCTAGAGTTAAGCGTCTTTTTAAACGATATCGACCAGTGGAAAAGAATCAGAGTGAGGACAATGACCGAATAGAAGTGGAAGGGTTAGTAATAAATAAAAGTGATCGCCGTGTGTTTTGGGATGGCGAGGAACAGGAAGTTACTACAAAGGAATTTGATATGTTGCTTTTGTTTGCGGAAAATGTCAATCGGGCATTCTCGCGTGAAGAGCTTCTTTTGCGCGTGTGGGGAGACGATTACTTTGGAAGTGACAGAGCAGTAGATGATTTGGTGAAAAGGCTCCGCAAGAAGATTAAGGACATACCACTTGAGACTGTTTGGGGCTTTGGCTATAGACTCCGGGATAATGAGGACTAAAAGATGAAATTGCAATATCAATTAAATGCTGCATTTACTGCTTTACTTCTAATAATCATGGCTATAACGGGATATGTTATCTACTCTTTGATACTGAATTTACTAATTCAAGATGAACAAAGACAGTTAGAGCAAAAAGGTGAGATTTTAGTAAACGTATTAGATGAGGCCTTTATCTCAAGGGAGAATCTCATTGGGTTTAATGAATTTCTAAAAGAACAGGATTTACAGCTATTCTTGTATGACAGGGAACAAAATTCTGTCCTATATTCCACTTTGCCGACACCAATAGTGACCGGATTATTTATGAATAATGACTTTAAGAACTCAGAAGAAGAGCTTTGGGCATTTGGTAATGAAAAATACGTTACATCGCGAATCTTGTTTGTTCCGAAAAGTCTTGGATTAGAACTAATTTTACTCACACCTTTACAAGACCTTCGAATAGTCCAGCAAGATTTTATTATGCGAATGTTACTCGTGTTTATCTTCGGAGCAATAGCAGCCATTGGACTAAGTTACTTTCTTACTAGGAAACTCGTTACACCGTTAACACGGCTTAAGCACCAGCTTAAAAAAGTGGAAAAGCGTGAGTTTGATGAGATTAAACCAATTAGTGCATCTGGAGAAATAAAAGAGGTAGCACAAAGTGTTTATGATATGGCAAGCGAGTTGCAACGATATATAAATACTCAGCAGACATTCTTCCAAAATGCTAGTCATGAACTGAAAACGCCACTAATGACAACTCAGGGCTATGCGGAGGGAATAAAAGAAAAAGTGTTTGATGAACAAGAAGAAGAAAAAGGTCTGGAAGTAATCGTTTCAGAGGTTAATCGACTTAAGAAAATTATTAACGAAATGATTCTACTCGCAAAATTGGAAAGTGAAGAACTTTCCTATCAGAATGAGAAGTTTCCATTATCTGTTTTATTGGATAAGGTGGTAGAGCGAGCTTTGCCTTTAGCAACAGAACAGAATGTAGAGCTTCGGAAACAAGAGGCAGACAATCTGTATCTTTTAGGTGATGAAGAACGATTATTACGTGCCTTACTTAACTTGACAGTTAATGGAATCCGACATGGTAATAGTACGCTCCTTATTTCTTCATCAATGCAAAATGGTGAAATACAGATAACTATTGAAGATGACGGAGAAGGTATTTCTGAGGAATTAATGCCACATATTTTTCACCGATTTGTTAAAGGTAAGAATGGAGAGACTGGCCTAGGTCTCGCCATCTCGAGAGCCATCATCGAACAATCGGGCGGGAAAATCCAAGCAGGTAAATCCCAACTAGGTGGAGCTAAATTTACCCTCACCTTCCCAAATGTGCTGAATTAAGAGCCTATTCTCCTAGAATATTGAGTGAACTCCACGTGGATGGCTAGTGCAATGAAAAAAATAAAGACAACAATCGACATATATGATATAATTGTCTAGTTTCATTCTACTCGGAAATAAGAGGAGCGTACTTTATGCAATTAAGACAAGATATTCGTAATATCGCAATTATTGCTCACGTTGACCATGGTAAAACAACATTGGTAGACCAGTTACTAAAATATTCTGGTACTTTTCGTGAAAATGAGCAAGTTGATGAGCGCATGATGGATTCCAATGATATTGAACGGGAACGTGGAATCACAATTTTAGCGAAAAATACAGCAATTAGCTATAACGATACAAGAATTAACATCTTAGATACACCAGGACACGCAGACTTCGGTGGTGAAGTTGAACGTATCTTGAAAATGGTTGATGGTGTTGCTTTAGTAGTAGACGCCTATGAAGGTACAATGCCGCAAACACGATTTGTGTTAAAAAAGGCACTTGAACAAAAATTAACGCCAATCGTTGTATTAAATAAGATTGACCGTCCTAACGCAAGACCAGCAGAAGTAGTGGATGAAGTATTAGATTTATTCATTGAACTAGGTGCAGACGATGACCAATTAGAATTCCCGGTTGTATATGCCTCTGCTTTAAATGGAACTTCAGGTCTTGAACCGGAAGACCAACAAGAAACAATGGAACCAATTTATCAAACGATTCTGGAACATATTCCAGCACCAATTGATAATCGTGAAGATCCATTACAATTCCAAGTAACTTTATTAGATTATAACGATTATGTTGGACGTATTGGTATTGGGCGTATTGCTCGTGGTAAAATTCATGTTGGCCAACAGGTTGTCGTGATGAAAAAGGATGGCACACAAAAGTCTTTCCGTATTAGTAAGCTATTCGGTTTCTTTGGTCTAAAGCGATTAGAGATTGAGGAAGCTGGTGCTGGTGAGATTGTAGCAATCTCAGGTCTAGATGATTTAAACGTTGGGGAAACAATTTGTCCACAAGATCATCCAGATGCACTTCCAGTACTACACATTGATGAGCCTACTCTTCAAATGACATTTGTTACTAACAACAGTCCATTTGCAGGGCGTGAAGGGAAGTATATAACTTCTCGTAAGATTGAAGAACGTTTATTGAAACAGCTAGAAACAGATGTAAGTTTACGTGTAGATCCAACCGAATCTCCAGATGCTTGGATTGTATCAGGCCGTGGGGAACTACACTTATCTATTCTAATTGAGAATTTACGTCGTGAAGGTTTTGAGCTACAACTATCGAAGCCAAAAGTAATCATGAAAGAAATTGATGGTGTACTATCAGAACCTGTTGAGCGAGTACAAGTAGATGTTCCAGAAGAACATACCGGAGCCATTATGGAGTCTCTTGGTGCACGTAAAGGTGAAATGCTCGACATGGTGAACTTTGGTAATGGTCAAGTTCGTCTTGAGTTTAAGGTGCCATCTCGTGGACTAATCGGGTACTCAACTGAGTTTATGTCCCAAACACGTGGTTACGGGATCTTAAATCATACGTTTGAAGCTTATGAACCAGTAATTAAAGGTCAAGTAGGTGGAAGACGCCAAGGTGTTCTTGTTGCATTAGAAAATGGTAAAGCTTCAACTTATGGAATCATGGGACTAGAAGACCGTGGTATTATCTTTGTTGATCCAGGTACAGAAGTATATGCAGGAATGATTGTTGGGGAGCATAACCGTGAAAACGACTTAACCGTTAATATCACGAAAGAAAAACATCTAACAAACGTTCGTTCTGCAACAAAGGATCAAACTTCGGTAATTCGTAAAACTAGAAACATGTCACTGGAAGAAGCATTAGAATATTTAAATGATGATGAGTACTGTGAAGTAACTCCAGAATCTATTCGTCTACGTAAGAAAATTCTAAATAAAAACGAACGTGAAAAAGCTGCAAAACGTGCAAAATTAGTATAATGCATAAGAGGATATCTATAGGGAATACACCCCTAAAGATATCCTCTTTTTAAATGTGCACTTTATAAAAATATTCCATTTGCTGTGTTTTCTTTAACAAATAGTGGATAGAAACTGTGCGGTAACTAATAGTTTTTGATAGCGCAACATACCCGCTTCGGAAATACACTCCGCTTTCCGCGGGCGGCTGGTGAGCCTCCTCGTGCTATCGCACTGCGGGGTCTCACCGATGCCTATCCTCCCGCAGGAGTCTCCGTGTATTTCCTACGCTAGTATTGATTGGAAATTAAAAGGACTTAAAACACACACAAAAATCAAAATCATTTACTATCTAAAATTAGAATACTTAAATTAGCGCAGGCAGAATACGTAGACTCCTGCGGGAATAGCACGTGTCCGAAGACCCCGCAGAGGCGAACTTTCCTCGAGGAGGCTGAGGCCGGGCCCGCGGAAAGCGGAGTGTTCTGCCGGAGCGGCAGAATTAAGCTTCACCAGATCTAATATTTTTTACCGCACAAATTCAAACTATAGCAACCAAACTGTACGAAAAGCCTTTTTAATATATTTTATATTCTACTTATAAATTTCTGTAAATTAATCTAAAATGTAGCTATCAATGCTAAAGGAGTGAACCACCATTCGTACACTTTTGCCAGTATTTCTATTGGTATTCATGATAGGCTGTTCTAAAGAAAATCCTTCCCCTAGTCAGACTGAGCCAACAATAAATCAAAATGAATATGAAGTAATTGCTTCAAACTTAGATATACCTTGGGAAATTGTTAAGTTGGATAATACCATTTATATAAGTGAAAGAACGGGATCTATCGTTAAAGTAGAGGGTAAAGACTATATTCGTCAACCTGTCAATTTCACTCAGGAATTGTCTAACCAACCAGAAGCAGGATTATTGGGAATTGCTTTTCCACGAGGGTCTACTGGTGAAGCTTTTGCATATTATTCGTATGTTGAAGGCAATAACTATTATCAACGCGTTGTTAAGATAGAGCTAGCTGTTAATCACTGGCAGGAAACGGATGTTTTATTAGATAAGATACCTGGAGGAAAATACCATCAGGGTGGGAGAATTGAAATTGGACCAGATCAAAAGTTATATATTACTACTGGTGATGCAACAGTACCTGAATTAGCACAGAATTTAGAGAGTTTAGCTGGAAAGATTCTCCGTATGAATGTTGATGGTACAATACCATCTGATAATCCTTTTCCAAACAGTTATGTTTATTCCTACGGACATCGGAATCCACAAGGGCTAGCCTGGGATAGTGCAGGTAATCTATATGCATCAGAACATGGCTCAAATGCATACGATGAACTAAATTATATCCAAAAAGGAAAGAACTATGGATGGCCGGTTATACAAGGGGATGAGGAAAGAGAAGGAATGGTAAAACCTATTATTCATTCACATGAGAATACATGGGCACCATCTGGATTGGCTTATTTAGATGGTAAATTATACTTTGCTTCCTTAAGAGGAGAGGGT
Organism: Paucisalibacillus globulus; assembly: GCF_900184735.1. Lineage (GTDB taxonomy): Bacteria > Bacillota > Bacilli > Bacillales > Amphibacillaceae > Ornithinibacillus > Ornithinibacillus globulus_B. The sequence goes on from NZ_LT855388.1 coordinate 229,215, forward strand.
ATTCGAGAATATGACCCTCAAACAAATGAATTGGATGAAATCTTACCCGAGTTAGGGCGAGTGCGTGATGTATTAGCGACAAGTCAAGGACTATATGTGGTTACGAATAATACAGATGGAAGAGGAAACCCGCGTGAAAATGATGACCAATTAATATTTATTCCAATTCATATGTTACAATAGGTCTTTTTGAACAGGAAAAAGGGAGTAAACAAATGTTTGTTTACTCCCTTTTTTTCTTGCTTTTTTCATCTGGAATATACTTTGTATAATATGCTGCAAAAATTAAACAAATAAGGGTCAATCCCCATGTAACTATTCCAGTCCATTGTAGATCAATTCGCAAACCGAATACCAATATCAACGCACTTAATGCAAGAAATATTGCGGTTAAATAGCGTTTCATTTTAGAACACCTCTAATATGGTGATTACTTTTAACATTTATAGTTAATTATATAACACAGTATAAGAAGAATGTAAGTCTTTTCTCCTATTTTACATAGTTTTTACAACTTGACTTACTATTCTTCAATAATTGTCTTAGGTTTACGAGCTAAACAAAGAATTCCTGCTATTAAGTACAGTATTCCACTTAGGATACCTCCACCAAGGGTTATAATAGCATAACCAACTCCAGTTACAAGGAAGATTATCCCTGCAGCAACGGGACGTTTATTTCCTTTTAGAAGAACCATAGCGACAATACCTAAAATGATTGCAACGATTGGTAAGATTACAATTAATATTCCACCTTGTGCAAGGTTCATACTAAACATTTCTTCAATTGTAGAGATGTCTGATGAAGTTAAATCAAATTCGGATTGGTTTTCCGTCATATACTCTTCTAGATATCCCTTGTTATTTTCCATCCAAAGTCTAAGTATTCCAAATGCTACTGAGAATACATAGAAAACTGCACCAATAATTCCCAGTGTTATTTCTGCTGTACGTTTCACAATATTTCCTCCCTTAATATGTATATTGCTATCTTATACGATTTTACCTGATAATTGTTTCATTTATTACTAAAAAAGTTTAAAAAAAGAAATGTAGAATTATTTTAAAAAATCAAATATCATAAAAGGTAAGTATAGGAGGGGAAAAATGTGCGGGAAGTAGTAATTATTGATGGGGTTCGTACAGCAGTCGGCAGAAAAGGTGGAGCATTTACAAATTATCGTCCAGATGAATTGGCTGCTCTAGTATTGGATGATTTGGTAGAACGATCATCTGTGGATAAGAGTAGTGTGGAAGATGTTATTTTGGGTTGTGTGACACAGGTTAACGAGCAAGGTGGAAATATTGCACGAACTGCAGCACTTATTGCAGGATTTCCGATACAAGTACCTGGGGTAACCATTGATCGTCAGTGTGGTTCAAGCCAACAAGCAATTCATTTTGCTGCACAAGCAATTGCTTCAGGAGATATGGATATTGTGATTGCGGGTGGAGTAGAAAGCATGTCTCGTGCACCAATGTTTTCGAACATAGGGAAAACCAGACCTAGTAAAAAACTTCAAGAGAGATACGAGATTGTAAATCAAGGAGTTTCATCTGAAAAGATTGCAGACCAATGGGGATTCACAAGAGAACAATTAGATACATATTCACTTGAAAGTCATAAAAAGGCATTGCATGCAATAGAAAAGGGAAAATTTGAAGCGGAAATCCTCCCAGTTGAGGTTGAAAATCATGAAGGAAAAAAACAAATTATTAATCGTGATGAGGGCCCAAGAAAAGATACATCTATAGAAGCACTATCTTCACTAAAATCGGTCTTTCAAGCAGATGGTAAGATAACAGCCGGAAACGCTAGTCAAATGAGTGATGGTGCGAGTGCTGTATTGCTAATGTCTAAAGAAAAAGCGTTAGAACTAGGCTTGAAACCAAGGGCGAAAATAGTAGCTCGAGTAGTAGTAGGTTCAGATCCAACTTTAATGCTAACAGGACCTATTGAAGCAACTAAACGAGTACTGGAGAAGTCGGGGCTTTCCATTGAGGATATGGATCGCTATGAGGTAAACGAAGCCTTTGCACCAGTACCACTTGCATGGTTAGCAGATACAGGTGCGGACCCTTCTAAGTTAAATGTAAATGGAGGGGCAATTGCACTTGGGCACCCATTGGGGGCAACAGGAACGAAGCTAATGACATCATTATTATATGAATTAGAACGAATTAATGGGCGCTACGGGTTACTTGCTATTTGCGAAGGTATGGGAATGGCTAATGCAACCATAATCGAACGAGTTGAATAGACATTTGTAGAACAACTGCTTTAGATAGGCAGTTGTTTTTTTATTTGAGAAAATCACCCTATTTATAGACCATATTCATTAATCCTGTATGTTCCGACCTACTTTTTGTCATATTAAGAACAACCATGTTGGACAAACTATCGTTATTTGTAGAATATTTTTACAATAAGGAATTTTTTTCCTGCTTTCATGGTATAATTAGTAAAAAGGTATGAGGAGTAATGGTCTATGATTAGGGGGAAATTTATCAAGGCAGTATTATTATTGCTTATGTTAGTATTATTAGTTTCTTGTGGAAAAGATATTTCTGAAGGAACTCTTAACCAAGATCGAACAGCTGGTTCACATAGTGGTAAAACAACGGATTCAAGAGAGCTAAAAGAACCGATTGAAGTAACAAAAGAAATATCGATATCTGCAATTGGGGATATGCTCATCCATAATAGTGTTTATAATGATGCCAAAGTTAATCAAGGCTATGATTTTAAACCGATGCTAGAAAGAGTTAAACCTTTTTTGAGTGACGCTACTATTTCCATTGCAAATCAAGAAACCATGATTGGTGGAGTAGAATTAGGATTATCATCTTATCCTACATTCAACAGTCCGACAGAAGTTGGTGACGCCCTAAAATGGGCGGGAATTGACGTTGTTTCATTAGCTAATAATCACACATTAGATCGTGGTGAAGAAGCAATACAGCGTGCTATAAAACATTGGGAAACTATCGATATGATGTATACAGGATCATATAAGGATAGCCAAGATCGTGACCAATTAAGGATATATGAGACGGAAGAAGGAATATCTGTTGCCTTTTTATCTTATACATATGGTACTAATGGAATCCCAGTACCAGTTGGAAGGGATTACTTAGTTAATTTAATTGACCAAGAGCTCATGGCACAAGATATACAAAATGCAAAGGAAAAAGCCGATGTAGTTATTTTAAGCCTCCACTTTGGAAATGAATACGAGCGGATGCCGAATCAACTACAAAAGGACCTTGTTCAGTTTGTTGCCGACCAGGGAGCAGATGTTGTTCTTGGACACCATCCACATGTCTTGCAGCCAATTGACTGGGTGACAGGTGAGAATGGCAATCGTACATTAGTTGTATACTCCTTAGGGAATTTTCTATCTGGTCAAGATGAATTTTATAGACAAATAGGTGGCGTTTTTAAATTCTATATTTCAAAAACCAGTAAGGGTGGAGAACAAGAAGTGAAGGTTCACTCACCAGAGTTTCTACCGACGTATGTGAAATATTCAAATTGGCGAGATTACGAGGTTATTCCAATGTATCAATTGACCAATCAAGAATTGCCAAATGCACAAAAACACTATGAAGAAATAAAGGAACATATGTCAACCTGGGTACCGGATTTAAAGTTTATGGAAGAATAATGATAGATGACAGAATTAAAGCCTAGCTACGAAAGTGAGCTAGGCTTTTTTGTATTAGTCGGTTAACCTTTAGCATTTCGCTTCTCTTTCCTGTTAAAGTAAAGCATCGTTATTCTGACAAACAGGAAACATAGTAAAGTAATGATGAAAAAAGTAGTAGTTAATATAAGTGAAAAATGCATTCACAAAACCCTCCCTTATTTAGTTATTCTAAACTTCTTATTTAAGATAAACGAAATAATGAAGAAGATAATGCCAACTATGGCAAATGATAGAACAGGAATTGTTATCTCCGAACCGAAGCTTGGCATGATGATTGGACTACCAACAGTAGCTCCAATAAAAATCATACTAATTAACCATAGTCGTAAAAACTCGACCCACTTATTAGGCTTCTTCACTTTAAAAGTGGAGTTTTTAAGCCATCTCAAAACGAATATGATAAATCCAGATAAGATAAGTAAGTCTAATATGACAACCGTAATTCCACTACCAATTGAAAAAGTATAATCACTAGATCCAACATCAAAGAATTGATGTATTAGGAAATTTCCTAGTCCATAAAATGTGCTAAGGATTCCAAGAAAGTACAATACGATATAGCCTCCAAAAACAAGAGCAAATGAGCGTTCCTCACCAGGAATCTCCGCAATCAAATCATCACAGTATTTTTTGAAATCATTACCAAATACATCGCGAGCACTTTTACCCTCTTTTTGTGCTTCGAGTAAGTGTTCCAACAGTTCAAATAATACTTCTTCTGTCTGCTGCTCTGATTTGTTACCACTTAACCGGATATAAACGAGCATGTCTTCATAGATCTCTTTGTTCTCCTCGGATAACTTTTCACGCATATCATTGTTTAGTTTAATGAAATCTTTAGAATTCAATCCGTTTCTCCTCCTTTATTTAAAATGTTATCAACAGGAAGCTTAATATTTTCCCATTGCTCCATAAACTCACGTAATGCATGCTGGCCATCTTCTGTTAGATGATAGTATTTTCGCTTAGGACCTAAATCAGATTTTTGCATGGTACCTTCGATTAGCTTTTCTTTTTGAAGTCGTAACAAGATTGGATAAATGGAACCTTCACTAACATCTGATAAACCAAACTCTTGCAAACGCACCGATAGCTCGTAACCATAAGTGGATTGCCTGTTAATGATGGATAAAATACATCCTTCCAATACACCTTTTAATAATTGGCTTCTTAATGACATGTACTTCACCTACCTTGTATAACAAGATACCCTTTTTAAAAGATGCTACCTTGCATAACAAAGTAGCTTAATTATAGTATACGGCAAATTCTATAAAAAGCAACCATTATTTGGTATGATAATAAATAGATTTTAAATAAAGGGGATTATTTAATGGAATGGAAGAATATTTACCGTGGTTTAATTATGGGAGCGAGTGATGTGATTCCGGGTGTTAGTGGTGGAACTATTGCTGTTTTGCTTGGAATTTATGACCGCTTGATAGCTGCTATAAATGGTTTAGTAAGCAAGGATTGGAAAAAACAATTAGGCTTCCTTATACCGTTAGGAATAGGAGTTGTATCTGCAATTCTTTTATTAAGCCACTTAATTGAGTGGTTGTTTGAACGCCATCCAGGTCCAACCCAGTTCTTCTTTTTGGGACTTATTATTGGTATTTTGCCTTATCTATTTAATCAAGCAGAAGTCAAAGTGAATTTTAAAGTAAACCATTATCTGTTCTTGATTTTTGGTGCCTTGGCTGTAGGTTCCATGATGTTTCTTCATGAAAGCGATGGGATGGTGATAGAGAATCTTACTCTTTCAACATATATCTTGCTGTTTTTCTCTGGATTTATTGCTAGTGCTGCTATGATATTGCCAGGTATAAGTGGTTCATTCATCTTGCTAGTTATTGGAGTATATTCAACGGTTATTAGTGCGATAAGTAATATTCAATTGGATATTATCGCTGTTGTTGGTTTCGGGATTCTTCTCGGTATCATTACGATGAGTAAAATAATCAATTTCTTCTTAGTTAACTACCGAAATGCCACGTTTGCCTTAATCATCGGTTTAGTTATCGGATCAATCTTTGTTGTATTTCCAGGATGGCCAGAATCTACTAATTCATTATTATTAAGTGTCGTTACCTTTGCCGCTGGTTTATTTGTCGCATACATCTTAGGAAAAGTGGAATATAAAGAGTAGGCAAACTGTGAGACAAACGTTTGTTTAATCGATACAATGGGGATAAGATTCCTAAAGGAGAGATGATTAATGGAACACATTCAAACAATGGATAGATTCAATGAAGTTATTCAAAACGATAAACCAGTGATTATAAAGTTCTTTGCCGATTGGTGTCCGGATTGTAAAAGAATGGACATGTTTATTGATGGAATTCTAGAGGAATTTAATAATTATGAATGGTATGAGGTCAATACAGACGAGATAGAAGGAATTGCTGGTAAATATGAAGTAATGGGTATTCCAAGTATTCTTATCTTCCAAAATGGTGAAAAATTAGCACACCAACATAGTGCTTATACAAAAACACCTGAGGAAGTTACAGAATTTCTACATCAACAATTAGGGTAACTTAATAAAGAGAATGTGCATATGCACATTCTCTTTTATCATATTAATGAGAAGCTTAATTTCCCGCTTTTATTAAACGATATTTTTGAGTTTTGTAATGTGAATTGATTTTTGATGCTTAGTTTATTTTTTAATTGATAAATAGCAGAAAATGTGTCTTTGTCAACACCACTGTAATTAACTTTGGTAATCACTTGAGGATTGGCGATGCTTTGTCCATATGGCCCTCCTGTTGGATTATTCCATTCTATTAGGAAGGGTAGCATCCCTTCAGATATTTCATATTTTGGAAAAAGCATTCTCCAAGATAAGTGTGTTCCGTCTGGTCGCTCTCGATTACCGGAATAGGGACCATCAAATGGAATGTCATTGTCTTTAAAATGTTGAACATAATCATCCATTCTATCCGTACGCAGAGCAAACTGAAAGGGACCAGTTTCATTTTGGTTTAGCATATATACTAGATGTTTTATTAATGGATTATCACTCTTGGATGCTTTATCAAAATCCTTTACCCCAAGCCACTCAATATAAGCTTGATTGGAGAAATACGCGAGATAATTATAAGTTCCCCAATTGTCATGTTCCCCACCTTTGACGGCTTTAACTGCGAATTGTCTATTATAAGCAATACTATCATCTTCAGCATTTCGACCAGCTATAACAATATGATCAAGTGCAAGCATTTCGATTCCTCCCCGTTTTCTTGCTTCCATTATTTATTTATTTTCCTTAAAAATCAAATCTAAAATCTGTTTTCTCATCACTTTCTAATCTTTATTTGGTATAGTAAACAAAAAGAACCAAATAAGTAGGTGATCTAGTGGAACAACCAATTATATTGATAGTAGAAGATGAAGCAAAATTAAGTAGAGTACTACAGCTTGAATTAGAATATGAGAATTACCGAACCCAAATAGCGGAAAATGGGAAAGATGCGCTTCGTCTAATGCAGGAGCGTGAGTGGGATCTGGTGTTATTGGATATCATGATTCCTGAACTGAGTGGCTTGGAAGTTCTTAGAAGAATAAGACGTACCGATGAAGACACGCCGATCATTCTATTAACAGCTAGAGATGCTGTACATGATAAAGTTAGCGGACTAGATATAGGTGCAAATGATTATGTCACAAAACCTTTTCAAATTGAGGAATTGCTTGCACGAATTCGAGTGCATTTACGAAAACCAATTGAGAAGAAGGTTAAGAAGGATGTACTTTCTGTTGGTGATTTGATAGTGGATATTGGTGCTCACGAAGTATCACGTGATGGAAATAATATAGACCTAACACCTAGAGAGTACGACTTACTAGTTTGTTTATTAAAAAATAAGAATTTAGTACTGACCCGTGATCAATTGATTGAGCAGGTTTGGGGTTACGACTATTTTGGTGAGACAAATGTTGTAGATGTGTATGTTCGATATTTACGACAAAAAATTGATAAAGAATACCCGGTCGCTTACATTCAAACCGTACGTGGTGTCGGATATACGATAAAGGATTAAACGATATGAAATTACGAACTAATATACAACTGTTTACCAGTATTTTTATGCTCGTGTTAATACTTATTGTCAATGCTTCGATTTATTTTTTGTTTTATCAAAACTCGGTTGAAAGTGAGCTAGATGAATTAACTGATCAAACTACTACCATTATATCTAGTATGAAAGAAAACCAAGAAATACCTCCTGGAGATCTTTTAAAAGCTTTCATACCTGCGGATGGGATGATACGAGTTTATCCAGAAACAGGAAAACCTCTTGTGCGTTCAAAGCCACTAATTGATTATGAGAAGTTTCCAGGGGAGTATTCTAATCAGGAAATCAGAGAAGTAGTAGTCTATGAAGGAAATCGGTATGCTACAGTATCAAGACCAATTATTTGGAGTACTGGTGAAATTGTAACACTACAAATAGTGAAGAAGTTAATTAACCTTAAAGAGAATATGAAAAACCTCCTATATGTACTAATATTAGCCTCTTTCTTAATAATTGTCCCAATTATTATTGCAGGGAACTTGTTAGCACGGTTTTTACTTCAACCAATAAAGGCCCTTATTAGTACAATGAGAGAAAATATGAAAAATATGAAGTGGAAAAAAATTGAGCTTAATAATCGATCCAAAGATGAGTTGTATGAGATGGAAAAAACGTTTAATGAAATGATTGACTCACTTAAAGAAAACTATGACATGCAGGAAATCTTTGTATCCGATGCCTCGCATGAATTGAAAACACCTATCTCAATTGTAAAAAGCTATGCTCAATTATTAGAGAGAAGAGGGAAAGATAATCCCGAGCTTGTGAAAGAATCGCTTGAAGCAATTCACTCAGAGGCAAACCGGATGCAAAAACTAGTTGAACAAATGCTAGCCCTAGCTAAAAATAAAGAAGTTCAAGGTGTTGAGAGTGTAAACTTACAACAAGTTCTAGAAGAGACAATGGAAACGTTCATTGGGGCATATGGAAGAGAAATTAAACTTGAATTAGATGAAACACCAATCTTTGTCCAAGGAAATCGTGATCAACTAAAACAAGTATTCTATATCTTGGTTGATAATGCGCTTAAGTATAGCGACAGCACTGTAAATGTCTCAATAGAAAAACAAGATAACCAAGTTATCATTTCTGTGACTGATTATGGCGCCGGTATACCTAAAGAAGAAATAAGTCGGCTTTTTGAAAGGTTTTACCGTGTAGACAAAGCGAGAAGTCGGAATACCGGTGGAACAGGATTGGGCCTTGCTATTGCCAAAACAATTATCAATTCACATGGTGGTACGATTGAAGTAGATAGTGAAATTGGAGTAGGAACAACCTTTAAAGTGATACTGCAAGTAAATGAATAAAGTCTATTTATTTTCTCATCAAATTCTAATCTTTCTCTCAGAGCTATTTCATTCTTGGGGTTTATGATTAAGACAACAAGAACGAGGAGGAAACAAAAAAATGAAAATGAATAAAAAATTAATGATCACCCTTTCCAGTGTAGCAATTGCATCTGTATTAGGTTTTGGAATTTACCATTCAAACGCAGCTCAAGCACATCCAGAGTTATCAGAAGAGGATATAAGAGCACTTGTCTCTGAACAATATCCTGGGACGATTACAGAAGTCGACATAGACAAAGGATTTAACAAAGTTGTATACGAAGTTGAAGTGGAAAGCGATGGTAAGGAATTCGAAATCAAACTAGATGGTAATACTGGCGAAGTGCTTAAATTAGAAGAAAAAGAAGTTCGTAATAAAAACAATTCATCTGAACTAACGATTAAAGAAAAAGAGAAGCAAGATGACAAAACAAAAGACGATAATGCCGATGACAAGAAAAAAGAAGATGTAAAAGCAGATAAGTCTAAAGACAAGAAAAAAGTAGCGATTAGCTACGAAGAGGCGAAGAAAATTGCCTTAGCAGAGTTTGATGGTACGATTAAAGAACTTGAACTTGATGAAGATGATGACCGTTTAATTTATGAAGTAGAAGTTAAAAGTAAAAATGGTGAAGCAGAAATGGAAATAGATGCTTATACTGGTGAAATAATTTCTATATCAATTGATCGAGTGATTACTAAAACAATAGAGAAGAATACAACTACTGAACAGCCAGCTACTAAAAAGCCAGCAGACAAAAAACCAGCTACAAGTAAGCCTGCTAAAAGCAATGACGATGATGATCGTTATGACGACGATGATGACGATGATGATGACGACAATGATGATGATGACGACGATGATGGCGATGACGATTAATCACAACATATAACAAAATGGAGCTACTTATATAGTGGCTCCATTTGCTTTTTCTATGGTAATACAGTAAAATTCGAATTTATCTCAGCCACTACAGATCTATACTTCTCAAAGTATTCATGTATCAATTCAACCATGTCTTTTTGAATTTCCTTAACAACAGGTTTATCTTTAAACATATCATAATTACCGCCACCGGTAGCACGGTAATTATTCATCACAACATGATAACGTTTATCTTCTTGTAGAGGTTCACCTTTATAGTGAATGTCTTCTACTCGAGAACCGATTGGGTTAGCAACGCGGATAGTATAGTCAATACCTTCCCACATATCGTAATTGTAATGTTGTGGCTTTGGAGTAATATAAGTAGGATTCACTGTAATGGTTTGATTAGAATCCAGGGCAAAGTACTCGGCAGTTTTCTCTAATGCCAGTTTAATATCCTTACCTGTTAATTCTAGAACAACGAGGGTATTTGGATACATATAATTTGAAACGATATCCCTCATGGTGACAGTGCTCTGGAATCCCTTTGATTCATTCGTTAATAAAGCAGTAACGGAAATATCAACTCCACTTGCCTCTAGTTGTACGTTCTGAATAAATTGAATAAAGGGATGTTTACTTACTCGGGCATTAAAAGGATCCTCAATCGTCATATCTCCATTGATATATCCTGTTGGCATATCCAGCCATTGTTGATTTGAGGTTTCTATTTCTTCCATAAAGTTGAGAATATCCTTATCTGGCTCAATAGTGCCTACTGGTATAACTTCAGCTTCTTTTCGAATGACCTGCCATTTTTTCTCTACTTGTTTCATTTCAATATCGATGGAACCGTACATTTTCCCGTTATTACCAGGTTGGGCAATCAGTACTCCGTTGACCTCGCCAGATAATATTCGATGCTGATGTCCGGTTAACAGAATATCAATTCCTTCGATTTCTTGACACATGGCATAACCTTGATTTTCTCCAGTTTGTGCTTCCGTTGGTTCCCCAGTTTCAAGATCACGTTCAAAGCCACCATGGTATGATGCAATAACTAAGTCTGGTTTTTCCGTTTCACGAATGTAATCTACCCAATGTTTTAAAGTATTGGCTGCATCTCTAAATCGTATACCCTCTATATGGTTAGGAGACTCCCAGTTTGGAATATAATGAGTCGTGACACCTACAATTGCAATCTTAACTCCATTGCTTAATGACTTGATGATATAAGGCTTTCCGAAATAAGGTTCACCTTTTTCGTTTACAAGATTTGCAGAAAGCCATGGGAAGTTTGACTGATGAATAGCATCATGAAGCACATCCTTACCGAAATTAAACTCATGATTCCCAATAACACCTGCATCTATTCCGATTCGGTTCATAATTCCTATCATTGGATTTTCTTTATCGGAATGTTCTTTTACATAATGAGTCATTAACGGTGTACCTTGAATTAAGTCTCCATTATCGAGTACAAGTACATTTTCATTTTCTCTACGAGCCTTCTTTACAATAGAGGCGTATTTTGCCAAACCAAGATTTGCTGGTTCGTTAGTTCCATATAAAATGGGCATTGCATTTCCGTGCACATCACTTGTATACAATATCTTTATATTCGTTATCTCTGACAACATTTACATCCTTTCTAATAAAAGAAACGAAATGAAGAAGATATTCTCCAATTCCGTTTCTACTAATCATCTTATACTATTTTACGTCTAATCCTTGCTGATGCAAAGTCAATCACGGTTACAACTATAATGATGGAGAATAGAATCATTCCCATTTCATTCCAGTTACGGTTACTTGATGCAAAGATAATCATCGTACCGATACCACCTGCACCAACAATACCTAAGATAGAAGAAGCACGAATGTCTACTTCGAAGCGATAAATCGCATAAGATAGGAATTCAGGTGTGATTTGTGGAATAACACCATAGAATAAGATTTGGATTTTGTTTGCTCCGTTTGCTTCCATTGCTTGGACGACTTCCATATCAATAGATTCAATGATTTCGGAGAACATTTTTCCTAACATACCTGTTGATCCAATGGCGATTGCCAGTACCCCAGCAAAAGCATTTGGTCCAACTGCTACTACGAAAAGAATAGCTAAGATCAAATCTGGGAAAGCACGGACAGCAGATAGGATCCATTTTCCAATAGTTGATACAATTTTACCACCCATCATGTTTTGCGCAGCCATGAATGATAATGGTACTGCTAGAACCGCAGCCATTAGGGAACCGGCAAATGCAATAAATACTGTTTCTAACATTGCAGCGCCAACTTCACCAGCTGCCGCCCAATCAGGGCTAAATAGTTTTGGAATAACACGATGGAAGTTACTTATTGCTCGTTCAATTGCACGACCCCAATCAATATCAATTGTCGTGAATGTCCAAACATATAAAGCTACCACTAATAATAATATGATGATGGTACGAATTTTCTTAAATAACGATCTTTCCGGCTTTGGAGGTAATTGAAGATTTTCCATTATAACAATGCCTCCCTTAGCTTATTACTAATAAACTCAATAATAAGTACTGTTGCAAAAATAACAATAATAATCGTCATAGCGTTTGGATAATTATAGAATTTCAATTGCTGATTCAATACTAAACCAATACCACCAGCACCTACCATACCTAGAACTACTGAAGCACGAATATTGATTTCAAATACATATAATACAAGTGACGTAAATTGTGGTGCCACCTGTGGTACTAAAGAATACCAGATTACTTGAAATACATTACCGCCAGAAGCTCGCATTGCTTCTAAAGGGTTCATATCAACAGATTCTATGGTTTCACTAATTAATTTTGCTAGAATACCGAGAGAGAAAACGGTTAATGCTAGGATACCAGGGAATACACCTACACCAAATAATCCTACAAAAATAACAGCTAGAACTAAATCTGGAATCGTACGTAATAGGTTTAAGAACGTTCTAGTAACATAATACAATGGTTTAAATGTCGTAATGTTTTGAGCAGACAATACCGCTAATGGAACCGTTAAAATGGCTGCAATGGTTGTTGCGATAATAGCCATTTGAATCGTCTGCATCATCGAATCCCATATGGCAGATAATATTGCAAAGTTTGGTGGGAAGAACTTTTCTATTACGGTATACATATTACCAAGAGCTCCACCAAATCCTCCAACCATATCTTCTTGAGTCTTTATCATACTAAAGGTATAAATGCCTAATACAACAAAAAAGATAATGGTTACTTGAATTTTGGTTTTAGCTGGATAAAGCGGCATGGATTTTTGCGTTAAAGAGTTTTTAGTAGTCACTATTCTTGTGCACCCCCACGCAAGTCATCCTCGCGAATAGAACGGCCATAAATTTCTTCGAATGTCTTCTCTGTTACTTCTGATACTGGTCCGTCAAATACTACTTCACCTGCTCGCATTCCGATAATACGATCTGCATATTCCATGGCCATATCAATAAAGTGTAAGTTAACGATTGTTGTGATGTTGTCTTCTTTATTTATCTTCTTTAAATATGTCATAACCTGATGAGAGGTTGGCGGATCAAGTGATGCAACAGGCTCATCGGCTAATATGTATTTCGGTTTTTGTGTTAACACACGAGCAATACTAACGCGTTGTTGTTGACCACCACTTAATTCATCAGCACGATTGTATAGTTTTTCAGCAATATTCACGCGATTTAGGTTGTTATAAGCTAATGCTTTATCTTCTTTAGAATATAGATTAAAGATAGAACGCAATGTACCTGTATGTCCTAATCTACCAGCTAGTACATTCTTAAATACATTGGTACGTTTTACTAGATTATAGTTTTGGAAAATCATACCGACTTTCGTGCGGAGTTTACGAAGATTTTTACCTTTATACTTCAATATATCTTCATTATCTACTAGAAGAGATCCAGATGTAGGAGTAACCAAACGATTAATACTACGGATAAATGTAGACTTTCCGGCACCTGACAATCCAACAATAACAACGAATTCACCCTCATTGATTGTTACATTGATGTTTTTTAAACCCTCTGTTCCGTTTGGATAGACAAGACCAACGTTTTTAAATTCTATCATTATTTTAAATCCCCCAATAAAGGTTAGTTTTTCTCACTTATTGTACCATTGTTCTACAAAATTTAACATAACAAAAGGGAAGTTAATTACCCTTCCCTCTTGTATATTATTTAACTATTTTTTCTATTAATCTAGACCAACTGTATCTTTGAATTTAGCGTAAGTATCTTTAACTACTTGGTATTCTTCGTCAGTTGCTTCATCAATAGCATCCCAGTTGTATACTTCATTCATGATCTTAATCATATCTTCATCATCATTGAATGATAAGAAGATGTCTTTAATTTTTTGAACGAATTCTTTGTCTAGTTCTTTTGTTACAGAAATTGTATCGTTAGGAATATCTTCTGTGTAATCTAGAACTTTTAGTTTATCCATTACATCTGGATATTCTTCTTCAAGTTCTGTACGAACATCATCAAAAGTAGTTGCAACGTCAGCGTCACCTTCGTAAACAAGGATCGCAGAGTTATCGTGACCACCAGATGCAATAGTATCACTGAAGAATTCAGTTTCTAATTCAGCTGCAGTAGCAATATCGAACTCTGTCATCAATTGGTTTGCAGGGAATAAGTATCCTGAAGTAGAACCTTGGTCACCATATGCCCAAACTTTATCTCTTAAGTCTTCAAAGCTTTCAATACCAGAGTCAGCACGAACAAGGTATTGTGCTTTGTAAGTACCAGATCCGTAACGGATAGATTTAAGAATAACTTCAACACCATATTGCTCATTAGCAAGTACATATCCGAATGCAGGAATGAAACCAACTTGAACTTGGTTAGCACCCATTGCTTCAACTAATGCGTTATAGTCAGTCATAACTTTACCTTCTACAGGGATTCCTAGCTCTTCACCTAAACGGTCAGCTAAAGGTTTAACAGTATCTGCAATTGTATCTGAATCTTGTGATGGTACGAACCCGATAACTAGTGTTTCAGGAATCATTCCTTCAGTTGCTTCACCGTTCTTGTCTTCGTTTGACTTGTCTGATGCGTTTTTATCATCATCAGAACCTCCACATGCTGCTAGTACAAGTGCTAAACCTAAAATAAGCACTAGACCATAAAGTTTCTTCATTGTGACCCTCCTAAGAAATATATATGTATTTATCTTACTATTTTATTAAATACTAAATCTCCGAAAAAAGCTAGCATTTTTTTCATGAATTTACACCTTTTTTACATAAAATTAACGAAAAATCACCAAGATTCGATATGTAACATTCGGATTTTGCTATTATTAGTGTGTTATTTTTACAATAATGAAACCTTTTTAACTTAAATCACGTAAAATAGACAGGTGGTGGTCAACGTGAATAATTTATTAATTGTTAAGAATCTAGAAGTTGCAATTAAGGAGAATAAGCTGCTGGATAATATATCATTTACATTATCCGAAGGTTCAGTAGTAGCATTAGTAGGCCATAATGGTGCAGGCAAGTCGACTCTAATGAAAACCATTATGGGAATTCAAGAAAAGAATGATGGAGAAATAATTATAGATGAAAAGTATAACCAAGATACTAATTATCTCGATTATAAAAAGAAGATTGCTTTTATCCCGGAAGAACCACTCCTAATGTCTGAATTGACAGCAATGCAACATTTTCAGTTGTACGGAAAAAGCTATCAGATGGAAGAAGATGAATTAAAGAGACGCATTGAACGGTATGTAGAGGGATTTGAGCTACAGGGGAAACTAAACGAATACCCAGAATCATTATCAAAAGGAATGAGGCAGAAAGTACAGACAATCTGTGCAATGCTGCCAGATGTACCCTTACTGCTAATAGATGAACCATTTATGGGTCTGGATATCTATGCTGTTGATTACTTCGAAGAAATATTAAGAGAAAAAGTAGCTTGCGGCACGAGTATTCTATTAACAACACACCAGATAAAGCGTGTAAAAGATTTAGCGGATCATTTTATTCTTCTGCAAGAAGGAGAAATAATACATAAAGGAAAGATTGCTGAATTTGAAACGATTAAAAGGAGAAGGGAAGAATGATGAATCAACTTTCTTCATGGCAATCATATTGGTTAATACGCAGTAACCGATTCCGAAAGAAGAGAGCAATAAAAAAACAACTTGTTATGCTTTCTTTGGATAAGACCACTGCCTTTTATTCGCTAATTGTCGGTGGTTATGTATTTGCTAGCATATTTATTTTTAATGATTTCATGCAACAGTTTGATGATTATTTCTTAATTATAGAACAACAAATGGGAGAACGTTTTTGGCTAATCTTAACCTTAGTTCCTATTAGATATGTATTTCAATCTTTTCGCAATCCAGGTGTATTAATTACGAGTTCAGAATATCAATTAGGGGTGCTCCCACATTCAATTAAAAAAATTGCGTACTATGTTGCGATAGAGAAGTGGATCATGCAATTAGTAAGGTATGTGATTATAGGTACCTTCATTATTCTGATAACTCCGATAGATGCCTTTTTAATTTGGATTTACTTCTTATTATTCTGGACAATTGAAGTACTCATGACTATTCCACAATGGAAGTTGTTTCAAGCTCATTTCATGGTGAAACTTGTTATATTCCTTTCACTACTTTTGGTCGATATAGTTGGAACCATCATACATCAATCAAAATTAATTAGTATTGCAATATTACTTACTGTTCTAGTCTCTAATTTTCTATTACGTAAGAAACTATTTTCCCAAATACATTGGGGGAGGGTAACCGAGGTAAATAACTACTTGGTTTGGAATATGCCTCTAATCTCAAGAGCTACGAAAATAAAGTTTAGAAGAGAAAGAAAGTATAATATCTTTCAGAATATGGCCTCGAGAAAAAGACCATTCGCCTATACTAATATAGCTATTCATAAAAGATTATGGTTACAGCATTTTAGAGAAAACATTGAGTTCATTATCCAGGTGATTGGTGGGTTATTTCTTGCTATTGTTATATTACCATTTGTTAAAGATCTGATTGCACTTTTTGGCATTGCCATAAGTATTCATGTGTACACATTATTTGCGGCTAGTATGTTCAGGGACCGATTTCATTCAGGAATTGTCCAAGTACTGCCTTGGGATGTAAAAAGTTTTCGTAACACCATGAAACACTGGTCAGTATTGGGGTTTATCCCAATCATGATTCCTATTATTATTTATGCCATCATCCAATTTTCGTGGTGGAGCATAAGTTTTCTATTATTAATCATTACGCTATTTATAATGAATTTAACTGCAAAAATGGATAATGCAGAAGCCTTATTAGACAAAAAAATTACCGATTTCTCTTTAAAAGGGGTAGTAGCCTTTTTAAGTCTATTTCTTATAGTGCTATGTGAATTTCAACCGTATATTTCACTTGTCTCCATTTTATTATTAGCCTACATAGTATTTCAAAATTATAATTCTAAAAGAAAGAAACACGTTGGTTAATGACGCGTTTCTTTCTTTTGGTAGTAAATAGCCATGCCCGTCTCCATTGACTGAGGACTAGAGATACTTCTCTAACCGGAGGCTTAAACAATCTGTTCTTGGACAGTGCACAAACACACCCAACCCCACTCCTGCATAACTTATAGTAAAAGCTAATGAGGAAGGGTGTATCAAATGATGAATTACTGGCAAACTCCACATATGCGAAATAGCTACCAACAACCTTATAACCAGCCAATCCATCAACCTTTCCATCCATCACAATATATGCAGTATCATCAAAACATTTATCAACAACCCCAAACACCATTTGAACAATTTGCAAAACCAAAGCAACCACAGGATTGGTACACTACTAATCAACAACTACAAGGAAATTATCAACAAGCCCAACAACAACAACAAAGCGGAATGGCATCACAATTTCAAAATCAACAAAGTCAGTTAAATCTGGATAAAGTGTTATCCACAGTCAGTCAAATGGCAAACACATACCATCAAGTTTCCCCTATTATTAAACAATTTGGCGACTTTATGAAAACATTTCGGTAACACATACTAAAGGGGAGTTAGAAAACATTAACAAGAAAGAACTGCATTATTTTAAATGAATTAGGGTAAAAGTAAAAAGAACGTTAATATTTAACTCTCTTAACTGAGATCTTCATAAAGGAGAATTAATCATGATTGGTTGCTTAATCATCCATGGGTTTACAGGTGGTCCACATGAATTGGAACCTCTAACAGAATATCTTAAAGAACGTACAGATTGGCATATAGTGGTTCCTACTTTACCAGGTCACGGAAGAAAACTTGCTCTAGAAAATGTGAACTATAAGAGTTGGATAGAAACAGCGGAAGCATCCTTAAAGCAATTAAAGGAAAAGTATGACGAGATATACGTGATAGGATTTTCTATGGGTGGGATGATTGCCGCTTATCTGGCAGCGAAATATAAGGTTGATAAGCTAGTGCTACTAGCTACTGCTGGAAAATACTTATCATTCAAGCAAATAAGTTTCGATATTGGAGAAATTGTAAGAGATGGCGTAACAGGGAAGTTACCACAAAACAAACTCTATCTCCATTACAAGCGAAAACTCGGAAGTGTTCCTTTGAAAGCAAATCTTGAATTTTTAAAGCTGGTTCGGCTAACGAGAAAATCACTAAGAGAAGTGAAAGCTCCGGTTTTAATTGCCCAAGGTCAAATGGATAACATGGTACCATATAAGACTGCATACTATCTGGATAAGGAAATACCTTCAAAGCGTAAGGAAGTAGTATTTTTTGAACGATCTAGACATTTAATTTGTCTTGGTAATGACAAGGATACGTTAAATAGAATGGTCCATGAGTTTCTAGAGAGGCAGGTAGAAACGAAAGAGGTTCCGGCAGATTTAGTAAACTAAAAAGGTCTGTTCTATCACAATTTATGTTAGGTGATAGAAACAGACCTCCGTGTTTTTTACTATCTTATCTATCTTTGAAGAAAGAAATAACCAAAGCACCTTCCCCACCATACGTAGAGATTAACGGTCCCATTTCGGTTAAATATGTTTCTTTAAAGTTGTATTTTTCTTTTATTTCAGCAAGTACTGATTTTGCTCTTTCTGCTGCATTACAATGTGTCATAATTAACACCTTGTCTTCGACTGTTTTTACATACTCACCAATTTGGTCAACAAATCGTCGAATAGACTTTTTGTCTCCGCGTACTTTCTCAACAACTTCAATTGTTCCTTCGTCGCTAGCTTTCATTAACAGTTTGATATTTAATGTTTTAGCAAATGTTCCTTTTACCTTATCGATTCTACCACCTAGAACCAAATTTTCTAATGTTTTGAGTACAAACAATGTGGCAGTATGCTTCACTTTTTCATTCAAATGAGCAACTAATTGTTCTAAAGAATAATTCTCTTGGATTTTTTCATGTGCCTCAGCTAGTAACAAAGCCTGTCCGCCAGAAGCTGTTTTAGCATTAATGACTTCAATTTTGCGAGTTGGATCTTCTTCTAATAGTAATTCTTTACCTGCGATAGCATTTTCGTAAGTACTACTTAATCCGCCAGATAAGCTAATCATCAATATTGATTTCGTTGGATCAACCTGCTTATAACCTTCATAAAAGTCATTCGGGCTTGGAGCAGCGGAACGAGGTAATTCTTTAGTTTCCTCTATTTTTTTATAAAAACTTTGAAGGTCGAGTTCAACACCACTTTTAAATTGCTCATCTTTAAAATTTAAATATAATGGAATGACCTTTATATTGATAGCGTCCATTAATTCCTTTGGGATATCGGCGCCGCCATCAGTCATTAACTGAATAGACATAGAATCACCTATTTTTCTAGATTTGTTAGATTTATTATACCGTTTTTATGTAAATAAATATAGTTACAACATACCGAAATCAAGTACATAAAACCAACTTAAATAGTCAACGTGTCCTTTTATGCAAGGTTACATTTGCTTTTCTTGTAGTACTCATGATAAACAAAAACAAACCAAATATGACGATAGTACCCCCTAACCACTGGGACCAAGTAATCTTCTCTCCTAGAATAAAATATGCTAGTACTGATGCGCCAATAGGTTCAAATACAATGGCCATGCTGATGGTTGAAGTACTTAACCATTTTAATGCCCAATTAAATAGTGTATGACCAAAGAAAGTTGGGATGACAGCAAGTGCTAAGAAAACAAGCCAATAATCGGTTGAATACCCGAAAAACGGGTTTTGTAATAATAAATTATAAAGTATTAGCGTAATAGAACTTACTCCATAAACTACATAAGTATATGTCATCAAGGATAATCGTTTTCGTGCATTTTGTCCTAACAGAAAATAGGCTGTCACTGCAATAGCTGCAATAAAAGCCAAGATATCTCCAAATAATGCCATACCACTAACTTGGAAATCGCCCCAACTTATAATGACACTCCCGAAAAGAGCAATCACCATACTAATTATAGCCCCGGCAGAAAATCTTTCTTTGAAGAATAGATATGTACCGAGAAAGGCGAAGATCGGTTGAAGTGTGACCAACACCACAGAGCTTGCTACAGATGTATAATTTAGTGATTCGAACCAGAGAATAAAATGAAAGGCTAGGAATATCCCAGCTAATGAAGATAGAAACCAATCTTTTTTTGTTATTAGTTTAAACTCATGGCGATATTTCCATAACATGATCGGTGTCATCAGTAATACTGCAAGTAGTAATCGATAATTTGCAATAATTGCTGCTGGTGCATTACCAGCTAATTTAACTAAAACTGCCGATGTCGAAACGGATAAAACCCCAATAACGATTGCTATGTATGGATTAAATGGAGGTACTCTCATTTTAATTCCTCCTACTGTTAGTTAGTATTTTTATTTTTATTTAAATAACTATTTTAGCATGTTCTATAGGAAATATCATTTGCAGGCTAGCTTGTACTATTCCTCATATGTTATCATAATATGACGGTTAATTTGCCACGGTGCTTATCGTCTGAAGGAAATCAGACGTTTCATAAGAGGGGAATGCCCCCCTAAAGGAAAATTCTTAGGTTCTTCCTCATAGGTTAAGCTTTTTCCACATGAATATTTGCGGTGGAAAAATTCATGCTACTCTGTACATTATCTATATAGGTGTTCCTTTCTCACGAAGAACATGTAAATTTCTATTAAAATGGATAAAATAAGATAAATGAGTGATGTGATACTCGGAACAAGCATCACGGCAAGTCAAGCGCAAAAACAATAGATAAATTTTCACAAAGGAGAAAATAGCGTGACAACATTTAATGAATTAGGTATTTCAAACCCAATAATGAAATCTTTAGAAAAAATGGGTTTTGAAGAAGCAACACCAATACAAGCAGAAACTATTCCACTAGCATTAGCAGGGAATGACGTAATCGGGCAAGCACAGACAGGGACGGGAAAGACTGCGGCTTTTGGAATCCCAATGCTAGAGAAAATTGATACAACAGAAAGAAAAGTACAGGGGCTAGTTGTTGCTCCCACTAGAGAGCTTGCAATTCAAGTTGCAGAAGAGTTAAACCGACTAGGTAAATTTAAAGGTGTTCGTGTTCTATCTGTTTATGGTGGAGCTCCAATGGACAGACAAATTCGTTCGTTAAAGGACGGTCCACAAATTGTAGTAGCGACACCAGGAAGACTACTTGATCACTTCAGAAGAAAAACTATTCGTGCTAATATTGTGAACACCGTTGTTCTAGATGAAGCTGATGAAATGTTAAACATGGGTTTTATTGATGATATCCGTGAAATCCTAAAACAAGTTCCAAGTGAAAGACAAACATTGCTATTCTCAGCAACGATGCCAAAGGAAATTCGTGATATTGCGACGAACCTGATGAATAGTCCAAAAGAGGTTAAGGTTAAAGCGAAGGAAATGACTGTTGAGAATATCTCCCAACAGTTCGTGGAAATCCCTGAAAAGTATAAATTTGATACGTTAACCAATCTCTTGGATATGCAAAATCCTGAACTAGCTATTATATTCAGTAGAACGAAGAAACGTGTTGACGAGGTTGCTGAAGGTCTGCAAGCTAGAGGTTTTCGTTCTGAAGGAATACATGGTGATTTAACACAAGGAAAACGTATGTCTGTTCTAAATAAGTTTAAAAACGGACGTGTAGATATACTTGTTGCTACAGACGTAGCGGCACGTGGTCTAGATATCTCTGGCGTAACACATGTATACAACTTCGACATTCCACAAGATCCTGAAAGCTATGTACACCGTATTGGTCGTACTGGTCGTGCAGGACGTACAGGTGAAGCTATCTCATTTATAACGCCTAGAGAAATTGCCCACCTACGTTTAATCGAAAAAGTAACAAAGAGCAAAATGAAGCGGATGGTTCCACCAACTAATAAAGAAGCTCGTCTTGGACAACAGCAACTAACGGTTGAAAAAATTGTAAAAACAATTGAAAAGAATGAACTTGATGCTTATCATCAAACAGCGAATGAGTTATTAGAAGAACATGACTCTGTTACAGTTGTTGCTGCAGCATTAAAAATGCTAACAAAAGAGAGAAGAGATGTTCCAGTTCAAATCTCTGGAGTTGCACCAATTAGTGTTAAAAAAGCACATGCCGACAAAGGCCGTTCCAATAACAAACGTTATTATGGCGGCAAACGTAATCAAGGTAGTGGCAAGCCACAAGGTGGAGGAAGAGGCCAAGGTGGTCGTAACCGTAAAGGGAACTTCCAAAAAAGAAGAAACAGAGACTAACTCAAACTAAGCTATACTAGTCTTTGGTAAGATAATTTACGTAAGTTTCGAAAAGCCTTATAATTTTATTAAACAATTAAGAAAAGCTCCTCATCATAAAGGAGCTTTTTCTTTAGCAAATTTTAGGGGGAAGAAAAGTGAGAAAGCCACCAATACATACCATATCACATGATGCTATAAAGGCATGGCGTATTACAGCTGTACTTTACGAGGCAATTCTATGGATTATTACGATTGTGGGACTAGTATTGCATTTCGTTATTGATTTTCCCATATGGATCGTTTGGATTCTACTTGCAATAAGTGTTGTTAGTACATACTTTTTTGTATTCTTATTCCCAAAGCTTCGTTGGAAGAGATGGCGTTATGAGGTGTTTGAACAAGAAATTTATATTCAACATGGCATTCTAATCGTATCACGTACGTTAATTCCAATGATCCGTGTACAACATGTAGAAACAGAGCAAGGTCCCATTTTGAAAAAGTTTGATTTGGCCAGTGTCTCCATTTCAACAGCTGCAACAACACATCAAATACCAGCGCTCTCTAATGAGGTGGCATCTGATTTAAGGGATAAGATTTCTGCATTAGCAAGGGTGGATGAAGACGATGTCTGAACCGAAAAGACTACATCCTGCCACAGTGATTTTTAATTTACTAAATGGAATAAGGTATTCCGTGTTTTTCATTGTAATAATTTTTGTTACGTTAAACGATATTCATCTTATATACGCTATTCTAGGTGAAATTGCTCTATTTACCATCCTGTTTATTGCAAGTTTTCTTTCTTGGCGTAGATTTACCTATACCTATCGAATTGAAGAGGATGAGTTACGACTCGAGTATGGAATATTAGTTCGAAAAAAAAGATACATTTCCAAGAATAGAATCCAATCAATTGACTTAACCCAAAATATTCTACACCGTATCTTCAAATTGGTTAAAGTAGAAATTGAAACAGCTGGAACTGGTGCAGAAGCGGAAGCATCATTAAATGCTGTTACACTAGTTCAGGGAGAAGCGTTACGGAAAGAACTTAAAACAGTAGTAAAAGTAGAACTTGCGGAAAATGAAGAAGAAATTGAAGTAAGAACACCATCAGAATCTATTTCCAGGAAGCGATTATTAATCGCAGGTGCAACATCAGGGAGAATTGGAGTACTTCTTGCATTAGGTGGTGCTGCGTTCTCGGAATTAGAGCGATTTATACCAACGGATTTTTATAATCAGGCATACAGTTGGGTTGTTGGGCTAGGGTTAATAATTTTAGCGGTAATGATTGTAGCTATCTTATTCTTACTATGGATAATTGGTATTGCAGGAACCATGATTAAATACTGGAACTTCAACATTTCAAAGGTCAATGAGGATATTGTGATTACCTGTGGACTGCTAGAAAAGAAACATATCACAATACCTTTAAAACGTATCCAAGCAGTTGGGCATGTTGAAAACATAGTCAGGCAACCACTTGGATTTACAACGGTTATTGCAGAAATTGCCGGAGGATCCAATGAAAAAGGAGAACAGTTTTCAACTGTATTGTTTCCTTTAATGGAAATAGGAGAAGTGGATGCTTTCTTAGAGAAGTTTCTACCAGAGTACGTAACGAATCAAAGTGAGATAACCCGATTGCCAAAACGATCTATGAAGTATTATCTTGTTCGTTCTACTTTACCAACCTTATTGCTGTTAATTGCTGTAATGATAATTATTCCGCAGTTCGCTTGGATTCCGGTTGTATTAGTGGTCTTAAGTATTTTGTTAGGCTATCTACAATATAAGGATTCAGGTATTTTTATTGATGGGAAAAGAATATCTCTTTCCTACAGAATTTTTAGTAAAGTGACCATGATTATAAATCATAAACGAATACAAGCATTTAACAAAAAACAACATTTCCTTCATCGAAAAGAACATCTAGCAACAGTACAGTTATCAATTATTGGGAAGATGGGAACAGGTAAGCATTATCATATCAAAGAGCTAGATGAACAAACTGTCGAAGAATTGGAAAGTTGGTATTCTTATCGAGGGGGTTAACCCCCCCTCGTGTTTTACAAAAGATAGTTTAAAAGCCCAATTACTACAAGTACCACTATAATGACCCACAGTGGATTTATCTTTCCTCTTCTAAAAGACCTTCTTTTCTTCCAACGGTTAGGATCAAAGTGTATTTCTCCATCGTCTTCATATCTCCGCTGGTATTGCCCTGGATAATAAGGACGAGCATTACCAAGAACAAGAGGGGCTATCAAAAAACCTGCAGCAAATCCGAGTACATGAGCATAGATGTTAATCCCTGGTCGGATGAAGGTCATGATAAGACCGATAATTAAAATAACCTTGATTATATGAGCGCTCCCCGCATCAATTAATTGCTTCCGAAAAACTACCATAAACACATATATTCCAAACAACCCAAATATCGCCCCAGAGGCTCCAACGTGAGCGAATGCATTTGATGGATTAATGAAAAACGTTGCGATGTTTGCTAATGTCCCAGCACCAAGGTAAGCCAAGATAAATTTAAATTTACCTAACATTTTCTCTAGAGCAGGACCGAAAAGGACCAGTGAAAATGAATTAAACAACATATGCATGGTTCCGCCGTGTAGGATAATTGGAGTGATAAATCGCCAGTATTCCCCATTATGAATTTCATAATGGTATCCCACACCTAGACTATATAAACGGTCCATTATTCCAATTGGCAAAACATCATATAGAAACCAAATAGCAATATGAATGATGACAATAGTTGAAACGACGGGATAATATTGAATAAACTCCTTAACACTTCTTTCATTACGAATAAACATTTTTATTCCCACTTTCTAATAGGGTATTATCAAAGTATTGTAAGGTTGTTTTGTATAGTTTGTTGTTATTTAGATTAGAAACTGCGCGGTAATATACTATTAACCCTCATAATTAAAGGGGGATAGTGGAACGATACCGTTCCGGCAGAATACTCCGCTTTCCGTAGCGGTATGATGCTCACTCAAAATCCTAAGTTACCGCGCAGTTTCTATCTACTATTTGTTAGATAAAACTTATGGAATAACAACAATCTTTTAGAAAATAACTTATTGTAAAAAGTAATTAGGTTATGATAAATAGTATGTTCACTATCAGATTACTATAATAGTTATATTACTGAAAATATATTCGCGTTAAATTTAATTGTAAGGGGAAATGCATCATGATTAAAGGAATTGGTATCGATATTATCGAGCTAGAAAGAATAAAGAAAAGCATGGAAAACGATCGCTTTATCAATCGAATATTAACAGATAAGGAAAAAAAGAACTATGCTAATTTACAGCATGATACTAGAAAAGTAGAATTTGTTGCAGGGAGATTCGCTGCCAAGGAAGCTTTTTCAAAAGCTATGGGAACAGGAATAGGGAGCTTAAGCTTTCAAGACATTACGATTCTTAACGATGAACACGGTGCTCCATTTATCGAAGCCAATATAACAGAGGACATGAATATTTTTGTCTCCATTACCCATAGTAGAGAATATGCAGTCGCACAAGTAATACTGGAAATCTAATTTAATAGTTAATAGCTTATCTTCTGCATAAATAACAAGGTTGTCTCATATATTTTATTGCGGGCAGGAGGGAACAAGCTATAGTTATTTCACCGCAAAATAAGAATCAAAATTTAGACCATGAACCAATTAGACAATACTGATTAATCAAGAGGATTAAGGAACGATTATTACCAAAAAAGCAGAAAACAAAGGAGAGGGTGGAATATATAAAGGATGATATTATTGTCTTAGCTATTGGGAAAAATGGTCTAACGTAAATTCTTTCGGTGAAGTTCCCTTTGTATAAATCGTAAAAAACCTAATCAGTTAGGTTTGTAATTTTAGACAAGGGAGATATGTCCATGATAAAAAAATCACGTTTATGGATGATATTTGTATTTGGTATCGTGTTAGTATTAGCAGCTTGTGGTGAAAAGTCACAGGAAGATGTTGTTAAAAAGCTAGGCGAAAACGTAGAAGATTTAACAGGCTATAAAGCAAATGTAGAAATGAAAATGAATACTGGACAAGAAGAACAATTGTTTAAAATTGATGTATGGCATAAGAAAGAAGACTTCTATCGAGTGTCACTCTCTAGTAACAAGGATGATAAAGGTGGACAAATCATTCTTAAAAACAAAGATGGTGTATTTGTTTTAACACCAGAATTAAAAAAGAGCTTTAAATTCCAATCAGAATGGCCAGAAAATAGCAGTCAACCGTACTTATATCAATCTCTAGTAGAAGATATCTCTGGAGATGAAGAAGCAGAATTCACTACAGATGATAATCACTACATCTTTAAGGCGAGAACAAATTATCAAAGTAACAACAGTTTGCCTTATCAGGAAATATATTTTGATAAGGAAAAGTACACCCCTACCTTAGTTAAGATTTTAGATACAGATGGAAATACCGTTGTTGAAGTGAAATTTAATAGCTTTGAGTTAGATCCAAGCTTCAAAGATAAAGATTTTGAGATTGATCAAAATATGGCAAGCTCAACAACACCAGAAGATGTACCAACTTCCGGTGATGGTGTGACTGATGAACTGCAAGTAATGGTACCAATTGAAACAATAGGTGCTGAATTAACAGATCGTATGGAAGTTGACTTAGAAAATGGTAAACGTATTATTTCTACGTTTACAGGTGAAAAGAACTTCACTCTTGTTCAGGAGAAAATGAATGTAGTAGAAACATTATCTTCCCCTGTGGAAGTAAATGGTGATATTGTCAACCTAGGATTTGGAGCTGTCGGAGCATTATCGGATAACTCGGTAGAGTGGGACTACAACGGCATGAACTTCTACTTAGCAAGTGATGAATTAACAAGAGAAGAATTAATCGAAGTAGCACAATCCGTACAAGGACAAGAAGTAAAATAAAACCCAAAATTGGGCAGGCTCATAGATAGAGTCTGCTTTTTGTTTTATAATATTGATATCAATATAATTTGTTGCTATTGATAAAAACTATGCAGTAACTACTGTATGTTATCCGATAATCAATTAGTTTAGCGGTAAAACACCGCTCCGGGAGAATACTCTGCTTTCACTGTCAGCGCCAGTTTATTTTTTTAGCTTCAGTTGGCATTTAAATGATGTTTTGGTTTTAAATTGTGCTTTTATTTTTCAAACTCTATCCCAGCGAAGGAAATACACGGAGACTCCTTGAAAAAGAAAATCACTTTTTCTGCGTGCGATGTATCGCTTTCGTAGCGTTCCTTGGGACTGCGATTACTCGCCCCACCGAAAACCATTGTCCTGCGGGAGAAATAGGGGTTCAAAGGCTAGGAACGCCTCATCCTGAGGCAACGCCTTTGTGACCAACATCCTGTTGGCCCGAGGCTCACCAGCCGCCCGCGGCAAGGTAGACACTGTGAGGTACTTTCGAACAGATGTCGCCCCTGTGCTGGCAGTAAAAGCGGAGTGTGTTTCCGTAGCGGGTATGGTGCGCTATCTAAATGCATTGTTATTCGTACTACGAGTATGGTTAGAGAATCTATATAAAATTATAGGGAAATTTGAAGGGAGTAATAGCTTGTGGTAGGTGAAATGTACCGAGAAACTTGGGTAGAAATAAATCTAGACGCTATCAAACATAATATTACGCAAATAAAGGAAATACTACCGCAAGAGACAAATATCATTGCCGTCGTAAAAGCAAACGCTTATGGACACGGAATGGTTTCAGTAGCAAAAAAAGCACTAGAATCAGGAGCAACTGCATTAGCAGTAGCTATTTTAGAAGAAGCTATGATTCTTAGAGAAGCGTCCATTAATGCACCAATCCTAGTTTTAGGCTATGTCCCAGCAAAGCATGCACCATTAGCCGCTCGACATAACATTACTTTACCCATTTTCCAAAAAAAATGGCTAGAAGAACTAAACCAATATCAGTTTGAACATCCCCTTAATACTCATATTAAGTTAGATACAGGCATGGGGAGAATAGGAATACGTTCCACAGATGAATTAATAAACCTTATAAAGGAAATAGATAACAATAAGAATATCCAGTTAACCGGTATTTTTACCCATTTTGCAACAGCTGACGAAAAGGAATTAGTATTTTATGAAGAGCAAATCAAAAGACTGGAAGAATTGTTATCTATCTTTAAACAACATTATACGAAAGACGTAACGGTTCATATCGGCAATAGTGCTGCATCCTTACGCTTTCCAGAAAGCATGCATAATTCCATTAGATTTGGCATATCCATGTATGGGTTGTATCCTTCAAACGATGTTAGGGCTGAAAACCGAGTAGAATTACTACCTGCATTTTCTTTACACAGCCGGTTGGTTCATGTGAAAAAAATTGCAAAAGGTGATTCTATTAGCTACGGAAGAACCTACATCGCTGAAAAGGATGAATGGATAGGGACAGTTCCAATTGGATATGGAGATGGTTGGAGTAGACATTTACAGGGTATGAGTGTTCTGGTAAATGGTAGGAGAATGCCAATTGTTGGCCGGATATGCATGGATCAATTGATGATTAGATTGGATGAAGAAATAGTGATTGGCACAAAAGTAACGTTAATCGGTGAACAAGGAAACGAGATAATAGAAATGGACGAAGTAGCAGATTACTTGGATACCATCAATTATGAAGTACCTTGTATGATTAATGAAAGAGTGCCAAGAATATATGTAGAAAATGGAAAAAATAGCAGGGGCGAAATCAAGAATCCAAAATTATAGGCTGATAACCTAATTTTTTTCAGGGAAATTGCTGATAAGCCTTTGCAATTAGAGGTAGACAATGATATTATTAAATTTGATTAAATGCAGAAAAGTAACGATCGTTCAGCAGTTGGCGGAGGTGCTTGGTTTTGTCAGAGAGCTTACAAGAAGTTATGGTACGGCTACCGAAAAACCTACTAAATGAGGTGGATGGATTAGTGAAAAAAGAAAACAAGGATCTAAGTGATATCATTTGTCAGGCTACTAGGACTTATCTAGAATCTAAAAAAGAAGAGTATATCCAAAACTTTTATAAATCCATGCAAAAAGGCTATCAAGAAA
Source organism: Paucisalibacillus globulus (assembly GCF_900184735.1). Taxonomy (GTDB): domain Bacteria; phylum Bacillota; class Bacilli; order Bacillales; family Amphibacillaceae; genus Ornithinibacillus; species Ornithinibacillus globulus_B. Next base: position 259,041 of record NZ_LT855388.1, read on the forward strand.
TGGCACGAATCAATCTCTCTATTGCTTCAGAAGCATTTCAGGCTGAAGAGGAGGCTGAAATTACTCTAGAGCGCTCTGTGATCGGGGTGTAGAATTTGATTGTTCAAAGAGGCGAAGTGTATTTCGCTGACTTATCCCCTGTGGTCGGTTCAGAACAAGGGGGCGTTCGTCCAGTATTGATCCTCCAAAATGATATTGGAAATCGATTCAGCCCAACTGTAATTGTTGCTGCAATCACCGCCCAAATCCAAAAAGCAAAATTACCTACTCACGTGGAGATAAATGCAAAGCGATATGGGTTCGATAGAGATTCTGTGATACTTTTAGAGCAGATTCGAACATTAGATAAACAGCGACTAACAGATAAAATTACAAAGTTAGATGACGTCATGATGCAAAAAATAAATCATGCATTAGAAATAAGTCTCGGGCTTAAGGATATGTATGGACATTAAGAACTCATAGTTTATAAATAAGCTATGAGTTTTTTGATGTCTAATAAATGCGTGAGTAACGATTCAAGTATTTAAGTAATCTTATATATTCATAACAATCAAACTTTTGTATTAGAATTTGTTTGCAATAATATACATATCATGTGACAATATTTATAATATTTTTAATCGGAGGTTTCTCATGAAAAGGGATTTACGAGACATCGCTATTGAAAATAGTGATGAAATAATTCAAGAATGGTTGAAAGAGATAAATCTGCTAAAAAGTGTAAACTATACAGAAGAGATTTCAACTGAGTTGTATGATAGTAATAACCATGAATTTGTTAATGTTATTATTCAAAGTATCAGAGGGAATGGCTCTACGAAAGTAATTAAAGACTTTTCAGATCGAATCATTCAATTAGGATGGCCATTAAGCTATATTATTGATGGCTTATTAGTGTTCCGTAAAGTTAGCGTTAATACCATCCTTGCGAAACTAGAAGATGTAGATGGAGACATTGCGACAGAAATAATTAGTAATGTTGATTCTTGGGTGGAACCAATCATTAGACAATTAGTTAATGAATACTCCGTAAGTTGGGAGCAAGTTGTTTCCCTGCAACGAATTGCTTTGCAGGAATTATCTGCGCCACTAATACCGGTGATGGATAATATCACCATTATGCCATTGATTGGAACGATTGACACAGAGCGTGCTAAATTCATCATGGAAAATCTGCTTGAAGGTGTCATGCGTCATAATGCAGAAGTTGTATTAATTGATATTACGGGTGTACCAGTTGTAGATACGATGGTAGCACATCACTTATTTCAAGCAACTGAAGCCGTACGTTTATTGGGAGCAAAATGTATACTCGTTGGAATCCGTCCTGAGATAGCACAAACAATTGTTAATTTAGGAATAAATTTCTCCAACTTACCAACCAAAAGTACACTAAAAAAAGGATTTATGCTAGCACTTGAAATAACGAATAAGTCCATTATAGAAACAGATAACAAATCTGAGAGTATTGAGGATTTGTTAGGCATAGATAAAGGGGTGAACGAGGGTCTTGAGAATACCAATCCTAAAACTACATAACTATTTATTGATATCCATTCAAACTGAGTTAGATGACCAAACAGCGATACAATTTCAAGAGGATTTATTAAAGCAAATCCATCGGACTGAAGCTACCGGTGTAGTAATCGATTTAACCTCAGTTGAAGTAATAGACTCTTTTATAGCAAAGGTGTTAGGTGACGTAGTTTCGATGTCAGACCTTATGGGGGCTAAAGTTGTATTGACTGGAATTCAGCCAGCAGTTGCCATGACCTTAATTGAACTAGGAATTCATATGCGAAATGTTCCAACTGCTTTGGATCTCGAACAAGGCTTGATTAAACTACATCAGGAATTGGGGGAATAGTCGATGAACTCCCAATCCTGTGTATCGATTCAAAAAGAGTGGGATATTGTTGCTGCCCGCCAAATGGGACGTGAAATTGCAAAACAGTTAGGCTTTGGAACTGTTGACCAAGCACGTATTACAACAGCTATATCTGAACTTGCTAGAAATATATATCTCTATGCTGGTGAAGGCCAGATATGTTTTGAAATAGTTGAAACATTAGAACAAAAAGGGATGACTATAGTCGCAACAGATTCCGGACCAGGAATTGAAGATTTAAGTTTGGTTATGCAAGACGGATATACGACATCTGGAGGTCTTGGTGCAGGTCTTCCTGGTGTTAGAAGATTAATGGATGACTTCGATATGGAATCTGAGGTGGGCCACGGAACCAGGATTGTCACAACCAAATGGGTTAGATAAAATCATCTGAATTAATATGCTTCTTGATTCATCATTGTTTAACAACGTATAAAAACTTTACATGAAGTTCCTTATAAAAGAATAGGAGAGGCCACTATGGATACGAAGGATTTAGATGCTAAAAGCTATACTGACTTCTTAAAGAGATATATAGAAACAAGGGATGAGCAAGCTCTTTATGGTGCAGAACAAGTTTCTAAATCTTTTATTAAGAATCAAATTTCACCAGAAGAGATCGTTCACTTGCATATTCAATCTCTGTTAGAAATATATCCTGAAATACAGGACCAAATTCAGCTTTCTATGAACTTTCTATTAGAGGCAATGATTGCGTATGGTTTGGCACACCAAGAGTATCAACTACTTCGAGAAAAGCAACTTAGGATTAAGTCAGAGATTGATGTCGCTGCCGGAATGCAAAGTATGCTTATGCAATCCGAAGTACCAAATACGGATGAATTAGATATTGGTGTAATTAGTGTCCCTGCGAATCAAATGAATGGTGACTACCATCATTTTGTTAAAGGAAAAGATGGGGCTATTAGTATTGCAATTGCTGATATTATTGGAAAGGGAATCCCAGCGGCGCTATCTATGTCAATGATTAAATATGCAATGGATAGTTTTCCTGAGAGCGAAATGTCTACGAATGCTATTTTAGCGAGTCTTAATAGAGTCGTAGAAAGAAATGTCGATCCGAGTATGTTCATTACTATGTTCTATGCACAATATAAACCCGATACTGGTAAATTATACTACTCTTCCGCAGGACATGAACCAGGATTCTACTATAGTAATAAGACGAAAAGTTTTCATGAATTTGAAGCAAAAGGATTAGTGCTAGGAGTTGACCCAGATACAACCTATGTACAGTCTGAAATAGATATTGAAAAAGACGATATGGTTATTTTGTTAACAGACGGTGTAACAGAATGCCGTAAGGGTGATACATTCATCGAACGAGATGAGTTACTAGAAGTTATTAAGACGTATATGCATTTACCTGCCCAAGATATTGTTAATCATGTTTATCGATATTTTGAACGAATCCAAAACTTTCAATTACGAGATGATTTTACATTAGTAATTTTAAAAAAAGTGGTTTAATGTTTACTGATATCGGGAACAAGACAAATACGCATTAAAAATCTGTGATTCTTTATAATGGGTGTTTTGGGGGGATAACTATGAATCTACAAATCCAAATAGATGAGAAGACCAATAAGTCTATTGTTCATTTATCAGGAGAAATTGATGTTTATACAGCGCCAAAGTTAAAGGATGCTTTGCTCCCAATTACAGAAATAAAGGGAAGAATAATTGAAGTTGATTTAGAACATGTAAATTATATGGATTCTACAGGCCTGGGAGTATTTGTAAATGCCTTGAAATTATCCAAAGAGCATGAAAGTAAATTATTGCTCGTTAATCTGCATGAAAGAGTCCTTCGTTTGTTTCAAATAACCGGATTACACAAGATTATTGATCTAAACACTACGATTCGAGGTGTGAATGAATAAATGGAATCGTTTGATTTTATTGAGATGAGTTTTCCTGCAAAGCCTGAATATGTTGGGGTCATTAGATTAAGTGTTTCAGGTATAGCTAACCGCATGGGTTTTTCTTATGAAGAAATTGAAGATTTGAAGATTTCTATTTCTGAAGCAGTTACTAATGTTGTTAATCATGCATACAGTGAAAAGGAAAATGGGGTTGTTACCATAGGTTTTGGAGTGTATGAGGAACGATTAGAGATAATGGTAGCAGACCATGGTGGTAGTTTTAATTTAAATGAAGTAAAGGCGAAAATTGGACCATACGATAGTAATGAATCAGTGGAAAACCTTCGTGAGGGAGGTTTTGGATTATTTTTAATTAATACATTAATGGATAAGGTTGAAATAAATAATAATTCAGGTGTAATTGTCCTTATGACAAAGTACCTTGAAAAACTAGGGGTGGAGTTAAATGACGACCACGTCTCAACCGGACAATAAGGGAAGAGATGAGGTTTACCAGTGGATTGAACAACTTCAACAGGACCCTTTAAATGAAGAAGTTCAACAGAAAATAATCCTAACCTACAAAGATTTAGTCGAGTCCATTGCCAGAAAGTATTCTAAAAATAGTATGATTCATGAAGATCTAGTTCAAGTCGGAATGATTGGTCTATTAGCGGCTATAAAGAGATTTGATCCTACGTATGGTAAGACATTCGAATCATTTGCCATCCCTACTATCGTTGGAGAAATAAAGAGATTTATTCGTGATAAGACTTGGAGTGTTCACGTACCGAGAAGAATTAAAGAATTAGGACCTAAGATTAAAAAGGCAATAGATGAATTAACCACCAAAAACCAAAAGTCACCGACTGTAACAGAAATTGCAGAATACTTATCTGTCTCTGAGGAAGAAATATTAGAAACAATGGAAATGAATAAAAGCTATAAAGCTCTGTCCGTTGATCGAAGTATTGAAGGTACCTCAGATGGCAGTACCATTGCTTTGTTAGATATGATTGGCTCTAATGATGATGGATATTCGCAAATTGACCTCAAAATGCTCTTAGAAAAAATTCTTCCACTATTAACTGAACGAGAGCAAGAAATTATCCGCTGTACTTATTTTCAAAATATGAGTCAAAAAGAAACTGGAGAACTATTAGGAATATCACAGATGCATGTTTCACGTTTACAACGTAGATCGTTAAAGAAACTCCGTGAAGCAATAAATTCAGACAGTGCGGAGGTATTATAAAATCTATGAATCGAGTTAAAGTAGCAGTATTTCAGGAAGCTAAAAATGGTAATAATGAGTGTGGTGATAGTTACTTCTATAGAGAGACCGAGAATGAATTTATCTGTGCATTAGCGGATGGATTGGGAAGTGGAGAGTTTGCTAAAGAATCTTCCAAGATTGTGATTGATATCATTAAGGAAAATTATCATTCTCCTGTGGAAGAACTAGTGAAGAAATGCAATGAAAAACTAATTGGTAAGCGTGGTACGGTCCTCGCTATTTTGAAGATTGATTATCGGTCAAATAATTACTCCATCTCATCTATTGGTAATGTTGGTGTTATGACCATTACTGGTGGAAATACTAGGAAGCGAAGTGTTCCGAACGCTGGCTACTTAGCTGGATTTAATAGAAAGTTTAAAGTGGTTCAAGAGCCACTGGAAAATGAGATGAATTTCGTCATGTATACAGATGGCGTAACGAGTAAAGAACTCACTGAGAGATATTTTTATGAAAAAGATGTTGAGAGAATCACTAAAAATTTTGCATTAAAGAGTAAAGAAAAACGGAAAGATGATACAACATTAATTGCCATACAATATAAGCATAATTAAAGCGAAAGGAAGCCTGAGGGAACGTGTTATTGCGTCCCGAAAGGCTTCCTTTCCTACTAATGTGGGATTTAAGTTGCTTTTTTGGTAGAATAGAACTTGTGTAAAGGAGGAACGCTCGATGTCAGAAACATTAAATCAAGAATTGGCTCAGTGGGTTTCAAAAGAAACATCCATTCAAACGAATATTGTACATAAGGTAATTAACTTATTAGAAGAAGGAAATACGGTACCATTTATTGCTCGTTACCGTAAAGAGGTAACGGGTGGACTTGATGAGGTACAAATAAAAGCTGTACAGGATAAATGGCAGTATGCTTCCAACTTAGCTCAGAGAAAAGAGGAAGTAATTCGTCTAATTGATGAACAAGGAAAGCTTGTGCCGGAATTAGAAAGTGAAATTAGAAAGGCAACTCAGCTTCAACGAGTTGAAGACTTGTACAGACCATATAAACAAAAAAGAAGAACAAAGGCGACAATTGCTAAGGAAAAGGGATTAGAACCTTTGGCAGAGTTAATCTGGAAACAGGAAAATATAGATATCAAAAAAGAAGCAGAGAAATATTTATCCGAAGAACATGAATTAAACACCACCGAAGAAGTGTTAGCTGGAGTAAATGATATTATCGCAGAAAAGATATCAGATGAACCAGAATATCGAGAGTACATTCGTAATCAGACTTTTAAACGAGGATTAATTCAATCTGAAGTTAAGAAACAAGAGAAAGATGAGAAAAGTGTATATGAAATGTACTATGACTATAGTGAAGCGGTCAGGTCCATTGTTGCACACCGAATACTTGCGTTAAACCGTGGGGAGAAAGAAGAAGTATTAAAAGTTTCTGTTGTTCCACCTGTGGAATCGATAGTGGAGTACTTGCAAAGAAAAGTTATTAAACAACGAACAACTAACGAAATAATGGAATTGTTAAGGGCGGCAATAGAAGATTCTTACAAACGTTTGATTGAACCTTCCATTGAGCGTGAAATTAGAACATCATTAACTGAGAAGGCAGAAGAACAAGCTATTTCTGTCTTTGCAACCAATCTAAAGAACTTATTATTGCAACCTCCGCTTAAAGGAAGAACAGTACTTGGAGTAGACCCAGCATTCCGAACAGGATGTAAATTAGCTGTTATTGATGAAACGGGTAAATTGCATGATGTAGGAGTAATGTATCCAACTGCACCAAGAAACGATATAGTGGGTGCTGAAAAAATAGTATTAGGGTTTTTAAAGAAGTATTCAGTGGAATTAATTGCTATTGGAAATGGTACAGCTTCAAGAGAAACAGAGCAGTTTATTTCAGATGTCATCACGAAGAATGACTTGGATCTTCCATATATTATCGTAAATGAGGCCGGAGCAAGTGTTTATTCTGCATCTGAACTTGCAAGAGAAGAATTCCCTGATTTGCAAGTAGAGGAAAGAAGTGCAGCCTCCATTGCTAGACGTGTACAAGACCCACTAGCTGAATTAGTGAAAATTGATCCTAAATCAATTGGTGTTGGACAATACCAGCATGATGTTGGACAAAAGGCATTAAATGAATCATTAACCTTTGTAGTTGAGACAGCAGTTAACCAGGTTGGTGTTAATGTTAACACAGCTTCAAGATCATTACTTCAATATGTTTCAGGTCTGAGTAAGACTGTAGCTGGAAATATTGTAAAGTTAAGAAATGAGAATGGTAAGTTTTCTAACCGAAAACAATTAAAAAAGATTCCTAGACTTGGTGCTAAAACATACGAACAAGCTATAGGGTTCTTGCGTATAATTGATGGAGATAACCCGCTTGACCGTACACCAATTCATCCGGAGAGTTATAGCCATACAGAGCAATTGTTAGCTATGCTTGACTGTAAAATAGACGACATCGGTTCTGATAAATTAAGAGGGAAGTTAAATACATTGGATAAAAAAGATATGGCTACTCAACTCGGAATCGGGGAACCGACTTTAGAAGATATCATTGAAGCGTTAAGTAAGCCAGAACGTGATCCGCGTGATGAATTCCCACAACCGTTACTTAAAAAGAATGTGTTGTCTTTAGAGGACCTAAAACCAGGAATGGAATTACAAGGTACTGTACGTAATGTTGTCGATTTTGGAGTTTTTGTAGATGTTGGTGTAAAACAGGATGGACTAGTTCATATCTCAAAAATGTCGAACTCCTTTGTTAAACATCCAATGGATATTGCATCAGTTGGTGATGTTGTAACAGTTTGGGTGGAAAGTGTTGATGTGAATAAAGGTAGAGTTGCATTATCGATGGTGAATGATAACTAAGAAAAAGCGCCGCAGGAGATTTTTCCTGCGGCGCTTTTTTTAGAATAACCACATCTTGCCCTGAATGCCAAGCAGGTGGTTACGTTATAATTTTGAGATTACTCAACGTCACTAGCAGCTTCAACTTCACTCATGGAGATTCCAAGAGCGTTTGCTACACCTTCACCATAAGCAGGGTCAGCTTTGTAGCAATGGTTGATATGTCTTAGTTGTACTTCTTTCGTTGTACCTTGCATGTTGCTAGCAGTGTTTTGGAACAATCTTTGTTGTTCTTCTGCAGTCATAAGACGGAACAAGTTACCTGGTTGTTCGAAGTAATTGTCATCATCTTGACGGAAATCAAAGTAATCAACATCTGCAGCTAGTTGCTGACGTGGATCTTGATGCTCTTTACTATCTTCCCACTCACCATAGCTATTCGGGCTATATGTTACATTTTTACCATGTGGAATAACGCGCATTGCACCATCACGATGGTAAGGGTTGAAGTTTTTCGCATTTTTAGGGTAGTTAACAGGAATTTGCCAATGGTTAACACCTAAACGATAACGTTGTGTATCTCCATAAGAGAATAGACGTCCTTGAAGCATCTTATCTGGTGAGAATCCAATACCAGGAACAATATTTGTTGGAGCAAATGCTGCTTGCTCAACTTCTTCAAAGTAGTTATCAGGGTTACGGTTAAGTTCTAGCTCCCCAACTTCGATAAGAGGGAAGTCTCCCTTAGGCCATACTTTTGTTAAGTCGAATGGGTTGTATGGTACTTCTTTAGCTTCATCTTCTGTCATTACTTGAATGTAAAGAGTCCACTTAGGGAAGTCTCCATTTTCAATTGATTCATATAAATCTTTTTGGTGACTTTCACGGTCTTTACCGATCAATGCTTCAGCTTCTTGCTCAGTTAAATTCTTAATTCCTTGTTGTGTACGGAAGTGGAATTTGACCCATACACGCTCATTATCAGCATTAATTAAGCTATAAGTATGACTTCCGAATAAATGCATATTTCTATATGTTGCAGGAATTCCACGGTCACTCATTACAATTGTTACTTGGTGAAGTGCTTCAGGTAAACCTGTCCAGAAATCCCAGTTAGCTTGTGCACTATGCATATTTGTTCTAGGATCACGCTTAACAACGTGGTTTAAATCAGGGAAACGTTTAGGGTCTCTAAAGAAGAATACCGGTGTGTTATTACCAACTAAATCCCAGTTGCCTTCTTCTGTATAGAATTTTAACGCTGTACCACGAATATCACGCTCAGCATCAGCAGCACCACGCTCACCAGCAACAGTAGAGAAACGTAAGAACATATCTGTTTTCTTACCTACTTCGGAGAACATAGCAGCCTTTGTATATTTAGTAATGTCATGAGTTACAGTAAATGTACCATAAGCACCTGAACCTTTAGCGTGCATACGACGCTCAGGAATTACTTCACGATCGAAGTGTGCTAATTTTTCTAGGAACCAGAAGTCTTCCATTAATAGTGGACCTCTAGGACCAGCAGTTTTTACATCATCATCATTTGGTACTGGTGCACCAAATGCAGTAGTAAGTTTTTTCTTGTTTTCACTCATTGAATATGTCCCTCCTGTAATATAAAATACATGTAATATAGTATCATAGTAATTATAAGAATACTAAATAGATAGTTTGGAAAAAAATCCTATCATGAGGATAAAAGTATGCTAGACTATCCTCCTTTCAATGGACTTTATTTCAATACCTAAACTACATTATAAATGATTATAGATAAAAATCAATTTTTAATTATAATCATTTTAAATAACTTTATTGTGATGATTATATATACTATAGAATAGACATGAATAGAAAAAACAAAAGGAAGTTTTCGCAAATGAAATTGTTAAGTGAGAAAGAACTGTTCCAACTAGTTAATAAGATATCTATTGAATACTTTGGGAAAGCTTTTATAGATGAAGTTATTTTTAATAGTCGTCTTCGTACTACAGGAGGACGTTATCTTCCATCTAAGAGATTGATTGAACTGAATCCTAAATATTATGTTGAAGCGGATGAAGATGAGTTTGTTGGGATTATTAAACATGAACTGTGTCATTATCATTTACATATAGATGGTAAAGGTTATAAGCATGGGGATCCGGAATTTAAAGCATTATTACGGTTAACGGGTTCACCTAGACACTGTAAACCCCTCTCCTCGAATATGGATAAACAGAAGCACCAATATAAATGTATTAATTGTAATTATGTGTACAAGCGTCAAAGAAGGGTAGACTTGAAACGGTATCGTTGTGGTAAGTGTAGAGGTAAATTGGTGAAAGTATCATAATCTTGTTTGACTAGTATATAGGAAGAATATAGGGAGATGAAAAGTTTATAAATTCTGACGCAAAAAATAGATTGACGAAATAGGACATGCCGTGTTAAATTATATTAAGTCTTATGAAACACAAGACGATTTTAATTAGATTAAAAAAGAGATTAAAACTCTTGACAATGAAAAATATATATTGTATGATATTTTTCGTCGCTGATTTTTTAATTGAATTATTATTCCACAGTAGCTCAGTGGTAGAGACGAGCATAACTTCTACCGAATCAGCTACGAGTAACACCGAAGCATACACATCCATGAATGTGCTAGAAGATGCAGGTGTCCGACATCGTGGAACTAGCTTTTAAAAGCAAGATTGGTTTTCTAATTTTATTATTCCACAGTAGCTCAGTGGTAGAGCAATCGGCTGTTAACCGATCGGTCGTAGGTTCGAATCCTACCTGTGGAGCCATATGGAGAAGTACTCAAGTGGCTGAAGAGGCGCCCCTGCTAAGGGTGTAGGTCGGGTAACCGGCGCGAGGGTTCAAATCCCTCCTTCTCCGCCATTCTAATATGGCCCGTTGGTCAAGCGGTTAAGACACCGCCCTTTCACGGCGGTAACACGGGTTCGAATCCCGTACGGGTCATTTTTTTCAAATAAAACTTTAAAGGTCCGGTAGTTCAGTTGGTTAGAATGCCTGCCTGTCACGCAGGAGGTCGCGGGTTCGAGTCCCGTCCGGACCGCCATATAATTTGTTGGGCTATAGCCAAGCGGTAAGGCAACGGGTTTTGGTCCCGTCATTCCCAGGTTCGAATCCTGGTAGCCCAGCCAATTTTGTGTTTGTGAGATGCTTAACAAACTTTAAGTCGGAAAGTAATTTGGCTAATCGGATGCTTAATCATCATTAGAATTTTTAAACTAAATGAGCCATTAGCTCAGTCGGTAGAGCATCTGACTTTTAATCAGAGGGTCGTAGGTTCGAATCCTACATGGCTCACCATTTTTTATGTGCGGGTGTGGCGGAATTGGCAGACGCGCTAGACTTAGGATCTAGTATCTTCGGATGTGGGGGTTCGACTCCCTTCACCCGCACCATATTGTTACTCTGTTTCGTATGCGGTCGTGGCGGAATGGCAGACGCGCTAGGTTGAGGGCCTAGTGGGAGGTAATCCCGTGGAAGTTCGAGTCTTCTCGACCGCACTTGTTCTAGTAAATGCATTAATTACTCCTTGTAATTGCATGCTTGATATGTTATATTTAAATACGTTGCTTTTATGCGCCCGTAGCTCAATTGGATAGAGCGTTTGACTACGGATCAAGAGGTTAGGGGTTCGACTCCTCTCGGGCGCGCCATTTTAATCGGGAAGTAGCTCAGCTTGGTAGAGCACATGGTTTGGGACCATGGGGTCGCAGGTTCGAATCCTGTCTTCCCGATCCGAGAGTGTTTCTTATCAAATTTAGCAATCCTCTCTATATTAAATATGCGGGTGTAGTTTAATGGTAAAACTCCAGCCTTCCAAGCTGATGTCGTGGGTTCGATTCCCATCACCCGCTCCATAACATTATGGGCCTGTAGCTCAGCTGGTTAGAGCGCACGCCTGATAAGCGTGAGGTCGGTGGTTCGAGTCCACTCAGGCCCATCATTCAAAAAAAGAATGAAAAAGTTGTTGACATGAGATAGTCAACGTGGTAATATATAAAAGCTGTCACAAAAAAACAGCAAAAAAGTATTTGCTCCTTGAAAACTGAACAAAACAACCAGTATGTAAGAAAAAACAACCCTGTTTTTTCTATTAAAAAGAAATTCTAAAAGCTAGCGTGCTTTTAGTGCTAAGAAACACAAACTTTTTTGGAGAG
>NZ_LT855389.1:0-41561 GCF_900184735.1 Paucisalibacillus globulus
AAAAGGTTACCTCACCGACTTCGGGTGTTACCAACTCTCGTGGTGTGACGGGCGGTGTGTACAAGGCCCGGGAACGTATTCACCGCGGCATGCTGATCCGCGATTACTAGCGATTCCGGCTTCATGCAGGCGAGTTGCAGCCTGCAATCCGAACTGAGAATGGTTTTATGGGATTTGCTTCACCTCGCGGCTTCGCTGCCCTTTGTACCATCCATTGTAGCACGTGTGTAGCCCAGGTCATAAGGGGCATGATGATTTGACGTCATCCCCACCTTCCTCCGGTTTGTCACCGGCAGTCACCTTAGAGTGCCCAACTTAATGCTGGCAACTAAGATCAAGGGTTGCGCTCGTTGCGGGACTTAACCCAACATCTCACGACACGAGCTGACGACAACCATGCACCACCTGTCACTCTGTCCCCGAAGGGAAAGCCCTATCTCTAGGGGTGTCAGAGGATGTCAAGACCTGGTAAGGTTCTTCGCGTTGCTTCGAATTAAACCACATGCTCCACCGCTTGTGCGGGCCCCCGTCAATTCTTTTGAGTTTCAGCCTTGCGGCCGTACTCCCCAGGCGGAGTGCTTAATGCGTTAACTTCAGCACTAAGGGGCGGAAACCCCCTAACACCTAGCACTCATCGTTTACGGCGTGGACTACCAGGGTATCTAATCCTGTTCGCTACCCACGCTTTCGCGCCTCAGCGTCAGTTACAGACCAGAGAGTCGCCTTCGCCACTGGTGTTCCTCCACATCTCTACGCATTTCACCGCTACACGTGGAATTCCACTCTCCTCTTCTGTACTCAAGTCCTCCAGTTTCCAATGACCCTCCACGGTTAAGCCGTGGGCTTTCACATCAGACTTAAAAGACCGCCTGCGCGCGCTTTACGCCCAATAATTCCGGACAACGCTTGCCACCTACGTATTACCGCGGCTGCTGGCACGTAGTTAGCCGTGGCTTTCTGGTTAGGTACCGTCAAGGTACAAGCAGTTACTCTTGTACTTGTTCTTCCCTAACAACAGAGCTTTACAATCCGAAGACCTTCATCGCTCACGCGGCGTTGCTCCGTCAGACTTTCGTCCATTGCGGAAGATTCCCTACTGCTGCCTCCCGTAGGAGTCTGGGCCGTGTCTCAGTCCCAGTGTGGCCGATCACCCTCTCAGGTCGGCTACGCATCGTGGCCTTGGTGAGCCGTTACCTCACCAACTAGCTAATGCGCCGCGGGCCCATCTACAAGTGACAGCTTACGCCGCCTTTCATTTTCTCTTCATGCGAAGAAAAATATCATCCGGTATTAGCCCCGGTTTCCCGGAGTTATCCCAATCTTGTAGGTAGGTTGCCCACGTGTTACTCACCCGTCCGCCGCTAGATCCACTAACATCACCCCGAAGGGTTCAGTTAGTTTCACTCGCTCGACTTGCATGTATTAGGCACGCCGCCAGCGTTCGTCCTGAGCCAAGATCAAACTCTCCAAAAATAATTGAAAGAATCAATTAAGTTCTTAGCACTAAAAGCACGCTAGCTTTTAGAATTTCTTTTTAATAGAAAAAACAGGGTTGTTTTTTCTTACATACTGGTTGTTTTGTTCAGTTTTCAAGGAGCAAACACTTTAGCGTCGCTTTAAGAAGCAACTTTCAAAGTATATCATTTCGTCAAGATTATGTCAACAAGTTTTTAATATAAAATAACTTGTTTCTCTAATCCTCTAACGATTAGCGACATAAACTAATATATCACTTAGAATAGATTATGTCAACTAGTGTCATCTATTTTCTATTGTCTTTCATTGATTACTCTCTAAAATAATCAACAACAATAGAATACATATTACACCTCTTTGGAATACTAGTCAATACAATAAAATCAGTACTAACTACCATTTTTCCCATAATAATCCATTAACACCGTTTTATTATATTCATATCGACTACAAATGTTCCACTGAATATCAACATTCAACTTACAAATGATAACAACACTATTTAAAGAAAACGAGGAGATATGATGAAAAGAATAGCTTGCACTACTCTACTAATATTATTTATATGCCTGGATATTTATTCCATTCATGCTATAGAAGAAAATACTAATAGTGAATTGCAGATTATTAAAACTTACGAAGAAGATGTTACTGGAAATGGATTGAAAGAGATTATAGAGTTAAAAGGAGTATTATTTTCTCCAGATTCAAACTATTACCGTGACATTGAAGCAGTAATCACTTCATCTGAAAATAAAGTATGGGAAATTCCATATATGGGTGGATACGATCCTTCTATATCATTTATTGATTTAAACCATGATAAAGTAAATGATATTTTCTTTCAAAGTGCAACCGGGGGTAGTGGCGGTTTATATCAATATTATCTTCATACACTTGTTAAAAATAAGCTTTCAGAAATACCGTTACCTGAACAACCTTTTGTAAAAGGGAAATTCTTAGATGACTTTAAAATAGAAGTAAAAATCTCACCAGATATGGAACCGAATATTGTGGACCTACAAACTAGAAGAGACGAATATATTCGTTTAGGCCTTTATAGTAAAGATGGAAAGTTAATAAAAGAAACTTCTGCAATGGTAGACCCAATCGCTTTCTTTGAGCCAAAATTCATCAGTAAAAGTAAAGGATATGGATTAAAAAGTTACCAACAAGTCAGTGGTGCATATCATGCTGATCAAATAGGTACGGTTGAAACTTTGTGGTATTACGATAGAGATAAGTGGATTATCCTTCAAACAAAATGGATGCCTAATTATTAATTGAAAGAGGCACTCTCATAATTGAGAGTGCCTCTTAATATTAGTTCGCAACTATATTTACTAATTTACCAGGTACTACAACCACTTTTCGAATTGTTTTACCCTCGATCCAATCCTGGATCGACTCATCTTCTAATGCTTTCTTTTCCAGTTCCTCTTTAGAAATATCTTTTGCTACTTTCAACTTAGAACGAACTTTCCCCATAACTTGAATCACGATTTCCACTTCATCTTCAATCAATTTAGATTCATCATATGTTGGCCATTCAGAATAACTGATTGTATGTTGATGACCAAGTCGATCCCAGAGTTCCTCTGCAATATGAGGAGCAATAGGTGATAGTAGTTTTACAAAACCTTCTACATATTCTTTTGATATTGAATCTGCTTTGTACCCTTCATTAATGAAAACCATCATTTGAGAAATACCCGTATTAAAGTGTAGATTCTCAAAATCCTCTGAGACCTTTTTAACAGTCTCGTGGTAAACCTTTTCAAGTTCAGTACTAGCTCCATCTACAATTTTATTAGATAGGCTGCCATCTTCATTAATAAATAGTCTCCAAATACGGTCTAGGAAACGACGTGCTCCGTCTAACCCATTGGTAGACCATGCAACAGATGCATCTAATGGTCCCATAAACATTTCGTAAAGACGAAGTGTATCTGCACCATGGGATTCAATGATATCGTCTGGATTAACAACGTTACCTTTAGATTTACTCATTTTCTCATTACCTTCACCAAGAATCATTCCTTGATTGAAAAGCTTAGTAAAAGGTTCTTTTGTTGGTACCACACCAATATCATAAAGGAATTTATGCCAGAATCTAGCATATAGCAAATGTAGTACGGCATGTTCTGCTCCACCAATATAAATATCAATTGGAAGCCATATTTTAAGTAATTCTGGATCAGCTAACTTTTCACTATTATGTGGATCAATGTAACGCAAGAAATACCAACAGCTACCTGCCCATTGAGGCATTGTATTTGTTTCACGACGACCTTTCATACCTGTCTTTGGATCTATTACATTCACCCATTCACTATTAGCTAGCGGAGATTCACCAGTACCAGAAGGCTTTATTTCCGTCATAACTGGAAGTTCAAGTGGCAATTCTTCTTCAGGCACTGTTGTCATAGTACCATCTTCCCAATGGATAACTGGGATTGGTTCACCCCAATAACGTTGTCTTGAGAACAACCAGTCACGCAAACGATACGTTATTTTTTTGGTTCCAACACCTTTTTCTTCTAGCCAAGTAATCATGTTTGTAATTGCTTGTTCTTTATCTAGCCCATTTAGAAAGTCAGAGTTTACATGTTCCCCGTCTCCTGTATATGCTTCTTTCGTGACATCACCGCCAGCAACTACTTCCACTATTGGCAAATCAAATTTAGTTGCAAATTCATAGTCACGTTCATCATGAGCTGGTACCGCCATGATTGCGCCAGTACCATAGGTCATTAGAACATAATCAGCAATCCAAATTGGCATTTTCTCATTATTTACTGGATTAATCGCATAGGCTCCACTAAACACACCTGTTTTGTCTTTTGCAAGATCTGTTCTTTCAAGATCGGATTTAGTTTGCACGGCATCCAAATACTTTTGTACAGCATCTTTTTGTTCAGTGGTTGTGATTTTTTCAACTAAAGGATGCTCTGGCGCTAGTACTGCATACGTTGCCCCAAACAATGTATCAGGACGTGTAGTAAATACTGTAAACGACTCATCAAATCCCTCAATTGGGAATGTTACTTCAGCACCTTCTGAACGACCAATCCAATTACGTTGCATATCTTTTATGCTCTCTGGCCAATCTAGTTCTTCTAAATCATCTAGCAGTCTGTCTGCATAAGCAGTAATTTTCAACATCCATTGTTTCATTGGCTTACGAACAACTGGATGTCCACCTCGTTCACTTTTACCATCAATTACTTCTTCATTAGCCAGTACTGTTCCAAGTGCTGGGCACCAGTTAACAGCCACTTCATCTATATAAGCTAGGCCTTTTTCATAAAGTTTTGTAAAAATCCACTGGGTCCATTTATAGTAGTTTGGATCTGTTGTATTTAGTTCCCGGTCCCAGTCATAGGAGAACCCAAGTTCTTGAATTTGTCTTTTAAACGTGTTGATATTTTTTTGGGTAAACTCTGCAGGACTATTTCCTGTGTCTAGTGCATATTGCTCTGCTGGTAGTCCAAATGCATCCCACCCCATAGGATGAAGTACCTCATATCCCTGCATACGCTTCATACGTGACAGTATGTCAGTTGCCGTATAGCCTTCGGGATGTCCAACGTGAAGCCCTGCCCCAGATGGATATGGGAACATGTCTAGCGCGTAGAATTTTTTCTTATCAGATGTTGCATCAGTCTTGAAGGTTTTATTTTCAAGCCAATACTTTTGCCATTTCTTTTCAATATCATGATGGTTAAAACTCATCTATAACTCCTCCTTTATAATTTCAATACAAATAAAAAAGCCTCTCATCCCAAAGAAGGGACGAGAAGCTATTACTCCCGCGGTACCACCCAAATTAACGTTTAATACGTTCACTTGTATCCATAACGTGGATTAACGTCACAAGCTACTTTAGTTCACTCGTGCAGCCTTGAAGGCGAGTTCGTAACTTGTCAGGGGCAATTCACACCAACCATTGCCTCTCTTTACCTGAGCAATTTTACTACTACTCCTTCGCATCGCATTTTAATATTTAAATTGAATTTTAATGAATACTACTAGCTTTGTCAAGATATTCCTTTTTTAATCTATTATAATATGAAATAAATCGAAAAGGGTGTATACACTTTTGTTTCCGATAAATTATCATAAATGCTATTCTTAATACACAGATTGATTTTTAAGGAGAACACAATGAAAACTATTTTAAATTATTCCCATCATTTATTAGAAGAAATTATCGAACCTGGAGAAACAGTGATTGATGCAACTTGTGGAAATGGTAATGATACCTTATTTTTAAGTAAGCTTGTTGGAGAATTCGGCGAAGTAATCGCTCTTGACATTCAAGAACAGGCAATTGATAATACCGATCAGTTACTAATGGAACATAACTGCAGCAATGTTTCACTAGTGTTAGATAGCCATGCTAATATTGAAAATTACTTAATCAAAGAATTAGAAGGAAACATTGGCGGTGCCATATTCAACCTAGGATATTTACCAAAAAGCGACAAATCTGTTGTCACAGAAGGAGAATCGACAGTTAAAGCCATTGACACTATTTTACAGTACCTAAAAAAGGGTGGTCGAATTATTCTAGTAGTTTACTACGGCCATGAAGGTGGAGAAGAAGAAAAAAATATTATTCTAAAACATGTCATGTCCCTAGACCAGAAAAACTATAGTGTCCTACGCTATGGATTTATTAATCAAAAAAATAATCCACCCTTTATCATCGCTATACAGAAAAAGTAAAAGGAGGAACATAAGTGATCCATCATTATAAAAATATTTCACCCACCATCCATCCTTCTGTCTTTGTAGCAAAGGATGCAGTAATTATCGGTGATGTCAAAATTGACGAAGAATCTAGTATTTGGTTTAAAACGGTTATTCGTGGAGATGTTGCACCGACTCGAATAGGAAAAAGGGTTAGTATTCAGGATTTATCCATGCTACACCAAAGCCCAAATCATACATTAGTTATTGAAGATGACGTAACAGTTGGTCATCAAGTTACATTACACTCATCTATCATTAGAAAGAACGCTTTAGTCGGAATGGGTTCCATCATACTAGATGGAGCTGAGATTGGAGAGAGTGCATTTATTGCAGCAGGGAGTCTCGTACCACCAGGCAAAAAAATACCACCACATACTTTAGCTATGGGAAGCCCAGCAAAAGTAGTACGACAATTAACGGAAGAAGATTATAAAGAAATGGAACGAGTTCGTAAATCCTATGTAGAAAAAGGTCAGTATTATAAGGAACATACCAATTTGGGCTTAGAATTATAGATTTCATTGTCGGAATATAAACAAACCGCTTGATGCACATGAACAGCACCAAGCGGTTTTTCTTTGTTATTTTGTTAATTCTACTAAATCCCCAACCTTATCGGTCTTTTCCCAAGGGAATTCAATATCTGTCCGACCAAAGTGGCCATAAGCAGCAGAGTCTTTATATATTGGTCTTTGTAAGTCCAACATGCGAATGATTCCAGCAGGTCGTAAATCAAATACGTCACGAACAGCTTTGACTAATGATTCTTCCGTAACTTTACCAGTACCAAATGTATTAATAGCAATGGAAACCGGTTCAGCAACTCCAATAGCATAAGCTAATTGGACTTCACAAGAATCCGCTAATTTGGCAGCAACAATGTTTTTTGCAACATAGCGAGCAGCATATGCGGCAGAACGATCAACTTTTGTTGGATCCTTTCCACTAAATGCACCACCACCATGACGAGCATAACCACCATACGTATCTACAATAATTTTTCTTCCTGTTAATCCAGCATCTCCTTGTGGACCACCAATCACAAAGCGTCCTGTAGGATTAATAAAATACTTCGTTATATCATCTAATAACTCCCCAGGAACAACTGGCTTGATAACATGCTCCATTAAATCTTTCTCAATTTGTTCTAATGTTGCATGCTGAGAATGCTGTGTCGAAATGACAATAGTATCAACACGTATTGGTTGATCCTTTTCATCATATTCCACGGTCACTTGTGTTTTACCATCTGGTCGTAAATATGCAAGTGTACCATCTTTTCTGACATCACTTAACCTTTTCGCTAATTTATGTGCCAAAGAGATTGGTAATGGCATTAATTCTTCCGTTTCATTACAAGCGAAACCAAACATTAATCCTTGGTCACCTGCACCAATTGCTGCGATTTCACCTTCTGTCATTTTACCTTGACGTGCTTCTAGTGCTTGGTTTACACCGCTAGCAATATCAGGTGATTGCTCATCAATTGCTGTTAAGACAGCACAAGTATCAGCATCAAAACCATATTTCGCTCGTGTATACCCAATATCCTTAATAGTTTGTCGAACAACAGCTGGAATGTCTACATAGGTTGAAGTGGTAATCTCACCGGCAACTAGAACTAAACCAGTTGTAACGGTTGTTTCACATGCTACCCGAGCTGCAGGGTCTTTTTTTAATATTTCATCTAAAATGGCATCTGAAATCTGATCACAAATTTTATCAGGATGACCTTCTGTTACAGATTCAGAAGTAAATAAACGACGATTATTAGCCATGTGGCTAAATCCTCCCTCTAATTTCTTGGTACGGAACTCTTATTTATATCAGTATTATTCCCAATTAACGTAAAAAAGCCTTTCCTTCAAGACATGAGGAAAGGAATAACCAGCCTTTCGCTCTTATTGTTCAAGGAAGTTTTCCTTGCATCAGGTTAGCACCTTTTCACCTACGTGATGGTTGCTGGGCTTCATCGGGTCTGTCCCTCCGCCTGCTCTGAATAAGAGAGTATCCGCTCATTGTTAAGGTTAACTGAATCTATTGTCCCATGTCAACTGGTTATTTTATTGTCACGTAATTTTAATAAAATAATACAATAAAAAATAATAAATAGTATGGACTATTTATTCTAATGTGTTATACTATTAATTAATTTCAGGAAAATAATGTATCGAAGGAATCTTTCTTCAGATAATCTCTTTTAAAAGGAAGGTAATTTTAATGAATACGGTAATCAAATCTTCACTATTGGAAGAACTTCTATCACAAGAAAATGTAAAGAAAAATCTGTCCGTTGCAACTTTAGTAGAAAAAGTACTTTCACGTAAAGAAGGTGTTTTATCAAACACAGGGGCAGTTCTTGCGACAACTGGTAAATACACTGGACGTTCTCCAGAGGATAAATTCATTGTAAAGGATTCCATATCTGAAAGTAAAGTAGATTGGGGTACTGTAAACCAACCTATTGAGGAAGAAGTTTTTGAAAAGCTGTATGAGAAAGTAATCGCACATTTAAAGAATAATGATGAAATATATGTTTTTAATGGTTTTGCTGGAGCAGATCAGAATTACCAATTACCTATTCAAGTAATTAATGAATTCGCATGGCATAACCTGTTTGCAAAACAATTATTTATTAGACCAACTGAGGATCAACTAGCAACTCACGAACCTTCCTTTACAGTAATTTCTGCACCAACATTTAAAGCAGATCCCACTATCGATGGAACCAATTCGGAAGCGTTTATCCTTGTATCATTTAAACATAGAGTTATTTTAATTGGCGGTACAGAATATGCAGGAGAAATTAAGAAATCCATATTCTCCATTATGAACTACTTATTACCTGAACAAAATATTTTATCCATGCACTGCTCAGCAAACGTTGGTAAAGAAGGCGATGTTGCTTTGTTCTTTGGTTTATCTGGTACTGGTAAAACCACCTTATCAGCGGACCCTTATCGCAAATTAATCGGAGATGATGAGCATGCTTGGAGTTCAAGCGGTGTATTCAATATTGAAGGTGGATGCTATGCAAAATGTATCAATCTTTCAGAAGAGAAGGAACCACAAATTTACAATGCTATTAAATTTGGTTCTGTTCTAGAAAATGTTGTATTGGATGAAGATTCACGCAGACCAGACTTTGATAACACAACCCTAACAGAAAACACGCGAGCTGCTTATCCATTAGAACATATTGATAATATTGTTAACCCTAGTATTGCCGGGCACCCAAATACAATTATTTTCTTAACAGCTGATGCTTCTGGCACATTACCACCTATTAGTAAACTAACAAAAGAACAAGCAATGTATCACTTTTTAAGTGGTTATACTAGTAAACTAGCAGGTACGGAAAGAGGAGTTACAGAACCACAAGCGACTTTTTCTGCTTGTTTTGGTGCACCATTCCTACCACTAGCACCAGCGAAATATGCGAGTATGCTTGGTGAAAAAATTGATCAGTATAACACAAATGTATTCTTAATTAATACAGGTTGGACTGGTGGTTCATATGGCGTTGGTAGCCGTATTAGATTGTCTTATACCAGAGCAATGGTACATGCAGCGCTTGAGGGTGAGTTGAACAATGTTGAAACTACTAAAGATGAAATCTTCGGTTTAGAAATCCCGACTCATGTTGCCGGTGTACCGGATGAAGTATTAGTACCAAAGAACACATGGGAAAACCAAGATGATTATGTAGCAGCTGCTAAAGACCTTGCACAGAAGTTTCATGAGAACTTCACGAAATTCACACATGTAAGTACTGAAATCGCTGAAGCTGGACCAATTTATAAGTAATATTTTTTTAGTCTTGTCCTCATCCCAAGAGGGTTTATATATTTACTATTATTTATGCCGATCTATTCTTTTAGATCGGTTTTTCTTTATGCATTAGTGTTCTGAGATTACTCATTTGATAATTTCTGCTTCAGTTCTTACTCCTTGTAACCACACTCCATTACCTTGTGCTCGTTCTTTTATTCCTTATGACCGTATTCCAACACCTTATGCCCTATCTCCTCACCTTGTAACTGTATTACATTACCTTGTTCCCACATCCGAGAAACTTGTGCTCCTCTCCTCTCCCCTATCCTTATAACCGCAATCATTAATTTCACTCCCTAAACTAAACCCTTTAATCATTTTCTAAACAAATTCATCCTTATAGGCATTCACACATTTTTTTAACTACGCATAAACTGTCTTGACGAAAAATTCTCGATGTTGAAAGGGTCGGTTAGAATGAAAAAAATAAAATTAATCGCAGTGCTCTCCGTGCTTGCGCTTTTACTCCTTTCCGCATGTGGTTCCAATA
The DNA here is from genome assembly GCF_900184735.1 of Paucisalibacillus globulus. GTDB lineage: Bacteria > Bacillota > Bacilli > Bacillales > Amphibacillaceae > Ornithinibacillus > Ornithinibacillus globulus_B. The sequence continues at coordinate 10,559 of NZ_LT855389.1, forward strand.
GCGATACTACAACCATAAAAATTGGAGAGGTAACTCGCTCTCTTTTCTATGCACCACAATATGTAGCAATTGAAAAGGGATTCTTTGAGGAAGAAGGTTTGAATGTAGAATTACAAACTACCTGGGGTGGAGACAAAACAATGACCGCTTTACTATCAGATGGTATTGATGTTGCCCTTGTAGGTTCTGAGACTTCTATTTACGTTTATGCTCAAGATTCAAAAGATTTTGCTGTTAACTTTGCACAATTAACACAAACGGATGGAACTTTTCTTGTTGCAAAAGAAGACAAACCAGATTTTAATTGGGAAGACTTAACAGACTCCAATTTCCTCGGGCAACGTAAAGGTGGTATGCCACAGATGGTTGGAGAATTTGTTCTAAAGAATCACGGAATTGATCCACATAATGATTTATCACTGCATCAAAATATTGATTTTGCAAATATTCCAGGTGCATTCTTGTCAGGTGACTACGAATATGTACAGTTATTCGAACCAACTGCAAGTGTCTTTGAAAAAGAAGGCAATGGATATGTGGTTGCCTCATTTGGAGAGGAATCTGGTCATGTACCATACACCGTCTTCATGGCAAAACAAAGTTATATTGACGATAACCCTGAAAATGTTGAGAAATTCACAAGAGCAATCTATAAAGCACAACAATGGGTACAAGAAACAGACTCTAAAGAAATAGCAGAGACAATCCAAGAATACTTCGAGGATGTTGATTTAGATATTCTAACTTCATCAATTGAACGTTATAAAAACCAAGATTCCTTTGCAACAGACCCAATCCTAGATGAAGAGGAATGGAATAATTTAAAGGATATTATGAATGAAGCTGGGGAATTACCAGAAGTTGATATACCTTACGAAGAGCTAGTAAATACAGAGATAGCAGAGGACGTCATTAATAACTAAGGAGGGAAAACATGTCCTTTCTAACCTTAGAACATGTAACACATCATTACTTTAGCAAAGATGACTTTAAGAAGGCATTAGATGATATATCTTTCTCGGTTAAAGAGGGTGAATTCGTCTCACTTCTTGGACCAAGTGGCTGTGGTAAGTCTACCATTCTCTCCATTGTTTCAGGGATTATGAATCAGACCTCGGGAAGAGTTCTTTTAGATAATAAACCAATGATAGAATCTGAATTAGCAATTGGGTATATGCTTCAACAAGATTACCTATTTCCATGGAAAACTATTCTAGATAATGTGCTACTTGGTCCAACAATTCAAGATAATGTAAATGAGGAGCTAAAAGAAAAAGCATTAGAGTTATTACGAGAAGTGGGTTTGCAAAATGTAGAAAAACAATACCCTTCCTCCTTATCAGGTGGGATGCGGCAGCGTGTTGCCTTAGTGAGAACCTTAATAACTGACCCTAAAATACTATTATTGGATGAACCATTTTCAGCTCTAGATTACCAAACTAAATTAAAATTAGAAGACCTTGTATATAAACTATTACACGCTTACCACAAGACTGCTATTTTAGTTACCCACGATATTGGAGAAGCAATTGCCATGAGTGATCGAATAATTGTCATGAGTGCCAACCCTGGTAGAATTTCCAAAACGTTTGAAGTTCCCCTCGAACTCCGAAACGAGATGCCATTTCTAGTTCGCAAGCATCCTAAATATCAATCTATTTTTGACAAAGTTTGGGAGGAGTTAAACAAAAGTGAAACTCAAACCGTTTAATTCTTCCCTAGAAAGGGGGATGTAGCAATGTCAGATAAAGGAGACCACTTACTATTTGAGAAACATCTACAGGGTTTGAAACGAGAAAAAAGAATTGTATTCATTTGGCAAGCATGTATTCTAGTTGGATTCTTTGGTTTATGGGAACTTGCTAGTAGAATGAACTGGATTGATCCATTACTGTTTAGTTCTCCAACTAAAGTCTATAATTTATTAACGGTAAAGTTAACGGATGGATCCATGATATCTCATACGCTCATTACGTTATTTGAAACATTAGCTGGGTTTATTATTGGAACATTACTTGGAATAGTAATAGCATCCTTACTCTGGTCATCCCCAAGGTTTTCCAATATCTCTGACCCTTATCTTGTTATTTTGAATGCAATGCCTAAGGTTGCTTTGGGGCCAATTATCATTGTAGCTTTAGGACCTGGATATGTCGCTATTATCGCTATGGGAGCGATCATATCCATCATTATAACGACCATAGTTGTCTATACCGGATTTCGCGAAGTAGATCCAAACTATGAAAAAGTTCTAAAAAGCTTTGGTGCAACTCGATGGCAATGCTTTAAGTCAGCTATATTTCCAGCAAACTTACCAGTTATGATTTCGACCTTGAAGGTAAATGTAGGATTATCTTGGGTCGGTGTAATCGTTGGAGAATTCCTAGTTTCTTCAGAGGGATTAGGATACTTGATTGTTTACGGATTCCAAGTGTTTGATTTCACATTAGTAATGGCAGCCTTAATTCTTATCGCTATCTTTGCTGCTCTTATGTATAAGGTCGTTGAAAGAATTGAAGGTTGGTTGATTAAGCATACAACTTAGTGAAAAACATAAGGATCACAGGCATTATCTGTGATCCTTTCTATATCTAGAACAGTTCCTAAAAGTAAATTTACCTTTTAGATTCTTCACCCCTAACAATTTTTAGCAATCTGTTAGCATCTTCGTTTGGTACAATTTCCGATAGTCTAGCTCCAGCTATGATAGATGCCCATTCCATTATTTCTTGCTTTTGAATACCACTTTTTTCACTATACAGATTCAAATAAATTTCAGCTAAATCTTTGTCGAATTGAGAGTATAAAAGGTATGTTCGACAAACATCCGCACGTATATCGCCCATACTCGAATCAACCCAATCAATAACATATATGTTGTCACCTGACAAAATAAGATTGAATAAATGATAATCACCATGACAAAGCCTTTCATCAAAATTCATCTTATTTAACTTACTTATTTGGTGCGTTTTCTCACTCTCACTTAATAGTTGAGCTGACTGTATTTGACGCTCCAATTTGGTAACCATTGATTCAGTTGAATTGAGTTTAATGTTATGAATACTTAGCTGGTTATCAACTGAAATATTCATATAGTGTTCTGCCATTTGCATGTTCTCCATTACCATGTTACCTAATGTTTGGCCCTTTATATATTCCATTATTATGGCTGGGTTTTCATTTATTCTGGTTACATTTATGACACGAGGAACACGAAGGCCACTTGTTCTAGCAGCTTCTTGTTTTGCCGCTTCTTTTACAGCTTCCCCTTGAGGAAAATAGTCATGAAACACTTTAACTATTTGGTTACCATGGAGATAGATTTTTGCAGTATTTCCAACTGCAATCGGGTTTTGTAGATCCATCACTCCACTCCTTTACCAAAGATAATAACCTTATGTTCTAACAGGTGATACAAGCTGAATATGTGACTCATCCCCAACAGGTGATAACAAAATCGGTCTCAATGAACCGTTTAAACAGATTCTCACCTCATCTTCACTAATTGCTTGCAGCGCCTCCATCATAAAATTCCCATCAAAAGTTATGGTGGTTTCCTTAACATCTGACTTGGTCTTAATTCGTTGCTTCTCTTCAATTTGACCATGTTCAGATGTACCTGAAGAGATCGAGATTGTGTACTCATCCCTCATTTGAAGTGTGATATTGTTATTTTTCATTTCACTTACAAAAATACTGGCTCTTTCTATACCTTGTAATAACTGCTTGGTCTTTAAGGAAAATTCTGTCTTGAAATTCTGAGAGAGTAAGCCAAATACATTTGGATAGTTTCCATCTATTAACTTAGAATACAAGGAAGTCGTATTTGTTTTGAATACGATATAAGAATTGGTTGTAGTGATTAATACCTCTGTTCTTTGTCCCCCTAATAACTTTAGAAGCTCTGTCAATGCATAACTAGGTACGATAAAAGAACCAAAAACATCAGAACTTATACTTATTTTTCTTAGTGATAATCTTTGTGAATTTGTTGCGATACAAGTAAGGAAATTATCATGAAATAAAAAGTTCACACCTGTAAGGACTGGCTTAGTTCCAGTTTTTGAAGCAGCAAATACCGTTTGCCTAATAGCAGAAGATAACTCTTCCGAAGAAATACTTATCTCTCCCCCACTCTTAATTTCCGGTAATGAGGGATATTCTTCAACATGGAACCCATTTATTCTCATTTTGATATCTTCCGATTGCATCTTAACAGCGTTTTTATCAGCTACTTCAAAATGGATTGGACTTGGTAATTTTTTTATGATATCCCCAAGATATTTTGCTGAAACTACGATACTCCCACTTTGTACTATAGATAGATCCTCTGATACCGGAATTGTTTTTACGATTGTAATTTCAGTATTACTTCCAATGAGGATTAATTGATCTAACTTTGCCTCGATTTTTATTCCCGTTAGAATAGGCAAAGAATTTTTGTAAGATATTGCTCTACTCACTTCTGATACAGCTTTTTTAAATACATGGTTATTTATTTTGAATTCCATTTTTGTCCCTCTCCCGTTTACGGTCCAATCTTCATTAATTTATCTATGTAATCATAAGGAAGGATACTATCAACAGACTGATAGTAAAAGCCCTTGTACCTAATCGTATCGTCTGAATTGATGATTAATTCCTTTAGCAATTCTCCTTCTTGATCAAATATTTTAGTGTTAAATCGATATCCCAAATAGCCATATGAGGCTTTCCCTTTTTGAAAAGTAACGTCATTAAGATTATTAATAATATGATTAATATCTGTTCTAGCTGTTACTTCAAAAAAATCTCCTGAGTTCCCATCAAAGATAGCTATTTTCGATACCTTAGTAGGTTCAATATTAACTATTTTATGTGGTATATAAGTACATGCAAATCCGATAATTAAAAGTATTGGGATACCAATTAGTAATATCCTAAACTTCTTTCTCTTAATTAACCAAAAAAGCAATAGTGCCATGACTATAACAACGAAAACATAACCTATTAATAGTTGAATTGCCATATGCTATCCCCTATCACATAACTCTCTGTTGTTCGTATTTAATTACTAAATTGAAATGGTGTTGTTCATGGATAGCTAATAAATGAACACTTTGAATGACATTTGGGAAGTATGCAATTGGATCTGGATAGTGAATTTGTCCAGCCACTTTTTCATCGATTTTGGATAGTTTGTTCTTTAACATATTCGTTTCACTAATAAGTAACGTTTGAAGATCCCTGAGGTCATATCTTTGATGAATGTTTTTCTTTGGGGTTAATAAAAAAGGAGCTCTCATTGCTCGCTTCTTGACTTGGTTGTATTCTTCATAAATGTTGTATGTTTCTTTTTTATATGTCCTATTTTTCCGCAAATACCCATACGGAAGCATCAATGGAAGATAAAGGGTTGAGAATCGTCTAACCAGTCTTACCATAAGAATTAAATGGTAGATGGTTTCCATTACTGACCACTTTTCGGGCATTGGTCTTTCAGAAGGATTTATTTCTAATTCGATTACCTTTTTATAAAAGTCATTTCTTTGGTTTTCTAGTAATTGAAAGTAACTCCTCATTTCTTTACTCTTCAAAATTAAGATCCCCTTTGGAATACTAGTTTACTATTATTTTATTTTACCATGGATGGCTTGAACTTTTTATACTATTTAAATATTTATATTGAATGTTTTCAAAAGATTGTTGTTTTTGAGTTTAAACTAGCAAATAATAGATAGGAACTGTGCGGTAGCTAAGGATTATGGTAGCGCATCATACCCGCTACGGAAATACACTCCGCTTTCCGCGGGCGGCTGGTGAGCCTCCTCAGAGCTAAAGCTCTTGCGGGGTCTCACCGATGCCTATCCTCCCGCAGGAGTCTCCGTGTATTTCCTTCGCTAGTAATAAGTGATTAAGGGCAATAAACCACTTAAATCCAAAAATATGATCAATAACTAACAATAATTAGAATACTAAACCAGCGCAGGCAGAATACGGAGACTCCTCGAAAATAAAGAACAATTTTCTTCGTGCGATGATTAACCTGCCATAGCCTTCCTTGTCCTACGGGAATAGCACGTGTCCGAAGACCCCTAGAGAGGCGAACTTTCCTCGAGGAGGCTGAGGCCGTGCCCGTGGAAAGCGGAGTATTCTGCCGGAGCGGAATCATACCACTATACCCATTTATTTTTTGAGAGATTAGCAGTGGTTACCGCACAGTTTCTATCAATAGCAACATACAAAAACAACCTCTAATAGTTCCAAATAAAAAACCACCTCAATTTGAGGTGGTTTCCAGTTTTTCCATACAATACTTCAGAACGTCATCTTTCATGATAAAACTATAGTTAGGATTAAATTTAACATTCCTAGGGATAGCTTCTAGTAAGACAGGGCCTTCTGTTTCATAATATGTTTCCTGTTCTTCTAGCTTTTCTACTTCTGCATAATAAACATTTTTTACAACATGTCCTGCTTTGCCTGCCACGTGATATTGGCCAATATAATGAATATCTCTTATGACTCCACCAGTCTCTTCCATTACCTCACGTACTGCCGCTTCTTCTGCGTTTTCGCCTTGCTCTACTTTTCCTCCTGGGAACTCCAAACCACGGTCCCTATGTTTCGTTAATAACCATTTATTATCGTACCGGCATATGACCCAGACATGCCTTGGATCATTGGAGAAAGGATGCTTGCTAAAAGAGAGAGAAACTTCATTTTGATAATAATCTCGAAATGTAAACATATATCAGCTACCTAACTTCATCGATGTGTTATTTTTGTGATTTTCCACTCTTGGTTTGCAAAAGTCATTTCGATATCAATACCATATTCTCCGTACAGTTCGGATTGATTCTTTTGCTTCACCAAGATTTTATCCTGAGATAATTGTACCACATCATACTCATTCTGTTCATCAAACCAAGGTGGCGTTTCCGTAGGGATAATATATAATTCGTTATTCTCTTCTTTATAATAATAATCGAGATATGGTTGTACAACTTCAACTGTCGCAATGTTTCTAAACTCTTTTAACAATGAGTCCTTGTTATTGTATTTCTTCACCTTATCTAGATTATCTGCTTCCTGAACAAGTTTCTCCATAAAACCATCCGTTAAATTTACAATCTCAGCATGTGTAATAGAATTGGTGTTGTCTTGTTCTTGACTCATATCTTGTACCGTATATGTACTGTTCATAGAGTTTTCTATTGGTAATAGATAACCAATCCCTATTCCAATAGTCATTAATGCGATTATTTTTCTCAAAACTGTCCACCTACCCTCTACTATACTATTCCCTAGAAACTATCTTAGTTAAACAACAAAAAAAGGAATAAGATAATTCATCCTATTCCTCTTCAAGCCTATATATGATTTTCTCCCAGGATTCCTATACTTTTTATATGATTTTTAGCTGTTTCGTCCCCTAAATCATAGAGCATTTGATAGACATCTACCATGCTTGCATCATAGCTATCATTAGGCTTGTCATTATGATAAGGCATTATTGGAACATGTGCCCTCCAAAAACTATTGTAAGCAGCGCCGTCCATATTATTTAGCTTCGCCCTTAACATAGCAACCTCTTCATTGGTTGCATTGATTATAAAGCTATCGTTATTTTGGTACTTTGTTTGTGAAATTTCACCACTACCAATATCAACGTAATATGTCTTTTTTTCCATACACACACCTCCTAACCTTAATTTGTCTAAAATCAGGAAAAGAATGTATGGAGAAAAAATAGCTACTTTAAAAGATCCAATAATTTGTTGCGTACCAATTTATTGGATGCGTTTCTCGGGAGACTATCAACAAAGTGTATTTCTTTTGGTAGTTTGTATTTTGCTATCTTACCTTTCGCATAGTTCAGAACATCTTCTATATGGATTTGTTCATGAGCAGGAACAATAAAAGCAATTGGTACTTGTCCCCAATAATCATCTGGCTTTCCAGTTACTCCTACTTCCTTAACTCCTTGAAAGCCAGTTAAAACACTTTCTATTTCGGATGGATAAATATTTTCTCCTCCTGAAATGATTAAATCCTTTCTTCGGTCTACAACAAATAAGAAACCTTCCTCATCCAAATAGCCGAGATCACCAGTAGATAGCCATCCATCATCGAAATTGCTATCATTTGCTTTTTTATTATTGTAATATCCGTTTGTTACCATTGGTCCTTTTACCAGTATCTCTCCAATTTCGTTTGGCTCTGAATCTTTAATCTTTATTTGGGCTGGAAATAGAGCTTTACCAGCTGAACCAATCTTTTGTAATGCATCACGTGAACTAAGGGTAACAATTTGTGATGTTGTTTCCGTCATACCAAATGATTGAAATACTGGAATGTTTCTTTCACTTGCCTTTTCTAATAAGGGAACTGGTGCTGGACCACCACCTAGTAACATACAACGAAAATGACTTGGGAATTGGTTATCGCCTAAAGTAGCCAGAATACGTTGAACCATAACTGTTACAACAGAAGCAATGGTTACACCACGATTCACAATGGCATCTAGAACAATTTGTTCATTGAACTTTTCTACTAGATATACAGGCATCCCATAGATCGCACTTTTTATAAAGATGGACAACCCACCAACATGAAAATATGGTAAGACCGCAAGCCATTTGTCTGATTCTACTAATCCAAGGTTAAGTGCTGAACCAATCGCACTCCACCAGTGATTTCCATAGGTGTGAACCACTCCTTTTGGGAATCCTGTGGTCCCTGATGTGTATATAATCGTAAATGGTTCACTTAGATCAATCTCATCGATTAGCTCTACTTTTTCTTTAATCCTCTTCTCTACTTCTGAGAAACTCATTGCTATATCCACATCTAATTCCTTCGCTTGGTAGAGTAGTTCATCTTGAGAAATAACCACCGTAACATTTGCATCTCTAATTTGATAATTTAGTTCTTCATTGGTTAACCTTGTATTCAATAACACCGCAACCGCACCAAGATAACTTAATGCATGTATTGCAATAATCATGGTTACATTATTATTCGACAATACCCCGACATGGCTACCTTTTGTTATCTTTAATTTAGCTAACTTCCTGGCAAACTCCTGACTTTTCTCCTTCAATTCAATAAACGTAATCGTACTACCGTCTACCATCTCAATTGCAGGTTGGTTCGGAGAAAGAAAAGCCTGTTTTGTTAACCAATGTGGAATTACTTCTGCCATAAAACATCACCTCATTGTTGAAAGAAAAACCTTTGCCCGAAAGCAAAGGTTTTTATCTAGAAATCATACTGATCACGGGAAACGTGGGAATTGACCAAAGTCTGGTTTTCTTTTCTCCTTGAACGCGTCTCTTCCTTCTTTTGCCTCATCCGTTGTATAGTAAAGAAGTGTTGCATCTCCACCCATTTGTTGCAGACCAGCCAAACCATCGGTTGCAGCATTAAATGAAGCTTTTAGGAAACGTAGTGCAGTTGGTGATTTTTCTAAAATTTCTTCACACCATTGTAATGTTTCTTCCTCTAGTTTTTCTAACGGTACCACTTTATTTACCATACCCATCTCATATGCTTCTTCTGCATTGTATTGACGGCATAGGTACCAGATCTCACGTGCTCGTTTTTGACCAACCATTTCAGCAAGTAATCCAGCTCCATATCCAGCATCAAAGCTTCCTACTTTTGGTCCAGTTTGTCCAAATTTCGCGTTATCAGCAGCGATAGTTAAGTCACAAACAACATGTAGCACGTGTCCGCCACCAATAGCATATCCAGCAACCATTGCAATTACTGGCTTTGGAATAGTACGGATTAAACGTTGTAAATCTAACACATTAAGACGTGGAATGTGATCAGATCCTACATATCCACCATGTCCTCGAACAGATTGATCTCCTCCAGAACAAAATGCTAAATCCCCTGCACCCGTTAAGATAATAACTCCCACTGATGAATCATCACGAGCATCTGCAAATGCATCGATCATTTCATTTACAGTTAGTGGTGTAAAAGCATTACGCTTTTCAGGACGGTTAATCGTTACTTTTGCAACACCGTTGTATTTTTCATAAATTATTTCTTCGTATTCACGAACTTTCTCCCATTGTACAGTCATGGAAATCCTCCTTCATTACTATGTATTTATAAAGCTTTTGGAAAGACTCACATCCAATATTCCGTTATGAATGTGGCTGTTTTTTATGCAACCGGAATATTTTACCTAATTGCTAAAATAAACTCCTCTACTAGTTTACCAAAAAACCTCGGTTGTTCCACATGAATTGCATGCCCAGTTTTCTCTACAATTAATAATTCGCTATTTTCAATGGAATTCTGCATCCTTTTATTAATGCCTATAAATTTCAGATCCCATTCTCCTACCACTAGTAACACAGGAATCTTTAGGTTTGGTAGGTCATTCCAGTAACTAGGTTGACTTCCGGTACCCATAGACCTCAACGATAAGGCGAGACCTTCTTTTGAGTGTGATAATCGTTCCTTTCGAATAGCATTACGAACTTCAATAGGTAATTGTTTTTGTGATTCAAACATGGGAATATTCTCCCAAAAATCAATAAATGATTCTAACCCTTCCTGTTCTATTTTTTGGGCTAGCATTTCATCATTTGCCTTACGTGTAATTCTTTCCTCTTCCACTTCAAGACCGGGGGAAGCACTCTCTAAGATTAAGGATTTCAACTGTCTTCCATATTTAATTGCAAAGGACAGAGCAGTTCTCCCACCCATAGAGTAACCAACTAAATGAAACGTTTTAATATCATGTTTATCTAGTAGGTCATGGATATCTTGGCAACATTGCTCCATCGTTATGGTTGTTGGTGCAATTGTCTTTCCATGCCCAGGTAGATCCACCACAAATAGTTTATATTTTTGCTTATAATTATCGATAAATGATGACCAGGTCTTCGTACTTCCAGTAAATCCATGAAATAGTACTATTACCTCGCCTTCCCCATGTATCTCATACCAATAACTAGTGCCCCGAATAACATGCCTCAATCTATCACCGACTTCAAGATTTCTTCCTCAATGTCACGCCAAATATCTCGGTGCCAATGAAGATTTTCCGTTCGATCCGTTTTCACTTCAACTATGGATAAACCTTTTTCCTCGTAACTCTTTAGGAGAGCCTCTTTTAACTCATCAATATTCATCGGATTATGATAGAATCCACCATACATGTTAATCGCCTGTTCAAATTCAATGTTTAATGGAGTTCCAAATAAAGCTTCAAAATGTTTCTCCTGTTTAGCTTGTGGTAAGAAAGAAAAGATTCCTCCACCATTATTATTTACCACTAAAATCGTGATATTAAGCTTGTAATGCTTAGCTGCAAGTAACCCGTTCATATCATGGAAAAAGGATAAATCTCCTAATAACAAGGTAACAGGTTGACCAGATGCAGCTGCACCAATTCCACTTGAAACCATTCCATCAATCCCATTTGCGCCACGATTAGCTAATAGTCTGAGATTCTTTGGACCAGTTAGCAGGAAAGTATCGACATCACGAATAGCCATACTATTCCCTACATATAAGCTACTATTATTAGGGATTACCTCCATCAACTGTTTTACTGTTTCACCTTCTGTTAGTATTTCATCAGAGGCCTTTACTAGATGAGTTTTAGCAATAGCATTTAATTTTTTCCAAAGTGCTAGCCATTCAGATTCTTCACGTTGTAAATGTGCACCAAACTCTAATAGTCCAGAGCATAATGATATTGGATCAGCAAATATAAATTCTGTTGGATTTCCAACTGGTTCTCGATAACCCGCACTAGACTCTACAACATATTGAGTAACATCTGGATTTTCTTTCACATAAAAAAGATATGCTTTTGATACAGGCATAGCGCCAAAGCGGAGAATATAATCTGGTTTTAATGTAGAACGAATCTTTCCACCTCGTAAAAAAGCATCATAACTTTCGATTATATTCTCGGTGGAATGAGCACCTGTTCTAATCTGTGATAGTGGGTCCGCAAGTACTGGAACTCCCCAAGCATTCGCAAGTAATGTCACTGCTTCTGCTAAATCTTCATCTACTTGGGGGCCACAAACAATAATCCCTTTCTTGGTAGAAGTTAATTTATCAGCTAAGAGCTTTACGAACTCTTCAGACAGTTTCTTTTTCCCTTCATGCCAAATTGTATATGGTTCCCGTAATGGCTCTCCCCAAAGATTCTCCAATGAAAAGTCTGGAATTAATGGTTCTCGGAATGGGAAGTTTAAATGAACTGGCCCTGCGTTTCCGGATAATGCTTGGTTAATTGCACGAGCTGCCCGAGTTCTAACATAGGACAATGAAGTTTCACTTGAATCTGGCAAAGCCATCTCGTGAAAGCTTTTTACATAATCCCCAAAAAGCTTAATCTGATCAATTGCTTGTGGTGCACCAACATCTCTAAGCTCATGTGGCCTGTCCGCAGTCAATGCGATTAATGGCACCCTGCTTTGATGAGCTTCTACAATCGCAGGAAAATAGTTTGCTGCAGCTGTTCCAGATGAGCAAAGAAGTGCCACTGGCCGCTTTGTTTGTTTAGCCAATCCTAAACCAAAAAATGCAGCAGAGCGCTCATCTAACACGATCCACTCTCCTATATCAGGATGTTCAGCAAATAATAGTGCAAGTGGTGTGGAACGAGAGCCAGGGGATATAACAACATCGGTTAAACCACTTTTTGATAGCTCATCTACAAAATTTGCAATATATCTTGTTAAGTGTTCGGTATGATTCATCTATTATCCCCCTAGGATGTTTAACATCGGTAAAAATTTAATTCTCGTTTCTTCAAATTCTGCTTGCGGATCTGAATCCTTTACCACTCCACAACCAGCAAATAAGGAGGCCTTATTCCCCTGGATTAGACCTGAGCGAATTGCTACTGCAAATTCTCCATTTTGATAACTATCTACCCAACCAAAAGGAGCTCCGTACCAACCACGATCCAATAGTTCATATTCCCTTATATAGGTTATAGCTTCTTCCGTCGGCTCTCCGCCTAAAGCTGGTGTCGGATGAAGTTTCTTGATTACATCAAAAATGCTGTAACCTTCTTGGAACAAACCTCGAACCGGTGTATACAAGTGTTGTAAATTCCTCAGTTTATACAGAACAGGTTTGTCTGGAATCTGCATATCCACACAAAACTCCTCAATTGATTTCCTTATCATTTGAACAACAAAATTATGTTCTTCCAAGTTTTTCTGATCGTGTAGTAATTGATATCCTAATTCGCTATCCTCATTCTCTGTTTTACCTCTTGGTGCGGTACCTGCTAAACAAGTAGATAACAGTTCATTATGCTCAACCTTTACAAGACGTTCAGGTGTAGCCCCAATAAAACAGTTCTGATCTTTTTCATAAGCAAAAATATAACTGGTTGGTTGTGATTCCATTAAATCTTTTAAAGCTTTCGTTATTCCAATCTTCTCAGAGAATGTTAATCGTAATTCTCTAGCTAACACCACTTTTTCGAGACTACTTTCGGAAATATATGATGTGGTTTGTTGAACTAATTTTCTCCATTGTTCAGGTTCAATTTCTTTCTTATCAATAATAGTTGGCTTCTGTTGTTTCTTTGCTTGATAGGATACTAACCATTCCTCTTGTTCGGTTAGGATTTGGTCTATTCTATCGGGGTCATCTTTTCCAGTTACGAGAACTGTCACCGTTAAATAACTTGCTTCCTCATTAACTAATAACATAAAGATAGGAATCCGTAACTCATTTTTAGAAAAAGCATCCCATAAATCAGAACGGGGTTTTTCTGGATCAAAGTCCATTCCTCCAATTGCTGATATACCAGTTCCAGGTACCTTATACGGATTATGGATAACTGCATTTGTTAGGACTGTGTTCCAATTCTTGTCTAATCCTGAAACCCCAGACTCCGCTGTGATAGTATATGCATTCCCTAATCCTACTAGAGTGAAATCATCTAACGTACTCATCCAAAAAGACCGTTCCATATGTAAATGTAAACCCGCTTCAAAAAAATGAAGAGGATTAATTGATTCCATTTTCTTCGTAAAACTTACCAGTTTTGATTCAGAGGATTGTAAATTACGAATCACTTTATCCAAAGTGGAGCGTATTGTTTCCTCTTTAACCTCTACCATTCCTTACCCTCCAAAAAAACACATAATAGTCCAACTCTTATTCTATTCCCTTTTTCTTAGTTTCTCAAGAAAACAACTATCTAACCACTAAAACTATCAACTCGAATACTGCTACATCGTTGACACCCCCATCCTTTTTGCCTAAACTGAATATGATATTACGATAAGGAGATTCAGGATATGGCAACAACAACAGATAAAGACCAAATCAAAGAAGCCTTAAACGAAAAAAGCGGCTTTCACGTATGGTGGCGTTTACTAAGACCACATACCCTTACAGCTTCCTTTGTTCCAGTTTTTGTAGGAACCATGATTGCATTAAACACAGACGGCATTCATATATTTGTATTTCTAGCAATGTTAATAGCATCCATGCTAATTCAATCTGCTACCAATATGTTTAATGAATACTATGACTACGTTAGAGGCCTTGACTCAGATGAATCTGTTGGAATAGGTGGAACTATCGTTCGTGATGGTATCCAACCAAAAACCGTACTACGTCTTGCGCTAATTTTTTATGGCATAGCTCTCCTACTCGGACTATACATTTGTATGGTTTCTAGTTGGTGGATTGCTGTAGTTGGACTAATCTGTATGTTATTTGGTTATCTCTATACAGGTGGCCCTCTACCAATTTCCTCTACACCATTTGGAGAGGTATTCTCGGGGTTATTAATGGGGACGGTTATTATTGGGATCAGTTACTTTATTCAAACAGGAACTATTAATAGCTTTGTTATCTTCATATCGATACCCGTAGCAATTTTCATCGGATGTATCATGCTCTCTAATAACATCCGTGATTTAGACGGGGATGAAAAAGGTGGACGCAAAACACTCGCTATCCTGATTGGAAGGGAGAATGCTGTTCGATTTCTAGGACTATTATTCTTTGTAGCATTCTTCTTCACCCTATATTTAATTCTGGTTGATGTATTACCATTATGGTCATTCATCACCTTTATTGCAGTAATTCCAGCAATAAAAGTAGTAAAAGGTTTCAAAGGAAAAACAGAACCTTTAGAGATGATGCCTGCTATGGTGTTAACAGGAAAAACAAACACAATTTATGGGTTCTTGTTAGGATTATCATTGTTAATTTATTATTTCATCTAAGAACTACTGAATGACACTTATTAGGGGGAATTTAGATGGAATCAAAAGACACGCTTTTAGAATCGCTTGGAATTGAGACAGTATCGTTGGAAAAAGATCTAGTTGTGATGACAATGCCTGTAGATAAACGTACACACCAACCATTAGGTTATTTACATGGTGGCGCTAATGTTGCACTAGCCGAATCGGCTGCTAGTGTTGGTGCTTGTTTACATGTTGACTTAGACAAATTCCATGTGTTTGGTATTGAAATTAATGCCAATCATATTAAGAGTAAAAAAGACGGAATCGTTACAGCAAAAGCAAAGCCTATCCATGTTGGAAAGTCTTCTATGGTATGGGAGATTAATATTGTGGACGAGGAAGAAAACTTAATCTGTATCTCCAGGTGTACTGTTGCAGTAGTACCTAAAAAAAGCTAATCCATTTATATGGATTAGCTTTTTTTTGATAACTTTTATGCAAATTTAGCTTGTTGTTGTTCAATCCAGCGACGCATTTTAATATAGATTGGGACAAATAACAAGGTAACAATTATTCCTTTAATCACATTAAACGGAAGAATGGCAGCTAATATCGTTCCTAGCTTAGCAGCATGAGTCATTTCTCCCCATCCCATCATTAATCCATATACCGGTAATAAGATGAAATAATTAAATACACCTAGACCGATAGCCATGATTATTGTTCCAGTAACTAAGCCTGAGACAATACTCTTAACACTCTTATACTTGTGATAAAGAATCCCGATTGGGAGCACAAGTAAAGCACCTGCTAAAAAGTTTGCTGTTACTCCGACAATTTCTCCCCCACCTATTGCTAAATAGAGAACATTTTTAATTGCTACTACAACAATACCTGCTACTGGAGAAAAAATAAGTGAAGCCATTATGGCAGGGACATCACTAAAGTCAATCTTTAAGTAGCTTGGTAATAATGGAAGCGGAAAATTGATAAAGAACAATAATAGAGACACCGCTCCTAATAAAGATAAAATAATAAGTCTTGATAAATTCGATGATTGCATGTTAGTTTTTTGCATCATCATACCTCCTTCATCTAGTTATCGATTCACATCTCGTGATGAAGGAGAGC
This sequence comes from Paucisalibacillus globulus, assembly GCF_900184735.1. Lineage (GTDB taxonomy): Bacteria > Bacillota > Bacilli > Bacillales > Amphibacillaceae > Ornithinibacillus > Ornithinibacillus globulus_B. Next base: position 26,884 of record NZ_LT855389.1, read on the forward strand.
CTATTCCTTAAAAACTAAAAAACCCTAAAGCCAGACCTAATTCGGGGCTTTAGGGTTAAATCATCATAGGAAATAAAGGCACACATATAAATGTACCAATGGTTCAGCTCGACATCTTCTCCCATCCAGACTTTAACTGTCGGTCCTGGACTCACACCAGGTCAACCGTTTGATGATGTTCAAACAGTTCACGGACTTAGAACGTAATGTTCATTACCGCCGGTCGGGAATTGCACCCTGCCCCGAAGATGGAATCGATATTTAATTGTCAATTATTATTATACATAGGATACGGTAATTTGAAAAGGGTTTTGTTTGAATTCGAGATAAATTATTTCAATAAACCACGTCGGATCGGAGTTCTCATAGACATTTTTAACTAAATTCCTCCTAATTTGTCTAAGTGGAAGTGTCTCATGAACATTTTTCATGGAATTACTCCCATTCTGTCTTTGAGGAACAGTCTCATGGACATTTTTTATGAAATTTCTCCCAATCTGTCTTTGAGAACTAGTCTCATGGACATTTTCAGCCATTAACAACGTAAATTGTCTTAGAGAAAAATAAACCATTATATCATAATTAAAAAAGGCGTCAGAACTCACTTCTGCCACCTTTTTTCTCGGAACATTATTAATCTAAAGGATTCAAACTCTCTTCCCCTGTTAACCCACTGATCATTTCAACTAGCAGTTCAATTTCTTGGTCAATATCAGTAAAGCTCGCTGTTTCTACCGGGGAGTGCATATAACGCAGTGGTAAAGAAACTAATGAAACAGGAACACCTTTACCAGTATAACGCATTTTATCTGCATCTGTTCCAGTATGTCTTGGTGTTAGTTCATATTGAACATCCATTTGTATTCTTTTAGCTGTCTTCTCTAATAACTCATTTATTTTACGATTAATTGGAGCACCCTTTGCTAGGACAGGACCTTTCTCAAGTCGCACATCACCATGCTTATTTTTATTTACTCCAGGGTAATCCGTTGCAAATGTAACATCACATGCAATTGCCATAGTTGGATTTATTCCGGCAGCAGCAAAATATGCCCCACCCATATTGGTCTCTTCATTTACAGTACTTGCTGCATAAACTCCAACTCTACACCCTTTTTCTTTTAACTGGCGAAGAACTTCTGCCACAATAAATGCTCCCGTTCGGTTATCCAATCCGCGTCCAGAAACATAACGGTCCATTAGAATTTCCGGTTCTGTTTTATAGACGACTAGATCACCAATTTGCACATATTGTTCTGCTTCCCCTTTCGTCTTAAAACCACAATCGATAAATAAGTCCTCTAGGTCAAAATCGTTTTTCAAACCACCGTGATGTTGTGCATTAACACCAATTACACCCGTGACCGTTCCTCCAAAACCTAATACAATTGTTTTCATACCAACTGCAGCCTTAGGATTAATTCCACCCATTTTATCAAAATGCAAAAATCCATTTTCATCAATGCGATTCACAACAAGAGCAATCTCATCGCAATGTCCGGCAAGTAATACTTTAAATTCCGCTTCCGGATTTAAAACTCCTATAACATTACCAGCGTTATCTGTTAATACATCATCCGCAAAGCCTTTGTAATAATCACGCATTTTACGTTGAATCGCTACCTCATCACTAGATGGTGATGGAGTTCGCAGTATTTCTAATAAAAAATCTCGGTTCGTTTTTTTCAAGTCCAGGCAACTCCTTCTTATGTATAAAATTCCTTTTTTATCATATCAAAATTTTCTGTATCAAGCACTTTTATTTACCCAAATTTAAATAATGATTACAATCAAATTAACATATCAATAGGAGGAATTAACATGAAATTAAATGATTGGTTTGCAAAAGGAATACCTAGTCAAGAATACGTAGATTCGATGCAAAAGCATAAGGAAGACCTTTTACATATTTATGATTCTTATTCACTCCCAGAGGATGAGGAATTTTTCTCTAAACTAAAAGAAAAGAATTTACGTGTTATTGTCATTACAGAAGATTGGTGTGGCGATGCCATGATGAATACTCCGGTACTTCTTCACTTAGCTGAAAAAACTGATATGGAAGTTCGCATGATTCTTCGTGATTCAAACCTAGAATTAATGGATCAATATTTAACAAATGGAAAATCACGCTCCATTCCGATCTTTATTTTCATCGATGATGCAGGAAATGAAGTAGCGAAATGGGGACCACGTGCTGAACCAGTCCAAAAATATGTAGATGAAATAAGAGCAGACCTACCAGACAAAGATGCGGAAGACTATAAAGAAAAATTTGATGACATGATCAAAGTAATGTACGGTGAATACAAATCAAACTCAACGTTTTGGAACCATGTATACCAAAGTATTAAAACAACATTAACAAGTAACTAGTATTGGAACCCTATGCCAATTGGTGTAGGGTTTTTCTATGGGCAAACTCTCCAATCCGAAGTAATATTCAATAGTTTTTACAAAAAACGTGCATACTAATTTAACACGACTAATAATTAGGTGAGAAAATGAATATTGAGCAGTTCAAACACATCTATTTCCGTCTCCCAATCCTAATCCGATTATTTCTAACAATCTTACTAGTCATGATGTTTTTTGGAACGGTTATTCATTTTATTGAACCAAAACAATTCCCTACCATTTTTGACGGTATATGGTGGGCTGTTGTTACGGGAGCAACGGTTGGTTATGGTGATTATGTCCCGCTTACAAAAATTGGTCGGATATTAGGGATCATACTAATACTTACCGGTGGAGGTTTACTCACGTTCTACATTACCCAATTCGCAGCTGCAACCGTACAACATGAAAATGACTTATCGCGAGGTAAAGTAGCATATAAGGGATCTGAGCATATTGTTTTAGTCGGGTGGAATGAACGGACAAGAATTTTAATGGATCGAATCTTAAAGTATGATTCTAAAGCAGAAATAGTCCTAATAGACCAAACTGTTTCCCAGATATCCTACCAACACTACCCTGTCCATTTTATTCATGGAGATCCTACAGATGATTACTTTCTACAAAAAGCTAATATTAAAGAAGCGTCTAAAGTAGTTATCAGTGCAGACAATCATAAGAGTGAGAAACAAGCAGATAATCAATCTATACTGACTGTAGTTGCCATTCGTGGTAATAACAAAGATATTCCTATTATTGTAGAAATTATGACCAAAGGACAAATTGACAATGCCGTTCGAGCTGGTGCTAGTACCATTCTTAGACCTAATGATTTCATGAGTGCCCTCCTTTATCAGGAAGTGTTAAAAGAAAAAGCAAAACCATTTGAAACAGTCATCCACCTGCTAAAGGAACAACAATTTCATCACTTTAAGCTACCTAAAGAATTTGAGAATAAACCATTTATAGAAGTGTTATATAGCTTAAAATTAGACGATCATCTATTATTAGGCATATTACGAGAGGAAAAATGGATTTTTAATCCTAGTAAAGATTTTTTGTTGAAAAATGAGGATATATTAATCACATCCATACCATGGAAACCTTAATATACTTTGCCCCAATCCAAAATGTATGATAGAATTATTTATTGTGTGAAAAGAAACGAAGGTATAGGAGATGTTCAGCATGACAGAGAAATTAGAAGTAGGTCAAATTATTACTGGAAAAGTAACTGGAATTCAACCATATGGTGCATTTGTAGCGCTTAATGATGAAGTTCAAGGTTTAGTGCATATTTCAGAAGTAACTCACGGTTTTGTAAAGGATATTAACGAGCACTTAACAGTAGGTGATGAAGTTTCTGTTAAAGTATTAAGCATTGATGAAGCAAAGAATAAAGTTTCTTTATCAATTCGTGCGACTGAAGAGCCACCTAAAAAACAAGCAAAACCCCAAGCAAAGAAATCTGTAAAATTAGAAGAAAACACTTCTGGATTTAATACGCTAAAAGAAAAGCTAGAAGAGTGGATTGAACAATCAGATCTAAAAAAATAGTATTTCAGTGAGGGGCTTTCCCATCATTATTAGTATCCGATTGCTAATATTGATAGGGGAAGCCTCTTCTTTGTTGTAAATTAACTGTCGAATTGATTACAATAAGACAAGTACAACAATTCTTACATACAAGGAGGACAATATGACACATATCAATTTTTCCTATCAACACGCATTATATTTCCTAAATAAAGAAGAACTAGACAACCTTTCAGAATTCGTATCAGTTGCTCATCAAGCTATACATAATAAGACTGGTCCTGGAAGTGACTTTTTGGGTTGGGTAGAACTACCAGAAAACTACGACAAAGAAGAATATAGCCGTATCAAGGCTGCTTCTGAAAAAATAAAAAAAGACTCGGATATACTACTAGTCATTGGGATTGGCGGCTCATATTTAGGTGCAAAAGCAGCATTAGAAATGTTAAATCATTCATTTCAACAGATGCTATCAAAAGAGCAGCGCAATGTTCCGCAAATCATCTTTGTAGGCCATCACATGAGCTCTACTTACATGAAAGAGTTATTTGATGTACTAGAAGGAAAAGATTTCTCTATCAACATTATTTCAAAGAGTGGAACTACTACAGAGCCTGCAATTGCCTTCCGCATCTTCAAGAAATATTTAGAAGAGAAATACGGTAAGGAAGAAGCTAAAACGCGTATTTTCGCCACTACTGATAAAGCTAAAGGTGCACTTAAAGGTGTAGCAGATGAGGCTGGTTATGAAACGTTTGTTATCCCAGATGATGTTGGTGGTCGTTTCTCTGTATTAACAGCTGTCGGATTACTACCAATTGCTGTAAGTGGAATTAATATAGACGATATGATGCAAGGTGCTCTTGATGCAATGAATGACTTCAACGATCCGAATCTTGACAATAACATTGCCTATCAATATGCGGCTGTACGGAATGTCTTGTATAACAAAGGAAAAACAATTGAAATGCTTGTGAATTATGAACCTAGTCTTCAATATTTCTCTGAATGGTGGAAGCAATTATATGGGGAGAGTGAAGGAAAAGATCAAAAAGGAATTTATCCAACTTCGGCAAACTTCTCTACTGACCTTCATTCATTAGGACAATATATTCAAGATGGCCGCCGTGATTTATTTGAAACTGTCATTCATGTAAACCAATCTAAATGGGAACTGACTTTGGAAGAAGAAGATAATAATTCAGATGGCCTTAACTATTTAGCTGGTAAAACCATTCATGAAATTAATGACAAAGCATATCAAGGTACATTACTAGCACATATGGATGGTGGCGTACCAAACCTAATTATTGATGTACCTGCACTTGATGCATATACATTTGGTTATCTGGTATACTTCTTTGAAAAAGCATGTGCATTAAGCGGATACCTACTAGGAGTGAACCCTTTTAACCAACCTGGAGTAGAAGCATATAAGAAAAATATGTTTGCGTTGTTAGGCAAGCCAGGATTTGAAGCAGAAAAAGCAGAATTAGAAAAACGCTTGAAATAAAAATAAGACAGCTCTTAATGATAGAGCTGTCTTATTGTTTCACTTCATTATTTTCCAAATACCATCCTCTTTCATCAGCTCAACAGATGCAAGTACATTTCTATCCCATTCAGCAAAGTAAACCGTAGCGGTGTTTTCTGATGTGTAATCTGTTAATCCATAACTACCTATATTCCTCATGTTGAACCAATCCACTTCCAAATTCTGTTCCATATTCATCGAATGATATAGCATACTATACGTATTACTATCCTCTTTCTCATAAGCATAGGCATATAAGGAGACCACTTCTAATGGATTTAATTCATTTAGTAGGTTAGTATCTAAATTACTGCTATAATCACGGTAGAGTCCTCCAGTATTTACTGTAAACGGCCAGCGGTTTAGTTCGACAATATCATCGAGTTTAACATTTTTGAATTGTTCATCCAGTTGAAACCAAAGCTTTTCAACTGAGAAATAATCCTCCTCTGTTCTTTTCCATTCGTTTTCTTCCCAATCTTTCAAAGTACTGCGGATAATATTCGAATAAATGGAATCTGGATTATTCTCTAGGAACTGATAATATTCTTCTCTCTCTGTTTCATAAACTGTTGTTTGGCCATCCCATATTTTTAGATATTGATTTAGATAGTTAACCATATCATGATATAAGTACTCCTGAAATTCTTCAGTATAGTCATCACCATATTGATTAATAAGGGATTCAATTTCCAGTAAGGTATCAGCTACAACTTCCCAATCCGTCCAATCTAGCGAATATTGATTGACCGTATAATCCACATAACTTAAATAAGCTTCACTATAACCTTTTTCTGCTAATTTCTCCTTAAATTCCTTCATATCTAGTTTGACCATTAAATAGCTATAACCAGGATCGAAACTTACTACGTAGCCTTGTTCATTTATTAATCGTAAAAAGTTTTTAATTTCTTCAGATCCAGTATATTCTACAGGATTATCCTGCGATGCTACGATTTGCTCATATTCATCTACTGGGATTGAAGTCACTAGTTTTTGTAAATAACCCTCAAATTCCCTCTCATACATAAAAGACACGCCTAATACTTCCATAAAAGAATAAGGTTCTGCAGCGGATGGGGATTCTAGTTTCTCAACGATGTCTGAAGGTAATGTTAACATCATATCAATATAATTTTTTGTGTCGTCTACCCCACCAAACATATCAGGAGAGCGTTTCAACTCATCTATGATGGATCTTACACTCTGAACAACAGGAAAGCTATTCACATCGTCCAATCCAATCTCTGCTCCAAAGTTTTCGATTGCTTGTTCCATATATTCTACAATTTCCGGATTTAATTCTTCAATATATTCATCAGGTTCTGTAGTAGCTATCGCTTCTGCAGCTTCTCTCTTTGCTGCTTTCTCTTCCTCTTGCGCTGCTTTTAATTCAGCCTTTTGTTCTTGAATATAGTTTAGACCAAGTAATGCGAATAAGAACAAACCAAGCACAGCACCAACTGTCGGCACTAGCTTTTTCCATTTTTGAGACTTTCTAGCCTGGTCAATGCTGACCATCACTTCTTGTTTATCCGTAAACTCCGGAAGCCTTTGAAAGGCATATCGCATTTCCATTAAGCTATCATGAAGAGTTCTTTCTTGTTGTGAGGTTGCTATTTTATTAAACTTATCCGATAGTAACTTTTCACCCTGTTGTAACATTTTATTCATGCTTACTTCATTTGTTTTAAGAATGGTTGCAATTTCGTCTTTTGATTTATCAAAGAAATAGTTTAGAATTAGTGGAACCTTATACTTGCTACTCATTTCTCGTAAATTCATTTGATTAGAGATATGTTCTACTCGTTCAAAGTAATACCCGTATTGAGTGGAGTCGTTTAAATTTCCAGCAACCTTTCGGACTTTTTTCTGTCTACGCTCATCTTCCTTTAATGTTTGAATCATTATCTGATGAATAATAGGATGTATGGTATCTTGTTCAAATTTATCTGTTTTACGGCCAATATTCACAAAGACTTCTTTGACAACTTCTGAAATTCTGTTAGGCTCAATCCCATATTGAAACACGAACTTCTCTATCTTAGGTTTATAATAATCAATTAAATATTCGAAAGCCGCTTGTTCTCTATCTTTTAGTCGTTTTGCAAGCTCTTGCTCGTGCATTAATATCCCCCTTTTACCACGCCTACTCATATATGTAACGTATCTATCTGTATAAAAGTTTCAAGAAGTAAGACTATTTTTAATTAAAACAAGTTTATAACTATTGTAACAGTATTTGTAAAATTAATTAAGACTTAATGCTTAGATAGCTATGGAAAAAACGCAAAACAACTCCCCCATTAATTGGAGGAGTTGTTTTTATAAATCCAAGCAACTTGCCATATATTATTATCTTTTATCAATTCAACACTGGTAACATGCTCAAGATTCCAGTCAGCTAAATGTACTATTGCATTATTTTCACTTGGATATTCCGTAAAGACATATTCACTTGAATGTCGCCTTAACTCAATTAAATTCAAATCTGTATCTTCCGGAAAGGTTTTTAATGCCTTTAACGAATTGTAAACTTTACCCTCATCTTTCCCACTTGCATAATCATATAATGAGACCACTTCTAATGGACTTAAGTCTACTAATTGTGATGGATCAAAGTTTTCTTGTAATTCTTTATATATAACAATGGAATTCATTTCTTTTGGCCAACGCCGATTAAGTTCAAAGTTTGCTAATTTAATAGTACCGAACCTCTCATCAAACAATGCTTTGATATAAGTAAAATCAGGAGGGTAAATGGTCTCCATCCACTCACTCGCTTCATATTCCTGTACAGCTGTATGAAAAACATCCCAAAATACTGAATCAGGATTTTCTTCAAGGAATTGATAAAATACTTGTCTATCTTCCTCAGGCAACGGCTTAGGTCTAGTATTACCCCAAATTAGATAATGAAGATTAGTATTAATATCCGAAATAATGTATTCCTTAATTGTTTCAGAATAGAAATGTCCATAATCCACTAGAATAGATTCTAGTTCTAGTAATATTTCATCATGTTCATCCCAAGCCTTTGTGTGAAACTGATCCCCATAATCAATAGTGAAATCCAAGTATTTTAAGTAGCCTGGGTTGAAACCGGCTTGTTCTACATTTTCTTTAACCTGGACAAAATCAATCTGAACGGTGACTTTATCATATTCAGAATTTCTTGTTAAGTAATATCCCTGTTTTTGTAAGGTTTGTATAAGTTCTTTCAACTTTTCAGGCCCATCATAATTGGTTAGATGGTCCTGAGAGGAAACTATTGAATCATATTCTTCAATAGGAATATTTAATTCTAACAGAAGATTATCCAAGTAATCTTGAAAATTACCTTCATATTTCGAAAGGGTATACAAGTAGGTCATAAATTTCTCATCACGTTTGTCTGGATTTAATAAATTCTCTTTTGTAATTGACGGGGGTGTTAATTCCATGTCAATAAACTCTTTCTGGTGATTATGGACAAATTCTCTATTATCAGGATCAGGATTATTCAGCAACATATCCTTTAATACCATTTCGATCATTTGGGTTGAGATTAATCCATTAACATCTTCCATTTCAAGTTCTGTTGCTAGTTGTTCTATTGCTTGATTCAAATACGCAACAAGTTCTGGGTCTAATTCAACCTGCTGAACCTCCGGATTACTATCAGCTTCTGATTGATTCTCTCTTTCTTCTGTTTCCTGTTGTTCTCGAAATGCTTGTTTATCAGATTCATCCTGAATATACTTAACCGTAAAAGTGGAAAAAAGAAGCAAGCCAATAATCCCTACCGCAGTTGGAAGTAATTTTTTCCATTTATGCGATGCTTTTACTTTCTCTATCCTCATAAGTATATCCTGTTTGTTTACCAATGAAGGTAAACGTTCATAGTAGTAATTTATCTCACCTAATAATTCTCTTAGATCTTTCTCATACGAATTTACTTGTAGCACTTCATGAAGAATCTTTTCATATTTTTCTTTTAACAATTCTCCCCCACGTTGCAAACTAGATCTGACAGTATCCACTTTTATCTTCAGTATGACAGAGATTTCCTCAAAAGTTTGATTGTGAAAGTAGTGTAAGATTATAGGTTGCTTCCATTTATTATCTAGCTCTCTAAGACAATATTGCAACAGCATTTCTCGTTTATTCTCTATGTAATAACCATATCGTCTTTCTATCGATGATAAATCTTCCTTTTTACTTACATCTTTATTATGATAATCTTTCAGGCTATGAAAACTTTGTTGGAAAACCCATACTGATAATTGCCCAGGTTCCAATTGTTCCATTTTCCGGTAAAAGTTACAGAAGACCTCTTGAACTACATCAGTGATCTCATTTGGTTCGATCCCATATTGAAAAGCGATTTTTTCCACCAATCTTTTATATTTATCAATTAGTTGTTCGAAAGCTTCTAGATCTTTATCTTTTAGTAATTGTACTAACTGTTCTACGTGCACTGCCATCCCCCTTATTCCAACTGGTTTCGTACATCATCCATCTAAAAAAATTCAAGAAATGAAAAAAAGTTTTAATAAACATGTTTATATTTATTGTATCAGGGTATAACTAATATCGTAAGACTTTCTCGTATTCCCCCTGTAGGCAAGGCGTATTTAACGCTTTGCTCTTTTTTTTGCCTTTTTTAAGGTATACTAGAAGTGGAAAAATAATAGGAGGTTATACTATGGAAATTTTTGAAACAGTACATGACAGAAAAAATACTCGCTCTGTGAAGTGGGATATGGTTAAAGATCTTTTCCAATCGGAAGATGTCCTACCTATGTGGGTTGCAGATATGGATTTTCAAGCTCCAGATGCAGTAAACCAAGCATTGATAGACAGAGCTAAACACGGTATTTATGGATATACCATTGTGGATGACAGTGTTAAATCCTCCATTGTTAATTGGATTTCTAAAAGACATCATTGGAATATTAAATCCGAATGGTTATCCTTTAGTCCTGGTGTTGTCACTACTCTACATATGGCTATCCAGGCTTTAACAGAACCTGAAGACACCATTCTAATTCAAACTCCTGTTTACACACCATTCTATAAAGTTATTGAAGCCCACAACCGGACTATAGTGAAGAATCCTTTAGTATTAGAGGAAAACAGATACACCATTGATTTTGATGATTTTGAAGAAAAATTAAAGCAAGGTGTGAAAGCTTTTATTCTTTGTAGCCCACATAATCCAGTCGGACGAGTTTGGACAAGCGATGAATTAAAGAAAATGGCAGAACTATGTCTCGAACATAATGTACTAATTATCTCTGATGAAATTCATAGTGACTTATCATTTCCTAATAAGCAACATATTTCTATCGCTTCCTTATCCGATGATATTGCGAATAACAGTATTACATGTATGTCCCCGTCTAAGACCTTTAATCTAGCGGGACTTCAGGCCTCATATGCCATTACACCAAACCAAGAAATGCGTAAAAAACTCGAACATTATTTTCTTATACAAGGATTCCACGGGTTGAACACCATGGGGAATACAGCATTAGAAGCAGCATATACCTACGGGGAAGAGTGGCTTGATGGATTACGTAATATCTTATACAGCCATTATACCTATGTTAAAGAAAAACTAGAAAAACATACCGACTTACGCGTTACGGATGCAGATGGTACATATCTAGTTTGGATAGATTGTAGTTCTTTAAAATTAGACGCGAAGAACTTGAATAAATTCTTTAGTGAAAAAGCAAAAGTTGGACTGAACGCTGGAGTAGATTATGGTGAAGAAGGCAAACAATATATGCGAATGAATATTGCTTGCCCAAGAGAAACACTTGAAGAAGGTGTTAATCGTATTATTCAAGCGGTACACAATAATTAGACAAAGAAAGCGCGAGAATGCTCGCGCTTTTTCATTATTCTTCTTGCTTTTTATTAAATTCGGTTGGATCGGTTGGTGATTCAGTAGCTTCATTACCCTTACCCGATTTTATTTCACCACAAATAATTCTTGCGCCTGAGTTTCCACTAGGTTGTGAGACACCATCATCTTGCGTTTCCGTAACAATTAATGCAGTCCCTTCTCCTCTTAGAAGCGACATTTTTCCTTCTTTCAATGTTGCACCAGGAATCATTAAATCTGCATCTACAAGTCCACCAGCATCTGCTTCTAAATTTGGCATATCACCTAAATGAGGACCCATAGGATGCATTAATCCATGCTCTTTTCCTTCAGGATCTAAATGATTACCAGCACTTTTAAAATCAGGTCCCTCACATTTGGCATACTCATGCACATGTAGACCATGAAATCCGGGGGTCAATCCTTCTAACTTCAATTGAACTTGTACACCATCAGGACCTTCTAACAATTGTGCAGTTCCAACCATATCACCTGTTGTATTATACATTTCCACACTTTTGGAAGTTTCTTCTTTACTTTGACAAGCTGTCAACAATAATAATGGTAAAAGGAATACAAATACGAATCGCATTTCCACTACTCCTTTTTTACGTAATACGAATAGTATTTGCAAAAATCATGACGGTAAACATGATTTATATCCATACTCCCGAGTGCATTCAAAAATCACAAAAAAAATGACAGGTCTCCCTGTCACCTAATTGGGTTTATTTTGTTTTTCCAATTGATTTTTATATTCCAGGTCAAATTTCTTTTCCTGTTTTTTGGAGTTCTTGTAAAAAAAATAAAGTGCTACACCTGCTGCAATGATAATAATTGCTAACATGAAAATGGCTGGTATATATTCAGATTTATCTTCTGGAAAATATAAAAACGGCATCATTCTTATCACGTCCTTCTTTTAAACAGTATACCAAATTTAAACCCTTCAATTAAAGTAAGAAGTTAATAGTTCGCGATTTTGTGATAAATTTGGCAGAATAAATAGTGGATCGATACATTACATATTAGGGAGGTTTATATATGAGTGAGCTAACAATTGGAGATATAGTACAAGCACCAAATAAGTCTGGTATCTATGTAGGAGAACTAGTCGAAGATAGACATGATAAATACTTGGTTAAAGTTCTAGCAGTATTAAAACACCCAATGCAAGGTGATTTACATCATCCTAAACAAGTTGAAAATGTCGTATTTCATGAACGAAAAGCTTTGGCTCAGTTCGAAAAAGTAAATGTATTAAAAAGTGTTGTTAAACTTTTTGAAGATGAACTGCCTGAGTATGGTGAATCACTTCAATCTGCTGTTGAAATTTATCGAAAACAACTAGAGAGTAAAGACACTCCATATAATCAAGAGGCATTAAAAGCACTTAAAGTTGTGGAAGAAAGTTATTATCTTGGCAAATATTATTAAACAAAAAGGCTGTCAACAAATACCGTAGACAGCCTTTACATTATTCACCTAGGTTTTCTTTAATTACTTCAGAAATTCCTTGGATAGCTTCTTCTTCATCACTACCATTAGCTGTGATTTTGATATCAGCACCTTTAGGAATACCAAGTGACATTACACCCATGATAGACTTAAGATTAACTGTCTTATCATTATAAGTTAACTCAATTTCAGATTGATATTGACCAGCTTTATTAACTAATAATGTAGCTGGGCGTGCATGTACACCTGTATCTGCAGTGATATTAAATGTTTGTTCTTTCATTTCCATTTCATCCTTCCAACAAGAGTTTACTTGTACAAATTTTATGTACTTTTACCTCAATTATACAGAAATAATTCGTGAATAACTGAACTAACTCTATTATAACTAATTTCTTAATGAATGAAAACTAAAATGCAGATGGATAATTGTTTGTTTTTAGAAGTCTGTTATGATAACTTTAGAAAAGAACTAGCTTACATTAGGAGGAAATCATATGAGTGTACATATTGGAGCTAAGCAAGGAGAAATTGCTGATAAAATACTACTACCAGGAGACCCGCTAAGAGCAAAATATATTGCTGAGACATTCCTAGAAGGAGTATCGCAATATAACCAAGTTCGCGGAATGTATGGCTATACTGGTACTTATAAAGGTGAAAAAATATCGGTTCAGGGAACAGGAATGGGTGTTCCATCTATCTCGATTTATGTAAATGAATTAATTCAGAGTTATGATGTACAAAAATTAATTCGAGTAGGTACATGTGGTGCCATTCAGAAAGATGTAAAAGTTCGTGATGTTATTTTAGCACAAGGTTCCACAACAGATTCTAGAATGAACCAGCTGATCTTTAATGGCATTGATTATGCACCACTTGCCGATTTCGATTTATTACGAAAAGCATATGAAGTAGGAACCGAAAAAGGAATGAATATCCGCGTAGGAAATGTATTTACTAGTGACACCTTCTATCGTGATAATGCGGAAGAAGTAAATGCCTTACTTGCTAAATATAAAGTACTAGCTATTGAAATGGAAACAACTGCATTATATACGCTTGCCGCTAAATTTGACCGCCAAGCACTATCTGTACTGACAGTTTCCGATCACATCATTACTGGCGAAGAAACAACTGCTGAAGAACGTCAGACAACATTTAATGAAATGATGGAAATTGCCTTAGAAGCAGCTATAAAGTAGATAATGAAATAGTGAAAGAGATTTTAGATTACGATCTAGAATCTTTTTTCTTTATCACTTTGAAAGCTGTATAACAGCAATTATGGGCAGATGACCTATTGGAATCGGGTGGATTATTTTTTGATTAGGGAGCATCCTTCTCGGTTTTGGGCACATGCTAGTCTGGGTTGGGTGCATCCTTCTCAATTTAGGCACATGCTAGCCTGGGCTGGGTGCATCCTTTTCGGTTTTGGGCGCATGCTGCATTGGATTGGGTGCATCCTTGTCAATTTTAGGCACATGCTAGCCTGGATTGGGATCATCCTTCTCGGTTTTGGGCACATGCTAGCCTGGATTGGGATCATCCTTCTTGGTTTTGGGCTCATACTGCATTGAATTGGGTGCATCCTTCTCAATTTTGGGCACATGCTGTCCTGGGCTGGGTGCATCCTTCTCAATTTTGGGCACATGCTAGCCTGGGTTGGGTGCATCCTTCTGAGCTTTGGGCTCATGCTGCATTGAATTGGGTGCATCCTTCTCAATTTTGGGCACATGCTAGTCTGGGTTGGATGACGTACAATAGTTTGTGTAAATAAGTATAAATAAAAAAGGTAAGGTAAATCCTCTAGTTAATAACCACAAAAACCAGAAAGGAAGTACCTTACCTATGTCTAATAGTATAACTAATAATATC
>NZ_LT855389.1:41662-135086 GCF_900184735.1 Paucisalibacillus globulus
AACTAACACCATAGAACGCACTATTAAAGAGGTTAAAAAACGAACAAAGACTATGAATAGCCTACCAAACGAGAAAGCTGTTGAAAAGATTGTATACCTCGTATCCCAGGACTTCAATGAGAGATGGGGTAAAAGAGTTATAAATGAATTTAGTTCAGTTAAAAGCGAACTAAAAAAGATGTTTGAAGCTAGATATAATGATTAGATAATTATAAGAGGATTCTTACTTTTTTACGTCGGTTTGACATGGAGCCTCTGCGGGCATGACTCTTTAGCCAAGAAGCCAGATATCGAAAGATATTGGCTAAACCAATAAGGTTATCATGCCCGCCACTCTATATAAAACCTCCTTCGCTTCCTAATCAGGTGAGGAGCAACTATCTTACACAGACTTATTGACATCACCCTGGATTGGGTGCATCCTTCCCAATTTTGGTCACATGCTAGCCTGGGTTGGGTGCATCCTTCTCAGCTTTAGGTACATGCAGCATTGGATGATTCCATCCTTACCAAGTTCTAAATCATACTTTCCACACAAACGCACTCATAACAAACAACTTATTAAAATAATATATAAATTTCCTTTGTGTATTTAGTATCTCTTTTAGTTTGGTCTATGCTAGAATAACACCAAGTATTAGAAAATATAACCGAAAGGAAACACATCATGGCTCTATTTTCCAATTTTCCTATAACAGCAGCACTATTAGCAATTGTCTTTGCGCAGGTTGTAAAAATACCTATCCATTTCATAGCAACACGTGAATTTTTACCAGGGCTTGCTTTTAGTACTGGTGGTATGCCAAGTAGCCATTCAGCTGCTGTAACGGCTCTTTCAACAGCAATAGGCATTATAGAAGGGTTTGGTTCTACTTTATTTGCTGTAGCTGCAGTATTTAGTATTATTACCATGTATGATGCTTCTGGGGTTCGCAGGCAAGCTGGCAAGCATGCGACAGTTCTTAATCAATTAGTGAATGATTTTCAATTATTTTTTGAGGAAGCAAAGAACTGGGAGAATAAAGGTGCATATGAAAAAAGGGAGAATCTAAAAGAATTACTCGGACATAAACCAATAGAAGTCTTTTTCGGGGCAATTACTGGGATACTAGTAGCAATAATACTTTTTCAACTTTATTAATAAAGAGAGGGTCTCCCCTCTCTTTTATTTAGCTCTTATTTATTTGTTCACGGAATACTTGCAATGATTTATTCTCATTAAGTTGCTGTAGAACTTCTTCAGATAGAACACCATTACCCTGTTCAATAATATAAACTTCTACCTCACGTTTTCCCCATTGTGAATAGACATCCTCAACGGTGTGAAAATATAAGTCTATCTTATTGCCGTTGATTGCTCCACCTTTATCAGCGACAACACCGAACCCATAGTCGGGAATCCACATAATGGTTCCAATTGGATATACCTCTAGGTCAGCTGCGATTGTAGAATATAAGTCCCGCTTTACTTTTACACCCGAATACGTAATACCATACTGCGGATGATCTGCAGTTTTTCCCGTTGATTCTTCACCAGCTGTGTAACCTGTTGCCACAACAGTAGCTTTCGGATAGTTCTCAATATTTATAGCTTCTTCAACCGACTTAGGTCCCTCTATTTGCTCACTGGAGACATATCTCTTTTGCTTCTTTAGTATCTTTAGTTGCTTTTCCTGTAATGCTATTTTTCTGTATTCTGCTTGTCCAGCATAAAGAACATTTGAAGATACCTGATGATCTTTCTTTAACATGACGGCTAAATCTGCATACGTAATATTGGATATACTTGATAATGTTATCCAGAATGCTAGTAAAAATAAGACTGTCATGCTAATTCTTCGGACAATAATACTGATATTCAAATAACAACACCTCTCTGGGTGTCATCATTTCCTATCTAGTAAGATTTTATGCATATTGAATAGAAAACTAATCTACTATTAAAACATTTGATAACCAGATTTTCGTAAAAATTTGATTACAATACCAGACACAATCGTCCCTAAGAACCCTGAAGTTAAAATGACTATATCCCATCCATTTATAGAGAACAACTCTGAAAATGCTTTAGAAAAGGACTGCCCAGGTGATGTAAAATAGTCACCCATTGGAATCTTATCGACAATAATTAATACTATGAACGGATAAATAAATGCCATTAACCATGTCTTTCTTAATAACATATTTAAGATAAAGGCAATACCAAAAAATATGACAAAAAATAAAATAACCGAAACAATTAATTGAATCAATGTATGTATTCTCCTTTGTTAATTCACTTTTACAAAACTAATTCTATAAGGATTTCAATAAAAAAGCAAAGACGAGATACGCCTTTGCTCCTTATTCTTATTTAGTTAAACATTAGATTTAATAAAAGAAATTGAATTTACCTTTTTTCAGTAATAGACCAATTCCGCCTAATTTTAGTAAATAACGGTTGTCACTCATTTTCTTCATAACTGTAGCTTTCCATCCGAATAGCTTCTTATCTCCAAATACAACACCCATAGCATCATTATGACCTAAAGAAGCTAATGTTCCTAGTGGCTTATACTCGAACCCTTCTAAGTGGCCTTGACCTTTAACAAGTGCAGTCACATTATGTGCTACTGTTGCTGATTGTTGGATAGCAATTTGAGCTGTTGGAGGGAATGGTCTTCCACTCTCTTCATTCATAATTAAAGCACAGTCCCCAATTACAAATACATTATCATATTCTGGTGCGCGCATGTCAGGGCGAACCTGAATTTTCCCACGGTTATTTTCAAAACCAGAATCCGCAACGACAGAGCTTGCTTTGACTCCAGCAGCCCATACAGTTGTTAGAGTGGAAATCTCATTTAATTTGCCATCTTTTTCATAAACAACAGCGTCAGGCTTCGCTTCTTTTAACAATGCACCTGTAACAAATTCTACTCCACGAGCTTCAAGAGAATTCATCGCATATTCTACTAGTTCTGGATCAAATCCAGGTAGTACAGTTGGAGCTCCCTCAATGTTGATAATACGTACTTGAGATTTATCGATATCATATTCCTTACATAATTCAGGAACTTTATTAGCTAATTCTCCAACAAATTCAATTCCAGTGAATCCGCCACCACCAACAACGATGTTTAAACGAGCAGGATTCTGATCTTTATGATATTCTGCAAAATTAAACTCTAAATGTTCTCTGATTAGACGTGAAGAATTAATATCGTTAATCATCAATGCATTCTCTTCAAGTCCAGGAATACCAAATGTTGCTGATTCAAATCCTAAACCAATAACTAGATAATCATAATCTAATTCGCCATTTTCAAGTTTTACTTTGTTTTCCTTTGGTTTAATTTCAACCACTTTATCTTGTACAAAGTTAACTTTGTGTGGGTTGATAACATCTTTGATTGCAACTCTTGCTTGATCTTGATGAACAGTTCCAGCTGAAACTTCATGTAACCAAGTAGTTTGGTAATGATAGTCATTTTTATTAACTAGCGTAATGTTTGCTTCGTTTGCACCAAGTGACTTCTGTAATTTAACAGTAGTCATGATTCCTCCGTAGCCAGCACCCAAGACAACGATGTTAGGCTTCTTCATTCCTCATCACATCCATCTTTAATATTTATTAAACTATTACAAATGTGTATGTGACGTTTTTCACGAATAAAGATAAAAAAATAAAAGCAATTCTTAAAAGTGAATGTCACATAACTGTAATATATTATCCAACCTATATGATAGACCTTTTAGCTAGAATTTTCAACCCTAAATATATCTTTACACACTTTCTGGCTGTTTTCTAAAAAATTATTGTAATTCCGATTAGTTTATCTAACATATAGCAGATAGAAACTGTGCGGCTAATAATTTATTATGGGAGCAACATACCCGCTTCGGAAATACACTCCGCTTTCCGCGGGCGGCTGGTGACCCTCCTCGCGCTTACGCACTGCGGGGTCTCACCGAAGCCTATCCTCCCGCAGGACAAGGAATGCTAGGCAGCAATGCATCGCACGCAGAAAAAGTGATTTTCTTTTTCAAGGAGTCTCCGTGTATTTCCTACGCTAGTGTTGAGTGGTATTAAACAATACACAGATTTTAAAAATTAAATTGAATATCTATATATAAAGAAAACTAATCTAGCACAGGCAGAATACTTAGACTCCTCGAAAATAAAGAACAATTTTCTTCGTGCGATGATTATGCTGCCGAAGCCTTCCTTGTCCTGCGGGAAAAGCACGTGTCCGAAGACCCCTAGAGAGGCGAACTTTCCTCGAGGAGGCTGAGGCCGGGCCCGCGGAAAGCGGAGTATTCTGCCGGAGCGGTGTCGTACAGCTATACCCAATAACTAATTCTGTTGTAATTAAACTAGTTACCGCACAGTTTGTATCAGTAGCAACAGACTTTACTACTATAATTTTCTAACTTAGAAAGACTCATAAATTACAAGTATTATCTATTTATGGTAATATGTTAATGGTATTTCTCTATAAGGAGGGTTTTATATGACAGATAAAGTTTTTGATGTCACTATTATTGGCGCAGGTCCAGTTGGCTTGTTTACTGCTTTTTATGGTGGTATGCGTCAAGCAAGTGTTAAGATTATCGAAAGTTTGCCACATACTGGCGGGCAATTAACAGCCCTTTATCCAGAAAAATATATTTATGATATTGCGGGTTTTCCGAAGGTACGTGCTCAAGAGTTGGTTGATAATTTGGAAGAACAAGCTAATATGTTCGACCCTACTATAGTATTAGGACAATCAATTGAAAAAGTGGAACGTTTAGAAGACCAATCGTTTAAGCTGACTTCTAACACGGGAGAAATTCATTACACAAAAACCATGATCATTACTGCAGGAAATGGTGCCTTCCAACCACGTCGCTTAAACATAGACAATTCTGAGGATTTTGAAGGAATCAATCTTCATTACTATGTTAAAGACATGAACCAATTCAAAGATAAAAAGGTTGCTATATTAGGTGGGGGTGACTCTGCAGTTGATTGGGCAATGATGCTAGAACCAATTGCTGAAAAAGTATACCTAATCCATCGACGAAATGAATTTAGAGCCCATGAGCATAGTGTAGAGAAATTAATGAATTCCAAAGTAGATGTCATCACACCATTTGCTCCAAGTGATATTACTATTTCTAATAAAATTGAAAAAATTGCATTGGAAGAAGTTAAAGGTGATAGAAAAGTAGAGCTTGAAATTGATGAAGTCATTTGTAATTATGGATTTATTTCTTCCCTAGGCCCAATTAAAGACTGGGGGCTAGAAATAGAAAAAAACAGTATAGTTGTTAATACCAAAATGGAAACAAATATCCCTGGAATTTATGCAGCAGGTGATATCTGTACCTTCCCTGGAAAAATTAAACTAATCGCAACAGGATTTGGCGAAGGTCCAACTGCCATTAACAATGCAAAACAATACATCGATCCAAAAGCAAGAGTGCAACCAAAGCACTCGACTAGTATGTTTGAGTAAATAGAGTCGCACTGTACGGAGACCAACATAAAAAATAAGCATGAAAAGGAATCATTCCTCTTCATGCTTTTTCATTAACATTTATCTGGTGCACCTACAGTTTCCTTCGTACGGAATGAAGAACCACACCCACAAGATAAAATGGCATTAGGATTCTCAATACTAAATCCGCCACCCATTAAATTCTGTTTGAAATCAATAGTTGTTCCTTCAATTACAGGAATATCTGGCTTATGGATGATCACAGGAATCTCGTTAATTTCTTGTACAATATCCAAGTCTTCATTCACTTCCTCATCGAAACCAAGTGAATACGATAGACCGCTGCAACCGCCACCTTTTACACCAAACCGTAAGTAAACATTATCTTTTTCTTCTTTCATCATTTCCTTTATTTGGAGACGCGCACTATCTGTTAGCGATATAACCATCCTATTTCCTCCTAAATAAATGCATATCTTTACACTAGTATACATACGAAACGATACTGGTTTCAAATATTAAGATTTTCCAGTTACTCATAGTAATAGTTACCAGTAGCAACTATCCTTGCTTCACCAGTCATCCAAACGGAATCATTCTCATCCCATCTAATAAATAAATCGCCACCCTGAAGATGAACTGTTGTTAATGTATTCTTAGCAATATAGCCATTTAATGTTGCTGCAACAACTGCTGCACATGCACCAGTACCACAAGCCTCTGTAATACCAGATCCTCGTTCCCATACCCGAAAATTTAATTCATTCTCACTGACCACTTCTACAAATTCAACATTAACTCGTTCTGGAAAACGAGGATCTTTTTCAATTTTTTCACCAAGTGTAAGTAAAGGAGCTTCCTCAATATCTTCCACAAAAAATACAGCATGTGGGTTGCCCATCGAAACAGCAGTTACATTTAATATCTGATTCTCTATATTAAACGGCTCATTAACAACAAGCTCTATTTCTTCTCCAGCCATGGGAATAAGTGAACGTTTTAAACGGGGTTTCCCCATGTCAATTGTAACAGCGACAACTTTCCCCTCCACTATTTTAACTTCTGCATCAACAATTCCCGATCTAGTCTCGATTTGAAATTGGGTTTTATCTACAATTCCAACTTCATATGCGTATCTTGCAGTACAACGAAGTCCATTTCCACAGTTCATACCTTCAGATCCGTCCTTGTTAAATATACGCATTCCAACTTCTGCATTCTTTGTCGGATGGATTAGAATCATACCATCTGAACCAATGCCAGTGTTAACATTGGAAACTTTTTGAGCGACATCAGACAAAACTGCTTCCTCTATATCGAAGCTAAATAAATCAAGATAAATATAGTTATTACCTAGGGCATGCATCTTGATATAGGGAATTTCCATTTTACTTCCCCTCACTTTTGTCCCTCTAACAACTTTACGTTTCGCTGTTCCAGTGCCTCATAAATTGTCTTTAATCGTGGAATGCCCTCTGCTACCATTTCATCATTAACAAAAACAATGGGATAAAACAAATCCTCTTCTACAATTCTTTCTACAAAATCCCTGTGTTTCTCATCCTCTTGTGGTTGGTCAATATCGATATATTCATAACGAATACCTTCCGACTCATATTTTCGTGCTATTGCTGCCTGGAGCCATTCATAGGTATCAATTGAACCAGGTGCACCTACACAACTTGCGCAAATCTGCTCGGCTCCATATACCGTAATTAAAATTTCTTTATCGCCCATCTACTTCGCCCCCACATATATAGTTAGTTTCTTTTATTTTACAATTTCTCAGTATAAAGATAAAATAATAATGACTACAATTAATTAAGAGACATTAATGGAACTATATTAATAACGAAAAATAAAGAATAGATTTTTAAAGGGTACACCTTTATAATGTAATTAGGAAAGGAGAAGATGGATAATGCGTGAACAAGTACAAGAAGTATTAAATAAATTACGCCCATTTTTACTTCGTGACGGTGGAGATGTGGAATTAGTAGATGTTGATGATGAAGGCATTGTACTTCTTCGTCTCATGGGTGCATGTGGTAACTGCCCGAGCTCAACCATAACTTTAAAAGCAGGTATTGAACGTGCATTGATGGCAGAAGTACCAGGTGTAAAGGAAATAGAACAAGTATTTTAACTTAGACAATTTTAGCAGGTACCGTATGGATACCTGCTTTTTATTTACTTACTATTCCATAGCAGACTAAAAACAAAAACTATAGCCACTGAAGTAAAGGTAGATCATACTCTCGAACATCTACATTCATCCAATCAAACAACTGCCCCAATCGCTTTTCAAAAACTCGTTGCTTTATTACTAATTGTTTTAGTTCTTTATGATGCCGATCATCATTTTGTTCATTAAAGCTATCCTCTATTAAATCAAAAAAGTGTATGGGATAAGTTAATCGTGCATATAATAGTCTCCAACTAAAAATAGATAGCGGTCTAACCTCTTGATATTCTTTTAGAAATAAGCTCAACTCTCGTGGATTAATATTATCTTTTAGAAATTGATATCTAATATATTCAGCTAAATCACGGGTTGGGTGATCATAAACAAGATCATCCGTCCAGATAATTGGATTTAATAAGTGATCATAATACCTACGAAATCCGAATACACCTTGATCACTCTGATGAAATCGTTTATCTGTTTCACTTTCCTGCAAGTACTGAATCGCATTTTCACTTAATCCAATTATATAGGGAAAAATATCAACCAGTAGGCGGTAGTACTTATTTTGTTTTGAAGTTGATTCATGGTTAATTCTTTGCTCAAAAGAAGTTAGCTTTTTAATCCATAATTCTCTCCATAATCCATAGCTTGAAATCTCTTTTGGTTCGTAAGTATATGTAGCACTTCGATTATGAAAATCAGCCAATATTTTTCCATGGGATTCTTGGTGGTCATTCTGGATAGTTGAAACTCGAAATACCATATAATGATTTTGGTCCTTTTCTACAAACCACTTATTCCCCATTGTAGGAATAGGGATTGCTGCATGATTATAACCGATTTCGGCAAGATAATAGGCAAGTGCAGCTTGCTCTAAATGAATCATTTCCTTGTTCGATGAGGAAATGATAAAATAATAATAATCATTATCTCGGAACCCTTCTCTTCCGTTTATACGAACTTGTTCTGTAGCATGAATATTATAATTAGCTAATAGTAATTCTTTCATCATAATTCCCTCCCACACACCATTACTATAAATGTATGAAAAAATTACCCAATCTTAACCTAAAAAGGAGAAACGGTGGTAAACATGGATAAAAAATTAGAGCAAAGTGTATTAGAGAAAAAAGCAAGGGAACTCTTAGTAGAGAGAGGTGTTACTTTAAAAGACATCGCTGAGCTTGTCTACTACTTACAATCTAAGTATCATGAAAATCTAAGTATGGATGATTGTCTGTATAATGTAGACCGTGTATTAGAGAAACGTGAAGTTCAAAACGCAATCCTTACTGGTATTCAACTAGATAAATTAGCTGAGAAGAAAATGCTAGAAGAGCCTTTACAAACTACAATTGAAATTGACGAAGGACTTTATGGTGTTGATGAGATCATTGCATTCTCTATTGTAAATGTTTATGGTTCAATTGGGTTTACCAATTATGGTTATATTGATAAACAAAAGCCTGGAATTTTACAAAGGCTAAATGATAAATCAACTGGTGAATGTCACACATTTTTAGATGATATAGTAGGTGCAATAGCTGCTGCAGCATCTAGTAGACTAGCCCACGCTGCTGAAGACGCAAAATAGAGTAAAGGGAACTTCCCTTTACTCTATTTTTTGTATCCATTCACTTAAGTTTTGTATGAAATAGGTTGGTTTTATAGGTAATGAATCGTACTCTTCAAATCTCGTTACACCAGTAAAGACCATTAAAGTATCTATTCGCGAATTAATCCCTGCCCGAATATCAGTGTTGTAATTATCACCAACTAAGATAGTTTCATGTTGATCCGTACCAAGCACTTCTAAAGCCTCTTTTACAATAATAGCTTCTGGTTTTCCGATAAAAGTTGGACTAACCCCTGTACTAATTGATATTACCGATGTAAGTGCCCCATTTCCGGGTAAGAAACCGCGCTCAGTAGGAATTGCGATATCACTGTTGGTAGATATGAAAGCAGCTCCATTACGAACTGCAAGACAAGCTTTGGCTAGCTTTTCATATGTTATGTCTCGATCTATGCCAATAATTACTACATCACATATAGTTTCATCATTGGTAACCTGAATACCTTCACGCTCCATCGCATCAAATAAACCTTCTTCACCAATACAAAAACACGTAGCATCAGGATAATTCTGCTTAACATATTTAGCCGTTGCCATGCTAGTTGTAAAAACATCTTCTGGCTTTGCCTTTATGCCTAGATTTGTTAGATTTTCCGAGACTTGTTCCTGTGTTCTAGATGAGTTATTTGTTAGAAATAAATAGGAAACATCATGATCTATTAATTCTTTAATAAACAGTGGTGCTTCCTCAATTACTTTATTTCCTCGATATACTGTGCCATCTAAATCAATTAAATAACCTTTGTATTTCTTCAAAATAAGTACCCCTTATTCCTTAGTAAACGCATTTGCTACTCCGATTTCATTATTTAAATATTCACGAATACGAGTTGTAAATTGTTCAAGAATAGTATAGTTTTTATTCAGTACTTGTTGTACTACCTCATGATTAATATGTAAGTAATCCTTCACCAGCATTTTACGAAGAGCAATAACCTCTTTATAAGGAACGCTTTCTGTATCAGGTATAACTCTTTCATCCTCTAATATATCGATAATGTCCTCATAACTACCAGGATCGCGCATAATAAAACCATCAATCATCATATTTCCAACATCAATTACAGATTCAATAAGTAATTGCGATAACCGCTCTAAGGCTAGCTTATCTTTAGTTGATTCCACATTGAATGTTTTATACTCTTTTAATAATGTTTCTACAAATTGCAATGTAGCTTCGACTTTTTTTCTATCCACAAAATACATAGTTATACCCCCAATTCAGTACTAACACCATTATCATATCACAAAATGAGGACAAGAATGAATTAACTCAGGGTCAACCAACAAATGGAATAGTAATTATCTCCAGAACGGAAAAGATAAAGAGTAATTATCTTGTGCTTCTAAATTGGGGACTCGAATGCAAGCAAGTATGGACTATACACGTCAGTAGAAGATTAGAGGGAGTTGAAGTTATGGCTAAGGATGACAAAAAGAAGTTCTCTGATTTTTCCAATGTACGAAATCAAAAAAATTATCTAATACCAGAAGAATTTCCTGAAGGACCATTCGGTTCAAGTATTAATAAAAATGAACCTGTTGAAGGCAAATCAACACCGTGGGAAGATGGACAAAGAAGACAGAGTGCTTTTGTGTATCCATATAAGGAATTGCATGAAGACCTTCCGAGGCAAATAGACGGGGCACATCCTATTCATGATCATCCAGATGATGTTACTCCTGAACAAGAAGAATAGGCATTGTAATTCTAAGAATTAAGGGACAAACATACACCCCAATCATTGTGATGTACGTTTGTCCCTTATTATTTTAATCCTTTTTTTGTAATACAAAATAGGCACAGCCGAAATTACAATATTCAAAGATATAATCATCAAGTGCACTAATTTTTGAATCCTCTGATGCCTTCGAATTATGATCATGGTAAAACCCTCTAAGCCTTAACTGTTCATATCCCCAGTCACCTACTATGAAATCATATTTCTTAAGAATATCAGAATATCGGTCCTCTAGGGCTTTTTGTTGAAAACCTTCTTTAACATTTTCGATTAACTCGTATTTTTTCCCAAATAGTTCTATCACAAAAACTCACCCCTCATACGTTGTCTATAGTTTACCATACTTTTGCCAATATCAGCTATTCTGATTTTTTAACGCATGATTTCTCCCGTTTACTACAAACTAGTACTAATGTAATTGCTACTATTTAGGAGGAATAAGGTCATGAATAGAATATTAAGCATATTAGTCCTTGGATTAGTGTTAACTGCATGTGCACAAACAGATAATTCATCTGGAGAACAAGAGCAAGTATTAGACGAATTAGACCCAAATCGGGAGAACAAAATCCAAAACACATCAAATCTGGATGATAAATTAGGATATGTAAATTATACCAAAGACCAATTAGAACAAGATTCTGAAATACAACATGAAGCAACCATTGATCGAGTCAAAATGGCGGATATGATTGCAAGGCTTATTCTAAGAAATGAAGGTTTCAATCGAGTTGCAACGTTAGTGACCGATGAAGAAGTGCTAATAGCGTATGACCGTGATGAAGGGCTCGACCAAAAGATTGCAGCGGATATAGCTAGTGATACAGCATTCTCAGTCATGCCTGGCTTTTATCATATATACGTATCGGATAATGAAACTTTGATTCAGGATATCCAAAGTTTGCATAACTCTTCAACTCAAAATAAAGATTATGACAATACACTGGATCAGATTATTTCACAAATGAAGAAATCACCACAAGGGGTGGATCATGACAAAGAAGGTATGGAGAGGCTGGGACATAACTAAAAGTATAAGTTGAAAACCTGTACGTAACGCCACATCAGCTCCGGAAATATACGGAGACTCCTGCGGGAGGATAGGCATCGGTGAGACCCCGGAAGAGCTTTAGCTCTGAGGAGGCTCACCAGCCGCCCGCGGAAAGCGTAGTATATTTCCGGGGCATCGGTGAGACCCCGGAAGAGCTTTAGCTCTGAGGAGGCTCACCAGCCGCCCGCGGAAAGCGTAGTATATTTCCGGAGCGGGTCTATGCGCTTTTCATGTTCGTTCGGATTTTAATCAACTAAAACTCTTTTGTCCCAGCCTCAATCTCATTTATTTTAAGGAAACTGTCATGAGCGTTTAATTCGATGCAAAAAGATATTCATAAGCATGGCTGTGTTGGGTTTGTATTTATTTCAAATTTGCCATAAGAGAGGTGAATGAATTGAATTTTAGAGGCTATTTTTCAATCCTGTTTATAGTGACCATCTTATGTTCTTATCCTTTGTCTGCAAATGCAGAAGAGAAGGAAGAAAATATATATGATAAACGTATGGCACTTTATAAAAAAACCGAAGCCATTACTGAAGTACCTTGGTATTATATTGCTGCTGTTGATCAATATGAAAGGCAAATTTATAAGGATATTGAAGAAGATCAAGTTATCTCGATTAGAATACCTCCCGAAATTTGGTACGGGGCAGGTAATACATCAATGGATATTAATAGTATTGGGATATTTAATGGTAAAGGAAAAGATGGAAATGGAGATCATAGAGCGGACCCTAACAATGGTGAAGATGCACTTTATACGATGGCCTCCATTATTAAGGAATATGGGCATTCTGAAGAGGACTTTAAGATAGCCCTTTGGAATTACTATAAACGAGATTTAACAGTTCAAACCATTAAAAATACCGCGTTAGTATTCAAGAAATTTAATCATATTAATTTAACTGATCGAGACTTTCCTGTTGCCATAAATTATAACTATAGTTATCGAAACACTTGGGGAGACCGTAGAGGATTTGGCGGAAACCGAATTCATGAAGGCACTGATATCTTTGCAGGTTATGGTACACCAGTTCATTCCACCACATATGGGGTAGTTGAACTTAAGGGATGGAATTTATATGGTGGATGGCGAATTGGAATTCGTGATATCTTCAACATTTACCATTATTACGCACATTTAAGTGGTTATGAAGATAACATTAAAGTAGGACAAATTGTCAAACCAGGTGATGTTTTAGGAAGTGTTGGTTCAACTGGATATGGACCTCCAGGAACTTCTGGTAAGTTCCCACCTCACTTACATTACGGTATGTATAAGGATAATGGGTATAGTGAATGGTCATTTGACCCCTATCCGTATTTAAGAAAATGGGAAAGGATGGCTAAAAATAAAAATTAAATAATAAGACTGTCCTAGAGAGACTCTAAGACAGTCTTAATGATTAATTAGCTTCTTTTGCTTTTTTCACAGCCCACCAAATACTAGCTGCTAAACCTCCCCATACAATAACAATAGAAAGTATCATAAAAGAGATCCAGGCCATTTTATTGTGCCTCCTTTTTATATGTCTCTTCATCTTCTACTGAAGGTTTCTTCCATTTAGTAATAGCCAAGACGACACCAATTACTAATGCACCAATAGCTACTGCCCAGCCTCCCCATAGAATGAATGCATCTGGATAACCTTCGTAGTTTCCGGTTGCATTATCGAATTCCTTCATGATATTTTGTTTTAACAAACCATACATCATGTATCCAAGGACAACTGGTGTAATTAGCGATAGACTGACTGTCCACCAAGCTCCTAACTTAATATCCGAAATTTCATTTGCATGATCTTTAAGATTTTTAACTTCTCTAAGTATCCAAGCAATTAGTACTACCTCTACTAGACCTAATAGAGCTACACCGAATTGGTTAATGAAATAATCTGCTGCATCTAGGAAATATAATCCTCCCTGTGTAGCAAATAATAGTGAAATCAATGCTGCAACTCCACCACCAAAAAATACTGCTTTCCCACGAGAAATCTTGAATTTATCCATTAAACCGGCAACATAGGTCTCCGTAATCGACATTAAAGAAGTCAATCCAGCTAACACTAATGATGCAAAGAATAGGAAGCCAAATAATGCATTCAACCCAGGGAATTGATTAATAATCTCTGGGAACACAACAAACGCTAATCCAACTCCAGCATCTACTACTTCACTAACTGGCTCACCTAATTGTCCTGCCATATAACCCAAAATACCAAATACTCCAATACCTGCTAGGATCTCAAAACTGGAGTTACCAAAACCAGTAATAAAGGCATTGTTTGTGATATCTGATTTTTTAGGAAGGTAACTTGAATACGTTATCATAATCGCAAAAGCAATAGACAAACTAAAGAAAATTTGCCCATATGCTGCAACCCATACATCAGGATTTAATATCTTACTAAAATCTGGAGTGAAGAATGCTTCTAATCCATCCATTGCTCCAGGTAATGTAATTGCACGAATAACGATAATAAGGAAAATAACTACCAATGCTGGAATAAAAATTCGGTTCGCAATTTCAATACCCTTTTTAACACCTTTAAATAAAATACCCAGTACAATAACCCATACTAGAATTAATGGAATTAACACACCAGGTACAAAGCTCCCAACCTCACCAGGATTCTCTGCTAATTTCAGATAATCACCAAATAGGAATCCACCAGTATCTTCACCCCAGTTTAGATTGAAAGAAAATACGGAATAGGACATTGCCCAGGCAATAATAACAGAATAATAAGTTGAAATTACAAAGGCAACTAGAACAGCCCACCAACCAATAAATTCTGTTTTCTTATTCATACGCCTAAAGGTTAACGGTGCAGAACCACGATATTTATGCCCCATGGTAAATTCCAAAATTAAAATTGGAATCCCTGCAGTTAACAATGCAAATAAGTAAGGGATTAAAAAGGCACCCCCACCATTTTCGTAGGCTACAGCTGGAAATCGCCAAATGTTACCTAGACCAACAGCTGATCCCACTGCAGCCAAAATAAAACCTGCTCTTGTTCCCCACTGAGAACGTGTTTCCATAAAATACCTCCTCCTATCATTCTTCTTATCCCACTATGTAGTATGGAGATAAGCCTTTTATTTCGTAATTTCAGAAGTATTCAATATTAACATAGTTTTCTGAAATTACTGAACTTGTCTGTATTATACCGGTACTTTTTTCTTATGTCAAAGCATTTTTTAGATTCTTTTGTAAATAGAGAATCTTTGAAAAAGAAAGCGGGGTCTAACCTTTATTTCACAACAGTTAGAGTTGATTTGATAAAGATTAGACCCTGTTATAAGGTTTAATTATGATTGTTTTTTATTATAGTTATGAACAACAAAAGCAGTTAAGATAACTAAAAGGAATGTTACTACTAAACCTAATAGTAAGGAATTAGTTAACCCAACTAAGAGATAACCTATAGCCGAAGCGATAGCCACAATTATCGCGTATGGAAGTTGAGTTAATACGTGATCAATGTGATTGGCCCCCGCTCCTGTAGACGATAGAACTGTTGTATCAGATATAGGAGAAACATGATCTCCAAACACAGCACCAGCTAATACTGCGGCAAGTGAGGGAATAATTAGGGATGGATCTGCAATAGACATTACGTTTGCAGCAATTGGTAGCATTATCCCAAATGTTCCCCATGATGTACCTGTTGCCAACGCCATAAATCCGGAAATGACAAAGAAAATAACTGGTAATATTGCTGAACTAATATTAGCATTTTCTACCACTTGTGCTAAGTATTCACCAGTTTGTAGGGTAGATATGATAGAACCAATCATCCACGCTAATAATAGAATATAAATGGCTGGCAGCATTGCTTTGATGCCTTCCACCAATACAAGACTCGTTTTAACATGATGGTTGTTTTGAGCAACATATAAGATTAACGCTACAATTACCGCTGCTACACCACCATAAAATAAAGAGAAATTAACATTTGTATTTTCAAAAATCGATAATAATGTTACAACATCACCACTCGCATTTGCCCCAGTTATGAGCATTAGACCAACAGTTGTAAGTAATAAAACTATAATTGGTATTACTAAGTGATATACTCTACCATTTTTACTAGGTTCAAAAGAATTTGATAAATCGCCTGGTACCGTTTTATCCTTAGGTATTACTTCACCTGTTTCAACTGCTCTAGCTTCATGCTTTTTCATTGGTCCAATATTGATATTAAAGAATGCAACAATAAAAACGAGTAAGATTGCAGCTAAAGCATAGAAATTGTATGGTATCATTTTCACAAAAGCTTCTAATGGTTGAAGATCAATCATCGTAACTAGTGCCCCAACTACACCGATTAAATATGCACCCCAACTGGAGACTGGAGAAATAACTGTTACCGGCGCTGAAGTCGAATCAATAAAATACGCTAACTTCGCACGAGAAGTGTTGTAACGATCTGTTATAGGTCTTGCAATTTGCCCTACAGCTAAAGCATTAAAATAATCATCAATAAAAATGACTATCCCAAAAATTGGTGCCATAAGATGGGCGCCGCGACGGGTTTTAATTTTAGAAGTCATCCAATCTCCAAATGCCTTACTCCCACCTGACGCCTGCAAAAATGCAGTCATAATTCCTAATAATAACAAAAAACCAATCAGTTGAATCTCACCCATATTAAGAGATCCATCAGAAACAAAGATCCCATAAAACACATTCCATATTTCCTTAAAGCTATCCAACATATTAAAATTGTGAATAAATAAAGCCCCAACAACAATCCCTATTCCTAAAGAAAGTAATACCTTTCTAGTTAGTAGTACGAGTACTAACATAATAATTGCCGGGATAAGTGAAAAAATAGTTCCTTCCATTACGTTACCTCCATTGTTGTTTTAGTTTATCGCTAGACGGTCATGGAGATACGCTTTTTGAGAAAAAGAATTTTTTCCACACAAAAAAGCAACGATAGAAAATAACCTATCATTGCTTATGCAAATACGTTATCCTCCATCTCGATCTGTAGTCCTCCATGCACGTTAGCATGACAGTGTGTCTCTTGTTCAGTAAACACCCCAGCAAATAATAAGTTTGACCCTTATTACGCTTCGGCAAACAAGCCTTTCATCAATAATCTTCGTTGTCATCCTCATATTGATTACTTTTCTTATTTGCACCTCTACCTCACCGATCTGATAAGGTCTTATTAAATTATGAATCTACTATACTATATTAATCTTCCCCTTGCAAGTCTTCTTTTGGTACTGCAATGGAAGTATCTCCACCTGTACCACCATAGAAGTCTGGTACTTCTCCCATAATTACTGCTTTATCAATTAGAATTTTTGTTTTCACCTTTTCCACTTCTGAGGTAAAAGGTATAACTATCTGTACATCAGCTTCCACCTCTACATATAACGTGACGAAGAAATTATTAATTCCAAATTCTTCAGTTTCTTCACCGAGTTCCGTTCGCACCGCACCTACAAGTTCTAAATTAACTGGTATTCTCGGTCCTAAATTAGCTAAAATAGAGTTTCCTGTTGCTTGCCCAATAGGAATCTCAATAACTGTCGGGTCACGGTCAACTAATTCATCAACAGTGTCACCATAAACATCCGGTTCTCCGAGTGGATCACTGTACTGGGGCGGTGTCCCGCGATTCATACTATGAAAAAACTCCTCCACTCTATCGGTTGCTGCTCTATTAATTTTATTTACTACTGAAGGATCCCAACCTACAATGGATATATGGCCAGATTCTGTTTTTTCCGTTATAGCAATATCTTCAAATGTATATTCCTCCGCAAACTTAACTGCTGAATTAATCCCTCTAGTTGCAAATTCGGTAGTCTTTGCCCGTGCTATCTCTTTGATAGTAGGTGTAATTTCTTCATCAATAAATTCCAAACTAAAGTACGTAATAACAATGACTAATATAAATGAAATCATCAATATATACCTTGACGGAGGTGGTGAATTTCTTCCCCTAAAACCCATCCGATGCCTTTTCATAAAAAAAACCCCCTCGGTACAATCTATGCTTGTTCCAAGGAGGGTAATACTAAAAATTAGACTAAATTACAATTTATAATGGTTACATTTAGTTGGGTCGATAGATCAACCATATACGGTTCAATCTGTCCCGATTCGTTTTCAAGTATCCGAACATTGGGTCGATCACATATGTGTTTGTTCTGACTAACGACTACACCTTTCCTCTTGTCGTTAAACTCCACATACATCCCATTTGGATAAACCGCTACACTATTTTTGAAGGCTTCCACAATTCGAATATCAAATTGATTAACAGCTATACTGTATAAGAGTTCTAACCCCTCATGAGGGAGCAGGGCTCTTCGGTATACACGATTACTGCTCACTGCATCAAACACATCTGCTACCCCTATTATTTGCGCAAAAAGATGAATTTCATTTCCCTTTAATCCGCGTGGATACCCTGAACCATTAATTCGTTCGTGATGCTGATAAGCACAATGTGCTACAACAGAAGAATAAGTGTGATTTTTTCGGAGTAAATCATATCCCATAGTAGTGTGGGATTTCATGATAGAGAATTCTTCTTGTGAAAGCTTATCTGGCTTCTGTAAGATATCCGGATCTATAAAGACTTTTCCGATATCATGAAGAATAGCACCTTTTCCAAGCTCCGAAAGTTCTTTAGCATTCAAATTTAATTCAGAGCCAATAGCAAGTGAGTATATAGCTACATTTAATGAATGTTGAAAGATATAATCATCAGTTAAATAGATATCTGTTAATAACGTAATAGATTCTTCGTGTCCATTTATTTCATCCATTATACGGGTGATGATGTTGGTTAGATTAGTACTCTCTTCATCTAATACAAAGGAGTTTGTTTCTAACTTGCTTTTTCGAATACTGGAAAAAAGCTTCCTCATAGATGAAGTAGCATCGTGTCTTAGTTTTTCTGATATGACTGGTTGAATGATAATATCTCTGGTGGCCTCATCTTCTATATATACATAACTAATTCCTTGTTCCTCTAAACGATTAATTAATCTATCCGTTAAAGGAATTCCGTTATGTAATAATATGGTACCATTTTCTCCGTAAATGGTTTGTCCCAAAATCTCTCCTGGTTGAATTGATGCTGTAGCTACTAGTCTCATTATGTACTCCTAACCAGCCATTTACAAAACGGCAATATTCGACAAAATTATATATTAATAGTAACAAATCTGTTTTTAAAAAGCTATAATTAGAACAGTAATATTCACATAATTTATTTGCTATTCGGTACAGTTGATAAAAACTGCGCGGCTAATAATCTAATTTGGGAGCAACATACCCGCTACGGAAATACACTCCGCTTTCCGCGGGCGGCTGGTGAGCCTCCTCAGAGCTAAAGCTCTTGCGGGGTCTTACCGATGCCTATCCTCCCGCAGGAGTCTCCGTGTATTTCCTTCGCTAGTAATAAGTGATTAAGGGCAATAGAACCACTTAAATCCAAAAATATGATCAATAACTAACAATAATTAGAATACTAAACCAGCGCAGGCAGAATACGGAGACTCCTCGAAAATAAAGAGCAATTTTCTTCGTGCGATGATGATTATGCTGCCGAAGCCTACCTTGTCCTACGGGAATAGCACGTGTCCGAAGACCCCGCAGCGGTGAACTTTCCGCGAGGAGGCTGAGGCCGTGCCCGTGGAAAGCGGAGTATTCTGCCGGAGCGGAATCATACCACTATACCCATTTATTTTTTGAGATTAGCAGTGGTTACCGCACAGTTTCTAACAAATAATGTAGTAAACAACACCTTTAAGAAAAGCTTTATTTTTGGGGGTTATTAAGTCAACTAGTACATTTATTTAACTATTTTCTCTTCCTGAAAAACGCCAAATAAAAATGCCTCTAGAGAGACATTTTTTAAGATATTCGTTTTAAGGCTTCTTTTCCAATCATACCAACTTCCCATCCATATTTATCTTTGGAAGCGTCGGTAATCTTTTCGAGTGGTGCACTTAATAAATCATCTATGGTTCGAACTCCTACTGCCCTTGCAGCAATTACTTCACGTTCTTTTAGCTTTTCACTTAATAAATCAACATCTAAAGCTCCACACATGATATAACCTATTTCATTCGTAATCATTAATAAATTTGTTTTCGGTAATTCCACTTTTATCGCCGTGAACATTATCCCGTCCACTTCTAATGGATTGATGGTAATCATGAACATGATGCCTCCTTTTAATGTACACTATATTTCTATGCAAATGGAAGGTCATGTGTCACGATATGAATAGTATCCCTTTTAGCTATAATATTCCTTTAGAGTTTCAGCTAGAAAATCCCTTATAAAATCTGGAAGAATATAATTTTTCCTTTCTGACTTGGCTACTTCTGGTAATAATCTCCCAAATGTAAATGCATCCGCAATAACAACTGTATAGATATGGTCCATATCTACCGGCTCTTTATTCATTAATACTTCCTGAACATACTCCGAACCATTTGAATGAATTCCTGTTTTGACATGTAAACCAGAAAAAATCATTCTTCCTAGTACCTTACCTCGAAAGCCGAATCCCTTTAACTGAAATTCCATAAACTCTTTCGTTAGACTAGCTCTTACCACTTCGATTACTTCTCTACCAGTTAACTCTACAATACAAGGATTTATAGGATGTGGACATGCCCTATGAATGTCCCCTAATGTTATTCTACCAGCAGGAAAGCCATTTAGTAATAAGCCTGTATTGAACATCGCAATGTCAACATTTGTTTCTTGTTTTATTTTATTGGTTAATAGTTGCATAATCTCTGTGTGTTTATACCAATCCACTTGGATAGGTTTTTCTGTGACCACAACTGTTGTATCTAATATTTCTTCCGCCTGAACTAATAACGTATTAAGCTTTTGCTCCGTTTCAAGATCCACAGTATATTCAGAGATATCAGTAGCATAAGCTTCTTTTTTAATTAACCTTTTTTCTTTATGATCCCAAGTTAGGATTACTTCGCCTATATAATAACAATGCTTCCCTGCTGCAGTAATGATTGTTTGATTTACTTCTTCTCCACTACGCAGCAAATGATGTGTGTGTCCACCGATGATTACATCAATATCAGAAAATCTTCTTGCAATCTCTTCATCCTCACTTAATCCTAAATGAGATAATAAGACAATCACATCGGATGATTCTTTTACCTGCTGAACTAGTTTTTCTAATGTTTCATATGGGTCTCTAATATGCCACCCGAGTAACTCATAATAATCATTAAAAGGTGCCGTAAGCCCAATAACCCCAATTTTAATGCCATGATGTGTAATAAATTCTAAGCTCGGGCTTAACCATTCAGGTAATCTATCATCTAGACTCTCTAAGTTAGCACAAACTACTGGAAACTTTGCTTGATCATATAATTGGAAGAGATCGTGATGGGAAAATGTAATACCCTCATTATTTCCGATAGTTACAGCATCATAACCAATATCATTGAGTAATGTTACATTCCCTTTCCCTAGAAGTGCTTCAGAGATAGGGTGTACTCGATCGACATGGTCCCCAATATCAAAAAGCCAATACGAGTCATTTTCAAGTTCTCGTTTGGCCTTTACTCCTTTTAAGAACTTCGTAACCCTTGGCCACTGGCTGAAGTTACTATGTAAATCATTTGTATAGTAAAAATATATTTTCTCTTGCATGTGAAAACTCCTTATGCGGTTACTCCATTAATAATCATACGTAATCCAATAATGATCAATGTAATTCTTAAGATCCATTCCAGTGTTTTCCCTTTTAATAGTTGGTTCGTTCTAGCACCAAGTCTTCCACCGATCCAAGCACCAGGGATAAAGAAAAATAAATATTGCCAAATGATGTGTCCTAGCACAATATGAGTACTCGCTCCAATAATACTAACAAAGAATATCATGAACATAGACGTGGCCGTTGCAATATGAACTGGAAAACCAAACAAGAGAATCATGGCAGGTACCATAATGGATCCACCACCGATTCCAAACAGACCAGATAACGTTCCAACTACTAATGAAAGTAAAAACGCAAATGGGGTTGAGACTGCATATTGAAATTCTTCACCGTTTACCTGAAATGTTCGTACATTATTTCCCGTAACATCATTTTTTCTAGTAGAACGTTTAAGGAAAAACAGAAGTGAAATGATGATAATTAATATACCAAAATATAAGGAAAACACATCAGTATTCATAAACTGATTTAACCATGAACCAATCATACTACCAGGAATACTTCCAGTTAAAAAAAGCACAGCGGTTTTATAATCAACTCTACCCTCTTTTAAATAGGTAAGGGATGATGAAAGCGATGTGAAGACCATCGTGATCAATGAAATACCAACTATAGCTTGTGGTGTGGCCCACTCAAATCCAGGAACAAATTGATATAGTAATAATAAACTTGGGATTAAGATAACTCCCCCACCAAGTCCAACTAAACTTCCTACAAATGCTGTTAAAATACCTATAAATAAACATATAAAAAATACCAAATTCATTACCTCTAACTATTTTAGTTTTCACTACTAATTTTAGCATTGTTTTACTTAGAATCCCAACAAGCAGTTTATCGTATGGGGTTATAAGGAAACAGATTGGTTGTGTCCAAAAAAAATCCAAGTCCAGATTATTCCTGAACTTGGATTCCTATTCTTAGAAAGAATTAACCGATAGAACCTTCCATCTCGAATTTGATTAGACGGTTCATCTCAACCGCATATTCCATAGGAAGTTCTTTTGTAAATGGCTCAATAAAGCCCATTACAATCATCTCAGTTGCTTCTTCTTCGGTTAAACCTCTACTCATTAAGTAGAATAGTTGTTCTTCCGATACTTTAGATACTTTTGCCTCGTGCTCTAATGAGATATTATCATTTAAAATCTCATTGTATGGGATTGTATCAGATTTAGATTCGTTATCTAAAATTAACGTATCACACTCAATGTTAGCACGTGCTCCATCTGCTTTTCGTCCGAAATGAACCATTCCACGATACGTTACGTTACCACCTTGTTTAGAGAAGGATTTCGAAACGATTGTAGAAGAAGTATTCGGTGCTAAGTGATGCATTTTTGCACCAGCATCTTGTACTTGACCTTTACCTGCGATTGCGATTGAAATGGTGTTACCACGAGCACCTTCACCTTTTAGAATAATGGCAGGGTATTTCATCGTTAATTTAGAACCGATATTACCATCAATCCATTCCATCGTCCCGTTAGCATCAACTACGGCACGCTTGGTAACTAGGTTATAAACGTTATTAGCCCAGTTTTGAATGGTTGTGTAACGGCAATAGCCATCTTTCTTAACAATGATCTCTACAACCGCACTGTGTAATGAGTTTGTTGTATAAACCGGTGCTGTACAACCTTCTACATAGTGTACAGATGCACCTTCATCCACAATGATTAAAGTTCTCTCAAACTGTCCCATATTTTCAGAGTTAATACGGAAGTATGCTTGAAGAGGTGTATTTGTTTTTACACCTTTCGGAACATAAATGAATGATCCACCAGACCAAACTGCTGAGTTTAAAGCAGAGAACTTATTATCAGAGTATGGAATTACTGTTCCAAAGTACTCTTTAAATAAATCTTCATTTTCTTTTAAAGCAGTATCTGTATCTTTGAAGACAATACCTAAATCTTCTAGGTCTTCTTTTAAGCTATGATATACTACTTCCGATTCATATTGTGCTGAAACACCAGCTAGATATTTTTGTTCTGCTTCTGGAATACCTAATTTATCAAATGTTTGTTTAATTTCTGCAGGCACTTCATCCCAAGTTCTACCTTGTTTTTCGGAAGGCTTAACATAATAAACAATTTCATCAAAATCAAGACCCGTTAAGTCTCCACCCCATTGTGGCATTGGACGTGAGTAAAAATGTTCCAACGCTTTAAGGCGATAATCGAGCATCCACTGAGGTTCTTC
This sequence comes from Paucisalibacillus globulus, assembly GCF_900184735.1. Classification (GTDB taxonomy): domain Bacteria; phylum Bacillota; class Bacilli; order Bacillales; family Amphibacillaceae; genus Ornithinibacillus; species Ornithinibacillus globulus_B. Next base: position 65,696 of record NZ_LT855389.1, read on the forward strand.
TTTCATGTTTGAGATTTCTTCCACGACTCTTCGTGTTAAACCACGCTCTGTACGGAAAATAGAAACGTCTTTATCACGAAAGCCATATTTATATTCATCTATTTCAGGCGCTTTCTTTGCCATCATATACCCTCCTTCTAGTATTGTTACTTATCATTAACTCCCTTTTCCATCGCTTTCCATGCTAGGGTAGCACATTTGATACGTGCTGGAAATTGTGAAACACCACTTAGTGCCTCCGCATCTCCCATTTCAATATCAGAATCAATTTCCTCACCAAGCATCATCTCAGAAAAGAGTTTAGACATTTTTAGTGCATCTGTGACAGTTTTACCTTTTATAGCTTGTGTCATCATGGATGCAGAAGACATACTTATTGAACAGCCTTCACCCTCAAATTTAGCATCCTTTACAACACCATCTTCAACTTGTAATTGAAGTTGGATACGATCACCACATGTGGGATTATTCATATCCACTGTCAGTGCGTCACCTTCCAGAACACCACGATTTCGAGGGTTTTTATAGTGGTCCATAATGACTTGTCTGTAAAGTGTTTCCAGGTTGTTAAAAGACATTACCGAAAAACTCCTTCGTTTTCAAGAGTCCGTCAACTAATTTTTCAACATCATCTTCGGTATTATATAGGTAGAAACTTGCCCTTGCTGTTGCTGTAACATTTAACCATTTCATTAATGGTTGTGCACAGTGGTGACCAGCACGAACAGCTATACCATAGGAATCTAATGCAGTAGCAACATCATGTGGATGAACATCACCAAGATTAAACGTAACAAGTGCTGCACGATGTTCTGGTCCGTAAATTTTAATGCCTTCTACTGTACGTAAACGATCCATTACATAATCTGCCAGCTTTTGTTCATGATCCAGAATATTATCCATACCAACTTCTTCTAAAAAGTCAATTGCAGCTGCAAGGCCAATTGCACCACCGATAATAGGAGTACCACCTTCAAATTTCCAAGGTAGCTCTTTCCAAGTAGAATCATGTAAGCTTACGAAATCGATCATCTCACCACCAAATTCTACTGGCTCCATATTCTCAAGTAATTCTCTTTTTCCATATAAGACACCAATTCCAGTAGGAGCAAGCATCTTATGTCCAGAGAAAGCATAAAAGTCACAGTCTAAATCTTGTACATCAACCTTCATATGCGGAACACCTTGTGCACCATCGACAACTAGGATAGCTCCCTTGCTATGTGCAATTTCAGCAATTTCCTTAATTGGGTTTATAGTTCCAAGAACGTTAGATACATGAGCAATTGCAACAATCTTTGTATTTTCAGTAACTAACTTACGGTAATCCTCAAGTGAGACTGTACCATCATCTTGCAGGGGAACATATTTTAATGTCGCACCAGTAGCTTTAGCAGCTTGTTGCCAAGGAATGATATTACTATGATGCTCCATTGGAGTAATTAAAATCTCATTTCCTGGTTGTAGGTTAGCTCGAGCATAACTTAAAGCAACTGAATTAATCCCAGTTGTTGTGCCTCGATTAAAAATAATTTCTCCCGTACTTCTAGCATTAATGAATCGTCGAACTTTTTCACGAGCACCTTCATATTGATCCGTTGCACGCGAACCTAGTGTATGAACACCTCGGTGAACGTTTGCATTATCAAATCGATAATAGTTTTCAACAGCTTCAATAACTGATATCGGCTTCTGTGAAGTTGCAGACGAATCAAGATAAACTAATGGGTGCCCGTTTACTTCCTGATCAAGAATCGGAAACATTTGCCTAATGGCTTTAACATCCATTAGTCAACTTTCCTTTCAATTACTTGCTTCAACTGTTTCTTAACAGCATCAATCGGTAATTGTCTTACTACAGGATCAAGGAATCCATGAATGATTAAACGCTCCGCTTCTTCTTTGGAAATACCACGACTCATTAAGTAATAAAGTTGCATCGGATCGACACGTCCTACAGATGCAGCATGACCTGCTGTTACATCGTCCTCTTCAATTAATAGAATTGGGTTTGCATCCCCACGAGCTTTTTCACTTAACATTAGAACACGAGATGTTTGTTCACTATTGGCACCAGATGCACCATGTTCAATTTTACCAACGGCATTAAAGATTGAAGTTGCGCTTTCTTTCATAACACCACGTTGTAAAATCTGGCCATCTGTGTTTTTACCGAATTGAACCATTTTCGCTGTGAAGTTCTGTGTTTGTTTACCACGTCCAACAGTAACTGCATTGGCATTCGATACACCACCGTCACCAACTAAATGAGTAACGTTCTCAGAAATTGTATCTCCATCATTCATTTGGCCTAAAGCCCAGTCAATTGTAGCATTACGATATCCAACACCACGACGGTTTACATAAGTAGTAGTACCAGCTGCAAAATTATCAACTGCACCAAATGAAATCTTCGCATTATCTTGCGCGATGACTTCTGTTACGATATTAGCAACTGTAGCTTCATCCTTATTATTAGAAATATAGTTTTCAACATATGTTAAACTACTATTTTCTTCAGCAACAACTAATACATGATTTACTAGTGCTACTTCTGGATCTTCTTGCCAGAATATAGCTTGAATTGGCTCTTCTACTTGAACATTTTTAGGGACATAAACGAAAACTCCCCCGTTCATTAATGCTGCATGAAGTGCTGTTAATTTATGTTCATCAATTGAAACAGCATCTTTCATATAATATCGTTTTACTAATTCTTCATGCTCTTTCAACGCTGTAAAGATGTCCGTGAAAATAACACCTTTATTTGCTAATTCTGGACTCAATTTTGCAAATGCAACTGTTTGGTTACGTTGAATTACAAGATTCTCTGGTAACGCATCTACATCAAAGAAATCTTGGATTTCAGTAGGCAACTCAGATAATGAAGAAATAGTTTCTCCCGTTGCAACATGTTTAAATTGCGTAAAATTCCATTTACCGATCTTTGTTTTATCTGGTTTTGGTAATTCTAATGTTTCAGCTTTTTCTAATGCACTAACACGTAATTCTTTCATCCATGTTGGTTCATTATGCTGACTTGAGAACTGTTCAATATAGCTTCTATCATAAGGTAGCTTTGTGTCCACAGTCATATTACCCCTCCTAACTATTAAGCGTTTTGTCCTACTGTTTCGTCTTCGATACCTAACTCTTCCTTAATCCAGTCATATCCTTCTGCTTCTAAGCGTTGAGCTAGTTCAGGACCGCCAGATTTAACAACGCGACCTTGCATCATTACGTGCACAAAGTCTGGAGTAATATAATTTAATAGACGTTGATAGTGTGTAATGATTAAGCAACCGAAATCTTCGCCACGCATTTTATTAATACCTTTGGATACCACTTTTAATGCGTCGATATCTAGACCAGAATCAATTTCATCAAGAATTGCGATATCTGGTTTAATCTGCATTAATTGAAGGATTTCATTACGTTTCTTTTCTCCACCAGAGAATCCTTCGTTTAAATATCTTGTTGCCATACTTTGATCAATTTCCAAGAAGTCTAAATCTTGGTCTAAACCTTTGATAAATTTCATTAGTGGAATTTCATCGCCTTCCTCACGGCGCGCATTAATAGCTGAGCGTAAGAAATCTGAAGTTGTAACACCACTAATTTCACTTGGATATTGCATTGCTAGAAATAGACCTGCACGTGCACGCTCATCTACTTCCATTTCAAGTACATCTTCACCATCTAGAAGAATGCTTCCTTCTGTTACTTCATACTTAGGATGACCCATGATAGCAGATGCTAACGTTGATTTACCAGTACCGTTTGGTCCCATAATAGCATGGAATTCTCCACCCTTAACGGTTAAATTAACACCTTTTAATATCTCTTTACCTTCAATTGACACATGAAGATTTTTAATTTCTAATACAGATCCTGCCATATTGATACCTCCATATATTGTTATGATATTTGGATATGTAAAATATCGATATCCATTCTCAATTTATTCTCATTACAATCTTATAGCATTTCGAATCGATTATCAACTTATTTGGGTTGTTGAAAGATGTCCCTATAATATAGGATAAAACAGGTATTCAAATAGAATCTTCAAGCCAAAAAACAACTGAGGATTCCCAGGAGGGAAACCTCAGTTTCACATGTATCATCTATAAATATTACTATCAATTTCAGCAACAATATATTTACATTTATTGTATTCCTCTTGCCGTCTCCTTTCAACCTTCATTCGGTTTTCTAGTTTACGACAATAATCAGCATACCCCATATGGTGTGACGTTTGCATAGCTTTTTCCATTTCCGAGGTATAGTTCATCTTTATCTCACTATTAATAGTGAATCATCCTTTCGTTGTAATGACAATTTCAATGTTAGCATGAAGGTATGGTGGACACCAAGTCTGATTTAGTCGCCAATTTTAGTTTCTTTTTACATCACACCCGCTATAATCTAAATAATGGATTAATCCATAAACATTTACACTTTTACTCGCATATACTGTTATTTACTAGTTAAACAAAAAAAACAGTAAACCCTAAATAGGATTTACTGTTATTAAAATTAATTGTTTCCACCAACAGGTACTACCGCTCCATCATATTTCTCAATAATGAAGTTTTGAATTTCTTCTGATTGAAGAACTTCAACAATTTTCTTCAAGTCCTCATTATCTTTATCTTCTGCACGTGCAGCAATAATATTTACATAATCAGATTCTTCACCTTCAACAAATAATGCATCCTCTAGCGGCTTTAAGTCACCTTCAATTGCATAGTTTGTATTAATTGCCACAAGAGTATCTTCCTCATTGTTATAAGCCTCAATTAAGAATTCTGGATTAACTTCTCCAAATAAGAACTGTAGATTTAATGGATTTTCAACAATATCCTCTTGTGATAGTGTTAATGGATCCTCTATATCATCTGAAACCTTAATTAATCCTTCTGCTTCAAACAACTCAAGAACACGAAGATGATCTGCATCATTACGACTGATAATTACTTCTGTGCCTTCTGGAATCTCTTCTACACTTGTAATTCCTTTTGAATAAATTGCAATTGGTTCAATATGAATGCCACCTAGATTAACAATATCATATGCTTTATCTGGATCTGTAGTTTCGCCTTCAAAAAATGGAATGTGTTGGAAATAGTTAGCATCAATTGCGCCTTCATCTAAATCTAAGTTAGGTAAGAAGTAATCGGAATACTCTTCAATTTCAATTGTGATACCTTCCTCTTCAAGAATAGGTTTAGCCTTTTCTAGAACCTCAGCATGTGGTGTACTAGTTGCGCCAATTTTAATAACCTCATCATTTCCACAAGCAGCTAAAAGTCCAATAAGTAAAATCGATAGTACAAATAATAATTTCTTCATTTTTGTAATCTCCCTTATTTTTATGTTATTTATCTTTTATCCAATTTCTTAGTAATCAAGTCACCAATAAATTGGAAAATGAAAACAATAATAATGATTAATACTGTACAAACAAACACAACGTCAAAATCTCGTCGTACAAATCCATGATAATAGGCGAAATCTCCTAGTCCACCAGCACCGATAACCCCAGCAACTGCCGTGTATCCAATTAGTGCGATTGCTGTTACGGTTGCTCCAGAAACTAGAGCAGGCATTGATTCAGGTAATAACACTTTAAAGATAATTGTTTTTGTTTTCGCCCCCATCGATTGTGCAGCTTCTATTACTCCTCTATCCACTTCACGTAAACCGATTTCTACTAACCTCGCATAGAATGGAGCAGAACCAATAATTAAAGCAGGTAAAGCCGCGTTCGACCCTCTAAATGTACCCATTAAAAAGGTTGTGAAAGGTATTAACAACAAAATTAAGATGATAAAAGGAATAGCTCTGAATATATTTACGATTGTTGCTACAATTAAATTTAAACCCTTATTCTCCCATAGATTCTCACTAGAGGTTAAATAAAGTAAGAGGCCTAATATAATTCCAAAAATAACTGTTCCTACTAGTGCCAGAAGTGTCATATAAAATGTTTCCCCTGTTGCGACGATGAGTTCTTCCAGTACTACGTTAGGGAATAATTCCTTAAGCATGGGCTAAAACCTCCACTTCTACTGAGGTTTTCTCTTTGATAAAATGAATTGTATTCTTTACCTCATTTTGCTCGCCATTGATTTGGACAATTAATGTACCATAGGCACCTAATTTGGTCTGTGTAATCTTCCCTTGAAGTATGTTCACTTCTATATTGAATTCTTTGGATATATTACTAATTAGGGCTTGGTTTGCCGATTCCCCTACAAAATGTAATCGAACAAGCTCACCAGTTGTATGATCTACTAATAATTGTTCTAAATCTCCATCTTGATTTCCCATCACTTGCTCTACAAATTTCTTAGTTACCGGCTGCTTAGGTTTTAGGAACACATCTAGGACTTCACCTTTTTCAACAATTTTTCCATTTTCCATTACCGCAACCCGATTACATATCTTCCTGATGACATGCATTTCATGAGTAATCAGAATGATGGTTAACCCAAGTCTCTCGTTAATATCAACTAGTAGGTCTAGTATTGAATTTGTAGTCTCTGGATCTAGAGCAGATGTTGCCTCATCACAGAGTAATACTTTTGGATTATTAGCTAATGCTCTAGCTATACCAACCCTCTGCTTTTGACCTCCACTCAACTGCGAGGGATAAGCATTTTCTCTACCTGATAGCCCCACTAGGTCAATTAACTCATTTACTCGCTTTTCTCTTTCCTCTACAGATACTCCAGCTATCTCTAACGGAAATGCTATATTTTCACTTACTGTTCTTGACCAGAGTAAGTTGAAATGCTGAAATATCATACCTATATTCTGCCTAGCAACTCGAAGTTTATCTTTACTAAGAGCAGTTATTTCTTGTTCGCCGATTGTTATTTTACCTGAAGTTGGTTCTTCTAAACGATTTAACAGCCTAATCAATGTACTTTTCCCAGCGCCACTATAACCAATCACACCAAATATTTCACCATCTTGTATGGTTAAATCTAGATTATCTACTGCAGTAATTTGTTTTTGATTGAGACGGAATATTTTCGACAGTCCTTCAATGGATATCACCAGAGCATCCCTCCTATTTCTATGATGTACTATTCGTTATTCCACATTCGTTTAACTTCGAGAACACAGAATATTTTATTACAAACAAAAAACGCCTTTCTGTAAGAGAACAGAAAGACGTAATAATATATATTAGATCTTCACGTTCTCTCATCTTTCAAAGCTAATGCTTTGTAGGACTTAGCACCTTTTTCAAACACGAATGTTTGAAGGTTGCCGCGGTTTCATAGGGCCTTTCCCTCCACCGCTCTGGATAAGAGATAAATCATTTATTCAATTTTCGATAAAACTAACTATAGCACCAGAGTAAATATGTGTCAACCATAAAAAGAAATTTTTTTAAATATTTTCTTTAAATAACTCTGGTTGGTATTCTAATAGATAACTATAAATATTAGGTATAGAGTGAAACACATATACTTTTTCACGAATTATATTATCTTTTTTTATTAACAGGCAGGGAACACTTTCTATTTTGTTGTCCTGCATAAATTCAGGAAAAAATGATGCATTCATTTCATAGAAAACATCTGTCTTGTGCACACTTTCTATCTTTTCCAACATGGTTCTTGCTAGATGGCAGGTTCCACAAAAAGGTGTATAAATATATAGTAACAAATCTTTTTCTTCTAATGTTTCCTCGTTTAATTGCTTCAAAAAATCACCTACCTGTAAGCTAGACTAAATAATGAGGATTGACTGAAATTTGCTTACCAAGTAATAGCATAGCTAATATTCTTTCCGGTGTAGCTGCAACTTCACGGTATTCACTACTTACATAAATATGCTCTGCATGTGGTAATTCAAGAGAAAGCTGCTTTCTAAGCTTCAGCCCGGATTTATCTTCGTCAACAAAAATATAAACATCTTTTTCATCTAATTGATAGGTTTCTAACATTTCATCAAATCGCTCTATATCAAAGGTTCCATTTGTACAAATAATCGTAACCTGATCTTCAATTACCTTCTCAAGCTGCCTTTTATCAGTTAGCCCCTCCACTATTATTACACGTTCAGAATGATGTGAAATCATGATAGATCCCCCTCTATTTGAAAACGCAAGGCGTCATATTAGTACAACTAGATGTCTAGAAATCTTTGAAATTAAAACTGACTCTTTCCCTTAAAGCAGGAAAAAAGTCAGTGTATAATGCAATATCAAATTAGTCTTGCTCAATCAGTTCTTTATAGGCTTCTGATGATAATAGTTCATCTAGTTCAGATTCGTTGCTAAGCTCGACAACTATCATCCAAGCATTTTCATAAGGAGATTCATTAACAAGCTCAGGGCTGTCTTCTAACTCAGTATTAACTTCGACAATTTTCCCACTTACAGGTGCATATAACTCAGATACAGTCTTCACAGATTCAACACTTCCAAATGGCTCATCAACAGAGATTTCATCTCCAACCTCTGGAAGTTCAACAAATACGATATCACCTAGTTCATCTTGTGCAAAATCTGTAATACCGATACGAACCGTGTTACCTTCTTTTTTTACCCATTCATGTTCTTTTGAATATAATAAATCGTTTGGTAAGCTCATTGTAATCCCTCCGAATAATTGGTTGTACATTTACTATACAACCTATATTTGTTTATTGCTAGTATTATTATTTAGACCCAGCTACTCTGAAATATTTCTTCTTTAAAACCTAACGTAACCACTTTTCCATCGGTGACAATTGGTCGTTTAATAAGCATCCCATCTGAAGCTAAGATCTCTGCCATTTCCTCGTTTGTTGCATCCTGAATCTTCTCTTTTATATTTAATTCACGATACTTCTTACCACTCGTATTAAAGAATTTTTTAGCAGGAAGTCCACTTTTTTCAATTAGCTCTAATATTTCTTCCTTGGAAGGTGTTTCTTCCACAATATGTATGCTGTTATAGGAAACGTTATGCTCATCAAACCATTTCTTCGCCTTTTTGCATGTTCCACAGTTTGGATACCAGTAAAATGTAAGTGCCACAATACCCCTCCTTTATTACTATTATATTACCATGATTTGTGTCGAATTATAAGGGGGAACACTTCATTTGCTAAGGCTCTTTCGCAAAGTTAGTTGCAATTGATAGAAACTGTGCGGTAACTAGTTTAATTACAACAGAATTAGTTATTGGGTACAGCTGTACGACACCGCTCCGGCAGAATACTCCGCTTTCCGCGGGCCCGGCCTCAGCCTCCTCGAGGAAAGTTCACCTCTGCGGGGTCTTCGGACACGTGCTATTCCCGCAGGAGTCTACGTATTCTGCCTGCGCTGGTTTAGGTTTCCTACTTTAAGTTAGCAAATAATGATTGTCTTGGTTTTAATTGTTAATCTTTTTTTCACTCAAAACTAGCGTAGGAAATACACGGAGACTCCTGCGGGAGGATAGGCTTCGGTGAGACCCCGCAGTGCGTATGCGCGAGGAGGCTCACCAGCCGCCCGCGGAAAGCGTAGTGTATTTCCGAAGCGGGTATGATGTGCTATACAAAATGGGAATTAAAACTATCTAGCTAATTTTTTTGGAGATTAAATCTAAATCTATTAAATTAAATGCTATACTAGTCTTAATATTAAAAACGTAAGGAGTTAGAATGGATTATATTAACGATTTACCAATACTGTTTATTGCAATAACACTCTTCCTATATATACCGTTACGTATCTCGTATCGGAAGAAAATGAAGATTAAAAATAATAAACTCCGAGAGATTACTTTTATATTACTCATTGCGTATGGAGAAAGCTTACTTTACTTAACCTTATTTCCAACATCATCGGTAGTACCTAATCATGTTTCTATTAATCTAATACCATTTAAAACTATTAATTTATACATTAATCACCACCAAGACTTCACACTTCAAGTTATAAACTTATTAGGTAATGTAGTGGTGTTCATTCCAATTGGAATTTTTGTATTACTGTTACTAAATCGAGTTACATTCTTTAAAGTCTCTTTCATTGGTCTAGGGAGTACATTATTCATTGAAGTAATGCAATTGTTGCTGTCGATTAACGGGGTGATATCACGTAGTTTTGATGTAGATGATTTAATATTGAATACTGCCGGGGTAATAATTGGATATGCCATCGGTACGCTAGGACGAAAATTCTTTCCTCTATAGATACGGAGTGATTATTTATGATAAAAAATGAATTAGTTCTAAGAGACGTAAATGAGGGTGACCTGCCCATATTCTATAGCTATCAAACAGATAGAAGTGCAAACTATATGGCAGCATTTACAGCTAAAGATCCATTAGACGAGAAAGCATTCCTGAGGCATTGGAATAAAATCATGTCTGACGAAACGGTAATCATCAAGACTATCATAAAAGATAATACAGTAGTTGGCCATATTGCTAAATTTGAAATGTTCGGTTCGCCTGAAATCACCTACTGGTTAGGAAAAGAACATTGGGGCCAAGGAATAGCCACAGAAGCGTTGAAAATGTTTTTAAATTTGGTTACCATCCGGCCAATATTTGCTCGTGCAGCCAAAGATAATTTGGCCTCTTTAAAGGTACTTAATAAATGTGATTTTCAAATTATATCTGAAGATAAGGCTTTTGCAAATGCAAGAGGTATGGTAGTCGAAGAATATGTTTTAAAACTTAGCAAGTAAGACAAGAGAAAAAAGCTAGAATCTAAAGTGATGTATTCTAGCTTTTTAAAAGAACTTGCCTAACATTACCGAATTAGAAAAATTCATAGAGTCCCTCATCAAAATATGAATACTCATCGTTTGAAACTTTATAACGAGTATAGCCCTCATAAAAAGCATTTAGGTACTCTGGATTTTGTTTCAAACGACCAATCGCTAACGATTCATCGTACCGAGGGTCACCAACTGCCATACCTGAAACATCAATGAACATCTTAACTTCCCCATGAATAACTAAAACATTGTCAGTAGTACAGTCTCCATGAATAACAGTTTGCTTTACTGGTAAAGGCTTATGAGATATTAATTTATCTAGTAATTGGATATTTCCATCTACTCCACCTTGTTCTAAGTTTTGCTCTGCAATCTTTAATTGAACATCTAACCAATTATTGTCATGATTCAACGAGTTGATTGGACCTAATTCATGAAGTTGATTAATAAAACTACCAAAACTTTTTATTAATGCTAATTTCTCTTGGAAATTTGCATGTTCTAATGCAGTAGTTAATGAGATTCCTTCCTCAAATGACATCAGTAAGTGGCTTTTGTCCTCTTCCTTTATAAACCCATAGTAATGCGGAACAGATATTTTGGTTTGTTTAACTAATTTCTTCAGTACCTGGGCTTCGGTCTCAAGCCACTCCCTATATCTATCCTCAGAAGAGCTTTTCAATATAAAATTCCCTGATAAGGCACTAATCTTTTGTACAATGGAAGTGCAACCTTGTTCTTCTAATTTTGAAATACTATATATTTCTCCGACAACATTTTCTATTTGTTTAAGTAATTCTTGGTTCAATGGTATCACCCACACTTTAATTTAAATCAATTGAAGAAAATTAGTAGAGGAGCTTGATTGTTAAAATCAAGCTCCTCACATTTTTAACATCATGAACTCTATTAATTAAACAGTATATTTTTCAGCTTCAATAATTCCTGCAGCAATCTCACGTTTCTTAGCGATTACATTAGTTGGAGTATGACGAGTCAGTTTGCGAAGTGACGAAAGCATCATACGTAATGTGTCTCCTTCTTCAACTGCAATTAACGTTTCTTTTGCATCAGCTTCAATTCGGTTGAATGCTTCTTGTACATAAACCTGCGTATAAAGAATCTTTTGTTTATTTTTATCAGCACCAGTAGCATTGATTGCTTTTTCTGTACGAAGGATTGCACTTTCCATGTTGTAAACTTCCGCAACCATATCTGCAAGATTCACAAGAATTTCTTGTTCTTTTTCAATCTTTTGCATGTACTTTTGTGCTGCTAATCCAGCACCAAGTAGTACGATCTTCTTCGCATTTCTTAATAGATACTTTTCTTGTTCTAGAGGCTCAGTACCTGGCTCTTCTGGCATCATCATCATCAGTTCTTCTTGAAGGCTCATTGCTTTTTGGAATAAAGGTAAGTCACCTTTCATTGCCTTCTTCAACAATGTACCTGGAACTAGTAAACGGTTAATTTCGTTTGTACCTTCAAAGATACGGTTGATACGAGAGTCACGGTAGATACGTTCCACTTCATATTCTTGCATAAAACCATAACCACCGTGCATTTGCACCGCTTCATCTGCTGCATGGTCAAGTAATTCAGTAGCCATATATTTGTTCATGGAGCACTCAATTTGATATTCAGCAATGGCACGAGCAATCTCACGACCATCCTTCAATTGTTCATCAGTTAAAGAACCCATACGTTGTTCGAACAATCCAACAGTACGATATACTGCACTTTCGTTCGCATAAATTTCAGATGCAATTGTTGCAAGCTTTTCTTGAGTTAATGAAAACTTAGAGATCGGTGTGTTAAATTGTTTACGTTGGTTTACATACTGTGTAGCAACTTCTAGAGCACGTTTTGCCCCTCCTACACCACCAATTGCAAGCTTATAACGACCTACATTCAAAATATTAAAGGCAATAATATGCCCGCGGCCTTTTTCACCAAGTAGATTTTCTACTGGAACCTCTGCGTCCTCTAAAATTAACGTACGAGTAGAAGATGATTTAATACCCATTTTCTTTTCTTCCGGTCCTGTAGAAACACCAGGGAAGTCTTTTTCAACAATAAATGCAGAGAAGTGTTCACCATCAATCTTTGCATAAACAACAAATACATCAGCAAAAGCGGAGTTTGTGATCCATTGTTTTTCGCCGTTTAATACATAGTGTGTTCCTGCTTCGTTTAATTTAGCAGTTGTTTTGGCACCTAAAGCATCAGAACCTGAACCTGGCTCCGTTAATGCATATGCTGCGATAAGTTCCCCAGTTGCAAGTTTTGGAAGATATTTTTCTTTTTGTTCTTCATTACCAAAGAATACAATTGGAAGCGATCCGATTCCTACATGGGCCCCATGAGTAATAGAAAACCCACCAGCACGAGCAAATTTTTCTGTTATTAAGGATGAACTGATTTTATCTAACGCAAGACCACCGTATTCTTCTGGCACGTCCGCACCTAGTAGGCCAAGTTCACCTGCTTTTTTTAATAGGTCTACAGAATGTTCGAATTCATGGTTTTCTAGTTTTTCTACTAGTGGTAATACTTCTCCGACGACGAAGTCTTCTGTTGTTTTGGCAATCATTTTGTGTTCGTCTGTGAAGTCTTCTGGAGTAATGATATCTTCTCCTGTTAGGTCTTCAACTAGGAAGGATCCACCTTTGAATAATCTTTCTTTTGTTTCACTCATTTTATATACATCCTTTCATTAGAAAGTTAAATTTGTTTAAATCTCGCTATACCTTTCTTCCCAAGTCCGCGTCCCGTATACACTTCGCTTTCCGCGGGCGGCTGGTGAGCCTCCTCGTGCTAATGCACTGCGGGGTCTCACCTATGCCTATCCTCCCGCAGGAGTCTCCGTGTATTCGGGCCGCTCAGTGTAATTAACAAGTTTAACTAAACTAAAACTATAGTAAAAGCTTTCAATGACTAATTAGTTTACCAGCCTACTAACTTACAAGAGTTCGAATACTCCTGCTGCTCCCATTCCGCCGCCGATACACATGGTTACGACTCCGAATTGAATGCCTTTTCGTTTCATTTCATAGGCAAGGCTTAGGGTTAGTTTTGTTCCGGTCATGCCTAGAGGGTGGCCTAGTGCAATTGCTCCACCGTTTACGTTTACAATATTTGTGTCTAAATCTAGTGCTTGAATTACTCGCACAGATTGGGAAGCAAATGCTTCATTCAGTTCGAATAGTCCAATATCAGATAGACTTAACCCAGCAATTTCTATTGCTTTTGGAATTGCTTTGACTGGTCCTACCCCCATTATTTCTGGTTCAACTCCTGCAACTGCAAAGGAACGGAATTTCACTAATGGTTTCAGGCCTTCTGCTTCTGCCTTTTCTCGGTCCATTACCAGAACCGAAGCAGCGCCATCACTCATTTGTGATGAGTTACCAGCTGTAACAGAGCCCCTCACATGGAAGGCTGGGCGTAGTTTTGCAAGTACATCCATGGTTGTTCCTGCTCTAACACCTTCATCAGTATCGAAGAGGAAGGATTTTTCCTCCACTTTGTTGTTTTTCCCGATAAAACGTTCTGTAATTTCTACCGGTACGATTTCCTCTTTAAATTTATCTTCAGCAATTGCTTTTGCCGCCCTCTCATGACTTTGTACAGCGAAGGCATCCTGGTCTTCTCGAGAGATACCAAAACGATTTGCTACCTCTTCTGCTGTATGTCCCATCCCCATATAATATCCTGGTGCATCAGCTACTAATGTAGGGTTTGGTTTAATAACGTGACCTGGCATTGGTACTAGACTCATAGACTCAGCACCACCAGCAATTATTGTGTCACTCGCACCAAGCATAATACGTTCCGATGCGTATGCAATACTCTGTAGACCAGAAGAACAATATCGATTAATCGTAATACCTGGTACATCTGTTTTCAGCCCCGCAAGGCCTGCAATGTTACGAGCCATATTCATTCCTTGCTCTGCTTCCGGAATTGCACAACCAATAATGACATCATCTATATTTCCATCATAACCACCAGCACGTTTCAATGTTTCTTTAATAGTTAATGCTGCTAAATCATCTGGACGGCTATTTCGTAATGACCCTTTATTTGCTTTTCCTACAGGGGTTCTAGCACCTGCTACTATAACTGCTTCTCTCATTCTATTTCCCCCTCCCTAGTTTCTCAGTGGTTTTCCTTTTAATAACATGTGCTGCATACGAGCTTGTGTTAGCGGTTCAGCAATTAGACTTAGAAAAGCTTCACGTTCTAAATCAAGCATGACTTGTTCGTCAATTAACGTACCTTCTTTAATACGACCACCTGATAATACATATGCCAACTTCTCAGCAATTTTCACATCATGATCCGATGCATATCCACCAAATTGTAATGTTTTTGCACCAAGTACCATTGCTGCGTAACCAGCATCACCAACAACTGGAATTTTCTCACGCTTTGGAGCTCTGTATCCTGCTTTAGCAAGTTCCAATACACGTTGTTTTGCATCATGGATTAAATGGTCTGGGTTAACACTAATCCGATCATTTGCATCTAAGAACCCATTTTCTCTTGCCTCTTGTGCAGATGTTGAAACTTTCGCCATTGCCACTTTTTCGAAAACATCATTGGCTACTTTGGTCAGATCGAAGTTAATGCCCTTTGCTAGATTTCGTAGTTCCTTTAAGTAAAGTTCTTTTGTTCCCCCGCCACCAGGGATAAGGCCAACTCCAAATTCAACAAGGCCCATGTATAATTCACTAGATGCTTGAATAGCTGCTGCCGGGAGCGATACTTCAGCTCCTCCCCCAAGTGTCATATTAAATGGTGCTACCACTACTGGCTTGTCGGAGTATTTAATCGTTGTTCCCATGTCTTGGAACATTTTCACAACCATATCTAGTTCAAAGAAGTTATCATCCTGTGCTTCCATTAGCATTAAGGCTAAGTTAGCACCAACACTAAAGTTCTTACCTTGGTTTCCAATGACTAGACCTTCATAATTTTTTCCAACTTCTTCTACTGCATAATTAACCATTTGGATGGTATCAAAGCCGATTGCGTTACTTTTCGAATGAAATTCTAGTAAGGCAACTCCATCACCAATATCAACTAAGCTTGCTCCCGTGTTCTTTTTTATAACACCTTGAACATCCTTCAGGCGTTTAATATTGATTTCTTTCGGATTAAATTCTTGCTTCTTATATTCATTATTGACTAGGTAGAACACATCACCATTGTCTTGTTTATAGAAGGATTCATGACCAGATTCAAGTAACTCTAATACCCAACTTGGTATGTCTTCCCCTTCTTCCTTCATACGATCTACAGAAGTTCTTAAGCCAATCGCATCCCAAGTTTCAAATGGACCTATTTCCCAACCGAATCCCCACTTCATTGCTTGGTCAATTGCAACAATATCGTCTGCAATTTCACCCACTAACTCGGCCGAGTAAAGTAAAGCAGGTTTTAATATATTCCAAATTAAGTCTCCAGCACGGTCACCTTTCATGTTTACAAGCGCTTTCAATTTATTGCGAGGTCCTTTTGCTTGCTTAGCCAACTCAACAGCTGGAGTTTTCAATTTTCCACGATCTTCATATTCCAATGTTTCAGGGTTTAATTGATAAATTGTACTTACGCCTTTTTCTTTTTTCTTTAAGAAGAATCCTTGACCACTTTTTGCACCTAACCAGCCGTTTTCTTGCATTTTCAACATAAATTCAGGTATATCAAATACGTCCTTCTCTGCACCTTCTACCTGTTCATAGACATTTCGTGCTACATGGATAAAGGTATCTAATCCAACAACATCTAATGTGCGGAAAGTAGCACTCTTTGGCCTACCAATAAGTGGACCTGTTACAGAGTCTACCTCGCCAACACTATATCCACCTTTAAGCATCTCTCTAACTGTAACAAGTAATCCATATGTTCCAATACGATTGGCAATAAAGTTAGGTGTATCTTTTGCTTCTACAACACCTTTCCCTAACACGTCTTCACCAAATTGTTTCATAAATGCGAGTACTTCTGGATCTGTGTGCTCAGTAGGAATAACTTCTAATAATTTTAAATATCTAGGTGGGTTAAAGAAGTGTGTTCCTAAGAAGTGTTTTTTAAATTCCTCTGAACGCCCTTCTACCATTGCATTTACTGAAATACCGGAAGTATTTGAACTTACAATGGAACTTTTTTTACGAAACTGATCTACCTTTTCGAAGACAATCTTTTTAACATCTAATCTTTCGACAACAACTTCAATAATCCAGTCCACATCAGCTAATCTTTCCATATCGTCATCCATATTCCCTACTTCAATTAAGTCGAGACTATCAATGGATACGATAGGTGATGGTTTTTGTTTTAATAGTGCTTGCTTACTACTCGATGCAATTCGATTTCGTACTGCCTTATCCTCAAGGGTAAGTCCCTTTTTCTCCTCAGCTTCTGTTAATGCTCTTGGTACTATATCAAGCATTAATGTTGGAATACCGATATTTGCTAGATGTGCAGCAATGCCGGAACCCATTACACCCGAGCCTAAAACCGCAGCACGCTTGATTGTTCGCTTCATGTTTTGTCCCCCAATCACATTTTGAATGAATACTCATTCATTTTTACGGTAAAAAATTAAGGACAGTCTCCTATCCATCTATATTCACTATAAATTATATTCAGACATTTCGCAATAAAAATTATTACATTTCTATTATCTTTTTTTCTAAATCACTTCCCTCAGATACTAATTCTGAATGATTTACTTCGAAGGAAGTCTTTATGAATCAGTATAGCCATCTAGTCTCGTGGGAAAATAAACATAATATTTCTCTATAATCGTAATCATTCCTATTTACAAATCGAAACGATTACGATAAGATACATTAGTCAATATGAATTATATGAAATCGAGTGATAAAAAAATGAAACCTTTTAACTTATTTTTTTCGATTATACTAATGAGTATCCTCCTTATTGGATGCCAAAACGAAGCTACTAATCATCAAACAAAGGAAAAGCTAACAATATATACATCGGTTTATCCTATACAATATGCAGTTGAAAAGATAGGTGGAGACACCATACAGGCCTTATCCGTCTTTCCACCAGGAGTTGATGCTCACTCCTATGAACCAACAACAAAAACATTAACTACTCTTGCTAAAGGTGATGCGTTTATTTACATGGGAGCAGGAATGGAGGGATTCTCCGAAAGCATTGCAGATGCTCTGGAATCTGAAGAGATTGAACTTATTGAACTAGGGAATCATGAAGAACTGTTTGAAGAAAATCATCATGAGGATGAGCATAATCACGAGGAAGAATCTAATAATCATCACCATGATGACGGACATAACCACGGTGACCATGACCCACATATATGGATAGATCCCCTTCGGATGATTGAAATGAGTCACATTATTACGGAATACTTAAGCCAATTAAACCCAAGGAATAAAGAGCTTTATCATACTAATTATCAATTATTAAAAGAAGATTTGTCTAAACTTGATTTAGAATTTCAAGAAACATTACAAAGCAAAACAGATAAACAAATTCTTGTTTCCCATGCAGCATATGGATACTGGGAAGTACGATATGGTATTACCCAAATTCCAATTAATGGACTTTCTTCCACTAGCGAACCTTCGCAACGTGATTTAGTTCAAATTATAGAACAGGCTAAAGAGAGTAAACTGAAATACGTCATTTTTGAACAAAATGCAACTAGTAAAGTATCTAGTATTATACAAGATTATATTGGTGCTGAGGCATTGACCATTCATAACTTAGCAGTCCTAACAGAAAAGGACATTAGAGAAAATATGGATTATCTATTATTAATGAGACATAACCTAAATGTGTTAGCTCAAGCAACCAAATGAAAGGAAGCTACCTGAATATGAATTCAATTATCTCTTTACAAGATATTAACTTTTCATACGAGAATAAAACCATTCTTCATCATATAAACTTTGAAATTCCAAAAGGAGCCTTTGTTGGCCTTTTAGGACCCAATGGTGGAGGAAAAACAACCTTAATCAAAATAATCCTTGGGATGTCAAAACCTGATAGCGGGAGATTAACTTTGTTTGATAAATCTCTTGAGGAATTTAAAGATTGGAATAAAATTGGCTTTGTGTCACAAAAATCTAACTCCTTTAATAAAGGGTTTCCTGCTTCCGTTTACGAAGTAGTGTCTTCTGGTCTTACTAGTAAAGTGGGATATCTTAGATTTTTTAATCATAAGCATAAGGAAAAAATCCTTCAGGCTATTGATGCCGTTGGAATGAGTGAGTACGCCTATGAAAATATCGGAAATCTGTCTGGTGGGCAACAACAACGAGTATTTATCGCACGTGCATTAGTTAGTGAGCCTGAATTGCTTATTTTAGATGAACCAACTGTTGGGGTAGATTATGAGAATGTACAACGATTTTATGAGCTACTACATGAATTAAATAAACGTAATGGAATTACCTTGTTATTAGTGACACATGATACTGGGACAATGACAAAATATGCCACTAATATCGCTTGTCTAAACAAAACACTTCATTTTCACGGAAAACCAGAAGAATACGAGAATTTAACAGAAAAGGAAATGTCAAAACTTTATGGTCATGACGTGAATATTATTTCACACGATCATTAATGTTGGAGGAGAACCAATGATTGCAGATTTATTAGAATATGACTTTTTGAGGCAAACATTTATTACTGGAATATTAATTGGAATTATCGCACCACTACTAGGAACGTTCATTGTGGTTAGACGTCTTTCCTTAATAGCTGATGCACTTTCCCATGTTACTTTGGCCGGAATTGCTTTTGGTCTATTCCTAGAAAAGAAGTTTTCCATTATGATACTATCCCCTATTTATAGTGGCTTATTATTTTCCGTTATGGGATCTATATTCATTGAAAAGTTAAGAAGTGTCTACAAGGCTTATCAAGAATTAGCTATTCCTATTATTCTTTCAGGAGGAGTAGGTCTAAGTGTTATTTTTATTGCATTAGCGGATGGGTTTAACACGGAGTTAATGAATTTCCTATTTGGTTCTGCATCAGCTGTAAGTAGAACAGACTTTATTACCATATTTATTATCACTATTTTTGTTTTAGTTATCATTTCATTATTTTATAAAGAGTTATTCACTCTATCATTTGATGAGGAACATGCTAAAGTTTCCGGAATTCATTCCAAACAGATACATTTATTATTTATCATTTTGACTGCATTAGTCATTGCCGCTTCCATCCAAATAGTTGGCGTGTTATTGGTTTCTTCCTTGATGACATTACCTGTTGCAGCAAGTATGCGTATAGCGAAAGGTTTTAAACAAATGATGTTTCTCGCTATTGTATTTGGAGAGTTAGCTGTTATGATAGGATTAATAGCAGGATATTATTTAAATATTCCACCTGGTGGAACCATTGTTGTTGTAGCAATTATTATTTTATTAATCGCAATAGGATATAAAAAATTACCAGTAGCAACAAAGGGGGCAAGAACATGAATACCTCTGAAGCAATCGAACTTTTAAAGAAAAAAGGGTTCAAAACCACGGGAAAGCGAAAAGATATTTTAACATATTTTGAGAATGAAGACAGATATCGTACTGCAAAAGACCTTATCCAGCATTTAGAAGAAACACATGAAGGAATAAGTTTTGATACCATTTATCGAAATTTACATCTTTATAATGAAGTAGGAATTCTGGAATCTACAGAATTAAATGGGGAAAAGCACTTTCGAATGAATTGCACACATCATCACCATCATCATTTTATTTGTAAGGATTGTGGAAAAACAAAAGAAATTGAGGTCTGTCCAATGGATGAAGTAAAAAGAACCTTAGCTAACTATGAAATTGAAGATCATAAATTTGAAATCTATGGATTATGCCCATCATGCCAACACACTTAACATCCTGGAAAGAATACCTTGCAGTAGGTATAGGTGGTATGTTTGGTGCTGTTGGACGCTATAGTATTTCTGTTTTTGTGGAAAATCGTTTCCTTTTTCCAATTGAAACTTTAGAGGCTGGGACAAAAGAGTTTTAGTTGATTAAAATCCGAACGAACATGAATAGCGCATAGACCCGCTCCGGAAATATACTACGCTTTCCACGGGCGGCTGGTAAGCCTCCTCAGAGCTTAAAGCTCTGAGGGGTCTCACCGATGCCTATCCTCCCGTAGGAGTCTCCGTATATTTCCGGAGCTAATGTGGCGTATCGTTCAGGTTCTCAACTTATACTTTTAGTTATGTCCCAGCCTCTTTTTGCTAAGCTTTCTATTAGCTAGTAAATGGTTTAGAAGAAATGTACCCCCGACAATATCCATAGGATTTACAACCGGGGCAATCGGTGCATTTACAACCTTCTCTACCTTTGCTGTTGAAACGATAGAGCTTGGTGTAAATCACTTTTTGTTAAGTTTTATTTATGTTTGCATTAGTGTTATTGGGGGAATCTTATTCTGTTTTATGGGTTATAAACTAGCAAATAAAGGAAAGAGAACTATATGAATTTTATTATCGTTGCACTAGGGGGATTAGTAGGCAGCATCCTCCGGTTTTATATTTCTATCAAACTAAATAAACGCTTAATAGCTACTTGGATTGCCAATATTTCCGGGTCAATTATATTGGCTTTTTTACTCTATTATTATTCTAATGATGTGCTAAACAAATCCCTTTGGTTATTTTTCGGCGTCGGGTTTTGTGGTTCATATTCTACCTTTTCAACCTTTGGCAACGAATCTTTGCAGTTGATCATGAATAACCAATTAAAAGCTGCAATGAAGTATATGATGACAACCTTATTAGTATCTCTACTTTGTGTGGGGATTATCTTATCTTTATTAGGATATCAGTTTTAGTCCGACAGCTGCTGATAGGACCATACACATAAACAATATTCTCAAGAAAGTCTTTGGTTCATTGTAAAAAACCATTCCTATGAGCACACTACCTACCGTACCAATACCCGTCCATACTGCATATGCCGTCCCCATTGAGATAGACTGCATAGCCAAGGCAAGAAATATGAAACTTACGGTAAATCCACCAATTAGTAACGTAAAGCTCCATAGGTTTTTCTTTTTATTGACTTGATTAATCCCTGTAACTCCAAGTACTTCCCCTATCCCTGCAATAATTAATAGTATCCACTCCATTTAAACCGTACTTCCTTCCTGTTCCTTCTCTTTAGTCACCGTCTTTAAGCCTATGACACCAATTAGCAATAATACAATTAAACCAACTTTAGCAAGTTGAAATGGCTCACCAAAGACAAGCATTTCCACGATTACTGTACCCGCTGCGCCTGTCCCTGTAAATACTGCGTAGGTTGTTCCAGCTGGTAGCTTGCTAGAAGCAACAACGAGTGCATGCATGCTGACATAAATTGCAATGATAGTTAATCCCCATGTCCACCAATTATATGAATGCTTCAATCCCACTACCCAACCAATTTCAAAGAAAACACCAAGCCATAATAAATTCCAATATTTATTCATCTAATCACCTCATCTTGATGTGGAGTTTTAAAAAATACTCCGCCTATAAAAAAAGCCCGGGAAGATATCATTATTCTTGATATCCTCCCGGGCTTTTCTCCCTCCGTGTACACTTCCGTGCGTTTTCTCTCGGACCAGACCATATTATGCGGAACCCTAGAAAACTTTATATTTTATATTATGACAGGTAAGTAATAAAAAGTTAAGTATTATCTACTTTATTGTTTTTTAACAAATTCTGCTCAAATAGTTTAATCATGTTCCTTAACTTATCTTCTTCCTCAACCGTAGTGCTTTGTTCACCATAACGTACTTTTTGGTATACCTGAATATCACCTTCTAAACCGATACGTTCAAACCAATTCTCTATGGATTCATGGCTCATTCTACCAAGTTTAGCCTTAGATGCTTTCCTCTCAAAATCATAGACAATTTTTCGAATAGGATGATTTGGTTTTAACTTCCTTCTTTTAAAGACTTTACCGAAAAATCGACCATCATCTTTAACTTCGTCCGGCTGTATGTTAAAACCATTCGCTTCCAGGTCCTCAGTTTCATAAGCTTCTGATTTCATAGATTTATAAATAATGAACGTAAGGAATAGTACTATTGCACCTATAGAAATAGCTAGTAATAAATTAAAATGATCACCATCCGAAGGTTCAAAATGCATCTCAACTGTTTCACCTTCAGCAAATCCTGGTGTACCCTCTATAGGCTCCATTTGGTTCACACCACTTTTGAAGAAATCACTGATCCCAAGCCATTCAAAAAAACGAGCTATGAGACTAGCAAATAAGGTAATTCCACCACCAATTCCAGACCAAAACTTACTTGCTACCCATGACAGAGTATCAGATAACAAATAGATTATTAGGATTGTCCCAAGAAAAAATCCACTTATTTTTGCCCATTCTGTCTTATGAAAAGCTCTTTGATTTTCTTTTTCAATCACTAATAAATTACTAAATGTAAACCCTAATACTATTACGACAATTTGTGTAATAAATACAATTACTACATCAAAATTTCGCATTAAAAATATGCCAAGTATCGTTAGAAGCAAAGTCGCTGATATATAAGTAGACTCATAACCAAGAAAACCCTTTCCCCGTATCGCAATATAACGCCAAGCAAATAAGCCGGAAAAAATTATACTTAAAAAGAGTGGGTATTCTATTATATAAAATAATAGAAATACTACCGGTATAAACGCAATATAAGGTAAATAGCTGTTCGTCCTATTCGAGATGAAAGAATACACAATCCCAATACCAGCTAAAATCGCCAAGTAATACCACACCGGTACATTTCCATAATGATAGAAATTAAACGGAAGCAAAGCTAGATAAATAATTATTCCTTCCGCTAAGAAGTGATAAGTTTGGGTTATATTCATTTGTTTTGTGCGCACTTCTTTCACCTCTATTCTTTATTTCTTTATTTCGCTTCAAGTATCTCTTCCATACTTTTTAATTGCTTTCGTAACAAATCCTTTTCGGAGTCACTTACATTTAGGTGACCATAACGAACACCTTGATAGACATTAATATCTGCTTCTATTCCTAACCGTTTAAACCAATCTTCTATTGTTTCATGTACTTTTCTGCCTTTATTATGCTTAACAGCTTTTTTCTCAAACTGAAATACCATCTTACGAATAGGATTATCTGGTACTCTTACCTTTCGATTAAAAAATGAAAACTTCTTCTCATCAACAAGATTATCACGATGAATTTGAATGGGGCTATTTAACATAGCTTCCTGAACTTCTACTTTAATAAATCGTCTCTTCACTTGCCTTTTCACAAAAGAAATAGCTAGAAGTACAAGAACAAATAACAACACTACAGCAATAGCAAAGACTAATAATCCTGACATTTCTTTAAGAACACTTTCATCCGGTGCCATATAACCATAACCATCATGTGTTATCTTGTCAGGGTCTTGGTCTGGCCAACCTCTTTTTTCAACCTCCCAAAATCCCAAGAAGTTAGAAACACCAAGAATAGTACTACTTGCCACAAGAATCAGTCCATCCCATAGGGTAACTGTAATACTACGAAGTAAAGGGTAAGTAGAAAGAAATAATCCAGCCCCTGCAATAAGTAAGCCTATAAAATACCCTGGGATTTTACGATCAATTTGTTTCCGATCTTCTTTAACAACATGTACCAAATGACTAGTGATATAGCCAAAAAACAGTATGATAAACTGCAAAAAAGGGTATATCATAAATTTACTATCATGAACAAAAATACTCACAAAAATTGTGGCAAATACAGTTAATAGTATATAAAGAGGCTCTCTTCTAATTTGTTCTTGATTCTGTATAGCCATATATCGCCAAACTAATAAACCAGATAAAAGAATAACGATTAAAATCGGATAATCTAGAAAAAAGAAAATCCCAATTAAAACTGGCGCAATCAATACATACACAAATAAATTTGCATTGAACTTTTTAATTAATGTAAAAACCACACAAGCTAAAGCAATAACAGCTAGATAACTCCAATACGGTACAAAAAAATATCGGTGATAGAGTACAGGTATAAATACCATAAATAAGATAATAGCTTCACTTAAGAAATGGTATGCGTAGGCAATAAGTGGATGATTATGTTGCATTCCTCATTGCCTCCCTTGCAACCGGTCGAATACCTGCTCCACCTTCTCCTTCCACTACTTGATATACACTATTTTGTACTTGTTTCCATGAATTCATCATATCGATCGAACCTGCAGGAAGGTCACCTATGAAAATAATGGTTTTTGGCTTAATAGACTGCTTTCCAATTTGGAAAAGCATCTTATTAAATGGTAGAATTGGAGCCTGTTTATGTACCCTAGCAAGCATTTCTAAGGCATGCATGTAGTGAGTTTTTCCTTCCCCCTCGTGTAAATGCACATAAGGTACTTTTCCAGGCTTTCTTGCATTAATATAGATTTCAAACGGTATTCTCATCTTTGTGGCATATTCGCTAAGAAATGCCGTATAAGATAGTAGGTTCTCTAGATTTTTATTGAAACTCACCATATTTTTATCATTTTCTGTTCCTAAATTAATGACAAACACAAATGTTCGGTCTACTACCTTTTCGTAAATGTTAGTCTGCATTTTCTGTGTTTTAACCGTTGCTTTCCAATTGATTTTATGGAAAGGATCACTGTAGCTATAATCCCGAGTTCCAAGTGGGCTTTGCACATCCTCAAATGGAGAGTAATTTAACCTACTTTCTCCCGGCATCATGTGAAATACGGCATTTGCTCCTTGCACTGGAAGTAATTTGGGATATACAATAAATTCCGTTTGATAAAAATCATAGTATCGTAATCTAAGTCTATTAAAATTTAGTAGATGTGGAAAATCATAGGATATATTTTTAACCCTAGCCACACCACGTTGCTCTGCACGCACTGGAAATTCAAGCACCGTTTTCTTTTTCTGAATCATGGATAGGGGAAGTTTTATTTCCCTCCAGTATTCCTTCTCATCTTTTACTAGTGTATATGCCTTAATAGCTGAACCAATCTGAAATGTTAATTCTCCATTAATAAGTGGAAATGTAGAACGATTTTCGATCTCCATTTTAAAATTAATTTCTTCTCCTGGAAAAAGCTTAATTGCCCGGGGTTTATTCTTTAAAGAAAGGCTCTTCTCCACACTTTTATTATAAATTTTATAGGCGATAAGATACGCTGCAAAAATACCAACTGCGATAAAAACAACAGCAGATCTAAAAATAACCCCGATAACAAAGAACACCAATAATGCTAAAAAGATATAGTCAAAGCTTCTAGAATCCTCTGTTCCAGCTTCCTTTCTCCATGTCATTGTGTAACTGCCCCTTCTTCAACTGGCACAGGTACTGCCTCCAGAATCTCTTGTACAATTTGTTCTGATGTCTTTTTTATCGAGCCCTCCATGGTTAAGATTAAACGATGTTCGAATACATAAGGTGTTAGCGTTTTGATATCATCTGGAGTTACGTATTCTCTCCCTCTTAAGTATGCCCGAGCCTGTGTAGCACGCATAAGGGCCAACATTCCCCTTGGACTGATTCCTAATTCTACCTCATGATGATTTCTTGAAGCATGAACTAAATCTAACAGATAATCGTAAACAACATCTGAAATCGTAATTTGTTTAATATCTTCTTGTATTAAACGGATTTCTTCTAATGATAATACTGGTGTAATTTCTTCATATGGATCACTAGTACGATATGTAGTTAGAATTTGTTTTTCTTCCTCTTTTGTTGGATATCCAATATCCACTCTAAATAAGAAACGGTCAAGTTGTGCCTCAGGTAAAGGGAATGTACCATAGTTACTCTCTACTGGGTTTTGAGTAGCAATAACAACAAAAGGTGCCTCTACTTTAATCGTTTCTCCATCGATAGTTGATTGATATTCTTCCATCACTTCCAACAAACTAGACTGTGTCTTTGGCGTTGCTCGGTTAATTTCATCCGCTAGTAGTACATTAGATACTACTGGACCAACACGCAGTTCGAATTCCTGTGTCTTTGGATTAAAGAATCGAATACCAGTTACATCACTAGGAAGTACATCTGGTGTGAATTGAACACGATTAAATTCTCCGTTCATTACTTTTGCAAAACTCTTTGCTAGTTTAGTTTTACCAGTTCCCGGAACACTTTCTAGTAGAACATGACCCCCAGCGAATAATGCTGTGAATAGTAGATCAACAACGTCCTCTTTTCCGTAGATTACACGGTTAAGTGCTTCTTTAGCTAGTCTAATATTTTCCATCTCTAAAATCCCCCTAATAGTGATAAAAGTTTGATAATTTATATTATTATAACATGTCTTTATACTCATTTACGATTAATATCTTTAAAGGTTTCAAAGAAATAAAAATTAATTACAAAAAAAGACAAACCAAGCTGGTTTGTCTTTTACCATATTCATTATACTTTTACGATACGAATCTTTTTAATTTGATAACCATCATTTTCTTCTACGATGAATTGATAGCCGTCATGTTCAACTGTTGTACCTTTTTTAGCTTCAACATTATGATTGATAACCCAACCAGCTATCGTGTCAACTTCCTCTTCATCTAGATCTGTACCTAGGAATTCATTTACTTCATATAATAGTAACTTACCATCTACTACCACAGACCCATTTTCTTGTTCTTCGATCATAGGTGTTTCATGAACATCAAATTCATCTCTGATGTCACCGACTATTTCTTCAAGTATATCCTCAACCGTAATTAAACCAGCAGTTCCACCGTATTCATCAACTACAATTGCCATATGAATACGTTCCTTTTGCATTCTTAATAGAACTTGTTTAATTGGTGTTGATTCTGAAACATGTATAATAGGGCGAATATGAGGCAAAATCGATTCTTTCTCACTAGTAATATGACCAGTGAATAGTTCCTTAATATTAACTAAGCCAATAATATGATCTTTATCCTGATCAGCAACAGGGTATCTGGTATATTGACCCTCTCGGATTACATTTATATTAGTTTCATAACTATCTTCTTTAAAAAAGCAGACCATTTCAGTACGTGGTACCATAATCTCTCGAGCAACACGTTCGTCAAATTCAAAGATATTGTTTACATACATCATCTCAGCTTTGTTTATTTCACCATTTTTGTAACTCTCAGAAAGAATGAGACGGAGTTCTTCTTCTGAATGAGCATTTTCATTTCCTTCAACAGGTTTTATGCCCAGTAAACGTACAAACAGTTTTGCTGTTCCGTTTAAAATAAATAAAATAGGGTATAAGATAATACGGACCATTAATAATGGCTTTGCTAAAGCTAATGCCATTGCTTCTGCTTTATTTGTTGCTATTGCCTTCGGTACTAATTCGCCAATAACTATACGTAAAAACATAATAATGAAAAAAGCAATTAAAAATGACAAAAATCCAACCGAGCTTGTTAAACCAGCATCCTCAAAAAGGGCACGGAACGCTGTTTCAATCGGACTCTTTCCTAGCCATCCGAGTCCCAATGCAGTTATTGTGATCCCGATTTGGCATACATTAATAAATACATCAAGATTATCATCTATTTTTTTTAAGCTAATTGCTTTTGAATTACCTTCTTCAATCAATTGATCTATTCGGCTAGAACGGACCTTTACAATGGCAAATTCGGTTGCTACAAAGAAAGCAGTTAACAGTATCAATGCAGCAACCCAAAGTAAGTTTACTATATCCAATTAAGATCCTCGTATCCAAGTGATACGGAGGATTTCACCTCCTGATTAATTAAAAAATACATACGTTAATCCGACCATATCGTAGATGATTCCACACAAAGGGAAACCGATACATCTGCAAAAGTTATTTGATTCAAATTTACCTTCCCATCAGAATCACCTACCTCCCTATCATAATTATATTCTATCTAATACAATCAGTCTACAAATATTTCTTCGTTTTCATGTTTTGTACAAGCCTCTCATACAATAAATTGTAACGCTTGTACAAGGTGGTTAGATTATGATACGGAAAGCACTAGCAATTTTAATCGGAAGTACACTAATTGCTATAGGCATTAATTATTTTGTAATACCGCATCATCTAGTTGAAGGTGGGTTAATAGGCGTCGGTTTAATTGGAAAATATGCTTTTGATTTCCAACCAGGATTAACCATTATTATATTAAGTTCCCCACTCTATCTCATAGCATTCTTTCACGAACGCAGTTTATTTTATAACGGAATCCATGGACTATTAGTTTCGTCTTTCTTAATAGATTTGCTTCGCCCTATCTCAACCCACTCATCAGTCCCAATCTTTATTAGTAGTTTAAGTGGTGGCTTCATTATCGGTATTGGAATCAGTATATTACTTATTAACCATGTTAGCAGTGGTGGAATGGCCCTTATTGCATTACTCTTATCAAAAAAAACATCGATCAATGTCGGCATTTTTATATTATTTTTCGATAGTTTAATCATTCTGGTAGGGTCCGTCGTTATTTCGGAAACAACTATATTCTACTCTGCATTACTTGTGGGTACGGTTGGATTTACTACGTTGTTTTTTACCAGCTTTTTAAAACCAAAAGAAATAGCTCCTCTTACTTGAGAAGCTATTTCTTTTCAATAACTTTATTCTAAGTTGTTGTGGTTTGACTTCAGAATCTTTAGAAAAGCAATAACAATAATAACCAGAATAATCGTGAATGGTAATGCAGTAATTAATGAGGCTGTTTGCAATGCATCTAATCCTCCTGCTAACAAAAGTACCACTGCAATGGCGGTTATTAATACACCCCATACTATCTTTACAAACAATGAAGGGTTTATACTCCCCTTTGAAGTCATACTGCTCAAAATATAAGTCGCTGAATCTGCTGATGTAACCAAGAAAGTGAAAATTAACAAGATAGCTAGAACTGAAAGAACACTAGAGATTGGCAATATTTTAAAAGTCTCAAATAATGCAACTGCCACATCTTCATTCACAGCTTCTGCAATCTTGGTACCTCCATTTAGGTCACTGTTTAGTGCAGTTCCTCCAAACACAGCTACCCATAAACATGCAATAACAGGAGGAACAATTAAAACTCCAAAAACAAATTCTCTTATGGTCCTCCCCCTTGAAACCCTTGCAATAAATGCACCAACAAATGGGGACCAAGCAATAGCCCAAGCCCAATAGAATATAGTCCAGTCTCTTACCCAGTGCCCACCTCTATA
Organism: Paucisalibacillus globulus; assembly: GCF_900184735.1. Taxonomy (GTDB): domain Bacteria; phylum Bacillota; class Bacilli; order Bacillales; family Amphibacillaceae; genus Ornithinibacillus; species Ornithinibacillus globulus_B. Next base: position 95,619 of record NZ_LT855389.1, read on the forward strand.
TGGAGTTAATCGGAGACTATACTCAATAAAATTTGTTAAATAATCTCCCAAACCTAGTACAAAGGAGTTCAAAATAAATACAGTTGGTCCTGCAAAGAAGACAAACAACAATAAAATTAAACATAAACCTAAATTAATATTACTTAACCACTTAATCCCTTTATTTAGCCCTGTACTAGATGATAATAAGTAAAGAACTAGCATTATAACCGCAATAATTAATTGAATCCAAGTCGAGTTCGGTAAACCAAAGCTGCTGTTTAGACCCCCATTCATTTGTAATATTCCAAGTCCTAAGGAGGTTGCTACTCCCATTACTGTAGCAATTACAGCTAAGGAGTCAATTGTATTACGAACGATACTATTACCACCTACAATAGGTTTAATAGAAGTAGAAATTAGACCATTCTTCTCTTTTTTAAATTGATTATATGCAATGATTAATCCAACCACTGCAAATACAGACCATTGGCTAATCCCCCAGTGAAAAAAACCATACCCCATTGCTATTCTTGCTGCATCGTCTGATTTACTAATTAAGTCAGGAAAAGGAGTTATAAAAAAATGGGACATCGGCTCCGCAACACCCCAGAATACCAGACCAGATCCAAAACCAGCCGAAAACAACATTCCAATCCAAGTAAAAAATGGATATTCAGGTCTTGATTTTTGAGGTCCCAAACGAATTTTTCCGTATTTGCTTATGGATAGACCAATTAAAAACATGACAAACGCAAAAACAGCAAGTAAGTAAAGCCAACCAAAATTAACTGTCGTAAAATTAAATAAGGATTGAGCTACTTCCCCGAATTTCTTAGGTAAAATTGCCCCTAAAAGAACGAGTATAGAAATTATGATTGCAGATACATAAAAAACTGGATTGTGATAGGATTGCTTCTTCATATGTAATCCTTTCTTATAGTAAATTGACGTAGTATCAATTATTCTTCGATGTAATTGTCTATTTATGCAGTCTTTTATCATTTGCTTTTTTATCTCTGATAATAACAAAGGGTCAGATATCCCAGCTTACTGAGAAATCTGACCCCCTATATATAGTAGTCTTTTAATTTTATTATTTTACTACTCTTCTTACATGACCTGAAAAATGGTTTTTCCAGTATCCAGAGGACATATCAGCAACAGCTAGCCCTGTAGAGTTCTGAGCACCAATGAATTTACCATTTCCAACATAAATTCCAACGTGTCCATTTGTCTTGTACGTATTAAAGAATACTAAGTCTCCAGGTCTTATATCACTATAAGAAACTTTTGTTCCTGAGTATTGCATTGCTGCAGTGCTTGATGGTAAGGAGACACCAGCTTGTCCATAAGCCCATGAAACGAAACCAGAACAGTCAAATCCACCAGGCCCTTTACCAGCCCACACATAAGGAGTTCCTAAATGTGGATATCCAGCATTGATAGCCGTTTGAACTACATTACCAGATACAACAGGCGCACTTTTCGTTTTTGTTTCTTTCTTACTTAGCGTAGTTAATGAACCATTTGAGCCAGACCCATTAGTTGAACCTGCAACAACTGGGTTAGCCGCAGCATGTTGGGCAGCAATCTTGCGATTAACTTCTGCTTGTAGAGTAGCTAATCGGCTATCCTCCATTTGTAAATCATCTATTTTAGCTTGTAGATTTTGCTCTTTAGCTTTTAAGTCACTTTTTCTAGCCTCATTATCTTCTTTTTGAGTTAGGATAGTTTGTTGCATTCCTTCTAGCTCTGTTTGTAATTCAGATAACTCAACAAGTTTCTCAGCAACCTTAGTTTTATCCGCTTCAAGCTGATCGACTAAATCTTGATCTGATGATGTAATTTTATTTACTGCTGTTACACGACTAATAAAGTCTGTGAAACTAGAAGAACCAAAAATCACATCTAGAAAGCCAATATTACCACCATTTTTTTGGTAGTTAACCATACGATTACTTAGTATGTCATAACGCTTTTCAATTTCTTCTTGTAATTTTGCAATTTCTTCTTCGGTTGTTTTAACTTGTGCATTTGTTTCATCGATCATTTTTTGATTCGATTTTAGAGCACTCTCAACCTCTTTAATTTTTTCATTTAATTCTTCTATTTCTGTTAGAACTGTTGCAATCTCTGCTTCAGCCTTGGATAGTTTATTTTGAACTTCAGAACGATCATCCTGAATTTGTTGTAAGTTAGGTTCCGCGTATACAGAATCAACAGCTAAATTACTGGTTACACCAATTACGATTACTGTAGCAATTGTAACGAAAGACTTTTTCACTTTCTTCCCCACTTTCTAGACATTCTATTAAACTACTAGATGTTGTCTATGTATACTGTCTATTAAATCTATTACTTTAGTCTTAAAAAGTATAACATCAATAAATTTCACTAGTATTATTGTTTTGTTACAAATAGATTTCAAAGTGTAGGACTAGGTATTAAGACTATGATTAAGGAGCACTAAAATGTATTAGAGACAGCACCCTAACAATCTAATTAGCTTATTGCTAGTGTAGAATGTTAGAGGCTGCCCCCCTCCGCAACCCTATTTAGGGATAAAACCTAAAACTGAGCTTCTTCCGTAGATCCTTTTAATGCTACAGTTGAAGAAGTTCCTCCTGAAATAACCTGTGCTACTTCATCAAAGTATCCCGTACCAACTTCTCGTTGATGCCTTGTAGCAGTATAGCCAAATTCTTCACTTTGAAATTCATTTTGTTGCAGTTCGGAATAGGCAGCCATACCAGTCTCTTTATACTTTCTCGCAAGTTCAAACATACTATAGTTAAGTGCATGGAATCCGGCTAATGTTACAAATTGGAACTTATATCCCATTTTTGAAAGTTCATCTTGAAAACTCCCAATCTGAGAGTCTGATAATTTTTGCTTCCAATTAAAGGACGGGGAACAATTGTATGCAAGTAATTTATCTGGGAATTTTTCATGAAGGGCATCAGCAAACTGTTTGGCCTCTTCTAAACTAGGCTCTGCCGTTTCGCACCAGATTAAATCTGCATAAGGTGCATAGGCAATTCCTCTAGCAATTGCCTGTTCAATTCCAGCCTTCGTTCTGAAAAAGCCCTCTGCGGTTCGCTCACCTGTGATGAATTCACTGTCAGTAGGATCTACATCACTTGTAATTAAATCAGCAGCATTCGCATCCGTTCTAGCAATAATTAAAGTAGGTGTTCCCATAACATCTGCTGCAAATCTAGCAGCAATTAGATTTCGCACAGCTGTTTGAGTTGGCAGTAAAACTTTCCCACCTAAATGACCGCATTTTTTCTCTGATGATAATTGGTCCTCGAAATGCACGGCCGCAGCACCCGCTTCTATCATTGACTTCATTAATTCAAATACATTCAATTGTCCTCCAAAGCCCGCTTCTGCATCGGCGACAATTGGGACAAACCAATCAATTTCTTCTTCTTTTCCTTCTGAATAATGAATTTGGTCTGCTCTCTGGAGTGCCCGATTTATCCGTTTTACAACGGTTGGTACACTGTTTACAGGATAAAGACTTTGATCAGGATACATTTGACCTGCAACATTTGCATCTGCTGCTACCTGCCAACCACTCAAGTAAATTGCCTTTAATCCAGCTTTAACCTGTTGGACAGCTTGGTTTCCCGTAAGTGCACCTAGAGCTTTGACATAAGAATCACTATTTACCATTTCCCATAACTTCTCTGCACCTCTAGTGGCTAATGTATATTCGATATCAATGGAACCCCGTAACCGGATAACATCTTCTGCTGTATAGGGTCTTTCAATCCCTTCCCAACGAATATTCTCTTCCCAATCCTTTATTAAATTATTTATACGCGAATTACTCATAGAGCTTTTCTCCCTTCTTTTATCAATTCCTCATAGGCAGGTAATGTTAAGAAGTCAATAAATTCATCATTTTGAACCAAACTTTTGAAAACTTTTGTTGCACTTAATAAAGCATCTTTATTCTGTATAGAATTACCTATCTTGTAATGCATTTCTTCCACTTCTTCCGCAATAATCTCCTCAACTAAATCACCCGTCACTGGTCTTCCATCCGTTAATATCCCTTTAGGGCACCTCATCCATTGCCAAACTTGTGCCCGAGAAATCTCTGCAGTGGCAGCATCTTCCATTAGATTGTTAATAGGAACTGCACCTCTACCTCTTAACCATGCAGCAAGATATTCGATTGAAACGTTCACATTCGTACGAAGCCCTTCTTCCGTAATATCTCCTACCGGAATCTCTAATAAGTCCTTACTCGTAATATTATTGTCTAGTTTCTTATCGACTTGATTGCATTTAGGCATACTCCTATCAAAGATTTCTTTAACAAGAGGTACCATGCCGGGATGAGCGACCCATGTACCGTCATGCCCATCACGAACTTCCCTTTCCTTATCTGCTCGCACTTTGGCAAAAGCAAGCTTATTTGCTGTAACATCATTTTTCACAGGAATTTGAGCAGCCATTCCACCGATTGCTGGTGCATTTCGTTTGTGGCAAGTTTTAATTGCTAATAAGGAGTATGCTCGCATAAACGGTGATTCCATTGTAATAGAAGCACGATCTGGTAATACGATATCCTTTTGCTGTTGGAATTTCTTAATAAAACTAAAGATGTAATCCCATCTACCACAATTTAACCCTGAAGAATGTTCCCTTAATTCATACAGAATTTCCTCCATTTCAAATGCCGCGGTAATGGTCTCAATTAATACAGTTGCTTTAATGGTTCCCTTTGGTATTCCGAGCCATTCTTGAGCAAATATAAACACATCATTCCAAAGCCTTGCTTCCTGATAATGTTCTATCTTTGGCAAGTAGAAATACGGACCAGTTCCATTCTGGATTAAACTCTTGGCATTATGATAAAAATATAATCCAAAATCCACCAAACTAGCAGACATCTTCTCTCCATTTACCTCTAAGTTCTTTTCTACTAGATGCCAGCCTCTTGGACGTACAATAAGTGTGGCTGTCTTTTTATTTAATTTATAAGCCTTTCCATTCTCTGCTGTAAAATCTATCTCTCTACGGATTGCATCACGAAGATTCAGCTGTCCATCGATCATGTTTTTCCAGGTTGGGGAGGATGCATCCTCAAAGTCAGCCATAAAGACGTTTGCACCTGAATTCAGCGCATTTATAATCATTTTCCGATTAACTGGACCAGTTATTTCTACTCTTCTATCCAATAGGTCTGAAGGTAAAGGGTCAATAGTCCAGTTACTATGACGAATATTAGCTGTTTCGCTTAGAAAGTCCAATATATGGCCCTCATTTAACTGTTGTTGAAATACCTTCCTATTCTCTAACAATGTTAGCCTAACATGGTTAAAGTGAAGATGAAGTTCCGTAAGAAATTCTAATGCCCCGTCTGTTAGAATCTCTTGTTGATTTGATACATAGCTAGAACAAATAGCTTTGGTCTTCATATAAACACCCCTTTTGTTATATCACAATAAACTTTTTAACACGTTGTTATATAACAATATTCCCAAAAAAAATTACTCTTCCTTTTTAGATAAGCAATATTCACATTCAATTGTAAATCCCAGATTCTCGACATAATCGCCACATTCTGGGCATCTTTCTGTTTTATTATACATAGGAGTCCACCACCTTTTATATAACAGGTTTACAATATAATAAATTGTTATGATACAGACTATGAACTTATTCCAATTATGATACTAATTTTTTCGCATAAAAAAATAGTGAGAGAAATTCCCTCACTATTTTTCACCTATAAGAAAAAAATTACAATAATTAACACTAACACAATGCGATATATTGCAAATGGAGTTAATTTAATTCGATCAATTAGTTTCAAGAAGAACTTTATCGAAATTAACGCAAAGATAAATGCACTAATAAAACCTAATATAAAGAATGGAATTGCATCAGCCTCAAAGTACTGCCAGTTTTTCAGTAGTGACAAGAAACTTGCCCCTGCCATTATCGGTACTGCCATAATGAATGTAAAGTCAGCAGCAGCTCTATGACTCATGCCCACTAAAACCCCACCAGAGATGGTAGCACCAGATCTAGAGAATCCTGGCCATAGAGAGAAACATTGAATTAATCCAACACTTAGCGCTTGTTTGTAAGTAATTTGATCTACAGATTTTGCTGAAGGGTCTTTTGCAGCATAGCGATCAGCAATTATCATTAAGATCGCTCCCAATACTAATCCTATTAATACCGTTTCGGTTGAGAATAAGTATTCATCAATATAATCTTCAAATAACACACCAAATACTCCTGCTGGAATTAACCCAACTATCACTTGTGATAATTTTAAACGTTGTTTACTAACAACAGCATTTTTATTCAGAATTCGATTGAGTCCTAATAAATCGACAAATCTCTTCCAAAATACAACAACTACAGCCAGAATAGATCCCAATTGAATAACGATTTTAAACGTATTGGCAGGATATTTCCCTAAGGACTCTTCCGATTTCAGCCACATATCATCAACAAGAATCATATGTCCTGTTGAAGACACAGGAGCAAATTCTGTCAACCCTTCTACCAATCCTAGGATTATTGCCTTAATCATTTCAATAAATTCCATGTGTATTCCCCTTTATTTTCTAATCCTTTTTCTAACAAACATAATCACAAATATAACAATTGCAACCGCAATAACTGCATATGTGATATTAGAGTACATATCCATAAATCCTAAAATACTATCCCAATTTTCACCAAGTGTAACGCCAATCATAATAAGAATGATATTCCAAATCAACGTTCCAATTAATGTAAAAGTAAGAAAGAGGGTAAAGTTCATATTGGACATCCCAGCTGGAATAGAAATTAAACTTCTTATTAGCGGAATCATCCTACAAAATAGTACAGTCCAATAACCGTATTTGTCAAACCAGCTATCCGCCTTATGGATATCCTCTTTTTTTATTCGGATAATATGGCCCCATTTATCAACAATTTTCTCTAACCGCTCCACATCAATCAGTAAACCAATTCCATAAAGAATGATAGCCCCTAACACCGAACCACTAGTTGCGGTGATAATGACACCTGTGACGGTAAGTTCAGAATTCGTCGTCATAAATCCACTGAAAGGAAGAACAATCTCGGATGGTATTGGTGGGAAAACATTTTCAAGTGCCATCATAAAAAATATACCCAAATATCCAAATTGCTCCATAATATTTGTTACCCATTCATACATGTTATACCCTCACTTTAAAATCTAATCATGTTAAATATCTCTATAAACTTGTCCCTATAAATATAATCAGAGCCTTATAGAAATATGCCCACTTTACTATATCTAAAAAAGCATGTATTCGTCTATAGTATTAAAGTTAATATATTGTTGGAAGTAATTGGACAATTTTCCTTGGTTTTGCAATACACTATTCATCCAATACATTATAGAAAAAATAAAAGAGGCTGGGACATAACTAAAAGTATAAGTTGAAAACCTGAACGTAACGCCACATCAGCTCCGGAAATATACGGAGACTCCTGCGGGAGGATAGGCATCGGTGAGACCCCGGAAGAGCTTTAGCTCTGAGGAGGCTCACCAGCCGCCCGCGGAAAGCGTAGGGCATCGGTGAGACCCCGGAAGAGCTTTAGCTCTGAGGAGGCTCACCAGCCGCCCGCGGAAAGCGTAGTATATTTCCGGAGCGGGTCTATGCGCTTTTCATGTTCGTTCGGATTTTAATCAACTAAAACTCTTTTGTCCCAGCCTCTTTTTTAAAAAAACTATTCCATGATAACTTCTGCAAGTAATTCATAAGATTTTTGTCTCTCAGTATATGTAGGTGTATTTGTTAATATCATAAACTCATCCACCTGGTGTAATTGCTGTAACTCACTTAGTATCCTTTTTACTTCTGAAGGATTTCCGATAATCATTTTCTGTTTCGCATTTTCGAATTCATCAAGTTGTTCCTTCGTTAGAATACCTTCCATATAATCAGAAGAGTTACTATATTCCCCCCTACTCCTGCTCCATACAAAGCTTTTCAGTGCTATTTGTTCTGCTTGTTCTGATGTCTCTGCACAAATCACCTGGACTGCCATGATAATCTCTTTAGTCTTCTTCGGATATTTTTCATTTAAAATAGATTTATACTTAGAAAGGATAGGCTTTGCATCTACTTCACTCATAAAATGGCCAAATGCATAATTCATACCTTTCTCAGCTGCCAACACTGCACTTTTTTCACTGGTTCCTAGTAGCCAAGGTACTGGTAACACGTCTGGAACAGGGGAGGGTTTTATTGTTGAAAACATATGTCCAGTCTCAAAATCATCATTCAAGAAGTGAAGTAGTTCATCTAACAGTTCAGGCATCCTGCGTACATTCTCTAGAAAATTACCAGACAATGCAACCGATGACTCAGCCGACCCACCTGGCGATCTCCCAAGCCCAAGGTCTACCCTATTTGGATACATAGTAGCAAGTAAATTAAACGTTTCCGCTACCTTAAATGGTTTATAGTGAGGAAGTAAAATAGCACCTGCACCAATTCTAATATTTGTTGTTTGTGCTCCGATCAGTCCTAGCATTACTTCAGGAGCAGGGCATGCAAGACCATTCAGATCATGGTGCTCTGCGACCCAATACCGATGATACCCTAATTCATCACCAAGTTTAGCTAGACTTATCGTTTCAAATAACGCGTCTTGAGCAGTTTGTCCTAATGCTATTGGAACTTGATCTAATATACTTAGTTTCATTTTATTGTGCCTACCTTATTTTATTCTTCGGATTGATTTAAATTATCCACTAGTTTTTCAGCCAACCTTCGATAGAAGTTACTCATGTTAATTAACGATGCGATTAATAAAAATTGCTCCAAATACTCGAAATCGTCATCTTCCAACAACGAAATCTCATTAGCAACCTCTTCCGTAGATTCTTCCACATCTACTAGAAACCGTTCAATCTGGTTATTAGATAGTTTTAAATAACTTTGATAGATCTTTTCAATATCAAAGTCTTCATCTACAATCTTTTGGTTTAACTTTTCCAATGTAACCTTTATATCATTAATTGAAAGTGCTCCTTTTAATTGATAGATCATGCTTATCAAAATGAGATGTTTCTTAGAGTATTTTTTATTCTCTATAGGAAAAAACAATTTTCCCTTCGCGTAATTATTAATCATTGTTTTCGTCAATACTTTATCCTTCTCATTTCGTTTGGATTGCTCGAGTTTATTTTCAAAAATCTGGATGACTTGATCCATGTATAAATCTAAGTCTGGTATTTCATCTACTATTAGATGATTATCCAAATGTAAACCTTCTAGTATTTCATCTATATTTTTCATTATCTAACCTCTATATGTTTTTAATCTATTATACGGTATTTCCGCTAAAAGTAAACCTTGACTAGATGATGTTATGGGTGTATTGTTATACATAGTTATTAAAACTACATGAGGGAGTGTTGTTAATTTGAGCACTTATATTAGAGAACCCATTAATGGTTTCACCCACCTTTTTGGTGCATTACTTTCCTTTATTGGACTATTAGCATTAGTCATTAAAGCATCGATGGATTACGGTTCGCCATTAGTTATCACAGCTGTCATTATTTTTGGGGTAAGTTTAATACTACTTTATTCAGCATCAGCAACGTATCATATGGTAATGGCCAAAGACCACGTGATCGCCTTTTTAAGAAAGATTGACCACTCCATGATTTTTGTCTTAATTGCCGGGACTTATACTCCCATTTGCTTAATTAGCCTTGGTGGGACTACAGGTTGGACACTCTTTTTTGTTATTAATGGACTAGCATTGCTTGGTGTATTATATAAACTAATCTGGTTTAAAGCTCCTCGTTGGTTATCCACAGCTCTTTATGTTATTTTGGGTTGGATTATTATATTTTTTAGTCCTGCCTTATTAAAGGTAATTTCATCAACAGGAATGGTTTTATTGCTTCTTGGTGGTATTTCCTATACAGTCGGGGCATTAATATACTGGTTGAAACCGAAGTTTTTAGAATTTAAGCATATGGGCTTTCATGAGATATTTCATATTTTTATTTTAGTAGGAAGTTTGTTCCATTTTCTTTGTGTTTATTATTTTGTTTTATAGTTGAAGGTAAGTCTACATTCACTGACAAAAGGTGAGTCTCGGATAAGATCACAAGGGCGAAGATACTATACTTGCCTTCTTAGCCTTTGTGCCCCTATCCTTACTAGAGTCTCACCTACACCTTCCTTACAGCAAAATCTCTTATTCTTCAATCAATGTCTGGTAAAAATCAACATCATCAAAGTATTTTGGAAAGTATACTGGAACATCATTGGTATGTACCATTTTAATTGGATTTCCATTATTTAACTTTTTAACAACTATATCGAATGAGTTATCCTAATTTAAATAGACATCAATAGATTGATGTTCACCTTCCAATAAATATCTACCGTCCTCTTTCTTTATAACATTCCCTTTATCAACTTCTCTATTATCAATATATTCTACAAAACTACTATCATCTTGTTGCACGGTAAGTTGTACAAAGTATCCATTTATATCCTCTTCACTCTGGTAAAATCCTTGCAAATTAGGCTGGGGGTGAAATACACATCCGCCCAATATTAATAGCACTACTAGAAACATGAGACTTAAGTTTTTCTTCATGTATTCCTCCTATTTAGAAAGACTTTTATTATTACTTCCAAGTTGTCGATACTTTTTAGGTGTTATTCCATTATATTTTCGGAACAATGCGGTGTAATAGCTCTGATCGTTGAAGGCAAATAGTAATGCGATGTCTAATAAGGATGAGTTGGTGTGTTCCAAGAAGTATTTTGATTCCTCTATTTTCTTCCTATTTATATATTCTATTAATGGAACTCCTACAACTTTTCTAAATAAACTAGATAAATAGTTAGGACTTACATTCGCTTCTTCTGCAACTTCTGCTAACGTTATAGGGTGCAAAATATGGTCATGAATATAATGGATTGCTTTATCCACCACATCATTTTGATAGGGATCTCTTCTGTAATCACTTACAGCTTTAATAAACGTAATAACCATTTCATATTCTAGCTTCTTTAATTCCTTTGAGGTATCTACCTTTTCAACTTCTCGTATATAAACATCACTCAAATCAAATGCATATTCAGGGGTTACCCCTGCTTTAATAATTGCCCTTGTAAACAAGGTACATGAACAAATTAGCGAATTCTTTAAAGAACGAACAGGATTGCTAGATAACCTGGCCCTTTCCAGATTATTAATTTTGTCAAGGACAATTTTAGCTTTTTCAACGTTAGCTTGTGTAATCCAGTGGAGCAGCTCCTGTTCTAACTGGTAAGAAGGATGCGCAAAGAAGGATTCTTCATTTTCTTGTCTTGTCATCAAAAATTGCTTAATCACATCTTGCTGAATGGTCAATAACGTTCTCATTTCCACTCTCCCCAACCTTAATTTATTTATAAAAATATTAAAAATTCAATATAATAATATCGTGTAAGCCTTTACAATACAATTAGGTTAGACAACATTTATTTTGGAATACACAAAATTTAGGGGGGACAAGAAATGAAATTATTTAAATCATTGTTCTTTGCGTTTATCGTCTTATCACTATTATTTTTAGCAGCATGTTCAGATGGAGATGATGCAAATAATTCAGATTCAAACTCAGATAACAATAGTAATGAGGATGTTGGTACAACAGATGAAAAAGTTACCATTAAGCTAGGTGCACAGAATGATAATACACCTGCGACCCAAGCGTTAATCGATGCATTTAACGAAAGTCAGGATAAATATGTAGTCGAGTGGGATCCATTAACAAATGACTCTGCTCAAATGCATGATCAACTATTAAACTCATTAAACAGTGGATCCAGTGAATACGATGTTCTTTCATTAGACGTTGTTTGGGCTGGTGAATTCGCTGGTGCTGGTTTCTTAGAACCAATCGATGTATTCATGAACGGAGCAGGGTTTAGTAAAGACCAATTTAATGCTGGTTCCATGGCTTCAGGTAATTATACCGGAAAGCAATATACATTACCTTTCTTCCCAGACTTAGGACTACTGTACTTCCGAAGTGACATTGTCAGTGAAGAAGATGCTGCTATTTTAGAGAGTGGCGATTACACATATGAAGATTTATATGCTATGGCTGAAAAATATACTGGTGAAGAAGGAACAAAATATGGATTTCTTTATCAATCTAAGCAATACGAAGGTCTAACCGTTAACGTTACAGAATTTACAAATGCTTACTCCGATGTAAAAGCTGGTTTAGAAATGATGTATAAATTTACGACAGCTGATTTTTCACCAAGTGACTTATTAAACTACACGGAAGCTGAATCTCATACGAATTTCGAGCAAGGAAATGCCATTTTCGAACGTAACTGGCCGTACCAATTTGGCCGTATTAAAGGACAAGAAGATGGGGTAACCGTATCATTAGAACAAGTTGGAATTGCACCACTGCCAAATGGTGGCTCTGTAGGCGGATGGCTACTAGGTATTAATAAGAACTCCGAAAACATTGAGGGTGCTTGGGAATTCATTGCCTTTGCATCTGGTGAAGAAGGACAAAAAATCATGGCAACTGAAGGTGGTTACCTACCTGGATTTAATGCATTACTGGAAGATGAAGAAGTTGTAGCTGGAAATGAGATGCTTTCTTATGAAGGTTTCAAGAACGCTCTAGCTAATACACTAGCTCGTCCAGTATCACCTGAATACAATGCTGTATCAGATACGATTCAAGTTGAGGCACATAAATATCTGAGCTCTGGTGAAGGACTTGATGAAGCAGCTTCTGCAATTGAAGAGGCAGCTGCGGCAGAATAATAGTTTTAACTATGGAACTCCTTATGACCAATCTTCATAAGGAGTTTCCACTTTATATACCTTCTGAGAGGTGAATACATTGAAACAGAAACTAGGATTTAGTGGTTGGCTCTATTTACTACCCACCTTAGTCCTCATTGGGATTTTTTCTTTATGGCCTGTTGTTCAGTCTGTTACCTATACATTATTTGATTATAAGCTGAATGACCAACAAAAGGCTGGTCTCTATTTGAATGAACGATTTAATACCGATTTATTTAATGAAACGGCATTATATATTAATCTATTTTTGTCCGAAGATGTGGCTAATATTACTGAAAATGAAGATAGGTTAAAGGTCGAAGAAAACTTACAACAAGTTGAGACAGTCGCTAATTCTTATACGGATTCAACAGGGGTTATCGTTATTTCAAAAGAGGAACGTACAGATATAACTACCCTATATGAAAATACGAAAGAGTTAATTGAAGATTTAAATACGAAATATTCATTAACACACGCAGATAGTCTTCCATTACTAGTGGAGGATTTCAATAAAAGTATTATCCCTTCCAATTTTATTGGACTACAAGCATATAAAGATGCTCTAGGTGATAACCGGGTTCATACTGCCCTATGGAACACCATTCTATTTACTGTTGTATCGGTTGCAATCGAATTAGTTCTCGGTTTAGGTTTAGCCTTAATATTAAATAAAGCTATGTTCGGTCAAGGGTTAGTTCGGACAACATCCCTTATTCCGTGGGCAATTCCTACAGCGGTTGCTGCTTTAATGTGGAGTTATCTCTATGATGGAACAAGCGGGATTGTAGCCCACTTTTTTGAAAACCTAGGATTAATTAGCCAATCACAAGATTTATTACTGAGTCAGGGCGGCGCTATGGTGTCCACCATCCTAGCAGACGTATGGAAGACAACACCGTATATGGCATTGTTATTACTTGCTGGGCTTCAGAATATCCCAGGTTCATTATATGAAGCGGCATCCATAGACGGAGCTTCTAAGTTTAAAAGCTTTTTCACTATCACATTACCATTATTGAAGTCTTCTATTCTGGTTGCTTTACTATTTCGTACACTTGATGCATTTCGAGTTTTTGATTTGATCTTTGTATTAACTGGTGGCGGTCCAGGTGGAGCTACCGAAACAATGTCTATATATGCTTATAAAACCATGTTTGGACAGACAAACTTTGGTTATGGCTCTGTTGTCGTGATGATTATGTTTGTATGTGTCGCAATTATTGCGATTATCTTTGTTCGATTACTCGGTACGAATTTACTCGACCGCGATTAAGGAGGGAAGAAAATGAAACATTCTAAACGAAAATTACTAGTTATGTTTGGTATTGTAGTGACCGGTTATTTATTCATCATGGTTTTTCCTTTTTTATGGATTTTCATTACTTCCTTTAAAACAAGTGGTGAGATATTTGGTACCGGTGCATTTAATGTTATACCAGAAGACCCCACATTGAAAAACTATGCTGTCATTCTTTTTGAAAAAGGTATATTACGAGCAATAATTAACAGTTTTGTAGTTGCCATATCTACCACCATATATGTGATTGTTGTTGCATCACTCTGTGCCTATGCCATTTCTCGTTTTCATTTTAAAGGGAAGAGTATATTGCTAGGTTTAGTACTAGCGGTATCGATGTTCCCACAAATGATTATTACTGGTCCGGTTTACAACTTATTCTATGATTTGGGTTGGTTAAATAGCTACTTCGTTATTCTTCCATACTCTACCATTACCTTACCTATGGCGGTATGGATACTTGTTACACATTTTAATCAAATCCCATTAGCACTAGAGGAGTCTGCAAAAATTGATGGCGCAACCAGAATACAGACATTAACCAAGATAGTATTCCCACTTGCAGCGCCTGGTGTGTTCACTACAGCAATCATTACCTTTATTGCTGCATGGAATGAATTTCTATTAACCATAACCTTAAACACGGAATCAAATTTCCACACAGTTCCAGTTGCAATCTCATTCTTACGTGATCAATTCTCCATCCTTTGGGGAGAAGTTGCAGCCGCGACAACTATTGTAACCATACCAACACTGATCATTGTATTAATATTCCAAAAGCAGATTGTTTCAGGGCTAACATCTGGAGGCGTGAAGGAATAAAGTGAAACAAACATATATTATTTCTAGCAGAATAAGGAGTGAAACATCTTGTCTTGGAAGGTACAATCCAACGCAACAGATATTGATACATTATTACTAGAAGAAAGCTTATTCTTTAATGGCAACGGCTATATTGGCATCCGCGGAAATTTAGAAGAAGGTTTACCGAACGATGCTAAAACAATACGAGGTTCTTATATTAATGGATTCCATGATATTGTTGATATACCATACGGTGAAAAACTATACGCGTTTCCAGAAAACCAACAAAAACTATTAAATATTATGGATGCTCAAGGTATTGAAATATGGATTGGTGAAGATAATCAACGGGAAAAACTGTCACTTCATTCGGGTGAAGTTCTAGACTACACCAGAATACTCCACTTGGATAAAGGAATGACAGAGAGAATATTACATTGGAAATCAACTAAAGGCTATGAATTAAAAGTTAATTTTAAGCGGCTTGTATCCTTCCATACAAGGGAACTTTTTCATCAATTTATCACACTTACACCAGTCAGTATGAATATACCAATACAGATTATTTCTTCTGTAAATGGAGAAGTGAGAAACTTTGCAGACAAGGATGACCCCCGTGTATCAAGTGATGATGAAAACAGATTAACGATTACTAATCTATCCTGGACTCATGAAGGGAGTTTGGTGGAAGTTCAAACGAAAGCTTCCAAATTACGGGCAGCTGCTTTATCAACGGTGACTGTCTCCAGTAACTCCGTATCCTATCGATATGAAATGAACAAATTATCTGTACAAACCATTATGGATATGATTTTATCAGAAGAGATAACGCTAGATAAGAGAACGTTTATTGCTGATTCGACACGGTATGAAAATTTACAAGAGTCACTCTTCTCGATTAAGAATAGAACTGCCTTATTCTCCTTTAGTGAATTAATGAATTTACAACAAGACTATTTGACAACTTTTTGGGGAAAAACAGATGTAACCATCGATGGAGATGATAAAATCCAAGAGGCTATCCGTTTTAATTTATATCATTTGCTTCAATCCGCAGGACAGGATGGAAAAACTAGTATTGCGGCAAAAGGATTATCAGGTGAAGGGTATGAAGGTCATTATTTCTGGGACACAGAAATTTATTTACTTCCAATGTTCACTATGACCAACCCTGATCTCGCAAGGAAACTATTACAATATCGTTATTCCATACTAGACTCTGCTAGAGAGAGAGCTATTGAAATGGGTCATAAAAAAGGCGCACTTTATCCTTGGAGAACCATAACCGGGACGGAATGCTCCTCCTACTACCCAGCAGGAACAGCACAATATCACATTAGCGCAGATATTGCTTATAGCTATGTTCAATATTATCTAGCAACTAATGATAAAAGTTTTCTTAAGGAATTTGGTACAGAAGTTTTACTAGAGACAGCTAGACTTTGGATAGAAGTTGGTCATTTCTACAATGGTGAATTTCGAATTGATACGGTCACCGGGCCAGATGAATATACTGCAATCGTGAATAACAATTATTACACTAATGTAATGGCTAAATATAATTTACATTGGGCATGTAAAATTGCACGTCTAGTTCAAAATGAAGACCCAATGCATTGGAAAGCCTTAAAAAGTAAATTATCTCTAGAAGAATTTGAATTAGAGGAATTCCAATCAGCTGCAGATGCTATGTATTTACCAACGGATCGTACATTAAATATTAATCCACAGGATGATACTTTCTTACAAAAAGAAATTTGGGATTTTGAAGGAACTCCAGCGGAACATTATCCACTGCTTCTTCATTATCATCCGTTAACTATTTATCGATATCAAGTATGTAAACAAGCAGATACCGTTCTTGCCCACTTTTTAGTTGAAGATGAGCAACCAGAAGATATTATGAAAGATTCGTATAACTATTATGAAACTATTACGACTCACGACTCTTCCCTATCTTCTTGCGTCTTCAGTATGATGGGAGCAAGAGTAGGATACGTAGATAAAGCCTATGACTACTTTTTAGAAACGGCAAGATTAGATTTAGATAACATCCAAGGAAATACAAAAGATGGTCTTCACATGGCTAATATGGGTGGTACTTGGATGGCGATTGTAGCCGGATTTGCAGGACTTCGTTTAAAAGAAGATGGCTTATACTTCCGTCCACAGTTGCCGAAACAGTGGAAGGGATATACGTTTCACATACAGTACCAAGACCAATTATTACAAGTATCAAATCATTCGGACGGCTTTAAGGTGAAGCTATTATCTGGAGGCCAAGTGAACTTGCATATTTGGGATAAGAGATATATTATTTCTGCTGAAAATCCCCTTGTCATAACGAATAGATGATTGGAGTTTTTTAATTGATTCAAGCATTCATTTTCGACTTAGATGGTGTTATTACGGATACTGCTGACCTTCATTTTAGAGCATGGAAAAAATGCGCAGGTAAACTTGGGATTGACATTGATCTAACCTTTAATGAAAGACTAAAAGGTGTAGATCGAATTGGTTCACTAGAACGAATTCTGGAATTTGGCGGGAAATCAAATCATTATTCACTGGAAGAAAAACTAAAGATCGCTGAAGATAAAAATGACTATTATAAGAAATTAATCTTAGATGTAAACCCGAAAGACATTTTACCTGGAATCCATTCTTTATTAGTAGAGATAAAGCGTGGCGGTTATAAAATAGGGTTAGCATCTGCTAGTAAAAATGCTCCAACCATAATAAAATCACTAGAGATAGATGAATTCTTTGATGCTAAAGCAGACCCAAGTACTATTGCAAATAGCAAACCCGCACCCGACATATTCTTACAAGCCGCTTCAATTCTTGAAGTTGAACCAACCGAGTGTATCGGAATAGAAGATGCTTCTGCGGGGATCGAATCCATAAAAAAAGCAGGAATGTTCGCAGTCGGCGTCGGTGATCCGGAATACCTAAAAGAAGCAGATTATCTCGTTAATTCCACAGAAGAATTAACATTGGAAAATATGTTAAAGGCATGGAATTTAAAGTAATAGGCATAAAGAGGCTGGGACATAACTAAAAGTATAAGTTGAGAACCTGAACGAAACACCACATCAGCTCCGGAAATATACGGAGACTCCTACGGGAGGATAGGCATCGGTGAGACCCCGGAAGAGCTTTAGCTCTGAGGAGGCTCACCAGCCGCCCGTGGAAAGGTAGACACTGTGAGGTCTTTTCGAACAGATGTCGCCCCTGTGCTGACAGTAAAAGCGTAGTATATTTCCGGAGCGGGTCTATGCGCTTTTCATGTTCGTTCGGATTTTAATCAACTAAAACTCTTTTGTCCCAGCCTCTTTCCTTAATAAGATATCATATCAGATAGCACATAGTGATAAACCAATTTCTCCGTGTTGATTAAAGACTTTTCATGTGTACGTTCAAATGCATGGGAAGAATCAATTCCTGGACCAATCAACCCGTGAACGATATCATGGCCTGATTTAATAGCAGCCGAAGCATCAGAACCATAATAAGGGTAGATGTCTAACTTATACTCAATATCATTCTTTTCAGCAAGTTCTACTAATCTCTTACGTAAACCATAATGATATGGTCCACTTGCATCCTTCACGCAAATCGATACCGTGTACTCATCTGTTGATTGTCCGTCTCCCATAGCCCCCATATCCACAGCTAAGTATTCTACTGTTTCTGGAGTAATATTAGAGTTACCACCATACCCTATTTCTTCATTATTCGAAATTAGAAAATGGGTTGTATAGGGTAGTGTAACATTTTCCTCTTTTAAACATTTAATCAACTGCAGTAAAATCCCAACACTCGCCTTATCATCTAAATGACGTGATTTAATGAAGCCATTATCCGTTATCTGAACACGAGGATCAAAGGATACAAAGTCCCCAACCTCAATACCTAGAGCACGTATGTCTTCCGCATTATTTACCTCAGCATCAATACGCACTTCCATATTTTCCTGGTTTCTCTCTGCTTTTCCAGCGTCCTTATAGACATGAACAGATGTTTGTCTCATAAGAATGGTACCAGTATATACCTTCCCACTAGAGGTATGGATCTCACAATACTCTCCCTCAATGGAGTTATAACGGAAACCACCAATTAAATCTAAACGAAGACGGCCATTACTTTTTACTTCTTTCACCATGGCACCAAGTGTATCAACATGAGCTGTGAGCATGCGATGTTCATCATTATTCGTTCCTGGTAATGTTGCAATTAGTCCACCTTTACGATTACGCTTTGTTTCTACATTTAGTTTTTGCAAGTAATCCTCAGCAAATTGAATCACATTAGTTGTAAACCCTGTTGGACTAGGAATAGATACTAACTTTTTAATTAAGTCTATTGTTTCATGAACATTTGGATATGTAGACATATTAAAACTCCTTTCTAACCATTCATAATTCTATCTTAACGCTATTAATACAGAAATAACAGAAAAATAAAACGGCGAAGTGAAATCATTTCGCCGCTTTATTTTCGTCCATATTCCTATTCCAGGCACTCATTCCGCCCTTCACATTATAAATCTGTGTAAAACCTTTTCTTTTCAATACACGCGCCGCTTTTGAACTCCTAATTCCACTTTGGCAAATTACAACTATATCCTTCTGTTTATCTAATTCCGTAAGCCGCTGTGTCAGTTCATAGAGTGGAATATTCCGAAACGGCCTTTGGTGATTTCGTGTAAATTCTCCAGGTGTTCGAACATCAATAAATTGCAAATTTTTCTCTGTAAACATCGCCTTAGCTTCATATGTGGTAATATTTGTAATACCTTTAACCGGAATGAAGCGGGTAGCTATTAAAATGACGATACATGCTATCAGTAACCATTCATTGATTCCCATTCAATCTTCTACCCCTTTTCTAGCAATCTTAAAATTCTAGTTCATCTTCCCAAGAAAGCATACCGCCAACCATATTTGTTACATCATAGCCTTGGTCAATCAGAAACTCACATGCCATCATACTTCTTCCACCAGAGCGACAAACCATATAGTAGTGTTCGTTTTTATCAAGTTTATCTAAACTATCTGCAAGATCACCTAATCGAATGTGACGAGCTCCAGGAATTTTCCCCATTTCCACTTCCTCGTCCTCACGTACATCAATAATATTAAGCTTTTCGTCTTTATTTATCTTCTCTGCTAATTCAACTGCTGTTATCTCTTTCATGTCTGTTACCTCCATATAAATACTGATTCCATTATAAAGGAAATCTATTTAGAAAAAAACTTCTAAAATGGTATTGATGAACTTAATTATCTTTTATTCCCATTAACCCTAATAGTTCTTGTTCATTCTCTATCAAATCTTTTAACGTATATCCGTCTAACACCTGATAAAAAGCATGTAAAGCTCTATTCAGTGCGTGCTTTAATGTACAGCCTGGTGAAATGAGACAATGATTGGTTCCCCTATCAAAGCATTCTAATAAATTAAAATCACTTTCTAGTAATCTAATTAGCTTTCCAATATTAATTTCCCCAGGATCTTTAGCTAAACGAAAACCACCATTACGCCCTCTTATACTTTCTAACAGTTCAAGCTTGGCTAACTCATGAACTATCTTCCCAAGGTGATTGTGCGAAATATCATAGACATCTGCTATTTCCTTAATACTTGCCAGTTCATTATTATTTTTCAAACCTACGAATATTAACACTCGCAGGCTATAGTCGGTATATTTTTTAAGTTGCATTATTCTGTCCCCTTGTGTATTACTTCACAATATTGTAACATAAATCGCCTTTTAGCCGGTTGTTCACCTATCAAAATCTAGTATACAATAAACATGTATTCAAAATACATCTTTAAATTTTAAAAAGGGAGTGCATTATTTTGGCAACTTCAACAATAGGCTTAGACCAACATACAATCGATATTATTAAATCAACTGTACCTGTTTTAGAAGAGCATGGCACGAACATTACAAAACGATTCTATCAAATTATGTTTGAAAACTACCCCGAATTAAAAAACATCTTTAATCAAACAAATCAACGTAAAGGTGAACAACCAAAAGCACTTGCAAATGCAGTTTATGCTGCAGCTAAATACATCGATAACTTAGAAGCAATTTTACCTGTCGTAAAACAAATTGGTCAAAAACATAGAAGCTTAAATATTAAACCGGAGCATTATCCAATTGTAGGAGAAAATCTACTACTAGCAATTAAGGATGTTCTTGGTGAGGCTGCAACAGATGAAATCATGACGGCATGGGAAAAAGCATACGGAGTGATTGCAGATGCATTCATTTCCATTGAAAAAGAGATGTATGAGGAAGTGAAGAATTCTCCTGGTGGCTGGGTAGATTACCGTGACTTTAAAGTAATGAAAAAAGTAGTGGAAAGTGATGTTATCACTTCATTCTATTTAGAACCTGCCGATGGAAACCCATTCCCATTATTTAAAGCCGGACAATATATTACAGTAAAAATGGAGAGCGATCCTTACAATCATTTACGTCAATACAGCTTATCATGTGCTCCTGGTGAAGGATATTACCGTATTAGTGTAAAGCGTGAAGAGGCATTAGGAGATAATCCAGAGGGTGTCGTATCTAATTTCTTACACAATCAAGTTGAAGAAGGAAGTATCCTTCCAATCAGTGCACCTGGTGGTGACTTTGTATTAGATCAACAAGATACGAGACCACTAGTGTTAATGAGTGGTGGGGTTGGATTAACACCAATGATGAGTATGCTAGAAACAACCATTAAGGAAAATTCTGAGCGTGAGGTTATTTTCATTCATGCAGCGCAATCTAGTAATTTCCATGCAATGAAGGACCGTGTGAAAGAGATAGCTGAAAATAATCCACAAGTGAAACATTATACGGTTTACGACCGTCCAGTAGAAGGCGATGAATATGATAAAGAGGGTTATATAGATTATAATTGGTTGAGTTCGATTGTTCCTTCCAATGATGCAGCTTTCTACTTCTGTGGACCAAAAGGATTTATGCGTGCTACTTATCAAGTACTGAAACAATTGGAAGTAAAAGATTCAGATATTCATTATGAAATCTTTGGACCTGCTGAAGATATAACTAATTAATACTCCCTACATTGTATTGGTATAAGGTGAAACATGCCTTATACCAATTTTTCTTTTCTGAATCCAGACTACGGTAATATGAAACTAGAAATAATTACTCCTTACAATTGAGAATTATTATCACTTAGTGTATATTAGATAGTAAAGATTCTATAATTAAGTAGGGAGATAAACATATGAAAATATACTGGACTAAAATAAACAAGATTATTGAAGAAACCGCTGAGGTTAGGACGTATCTACTTGACTGTCCGGAAGGCTTTACATGGGAAGAAGGTTCTCACACACACTTCGCACTAGAAGGATTCAATGCCGGTGATAAACCAAACCGTGGCTTGATTCGTCATATGTCAATCTCTACTTTACCCCATGAAGAATCAATTGGTATTACAACACGTATCAGAGAGAAGTGTTCTGAGTTTAAATCGATTTTAAGTAAACTTGAAGTCGGTGATAAAGTAGCCATATTTAAAACCCATTCGAATGTACCGCTCAAACGAGAAAATAAAAATGTTTACCTGTTATCATCTGGTGTGGGACTGGCAACTTTCAGACCATTAGTACTGGATTATTTTGAGTGCGCTGATAACGTCAATCAAATACATTCCTTAAACATTGATTCATCACAAGATTTCTTATTTAATACTATCATCAAATCTGCACCAGAAAGAAAGTTCATAGCACAGTTCGTCGATAATCGTACAGACTACTATGAAGAAGTGAAATACCTTGCTGAAGACAAGGATGGAATCTTCTATATTGTTGGCAGTGACGAATTCTTAGTGCAGAACATGGAAGTACTACGTGATCAGGGAATTCAACCAGACCAAATCATGCTCGATAAACGTGAAAAAGGACGGAATGAGTTGGTATCGTCAGTATATCCGGAACAACATGACTTAGTAGAAACGAAATAGACGGTAAACTAGCAATTGTTGTGGCTAAAATCAAAATGCTATTTTCTATAAAAATGTTGTTTTTTTGAATAAGTTTAGTCTAACTAATAGTAAATAGTAACTGTGCGGCTAGTAGTTGTGGTTGGGAGTATCATACCCGCTACGGAAATACACTTCGCTAGTATAGAGTGAAAGAATAATTTAAACATCACTTATCTCAAAAACATAGTATTATTCCTTATAATAATTAGAAATAAATACTAGCGCAGGCAGAATACGGAGACTCCTGCGGGAATAGCACGTGTCCGAAGACCCCTAGAGAGGCGAACTTTCCTCGAGGAGGCTGAGGCCGGGCCCGCGGCAAGGTAGACACTGCGAAGGTTCTTTCGAGCAGATGTCGCCCCTGTGCTGGCAGTAAAAGCGGAGTATTCTGCCGGAGCGGTGTCGTACTGCTATACCCAACTAATTTGTGTTGTATTTAAACTAGTTACTTCACAGTCTCTAACAAAATAGCAATAAACGTACAAAAATAGCCAATCAAAATTAACATATAAAAGGATGATTAACTCTGAATAGCTAATCATCCTTTTTTCTTATGCAGAACCTTGTACGATTGCACTTTTTAAATGCTTTCAATTAACATTTGTCTCTCATGCTGAAGTTCAGATAATTTACTCTCTAGATTAGCAAGTTCCGCTTCTAATGTATTCAAGAGTTTCTCAACCTTTTCTAGTTGATCCCATACTTGGCCTTGAGAATTCTGAATTTTATCTAGTACCATCCAGTCGACAATGAACCCATCAAAGAAAAAGTCTGCAAATCTGAGTAGCTCCGAAACTTCCATATCTGCCTCAATCATATCTCCAATATCTAGTAACTCCTTCTGAAATTCTCTCATTCTCGTTTGAGCAATGTGAATATAGTTTGAAGCTTCGTCCATACTACTATGTTTCATAGCAGTAGTAAACATGCCACCGCCAAACATATCCCATGTCCCCCAACCCTCGGCGGATTCCAAGGAACTCTCTGCATTTTTAAGTGCATCTTTTGCGTATCTACCCGCAGTGACTGCCTCCCTTAACTCTTTAACATAGGCTAAAATATCTCCTTCTTGTTCACTAATGGAATATAAATTACTTGCATATGGAGAATTACTCTCTTTTATTAGTTGTTCCTTCTTGTTAAGGAGTTCCTTATATTCTAATTCACTTCGGTCTATCTCACTTAGCTTATTTCGCACTTCCATAATAGAGGTATTTATTTCCCCAATTGTCTTTTCGGCTTCCTCTAATTGAAGTTGAACAGCCATTACTTCACGTTTCTCCTTATCCAATTTTTCATACTTAGTTCCGGAAATAGTAGAAAAGATGTTTGTGATACTAAGACCTTCTAACTTTTTTACATCTCTTTTTTCATTGGTTAGTTGGTTGTTTAACTTCGTGATGGTTTGCTCCATTTCGGACCTTTCGTTTTGAAAGTCATTTAGCTGTAACTCCAATTTCTTTTTCCTATGTAACTCACCTTTTATTTGTACGATTTCTTCATTTAATTGTTTTAGCATGACAATTCCCCCTTGCTCTGTCTATCTATACATACGTAAAAAAGCGGACAAAGTTTCAAAAAAATGAAGAGCTATACTAGTAGCCCTTCATTTCGCATCATCTATAAGGTTGTCATTAATCCCATAAGTAAGTGTTTCTTTTTTAATTTTTACTCCAAGGGAATGGAATGCTGACACAACATCCTCATACCCTCTTTCAATATGTTCGACCCCAGTAATAAAGGTAGTACCTTCTGCTACCATACCAGCTAGAATTAACGAAATTCCTGCTCGGATATCGGATGTGGATACCACGGCACCCTCTAGAGGCGTTTTCCCTTTTACATAGGCAACTCCAGACCTAATTTTAATGTCCGCACCCATTTTTCTTAGCTCACTAACATGATTAAATCTGTTAGGATATATTTTCTCTGCAATAAAACTTTTACCAGATGCTTGGGTAAGCAATGTTGTCATAGGTTGTTGTATGTCCGTTGCAAATCCAGGATACATCGCAGTCCGTATTCGAGTTGCTTTTAGTTTCCCAGTTGAGTGGGCTGTAATTTGATCCTCATTTATTTCTATATCTAAACCAACTTCTCTTAACTTAGAGATACAGGATCCTAAATGTTCAGGAATAACGTTATTCACAGTAACACTTCCCCCAACTACTCCTGCTGCAATTAAAAATGAACCAGCAATTAATCGATCTGGTATTACTCGATGTGTACATCCATTTAAGGATTTAACACCAGAAATACGGATGGTATCTGTGCCAGCTCCATTAATTTTGGCACCCATTTCGTTTAAAAGAATGGCGGTGTCAATTACTTCCGGATCACGAGCAGCATTAAATAGTACAGTTTCGCCCTTTGCACGCGTTGCAGCTAACATAGCATTTATCGTTCCTCCAGAAGTGATAGTATCAAAATAGATACTGGCCCCTATAAGTTCCTTTGCTTCCACCACATAGTAATTTTTATAATAGGAAAATGTAGCACCCATTAATTCAAAAGCTTTTACATGTTGATCAATTGGCCTACTTACAAAGTCATCTCCACCAGGATAGCCAACTTTAACTTTGCCAAATTTTGAAAGTAAAGCACCTACAAAATAATAAGCAGTACGAAATGATGATGACTTTTTTGGATCAAACTCTGTGGAGTGTATTTTGCTTGGATCAATATGTACATCTCCTAGCAGGTCACGTTCAATCTTTAACCCTACATCTTTTCCCATTTGCTTAATTACCCGAAAGTCTGCAATATTTGGTATTCCTTTTAGTGTTACTTGTTCATCTGATAAACAAGCTGCAGCAAGTAATGCTAATGAACTATTTTTCGAACCTGGAATGGATATGTTACCGTTAATGTTCGGTGAATAATCTACACGTAAGGCTTTCAATATATTCACTCCTCTTATGCATTAGTAAAGACTATTTCCACATTTCTTTTTTCAATTTCTTGTATGACCTTTTCTGAAGCTGCTTGGTCTGTAATAATAACATCTATTCTCTCCATTGGTATGGAGCTAATAAACATCCTCTGACCAAGTTTTTCGTGGGGAGCTAAACAGATAGACTTACGTGAAAGCTCTGATACCCTCCTATGAAAAGCTGCTCCTTCTGGTGTTGCCGTACTTATTCCACTTGCTGTAATACCACCACCAGTTAGAAAAGCTATATCAAATGAAAATTGACTGACCATTTCAAGTGCAATCGTATCAATCATACTATTAGCTGAATTTGGTCTTAACTTTCCACCGATAAGATAGGAGGTGATATTATCTTTATTTCGGACAACATCTGCAATCTTCAAGGAATTGGTAACCAATGTAAACGGAATATCAGTAGGTAGGTGTTTTAACATTCCATATTGTATTCCCGCGCTACCAATGAATACGGTATCATGTTCATGAATATAGGAAGCAGCAATTTTAGAAATGCCATCTTGATGGGCAGCAGGTTGACTATATCTTTTTGATTCAGGCAATGGTAGAGTCCTTACTTTCGATTGAGGTTTTACAGAAACTGCACCACCATATGTCTTTTGAAGTTGTCCCTGTTTTTCCATAATAGTTAAATCTCTTCTAACAGAGTCAACTGATATATGGAATAAGTTGGACAGATTCTTCGCAATAACTCTACCTTCTTTTTGAAGTATTTCCATTATCTTTTGCCTACGCTCTTCAGCAAGCATCCCTTAAACTCCTCTACTATTTTTACTAATTCTATAGTATGATTTATTATTCCGTTTTGTCAACATTAACTTACATTTTTATTCATTTTCATTCCGTTTCATGCATGTTTAGGAGTGTGGATATTAGAAGTCGAGGAACCAATAAAAAATGCGCTATTCTATTACGGAATAGCGCAGCATGATTAACGAACCTCTCTGACTGCTTCTACTAATTTTTTCATGTTTGGTTTATTCGTGCTATTTAGCCAATTCTCAAGAGCCTCTTTATTATTAGTAAAATACATTTCTAGGACATTCTTTAATTCTTTTTCGTACTCAGTATGGCTTTTACTTTCTTCTAAAATGGAATTTACTAATACTAACCAATTTGGCACATCCATTTCGCCAGCGTAGGGTATATATGGGTAATCCCTAGCTATTTCTGCTACTTCGTCCTCTAGTCCGATTCGATATAATTCATTTGCAACCCATTGCCCAACAAAGCGATTGCTACCGTCCATATTCATTGCCTCTTTAAATTGCTTATTTGCCTCTTCATGTTTACCTTGTTTCATTAATGCACTTGCATAAATGGATTGATCATATGAATCAAGTTCCTCTTTCTTATCAAGATATGGATCAAACCATTTGTGAAAGTTAGCCCAATCGTACTGCTCATAATAGTGCATGGCCAACCGCCATGTTGTACTCTCAGATGGCGATTTTATTGCTAATTCCTCTAAATATGGGATTGTTTCCTCTTTTTCTGTAATTCGATAATCCTCTTCCTTAGCCCCAATTAAGCGAGTTATCATTCGTAAACTATGAATATCATCTGGATTTTCCACATAGTTTTCCTTGTATTCTTCTAATGCCTCATCTACTTTATAATCTAAAAGTAATCTGTCAGCATTAGTTAATTCCCGTTCTTTCAAATAAAAGAATGGTAAATTTCCAATTGTTTTATCATCTAAACGATATCCATTACTCTTCGTAATAAGTTCTCCATTCTCATCATAAGCGATGACATTCCAGTGAAAACGATTTTCGGGATTGGTATATGCTAATAAGGATAATGGGTCTACTCCATCCTCATCACTTATTATCCCTCCACCATTTAAGTTATAAATATCATCAATGGGGATATCGATCTTAGTATCCTTAATATCCGTAATGAATCCAGTACTAATCGAACCGCCTTCTATATCAAAGCCAAAGCCGATATCGTAAAAAGCTGCTCCTTCCACCGCTTCCCATTCGAAACGAACCGAATCATCCTTTATTACTTTCTCATTAACAGGTTCCTTAATCTCAATTAACTTCTGCAGCACAATGTCATAGGTAATATTTTCGCTGCCGTCTACCTTTATCCATTCGTCCAGAGAAATTGGCCAGTTCCAGCCACTAATTTGTTCAGAATAAAAACCTAATGTTATTTGATAATTATTTGGAACCACTCCACCAAACTCAAATCGCCCATCTTTGTCTGTTACTGCCTGAAACGTATCCTCTGGGCTAACACTACGGCTTGCATTCTTTTCATCTCGTAAAAACACCCCTACACCACTTAAAGGTGTTCCATCACTACGCACAACCTTACCAGAAACAGTTATTGGTTTAACTGCATTTTTATCTACACTTAACGACCTTTCCAGTGCTTTTAAACTTTGATAGTAAACACGGTTTTCTATCGTATCAACATGATCTCTCTCCGACTCTGGTATTTCTTTCATTTCTTTATCGAACTCTTCTTCATAATCCTGTATGGCATCTTTCACTTCTTCTAAAGCTAATTCACTATCCCCTTGATGAAGTATAATCTCCGCTCTCAACTGAGCAATTTGTGCTGTAATATCAGAATGTTCTTCTCCCAATGTACCTAGCAATTCTTCTATATACTGATTTGCCTCGTCATACTCTCCTTGATTCTTTGCAATACGAATTCGCTCAATTAGTAGTTCATCTCGAAGATAACTTTCCATTGGAGGAAATCGTTGTGAAGTCTCATATAGAACATCTTTTGCGTTATGGAAATCACCATCACTTTGATATATAAACGATAGAATTTTGGCAGCACGTTGTAGATACCAATCAACGGGACCATTTTTCACGTAATCCTCTAAATAAGGTATCTTTTCCTCTTGAGTAAAGCGGATCGGTTGTTCATCCATTGAGTGTCCTCCCATCGTAAATGAGGGACTAACATATATATCGTATTGACCAGATACCCCATCCTCAATCATATACGTCTGAATCAACTCCCATTTTTTGGTAGAAACTGGGGTTGTTGTTAATAATTCTAATATTTCTTGTTTTGCTTCCACCTTACCTGCATTAATCTTTTTTTCCGCTAAAAACAACTCGACGTGTGGGAATAATACATTAGTAAGTAATGGGATGAGAATCAGTATTCCAGCAACCATATATACAAGATGTTTTACTTTCATCCTAATTTTCATTTTTCAACAGCGCCCTTTCAAATTCATCCTTCCAATAATAATTACCTGCAACTTCAATCAGCTTTTTATTCTGGTCTTCGTTATCAAGTTGTTCTATTGGATATAGTTCCACGTAGCCTAAGGTCATAATTAACAGAACAAAGGCAGTACTAACAGGAATGAGAGGGATGGAAATTCCCTTATTCCAAAGTCTATGAAGTTTATCTTTCCAGGTTTGTCGTTTAATCTCATTCAGTACATTCTTCTGCCTTGAAAAGTGAATATGCTCCATCTCTTTATCTAGATGTCTTTTTAATTGCTTGTTCGCTTTCTTCAAGAAAATCCTCTCCCTTCACTAAAATATCCTTTAACTGAGCTCTGGCTCTTTTTAACCTTGACTTAATTGTGTTTTCCTTTTCTCCTGTTGATAGCGCAATTTCATTTATCTTCATTTCACTAAAGTAAAAAAGGGTTATTACCTCACGATATTTGTAATCCAATTTATGAATGGCATGACTAAGATTTTTGTTCCAAATCATTTCGAGTAATTCTTCTTCTGGGGAAATTGCAGACTCATCTTTCTCATCACGATCATGTTCGAAATGGAGTAAGATATTTTTCCAACTCCATCTCCTCATTCGTGACCTACAACAATTCATAACGATGGAGGTGAGCCAGCTTTTTAACTTTTCTGGGTCATCTAATTGTTTCATCTTCTCAAAAGCTATGATAAATGTATCTTGTACCGCTTCTTCTGCAGTTTGATAGTCTTTAAGCAGTAGAAATGCCGTGCGGACCAAATAATCACCATATTGGTCCATTAATTCTATCAGTGCACTTTCCTCTTTTTCTTTTATTCTATCAACGAGATGCAAGCCGGCTCTCCCCCTCTCTGATACTTAGATGCTTTCTATGTAAAATAAGTTGCAAAAAATATTAACTTTTAATAAAAACAGTTTATAACACCGTTGTTACTATTTGTTAGAAACTGTGCGGTACTTAAGATGCTTGTTATAGCATCATACCCGCTACGGAAATACACTCCGCTTTCCGCGGGCGGCTGGTGAGCCTCCTCGCGCTTACGCACTGCGGGGTCTCACCGAAGCCTATCCTCCCGCAGGAGTCTCCGTGTATTTCCTTCGCTAGTGTGGAGTGAAATAAATTCAATGCACTCAAAACCAATACAAAAATCATTTACTACTATAAATTAGAAAGCTTAAACTAGCGCAGGCAGAATACGGAGACTCCTACGGGAATAGCACGTGTCCGAAGACCCCGCAGAGGCGAACTTTCCTCGAGGAGGCTGAGGCCGTGCCCGTGGAAAGCGGAGTATTCTGCCGGAGCGGTATTATACCACTATCCTCTGCAATTAGTGAGGGAACTGAATGTAGTTACCGCACAGTTTCACACTATCTGTCAAAACAACAATCTGTTGGAGATCATAATAAATATATCACAGAGAAGACAACACAAATCTCCTCCAATAAAAAAGCACCTTTCTATATATAAGAAAAGTGCTAAATGGTTCCATTTATTCATAGAAACGTATGTTCTGTTATGATAAAATAAAATACAACAGACAAGCTTCACGTGAGGGGTTTTGGCGCACTTCATTTCATGGTCTCCCTTTGAAAGGGGGTGTTGCCCATGGATATGTTTGAAGTTTTAACACTGATGATTTCATTCAGTATGTTAATTGCTTTTGTCATGTCCAAACAAGATTAATCCCTCATGTGCTTTAGCTCGGCAGTGAGGATTATCTCCCTTGCGCCACCCCTCTTGTTGGGGCCAGTCTGTTGTAGCCGTTCCATGTACCAGCATGGGACGGTTTTTTATTAATATATTATTTTTCTAACCTAATTATAACATGTAAAAATAGTTTGTAAATTAGGTCAACCAGTATTTCTAAATTCCTATAGTTTATGTGATGGATGGAATAACTCTAACGTCCTTCTTAACTCCTTCGCATCTAATTGTCCTGGTGCAGATGCTTCTCTTCCAGCTCCAAATGTTGCTGCAGAGCCAAACACTCCACCTGACAACCTTGTGACTAAACCTTTCTCCCCCATGGATATGGTGATAAAGGGGCGGTCTGCATACTCGTCTTTCATTGTATTAGTAGCATCTAATAATGTGACAACATCTTGGGTAGAATTCGGCATGACAGCAATTTTCGGTATATCAGCACCAAGTTCCTGCATGTTTCGTAAACGATTAACGATTTCTTCCTTATCTGGAGTTTTATGAAACTCGTGATTGGACATTACCACATATATATTATTCTTCTTAGCAATTGCAACTAATTTCTTTACAATAACATCTCCAAGAAACAGTTCAATATCAACTAAGTCAATTAACTTATTTTCAATAGCGTTCATTATAAGTTCTTGATAGAAAGTCACGGATGCTTCTCTTTTTCCACCTTCTTGAAAGCTTCTAAACGTGAAAAGCAATGGAGTATTTCCTAATAAATCTCGCAACTTCACAAGCATGAAATGGACAGCTGTAAAATCCTCGACATGATCATATGTATCAACTCGCCACTCTACAATATCGGGTTCTAAATTCATCACATGACGCACTTCATCTATAAGCTCTGCATCAGAGCCTCCAACTAATGGAACTATGATCTTCGGAATACCGTTGCCAATGATAATATTTCGCACTTTTAGCATTGCCCAAACACCTACCTCTAAAGCCTAATAGTATCATATTCTTTCTAGAAAAAGAGTAGAGA
Source organism: Paucisalibacillus globulus (assembly GCF_900184735.1). GTDB lineage: Bacteria > Bacillota > Bacilli > Bacillales > Amphibacillaceae > Ornithinibacillus > Ornithinibacillus globulus_B. The sequence goes on from NZ_LT855389.1 coordinate 127,431, forward strand.
GCTTTATAATACCATTTGTTTTAACCTTGTTATATTCTCATTAAGAAATTTAGCATGTTCCTCTATACCTCGACGCTTACACCACCCAATACTATTGAAAGCATCGGTAAACTGATAAAACGGCAACACCACTTCCAAATCCATTAATGGACGAATACTTTTATAGCCTTCTTGATAAGCATGATAATAGGTATTATCAAAGCTCAGAAAATCACGATATAGCTTTGTAAAATCAATTTCGGTAGAACCAAAACGAACACTTTCAAAATCAATTACACCCGAAACATGGTCACCATCGATCAAAATATTCGCTGGACGGAAATCCATATGCACGAAGCTTGGTCCATCTGGAGAAGGTAATTGCCGTTTCATATTGTCGAATTTTTCTATTGCCTGTTCAAATAACCGTTCATCTATAACATCTTTGACATCTTTGGCAAAACTATTAAATTGTCTTTCAATAAAGTTAGACCAATTAGAGTATTCATCTTTAATTCCGGTTAATTCTCTATCTTTAGGTGGTCGAATTGTATGAATCGATGCTTGTAGGACTCCAACTTGATATGCTACGGATGTGGATACATTGGTAGATAACGTCACTCCTCTTAATTCGGATAACAGAAAAGCACCTGGACATTCCTCATCACCGGACCAAACATCCAACAATACAGGAGTGGCAACCCTATCTTTTAAGATTTCATATGCTTCTAATTCTCGCTGCCACTTCAGCTTACTATAAGGGATTTTTATATAAACATTTCTACCATTCAACAATTGACATTTATAGACGGTAGAACTAAAGGACTCGTCCACTTCATTTAGTGATAAGACCTGTAATCTAAATTGTTTCAAAACACGATTTAACAAGATGATAACCTCCCCTTACCCCATTTTGAATATTAATACCAACTAATAAAACAACAAAAAATAGAGTGTTCACTCTATTTTTATTGCTATTTCTATTTCTGATCTATTTTTTAAATTCAGCTTTAAGTAAATAAGCTACATCATATTCCTTAAGGTCACTCATATGACTTGCTGGATCTTCGAAAAAGCTTGTAGTTAGTCCGCTCATACCATGCTCATTATCTGAATAACAGATTGCTGCTAATACTATTTCACTATCTGTGATGGTCTTTTCACTAAGACTACCCCAAGTACTCATCATATTAGGAATACCATCTGGGAAATCCTCGCTTCCACTCCCTGAGACAGTGCCACTGTCACTCAAAATTCCAATATAGTAGGAGGAGGAGGGTTCGTTATCAGCCTGATTCGTGGTTGTAAACAAGATAGTCCCCTTTTCATCGATTCCGCCACTCATCCAAGCTACTTTATCATCGACTAATTCACCTGATTCATACTTTTCAAGCCAAATAGCTACTTCCTTGTAGCCGCTTATCCGGTAGTCAAAAGCAAATGATTTATCTGCTACTGTGTCCAAAATTGCTACTTCTCGATTGGTTAATATAGCTTCCTTAATTGAATTTGATTTTTCACTATTAGATTGCTCACAACCAATTAAGATAAAAATAGATATTAACCATATTGAAATGAATTTTTTCATTGGTTTTCCCCTTTGTTACTCCGTTAGCACACCTTCCTATATATTCTACCATAATCTTCAGAATTCATTATAAAGAACCTTGCTTTAATTTCGCTAATTCTTCTTCAATTCTGCTCAAATCAATTCTTTCAAATAATGGTTCTACTCCTTTCAGGGAAGTGGAAGAAAGTTCAATCTCTCCCCACCTAATGTGTTGGATATCTAGTTTCTTTTGAATTGTCTCACTTGAAAATGGAATAAAAGGACTCAACAGTTGTGAAAGGTTAGCAATGATATAGACGCAAGTTGTTAATGTATCGGAACAATCTCCGTGATATTCTTTTATTTGTATCCAAGGCTTCTGTTCATCGAAATATTTATTTGATGAACGGACAAATGAAAAAATTGTTTCTAATGCTTTTTTAAATTGCGAACTAGCTATTAAATCTCCCACCTTATCATAAAGAATCACCACTTCTTCTCTTATTGTTGTATCAATATTCCCATTTGGCGTAATACCATCAAATGATTTTTCTATAAATTTCAATGTACGATTGACAAAGTTACCATAAGCCCCAAGTAGTTCACTATTATGACTATATATAAACTCTCGCCAAGAAAAATCTGCATCTCGAGTCTCTGGTGCATTAGCGATTAGGAAGTATCTTATCGAATCTGGATGATACCGTTCCAGTATCTCAGGTACCCAAACTGCCCAATTACGACTAGTGGATAGCTTTTTCTGTTCTATCGTTAAATACTCATTGGATACAATATGCGTAGGGAGAGACTTAATGCCAATGGCTGATAAAATAGCTGGCCAGATAATGGTGTGAAATGGAATATTATCTTTTCCATGTACATAGTAAGAAGTTGTCTCCTCATTCCAAAATAGAGACTCATCTTTTCCAGTATGATGTGCCCATTGTTTACTTGCCGAATAATAACCCGTCACAGCTTCAATCCATACATAAATCTTTTTATCCTGATAACCATGAACAGGTACGCTTACCCCATTTGGCAAGTCTCTTGAAACAGCTCGATCCACTAGACCTTCTTTTAAATATCTCTCTGATAATTGAATTGCATTTTCTCTCCATAGCTCCTTTGATTTTGCCTGTAAAACATAATCCTCAATCTCATCCTGCAAGGAAGCCAACTCAAAATAAAAATGTTCTGTTGATTTTATAATTGGTTCATCCCCGCATGTCTTACAAGTCTTGTTGATTAGTTCAATTGGGTTTAATATATTGGAGCAATCATCACATTGATCTCCCCTTGCTTCTGCACCACAATGCGGACAAATCCCCTCTACAAATCGATCCGGTAAGAATTGTACACATGTATTACAAAAGCATTGTTCCTCAACCTTTTTATAAAGTCTTCCATTTTTAAGTAACTGCAGAAAAACATCTTGGACTACCTGATGATGAATTGGGCTATCTGTTCTCGTATAACAATCATAGGTAAACCCTAATTTATCAAAGGTGTCCTTAAATTCTTTGTGATATCGATTCGCGATATCTTTTGTTGAAATTCCTTCCTGTTTAGCTTTAATAGCAATCGGTGTTCCATTACAATCACTTCCTGAAACGTACAGAACCCCCTCCCCTTTTAACCTGAAATATCTTGCCAATACATCTCCAGGTAAAAGACTCGATAAGTGCCCAATATGCAGTGAACCATTAGCATACGGCCATGCTCCTCCAATGAAAATACTCATTTACTTCATCCTCCTAAAAAGTAATATAAAAAACCCTCGCCCATAGACAATTGTCTAAGGACGAGGGTTTAGCTCGTGTTACCACCTTAATTCACTAATAACTCACATTATTAGCCTCAGCAAGTACGAAAGTGTCAGCCACTCTTATACCCTGACATTTATAACGGGTGCCAAATCCCGTCAAAGCCTATTTTCTTTAAGAAAGGTCGACTTTGAAGCTCCAAGGCCATTTTCAATCAATGATTTTCTGCTTCTTTTCAGCTACCGAAGCTCTCTGTAAAGAAAATGGATTGATTTACTTTCCTTATCATCGCTAGTTAAAAGTATTTTTACTATTATGACATAGAAATTAGTATTTTAAAAGTCTTAATTATAAAATTTACAAGTACTTTGAAATCAAAACATAGCTTAACCTTACTTGGTAAGACTAAACAACGAGGAGGAGATTGATATGAAAAAGGAATCAAATAATACCAATAAGTCCAATGGAAAGATAATTAAATCCTATACAGCAGAAGAACAAAATCAATTTATTAACAACCTGGCACAAGCTCTTAGGAGCAGTAAAAATAATGATAAGGATAACGAGGATATGTAACCACAAATCACGAAACCCAGCATTTTTCCATAAACACTGGGGTTTCTCCATATTAAGCACTAAGTTTATCTTGTATTTGAAGCATCAGTTGTTTCCTTGCACGGCATATTCTTGTTTTCACTGTAGATAGTTTAAGATTTAAACGACTTGCAATTTCTGCTGTTTTTAAATCATCTTTTATTTTGAGTACCATGACGTTTCGGTAAATGGTGCACAAAGCTAGAATTCCTTCCTCAACATCTTTGACTAAAAAGTCAAACTCTACTTCTTTTTCCACGTGTTGATTATGCTCTATATTTAGATTCAGAAGTTCACTTTCCTCCATCAAAATACCTCTTTTACTTTTTTCATACCGAATCATATCAATGGCTGTCCTCTTTGCAATAACGGATAGCCAGGCAGCAATTTTCTCTTTAGAATGGATGTAATCTATTTTCTTCATTGCTTTAATAAAAGTTTCCTGAACAATATCCTCTGCTAGTTGAATATCCTTTACCATAGCGGTAATTTGATGAACTAACCGTTGATAATGAAGACTATATATTTCAGAGAAATCAATTGTATTCATTCATAAGACCTTCTTTCCCCCTAATCTTGTACGGATAGCGAAATGGTTACTTTAAATAAATCACCATCCGTTTCTATCTCTAATTTGCCATCATGAAGCTCCACAATAGATTGCGCAATGGCCAACCCAAGTCCACTTCCATCTGTATGGCGTGATGTATCACCACGTTTAAACCGCTCAAATAATTCATCGGTATTGTCATTTAGTTCATATTTAGATACATTTTTAAAGGTTATGAATGCCTTACCTTTATCCGTTGATAAATTTATGAATACTCTAGAATGTTCCAACGAATATTTCAAAATGTTCCCGATTAAATTATCAAACACACGCCACAGCTTCTGACCATCTACTACTGCATTTATTGGTGGATCATCATGTGACACTCTAAACTGTAAAGAAGATTCTTTGATCATGTCATCGTATTCTCCTAATGCTTGTTGTAAAAGTTGGACAAGGTCAACCGGTTCCTTTCGTAATTCAATAGTTCCGCTTGCCATCTTAGATACCTCAAATAAGTCATCAATTAGCACCTTTAACCTTTTTGATTTCCGGTCAATAATTTCTAAATAAGCCGCACTATCCTCACCTATATCCTTTTGGTCTTTTAATAGCTCTGTATAGGTAATAATGGAGGTTAGTGGAGTTCGCAAATCATGACTAACATTGGTAATCAGCTCTGTTTTTAATCGTTCACTTTTTGCTTGTTCGGTTTGAGATTGTTTAACACCTTGCTTTAAAACATTAATATTATCTGCTAATGTGGCAAGTACCGTATTTCCTTTTATTTGGAGATCTCCACTTAAGTTACCTGCTGCTAATTCATTGGTTTTATCAACAATTCGATTAAATTCTCCAATTTTATTAACAATTAATAGAGCTAGTGGAATACCAACTCCACCTAGTAAAAATATATAGAATACACCATAAATTGGATGGCCAACTGTAAGTAAAGCAGCTATTCCTAATGCAAATACCATTCCAAATAACAAGATTATTTGCGTACCGGTTGTCTGACCTAAAAATGCTTCTTTTAACTTTCCAACTAATATAAGCAAGTATTTTCTAGATACAAAAAATATTTTACTTACTAGGCTGTGTTTCCATTGGCCATATAGACCTTTCCAATCCTTTAACGTTTTCAAAAGATAAACTGCTTGAGTTAAGGTTAAAAAAAGTCCTATTGGGAAGAGCATTACGCCAAATACGATATCAGGAATGTAGGCGGTACTTAAATAATAATAAATCTCTTCTACCAGAATGATTAAGATGAAGCCTGTGAAGATTATCGAAAGACCAAATAACAATATCCTTACATCAATCGGAATCTTGTCGTAGTATTTTTTCCAGTTCATCACAGTTGCACGTGACTTGGTTGCCTTTTTAAAAATAATAAGCGACAGGAATAGAGCTAATATAGCGGTAGCCGTTACACACCAATATATAATCTGATTGATTCTGTACTCCTCAAATCGGTCCATAAAGTAATTAGAAGAAGATATATCTTTTGGAACTCCTATTCTACCTTCCAGTTCCATATCATAAACTTGCAAAATATTATGGGCTTCCTTACTTTTTGCAATCTCATAATCAATCATGCTCCAAGCACCAAAAGCTATGTCTCTATAAAACAAGGTATTACTTTCGTTAATTTCACTAACAGCCGTTGCTTTATCAGAATCAGATAAATTTGTATAGACTTTTCCTGTGTTCGTGTTCTTAAAATAGAATTGAAAGCTATCTTTTAGCTGATTATACTGGGAACGATATTTCTCTCTTTCCTTGTAATACTCCTTGAGTATCTCTTCCTTCTCTTTTATTATTTTTGCTTCCACATAACTATCACTTTCGAAGTTCTTTGTAATATCATTAATCTTTGCATCTCGTTCTCTTATGTATGCTTCTGCAACTTCTTCATTTTCCTCATCCATTGCATTTTGAATAAGTACTTCATATCGTTGGTTAATGCTATCAAGTTGTTCTGAAAGTTCCCCATAACGATAGCGATGCTCCTCAATCTCTTCTTTTGTTACCGTTATTCCTTCCATTGCCTCTTTTAATGACTTACCATTCACTTCAAACATCGTAAAATACGTAGTGAACTGATCCACTCCATCATATTGAAAATCAGATGTATGAAAATAATTCTTATGTGCATAATGATATCCTTTGTCAGCAAGCAAGAAAACACCACTTATCCCAATAGTAAAAAGAATGGAACAGGTAAGCAGAATAACTAGACTACTTTTCCATTTTGTACCCAATGCCCCACACCACCTTTAAAAACCTCGGATTCTTTGAATCAATTTCAATTTTCTCGCGGATTTTCCGTATATGAACCGCTACAGTATTTTCTGCATTATAATTTGGTTCCTTCCAGACTCGTTCATAAATCTCATTAATGGAAAAAACTCGCCCAGCATTCGTCATAAGAAGCTCGACAATTTTATATTCAATTGGTGTTAACTTCACTATCTCACCATGTGCCGTTACTTCTTTAGAGGCTGGGTCTAGCGTTAGCCCATTAAGATCAATGACTTTATTGGCACCTTCAAAAGTCCCCAGAGTCACATATCTTCTTAGCTGTGATTTCACCCTAGCTACCAGTTCCATTGGATTAAACGGCTTGGTTATGTAATCGTCCGCCCCCACCTGTAGTCCTAGTATTTTATCGGTATCTTCACTTTTTGCACTTAAAATAATGATAGGAATGTTCTTCTGCTCCCTGATCTTATAAGTAGCAGAAATACCATCTAACCTAGGCATCATCACATCTAATATAATGAGATGCACATCATGGTCATGTAAGATCTCTAAAGCATCAATACCATCCTTTGCCTTTAATACCGTCACCCCTTCATTTTTTAGATAAATTTCAATCGCATCACGTATTTCTTTTTCATCATCGACAACTAATACATTATACTTGGCCACCATATAACCACCCTCAGCGCTTTCTAACTTGTCTCTATCATAACCAGTAAATCTTAATTTTCATTTAGTAAATTTCTTAAGACTTTCTTAAGATTCTATGATTCTATTATATAGTTCTTTTAGAAAAGAAAAAGATTTGCCTTGTAGACAATGAAAAAATAGAGGCTGGGACATAACTAAAAGTATAAGTTGAGAACCTGAACGAAACACCACATCAGCTCCGGAAATATACGGAGACTCCTACGGGAGGATAGGCATCGGTGAGACCCCGGAAGAGCTTTAGCTCT
>NZ_LT855390.1:0-55634 GCF_900184735.1 Paucisalibacillus globulus
ACCGCCAAAATGGGTAAATCTAGTTTAGGAAATGGAAATGATTTCAAAAAACTGGTTCCAAGCAATTTTCAATCGCTTAGAACCAGTTTTTTATTACTTTCTGGCTAGTTTTGTCCCAGCCTCTTTTGTTTAGGTGCCTGTGTTTAGGTGCCTGTCACTCCCCGGAAAAGCTCGCTTTTTGTCGAACAAAAGTTGTTTGGATGCTTATATTAGACCATGTTCATTCGACAAAAAACGGGGAGTGACAGGCACCAGTAGAAACAGGCACTAATAGAATAATAAAGATAGCAATACGATACGATTATCATTATAATAAGAGATAGATGAATGAAGAGGAGACTAAACTATGTCCGAGAAAAAGAAGCTTAGTACCAGAGAAATTGTACAACAACAGTTGGAGCGTAAAAAGCAGGCTCAAGCAAATAATAAAAACTCTAAGCATGGTAATGGCTCAGCGAAGAATATGCAAAGCCAACTTGCGAAGAAACCAAGTATGACTCGCCGTAAAATGGGCAGTTAATCATTGATTTAAAAAAGCATCTTACTATCATAGTGGATCACTTTATATAACGGACTAATAGAGACATGGATTCATGTCTCTATTTTGTTATTCTGTGTTAGCTCCCTCGTATAGAGGGCCTAAGTATTTATCTGAATTCTGAAGCTATAATCGGTTTAGGCAGTTGGGAAACCAAACTAAACATGCAATTAATCATCTATCTCAGCCTTGCCTTCTTTCCGTAACTTTTGTAGAGATGTAAGCATGAGATTGATTTCTTCATCGGAGTGTCTTTCCCATGAACCTAATTCCGCAATTATTTTCAATGGAGACTTGGATCGATAAGAACGTGTTGGGTTTCCGGGAAACCTTTTGTCTGTTAAGTTCGGATCATTTTCAAAATCCCCTAATGGTTCTACAATATAAATTCTTTCTTTTGAGCCAGAAGTTGCTAATTCTGCTCCCCATTTAGCAGCATCTAATGTTGCAGTAAAATAGATATAGTTTGATCTTTTATCCTGGTAATTGGATACATACTTCGGTTCTAATAGCTCTCCAATTTTCAGTTCTGCTTTAGTACCATGAAAAAAAGGCCCTTTATCTAAGACGTCTTTATTGTCGTTCATACGGATACACCTCTTTTTAGATTTGTGTATAACAGTATAGTATGGGAATGATAAAAAAAGTAGTCTATAAATAACTTATTAATAGTAGTATAATATAAGTAGAGAGAATAATATCGAACTAACAAGAGTTACACAAGGTGATCCAGATCCAGGGGGTCACCTTTTTATTTTTATCCAAAACATACCTATATAAAAGTGCTAATAAGGAAAAGGAGGAATGAAATGGAGGAGTATTATTGGGATACCCAGCTGGAATATCTTAAAAGAACAAGAGACTTATATTACAATGATGACTATCTGGAGTTTTTAGTAAAGAGCGTTTGGAAGATTTCAAAACCAGTGCATATGATTGATTTTGGTTGTGGTTTTGGCTATCTGGGGCTTAAGTTATTACCCCTTTTACCAGAAGGATCGAAATATACAGGAATAGATAAAGGGCAACAACTTATTAATAAGGCGAAAGAGTATTTTCGTGATTTTCCTTATGAAACGGAATTTTTTGTAGCGGATACAGAAGCGATTGAATTAGAGAGCAAGTATGATGTTGCAGTGTGCCATGCTTTTTTACTGCATATGTCTAAATCCAAAAGTATGCTACAAAGAATGGTGGAATCTGTAGTTAACGATGGAAAAATAATATGCTTTGAACCTCACTGGATTTCTGGTATGTCTTCATATGAGATTAGTGGATACAACCAGTCACAACTTGTTCCACTTGGAATTCTACAAAAATTATTTGAAGAGACATCCAGAGGTGGTAAGGATGGAAATGTTGGAGTGAAAGTGCCACAATACCTATCTGAACTGGGCGTCAAGAACATTGAGTGTAGAGTTAGTGATAAGGTTAACTTCCTCCATCCAGATAAAAATCAACAAGAAAAGGAACAATTATTTTCTTCACTTAAAGAAGAAGGAGTAGGTGCAAAGCCAGTAAATAAAGATCAGTTTATGGACAGTTTGATAAATTGTGGGGTTACGTTTAAGCAAGCAGAGCAACAATATGAGGCTGAACTTTTATTTTCACAACTATTTAACATGGAGTCTTCTTTACTATACGCACCTAACATGAAAATAACTTATGGAGAGATAAAAAGGAGGTAATTGAAATAGGGAATCTAAAAAAAGGTTATGGATTAGATTCTAATGGCTTTATTGTAAGTGATGTTCATAGAGACAAGATTGAAGATGTCTATATGAGTTGCATTCGTGAAACTGTTGAGAGGTTAAGAAGTTTATTTCCCTTTGAGTTACATAGTGTTTATGTGTACGGTAGTGTGGCTAGAGGAGATGCGGTTGCAAAGAAATCTGATTTAGATCTTATCGCCATGTTCCATACCAAACTTAGTTCTGGTAAGTTAACGGAATTAAAGAATCTTGCAAGTGAACTTTCTTATAAGTATCAATCATTAGTACGAGAAGTGGGAATTGCTGTGGCATATTATGAAGATACGGTTGACCCTGCCAATTATTACGAAAATGCATTTATAAAGGAACTCAGTGTTTGTGTATATGGAGAGGATTTAGGTGTACGATTTGGTCCTTATAAACTGACATCAGAAATAGCTATTAGTTTTAATGGCGATATTGAAGCAGCGCTTACTAGGACGATAAAGAGGATGGAATCGGCCTCTAAGGAAGAGTTTAAAACATACACTCAAGGCTTCGCACGTAAACTAATTCGGACCTACTATTCCATGGTTATGGTACGTTCTCAAGTGTGGTCGACACGACTTCACGAACAGACTGAAGTCGTTGTGCACCACTTTCCAGAAAAAGAATCTACTATTCGTACGTTACTAGATTGGATAGAAGACCCACCGATTGACCGTGAGACCGTTAGCCACCTGTTTATACGTGAAGGCAGATGGGCTAGTGAAAACTTTATAAAAGAAGCCAAAATTCAAGGTTAGCCAATTGGTTAAACTAGGCCCTTTCATCTGATTAGATAAGATCCAATATTTCACTAGGCGTAGACACCTGATAATCTGGTTTTTCTTTCTTTACTACTTCAATAGAATCATAACCCCAACCAACCCAGATAATTTTTACTCCAGTTTTTTGACAAGCTAGAATGTCTCTTTGTTCATCACCGACATAGATTACTTCCGATGGGTTTAGGTTATGTTCTCGAAGATATCGGTTAAGAAGCTTATCTTTGCCAAGAATGCTACTGGAGCAAAGAACGTTATCGATACTTGTGATATTATTGCGCTTTAAAAAGCTTAGAATATTTTCTCGAGAATTAGAGGAGATAATACTAGTTTGGTAGCCTTTATGATCAAGTTGATGCAGCATATCTTTGACACCATCGAATAACCTTAACTCATGTAATGATTTATGGTAAAGGTTGTATAACTTTGGTGCGATGATCGGCACCTTATACATCGAAAAATCTAATTGTTTAATTCGTTGCTTAAGGGAAAGTTTCTTAAGGATCTCAACATCTGAAGGTTGAATCTCTTTTAAGTTATATTTCTTGGTAAGCGAATTCCAACTCGATACTAGAATTTCTAAGGAATCCACAAGAGTTCCATCAAAATCAAAAATAACATGTTTTATCATTTTACAAGCACTCCATTCAATTACATCAAAAGAAGGAGAATAATGATATCCGTCTCCTTCTTGTTTACCTTACCATATATGTGAGTTATGCAAAATTGTTTACTGACTTATTTGAGATAAAATGTGGAACCATCTTGTACGGTAACATCGTCACGTTTTTTCACTTCCTTCATCAATTGAAAAAGGGCCTTGTCCTTTTGCTTTGCCTCAATCATACAGTCTAGTTGAGGAACTGATCCTTTTATCTCATTTAGAAAGCTGAAAAACATCTCAACATCGACAAAATCGGAATGATGGCGGAATTCTTTCTCACTTTTTGGACTGGATATGTGCATTTTAATTGGAAGTGGTGAGTGCTCCCAGGTTTGAACAACAGAATCCCAATGCTGTTGCCAGTTCGAATCTTGATGATGAGCAAGATGATGATGATAATCGAAGACCAATGGGATATTAAGCTTCTGACAAAGGTAGAGCGTATCCTCTAATGTGAAAGAAGTATCATCATTTTCCAACATAATCATCTTTTGAATCCCTTTTGGAACATCCATCCAAGCATCGACAAATTGCTCCAATGATTTTTCTGTATCTTTATAGTTTCCACCAACATGCATGACCGCCCGGTGCGTTGGGTCTATGCTCATTCCTTTTAGAATAAGATAGTGCATCTTTAAGGTTTGTAGGGAGTTTTTAAAGACCTCTTTCTTAGTAGAATTTAATAGTACAAAGTGGTCTGGATGGAAGTCCACTCTTACATCATGTTCCTTGATGAAATCCCCCAGTTCCCGAAGTGACTTCCTCAATGGCTTTATATAATCCCAATCAGGTATTTCCTCATGATTGGCTAACGGTATTAATCGGGAGGTTAACCGGTAAAAATGTATTTCGGAAGCTACATTATGTTTTAATAACCGCAATGTATTATGTAAGTTCGAAAGTGCAATCCGTTCCAACTTTCGAATAGCTGCATCTCGGTCCGTTAATTTTTGAAATTGGGCAAAGGTCATGGTCTGTGATGGGGATGCATTTTGTAATTCCATACTCATCGCAACATAACCAAGTCTTACAAGTGTCAAGGCCATCAACCTCCAGTTGTTAATACTCTACAGATGCCCCAGATAACCGTTTTACACCACGAATCTTCGCAATATCTTCCACCAATTGGAGCATGGCCAGGTTTTTCTGTTTTGCTTCGATCATGATGTCAAAATCTCGATTCAATTCTTTAGCTATCTTTAAAAAAGGTTGGATAAACACCAAATCAACGTAATCGGCATGTGAACGAAAGGCTGATGCTGACTTTGGTGAAGATATATGAACCTTTGGTGGGATGTCTCGATGGCTCCATGTGTTAAAAATTCGTTCTAAGTAATTCTCAAGCTCGACCTCCCCTTTATTCGCCATATAATGATGATAATCCAGAGTCATGGGAACTTTCTCTTTCTCACTAGCCTCCAACGTTTCTTTTACATCATAGGTCTTATCATCATTTTCCAGTGTCATATAATACTGTACTTTATCCGGCAACTCTTTCAAATTCTCGTGAAAGCGTTCTAATGTCTGTACCTTATCTCCATATGCTCCACCAATATGGATGTTCATGATAGAGGTGTTAAGGACACCCATTGCTTCAAGCATACGGTAATGGTATTCCATATCCTGTACAGCGTTTTTGGTAACTTCTTTTCGTGGGCTTGTAAAAAGCGTATACTGCCCGGGATGGAAACTTGTTCGAATTTGATATTTTTTTATTAGCCTACCTAATTCCTTCCACTCCTCTTTAAACGGAGTAATATAGTCCCAGCCAGCCTCAGGATGAGTTGCGAGAGGGGCAAGCATGCTTGAGAAGCGGTACAGCTCGATTTCATGGGCGATATTGTAGCAAAGTATTCGTTTCGTATGATGTAAATTTTGAGCGGTTACTGTTTTAAGGGTATCCAAACGTTCCTCCTTAGGGAGCTTGGAATACCGTGCGAAGGTTAATGTTTTAGAAGGACTTGCATCCCATAAGCCAAGTGCATTCGCAACATAGCCAAATCGTATCTTCATCTAGGCAGCCCCTTGATTTGGATGATTGATAATGAATATCCTTATATTTTGTTAGCGAATAATTTCTTATACGTTGTTTCGCATTTCCTTTCTATAACTCGTAAAGGTCTGGAATAGTAACAGGGATTCAGTAAAGAATAAAATAAGTAATTTTGGAATGGAGGTTAATACATGAAACAGAGAAAACTACCAGCATTATTAATAATATTTCTTATACTAATTCCATTAACTACTCAGGCTCATGTGAAGTGGTTTACAGAAGTAGTACCACAGAAAGAATCGATAGAAAATATTCTCTCTCCGTTCTTTATGTTCGTTGCGTTGCTTGTTTCTGTGTTATTAGGTATCCTGCCTCAACTACTCCCTAAAATTATGGAAATCCCTTACGCGAAGAATGTTGATAAGAAGCTAGATAATTACCGGGTTTATTCAAGAGATATATTAAAATATGGAACAGCATTAGCATTAATTATTCAGGTTTTTTCTCATACGCTTTTTGCACCTGAGTTCGAGCTAGTAGAAACATGGGAGTACATAGTAGTTTGGGCTGCTATTATCCTGCTATTGATCCCTTTCCACTATGCTACAAAGGTGGGAGCGTTTTTAGTGCTACTTCTATTTATTAATGTTGTAAATGATGTCGGTATCTTTCATATGCTTGATTATGGATTTTACTTGGCCATCATATTCGTATTAATTATAGGGAAAACAAAGTTGGAAAAGTGGGGGTTCCCTTTTCTTTATTTAGGAACAGGGCTATCACTTTGCTGGGTTGCGGTAGAGAAATGGGTCTACCCTTCGATGAGTCTAGATATTATTCATAATCATGGTGTTCCAACGTTTGGATTTCCACCAGAAGCATTCATCGTCTTAGCGGCATTTATCGAATTTGTAGTTGGATATTTATTAGTTGTTGGTGTATTAAATCGAATACTAGCGTTTGTTTTGACATTAATCTTTTTCTCCACAACAATGCTGTTTGGTTATACGGAAATTATTGGACACTTCATGATTCATATTGTGTTAGTCATCTTTATCATTGAGGGGGTTTCGTTTTATAACCCACCTATTCGAATACATAAGTCCATTATTGATCAGGTAATCTTTGTATTCTTGAACTTCATCTTTGTTCTGGCAACATTTATCTTAATTTACTATAGATTTGCCTAGTGTTGAAAGATAGTACCCGTTAAAACTGATCAATCAAATTGAAGCGCGTAGAGCAGTAATTGTTTAGAAAAGTGCAGGGTCTACCTGCCTATTGAATAGCTGACTAAAGTCAGGGGCATTTCAAAAAAATGCCCCTGTTATTTAGTTTTTGAATGCCTTCTCTACCGGACACTATACATGCCTTTATTAACCAGGGTATTGATTAACTGAGCCATTTCTCTAGGGGATTGTGTCATCCCATTTTCCATCCACATTTTGAGCACTTGAACACTGCCACTGACAATGAATGAGCTGATATATGCTAATTTTTCTTTGTCAGAATCGTATACTTCCATCCAGTTCTTTATAATAAACCCTTGCGCAACATCCATCACTTTTCTGTGGAAAGAAGAATCTCCACTTTCATTTAGTAGAATCTGGCATTCCTCATGCTTTGTAGCAAAGTATGTCAATAGTCTTTCTGCCATGTGGATTGCTTCATCTTCATCTTCCTCTTGTACATTTAACTCACTTAAATATCGATTCAAATCGTCAATAAGTTCATTCTCAATTTGTGTGAGTAATGCATACTGATCTGTGTAATGAGCATAAAAGGTCGAGCGATTCACATCGGCTATCTGACAAATCTCTTTGACTGTAATTGAGGAAAGCGGCTTTTCCTTTAATAACTTCAATAAACTATCCTTTAGAACCATTCGTGTATATTTCTTTCTTCTATCCAATTTATCAGAAGCCATGATTTACTCCTCCTAAAATTTTAGTAATCCAACATGATTATATAAAGTGTTGGGTAATGTACTTAATTTACAAAACTGTTTGTTGTAAAAACAACACCGTGTTTTATATAATAATATAGTGGATTTTTTGTTTAGGCAAGAAGCATAGCTCTAGGCGCACCTGCGCTTTTCGTAATGAAAGGGTGAATAATGATAGATATTGCAGCACAGATCATAAAACATAAAAAGCCCATCGTGATTTCCTTTATTCTAGTTACATTAATCAGTGTTATTGCACAATTTGGCGTTTCTGTTAATTACAATATGGTTGATTATTTACCAGAAGATGCGCCATCAACTACAGCACTGGAACTGATGGAACAGGAATTTGATGGGTCTGTTCCAAATACTAGAGTCATGGTAAGTGATGTGACGATACAAGAAGCACTGGACTATAAAGATAAATTAGATTCGATTGCTGGTGTTTCTGATGTAACCTGGTTGGATGACGCCATCGACATTAAGACACCTATCGAAATGGCCGATAAGGACACAGTCGAATCGTACTATAAAGATAATAATGCCTTATTTACTTTCAGTGTTGCTTCAGGAGAAGAAGTGAAGGCAACAGATGCTATTTATGAACTGATTGGTGAAGAGGGTGCCATTTCTGGGGAAGCATTAAATACCGCTACACAACAAAAGATGGCAGTGACGGAAACCATGTATGCAGCAGCATTATTGGTACCAATTATTGTTCTAATTTTAATTCTATCAACCACGTCATGGATTGAACCGGTCTTCTTTTTAACCGCAATAGGTGTTTCAGTCCTTATTAACTTAGGGACCAATATTTTTCTCGGTGAAGTCTCCTTTGTTACTCAGTCGGTTGCACCGATATTACAGCTCGCTGTTTCACTGGACTATGCAATCTTTCTCTTGCATAGCTTCTCCGATTACCGACAAAAGGTGGAAGATCCCAAAGAAGCAATGCGTTTGGCAATGAAGCGGTCCTTTCCGGCAATTATTGCCAGTGCATCCACTACCTTCTTTGGATTTATCGCTTTATCGTTTATGGAGTTTGAGATTGGTTCAGATTTAGGGCTTAATTTAGTAAAAGGTATTGTCTTAAGCTTTATCAGTGTAATGGTCTTCTTACCAGCTCTGACGTTAATGTTTTACAAATGGATTGATAAAACACAGCATAAACCACTACTTCCTGCATTTAGAAATATTGGGAAGCGGGTCGTTAAGGTAAAGATACCAAGTTTACTGATTGTGTTTATTCTTATTGTTCCAGCATTCTTAGCGCAAGGTCAAACCAACTTTATTTATGGAATTGGTGAACAACCAGAATCAACTCGTGCTGGCAGTGATATTGTGAAGATTGAAGAGGTATTTGGTAAGAGTACCCAAATGGTACTACTTGTACCTAAAGGGGACTTAGGAAAAGAAGAGAATCTAGTTCAAGAATTAGAAGGACTAAAGCCCGTAAAAAGTGTACTTTCTTATGTCAACACAGTAGGTGCCGCTATACCTCCAGAGTACTTGGAAGAGTCCATAACCGAACAATTCTTTTCAGATAATTATAGTCGAATCATTCTACAAACTAATACAAAAGCAGAGGGTGAGGAAGCCTTTGCATTTATTGAAGAAGTTCAGGCAATTGCAGAAGGCTATTATGGTAATGAGGTCTATTCACTTGGAGAAGCTGTGACACTGTACGATATTAAGAATGTCGTCCAAAAGGATAATTCGATTGTTAATGTACTAACGGTTGTTACAATTGCTTTTGTGCTATTGATTACTTTTAAGTCCATCACATTCCCGCTCGTTCTGTTGCTTACAATACAGTCAGCGGTATGGATTAACTTATCGGTACCATACTTTACGAATTCTTCTTTGGTTTTTGTAGGCTATTTGATCGTCAGTACGGTGCAACTTGCAGCAACAGTGGACTATGCAATACTATTGACCGAAGCATATAAAGAAAATCGAAAAGAAATGCCTGCCTTAAAAGCAATTAAAGTAACACTCGATGAGAAGATATTCTCGATTGCTATATCAGCTTCTATATTATCAAGTGTTGGTTTTATTCTATGGATTACATCCTCTAATCCGATTGTATCTTCTATTGGATTATTACTTGGAAGAGGTGCTTTACTGGCATTTATTATGGTCGTATTCTTATTACCGGCTATGCTAGTCGTGTTTGATAAAGTCATTGAAAAGACAACTTGGAAAGCAAACTACTATAAGGGGAAATGATGATGAGGAGAATGAAAAAGATACTATTTGTATTACTGGCTGTTATCCTTGTGTTGCCGTCATTTCTTGTAACTGCTAATACAAATGGCAGTAACTCAGATAATGATAAAGTCCAAGGAGAAGGAAAAATTGCTTCTAAGGATGAAGTCGTATACGCAACATTAGATGCAAGTGGGAAAGAACAAGATATATATGTCGTAAATTCATTCGATATTACGAAAGCTGGTACAGTAACAGATTATGGTTTCTATTCCAACCTGAAGAACCTAACCGATTTAGATGAATTAGAACAAACGGACAATGCGGTTCAATTTACTGCATCTGAGGGCAAATTTTATTATCAAGGAAATATTAATGAAGCAACACTCCCTTGGGATATAAAGATTACTTATTTCTTAGATGGTAAGGAATTCTCTCCAGAGGAGTTAGCTGGGAAAGATGGCCAAGTTCAAATCCGAATGGAGACTAATGCCAATAAGCAGGCAAACCCAGTGTTTGGTGAAAACTATTTATTGCAAATCTCCCTTGCCCTTAATTCAGATATCTATAGCAATATCCAAGCTGAAGACGGTATGATTGCAAATGCAGGAAAGAATAAGCAAGTAACGTTTACGGTAATGCCAGAAGAGGAAGCCGTACTAGTGTTAGAAGCGGATGTCACAGAGTTTGAATTAGATGGTATAAACTTCACTGGAATTCCATCTACCATGCCTATTGAAGCTCCAGACATGGATGAAATGACAGGTGATATAACCACATTATCTGAAGCAATAGCAGAAATAAATGATGGTGTTGGAGAATTAAATAATGGAGTCTCCGAACTAAATAGTGGTGTTACAGAATTAGTTGATGGATCGAAGCAATATCAAAATGGTATGGTATCACTTGATCAGTCTTCAGGTGAACTAATTAGTGGGTCAAAAGAGATCAATCAAGCATTAGAGATGTTGAATAACTCCCTCAACACGACTGAGGAACCGGAATTAAGTGGGATACAGGACTTAATGGGAGGACTCAAGCAGCTATCAGATGGTCTTGGTGAGGCAGCTTCAGGATTGGAAATTCTTAAACAGAACTATGAAGACTTAATTCTACAATTAGATAACGCGATGAAGGCAATCCCAGCTTATGACATTACAGAACAAGATATACGTGATTTAGAATCCAGTAATGCAGATCAAGAAATTATACAACAACTTCTTGATACCTATGAAGCAGCAATGACTGCAAAAGAAACCTATGCAGTTGTTGGACCAGGTGTAAAAGGCCTGAATGAACAACTAGTACTTGTAGTTAAGTCGCTCAGAGAGATGGCGGCTAATGTAGACCTGATGAATGATGAGCTTGCTTCTTCTCTGGAAGAAAATGATATGGAAGGCTTAGTTGCACTGCAAGAAGGAATAGCAAAGTTAGCTGCTAATTATGATGCATTCCATTCTGGCTTACTAGGTTATACAGATGGTGTTAGTAAATTGTCTGACTCTTATCAAGAACTACACAATGGTATAACAGTATTGTCTGGAGGAACTAGCGAACTGGAAAGTGGTGTTAGTGAGCTTCATGACGGGACAAATGAGTTACATGAATCAACTAGTAATCTACCAGAACAGATGACAGAAGAAATTGATGGTATGATAGCGGAATATGATAAATCAGATTTCGAAGTGGTATCATTTGTCTCCAGTAAAAATGAAAAGGTAAATTCTGTACAGTTCGTCTTTAAAACAGAAAGCATAAAATACGAAGAACCAGAAGTTGTCGAAGAACCAATTGAAGAAGAAAAGGGGTTCTGGGATTTATTTTTGGATCTGTTTAGATAAGAAGGTAATGGAGGTGCCAGTCCTATCGGATTGGTACCTTTTTTCCTTTGTGTCTGTAGAGTACCCAATGAAAATATGAAACTTTTTATAATAGGAAAGAGTACTATAGTAAGAAGAACCGTTACTTTATCCTCATAAAAATTGAGCGGATTGAATAAAAAAAGAAAGATAAACTCAAACAGGAGAGAGGTGAGTTAGTTGACATATAAGCGGGTTTTCATGGTCTTTTTATGCTGTACACTATGTTACGGTTTATTGATGCAACTGGATGTAATAAAAAAGTTGGATCTTCTTGTTAATAAATGGTCCTATACCCTCTCCAATACCGTGACTGATGTTTTTTGGCGATTGTTTACTTGGTTAGGTGATACAGAAACACTAGCTCTTTTATCTGTATTGATGATTATATTTCTGTTTTTGCAAAAGAGAATTCAAGAAATGATACTATATATCTCCGTTATCACTTCAGGAGTGCTGATTACATTTCTTCTTAAAGTTATCATACAAAAGGAACGACCAGGAGAAGTCGAGTATATCGATTTCTTGGGGTTTGGTAAGGAGACAATTTCCTATAGTTTTCCAAGTGGGCATGCAGTAAAAAGTTTATTATTGTTTGGATTTCTAATCTGGATGATACGGAAAAACTATCTTAAGAACCAATACACCATAAGTTTAACATTACTTTTGCTAATAGGAATTATATTCTGTGGCATCGGACAGATTTTTCTCCATGAACATTATCTAAGCGATGTAATAGGTGGATATTTAATTGGTATTACAATTCATTCCTATTCATTATGGTTGTATTATTGGTGGAGAGAGAAACAGAAGCAATCTACTTTACCATATAGAAATGCACAGTAAATATCGGACATGGAGGTGAGTGCCACCTCCATATTTTCTATTTTAATAAATTGTTAATAATTTAACAAGAGTTAATTTAGAAGTACACCGTAAAATAAAGATGGAGAACTCGGAAGATGGTGGTGAATAATAATGACCATTAAGAAACGTTTACTCATATCGAACATCGCTATGATTATTATACCTGTACTGTCATTTTTCGGTATCGAAATCATATTGGGTTATTTGATGTTTTATATTTTTGATGGGATGACAGAAGGAGAAAAAATAAATATATTTCTTTCTACGAGATTGATTAGTTTATTAATTGTATTAATTCTTACCAATGGCCTATTAACCTACTTTGTTGCCAAAAGTATTATTAAACCAATTCAACAACTATCAATGGCTGCAAAGGAAATTGCCGGTGGAAATCTTGATTTTTCTGTAGAAGTAAAGGGAAGTGATGAAATTAGTCAATTAGCTTCATCATTTGAGACCATGCGTAAAAATCTAAAAGAAACAGAAGCCATTAATATCAACTATGAGAATAATCGAAAAGAATTAATAGCCAGTATTTCACATGATCTAAAAACGCCAATTACTTCGATTAAGGGGTATGTAAACGGAATTCGAGATGGTGTTGCCAATACTCCAGAAAAAATGGATAAATATATGGTAACGATTTCGAGGAAAGCAGATGAGTTAGATCATTTAATTGATGAACTATTTATGTATTCAAAACTCGACTTGAATAAGGTACCATATCATTTAGAACGACTAGACCTCCATGCTTACCTAGATGATTATGTAGAGGAATTACGCTTCGATTTGCAAGGGAAAGGTGCCCTTATCCGATTCCATGTAGATGAACAAGAGGATTATCTGGTGAAAGCTGACCGTGAAAAGCTGAATCGAGTAATTGCGAATATAATAGTAAATAGTTTAAAGTATATGGATAAAAAGACACAAGAACTTGATGTATTCCTTTCCACTACTCCACAATTTATTCAAATTCAAATAAAAGATAATGGAAGCGGAATTAACACGCATGCACTTCCCCATATCTTTGATCAGTTTTACCGTACAGATGCATCAAGAAATTCCTCCACGGGTGGAAGTGGAATCGGATTAGCAATTGTTAAACGTATAATAGAGGACCACGGTGGTAAGGTTTGGGCTGAAAGTGAAGAAGGAATTGGGACTAGTATATATGTTACACTTCCCAAAGTAGGTGAGGAATCATGAAAAAAATATTAATTATTGAAGATGAGACAAGCATTGCCGAATTGGAACGAGACTATCTTGAGGTTAACGGATTTGAAAGCATTATTGCATCTACAGGTGAAGAAGGGCTTCAAAAAGCACTGTCCGAAGATTATGATCTAATATTACTTGATCTTATGCTCCCAGGTATCGACGGATTTGAGTTATGTAAGCAAATTCGTAAAGTGCGTGACATTCCCATCTTAATGGTCACGGCAAGGAAAGCAGATATTGATATAATTCGTGGATTTGATCGCGGGGCAGATGACTATATTGAAAAGCCATTTAATCCGAATGAGTTAGTTGCACGTGTAAAAGCGCACTTAGCTAGATATGAAAGACTTGTTAAACAACATCAACCAAAGAAGGAAATTCAGTTTAGAGGCCTATCTATTGATCAAAACGCACGTCAGGTATTTATTCATAACAAAGAGGTTCAATTAACGGCCAAGGAATTTGATTTATTATTGTTTCTAGCTATGAACCCTAATCGGGTGTTTAGTAAAGATGATTTATTCGAACGTATTTGGGGTATTGATTCCGTTGGAGATATTTCCACCGTAACCGTGCATATACGAAAAATCAGAGAGAAGATTGAAGTTGACCCCTCTAATCCAGAGTTTATCGAAACCATTTGGGGTGTTGGGTATCGATTCAAGTAGAGATTATCAATTTATTTATTTGTTTGCCTCCTCATGTTATAATGAGGAACTTGAGATAATAATAGCTTTTACTATTAATAGTACGGATGCCAAGAAAAGTCTCCGCCTATTGGTAAAATAGGGAGTGTAGGATAATGAATAAACGATGGTCAATCGATAAAATCAAAGAATTTGTTGAGAAGAATTCAGATAGTAAGCTTCTTACGACAGAATATCATGGTTTTTCTCAAAAGTTATTGTTTAAATGTGCGTGTGGTAACAACTTTGAAAAAACGTTTAAGAAATTCAAAGATAACAAACAACGTAAATGTGAAGTGTGCCAACCTCCAAAAGCATCACGCTAATGATATGCAAATAACAAAAGTGCCTTTTTCCATAAGGAGAAATTGGCACTTTTATTATGCTAGAATATAGAATGGAATTATTGTTTCCAATACAATGGATAGAAACTGCGCGGTAACCACTGCTAATCTCCCAAATAATTAATGGGTATAGTGGTATGATTCCGCTCCGGCAGAATACTCCGCTTTCCGCGGGCCCGGCCTCAGCCTCCTCGAGGAAAGTTCGCCTCTGCGGGGTCTTCGGACACGTGCTATTCCCGTAGGACAAGGAAGGCTTCGGCAGCATAATCATCGCACGAAGAAAATTGCTCTTTATTTTCGAGGAGTCTCCGTATTCTGCCTGCGCTAGTTTAGGTTTTCTATTTATAGATAGTTGTTGCATTATGTTTTTTTGATATGAATACTGTTAATATATAACATTCTAATCCAGCGAAGGAAATACACGGAGACTCCTGCGGGAGGATAGGCATCGGTGAGACCCCGCAGTGCGATAGCGCGAGGAGGCTCACCAGCCGCCCGCGGAAAGCGGAGTGTATTTCCGTAGCGGGTATGATGCTCTATCCAAAATGCTTATCTTACAGCACAGTTTCTATAAAACGTGTATTAATGCAAACTAAATTTACGAAGACGGATAGTCTAATCTAAATTATATTAAAAGTGAGGATTTACTATGATTGCAAAGACAAAAGAGGATATTAATGGTTTAAAAGAAATTGGCAAGATTTGTGGAGCGATTCGAGATGAATTAGTTCAAAATACAAAACCAGGAATTACCACAAAAGAACTTGATGAAATAGCTGCTACAATGTTTGAAAAAGCAGGTGCTCAATCAGCACCAAAAGGGGAATATGATTTTCCAGGCTATACATGTATTAGTGTGAATGAAGAAGTTGCACATGGGATTCCAGGGACTCTAATCATTCAGGAAGGAGACCTTGTTAATATTGATGTATCAGGTTCTAAAAATGGGTATTTCGCAGATACAGGCATCTCCTTTGTTGTAGGAAAAGGTGAAGATATTTTACAAAAAATATGTGATGTTGCTAAAGAAGCCTTTGATGCTGGACTAGAGAAAGTACAACCAGGTTCGAGAACAAGTGCTCTTGGGAAAGCTGTAGAAAATGTAGCGAAGAAGCATGGCTTAACTGTGATTAAAAATCTTACTGGACATGGCGTTGGCCGTTCTATCCATGAAGCACCAGATCATATCCTCAACTACTTCTCTCGCTGGGATGACGAAATCTTAGAAGAAGGTATGGTTATTGCGTTTGAGCCGTTTATTTCCACATTGGAAGAGGAAGTCTTTCTGTCTGAAGAAGATGGCTGGACCTATCTAACTGATGAAAGTGCTGTCGCTCAATATGAACACACAATCATTGTTACGAAGGAAGGACCGATTGTTACTACATTGTAAGAGAAAATAATAGTAATAGGGAATGGTGATTTTTTTTCACTTTAATGAAAAGCACGAAGAATGTTTTCAAATATATCTTCGTGCTCCCATTATATTTATTTAAGGAAAGGGATTAATTGTCCAGGATAACATAAACATCACGATTAAAAAGAATCCTAAATAAATACCTAAGCTTAGACCCCATAAGCCAAGGGACCTGCTATTTTTATTTATGGTTGAGATTATTCCAAAGGCCAAAGTAATACATAACCAAAGCGAGATGTTACTTCCTATTGGTACATTTAATCCCCATAATAGTGATAGGTTAAGAAACACCAAGGAAATAAGCCCCGTAATTATGCTTAACCAGCCCATCCACAGGAACACTCGTTGTTTTACCGTTGCCAATTCCATAATTTCACCTCACCAAGTTTTATATGACGTACTATTTCCGAATTCTTTAATTCCTCAATTTCACTCTTTGGCCCAGTGACCACCACACCATAAGTTTTAAATCCATTTTTCTCTATATAATCAATCCGTTCTTCTAATTCAAGGTTTTTATGGGGGGAGACTTCAACAGCTATGTCTTCATAAGGCTTGAGTTCTTTTAACATAGTTAGAAATGTTTCTTCATGTGAAACTGAATCTCGAAATGGAGACCAGTTTGTTTGGTCTGGCTGAACAGGATATCCGATTGGGGAGACAACGTCTCCATCCTTGCTTAGCATAGTTTCTTCTGTTCCTGTATAGATTGCTGCCCAAGTCAGATCTATATTGCTCATCGAATTTTCTACTTGATCAACTGAATATAAATCTGTTAAAGAGATATATGCCTCAACTACAGTTTCCTCTGGTAAACCGGAAAGCACACGCCACTCCTTTTCACTATTGAATTCTACTAGCTGTTTTGGATGTGCTAACCACTGGTTAGTTTCAGTCGGGTATTTAGGGTATATCTTATCTAAATGAGAATAAGTTCTATTTTTTACTAGGTCATTGAAAATAAACTGTAACTCATAATCTTTTGCTGGATAAAATTCATCACCAATCTGTTTGTGTTGTTCGAATGTTAAGTTCATGGAGAAAAGGGAAAAATTCATATCAAATTCCATTTCTTCTAAAGTAGTATTTGGTTCCGTAATATAGAGAGTTTTACTTGTGACATCCATCAAGGTAGTTGATTTAGTTCCAAATGCATAGTAGGCATACGTCATCATATAGCAGGTTGGAACGATTAATAGGAGTACGGTTAAGGTGGAAAGTATTAACCTCCATTTGGATGATTTAATTGCACGTTTTAGGGTTTGTGGCCCTTTTTTAGTTTGTTCTAACCCATCTTCTTTAGCTTTTTGGATTAATTTTTCATATGGATTCATTTGTTTCCTCCTTTGTTAATATTTCTCTCATCTTTTTTCTTCCCCGTGTTAAATGGCTTTTTAAAGTATTTAATTTTAGATTTAAGATATTTGCTGCTTGCTGATATGTACAATCGTGTAAGTCACAAAGTAGTATAGCTTGTTTCTCTATCGGTTTAATATGATCTAAGTATCGCAATAACTCCATGAACGAGTCTTTTTGAACCATAACATCTTCAGGATTGTTCCAATCAACCTGGTTAATTTCTTCGGACACTACATTCCTTTTTTCTTTTCTGATACGATCAACAAAAGTATGATAACCAACCTTAAATAGCCACGGCTTAATTTCCTTAATATCGTGTGTTAATAACATTAAGTGGGCTTTAGTAAAGGTTTCTTGAACCAAATCCTCTGCTTCAGAATGGTTTCGTGTTAAGGAGAATAAATAGCGATATAAGTCATGAAAGTACGTTAAGTATATTTGTTCAAGTTCCATCACTTCCCACCTTTCATTCTACCCACGTTTAACAACTCTAAAAAGTTGCAGAAACAGGCAAAAATCTTCAACGGTAATTTTCGATAGTTGATATAAATTATACTAGTAAACTAGTTTTATTTCATTTTGATGAAAAAACATCGGGAATCACTGATTTAAGACCTTTTTAAAGCATTCTTAATAAATCGTTAAGAATTAACTAAGAGTCTGTTTAGAAAGAGATTGTAATCTATATGTAGCGAAAGAAAAGGAGTTGTTGAAAGTGAAAAAACAATCACTTACAAACGTTAATAAACTAGGAAGATTACTATATCTCATTCTCATAATGGTCTTCTTTTTATCCATTATCACTCAGTTCTTTTTGGCAGGATTATCCATATTTGTAAACCCGGTTAATTGGGTAAAGCATACAACTTTTATCCATTTGTTTGGCTTTAACATCCCTGTAATCTTACTTTTACTCGCATATATTGGGAAGCTTCCTAGATGGGCATATTGGCATATTTTTGGTCTCTTAGTTGGGGTATTTGGAATGTACTTTACCGCCAATATTACTGCCATCTATTCTTGGGTGGGTGCCCTACATCCAATCATTGCCATCATATTATTTGGAATCTGCTATCAAGCAATTATGAAGACAACTAAATTGATTTTTAACAAACAGAAGGAGGAAAAGTAACATGAGAACATTTATCGCAATCATTGTTGGACTTATCGGAGGTTTTATCTTAGGAATTGCTTTATCAAGCATTATTGGGGTCACTGGAATTATGTTTTTGGATAAACCAATTGGGATTAAATATTTATCCTACTATACAGCAGTAACCTGTGCCATTGTTGTACCGATAATAGATTCTAAAAGAAGTGTATCGAGGTAAATTGTTTTAGTTTTCATTGGGACTGAAAGAAGGAGCTTATTTATAAGCTCTCTTTTTTTTGCCAAATGGATTATCCCTTCTGGAAAGCACGGATAATAAATTTACAATTGTAATCATTGAAAAATGTTATGATTAACCTAGATTATAATAAACGGAAAAAGTACTAACAATATGATGGCTTAAATTATGACCCGGGATGAAGGCGTATCATGATTATGCCAACTCATCCGTTTTACCCCTAAAAAACGATATCAATCTATCATTAAATACCGTCCAAACTTTTAAAACCCATATACCTCTATATCAATTAGCTACCAAGTAATTACTCCAGAATCTTAATCCGAATAAAAAATGAATACAATATTCCTCTAAAAGGGATAAATCTGCTTTATCTTAATTTAAGTCAATGTAAGGATGATGTTTAAAAGTAAATTAATATAAAGATGGAATGAGGAGGATGGAGATGAAGGCAATCATTTCAAGTAAATACGGGGGTCCTGAGACCTTGGAAATACAAGAAGTAGCAACACCAGAGCCTAAACCAGATGAAGTATTGGTAAAGGTTTGTGCAGCTTCTATTAATTTTGGAAATATCGTGTTACTAAGAGGAAAACCAGCGGTAGCAAGATTGGTGTACGGGCTTAGGAAACCAAAATACCCAATTCCAGGTGGCGACATCTCAGGAATAGTTGAGGCTGTAGGCAATAAAGTAACAGCGTTCAACATTGGTGATGAAGTATATGGAGACCTTTCCAGTAGTGGATGGGGTGCTTTTGCTGAGTATGTTACAGTTCCAGAAAAGGCAATCGCACATAAACCTAGTAATCTATCGTTTGAGGAAGCGGCGGCAGTACCAATGGCGGGAGTTTCGGCTTTACAAGCCATACGTAAGGTTGGAAAAGATATTGCTGGTCATAAGGTTCTAATTCAGGGGGCGTCAGGTGGGGTAGGTACGTTTGCACTCCAAATTGCTAAAAGCTATGGTGCCGAGGTAACAGCAGTGGTTAGTACGAGAAACGTTACGAATGCATACGAGCTTGGTGCTGACCATGTTATAGATTACAAAAAGGAGAAGCTAAACAGTCACGCTCAATTGTATGATCTCATCATTGGTGTAAATGGCTCCCACTCTATATCAACTTATAAACATATTTTGACCACTAATGGAATAGTTGTTTATATAGGAGGTTCAAACAGCCAACTATATGAAACGATGTTGTTTGGCCCACTGGTTTCGATTACAGGAAAGAAAAAAATCTATCCATTTATGCAACAAGCAAATCAACAAGATTTGGTGTTGATGAAAGAGTTGATAGAAGCGGGGAAAGTAAGGCCATTTATTGATAGAAGGTATTCATTACGTGAGGTTCCAGAAGCATTTACGTATTTTGAAGAAGGGCATTCTCAAGGAAAGGTTGTAATATCGATACCATAAAGGGGGATTGTGATGGAAAGTATTATTACGAGAAACTTTAAGGAAACACGTGAAGAGCTAATTAATCTGATCAAAGGATTAAATAATGAAGAACTTAACACTAAG
Source organism: Paucisalibacillus globulus (assembly GCF_900184735.1). GTDB lineage: Bacteria > Bacillota > Bacilli > Bacillales > Amphibacillaceae > Ornithinibacillus > Ornithinibacillus globulus_B. The sequence continues at coordinate 20,488 of NZ_LT855390.1, forward strand.
GTCAGTGAAGAACGCTGGAGTATTGGTCAAATATGCCATCATTTAGCTTTAGTAGAATTAGCCACCGTGAAGGCGGTGAAGTGGGGGCTAAAAGAAGAGAAAGACACGAAGACAGATCCAAAAGATATTAGTGACATATTAAATCGGAATAGGAAATTTACAGCGCCTAAAGTGGTAGAACCTGGAGGGGGGCCATTTGAAGTTCTGGAAATAGTGGAGATATTAACTAACGCCAGGAAACAATTATTGAAGACTGTTGAAGATTTAGGAGATTCTAAAGCATTAACTGAAAAGTCAGTAGTCCACCCAGCTTTTGGACTACTACCTTTATTTCAATGGGTGGAAGCAGTTCCATTACATGAGAAGCGACATTTGGAACAAATAAAAGAAGTCCTCACAACGAACACTACCCCTTAGAATTAGTAATGAAATGTAAAGAAGGTACCAGTCCTGGATTGGTACCTTTTCATAATTTAATCCGTTTTATGGTAATTCCTTGTCATGTTAAACAATGATGTAACAAAGGAATAACCTGTGAATTGTGGGGTTAGGAATTTGCTTGATTCCATGAGACGGACTTTAACTGTATCTGGAGTATATGGAGGTGAGGCTTGTAGTAATAAGGCTACTATTCCGGAAACTATTCCAGTAGCCATCGATGTTCCTGTTAGTGTGAAATAGTGGGGACCAACTTTGTTTTGTGGCTGTTGAATAGTTGTTGTGGAGTTTGGCGATTGTAAGGATATAATGTTTGTCCCAGGTACAGCGATATCAGGCTTAATGAATCCATCTAATGTTGGTTTGCTACTCGTGTACTCACCAGGAGTATCATCTTGTTCGTGGATAGTATTCCTATCGTTTGTTGCACCAACCGTTAAGATAATAGGATCATATCCCGGAGTGTCAATCGTTCCGTTTGGGCCTGAATTTCCTGCAGCTGCCACTACAACAATACCGGCACGCCAGGCTTTTTCGCATGCAAGGGCGAGAGGATCATTGACATAGGAGGTGGTTGGTGGTGCTCCGAGAGAAAGATTAATTACACGAATTCCAAATCTAGAACGATTTTCTATTGACCAATTGATACCTGCAATAACATTCGATAACAGACCATTACCTTGACTATCTAGTACTTTTACTCCAACAACATTTGCTTCTGGAGCAATTCCACTGTAATTCCCACCCGAAGCAGAGCCATTTCCAGCTATAGCGCCTGCTACATGAGTTCCATGTCCATTGTCATCGTAAGGGGTAGTTCGGCTATTTACAAAATCTTGAAATCCAACAATTCGGTTTGTAGGATAGGTCAAATCATAGTGTGGAAAAATTCCTGTATCAATGACTGAAACGGTAATTCCTTTCCCTGTAAGACCATGGAATTGATTTGTATGTTTTGCACCAATGGTTGCTGTTGCCACATTAAGATTAGAGCGAACTGAGTAATCGGGACAAATATATTCTACATCACTGTGTTCCATGAGGTGCCGAATGGTTTTAGGGCAGAAACGGCCAGTAATCTGGTGTATCTCTCTTAAATGATAAGTTGGTTGATCAGTACGTTGTAACGGACATAGTTCTGAAACATGTGTAGCTTTACACTTATTATTTAAGACAATAACAACTCCCAGTTGATCATGATCATCCATTTCATTTAACATGGTCGTTATTTCCAAATTTGTTTTTTTCATCGATATACTATCTCCTTTATAATAACGAATTAGATAGAAAATAAGAAGACAACAAGGAGTAATCACTTGCTGTCTTTACTTTTTAAAACGTATAGGATTCTCCTGAAAATATAACTGGACCACTTACAATTGCATCTCCAAGCAGACCTTCTACTGCAACTGTAACAGAATACCCATGGTATCCAGGGGGGACATTCGTATCGACAACATGGAAAGATATATTTTGGTTTTGGTTCAGTGTAATAAGCACTTGTTGTCTCACCGTTGCAATAACCTCTGAATTATCTCGAATAACTCGAAAAATTAATGTAGGACTCAGTAGTGTTGCCTGAATACCGATAGTCGCATTTAGAAATACCCTGTTAGGATTGTTCGGTACAGCTATACCGAAAGCGGCAAGTCTAACAGGTGTGTCAGCTACATTGACACTAAAAGGGGAATTGCCATTTGAAGGCACACTAGAACCGACAGAAACAAGAGTGGCCATTTCATCACCTCCTCCCAATTAATCATTACAGAAAAGTAATGAAAGATATCGAATCAAAAAATACTTATTCGTACTTTTTTAATTCTGAGCGTAATAATTCAACTACTTCTGGCCGACTAAATTGTGGTGGTGGTAAAATACCATTTCGTAGCATTTCCCTAACCTTCGTACCAGAAAGATATAAATGAAATTCTGTATGATGGGGGCAAGTTTTAGAAGTGGCCATGTTTTCACAAATCCTACAATAAAAACTATGTTCAAATGGTAAGATTTTAATTTCAATTTCATTTGGATGAAAATTAGAAAAGATCTGCTGTGCCTCGTATGTTCCATAATAATTACCGACTCCTGCATGATCCCGACCCACTATGAAATGGGTGCAGCCATAATTTTGCCGGACAAGCGCATGGAAAACAGCTTCTCTTGGCCCAGCATAACGCATCGCAGCAGGAAATACCGATAGAAATACACGGTCTTTCGGATAATACTTGTTCAATAATACTTTATAGCTATTCATTCTGATAACTGCAGGAATATCATCGGACTTTGTTTCTCCTACTAAAGGATTGATAAATAAGCCATCGACGGTTTCTAAGGCTGTTTTTTGTATATATTCATGAGCTCGGTGGATAGGATTTCTTGTTTGAAAACCTACTACGGTTTTCCAATTATTATGATGAAATGTTTTTCTTGTTTCGAGTGGGGTTTTATAGTCATGAATAATTTCAGGGATTTTCGGTGGGGCTTTTACTAGTGTGATAGGGCCGGCTAAATAAATATTTGGACGTTCCATCATTTTTTTGATACCTGGATGATTGGAATCAGTAGTTGAATAAACAGCTTTAGCTTCTACAACCTTATTGACCTTGTAAATTTCTTCAAGCTGTATAATTCCGTAAATTTCGTTCTGATATTTTAGTTTAACGGTTTCTCCTATTTCAAGCGTATTTGCGATCACTTCAGGTACAGGAAGTGTAATGGGAATCGTCCACACCAACCCATTCGATAACCGCATCTTATCTAATACAGATAGATAATCCGTTTCTTTCATAAATCCGTTTAGTGGGCTATACGTACCATTAGCAATAAGTTCGAGATCGGAGAGGGCCATCGCGTCAATTTCAACCTCTTTATCTATATCTTTCGTATTTAAGTTTACATCTACTCTGTTTATAAGAAATCCACCATGAGGTTTTATAAGTGTCAAATCGAATCCACCTTTCAAATCTGGTTTAGTTTAACTTGTTTCAATAAAAATGAAACTAGTTTTTGAACAGATTGTTCTATTGAAAGTTCACTAGTATCTATCGTTATATCTGGATTTTTTGGTTCTTCGTAAGCTTGGTCAATTCCTGTGAACTCTTTGATTGCTCCTTTTCTCGCTTTATTATAAAGACCCTTTGGATCACGCTTTTCACATTCCTCAAGGGTACACTTCACGTATACCTCAATAAATTCATCAGAATTAAAAATAACTCTAGCATTTTGCCTATCTTCTTCAAATGGTGAAATTAGTGCCGCTATGACCACTAATCCTGCATCAACCAAAATTTTACCAATTTCTGCTGTTATTCTATTATTTTCTCTTCGATCCTCAACAGAAAATGATAGATTTTTATTGATGCCTTTCCTAAGATTATCTCCATCCAAAATATAAACACTTATTTCCCTATTCATTAATTCACGTTGAAGTCTATCTGCAATCGTAGATTTTCCAGATCCCGATAGACCTGTGAACCATAACATGACACTTTTATGCCCGTGTAACTTATTTCTGTCTTCCTTTGTAATGGTCGATCGTTGGTAAAAGATATTATCATCGCTATTATTGTCTGGCATATATATCATCCTTTATTTTTAGTTAATAGAAAATGCCTTAACTATTGAATAGTAAATTACTAATATAATGATCCATTCAAATCAAAGGTCATTTTTTCTCGGGTCCCTATACTTTATGTCGATATATAGTGTTTGTATATTGTAGTTGCCTTATATGACACCTATTTAGTCTAGTTATTTCAATCATTTTATATAGTCTTTTTGCTAAAATAAAAGATTTGCCTAAACCATTAAAATCAATGGAGCATAAGGTATGTAACAGAATGACACTAAAAAAAGATTAGGAGCTTTGTATATGAAAATAATGACAATTCTTGGAACAAGGCCGGAAATCATAAGGTTAAGCATCATTATTAAAAAACTAGATAAACTTGCTGATAAACATATACTCGTTCATACTGGCCAAAACTTCACCGAGAGTTTAAGTGATTTGTTTTTTAAGGAGTTAAAATTACGCAAACCGGATTTTATAATTCTTAACGAGCAGCATACGTTAGGAGAACAGTTATCCGCCATCTATAAAGGGTTAGAGCAGATTCTCTTGAAAGAGAAACCCGATAAAGTTCTTGTCCTAGGTGATACAAACAGTGGGTTAAGTTCAATTCTAGTAGAACGAATGGGTATTCCTGTCATTCATATGGAAGCTGGTAATCGGTGCTTTGATTTAGAGGTACCTGAAGAAAAAAACCGAAAAGTTATTGATGCAATCTCCAGCTTTAATCTCCCTTATACACCCCAAAGCAAAGAAAATCTATTAAAAGAAGGTATAGCCAGTCACCGCATTATTATTTCTGGAAATCCCATCAATGAGATTCTGCAATATTATAATGAAGAAATAGAAAAAAGCAGCATTCTTGAACAATTAGGACTAAATAAAGAAGAGTATTTTTTATTAACTGTACACCGTGCAGAGAATGTAGATCATGAATCCAGACTGAAGGAAATTCTGAAAGGTATCAATAACATAGCGGATTCCTATCAGAAACGAATTATTTGTAGTATCCACCCCAGAACAAAGTCGCGTATTGACCAGTCATCTTTTATGAATATGCATCCAAAAGTTGAATTCTACGACCCATTTGGCTTTTTTGATTTTGTTAAACTTGAGAAAAATGCATTATGTGTTTTAACAGACAGTGGAACAGTTCAAGAAGAATGTTGTTTATTTCATGTACCTACTGTTACTATCCGAAAAACTACGGAACGTCCTGAAACGGTAGAGTGTGGAAGTAATGTTGTTTCAGGTATCCATGCTAAACAAATGATAGATTGTGTTGATGTCATGCTTAACATGCCTACTACTTGGGAAATACCAGAGGGTTATCAATATAACAATGTTTCAGATCGAGTAATTAAAGTGATATTCGGAGGAATGGAAAATGTTTAAAAATAAAACTATTTTAGTTACAGGTGGAACTGGTTCTTGGGGATATGAATTAGTAAGACAATTACTGGAATTCAACCCAAAGAAAATTAGAATTTTTTCACGAAATGAATCCAATCAATTTACAATGAGACAAGAGTTTGATAATAATCCTCGATTGGATTTTATTATTGGCGACATTAGAGAAAAAGAAGAACTGTTAGACGCATGTCAAGGTGTTGATTATATTTTCCACTTAGCTGCACTAAAGCACGTGCCGGTATGTGAGAACCAGCCATTAGAGGCACTAAAGACAAATGTCAATGGAACACAACATGTTATTGATGCAGCTATCGCTTGTCATGTGAGTACCGTCGTATATATATCAACTGACAAGGCATCAAATCCATCCAATTTTTATGGGCTATCGAAAGCCATGGGTGAAAGGCTAATCATTCATGCCAATACATTGACTGAAGATACAAGGTTTGTATGTATCCGAGGTGGGAATGTTTTGGGAACAAACGGTAGTGTTATTCATGTGTTTAAAAAACAAATTCAAGATAAAGGGAAAATTGGTATAACAGACATGAATATGACTAGATTCTTTTTAACTTTAGAAGAGGCTATTAAACTAGTTTTTAAAGCTACACGTGAGAGTGTGGGTGGAGAAATTTTTGTGATGAAGATGCCAGCCTTCAAAATAATAGATTTAGCACATGTATTAATCGAGGAAACAGGAAAGGAAGATGTTGATATAGAAAACCTAGGGGTCAGACCTGGTGAAAAGATTCATGAACTATTACTTTCCGAGTATGAAAGCAAAAACACAATTGTCTATGATGAAGAGTATTTCGTTATATTGCCAGCCATTCATATTCAAGGGATTACCGAAAAATATGCTGATTATAAACCTGCTAATCTCATTAACTATAATTCAAGTAAAGAATTATTGAACAAGGAAGAGATTAGAGCAATGCTCAAGAAAGGTAGGTTTATATAATGAGGTTATTGATATTGGGTGGTGAAGGTATGGCAGGGCATATGTTGGTGTCATATTTTCAAAGCAAGAAAGAGTACACTGTTTATTACACATCCAGGAATCCTCAGAATCGGGATGCGATATATTTAGATGTGACCAATCAAGCTAGGCTTGAGGAAATAATAGAAGAGTTAGAGCCTGATATTATTATCAATTGTGTAGGTCTATTAAACCAAAAGGCAGAGGAGAATCCTCAATTAGCTTTTCAGATTAATAGTATTCTACCGCATCAGCTAGCAAAACTTGCAGATAGACATAATGGGAAGCTAATTCATATTAGTACAGATTGTGTATTTTCAGGTAGTAAAGGAAATTATACCGAGAGTGATTCACCTGATGGTACCTCCGTTTATGCTCACACCAAAAAAACTGGGGAGATAATCGATGGTAAACATTTAACTATTCGAACTTCCATTATTGGTCCCGAATTAAAAGAAGATGGAATTGGATTGTTCTTATGGTTTATGAAGCAGAGAGGCGAAATTAATGGATACGATAAAGTATTTTGGAATGGAGTGACAACCCTTGAACTCGCAAAGGCAGTTGAGAGTTTTATAAAAGCGGAGGTTAAGGGGCTTTATCATTTGGGAATGGAGGATAAGATTTCAAAGTACGAACTTTTAAAGTTGATGCAGGTTATCTTTCAGAAGGAAGACGTTACGATAATACCCTATTCCCAAGTTGTGATGGACCGGACAATTAAGAATACTAGAAAGGACTTTGTTTATCATCCTCCCAAATATGAAATTATGTTAACGGAACTTAGAGATTGGATGGATGACAATGAAGAGTCAGCCTAAGCTGTTAATTACCGGTGCTGCAGGATTTACAGGAAGGCATGCCTGTCAGTTTTTCGATAAAAATGGTTATGAGGTAATTGGTGTGGTCAGATCCCTCGATAATCATCTTGCCAATAAGTCAACAGTTCCTTGCAATTTGGTAAAAAAAGATGAAGTGTTTGACGTTGTCAAGCAAGTCAAACCAGATTATGTTCTTCATTTAGCTGCTAAAAATCACGTAGGTGCATCCTGGACAGATCCAGTCCAAACAGTCGAAACAAATGTATTATCAACCCTATATTTAGTAGAGGCCATACGGCACGTAAATCCAGACTGCACTATGATTACAGTAGGATCAGTTTTGCAATATGACCCACAAAATATCAATACCCTAACTCACCCCTATAGTCTCAGTAAAACACTTCAAAGTATCATCTCTCAAGCATGGGAATCCCTGTATAAAGTAAATATTATATCAGCTAAACCATCAAACCTTATTGGACCAGGACAATCAAATGGTATTTGTTCCATTCTAGCTAAAAAAGTGGCTGGAATGGAACAATTGAAAGAAGATAGCAAAATAGAAATCTCTAATTTAAAAGCTAGGAGGGACTTTCTAGATGTTAGAGATGCTGTGAGGGGATATGATTTTCTATTTAGATTCGGAAATAGTGGCGAAGAATATGAAATTGCTTCAGGCGTTACACATTCTTTAGAGGACGTTATTCATTTTCTCAGCCAACTATCAAAAGTTGAATTTACAGTCCGTGCACAAAGTAATGAGGTGAGCGATTACTACAAGGGAAACACTGAAAAAATTTCTCAACTTGGTTGGCGGCCCCAAATATCGTTTAATCAATCATTATCAGATATTCTTAACTATTACCGTAAATTACCTTAGAAGAAAGTAAAAATAACGCAAATAGGAGTTGGTTTAATTGAACAAAGAGCTATTACTAAAGAATTTGATTAAAACAAGGATGCCTAATTACCATAAAGACTTCCCAATTATTCTTTATTGGAGTCAGAAAAGTGGCTGTACGACTTTGTTAAAATGGTTTTTTGAACAGTTAGGAATACTGGAAGAAGCAATGAAATATAGCCCATGGATACATTACTATGAATCACAGGTTTATAAAAATGGTACTTATCCTGAAGAGCTTATAGAACATATTCTTTCAGGTCAAAAGGATTCCTATAAACTGGTTCGTAATCCTTATAAAAGGGCTGTTAGTCAATTTCTAATCTTTCCGACAACAAGAGGCTTACCTGAATGGGAAAGAGAATGGGAGCAAATACGTGAGTTTTTCTATGGTGATAAAGCCAGTAAGCGAGGAATTACATTTAAACAATTTTTGATTTATGTCAGAGACTACCCAGGAGTAATTGATGATCACCTCAAGCCTCAATATCTGGATGGTGAAGAGAATTTTGTTCAGGACTATATTTATCTAGAACGCTTCTCAACTCAAATTAAGCAAATAGAAAAAAAATATGGCTTGAAAACATTGGATATCTCTCAACTATCCAAATCTCCCCACCACTATTCTGAAAATATGAAACTACAAGGTAACTTTGCAAACTTTGAGGTCGTCATCGATACATTCGAGAAATATAAACAGTTTCCAACTTATGAGAGCTTCTATAATGAGGAAACCCTATCTTTAGTTAATAGTATCTATCAAAAGGACTTTGAGGTTTATGGATATAAGATGAATAGTCTATGAAAGGAGTTTTGGAATTGGTAAATAACATTCCTCTAGTTACAATCATCATCCCCTTTTATAATTGCAACTTTATTAGCCACGCAATAAATAGTGTATTACGGCAAACTTATAAGCAGATAGAAATTATTCTAGTAAATGATGGGTCTTCAGAAGAATATAAAAATCAATTAAATCCTTATCTTTCAAAAATAACTTATATAGAACAAACAAACCAAGGGGTTGCAGCAGCTTTAAATCAAGGCTTAAAACATGCAAATGGAGATTATGTTGCCTGGCTTAGTTCAGATGATCTTTTTGATAATAAAAAGATTGAAGTACAACTCGAGTACATGCTTGAGGATCAACTTGATATTAGTTTTACCAATTTTAATCACATTAACGAAAATGGACTAATTACCAACCATAATGTAGGAAAAGTATTTGCTAATCCATTAGATGTGGTGGAAACAATGAAAAGTTTTTGTCCAATCAACGGATGTACCGTGATGATGTCCAGAAAAGTTTGGGAAACTGTAGGAGATTTTGATGTGAAACTCAAGTATGTCCAGGATTATGATTATTGGATTAGGACATCATTCCAATTTCCCATTCATTACCTCCATTCGACATTGACCAATTATAGAGTTCATAGGAATATGGGAACTAAAAAACATTATAAAGATCAGATGAAAGAATTCTATCATATAAGAGAAAAATATAGAGTAGAACTAGATTTATTACTATCCAGATTGAGGGGAGAGTCTGATGTTTAATCATCCTTTTGTATTTAAAGGGGATGAGTATATATCATATTCCCAAATTGACAAAGAATGTAAGAACAGTTTTACCTATCAAGTTTGCATTTTACCTGACCCTGCAATCGTAACAGAGAATTTCTCCTTTCTGATTGCACCTGATTTTGTTGAGACGGGCTCCTCAGTAGTTGGGATAGGGATGAATGGCCATGAAATTAGGATTATCGAATACGACGGAATAGATTATCACACCATATTAGTAGTCCATGTAGATGTCTCAGATTGGAATGATTTAGTCCTCGTGTACAAAAATAAAAAACCTTTATTATATATCAATGGCAGGCTTATTGCAGAGGGGAATCCAAGTCCATTTCACGATGTGTATCCTTCTAGTAGAATAGGAGGAAATGAAAAAGGAGAATGCTTTCGCGGAAAAATACAATCTATTAAACTGTGGAACGAAAGTCTAACTCATCAAACTATTCTTCATCTAGAAGAGAGTAATCAAATTGATGATGGAAGAATTATATGGGGAAAGAACTTTTTAAATGGACGAACATACCAAAATGGTGAATTTTTTTCTCCTAAAGCCACCGTTATAATGCCAACTTTTAATAAAAGTGAGGAAATACTATTGACGCTTTATTCCCTAGAATGTCAGAGCTTCAACAAAAGCGAGTTTGAGGTTATTATTTGTGATGATGGTTCAGGGGATAATACATTAAATATGATTAGAGATCATACTTTTTCGTTTTCAATAACCTATATACGTTCAAATGAAAACATTGGCAGGCCAAATATGAGGAATTTGGGACTTAAATTAGCTACTGGGGATGTAATTATATTTTTGGATGCTGAAATCCTAGTTAAACCAGACTTTATTGCTCGGCATTATCATGCTCATCTGCAGAACAATCGATTAGTTGTTAGTGGCAGTTTAGTGTTACATGGAGTCTATACCAAGTTTCATCCTGAATTTAATCAGGATCAAATTAAACAACTCGAACAGATACTCCAAAATAATCAACATAAACATTATAATCTTCAAGAGATTATAAAAGATAACAAAGTGTTTACGTTTTTAACGAAAGAAAATGTGTTAGAACAATCCTATACTCATTACTCATTTGAAAAGTCATTTGCCCAAATCTACCGAGATAATTTATTTAAATACTATGGGAATGATTTAAAAGGCTTTCACTTTCCATGGATTCTCTTCTGTACTGGAAATGTTTCAGTCAGAGCTAGAGGGTTTCAGGAAGTTGGATTATTTGAAGAGTTCCCGGGGTATGGTTGGGATGATAATGAAATGGGGTACCGATTCTATAAGAAAGGGTATTCGTTTCTCAATCATACGAATTTGATAAGTTTTCACCAAGAGCATCCTGTGGCATCCTCGAACTCCAACGATGCGGTAAGAAACTTTGTTAGAATGTTTAATAAGTATCAAGAAATTGAAATGAGAATTTTTGCTTTGAATTTTGTAGGAATTGAATTATATCCATTAAACAATCTACTAATTGCCTTTCTAACATTAGAAAACAAATACCCGACTCGGTTTCTAAACTTTAAAGAGCTTTATTACTATTTGCTGGAGTCTATAGCTCAAAAACTTTGGGTGGGTGAAGAGATGACTAAACTTGCTAAAGGTTGTCCAACTATTCGAGCCCTTGCAGAAAAGGAATGCGAAGAGCTTTTGCAATTAGAAGAATTTAGACCATTAGCTAATAATTTTAAATATCTAATGGATTTATAATAATAGTCCAATTGGTTAGTAATACACGGTTGATAGAAACTGTCGATAACCCCTGTCAAATAATGAGTGTAGTATTAATATACCGCTCCGGCAGAATACTCCGCTTTTACTGTCAGCACAGGGGCGACATCTGCTCGAAAAGACCGTCGCAGTGTCTACCTTGCCGCGGGCCCGGCCTCAGCCTCCTCGAGGGAAGTTCGCCTCTGCGGGGTCTTCGGACACGTGCTTTTCCCGCAGGAGTCTCCGTATTCTGCCTGCGCTAGTTTAGCTTACTGGTTTTTGTTTGTTATTGAATCATGTTATTGGTTTAAGAGATTCTAAAAGCTTTTTAATTGTTACTAGCGAAGGAAATACACGGAGACTCCTGCGGGAGGATAGGCATCGGTGAGACCCCTAAAGAAGTAAGCGCGAGGAGGCTCACCAGCCGCCCGCGGCAAGGTAGACACTGTGAGGTACTCTCGAACAGATGTCGCCCCTGTGCTGACAGTAAAAGCGGAGTGTATTTCCGTAGCGGGTATGATGCTCCCCAAAAAGAATACTAGCCGCACAGTTTCTAATAAATTATGTATTTAAAGAAGCATATGTATTAAAAACAGCTAAATGATCAAAAGCAGCGTGATTGAAGATTAGAAATCTACGCTGCTTTTAACTGTTTTTCATGCTTGTGATCGTTAAGTTAGATTGCTAATCATTTTCCTGAATTCTGAACTATACGTATCCATACTAAATTCCCTCTTTACATGATGGACTGCTTCTGTACGGATGTGATCTCGTAAAACTTGATTGGACATTAAATCCTTTGCTTCTATAAATGCCTCTGAAATATTTCCAAGATTATAGTATTTGCCGGTTTGGTTATGAATGATGGAATTACTAACACCATCTGATCTGGTTGACAAAACCGGGCATTTGCAGCTCATAGCTTCAACAATGGCGTAGCCAAATCCCTCGGTAATGGATGTGGAACATAATAAACCACCTGAGTCTCCAATAAAGGAAAAATATTTGGGCATTTCTTCATGGGGGATGTTGGAAAGAAGTTTGATATTGTTTTCTAGGTTTAGTTCTGCTAAAACCCGATAGAATTTTTCTCTTTCTATAGGTGAAGACAACGTTGGGTCTTCGAAAATATATAATTGAATAGTAGGGTTGTATTCATGAATTAGCTTATGTCCAATTTGCAAAAATTCATGCCAATTCTTGTTTTCTTCAATTCTACCAATCCAAGCTATTTTAGGATTTTTACCAGGAGCCATATATCGATAACCAAAATGTTCTGTATCTATACAATTATTCATGACGAATGTTGGAGGTAAGTCCGAAATGGTCTCGAGAATGGATAGGATATGTGGTGTTTTCGATACTAATATGGCGTCGGCGTTTTTTGAAATGAATGGTGATATTCTTGGGAGTTCGATTTTGGCTGTTTCCTCTTTCCCTAGGCCCTGTATTTCATAAATTAATAGACCTTTGTATCCTAAATTTTTGAATCTAGATAGTCCATGAAAGTCAGAAGTGATGACAATCGCTGTATAATCTCCATCTTGAATTATACGTCTAATTTCATGGTCACTATTTGTTATAAAGATGCGTCCTTCATGGTGATTGACTAAATCTCGCTTTTTCTCATAATACAAAAAATCGCAATTAATTCCTCTTTTTTTTAGAGCAATTGCTCTTTGACGGTTTAACGTTTCTACTCCACCGCTTGGGAGATAATAAACAAATAGGATATTCATGCCTTTTCCTCCTGAATCCTGAGCTTATTTCATGAAAAATGAGTATTAAAAATTAATCCCAAATCTTTGGAAGTACCAGTCATCTGATTTTTTTCGCCTCTGGAAATAATCTCTTCTCTGTTCTAAAGCACCATCTTCAAGCACAAGTCCTTCTATTTCCCTAACCCTAGAATGAATAATTAATTTTCTGCACTGTTGAATTCGTTCCAAATTAAAATGCGAATAGGCTAATTTAAGAATATTGTAGTAGAAGTCACTGTATTGTACCTTGTAGGGGTGTTGATTTCTGAATAAATGAAGGATCTTTACAGTCGGCACAACGTGACATTGATAACCAAATAACCATAATTTAATAGAGAATTCTACATCTTCATGCCCCCATGTTTTAAACCCCTTTTCAAAACCACCAACGTTTTTGAAAACGTTCATGCTAATTGCCAAACAGGCTCCAGGTAAGATAGCAACTTCACTGATTTCATCCTTTATAGTATTCCATTTAATAGTAAAATTTGGGTTAAGGCTTTGCCCATAACCAAAGAATTGATCATTATCAAATGCTCCGATAGCAGGAGAAACAGCATCACTTAAACCAGATAATAGAGGTTCCAAAAGATGATCAATCCACCAGTCTTGAAATTTCAGATGGGCATCGCAAAACACTAGGTAATCCCCAGAAGCATGAGCGGCACCTAAATTCCTAGCATTAGCTGCCCCGATTCCTTCTGTTTGAATGAGGGTTACTTCATCATTCTTATTATAATTAGCTAAAAAGTCACAGCAATGATCTTCTGAGGCATCATTGATAACAATTACTTCAAGCGTATAGTTTGTTTTTTGGGCAAATAGGGAGTCCAACGTATTTTTAAGGTTTTCCCCCTCATTTTTAACGGGGAAAATGATGGAAACCTTCACGGGTAAAATTACCTCCTTAGTTTTTTAAATGGATCAACTGCTGTACCACCGGAATGAAGGGGATTTAGGTTAGAGAAATCGCCTGGATTTGATTGATAGTGAGATTTTGACAAAGAGGGAGAGCTGTTTTCATGACCTTGTTTTAAAGTGGTTGGTGCAGTATTGGAAGATAATTTTTGCCAGTTATGATTTGGATTTTGATGTTGTGGATTTAAACGATGGTTCTGTCTATTTTCTTGAACCTCTATTTTATTTTGTTTTTGTTTAATTAAATCATAAGGAAACTGAAATTTTGGTGCTTCATTAGCTGTTTTTTGAGGTAGCTTGATTTTCTGCTTCGAATCATTAAGAGATGCTTCTAATTGTTTATGCATGTTTTCTTGTTCTTTTAGCTTTACTTTCAGTTGTTCAATCTCATCAGATAACTTCACTTTTTCCTGTTTATACATTTCCAGCTGTTGTTTCGTATCCTTTATTACATCCTTAAATTCATCTACCTGTTTCCTAAATGATTTTTCCTTTTCAATCCCTTCTAGGTTTAATTGTTGCACTTCATTTCTTAATATCTCTTTTTCATTTAGTAAATTTTCAACCTTTTGAGCAAACTGGAGTTCCTTTTCTTTGCTACTGTCCATTAACTCCTTCGTACGTTGTTGGTAAGATTGCTCCTTTTCCTTAAAGTCCTTAACCTTATCTCGTAATAATTGGAGCTCCTTTTCGTTGGATTTCTCTTTCTCGATTGGGATTGTCTGAAGGCGGGAAATTTCTTGATTGAGCTGCTGCTCTTTTTCTTTATATTGGCCAATAGTTTCCTGTAGTTGTTGTATTTCTTGATTCTGAAGCTTCTCTTTTTCTTGTAACTGCTCCAGTTCTTGCTGGAAGGATTCCTCTTTTTCTTTTAAGAGGGATTTTAGACTTTCTATTTCCCGGTAAGATTTTCCTGACCTTTCACTACGACGATTATTGGGTTTGCTTTCTAACCTTTCATATAGTTCTTGGAATCTTGACTGCTTTTTTTCAATGCTCTTCAATCTTTTTCTTTGCAACTCATTTTCCAATACTAGATTTGCATTGGATTCTTCCAGTTTGGAAATGATATGTGATTTATTCCTGAGTTTTTTCTCGATTTTAGTATTCTTATCAGCGATTTCATTTATTTTTTCATATTCTCTCTTATATCTTTCCGTTTCTCTTCTAAATTTATCTACCTCAGCTTTTAAATGGCTAATCATTTCCTCCATTTCGACTGCAGTCGGATAATCCTTATCATATTTCATAGATTCAGCCCCATTACTTTTATATTTCCTAACATTTAAAACACATCCTTCAATATTAATAATATGATAATTATATAACTATGCCATGCAGTTAGAACTAGCGCTCCAAGCTATTAAGAATGTAGTATCCTTCTTAAAATATGCTTATATATACTAAACAGTGAGGGCCCTTTATCTAGAAAAGCCCCTTGAATTGTTAACATTTGGCGATATATTTTCATAGAATAATTATGTATAAGATAAGGTATTTATCATATACATTGGAGGTGTAAGAATGGACCTTTATCTAGGTGACAGCAGAGTTTGTACCATACCGGATGAGTCATTTCCTGCTATCTATTACTGTTTTCTTGAGTTAGGCTTTCAGATAGAAATGAATAGGACGGATAGAAGAGTTACCGTACTTCCGGGTTTAAATAATAAAATCATTCAATTAAAAAAGGATCAATTATTAAAGACTACGTTACGAAGAGAAAAATTTGAGGATCAACTGCTTCAATATATTGAAAAAAGCTTATCGAGTTGCGGTGTTCAATTAGCAGATTCAGAATCTGAACAGGCAGAGCTCACTTTTTCCATAACCGCCAGTCAAATACAATATATAAATCAGCCTATTTTAGAAATCTACTATGATAAGGGCGATGTTGAGGAAGAATGGATTAAATATATAAAGGTAGAATGCCAGAAGTTGAATATAAAGTTTTCCATGTACAAGTTAGCAAATAATAAAGACTATCAAACTGTGAAGGTGCATGTTATGTATCCAGAAGTGATAGAGGATACCTTTTGGGAAAGTATAGGCGAAAATATAGCATGTATGCTTTCAATTGGCTTAATTAGTAAACTTCGAAAGAGTTATCATTTATCTCTATTATCGATTTTCCCATTAGAAGTATTTTTAAAAGATTTCATACAATCAGGGAATTATCAGCTAGTAGAGTCAAATAAACAAACAAATCTAGTAGAAGACGGAATAGAAACCATAGATGATCAAATAGATAGCGTAGAAAAAGAAAAGAATCAATTAAATTATGGGATAGATACTCTAGCTGATGAATCACCATCTCAACTTGAAGAATCTATTAAACAAGATAATCGCTCAGATGCTGAAGCATTCTTTGACTATCATTTATTAATAGATGATACCAATAAGAAAAGTCCGAAAATATTTGGTAGTTTAACTATAAAAAATACTGGACTAGAATCTTTAAAAAACCCAATAATTTGTTTTCGAATGACCCCCGCCGGTAGCGTTGGCATTATAGGTCAAATTCTGCAACCTAATACGATCCAAACACAAGGAGTTCAAACTGCAGAAGGACCAAAAGGTTGGCGATATATGAACGAAGATTGGCAGAATGAAGCAGATGAAAAGGGGGAAGTATGGGTCTGCCCCGTTCATGAAATAAATACCGATCCAGGAGAGTATATTCAATTGCCAAATATTCAAATGACTGTAAAAAGTCTGGAGGAAGTCAAAAATATTAAAGTTGAAGCCTTTATTTTTTTTGTTGAGCATGGCCTGGAAATCGCAGCAAATAATAAGATATCGTTATTATTAAATAGAGGTTAGGTCAATCAATTGATATTACTAAACCCGGGGTATGGATAATCCCATACCTCGGGAAAGAATGTTATTACTTTTTCAATTTGATAACTAAAGAGTTTACTTGATTTTGTTCCATTTTATATGCTTTTATATCCGGAACTTGGTTTTGTAAGGAAACAATTACATGGCTTAATTCGGGGTAATTGTTGTAGTGTATATCTCCTCTGGAAGGAATAGCAGGTGCAGTGGGATGAGAATGATATATTGCCAAGACATTTTCATTCTTCATCGAAATTAAATGGAATACCTTCTTTATTTCGCTCAATGACATGGAAAAGGAGACCGTGCTCTGATCTATATTTTTCATTGGCCATATGGTGCAGATTATTCCGTCCTTTCCAGACAATAGACCACAAGCTTCTAAAGGAGATTCCTTCTTACAATGGTAGATTAACTGATTATAAACATGATTTGTGAAAAAAATAGTATGATGTCTTTTAGCGTTTTTAGCTACCTTTTCCACAACAGCTTTTTTTAATGGGAGTTTGGACTTTTATTTTAGCAGGATTAACCCTTTGACTCTTATTCGTTTTAAGGTTAGACATTCCTAATTTTTTTCTTACCTTTTTGGTTAACTTTCTATTATTCATATATAACCATCTCCTTGGCATTATCCATTTCGCCTTGATGTTTCTTGGATTAGATGACTTTCAAGTAAACCAGGAAGAAGAAAGTTCTTTTCCTGGTATGACACTAAATTAATGATGGAGAAGATACTTTCTTCTATATTAAAAGTTGTTACAAGGTTCAACTTCTACCTCAAGATCTAAATACGTAGCCTCATTTAGAGCAATTGTAACGATAGCAGTTGGACTTGTTATTGTTAAGGTTACACTGTCACCATTCGGATCAGAATCTGTCATTCTTAGAGTAAATGTTGCGTTTTCCGTTGTTCCTCTTGAAGGTGAGAATGTTCCGTTTCCTGTTATGCTTAATCCGTTAGTTCCTACAGGTGTCGGTTGATTAAAATCGGTAGCTCTAAATCTGAAGCTTTGATCTCGCTCATCGTCAATTGTACCGGTTGGAGTTGGGCCTGGTGTATCAAGGAATTCAACAAGGATACTGCTTTCAGATAGTCTACATTCATCCCCAATTAATGCGGTGAAATTAAGCTCTCCAGTTGGAGTAGTTGTAAACACCTGTCTTGCGGCTACACCGCCAACTGCTTCAGCACCTTCGATATAACTAATTGTAGCTGTTCCTGTATATTCCGCAGCCCCTTGAACGGTAGTTGTTGGTGCAGGGAAGAATGTTGGACATTGCGGTGGGTATGTTGGATACGGACAATCAGCTTCTTGGCTTTCGATAGGAATAATTTCACGAGGACCACAAAATCTTGCTTGAACTTCTAATGCAACATCAGCTTCTACACGAACTGACGGACAAAGAACAACATCAAGTACTACAATATTACCTAGCATTTGGTTTAATAACACATTACATTGTACTTGATAGATTTGACAGTTGATTTCTGTGCCTTCAGGGAAGCAGAGGATTACGTCCTCTACATAGTTGACAGAACTTACAAAGTTACATCCTGGTAACGGTACCCCATTACATAAGAATTCTACCCTAACTTGAACTTGAAATGCTAAAGTCACAATCTGTGCTCCAGGTACACCAATATCAGTAGGGACTGCTCCTACTAAATCACAACTCCTGCTATCTAAAACTTCTGAGCAAGTAGCGGTAATTACATTACCCTCTGCACGGCAGGCTTCAATTTGTTCTAGACATTCTGGTGGAATTGTAACATTTGTTCTTTCACGATTGGTAAGTGTAACCCAGTCATAAATTTTGGTTACGCTTATACATTCAGGACCAACCGGATTAGGGTCAACTTGTTGACCTCTGATTGTTTTAATGTTTCTTGACATAAAACACCTTTCCTTTCTTTAAGTTCTAGTATTTAAATTCCATAACATCATATGAGGTAGTCATATTAAAGGCTACAAATATACTAATAAATAGGCTTAATACAGGCTACTACCATAAGGTGAATAAAAGAGTTACTAGTAAACACCTAGAATTAGAATAGTACTAAAAAATAGTCAAAAAACATCATCTCAATGACGCGGGAACTCGATTGGGCTTATGAAAAAATAGGTTGATTTATACCTAAAAACCCATTGTGGCTTAGTGTGATACTGGCAGAAAAAGGGCGATTCTTTTTGGAATAAAAGAACCGACCCCCTAAACTTCCTACTAATCCACTTATCTTTAAATAGGCTCTTAGTCCTATTAACTGCAACCCTATCTTGAGTGAACATTAAAATAATTGAAAATGACTATCAAATTGTTTGTCAGTTGATAGTCATTTTTAGAATAGTATCGTATCGAAAAGACTATAGAAATCAAATCCTAAAGACCAAGAATTTATCGTCACCTTGGGGGCTGGGATTATACCTCAGCATTTTTTGTGTTAAAAATGGAAGAAATAATACCATGATAGTGCTATAATAAAAAATAAGTTGTTTTGAATTTTCAAACATTAGGTGGTCGTTAAGATGTCTAAATCTCAGCTAACAGAAATAAAACCAAAACGTATGGGGTCTAAAATAATTCTAGGAGTGACACTATTACTAATATTTTTTATTGGTGGGTATGTGCTTAACATATACAATGGCGTGAAGGAAACGATTAATGCGCAAATGTATCAACCAGTACCATCGATTGATCAAATCCAATCAGAGAAGAAAATTGCTAATAAAGAGCCAATCAATTTTTTACTATTAGGTATAAACAAGCAATATGGGGGTAAAGGGACTGCAGAAACGCTCCTCGTTTTATCCTTGGATCCTAAGACAGAATCTCTGAATCTAATCACTATTCCTAGAGATACACGAGCAGAAATAGTTGGAAAAGGAACAGAGGACCGAATCAATAAAGCCTATTCTCACGGTGAAGCTGATATGGCCATTGCATCCGTTGAAAATCTACTGGGTATGGAACTGGATTATTATATTCAACTCAATCTTGCTGGAGTAAGCGACCTAATCGATGGACTTGGTGGAATTACGATTAACAATGAACTAGACATTGATATAGAAGAACTAGACATCAAACTAACACCTGGAGAACTACACTTAAGTGGTACACAAGCATACCGCTATGTCGAGATGCTCGCAAATTACGAAGGTGATGAAATAGACTTTACGGCAATACAGGATGAGATTTTTGGAGCCATCATCCAAAAAAGTACTACCTCCATTACGATTAATAAACTAGAAACCTTCGCAGATTTTCTCGGAGACAATCTAACAACTAATCTTGATTTTCAAAATATAGAATATCTACTACAAAATTACACCGCAGTACAGAATAATGTCACTCAGTATGTGCTAGATGGTCGTAAAGAGATAATCGATGATATGAACTACTTCATTGTTCCAGAAGAGGAAATTAAGAAGGTACAACAGATGATAGAGGAAGAAGATTTAGAGATTTAAATTAAAATGAGATTTATATTAAAATGTATGAAGTTTAAATAGGATGCATTGTTGAAAATAAAAGGTACCAGTCCAGGGGATTGGTACCTTTTGTTATGGAGTTGGGCCTTATACGTCATGCTGAACTAGGTTTCTTTGTGAAATGACGAATGGGCAGTCCCTAAACATTATTTCGGACTTGGATTCTTTGTGAAATGACAAATGAGAAGCCCATGTACATCATTTTGAACTCAGTTTCGTTTAATAAAGATAAATGAGCCTGTTTTATACTTTGTTTTGAGCTTAGGTTATTCTTGAAATGATTAATTACAAGACTCTATAAATCATTCTATCCTTATCACCCTAACAAAATGATGTTCAACATACAAAGGCCACTCAAATACTACTGGTTATACTCTTTTTCTGTTCCATCGGTAAATTTTATCTCAAGTTCTAGTTTTGTAAAGTCGTTATTTAAGTCAAATGCAGTCAACACTTCGGATATTACGGCTTCATTTTCCGTATTTTGATCAAATGTTAACTCTTCAAATATTGGTCTAAGCTTTTCAAATGCCTCATCACCGCTTAAACGCTCGTCGTTGACTGTATCCTTATACTCGGCCTCCATACCATCATTTTCATTCTCATAATCCACATCAATCTCTTTGTTATCCTGATAATCAATATCTAAATCGAAACTAGTGAAATTAAACAATGGATCATCTTGACCGCTTTGATCGTCTTGAACATCTTGATTCTGATTATCATCGCTTGTATCATCACTTGCATTATTATTGTTATTATTATTTTCATTTTCATTCTCTACCGGTGCGTTGTTAGGAGGATCTGTTACATTATCCTCATCATTATTGCACCCTTGTAGCACTAGTAGGATTGCCATTGAATAGAATAAAACCTTAAATATTTTCATCATTTTCCTCCTTTTATAGAATAGCTTCTCCAGAAAACAACAAAATCATAAATAAAAATTAATAGAAATAAGCAATCGCTAGTAGTCGGTTAAGCATAGATTATCAATTTTATAAAAGCAAATTGACGTTAATAGTAAATACTTTGCTATAATGTAAAATACCAAGAAAAAGATGAATTCTGTATACTCTGACGTATTTTGGGGGATGTTGGTTGAAGAATTTCTAGGACGGGATGGAATATTATGCGTAATATGATAGGGAAGATGAAAAAGAAGGTAAAAACTTCTAGAAGTTTTCTTTTAGGTTCTGGTTTTTTATTTGTTGGTTCACTGGTGAAAGCTTATATTGATACGAACATTTTCAAAGTTAATTACGTTCCATTTCAAACAAGAAAAATCCCCAAGGGCACTAGTTTTTCTATTTTACAAGTAACCGATGTTCATAATAAATTTTTTGGTCATCGCAATAAAAAATTGATTGCAACAATTGAGAATTTAAATGCTGATTTTATTGTAATAACCGGGGATCTAATCAATAGAGGTACAAATGATTTTACCAACATCTTTTCTTTCGTTACAGAAATCGTAAAGGTAAACCAAAATGTATTTTATGTAACGGGAAACCATGAACTGGGAAATGAAAATGTAGAGGTGTTTTTGAGGGGACTTAGTGAGTGCGGTGTTAAACTCCTTAGAAATCAAAACATGCCAATTTCAATAGGCGAATCAGTTATTAATCTTGTAGGAATTGATAATGAATCCACTAATGATGAGGATCTTGATCTAGCATTTAGAGATATAAATAATGAAAGATATACAGTATTGCTTTCACATTCGCCCAGTGTGGTAGAAAATTATGCTGCTATTCCAGCTGACTTGATATTGAGTGGACATACGCATGGGGGACAGGTAAGATTTCCATTCATTGGGGCTATTGTTGGACCAGACAATAGTTATTTTCCTGAATTAGATAAAGGAATATTTGAATTTGGTGATGAGCAGTATTTGTATATTGATAGTGGGCTTGGAACAACAGGGTATCCAGTTAGATTTATGAATCAAAGTCAGGTTAGTTTCATTGAGGTAAGAGGGGAAGGATAATAGTCTTCATGGATAAGAATACAAATGGTACACAATGGAATATACAGGAAGTTAAACGTTTAAAAAAGAAGCAACTAGTTCAAAACAATATAGTAATGCTGCTATTATTCGTGCTGTTTAGTTATCTTGCAATAATCGGAAATCCTTCTGCCCTATTTGGAGTATTTTGTTTACTTTTATGGATAATTTCTGCTATTACGTTTTATAGCCTAAAGACTAGAAAACCTATTGGTACAAAGACAAGTAGATATATACAAGTATTTGATAGAAATCGTTTGGGTGATAAACGTTGGAAACGAAGAAAGATAATTGAATTTATAATCATCATTATTATTAGTATTCTGATAACAATTTTAATAATTGTTATGGATATTAGCGCAGTAAGTTTTGATTTTCCTATGAATGCAATCCCATTTATTGGGGCTTGGGTAGGCTATAATATAGGAGAGGTTTTCGGAATGAAAAGTTTGTAAGGCAAACCGAAAACTCTTAACAAGGCGGTGGAATCTTGGAAAATACTTTAATAATGAAGACAGATACATCCGTTTCTTTGAACTTTTTAATTTACATACAAAATATTTACCTAAATCAACATGAATCTGAAGTAGGAAAAAGATTTCCTTATTTGCCAATTAGAATAACATTCATGGAAGAATTTGAATCGAATTTTAAAGAGCTGTGGAATGAGATTTCACAACGGATAGCAGATGATCATATAGTAGACGGAAGAATATTTTATGAAAACCATGATATGTTTTGTCAGAAATTATTCATTAAGGACAATAATAGTTTAAAGGATTTTAATGAGGTTTATCATACATTCAAAGTATGGTGGAATAGTTTTGCAGGTCATTTTACCATGGGACGGTCTATAGATGAGGTAGGGCAGAGTTTATATTCAGAGTTGGGAGCTTTATTAGTACAAAAAGGAATAAAACCACAAAAGGAATTAACGATTAATCTAATTTATGATGAATGTTTAGTAGCCAACACAGAAGCCACTCCATATTTTGCTATTTTACCGATTAGAGATTTCTTTGTTAAATACAAAGAATTAGTACCGAGATTAGAGGCTTGTATTGACTAAACTAATTGGTGTAATTGTGTTATAAGGTGATTCATTTGGGTCACCTTGTTTTTTATTGTTAGATTGTTAGTGTAATCATTGATTAGAAAATGTGTGGTAACTACTCCTAAAATATATGAGTATAGTGGTATGCCACCGCTCCGGCAGAATACTCCGCTTTTACTGTCAGCACAGGGGCGACATCTGCTCGAAAAGACCGTCGCAGTGTCTACCTTGCCGCGGGCACGGCCTCAGCCTCCTCGAGGAAAGTACACCTCTCTAGGGGTCTTCGGACACGTGCTATTCCCGTAGGATAAGGAATGCTTCGTCAGCGAAATCATCGCACGAAGAAAATTGTTCTTTATTTTCGAGGAGTCTCCGTATTCTGCCTGCGCTAGTTTGGGTCTTCTAACTTTAAGTTAGAAAGTAATTATTTTGTTGATTTTAATTGCCTATATTTTTTTCACTCAATACTAGCGGAGTGTATTTCCGAAGCGGGGAAGTTGCGCTATCCATAATACTTACTTACCGCGCAGTTACTTCATACGGTGAATAAATGCAACTAACATTTTGTAACTATACTATCCGATAAAATCAACTCTGTAAGGCTATTTAAACTTGATCACTAACTACAACACTATCCTCAGATTGAGCTTCTTCCCATCCTTTACAAACATCCACCCAATTTTTTGCATAAGAAAACTTAAATAATTCATCACAGGTCAACTCGATTGCTGAGTTAGTGCTCCCACATGCTGGAAAGACTTTTTCAAAACGTTTCATTGATACGTCCAGATAAACATCCAATTCATTGGCCAAACCGAATGGACAAACTCCACCAATAGGATGTCCTGTCTGTTCCAACACTTCATCAGGTGAAAGCATTCTAGCTTTGAAGTTGAATGTTTGGCGGAATTTCTTATTATCAATTTTTGCATCACCAGCAGCAACAACTAGAATAGCGCTATCTCCTTCCCCTCTGAACGAAAGGGTCTTCGCAATTTGGGCTGGCTTTACCCCAATCGTATTTGCAGCCTCTTGAACCGTGGCACTTGAGGTATCAAACTCCATAATATCGTGCTCACGATTCCACTGTTTAAAATGGGCTTTAACACTCTCTAATGACAATTTAACTCATCCTTTCCAAGTATATTAAGAGGAATCATAGCATGGTTTTAGTGGGGAAAACAATTATTAAGTTTAAAATAATTAAAAATTTGGTAATTTCTATAATTTGTTGTTATGAATAGTCGAGTAGGTATGCCAAGGGACCTGTCCCCATGGCAACCTGAGCAACCTGCCCAAACATAGCCCAAGCTAGACGAATATCCTATTGGTGAAGAGAGAGGAGAGGGTTCTAATGAATCAACATAATCAATTGAATCAGGCATTGGAGCGCGATATAAAAGGACAATGCCAGCAGTATATGAACTATCATGTTGTTGCACAAATGAATGATGGGACACAGTTTGATGGTATTATTGAGGGAATGGATGATCATGGTGTAACCATGTTAATTCCGGAAGATGTGGATCCACAACAAATGGGGGAAATTAGAGATAATAGACAATTTGGCTATGGTTATGGCTACGATGATTATGATGGTTATGGTCAGCCACGTAGAAGAAGATTTCGCAGGTACCGTAGACAACAATTCCCATTCGGTCTATTAACTAGACTCTTCCTTTATCCATACTACTCACCACTTCCTTACTACCCATTCTATCCTGGATATTAATTCAATAATAATAGAATAGAAATAGAAAATAAGAAGTCGACACCTTTTAGTGGTTTCGACTTTTTGTTATTCAAGGTATAGGCTTTTTCCTAGTATTTTAGTAAAATAGAACTTTGTCATTTTGTTTTATAGGAGAGATTATATTGACTAGGAAAACCTATTTTTATAAATTCTTAGAACCTTTATCAAAAGAATTAGCAACAATTGCACGCGAATTGGAGAATAGTATTTTTACAAGTCCACGTACCATGCTTACCCATGCTAGAACATTTATGGAGGCAATAGTGGATAAAGTGTTAGTTACGGAACATATGTCATTCGAAACATATACTTCGTTACTAGACAAGCTGGATATTCTGGATGAACAAGGAATTATCACAAGAGAGGTAAGAGATGCTCTCCATCTAATTCGTAAAAATGGAAATCTAGCTGCACATGATGTGCGACCATTCCGATATTCGGAAGCATTATTATCTTGGGAATCTCTACATACTATTGTTTCTTGGTATGTAGAGGTCTATGGACCACTTGAGATGAAGACTCCGGACTATCGTGATCCGGAGCCCAGTGTACAAGAAGCATATGATATGACGGAGTTACAAATTCGCTTTGAAAATATGGAAAAGTTATTTAAAAATTCCTTCCAGAAATTTTTAATGCAAACTCCTGAAGACACGGAAGTTGCAGCCACGGTCCAGGAGGCAGTAGGTTCACAAGAAGAGGAAAGTATCATTCCTGGTATGACTACTATTAGAACCATACATTACGGGACAGAGTCGATACAAGTACCACATTTTTTAAGAGATGCTTTTTTATTACCGCAACGGTTTGAAAAGTCTGAGCTGTTCTTGATTCGTCTCGGTGGGGAACAACAGGCCCGTATCATGAGCGAATTGCCGGAAAACCTAGAAGGTCTTCATACGTATGTAAAGCGATATAACGATACAAATGATAGAAATTTGTTTGAAGAGTTAAAGACGTTTATTGAAGAAGAGAAAAAGCGTCGAGAAATAAAACTAAAAAGACCTGGAGAACTATTTTTATTTTACAAAGCAGACTATATGATTATTACCGAGAAATTATCGCAAGTTCCACTGGATAAAAATGAGTTTGAAGGTATACCAAGTCTATTAAGGCAATTGAATGAATTTGGAATTGAGTATGTAGGGCAGTTGCCACAAGAACTAGTTACCTTAGCAAAATATCGTAATGTAGGAATTGGTACCGTGGAGAAGTTGTTTGAACAGTTAAAACGCAGGGTGAGGCATTAGGATATGTTCTTTCGTAATTGAAAGAAATATATTAATCGTGTATGATTAAATCGTACACGATTAATATGAGGAGGAATCATAATGACTACTGTTTATGACTTTACCGTTAAGAAGGCAAATGGATCTGAACAATCATTAAAAGACTTTGAAGGAAAACCGCTTATTATTGTGAACACTGCTAGTAAATGTGGATTAGTGGATCAGTTTAAAGAACTACAAGAATTATATGATAAGTACCGAGATCAAGGGTTAATGATTTTAGGGTTCCCTTGTAGTCAATTTAACAATCAGGAATTTGATAATATCGAGCAAACTACTGAATTTTGTCAATTAAATTATGGGGTAACATTTCCTATGTATGGGAAAATTGATGTAAATGGAGAACATGAGGAACCTTTATTCGGTTATTTGAAATCTGCAAAAGGTGGTTTCCTCTCCAAAGATATCAAATGGAATTTCACAAAATTCTTAGTTGACCGTAATGGACAGATAGTGGAACGCTATGCACCAACTACAAAACCAGAGAAAATGGAAAAAGATATTCAAAAGTTATTGTAATGTAATCGGGGGATGAGTTCATTGGAAGACTTTTTAACATTAGACAATCAACTTTGTTTTGCCATTTATGAAACGAACAGTCAATTTACCAAACTATATTCAAACGTACTTCATCCCTTTGGTATCACCTATCCACAATACTTAGTCTTATTAGCCTTATGGGAAAAAGACGGGCTTACCGTCAAAGAATTAGGCGACAGATTGAATTTAGGTACCGGTACGTTAACACCAATGCTAAAACGAATGGAAGCAAATGGTTGGGTGAAAAAAGAGCGAGCCTCTCATGACGAGCGAAAGGTTTGTGTTTTTACTCAACCAAAAGCAAAGAAAGAAAAAAAATCAATTAATGAAGCCATTACAAAAGAAGTGTTATCTTGCAACATTGAATTAGCGGAATATGAACAACTGTTACAGCAACTGAGAGTCTTGCAAGGAAAGTTAATGAATAGATAACAATTTATAGTACGGGCTATTATATGTGTTACTGCTTCTTTTTTACAGGCTCCTTTAAAATAAAAATGTCCATTCCTTTACTTAACGAGGAATGGACATTTCTTAGTTGTTCAGTATTATTCTTGATAACTGTTAATCATATTGGACATATGTGCGTACGAACCACCAGCACGCAATGCCGATGACACCATAATAGCTTCTGCTAATTCTTCACTAGTTACCCCATGACGGCTGGCATTCTTCGTATGGACGTCAATACAATAAGGGCATTGTGTAGCAGTTGCAACTGCGACTGCAATGATTTCTTTAAACTTAGTACTTAGCTTACCAGGTTTAGTTGCAGCAGCACTGAATGCTTGGTATCCTTTGAATCCAGCACTAGCAAAATTCCCTAATTGCCCTAAACTCTTTAAGTTGGACCGGTTATATAATGAATCCGATGCTTCCTTTTCATTTGCGTTATGAACATGAGTACTGTGTGTGACTGCTCCACCAGCTTCGACTGCTGCAGTTACAAATACAGCCTCCGCTAATTCCTCTAATGTTGCACCTGCTTTTTTCGCTTTTTTTGTATGTGAATCAATACAGTACGGACACTGTGTAACATGTGTGATTGCAACTGCAATGATTTCTTTCTCTTTTTGGTTCAGTGCTCCATCTTGAAAGACGGCTGCGTTAAATTCATTAAAAGCCTGTAATTGTTCTGGAGCTAGATCCTTAAGTTGGGCTAAATGTTTGGTGTGTTCTTTGGAATACAAGTTCAAATCTCCCTTCAAGTATTGGAAATATCCTGCATGATACAAGCTTGTACAGCTTAATGGTAACACGTAAAATTAACTATTATAAACTTAGTGCTTATAAAACATGTTCCCCATAAAAGAGAGTATTAAACGAAATCTATTATAAAAAACTACTTCTCTCCAACATACTTTACCGCTGCCATATGAGTACGTGATAACTTAATGACCTCTTCGATAAATTCTTCCTGAGATGCTGTGAAACCTGTACTAATCCAATGCAACAAAAGCCCATAAAAACCATAAGCGGTGTAACGTGTAAAGAAATCCATGTCCACTGGCATATTGTTGATCGTTTTAAACCGGAACTTCTCTTGATAGATTTTCAAGATTGTTTGCGGAAATTTCGTATGCAATTCCGGAAGGGTATCTTGATAGGTAATCAACTCAAAAAAGTTCCGATTCTCATAGATATAGGAAATAATTTCAAATGACCTGGCGTTTAACTTTAGTGTATTGACCTTTTTAATTCTTTCATATGGTTTTGCAACGGCTTCTTCTAAACCATTAAGCATGGAATCTAGTAAATCCTCTGCTAAATAGAATTTATCATGATAATGGATATAAAAGGTACTTCGATTATATTTGGAATGGTTCACAATATCTTTGACGGTAACAGCTTGGAAACCTTTTTCTTTAATTAAGTCAATGAGAGCTAGTTGTAAGTGTTCTTTTGTTCGATTCTTTCGTGGCGTAATAGTTTTTTCCACCATCCTAGATCCCTCCAGATGTATACATTTTGTGAATTAAAAGTGTAAGTAATAGACAGACATAATCATAGTGTCTATTAAGTAGACAGTACCCACTTTTTTAATGATTGGATTCTCCTTGAACCGGTAATACAATAAGAATGTAAACCTTTTCAATAGTAATTGGTATCATATATATTATAACAGGGGGAATAGACAAATGGGTAAATTACAAGATAAAGTAGCAGTTATCACGGGTGGAGTATCTGGTATTGGTGCTGCAACAGCACGTTTATTTGCATCTGAAGGGGCAAAATTAGTATTAGTAGATTTCAATGAAGAAAAAGGTGCTGCTTTTGAAGCTGAATTAAAGTCAGAAGGAACAGAAGCTTTATTCGTAAGAGCAGATGTTACGAGTGAAGATGATGTGAAAAATATTTATGAAACAGCAGTATCTAAATTCGGTAAAGTAGATATTTTATTCAATAATGCTGGAATTGGTAATGTAAAGCCAACTGAAGAATTAACTTATGCAGAATGGAGAAAAATTGTAGAAGTTGACTTAGATGGCGTATTCTTAGTTGCACAAGGTGCAATCAGAGAATTCTTGAAAGCCGATGGTGGTGTTATTGTTAATACTGCTTCCATGTACGGTTGGGTTGGAGCACCTGGTAGTGCAGCATATAATGCAGCAAAAGCCGGTGTCGTGAACTTAACTCGTTCTCTTGGACTAGAATATGCAGAACGTAATATTCGTGTAAATGCATTATGCCCAGGATTCATTGAAACACCAATCCTAGGGGAAACAGATAGAGAATTCTTAACAAACGCAACACCAATGAAACGTCTAGGTAAACCAGAAGAAATGGCAAAAGCTGTCCTGTTCATGGCTAGTGATGATTCTAGCTTCATGACTGGTAACTCTCTAATCGTTGATGGTGGATATACTGCTCAATAATAGGTGAAATAGAAGAACCCATTTTGAACGTTGTTCAGAATGGGTTCTTTTTGTGTGAAAATAATCTCCTTATATCCTCATAGAGATGCGCCCTAACATTATTAAGGAGCGTTTATTTTTTTTAGTTATCAGCCATAATGGTAAGGAATACGTTAGGGAAGTGGTAAGAAGATGGAATTATCAGAGTTAATCTTTCGGATAGCAATAAGCTTTCTAGTTCTTTTTACAGTAGCTAGGATTCTAGGTCGAAAAGAGATTAGTCAGATGACCTTTTTTAATTTCATTTCGGCAATATCAATTGGATCCATTGCTGCAAATCTAGTAGCAAATTCAAATCTTAGTATCCAAAATGGGATTATTGCTTTAGTCGGTTGGGGAGTATTCACCATATTAATGGATATGATTGATATTAAATCAAAAGCATTACGAAAAGTGGTGACGGGTGACCCAACCATAATCATAAAAGAAGGAAAGATTGTTCATAAGGCTCTCCGTTCTAGTAGATTAGATTTGGATTCTTTAACTGCAATGTTGAGACAAAAAAACATTTTTTCCATTGCGGACGTTGACTATGCTATTTTTGAAACAGATGGAAAACTCTCTGTATTACCTAAAGAACCGAAAAAGCCGTTAACAAAATCAGATATGAACGTACCAAATACACCAAAAGTATATCCCATTCCAACCGAGGTCATATCAGATGGTAAAGTCCTCACATCAAACCTACATAAGCTAAGACTTGATTTGAACTGGCTAAATCAGCAATTAAACTACCAAAATATTAATAATGCCTCTGAAGTACTCTACGCCCAAGTCCAGACTGACGGAACGTTGTATATAGCTATAAAAGGGGATGCGCTATCTAAAGATAGGAAAGACGCATAGATTCTCTTAAATATAATAAGCCTGGTTCTATCATGACCTAGGATGGGAAGAAACAGACCATGGCTATGTGGATTATGCCGTGTTTAAAACAGTTGGAGTACTATTATCCCTCTATCCGATTGAGAGATTAGCAAATGGTACGGGATTAGACATTATTACATCAAAATATGTTTTTAAAGGTGTTACCCTTGCAATTAATGTGGACGAACCTGATCAAGTTGATTCCATAATTGAAAAGGTTAGAAATGTAGGTGGGACCATTTTAAGTGAACCAAATGACGCATTTTGGGGTGGGCGCTCTGCTTCTTTTGCAGACCCAGAGAATAATATTTGGGAGGTTGCTTTCAACCCAGATTCAACATTTGATGAAAGAGGGGCAATGTTAACTATATGAAAAAATGATTCTAAATACCCTTCCTCATGTATTTTAAATGGATAATAATTGAGTATATTGGCCCTACAGGGAGATTTATGTAATAACCTGGAAAATAAACTACATAATATGTCCATAAAAAAATTGTGACATAGGAGGGGAGTTAACTTGAAGAAGTTATTATATCCAATTCTACTAAGCCTACTCATGGCATTATTTCTGAATCCATTTTTCCAGCCTCAACAGGCATTTGGAGAACCTAACTATACGGATATTGCTTCTACAGACCTGGTGGTTGAGGATGCTGACGAGGGATTTTTAGAAGATATCTCGAGTTGGTTTGATGGTTTGTGGGAGAATATTGATGATGCGATAGATGGTGTCAAAGAAGCGTTCGGTGAGATATTCGATTTTATTGGCGACCTAATTGGGTCTATTGATGAAGCAATAGCAGTATTTACAGAGGACACGAGTGAAGAGGAAGCAATAAATAATCTCAACGATACTCTTGACCAGGCGGAAGAATTTATAGAGGATATAAAGAATATCCCTCTTGAGCCAAAGGAAAATATTGTATACCGTGTAATACGTGAGGACGAGGATCCAGATAAGGGTATATTTGCAAAAGCACCGGAAAGAGAAGAAATCACAATAGCAGGTCATGTCAACAATGGAAGTCGGCCTGGTTTTAAAGGATCGAAATATATTTCCACAACAAAGAGCTTCCAAGTAGCATTCGAAAATGCAACGAAGAATATTAATGATGGAAATAGTTCACAGGATCTCAGAATTATACAAATAGATTTGAATAAGGTAACGAATAAGTATTATGATTTAACAGATCCGGAAACTCAAGATAAATACTTAGTAAGCAAAGCAGGAAAGCCTTGGCAAAGGGTAAGGAATTATGCGAATAAATCCCAGGAATTGTTGATTGAATACTCCATCCCTAAAGAAGCCATCACCATACTTGGTAGACCTTCCGAATTTTTGGGTGATATTGGTCCTGGAGAATCGAAATAGGAGTGTTTAACGTCATGAATGAGTCCGTTTTGATGGAGGAATTTATTGAGTCAGAAATAAATATGCTTACGGAACTTCGTATGGGCAATGGCCTAGACCGCAGTGAATATGAGAAATGTATCCAAACATTTAAAGATTTAAGTTCCTGGTGGAAAAAGGAAGACTCTATTCCAGAGGAAGCAGTTCTTACCATAATGGAAATCTATGCTGAACTCTATCTGTTTGCAGGTAATTATAAGGATGATGAAAAGGAAGCGATAATCGAAGCAGCAGAACATTTTAAAAAGATGAGAGAACAGTTCCTTTCGAATGAGGTCATGCAGGAGCACGATCAAGATAGTTTAATACGAAACTTAGTGAAAGCGATCGGGGAAAATAATGGTTTCTTCGTTCAGTTGGAACAAGGGAAAGGGATGAATGAAGAACAATTCGAAAAGATATTCCTCGAACTTGAGCATGTTACTAATGAAATTAGCACTTGGGAAAGGATTCCAAAGTCGATTGTTACCTTACTTATTTCCTTTTATGAAATGACTTTATATGTGGATAAATATAAGTATGACTTCAACATGCCATTAGAAGCAGACAAGATTTATGATGCTTATGAGAGAGTATTTGCACAAATAGCTGGATAAAAGTTGAATAGGACCGATTACTAAGTAAAATCCATTTTGAACAATAGTTCAGAGTGGATTTTTTTGTTGAATAGTAAATGTAAATGATGTATTGGTTAATATTTACAATATATTTTCGGTGAAATGGAATAAAAATTTATTGCAAAACGATAAATAACCTGTTAAAATAAATTTCGTAAACAAGTTATGTGTGAGGTGTTTTATATGAAACGAGGTTCAACCCTCTTTTTAAAATTAGCTCTAATTATTGTAGGAATTCCGGTTCTTGTATTGGCTGTTGTTGGAGGAATATGGTTATTAAATAATCCCGCAAATCCAGACTTTGCCCATATTCTATATCCTATTGTTGGTGGTATGTATGTATCCATAATACCGTTCTATATGGCATTCTATCAGGCGTTTAAACTATTAAACTATATAGACAGAAATCAAGCTTTCTCACAAATTTCTGTTGATGCTTTAACGAAAATCAAGTATAGTGCTATTATATTCAGTATTGTGTACGTAGCAATTATTCCATTTGTTTATATCATAGCTGAACTTGATGATGCCCCAGGTCTTATCATAATCGGAGCGATGCCTATATTTGCTTCCTTGGTAATTGCAGTATTTGCTGCTGTTCTCCAGAAGCTATTACAAGAGGCAATCAATATTAAATCAGAAAACGATTTAACGGTCTGAGGTGAATACAATGGCTATTATTATTAATATAGATGTAATGTTAGCAAAACGAAAAATGAGCGTAACAGAACTTTCCGAGAGAGTCGGAATCACAATGGCGAATCTTTCCATTCTAAAAAACGGCAAAGCGAAAGCAATCCGGTTATCAACGTTAGAAGGAATTTGTAAAGCGCTAGATTGTCAGCCTGGGGATCTTTTAGAATATAGAAGTGACGAAGACAACCAAGGCAAGTAACTAATCCAATACAAAATACTATACTAAAAGAATCTGAGGTGGGGACCATGGTAGGAGAAAAGAAGATTTATATTCTTTTAACAGATACAGGAACTGCATTTACAAGATTGATAAAGTCCTATACGAAGAAACCCTATAATCATGCCTCCATCTCCTTTGATGCTGATTTAAGGGAAGTCTATAGTTTTGGGAGAAAGACACCAAAAAACCCATTTATTGGGGGATTTGTTAGAGAGGATATTCAATCTGTCTTATTTAAGCAAGCCGATTGTGCAATATATTCGTTAACCATTTCAGAAGAAGACTTTCAAAAGATGCATCGATTTATCCAATTAATTGAGTCCAATAAAGATTATTACCGATATAATTTAATTGGATTATTCGGTGTCATGGTTAAAAAGCCGATTAAAAGAAAGAATGCATTCTTCTGTTCTCAATTTGTTGCATCTGTTTTAAAGGAAAGTAATACGATTAATTTTGAAAAAGATGTATGCTTGGTTCAACCAAATGATATACTCGGAGTAGCTGATTTCGAATTGGTTTATGAAGGTAGATTGAGAGATTATCAACAAGGGGCTATTGGTGAGAGAGTTCATACTTCTCTTCCTGTAGTTTTATAAAGAGTTTGTAATCATACTAATAAGAGCGAGAAGTCCATTAGATGACTTCCCGCTCTTTTTTTATCTTTTAAGGTCAACTAGTTAGGCTGCCTAAACTTCTAATATCCACATTTCCACCAGAAAGTACACAGACTACTTTCTTATCCTGAACTCCTAATTTCTTACTCATCGCTGCAGCGACTGTAACAGCACTGGATGGTTCAATAAGTTGTTTCATTCTTTCTAGGACAACTTTCTGTGCCAACCTAATTTCTTCCTCCGAAACAAGTACTAGGTCATCCAAGTATTTTTGGACGACAGGAAATGTTATGTGACCAGGATGACTTGTTCTGAGGCCATCTGCAATGGTTGTGGTTACTGGTATGGAAGTTATTTTACCATGTTGTAAAGATAGATAGGTGTCATGGGCAGTCTCTGGTTCTACTCCAATCACTTTTACCTTAGGTTTCTTTTGTTTAACGGCAGTGAGTATGCCAGATATTAACCCACCACCTCCAATTGGAACCACGATTACGTCTGTATCATCTAATTGCTGTCACTTTGAACGGTATTTTGCGCATATTTTAAATACTATTTTGCACGAGATGAAATATAAAAATCTATCTTCATGTAAAAGATAGATTTTAATAATTACTTGATTCCGATAACTAAACTGTCTCGTGCAGCTTCAACAACTTCTGTTGTAATGGTTTCAAGATTATTAATTTCAAGTATCCTTTCAATCTGGGTGAAGAGTCTTTGTATAAGCCTGAA
>NZ_LT855390.1:55735-246529 GCF_900184735.1 Paucisalibacillus globulus
TTCAGGCTTATACAAAGACTCTTCACCCAGATTGAAAGGATACTTGAAATTAATAATCTTGAAACCATTACAACAGAAGTTGTTGAAGCTGCACGAGACAGTTTAGTTATCGGAATCAAGTAATTATAAAAATCTATCTTTTACATGAAGATAGATTTTTATATTTCATCTCGTGCAAAATAGTATTTAAAATATGCGCAAAATACCGTTCAAAGTGACATAATTGCTCCAATATTTCTAATCCAATGGTACCTTGTCCTGCCATGACAAATGGATCATCATATGGGGGAATAAAGACACCGTCTTGTTCAGCTGCTAGCTCTTTTGCTCTTGGTAGTCTTTCTGCTGAAGTGGTACCACATTTTTCAATCCACCCACCATAAGCTTTTATCGCATTTAGCTTGCTTTCATTGGCATCAACGGGAACAACGATAGTTGCTGGGATACCTAATTTATTTGCAATATAAGCAACAGCCTGTCCATGATTTCCACTGGATGCAGCTGTGATAAAGGTCGCCTTCTCGATGGCGGCACGCTTCACTCGATTGGTTGCTCCACGAATTTTGAAGGAACCGGTCTTCTGTAAATGTTCTGCTTTAAAGTACATCTGATTTCCGCAAATGTCACTAAGCTGGGAAGAGTATAGGATTGGCGTTTCATGGATGATATCGGAAATATTCTCTCTCGCTTGAATTACATCATGAATAATGATCATGGATAAAACACGCCCCTTATGATTTCATCTATATCTAATTATATCCTCTGATACTAGATGATAGAAGTAATGATGTAGTAGTTTATTGTGAAAATTATGCAGATTATATTCTCTTCCTGTCTAAAATTGCCATTATTTTCAATTGAAAAGAAGGATTTACCGATTTGTATCACGAAATGATTACATAGAACGAAAGGAGTGGAACTAATGAAACCACCTATTGCAAAGCGCATTCCACATCCACATGAAATACATGGTGATGTGCGTAAGGATGACTATTATTGGCTAAGGGACCGTGAAAACCCGGAGGTCATTGAGTACTTAGAAGATGAAAATCGATATTACGAGGATGTCATGCGTCCACTAGAAGAGAAAACAGAAAACATTTATCAAAGCATGGTTGACCGTGTTCCAGATTCGGAAATGCAAGTGCCAGTACAGCATGGATCATACTTCTACTATTCTCGTATGGAAAAAGACAAACAATATCCGATTTATGCACGAAAGCAAGCAGAAAGTCGCGAACTCTTACCCGAAGTACAAGAAGAAGTAGTACTAGATCTGAATGAATTGGCCGTAGATGGTGATTACTTAAGTGTAACAGTAAGGCGTATGAGTACCGATCACAATCGTCTTGCCTATTTGGAAAATCGAGATGGCACAGACCGGTACACTGCTTATGTAAAAGACTTGACTACAGGAGAACTCTTACCCGACCAGATTCCCAATGTATATTTATATGGTAGCTTGGAATGGAGTCGTTGTGGCGAGTATATTTTTTATATTACGATTGATGAGAGTCAGCGACCATATCAGTTATGGCGCCATCGTTTAGGGACTGACGTAAGTAGTGATGAACTTATTTTAGAAGAAAAAGATACAACCTTTACGTTATTCGTGACGAAATCACAAAGTGGAAAGTTTATTTTGGTACATTCAAGATCGACTACGACAAGTGAAGTTCACTTAATCGATGCGGATTCACCATTAGCCCCTATACGGCTAGTAGATGAACGACGGGTGGGGATTGAATATGATGTGGAAGATTGGGGAGATGACCTTCTGATTTTAACCAATGAAGGGGCATTGAACTTTCAACTTCTACGTTGCCCACTAGATGATTTACAATCACGTGTGAACGTCATTGAGTACAGGGAAGTGCGCTATCTTCAGGGTATATACCCATTTCGTGATGCTCTTTTTATATTTGGTCGAGAAGAAGGATTGACGCAAATCTGGAAACTTCGTGATGGCGAGTTAGAGAAGATAAGTTGGAGTGAACCACTATACACAGTTTCTATCGCAGCTAATCAAAGCTATGACACATCAGAAGTACTAATTCAATATGAATCCTTACTCACTCCAAAAACAACATATGGACTGAATCTGGAGACTGGAGAAAAGCAAGTATTACAAGTTGCACCCGTCAGTGGAGAATATGAACGTTCTAATTATCGTCAAGAACATTTATGGGCGACAGCTGAGGATGGAACTAAGGTCCCAATGGCTGTTGTTTATCGAGCAGGGGCACTTGAAAAGGGACCAGCACCGTTAATTCTAACTGGCTATGGATCGTATGGAGCAAACAGTGATCCACATTTTGATCCATATCGACTTCCACTCTTGGATAAAGGAATTATTTTTGTCACTGCACAAGTTCGTGGTGGCTCGGAAATGGGACGTCATTGGTATGAAAAAGGTAAAATGCAGAATAAACGAAATACGTTTACAGATTTCATTGATGCTGCGAAGTATCTTATTGAACATGGTTATACAACACCAAGCCAAATGGCAGCACGTGGTGGAAGTGCAGGAGGCTTACTTGTGGGAGCAGTTGCCAATATGGCTGGAGAGCTTTTTAAGGTTATCGTTCCAGCAGTACCGTTTGTAGATGTAGTGACGACAATGTTGGATACCACGATTCCCCTCACCACCCTAGAATGGGATGAATGGGGTAATCCTCAAAAAAGCGAGGACTATTTTTATATGAAGTCTTATAGTCCATATGACAATGTAGAAGAAAAAGAATATCCACATATGTATGTGACAACAGGCCTGAATGATCCACGAGTTGCATATTGGGAACCAGCCAAGTGGGTCGCGCGCTTACGAGCAATGAAAACAGATCATAATATCCTAGTATTGAAAACGAATATGGGTGCAGGGCACTTCGGAGCATCGGGTCGCTTTAATCATTTGAAGGAAGCCGCTGCTTGCTATGCGTTTATCTTGGATAAGCTAGGTGTTACTACGGATTAAATGATGTAACCTCTAAAGGAGAATTCCTTTGGGGGTTTTTTATTTCGAAGTACTTGTAGTATGGTGAAAGATAAATGTGATTTTTCATTTAGAGAGGGGGAGCGGAATTAAAAGGAAGAATGGGAGGTTCTCGTGTATCAATTGGTCTGTGAAATTGGGTTGAAATGAAGAATAGGAGGTTCTCGTGTATCAATTGGTCTGTGAAATTGGGTTGAAATGAAGAATAGGAGGTTCTTGTGTATCAATTGGTCTAGTAATTAGGGTTGAAATGAAGAATAAGGGTTTCTTGTGCATCATTAGGTCTGTGAAATTGGGTTGAAATGAAGAATGAGAGGTTCTCGTATATCATTAGGTCTGGTAATTAGGTTTGAAATGAAGAATAAGAGTTTCTCGTGCATCATTAGGTCTGTGAAATGGGTTTGAAATGAAGAATAAGAGACCCCCATGCATCATTTGATTTATGAAATAGAATTGAAAAGAAGAATAAAAGTTCATCATTAACCTGTCCCCCTGATTATTCCCACTAGATTTCTTCCGAATGGAAGAAATCCTTTCTCATTAATATAATCGAATCCAATTTGTGTTAGGTGGCAAGATTATAGTTGAATTTTTTTAGTAAGGGTAGAACCAAGGAGAAGTTCTACCCATACATCAAAAATTAAGAATAGTGATAAGGTGCCTTTGAAACTGTAGTTGTTCTATTTTGAAGTCTAGCATAGCCAATCAAGGTAAGTGTAAGCATCCCGATAAGAAAAGCAATAAAGTAAGGAGAAACAACATCTCGAACCACACCAGTAATAAATGAACTAGCAATCATACCAACTGAATAAACAGCAGACATAACACCAAAAGCACGACCGTGCCCTTCACTTGAAATAGCATCAGTAATAGCAGTTGCCATTGCAGGCATCATAATTCCAAAGAAGAAACCTAAAAAGAATAATAGGAATGGTAAGGCTACTAGTCCACTAAATATGGCGAACAAACTGATACACATTCCAAATAAACCAAGAATAAGCCTTTTAATCGGATTGAATCGGTTAATGAAAAATAACGATAAGGAGAAAAACGTCCCGATGCCAAAGAAACTGAATAATAGGCCGGTAGTAGCCGTGGATAGCCCCTGTTCTACAGCAAGATAAGGAACTTCATAAATAATAACACCATGAATATACATCAAGGCAAATCCAGTTAAAAATACAATCTTTAGATGAGGATTTTGAATAACCTGCATAAAGTCCAGCGGTTTTGTGTGCTTCTGAACCACAATTGTATTCTCTTTTTCGTTCAAAAAGTATGTGGTATACATGCCAATCAATAGTAAAGAAGTTCCAATGACATAATATGTATTGGCATAACCGATGGCTGTTCCGAGGAGTCCCCCAACTATTGGTGCAACAATACTAGCAATCGTTCCGAGTATGCCATTGATGGCCATGTTCTTACCCTGCTGATGACTATTTTTCGCATAACCAGAA
The DNA here is from genome assembly GCF_900184735.1 of Paucisalibacillus globulus. GTDB lineage: Bacteria > Bacillota > Bacilli > Bacillales > Amphibacillaceae > Ornithinibacillus > Ornithinibacillus globulus_B. Next base: position 60,188 of record NZ_LT855390.1, read on the forward strand.
AGTAACGCTAATGCAGCCGGAATGAGAAAAGCTAGGGAAAATCCATTTAGAGCACGTAGCACTAGTAAACTAGTCGAACTCGTAGCGAGCGCATGAGCGATAAACAGGATTCCTGAAACAAAGATTGGTAGTGTTATAAAAACTTTCTTTCCAAATCGATCAACCAATGGCCCAGCAATTAAATTCCCTGTCAAGTTTGTGAAGGATGCCAAGCTAAGCATGATACCAATTAAAACACTTGATGCTCCTAACTTTGCTGCATAGGGTGCAAAAATAGGTGCTTGAATACTCATTACCAGACTCATGAAGAACATCACAAGAAAAATATGCATTTTGTCTATCGTTGTTTGTCTCATTTTTTCACCTCAAGAAAAATGTATGCACGAGGTTGGAATTTAAGACAAGCTAGATTAAAAAAATTAGAAATCTGGAAGTAAAATACAACTAGCGCTGAGATTGAAAGAATGCTATACTTATCAAGCGATGAGCTAAAGTTGTGTAAGACGAAGGACAATGCAATACATGTGCATGTGAACCACATGGTCCTGCGCCACAATTATATACGCAAAAACGTCTATCTTGGATAGACGTTTTTCTATTTAGATAAACAATCTGCCTTAAGGGAGCTCCTATACACTACCCTAAACTTGTTAACAGTACCATAACTCCATTAGTTAACCCGTGAATAATAACGGATGGCCAAATCGAATTAGTTCGTTCATATGCTAAAGCAAAGATGATTCCACTAAAGAAATTAACTGGCATGACATTGTACGTTGGGATATGAATAATAGTAAAGATGGAAGAGCTAAGTAATAAAGCTCCTATGAATCCTACGCGAGTGCGAAACCAACGATATAAAAACCCACGATAAAAAATTTCTTCGTATATGGGGGAGATAACAGCTGCAGAAATGAAGGCAATAAAAACAGTTAAGAAAGTTACGTTTTTCTGCATCGCTTCTGTTTTACTATTCTCCCAAGAATTCCCTATAAAGCTAGTAAGCACCACAATGACCACTGCGCCAATCAGTAACCCAATAGAAAATAAAATAATGGTCTTCCAATCCTTCATTGCAAATGTTCTTATTCCCACTTCAGACCAAGAAAGTTTTTTTGGACCGAGAGCAATAAAGTAAACACCTAGAATTAGCACAATTGCTATTGTCAGTCCCATTAATGTCCCAGCATATAGTTCATTATCAAGCCATTGGGAATACAATGGTTGAATTATAAATTTTATACAGCCTATTACTATTCCAAATTCTAGTAACAGTAATAAGATGAATTCTTTGATCCCCCAATGATCTTGCTCTTTCCATTTCATTTGATTCATTTTCATTCGTCATCCCTCTTCCACAATATGGTATAATCCAACTATATTAGATAACGTTACGTCACCTGCAAGTACTTTTTTTAGGAGGTAATGAAATGAAACGGTGGACAACCGGGGAAGTAGCGAAACAGCGAGATATTTCCATTCGCACTCTTCGTTATTATGATCAAATCAACCTACTTACACCAAGCTATCGAGATGATAAAGGAAAGCGATATTATTCAGAAGAAGATTTATTTACATTAGAAAAAATAATAATTCTAAAATCCCTTTCACTTCCATTGGAGAATATTCGCATTATCCTAGATAAACTATCCTATAAACAAATCCTAATTTCCCACTACAATTACCTACAAGAACAACACTCAAAACTAGAAACAAGTATCTTAAATACGGCTTCATTAATTAATATGATAGATTTGGAGGATACCTTATCCTGGGAAAGTGTCTCTAAGCTAGCTAAGCGGCCAAAAGATGAATCTAAAAAATGGCTTGATTATTTTCAAGAGGAAGAAAAAAATATCTTACTAAGCACCATCCCTAACATCAGCAACAATGATGAAACAACCCAGCAGTATATATCATTGTTGCGTAAAATAGAGTGGTGTATAAAACATAAAATTAGTCCTGAATCGGAAGAAGGCTCTCAAATTGGAACTAGTTTAATAGAAATAACTAATAGTCATTTTCAAGGAGATTCCGACTTAATGGAGAAATTCTGGGAAGTCAGGAAGTTACCAGCCGAGGAAACAGGACTATATCCGATTTCTGAAGAAGTTCTGGAGTTTGCAGAGCGGTGTATGGCATATGTAACAACCGAATAGCTTAGAAAATATTAGCTACTTAGGTAGTAAATCCCCAGTTATAGGAGTGGATAAAATGAGGATATTTCCAGATTGCCCTGTTGTTATTAGATACGTAGAATTGGGCGGGTTAACTAAAGGTGAGCTTATTCAAAAGCTTCAACAAAACTCTATCATGATGAATGAGTATGGAGAGAAGTTATTATCTGATGATAGATTTACAACTTCAGAAACCATCTACACACTGAAAACCGTTGAACTGACCATTAGAGATCTTGGTTTTCCTGAAGGAGCGACATTGTCCCGTATCTTTAAACGGTCCAGTGAACTTGGGTTAGAATTGTGCCCGCTTGAACTTGCACCTTACCTAAGACTTGAGTATCTGGACCAACCTGAAGGAAATCTTGGAAAACAATCACGACAACATCAAGCTCCAACTGGGTCGATAACCATCGCATCAGAGATAGTCAGTAAAGACGATGAATTTCCAAAGGGCTTTTACCTGAGGAATATTAATGGCGTGCTCTGGTTACGTGGATATATTGCGGATGACCAGCATGTTTGGAGTCCAAATGATCGCTTCATCTTTTGCCAAACCAAGGAATAGCTCCTTGTATCAAATCTGTACTATTGAAAGAAAAGGAATGATTGGAAGTACGCTGAATAGGTTGGTAATAATACTCAATTAATTTTAGGGGGAATTAATTTGAAGAGAATAATTACTCTGTTACTTTCAATCTTGCTCTTAGCAGCTTGTTCAGAAACGACGAATAATAATTACATTTTTACTGGAGAAAGTGAACATTGGGAAGCTGAATACGTATATGAAGGAATAGAAAAATGGGGAGAAAAAGATGGACAGAGAACGTATTCGAACAATGATAGCTATAAATTTGTATTAACATATAAAGGTTCATTAGAGGAGTTGTCTTCTATAAAAAAACTTGAGTACTCATTTGAAACTAGAAGCGGTAGTAGTGATAGCACTATGGAGTTTACCGAGCCACCGTCTACGGTAATGTTCTCGTCTTCAGGTGGTTCAACTGGTGCGAAGGTAAGTGAAAATGAAATTATAAAAGTTAATGTAAAATGGGATGACTTTGAAGAGACATTTGAACTTCAGACTAAGTAATAACAATTATAGAATATATACAGGGGGATCCATATGACTGCAAACATTCGTAAAGCGCGTTATGAAGATATTGAACAAATCCAAGATGTTGCAAAAACATCTTGGAACGCTACATATGATGGAATTATTCCTTTGGTTGTACAAGAAAATTTCTTGAAATCGGCTTACAATGATGAAAGGATGAAGCAACGAATAGACCATTCTTTTATTTTTGTAGCTGAATACAACGATAGAGTTGTTGGGTTCGCTAATTTTTCACCAGTTAGAGAGGATGGACAAGTTGAATTAGGTGCCATTTACCTTTATCCAGAGTACCAAGGTAAAGGGATTGGTTCCGCCCTATTACAACAAGGAATTAAGGATTTAGACGGAATAAAAGAGATTTATATTAATGTTGAAAAGAATAATAGGATAGGCAAGACGTTTTATGATGCAAAAGGCTTTAAAATAGTGAAAGAGTTCGATGATGATTTCGATGGACATATCTTAAAAACAGTCCGAATGGTTTTGAAATTATAGCTAAGCGGATGCTAAACTAAGCACATGGTTATTCTAGGAGGATAGTATCATGGCAGAAAAATTAATAGTAAAAGATGAAGTACTAATAGAAGCAACCCCTTCAAAAGTATGGGAGGTTCTTACAAACCCGAAATATGTAGCTCAATGGGATGAGCTTCCAGAGAATTACCCAAGTGAGCATATGGGAAAGGGAAGTAAAGTAGTTTGGGAGCTCCCTAACGGTGGACAGACTGTTACAACCATCATTAAAGCTGAAGAAATGAAGGAACTGAAGATTGCATTATACTCATCAAATTGGGATGAACAGGTTGATGAAGGAGATATTGCGTACCTGTATCAATTAGAAGAATCAAATGGAAATACGATATTAGCGATTCAAATTGGTGATTTTTCACTTCTGAAAAATGGACAAGACTATTATGATGCCTCGGTCGAATTTGCATCTGAATCGAAGAAAGTAATGAAAGAATTAGCGGAAAGTCTATAAGATATGAAATAGAAGGTGTTCTATGTTTGAACGCCTTTTTCTGTGGGGTAATTCTGAATTGTATTTTACAATCTTTATGCTAGTATCCGTAGGGAAAGTATCGTAACATCGAGGTAGCTAGGTTCACAATAGTGAGATACATTAGTTGGAAAAATTTAAGAGGTGTTAAGATGTCATCATCTGAAAGAGATAACATGATCATAGAATTAAAGAATATGGTTGTTCCAGAACTTAGGAATAAACGATTTAAAGGGTCTTTTCCCCATTTCCGAAGAATTAGCGAGGATAAAATCGATTTAATAACTTTTCAATTTGACAGGTATGGCGGAGGATTTGTTGTGGAGGTTGGGGTATGTCCCCCTGAAGGATTCACTCAGTCTTGGGGTGAGAAAGTACCACCATATAAAGTGACAGTACACGACATAGATGATAGGTTGAGATTGAAACAGAATGATGGGCAATGGTTTCGGTACGATGTTGATGTTGAAAATATATATGAACATGTAGCAAAAGATGTATTGAACCATCTCTATGAGGCTGAAGAATATTGGGATAAGAAGGGTAAATGAGAATGTCTCTATTGAACGGAAGGGTCAACAATCCGTTAGCTTTCCATTACTACATACGCTTTTAAGTTTTGGTCGAGGGAGGACTAACTATGCATACAGATATTTCTATTTTACTAGCTTTTGGTGCAGGGGTATTATCCTTTGTTTCACCTTGTGTATTTCCGCTTTATCCAGCATTTTTGTCATATATTACGGGAATGAGTGTATCAGAAATACAAGAAGGTAAATGGAAAGGGCAACGAAAAGCCATTTTTCATACCATTTCATTTTTGGTAGGGTTTTCCATTATCTATCTAGTGCTGGGATTAGGAACAGCTGGTAGTGCAACATTAATTGAGACTTGGTATTTCCAATATGGTGATTTGATTCGACAAATAGGAGCTATTTTAATCGTGTTCTTTGGTTTAGTTACAATTGGAGTATTCCAGCCAAAGTTTCTAATGCAGGATCATAAACTTAACATTCGAAATAAATCTTCTGGTTATATAGGAACAGGGGTTATCGGTTTAGCCTTTGCAGTTGGTTGGACACCTTGTATGGGGCCAATTTTAGCAGCAACATTAGCTCTTGTTGGTGCAAACCCGTCACAAGGGTTATGGTATATGTCTGCCTATATATTAGGATTCAGTATACCTTTCTTCTTATTAGCTATATTCATCACTAAATTCACGTGGTTAAAAAAATACAGTGGTAAGTTTATGAAAATTGGTGGCGGCATTATGATAGTAATGGGAGTTATTTTGTTCTTTGATAAATTCACACTCATCAATTCTTTATTAGCACCAATTTTTGGAGATTTTCAAGGGTTTTAGTAGTATTCTTTTTTTGTATGAATGAAGCAGAAATGTATAGGAATTTATTATTTACTATTTCAGTAGTTTACTTTGTAATGTTGAAACTGATAACTCTAAAAATAAACGGTTCCGTTATGGAGTCCAAAAATGAAAATATCATCACATTTAGCAAGTAAATTAGCAACACAATTCGCATGCTATTTTTTACTGTAATATTAATGTTTTTACACTTTTGGCATTATGTAGTAATTAGCTAGGTTTTAGCAAGATGACAACGGATATTGTCAATGCTACAAAACTCATACCAATTGACGCTCGAATTGCAGTGTTAAATGATATGATAAATCTAGTGCTAAAACTCCAATCGACTTAATAACAGTATCCAATAAAAATTGCCTAAGGAAGAGAATTTCCTTAAGCAATTTTGGTTATATATATTTTATTTTTCTTATACTAATGTACCCGTTAGTGCAATAAGAACCGAGTTTCTAGCTAAAAATAAATCTATTTAATTGTTATTCTGTATGATGTGCGGGTTTATTAAAAAAAAGCGTCGTATAGGAATGATATGCCTAGTTCCAGGTATAAGTAAGCAATGGCGACGAACAGGACAGTTCCAGCTATTGGTAGAAACCATTTTCTTTTCTTGACTTGGTGCCAGTAATTGACTGCCCACATTACTGTTAGGAAAACAACAGTAACGAATGCAACCATGTTTGAGGTGGGGTTTTGGTTTGGGCTAATATTAAACACAGAGAAAAACGCGATTAAACCAATAGCTCCCAATAGAATTAAATTGACAGTATGCACGACAATATAATAAATAGTACCCTTATTTTTCATTAAATATCCACCCCGATCATTTATAGTTTACAATCACATTTTATTATTCTCTTTCCCGTCCCACTAATCTTCGACTGCCATCCCTTAACAAAATAGTCATAGTTGAGTATAGCACCCGTTAATGCAATAGGAATTGAACTTCTATTAGCTAGTTTAGTTCAATATCTAATAGTTAAATATTAACACAACATTTCAATTATTTATCTCAAGTGCAAAGACCACCAGCATGATGAACTATCCCTCCCTATTGTTAATGGGTAAGTTTTTTTACTTATTTATTATCTAACTTCTGAATCCACGAGAAATCTTGGTCGTGAAAACTAGAAATCAATCCATAACAGTTTCATTTCAGTAGAAAAGATGCCAAACAGCTGGTATCAATTTTTGAATATTTCTATCGATTTTTTCCGACCAAAGAACCATATCCCGATTTTACCAATTACTGTAAAATTTAAAAAGTACAGGTACAAAGGATTAAATAAGGGAGGAAAACAATGAGGCTAGTAACATGTAGTTTTAAAGTCAGTCTATTAGTATTCACACTTTCTTTAATGGTATTTGCTATCCCCACTCTTTCAAGTGCGAATGAGGGAGAAAAAACAGGTGTAGAAGTAGATGCAGATGTTATGACACACACAGGAGCTTTGTTTAATGATCCAGGGCTTACGGTAGAACAAAAAGTCATTGGGAAGAGCTAGCAAAAGAAAAAGATGAATGGCTGGAGAAAACATTAAAGGAAACAGATAATGCGATTAATGCTGAAATTGAGGGAGAGCATTATAGTATTACTGTCACAAACTATAAACAAGAAAGAGATTATTGGTGTGGTCCTGCTTCAGCCAAGCAATCATTGAGTTTCCATAAAAGAAAAAGTGGCTCTAGCACCAGTTTGCCAACACAAACTAAATTATCTAGTCTTATAGGTACGGAAACCAATGGAGCAAGTGCCACAACAGGAATTGTGACGGCATTAAACAACTACAAAAACACATTTGGATTTAGTGCGAACCCTTATGTCGCAGCGGATCTTACCAATACGTCAAATCCTGAGTACGTTTTTAATACTAGGATTAAAGGAGTTTTGAAAAACAGAACGAATGCACCAATCGTTCTTGTTGAAACCAAATATTTACCTCGATATTCCGGTAAGGTTTTAAGACACTATTTCACAATTTCTGGATATTCGCATGAATATGCCACAGGGAAAAAGCTAATGAAAACAGTCGATCCAAACTATATGACCGCATACTTAGGAAGCTATTGGGATCCAATTGGTTCTAAAACTACAAATGGGGTATTTAGAGCCGTTTATCAAGCAGACGTAAGTGCGGGTAATATGGCGATGGCTTATTAAAAAATTATCGACTAGAGATGGAAACATCTCTAGTTCCACTTTAAGGATACGAGGTATAAACATGCAAAAGAAATGGTATGTACTTATATTACTTTGGGTGTTGTTTTTAGTTGGTTGCAGCTCTCACGAAACCAAAGAAATCATGCTTGAAATCCCATATGAGAATTATTTGCACCCCTCAATGAATGATGAGGTATTATATGTTACAGTTGGTCAAAGAATGAGTAGCGATGCAGTAGACACCCTGATTCGTTTTGAACCAGATACCGGCAAAGCGGAAGAACTATACTCATCCGAATTTCCTGATTCGTACATGCAAGATACTCAAGCGAACGATAGTTGGCTCATTTGGGTAGATCAAACGTCAGACGGAACAATATCGAAACTCTTAGGGATGAACTTGTCCAATCAGAGTGTCAAAGAGATAACAACAACAGATCCAAACTATCCAATCATTCTCTCCCCGAAGTTGTTTGAAGATTTTGTAGCATGGACGGAACTAGGAAATGAGCAACAATTCGAAGTTAAACTTCATAACCTAAAGAAAAACGAAACGGTCACAATTGCTACTTTACAAGAACCGTCTATCTATAATTCGTTCGTCTCTATTGGTGAAGATAAGCTACTTTGGGCTGACACCAAAGAGGGGAAAGGGTATTATATGCTGTACGACCTTAAAGAAAAAACAACAGAAACATATGAGGCACCAACCTCTCATCCAGGGTATCCGAAGTATACCAACGGTAAGATATTTGCTATAAACTTCGTGAATGACGGGAATTGGACCAATCAAGATTTTGGATATTTAGATATAAAGGAAAACCAATATTATTCGATAAACAAGAAAGAATATTACATCAACTATTTCGACACATATGATGACCGTCTAGCTATTTTAGATAGCGAAAACAACCTGACAGTCTACGATTACAAAAACGGGGAGTTAACCCCATTAGATATAACCATCACGGATGAACAGGAGTCCACTCCATTGTTTCTTTACTTTGTTCATGAAGGACATTTAATGCTGCAATACGATTCACTCGAAAATATAGGGGACTCAAAAATTGGAATCATCTATTCAAACTAGTGTACAAATAAAAAATGCCATCTGGCATTTTTTTTTTGTATTCTTCGCCTTAGATATAGATAGACCTTTATATGTAAAATGCTTTCCAACTAACCTGCCCGTAGCATAATAATTTCCATCTAAACACTAACGTAATATTCCAAAAATAAGATTAAGAATTTAACCACAAGAAAAAGGCGATACCAATCGGATCACCTTGTATCACTATTGCACCCGTTAGCTTAAGTACATTAATTCACAATCTTACTTGCTTATTTGAGTAATAGAATAATAATGCGGAAATGGAATAAAAAAAGGGACTCCAAATTTGCTGGATGCTCCCTTCTTGTACGTTTAATTTCCTTAATAACAATATGTAGTTATTTAGGAATTACAGGAACCCACAGTTCGTTTCTCGGTTTATGTTTAGGTGGATAATAACATTCGATACAAGGGATATCAGCAAGTTCATATCTAGAAGTTGGAACCCACTCTGTGTATAATCGCTTCCATGCATTCGTTATTCCTGGAAAAACAGCCCAAGTTCGGTGAGTAATAATTAACGTTTCCATTTCACTCGGCACCTCTTTATCATATCGGACACCCATAAAGTATGTAAATTCTTCATCCATAATGGCTGCCTCTTTTCCACAAACGCCTAAAAGACTTTCAAGTGTGCATTTTGGTTCTTCCCAAGACATATCAATCAATTGTTTCATAAATCCATCTTTTTTGGCACTGCTCCATAGTGTAGGAATTGTTTTAAAGGCTCTACTTGTTTTAACTACATTACCTTTTCCTATAACTTTTAAATCAAAATCAAGATTCTCAATCCGATACTCCATTTCGGTATCCCCTTTTATCGAAATTTGAAAAACGATTCTTGGAAAGGCTTTCAAATGCACCCCTTCATTACGAGCTTCCGATAGTTTGATTCCATGTATCTTTTGAAAAGCACGGGAAAAAGAATCAGCAGACTCATAGCCATATTTATTGGCTACGTCTATAATTCGAATGTCACTTTTTTGAATATCAAATGCAGCAAGCGTTAAGCGTCTCCGTCTGATATATTCAGATAGAGATATTCCCGAAATAGATGAAAACATCCTTGGAAAGTGATACTCGGAACAATGAGCTATTTGTGCAATTTTTTTATTATTTATATCGTCCTCTAGATTGTTTTCAATATAATCCAAAGCACTATTCATTCTATCTATCCAATCCATTTTTTCTCCCCTTCCTCTTATTTATTTTACAGGAAAAGGTATTTATTTGTCCGACATTTCATGCACAAATAAATCGGATTATTTCCGTACCATTGATTGGATTTTATTACTTTGGGAAATTTCCTTCTAATGCTAATCTGCCCAGTTAGCACAATAAGCGTTTGATCATGTTAAACTAAAGCACCCGTTCGTATTATAAGGTTAACCAGAAATTACTGGTTGACCATTTTTTATATGGTCTTATCATTTACATTGTAGCCGGGGTAGAACGGAAGCACCCGTGGGACTTGATCCCGTCAGCTAAACTGTTCGCCCCCTACTTGTAGAAACATGATTGAGGCTGGTTGGGACAAGGATCCCGTATAACAAGCGAAGCTGTGATACTACAAGAAGGATTAGGGGTACCGGCAAATACTTCTTAGGAGGAGATAGTTCATGAATCCAGTAGTAGGTCTAGATGTAGCGAAAGGAGAAAGTCAGATTCAAGGTTTCCTAGATAAGAAGAAGCCTTATAAAGCTAGTTTTAAAGTACCGCATACCTTGGAAGGTCTAGATAAATTGCGTCACTTTTTAATTGATATTGAGAATAATACTGGGGTACGACCTCCAGTCGTACTAGATTATGATAAAAAGCGAGATGAAGGAAAACCTTATAAAGTAGCCATAATTGCATGTGCAAACAAGTTATTACATTGGATTTACGCATTATTGAAAAGTAATACTACCTTCCAAGATATTGCTTAAATAAACAAATTAACCAAATACCCCAAAACCTTCCAATTCGAGATTACAGGAGGGTTATTTGGCATGCGCAAATTTAGTATATCATAAGCTATTTTAGATTTTTAGAGAAAAATATTGACAACTATTAGCTGGTTTACTTGAATAACCCAAGCGTTCTATACAATAAAACAGAGGAAGCATTTATAGAAATTTAATATTTGTAAATATCGATTAACGGACTATATCCTGGATTGAATGTAAATGGAATGAAGGTTCCCAAAACCCCTATTCCCTCAATTAGTGTTCTATGCCCTTCTTCATCTTCAAGGATAATGCCCATCTTATTTATCAAAATATAATCGTCTATAGTTCTGTGTACAACTATTCCCTCCGAATTTTCATATAAACAATTATCTCCAATACACTCTATATTATATTTATTCACTAACCACTTATTAAAAGTCTCGAGAGAAGGTCTTGATAATGATAAGGTTAGAAAAAGTAATATAATTAAAGCGAAGATGAAGATTTTAATTCGTTTTCTTTTCATAGATTACCTTTCCTCCTTCTTGACTTATTCCGCCCCATTAGCATAATAGGTGTTAGATTTTGCATAAACACTTTTTTCGTTAAAGCACCCTTTAATAACAAATCCCTTTTTGAAAAACCTTTTAATTCTCGTTATCTTGATCATTGTCTTTCTTCCATTTATATGGTATTTTTGACCAATTATAAAATAGAATAAGCAAGAACATCACAAAACAAATCCCTATATTATCAAACCACTTAACTTCTTTATCTACAATTAACTGCCAAGTAATAGATGCTAGAAAATATAGTATAGGAAATTTGATACTTTCCCTAAACATAGTGGTACCACTCCTTCATACATAACTACAAATAGTCCTTATTGCTTTAACCTTATCCTTTAGTTCATTAACATATTATTATTTTAACATTAACTTCCATTCGATTCACCCGAATATTTAAAAAACTTATTTTATTCAACCATCTGGAAATGATGTTGATAATAATATTTTTGGGAGTGAGCAATTATGTTATTATCGGATGCTGCAAAGACTTATGAGGCAGATAAGAAAATTGAGGGTTTTTCCGCACAAACATTAAATGCCTATAAGCTTCAAGCAAAGCTACTTATTAATTACTTTGGAAATATCAATATTAGTAATATAACAACCCTACAACTGAAGAATTATTTAGCTGAATCAAGTAATAATTTAAAGCCATCAAGTTTGTCACATCGTATTAGATTTATACGTTCCTTATTTCGATGGTCACACGAGGAAGGTATTATTGAGTTAAATCCTGCTAGTAAAATAAAGGAACCGAGAGTTGGTAAACGGATTCCAAAGTTCCTTACTGAAAGAGAAATAGAATATTTAAGGGATGCGTGCTTCTCTCCAATGGAAAAAGCCTTATTTGAATTTATGTTTTCAACTGGTTGTCGAATAGGAGAAATTGTTTCGTTGGATCGAAATAGTATTAATTGGGGAAATCAATCTGCTATTGTTCGCGGTAAAGGAGATAAGGAACGAGAAGTGTACTTTAATATACGTTGTGATATTTGGCTTAAGAAATATCTAGATAGCAGAGTTGATAACGATCCAGCAATATTTGTTACAGAACGCTCTCCACATAGAATGAGTATTGCTCAAATGAGGTATATAATTAAACGTATTTCCAAACGAGCAGGGATAAATAAAACAATTCACCCTCACCAGTTAAGGCATAGTTACGCAACACACCTATTAAATAATGGCGCACCATTAGAAGTTATTCAAAGCCTTTTAGGTCACGAAAAAAGTGAAACTACAAGGATTTATGCAGAACTAAGTGGTAGACTAAGACAAGAGTTTTATAGGAAGTATTTCTAGAGTAATGAAGAGCAGCGCAGATTGTATCAGCGTTGCTCTTTTAAACTATTGCACCCTTTACTTTAAGTACACTAATTCACAATCCAAATTATAATTTTAACATAAATTTCCAATTCCTTAGCTATTTATCAGAGGAATTCGCTAAGTTATTAGGGAGTTGTTCTGCTAAATAATGAAGTTGACACAAAATTATGTTATCTTGGTAAAATAAGTGCCAAATAAGGAGCCATTTTTCTTTCTTTTTTGTAGATAGACATTGTTAAACCAACAAAAATTAGCAATCCATTTTATATGCTAATTGGATTGCTAAAAGGTTTGTTATTTTATGTTTTGTACTATTAAACTTAACCCGTTAGATGATGGCACGCTACTCTCTTATATTTATTCAGTATGAAGTAACAATTGATCTAAATCCATTATTTTAATTTTCTTTTTCGGTAACTGTTTAATCAATCCAAGTTCTTCTAGAGTAGTAAATTTACGGCTGATTGTTTCTGGTGTGGTACCAAGATACGAGGCTAAATCCTTTTTGGACATTGGTAAGATAATCGTTGGACTATTGCCACTTCCCTTTTCAACATTCTCAGCTAAAAAGGATATAATGCGGGTTTCTACATTTTCAATCGCTACTTGTGTGGTTTGTTTTTCAGAATCCTTCAAACGCATCGTTACTTCTGACAGTATTTTTAATGAGATCTGCGGATATTCCACCAAATACTCTTGTAAATCCTCTCGTTTAATTAAACAAATGGATGTATTTTGTAGTGCTTCCGCATAGTTCTCATGAATACTTCCAGGTTGGAAAATGGCGACTTCACCTGTAAAATCACCGGGATTTAAAATGCGAACAAGTTGTTCTTTTCCAGAATCCGATAAGCGGTAAATCCGAGCCTTACCTGAATTGATAATATATAAGGTATCATCTTTCTCACCTGCACGGAATAACATTTCCCCTTTTTGTAGATGAAGTGTCTTGGCAGATTCCGCAATCAAATCCATTTGTGAGTCTTCCAGATGGTTGAAAATGGGAACAATACGAATACATTCTGCATGTCCATGTTGGTGATGACAACATTGGTTTTGTTCCAAAATAACCTCTCCTTTTTATAAAAAGCCTAAGAGGGCATCTTAGGCTTCCTTTCTATTCACTCGATTAAGCAGGTTTTACCTTTGATTTGACAACAGGATATCCTAAGTCTTCAATTGCCTCTTCGATATCGTTAATAACGACTGCTTCTGAATCAAAATCTACTTTTACTTTACTAGCATTGAACATTACCTTCAAGCTATCTTGATTCACACCGTTTATTCCTTTCACCGCATTTTCAATCTTTTGGAGACAAGATGGGCAAGATAAGGTTTCTAATTGAATCGTTGCTTTTTGCATAAATCATTTCTCCCTTCATTTTTTAACGACCGTAAACCAATTTATTCTTTTGTTTTTGGGTTACTTTTAAGCCTGATATGCTTTGTCTACTTCTGATAACATTTCGTAGGTGCCTGCATATGTTTCACATACATCTCCAGGAATGGCGTAGTTGTCTGTGATTTTTCGTAACTGAGCAAATTCAACATCCAAGTCTGGTTTGTTTGCACCAGCATCTTTTACCTTTTTACTGAGTTTTTCAAATAGTTCACGTACTTCAAAGGCTTCTGGATGGTTCTTACCATGGGCCCGTGTAATCGCAGTAGTGTATAAATCCAGTTTTTCAAAATGGTTTGTTATTACTTCGTTAAATGTTTGTTCAGACATTATTATTTCCCTCTTTCTATATATAATTTTTGTTATGTGTGTTTGTCTTAGGCAGATTTTACTTTTGATTTAACAACGGGATATCCTAAGTCTTCAATTGCCTTTTTGATATCGTTAACGGTGATCGTTTCTGAATCAAAATCTACTTTTACTTTACTGGCATTGAATAATACTTTTAAGCTATCTTGATTAACCCCATTTAATCCTTTCACCGCATTTTCAATCTTTTGCATACAAGATGGACAAGATAATGTTTCTAATTGAATAACTGCTTTTTGCATGAATTATTTCTCCTTTCATCTTATCTTTGACTTTTTTGTTTTCCCTCTTCTTCTTTACAATTTAAGTATAGCTGAGGTTCAACGAAATGAAATTGACGCAAATCAAGTTTTAAGAAAAAAGTAGGGGAGTATTTTGTTCTTCCTACCTGAATACTTCCCCTTTATCATTCGTCAAGACCGCTTTCTATTAAATTTATCCTCTCAAACGGTATCGAAGCAATCTCATACCATTCAAGATGACTACTAAGATACTTGCTTCGTGAACCAACATCCCGATTGACATATTCATCCATTCACTAAATAGTAGGCTAGCAAGTAAGACTAATACCACACCAACTGCTATGGTGATGTTCTGTTTCATGTTTCTTGAAGTTAATTTTGTTAAGCCTAATGCGTGTGGTAAACGACTAAAGTCAGAATTCATTAAAACGACATCCGATGTTTCAATTGCAACATCTGTTCCACTTCCCATTGCGATTCCGATATCTGCTAAGGCTAATGAAGGACTATCATTCACTCCGTCACCGACAAAGGCAATGAGTTGGCCTTTTGCTTGCATTTTTTCAATATATGCGGATTTTCCTTCTGGAAGCATATGACCGTGTGCTTCTGTTAATCCAAGTTCTCGAGCAACTAAATCTACGGTTCCTTGGTTGTCCCCTGAAAGAACGACTAGGTTTTTGACTCCAAGTTTTTTTAGGTTTTGAAGATCTTTTTTAACACCTGGACGGATTTGATCCCGAATACCCATCAGAACTTTTAATTCTCCGTCAACCGCAGTTAACACAAGAGAATTCCCATTTCTCTCAAAGCGTTCGACGTCTTTTTTAGCTTTTTCGCTTAATTTCACATTTTCTTTTTCCATTAAAGCTACGTTACCAACGGCTATACGATGAACACCTATTTTTGCTACAATTCCGCCACCTTTAACGACTTCGGTTTCTTCAACAGTATAGAAAGTTGTCTCGCCAATATCCTGTAAGACAGCTTTTGCTAGTGGGTGGTCCGATTCGCGCTCCACACTTGCTAAGTATCCTAGAATTTCTTCAGTGTTGTTGCCGTAAAATTCTTTTTCGGCAACTTCAGGGTTTCCTACTGTCAATGTTCCCGTTTTATCAAAAACGATAGTATCTACTCTGCTAAAGTCATTGATAACTTCACTACCTTTTAGGAGGACACCATTACGTGCACCGTTTCCGATACCGGCAACGTTGGATACAGGAACCCCGATAACTAATGCACCTGGACATCCTAAAACAAGAATCGTGATAGCTAGTTCAATATCTTTTGAGAATAGCCAAACAATAAAACCAAGGACTAAAACAGCTGGTGTATAATATTTAGAGAATCGATCAATAAACCGCTCTGCTTCTGATTTGGAATCCTGTGCTTCTTCCACTAATTCGATAATTCTACCAAATGTTGTATCTTCCCCTACACGGTCAGATCGAATTTGAATCGTTCCATTTTCTAAGATTGTTCCCGCAAATACTTCAGAATCGACCCTTTTGCTTACTGGAACAGACTCTCCGGTAATACTTGCTTCATTGATGTGACCTTCACCTGTTAACACGGTTCCATCTACGGGGACTTTTGCACCCGTTTTGACTAATAAAATGTCACCTTCATCTACATCATCGACATCAACTTCTTCAAATTCTCCATTTTCCATTTGCTTTAAAGCACTTTCTGGTGCCAGCTCTGTTAATTCTTTAATGGCAGAACGTGTTTTGTTCAAGGTACGTTGCTCCAAGTAAGAACCAAATAAGAATAAGAAAGTAACGATGGCTGATTCCTCATAATTTTGAATCAATACTGCCCCAATTACTGCAATGGTAACTAAAACATCAATACTGACAACTTTTACTTTTAATGCCTGAAAGGCTTGAATCGCAATTGGTGCTACACCAAGAATAGATGCAATGATGAGCGACCAATTGAAAATGGCCATGTTGTCTAAGGAAAATCGTCCGAAGAATGCAAGTGCAATCAAAATTGCACTGATCAGTGTAATGGAATTCTTTTTACTTAATATATATCTTTGCATGTTGATTCCCTCCAATTTCATTTTCATTTGTATTCCTTGTTGATGACTCTAGTATAGGATGTTTCTATGAAATAAAAATTGATTAGGATCAAGTTCTATTGTAAAAGTGAAAAATTATAAAAGAACAGCAACACAAATCCAACTGTTTTACTGAATAACTGAATAACTCTTATATATTTTCGAACATACAATCAAAAAAAATCATTATATTGTACATTCTTTATTCAGCAGGCTTTAGAAAAGCATTATAAACTGCAAATCGAGTAGGAGGGGGTGACTAACCCCCGACCTCTCACACCACCGTACGTACGGTTCCGTATACGGCGGTTTCATTTAGGTCCAACGCATGGTCTGATATCGCTTGGATAGACTCTTCAACCCTTGCTCTAACCAATATTGGTTGCCAAGGGCTCTAGACAAGATGGGGCTCTTGGCTATACGCCAATATGCCTTCCTTGAATTTGCCCATTCCCACGCTTTTCCTTTCTTAATTCCAAGTTTCATGAGATTCTTGTATTTTGTTTTGACTTTCTTCCATTCCTTCCAGCGTATCATTCGAAGTCTTCTTCTTATCCAGCCATCTAGAGCTTCAAATATGGTAGGTGTTTCTGCTAGCTGATAATAACCAAGCCAGCCTACTAAATATCGATTTAGCTTTTCGATTCTATCCCTCATATTCATAGATCTCTTTCTGGAGGTTAGTTCTCTGACACGGTGTTTAAACCGTTTGATACTCTCTTTAGAGACCCGAATCTTTGGGTTCACCTTATGGAAAGTGAAAGAAAATCCAAGGAATTTACGTTTCCATGGGCGGTCTACTGCACTTTTCTGTTCATTTACTTTTAACTTTAGTTTTCCTTCGATAAATTCAGTAATACTTTTCATCACTCGTAAACCAGCTCTCCTGGAACGGACATAGATATTACAGTCATCCGCATAACGGACGAAGCGAAGTCCTCTTTTCTCTAATTCCTTGTCTAGTTCATCTAAAACAATATTAGAAAGTAGTGGACTTAATGGTCCACCTTGAGGTGCTCCTTCCATGTTCGGCTGTACAATCCCACCGTCCATAATACCAGCTTGGAGATATCTGCGAATCAGTTTAAGCACTCTCGCGTCTTTGACTCGTTGGCTCAACGTTCGCATTAATCTGTCGTGATGTACTTTATCAAAGAATTTCTCTAAATCCATATCGATAACCCACCGATAGCCATCTTTGATATAGCTTCTTGCTTCTCTTACTGCGTCGTGGCCTCGTCTATTTGGACGAAAACCATAACTGTGCTCTGAGAAGGTTGGGTCATAAATGGTTGTAAGAACCTGTGCGATTGCTTGTTGGATGAATCGGTCTAACACGGTAGGAATTCCTAGCTTCCTCATTCCGCCGTTTGGTTTCGGGATTTCGACACGACGAACGGGTTGAGGATAGTAGGTACCTTCTTCGAGTTGTCCTCGAATGGAAGTCCAGTGTTCCATGATATGCGCTCGTAGGTTTTGTACAGGCATCTCATCCACACCATGACTTCCTTTATTTCGCTCAACACGTTTAAGTGCGAGTATTAGGTTTTCCCGTGATAGAATTCTTTCCAACATGATATCTTACTCCTACGTGAATTGTTCCTTCTTCTTGTGTGGCAATAACTTTCAGCCCTTCTAATGTCCCCCGCGGGATTCACCGTTTCCTCCACTAGGAAGGTTTACATGTTTCTGCTTCATCAAGTTTTGCGTACGCAAAGCGACAATTCTTCTTAAATGATTCAGCCCTTCCTAGATATCCTAGAAATATCTAGTACTACGGCTTCGGCTGACTTCTGATAGTTCAGCGAACACTTACATGTTCGGTTACGGCGTGTGCACCGCATTTCTATCAGACCTCCCAGGGTAAGCACACATTCTTCCTCTCCATGTCCCCACTTCATTTACTTTGTATACCCTTTGGCAGTAAGGGTTTTAGTTTGTAATGCAACCTCACCCAAGTATACCTAGCCTGATGAAGTTCGTGTTCCTAAGGGCGGAGATTTGCCGCCGACTTCCTTCAGATTCTGGGTCGCCCCAGACACCCTTGTCTTAAGCTAACCACTACTACTGCCTTCGTGGCTCGGGACTTCAACCCTAAAGAATGTGTGCATGCCTGGCACACACTAAAACGCTCAGAAAATATTCTGAGCGTTTTTATCTTAATATTTAATTTTTCTTCTTCAACTAAACTGCCCCGTTAGTCACTCATGTAGCGCAAGACCAACGCCACACCACAGAGAATGAAAATGTATTTAGTCTGGCTATACTGATTCTACGGCTGGATGAGGAAGGTCGATCAACTATGGTGCGTGAGAGCCCATCCGTTAGTCTGACTCCTTCGACCACGGTGCACCACTGACTGTCGCTCCCTTTCGGGAAGCACTCATGGTAGATTAATCCCTATTCTGGTTGTTGCACCAGCCTCCAATAATATATGCCGTAGAAAGGATGTTTTTTCAGTGGATGTAATCATTGAAAGAGCGTGTGGTATGGATGTCCATAAAGACAACATTACTGCATGTATCATTACCCCGGAAGGAAAGGAGATCAAAACATTCTCAACCAAAACAATCTACTTAATAGAATTGGTTGACTGGGTTAAGGAACATAGGTGTACACATGTTGCCATGGAAAGTACAAGTGTTTATTGGAAACCTATTGTCAACATACTTGAGGCAGAAGACATTGAGTTTCTAGTTGTAAATGCACAACACATCAAGTCTGTTCCCGGAAGAAAGACTGATGTTAAAGATGCAGAATGGATCGCAAAGCTTCTCCGCCATGGATTACTAAATGCAAGTTACATTCCGGACCGAGAGCAACGTGAGTTGCGTGAACTTGTTCGTTACCGTCGAAGCATAATCGAAGAGCGCGCCAGACAACATAATCGAATTCAGAAAGTGTTAGAAGGTGCCAACATCAAACTTGGTTCCGTTGTATCAGACATCATGGGTGTTTCAGCTCGGGATATGCTTAACGCTATCGCCAACGGCGAAGAAAATCCTGAAATTCTAGCAAACTTCGCTCGACGAACTATGAAAAAGAAAAAAGATGAACTAAAACTAGCGCTAAAAGGATATATCAGTGAACATCAACGACTTATGTTAAGAACAATCTTAAAGCATATTGATTTCTTAACGGAGCAAGTAGAAATGTTAGATCAAGAAGTAGCTAGTAGAGTAAGTGATTACCAAGATGATATTGATAGATTAGATTCCATTCCAGGTATCGCAACGCGCATGGCTGAACAAATGCTAGCTGAACTTGGAACAGATATTAAGAATCAATTTCCTAGTGCATCCCTAATGTGTTCCTGGGCTGGACTGGTTCCTGGAAACAACGAGAGTGCGGGAAAAAGAAAAAAGTCTAAGACTAAAAATGGAAACAAATATCTGAAATCAGCTTTAATTGAAGCAGCCCATTCAGTAAGAGGATCTAAAAACTATCTTGGTGAACTCTATCGACGAACAGCAGCACGAAAGGGTAAAAAACGTGCTGGCATTGTAGTCGCACATTCCATTCTACGTACTGCATATTATCTGTTAACCCGTGAAGAAATGTATGTAGACCTTGGTGTGGATTATTTCGATAAACAGAAAAAGCAATCCATTCTTCGACACTCTTTACGTAGATTAGAAAGTTTAGGTTATACAGTTACGTTAATTGAACAAGAAGCTTCTTAATCCATTCATTTTCCACAAATGGATCCCTGAATTAAAGCGCACTCCTCTTTTTTTAAAAATGAATGAGCTGCGTCTACTTTAGTATTGCCTTTTTACCGATTCTACAGAAGTTAATTTTCATGGTAGTTTAAGAACATTTCTTCACAATCTATTTATATCTTAGCATAGGGAGAACTATATTTAGAGTATTTATTTGAAAGTTTAAAACAAATAGTACAATAAAAGGTTCCGTCAAATACTATGACGAAACCAATGTTATTAATACGTCTATTTAGCTAAATTTTTACCCTTTAAGATGTGCTTTATTTAAAGTTATATTTTCGTTGCTAAATGTGATTTTGTACCTCATAACGGAACCGTTTACTATAAAAAACAGTAAGTTAAATGCGGGAAAATCTTACTGCTCTAACGGGTGCAATCCTTTAAGAAGGAGTAGCACCTTTTTTGTCGAATTTATATAAGTGGAATGGATGTTATTTCAGATAAAGATCCTAGAGTTACTGAAAATAGCAGGGGCTAATTGATGAGCTATGTCTAATTCAACATTTGGAACATGATAGGAGTGAACGAAATGAACATTACAACAGAAAGATTAGTAATACGAAAATTCACATATAACGATTGGCAACATGTCTATGAGTATACATCTGATTCCCGTGTTATGGAATATCTACCAGAGGATGTTTTCTCGGTTGAAGATGCAAAGAAATTTGTAATGGAAAACAGTCATGATGATGCTAAATACTTCCCTGTGTTGATAAAAGAAGACCAGAGATTGATTGGTCACATTGTGTTCCATAAGTATTTTGGTGATCATACCTATGAGATAGGTTGGGTGTTAAATCCTAATTATTATAATAAAGGGTATGCATCGGAAGCGGCATTATCTATTTTAAAATATGGTTTCGAGACTATGGGATTACATAGAATTATAGCTACGTGTCAACCTGAGAATATTGGATCCTATCGAGTGATGGAGAAGGTTGGTATGAGAAGAGAAGGTTTTTTCAAGAAGTGTATACCTCAAGGAAATAAATGGTGGGATGAGTATTATTATGCAATCTTAGAAGAGGAATGGAGTGAAAAATACGAGGGGGTAAAAGAGTGAGAGTAATCGTACTGTTATTATCTTTACTAGTTGTTTTGTTCGTTACCTCGGGGTGTGTAAATGCATTGAATGGACAAAAAATAACGGTGCAAAAACGGACGGGTGAAGAAAATATCTTTGAAGACTATAAAGAAGTCACCCAAAAACAGCAGGTGAAAAAGGCAATAGATATTGTTAAACAAGCTGATTGGGATAATGTAAAAGTAGAAATGGCAGGCTATGCAGACTACCAATTTCAATTTCCATTCAAGAATAGAAGTGGTAATGAAGACAAAATTGCGTCCTATTTACTATGGATTAGCCCACTTGGTGAAAATCTAGAGATCGTTAGGGATACCGGTAAATATGTAAAATTATCAAAGCAAGATTCAGCAGATTTGTTTGAGATTTTAACAGGGGAAGCGTTGGAGAAATGAGGAGGCCAAATGATGGATGAACAATATTTTGTTGGTTGGGGTACTCTGGCATTAATTAATGCTGGACTTGCACAAGGGAAGAATAGGACAGGATTAAACTGGTTTTTACTTTCACTTGTATTAGGGCCATTGGCAACACTAATTTTGTTATTTGTTGAGAAGCGATAACAAGCCAATATTTTCATAAGTTAGATAGAATACAAGCATTTAAGTATTGGAGGTATTTTAATTGGAGTCGTCCCAGTGGATAAAAGGAGGGCCTTTCCTAGAAGTTAGTTTCTTGGTGGAACTGAAAGAAAATAAAAAGCAAACAATTCAAGGCATTATAGATAGGTTATCGACACTTACGAATAGAGTTGAGATTGTTGACGAAAATGTTGATGAAATGATTGATAGTTTTGATCGAGGTTATCCTTTTGATATGGAAGCTCCTCAATCTATTATTCTACACTCCATAGAGTTAAGGGGATATGTCCATTTATCTAGGAAGCGTAAGGCTTTGTTATGTTTTGAAGTGGTTTCGCCGGATTCGCTATTGGTTGATATTTGTTTTTATGGAGCTAAGGATGATGTACCGGAATGGAATCAACTCGGTATAAAGAGTGAAGAATCTGCAGACTTTACTGATTTTTTAAAAGAGTTGTATCGTGTTTATAAATTTAAAGTTGGTACAATATCAATGCTGGGAAGTATCCTTGAATTATTTGGGTGTGAGGAACTCTATCCAAACAATTGTTATCGGTATGAAAATCTGTCCCCAGATTTTTTTCTAAGTGAGAGAATTCCTTTAATAAGTATTATTTGGAATGAAAAATACAAGAGATTGAGAGATATTCCTTATAAGTATCATCGGTTTGAGGAGGATGGAATCCTTATTGAATTGGGAAGTTTTGTTGAGTGGTATTGATTTGGAAAAAAGATAATTTGCTAAGACTAACAAATTATCTTCTTCAAGTATTACTGTATGAAACAAGCTTAGGGCCTATAGCTCCACCTAATACCATGCCTATGAATTGTTTAAAAAAGAATAGAGCTAATTAAGGTATAATGTATATCAAGCTACTTATTTATCGAAGCTTACGTGAAAATGGAGGAACAGATTGTGATAGATAACATAAAGGCATTACCAAGTAAGACATTATTATTTATTGGCCTGGCCTTACAATTAATCGCAATTCTATTTGTTGTGGTAATTGGATTTATTTTTAAGGTAACTATTACTAGTTGGATAGACTCTATTTTCTACCTTCTATATTTTATAGGACTTCTTTTTATCCTACTTGCTTATGATAAACGGCGTAAAAATAAAAAAGGATAATGTCCTTAACGGGTGCTTTAGTTCAATAAAAAAATATTGTCCAATTAACAAAGGAACTTGATTTTTCAAGTTCCTTTTCTTGTGAATTATAATGTGATTTCCTTGTGATTTAGGCTGAGAATTCCTTTGCGAATTATCAACAGATTTAGCTCGGCGCACCTCATAATGGAACCCGTTAATGTCCTACACTAGTTCTTTCTTTTCCTACCAGGGAAAAATAGAATGATCAAAATTAATCCAATTGCCAATGTTGAAAATGGAAAAAGAAAAGGGAAAACTAATGAAGGATAACCCTCCCAAGCATCAGTATAATATCCAATCCGATAAGGAACCACGAAACCAGCATTCAGTAGTTCCGTTTGTAACGCATCACGGTCTATAAAACTAAAGGATTGATTAGTTAGATTACCTTCTTCGTCTAAGATATATTGGGTATAGTTTAATTTCTCGTCAGGAGCCCAATCAACTATATCCCCGTTTGGCATCTCTTTTGGTAATTCTCTTGTTTTTTTCAAAAGTACAATGAACTGTTTTTCATCTTTTTTCCTATCTTCTAAGGTTAAGTAAGCAATCTCGCCATAGTAACGATTTAATCCTTTTTCCTCCACCCTAACTGGATAATCTTTCAAGGTATCTACTTTCTTACTATCTATTATGATTGATAAATCTGCGATACTAATTTTATACTTCCATGGGTCTATGTAGTGCTCCTCATCTTTTAACGTTTCTTCTACCTCTATAACCCAGTCTTTATAACGATAGGTCGAATTCGTTGGAGGGAATCCGTCGTTTACATTTTTTATCTTATAGTTGGCGCTCATTCGTTGATCATGAATAAGTTCCATGAACATTTTTGAGCCTAGGGGTAGGGACGTTATAAGTAAAATTGCTCCGATTGAAAAGATTAGTATTCTGTTAATCATGATTATTTCACCTCTCGTGTTTAGGGCGCTCGAATAAAAGATTTACTTCCGAAATAATATATGCATTCGTAATTCTAGCAATCGCATTACAAGTAGTTGTTTTTCCAACTGCACTTGCACCTTCTAAACAAATTACTGCCATAATTACCTCCTAAAACTACCAATATTACCTATATATTACCATGTTAAAGATGTTTAACAAATTTGGAATCTATCTGGTTCTAATGTTTATCTCCTTCTATTTCAGGTTATAGACTAATAGATTGATAGATTACAAAAGGAGAGGATACCATACATGGACATGAAAAGATTAATCGCAAAGTTAAAAAGTGTATATAGGGAAAAGCCTCACCGAGTGTTTAGTATGTATTTGAATACCGATCCATCTGGTCCAGAACAGCAGGTGGGTGATTGGAAGATTCATTTGAAAAATGGAATGAATAATTTTGAAAGTTACTTAAAAGCAGATGGAGATTCTGAAGAGAAAAAGAATTTTAAGATAGTTAAAGATAAAGTTGAACAATATGTTCAAGATAATGAGTTAAATTTATCCAAAAGTATTGTGATATTTGCTACTGCTGATGAAGAGGTTTGGTTTGCAGAACGTTTTCAGATGCCTGTGGAAACATACTTTTATTGGGAAGAAACAGCAAAAGTGGACCAACTCAGTCAAATGTATGAACAGTTTCCAAAAACGGGGATCATCTTAACCCAGAAAGAATCAATTAAAATAATTGATTCAGAACTAGGAAGTGTCTTAGATACTAAGCGGTTTATGTTAGACCTAATAACAGAAGATTGGAAGGAACTAACCAGTTCTCAGAATGAGCAGGAAGCAATCGAATTTAATGGTGAATTGAGACCAGATAAGCTAGAGCAACGCTTTGAGGCAAATCGTTCCCGTTTGTATAAGACCTTTGCATCCAAGCTAGATAAGTTAGCAAAGGACAAGCAGTGGGATTCTATTTATCTAGTTGGGGATAAAAAGGAAGCGCAGGATTTGATAGATAATATGAATAAACCTGTGACCGGTGTTGTTGATAAAAATATGTTGGATCATAATGAGAGGAGAGTTATTGAAATGGTCCAAGGGGACAGGTTTCTCGGTTCAATTAAGCAATAGGTATGGTAATTTATAGACAAATTCATCTAATTTGCCTATCTAATAGATGGTTCATTTAATAATGATGGTTGGATTATAAAAATAAAGGGTCTACAATTTAATTGTAACCCTTTTCAATCAAAGGATAGATAAACAAGACATACACCTAGATGCAATTAGCAGTGTAGTTGTTATGTAAACATAAGGAGGATTCATCATGAAAGGTTGGCAATTTGTTGAAACAAATGAACCATTACAATTAGTAGAAAAAGAAGATCCTAAGGTGGAAGCTGGAAAAGTTGTAATTGACACGAAGGTAGCAGGCCTTTGCCACTCTGATGTTGGTGTTTTAAAAGATCCAGGATGGAAAGCATTACTTGGAGAACTACCGGTAATTATGGGACATGAAGTTGCTGGTGTAATAAGTCAAGTTGGGGAAGGTGTAACAGAATATCAAGTTGGTGATAAAGTAGCTGTTTGCCCTACTGGTCCAAGCAAAACGGCGCCAGGGTATGCATATGACGGGGGCTTTGGTACAAAAGTTCTTGCACCTGCTGAAGACTTAGTTAAGATTCCTGATGGTGTTTCATTTGCTCAAGCAGCTGCAGGTACGGATGCTGGAATGACTTCTTATCATGCTGCTTTTACAAAAGGTGGAATTAAACCAGGGATGACAGTTGGTATGATCGGAATTGGCGGATTAGGTCAAATAGCTTTAGAAGCAGCTATTGCAATAGGGGCTACTGTTTATGCTGTAGATTTAAACCCGAAAGCACGTGAACTAGCTGAAAAACTTGGTGCAGCTGGAGTCTATGAAAATGTAAAAGACATAGCTCAATTCGAACCAGAAGTTATCGTTGACTATGCTGGATTTGATGTAACAACAAGGGAAGCATTGGAATCTGTGGCATTCCAAGGTAAAGTAGTTCTTGTTGGAATGGGTAAACTAGAAACAACGCTTAATGTTACTTCATTAATCACAAAACAAGCAACACTTGTTGGAAGTAATGGAGGAACGAAAAAGGATATTGAAGAAATATATGCATTGTTTGCTAGCGGTAAAGTAAATCCTACCATAACGGAAATTTCATTCGATGAAATTCCAGAAGGTCTTCAAATGTTAGCAGATCATAAAGTAACTGGTAGATTAGTAGCGAATATGGAAAAATAATAAATTAAGTTTAAAACCTAAGAATGGGATGTAACTTCCTGATCCTTAGGTTTTTTTATTTGAATTAAGTATTACAGATTTTTTACTATAAGCTAACAAAACCTGACATGACCCAAGTTAAATCTATCAATTATGCTATAATAGGACATAAATTTTATAATAAATGAGGTAATTCAAAATGAAAAAGTCAATAAGATTGGTAGCTGCTATTGCATCAGTAGCCGTTTTATCTTTTATCTTAATTTATACTTTTATTGGAAAAGACATGCTAGGTCAAGATGAAATACTAGTTTCCCAGCATAGTCTAAAAGATGTTCAACGAGATGAAGTAAAAGAAGGTACAAAGGGGATTAAGGTATTTCAAGAGTTAGCTGAACAAAAACGCCAAGAAGAAGAGCAATTGCGTTTGGAACAAGAGAAACTGGAACAGGAAAGAATAGCGAAAGAAAAGCTTGAACAAGAAAAATTGAAGAAAGAAGAGGAGGAAAAAAGTCGTATAGCAGAATCAACTCTTGAAGAAGAAAAACAAGAAACCGTAGTACAGAAGAAACAAGAAAATACTAGTCAACCAAAGCCAAAGACGGAAGAAAAAAAGGAAGCACCAAAGTCAAAACAGCCTTCAACAGGTTATCCAGGAATTAGTACTTATGAAAATGAAGTAGTTCGGTTAACCAATATTGAGAGGGTAAATAACGGTTTACCAGAATTAACAATGGATACTAAATTAAGTGAAGTTGCTTGGTATAAGTCACGGGATATGGTTGATGTTGGTTATTTTGACCACCAAAGCCCAACTTACGGTTCGCCATTTGATATGATGACACAATTTGGTGTAAGTTACACAGCAGCAGGCGAAAATATTGCCTATGGTTACCCTACACCAGAAGCGGTCGTAGAAGGTTGGATGAATAGTCCAGGGCACCGAGCCAATATATTAAATGAAATGTTTACCCATATTGGAGTTGGTCATGTTTCAGAAGGTCATTATGCAACACAGATGTTTATGCGGAAGTAAGAGGCCATGGGGTCAGGACCTCGGCCTAATTAAAACATTAGAATAACATATTAATTTTCTCATCAAATTCTAATCTTTTTCTCGGAGTTCTCTAATGATTAGAGGATATAGTAAAGATAACGAAATTGAGGGAGGAAATAAAAATGAACAAGAAATTAATTACGGGTATTGCAACTATCGGCTTACTATTGGGTGGTACTACTATCGCAGCAGCGAGTTTAAATGATAATGTAAATACTACTAAGAAAGATGACGCAAGTGTAAAAACCGAGGTAGTGAACAAGAAAGAGGAGTTAATCTCCCCTGAAAAAGCAATCGAGATTGCGCTAACTGAGCAAGATGGATATGTTGAAAGTGTTGAATTAGAAAGAGAACATGGTTATGTGTATTATGAAGTAGATATTGAAAACCCTGATTTAGATGTCTATGTGGATGCAACTACAGGTGAAGTATTACGTGTAGATTGGGATGATAAAGATGATCGTTATGACAATGATGACCGTTATGACAATATCAACAAGCAAAAAATTGAAAACATCATCTCGGTAGAAGTGGCGAAGGACATTGCTGTATCTGAAATCGGCGGAGAAGTGATGGAAGTAGAACTAGATGAAGATGACGGACGATATGAGTACGAATTAGAAATTAGAACAGACCGTGGTGAAGCAGATATTACGATTGATGCGGAGTCTGGAGAAATTGTAGAAATTGATATAGATTAATATAAAGCAAAAATATAGTGCTAATTCCATAGGAGTTGGCACTATATTTTTGCGGTTAATTATCCAATTCTAGCGTTTCATTTATATCAGTGGTTTTAGAGTTTTGCCCTGTCATGCGTTTATAATAGAAGACAATCTTTTTGATGAGATTCCCTTGTTCCCAATACTCGGCTGCTTCCACATTTACCTTTATCAAGATGATGTTTGGATCGTCATAAGAAGCTTGCATTATTTTTTCGTGAACTTTACTCCAGAATTCCTTTTTCTTGTTCACATCTTCTACGATTTCTGCTTTTCCACGTACAGAAACATAGGATTTACCAACATAGGCTACATTTACATCTTGATTATGTAATATTTCATCATATTTATTTGTCTCTTTTTTAGTGAAGAACCATAAGTCTCCATCAAATTCTACTTCTTGTGTTTTCATAGGGCGAGAAACGAGACCTTCTTCAGTAGCCGTAGTCAACATTGCAGTGTCTACATCTTTAATCAATTCTCTTAATGTTTCAATCTCTTCTTGTTTCATTTTATTTTCCAATTTTATCACCTCTCTCATGGTTATATACTAACCGCTATAACAAGATTTATTCTGGTGATAAAATCAGTGCAAATCATAAAATTTCCTGTACTGCGATTAATGCTTTATCAATATCTTCTCTAGAAACATCATAATGTGTAACAAATCGAATCGTATCTAATCCAAAGACACCTGCTAAAACACCTTTTGATTTTAGTGCCTCTACAAAGGTTTCCGGAGTATGTTTGGTTTCTTTTACGTTGACAATGATTATATTGGTTTCCACTTTGTTTTCTACTTTTAACCCATTCATATTCGCTAAACCATCAGCTAATAATTTGGCATGAGCATGATCCTCTGCTAAACGATTGATATTCTCTTCTAATGCTACTAAACCAGGTGCGGCAATCATTCCAACTTGTCTTAAACCTCCACCTAACATCTTACGCCATTTTCTCGCACGATTAATAAATTCTTCTGTTCCTGCAATGATAGAACCCACAGGTGCACCAAGTCCTTTTGATAGGCAAAATTGAACAGAATCAACATTTTTTGCATATTCTTTCACTGATATCCCAGAAGCTACTTGTGCATTAAATAATCTTGCGCCATCCAGATGGACTTGGAGATTATTTTCTTTAGCTAGCTGACTTATTTCTTGCATATGGCTTAAAGGTAGTACAGCTCCCCCTGCTAAGTTATGAGTGTTTTCTATGCAAATTAATGAGGTAGTCGGATAATGGATATTCTCTGCGCGAATCGTATTTTTTACATCCACTGTATTCATTGCTCCGTTTATACCTGGAACTGGACGTATTTGGACATTAGCTAATGCGGAAAATCCACCAACCTCATAGATGTAAATATGGGAACTTGCTTCCATAATAACTTCATCACCAGGTCTACAATGGGTCAAGGCAGCAATTTGGTTTCCTTGCGTACCACTTGTCACAAAAAGTGCTTTTTCTTTTCCAAGTAGTTCTGCGGCCTTTTCTTCTAATCGATTAACGGTAGGATCCTCACCATACACATCGTCTCCTACTTCAGCTTCATACGCTGCTCTGCGCATGGACTCTGTTGGTTTTGTTACAGTGTCACTTCTTAAATCAATCATACTGTTACCACCTTTCTAGTCGTTTCTTTATTATTACGAGAAATGGTATTTTCGTAGTTTAATAGTAGCATAATGTTACCTTCCTTCATCATTTTTTACTAAAAAATCATGACCTTTTTCATTTACCTCTTGAACATCACGTGGCGTGTTGTTTTACACTAAATAAAAGATGAAGTAGGAGGAGTTGTGATGATGAGGAGTAAAAAGCTTTATTTGTTTATTTTTATTATGATCGCACTTGGGGGAGGGTGGATTGGTGTTTGGCTCGATACGATTCTTACAGACCAGCCAGAAGGGGAGACGTTAGGAATGGGCTTGTGGCTCGTATCGCCATTTTTAACGATGCTTTTCATCCGATTGATTAGCCGCGATTGGAAGGACATGGGGATCAGGTTTCGTTTTAAGGGAAATTCAAGATGGTATCTATTTTCATTGATTATTTATCCTATTGTTACGATATTAACGGTTGGGCTAGCATTAATGATAGGAGAAGCAAGTCTATCTAGTGTTGAGATACATGCTATTTTATCTATTGTAGCAGTGTCTGTTGGGTGGAACTTAATTAAGAATATTTTCGAGGAATTCAGCTGGAGGGGATATTTAACACCGAAGCTAATCGAATTAAAATTCAATGATTGGTTTATTTATCTTATCTCTGGGCTTGTTTGGGCATTGTGGCATGCACCGTACTATTTTGTGTTTTTACCTGACATCTACTTTGAAACGTTCTCAAGAGTAGGCTTCCTTTTGTTAGCTTGTGTTCTTTCCGTTTGTTGGACAGTTATGTTTGTAGAAGTATACAGGCTGACAAAGTCCGTCTGGCCAGTTGTGTTAATGCATGCTGTTGAGGACGGGGTACCAACTACTTTAGTAACAATCAGTGGCGTTATTGTCTTAACTAAGACAGGGGATATTTGGTTGAATCCTACTACCGGGGTGGTTACAACCATTCTATTTACGGCAATTGGACTCTATTTAAGAACGATAAGGATTAAAAAAGAGCGTCTTACTAATGGGATGACTAATTATAAAGCAATAGAGCTTAAAGTGAAGTAATAAGGGGATAATTCTCCTTTAGTTTCTCGACCATAACAGCAAGAATGAGGACGAATCCATTATGTTATCTTGTTACAATGGATATAACAGATAAAAGGATTATCACTACCACAATAAATAAATTATAATAGCTTTAAGAAAAGCTTGAAGAAAGTGGGGACAGCCAATGACTGCTATCAATCTTTCATTTGATGAAATGTGGGATATATTTGTCACTTGTGACCATACATACGATGGTCTATTCTTTACGGCTGTCAAAACCACCAACATCTACTGTCGTCCTTCGTGCAAATCTAGAAAGCCAAAGAAGGTTAATGTGGAATTTTATTTTGACAGGAAGGAAGTTGAACGTGCTGGCTATCGTGCTTGTAAAAGGTGTCAGCCTGAACTAGCTTATTCTCCACATATTATACTGATTAAAGATACCATTACTTTTTTAGTTAATCATTCTAAACAAACATTACTATTAAAAGATATTGCAAATCACGTTGGGGTAAGTCCTTTTTATCTTGAACGTGTTTTTAAACAAGAAACCGGTGAAACACCAAGGACCTATTTAGAAAAAATACGTGTAGATAAGGCTGCACAACTTCTTAAAAACACGAACCGGACCAATCTGGAAATTTGCTATGAGGTTGGATTCCAAAGTCCTTCCAATTTTTATAAAGTATTTCGTCGTAGGAAAAATTGTTCTCCCAGTGAATATCGAAATCAAATTAGTAAGGAGTTAGTGGAATGAGATGGCTAGATGATGGAAGTACACTTGAGATTTTCCCGCCGAAGGAATTCGATTTTGGGGAATGCCTCGTTTTCTTAGGAAAATCGGAGGGGGAAGTATTACATTCGATAAAGGATGGCTATTTATATAAACTGATTAAAATAGATGACGAATTGATTTTACTCAAAATAGGGAGTAACAATTATTCCATTCAAGTAGAATTCCCAATTGGTACACCATCTGAAACGGCTCGAGAAGAGGTTGCAGATTATATTTGGGAGTGGTTTGATCTCGGTCAAAATTTGGAAGAATTTTATGAAGTGGCGCGTAACGATGCAATTCTAGCGCCAATAGCCAATACCTACTATGGATTGCGGATTATTTGTATTCCAGATTTATTTGAAGCGTTAACTTGGGCAATACTAGGCCAGCAAATTAACTTAACTTTTGCCTATAAGTTAAAGAAACGATTCGTAGAACAATATGGAGAGTCAATAACCTATGATGGTCAAATCTTTTGGTTATTCCCAACGCATGAGAAAATAGCTGAATTAGACATAGAAGATTTGAAGAAACTTCAGTTCAGTACTAGGAAGGCAGAATATATAATTGGAGTCGCAGGTGCAATCAGTGATGGTCGGTTATCTAAGGAGAAGTTGCTCCAACTGAAAGATTATAGACAAGTTCATCAATCATTAGTATCCATTAGAGGTGTGGGGGCATGGACGGCAGATTATGTCATGATGAAGTGTTTGCATTATCCATCTGCATTTCCAATCGCTGACGTTGGGCTACATAATGCCATTAAGCAGCAGCTGGGGCTTGAAAGTAAACCAACTATAGATGAAATCGAAACGATGGCAATAAACTGGAAAGGTTGGGAAGCCTATGCAACCTTTTATTTATGGAGGTCTTTGGATGAGTAAATTACATAAGTTGGATTATCAATCACCTATAGGAATTCTAGAAATAATCGGGACAGAGGAAGCTGTAGTGTCTATTCTATTCTCTGAGAATGACGAAATAGAGAATGTAAGGGGTGATGATACTCCAAAAGTGTTGGAACTTTGCTATCTTCAATTAGATGAATATTTTAAAGGAGAGCGGCGTGAATTTTCATTCCCATACCAAATGGAGGGGACAGATTTCCAAAAGTCGGTGTGGAATGCATTAAAGGAAATGCCCTATGGCGAAACGGGATCCTATAAGGATATTGCGGTTTCTATTGGAAATGAAAAAGCAATCCGAGCGGTAGGAAGTGCGAATGGGAAAAACAAGTTGAGTATCGTGATCCCGTGTCATCGGATTATTGGTACTAATGGGAAATTGACTGGATATGCTGGTGGCGTGTGGAGGAAGGAATGGTTGCTTGAGCATGAAAAGAGGTCCATGGGGACAGGTTCCTTGGCTTAAAAAGCCGAGGAACCTGTCCCCATGGACTTAATTCATAAATTGTCAATTTCTTCAGCAAGTAAAATAATCCAGCAATGATAACTTCGCGCTCCATTCAAATTCCCCTAACACTCAAGTAGTTCCTTCTTTAAAATCATTTCCAGAAAAGTAATAATAATCTACTGCGATTCCAACAATAATCTAGTACAATATACTTATAATTACTGTGAAAATTTAGGAGTGTAACGATTGAAATCTATTAAAAGACAATTAGCTGGGTTTTCCAGGAAAACAATTCGTTTGGATGAACTTGAAGATATTATGAAAGAAGTTTTACATACATATGAGGACTTTGCTGAGGCGGTTCTAGAGTTGGAGACTGTAGGTATTTTAAATATGGTTAAATCTAAAGGTAGGACATCTAGAGTACCGTCATTAGCATTTCAATACCGCATTAATAAAAGTCACTTAGCCGAAAGCCACCATAAACAACTACAGCAATATCGATTGAGCTTACACCCTCTCCTTAATCTAGATTATTACTATCATCACGATCCGTCTATTTGGGACAAGGATCGATACTATATAATGAAGTTAGATGACTATTTAAAAACAGAAGACCTTCCACCAGAGCCAGTGCCAGCACCTGAAAGAAGCTTTGAATTAGTAGGTGATGAGAAGTGGATTACGGAAAAAGGAGGAAAAGAACTATTAGAAAGAGTAGGTCTTTTTGATAGATTGAACATTATTCCTGTTTCTGAACCGCTAATGTTTGCGATTAATCCCAATAAGGTAATGGCTCCCACACAATATCATCTCATCGTCGAAAACAAAACAACGTATCAAGGGTTGCTTCCGACTCTTCCTGAAACTATATTTGCGACTCTTATATATGGGGCTGGTAAAGCTGTGATTAAATGTATTGAACAATTTCCTCTACAGTATCCGGTAGAGGCTAATCACCAATTATATTACTTTGGTGACTTGGATAAAGAAGGGATTTCGATTTGGTATTCCTTATTTAAGAAGCAATCTATTAGACTAGCTTTGCCTTTTTATCTGGCTTGTTTAGAGAAAGAAGAGGCAAGGGGGAAGGAATATCAGAAGGAAAATAAGGAAGCCCAGGACAGATTCTTATCCTATTTTGCCATAGAGCAACAACATCAAATTCGTTCCCTACTAAAGAACGGATTCTACCATCCACAAGAAACATTAAAAACTAGAGAGCTACAAGAGATTTGGAGGGAGTCGAATTGGAACAGCTAGATTTACAGGATATAACTAGTGGGTACCGGGAGAGAATGAGGAGACTTGCTCTATTTGATCCCTTATTTGATTTGGACCGTAAAAGGGAAATAGATCAAGGCAATGCTCCTATTGATATGAAGGGACTTGGCTTATTGACATTACTATTCTTTTTCGAGCAAAAATTAATGCGGCACTATAAGACGGGTGTCAATGAATTAGCCGCCTTTTTACAGCAACTAACAAATAGACAGTATAAGCTAGAGCCATCAGATTATGAACGGTTGGCGAGAGCCATTATTCAGACATTTCGGCCCACAACCGGAAGAAAGCGTAGCTACTCTTTCTATAACTGGGAATCCTCTTCAGATGAACATATTGACTACTCCATTTTAAAAGCGAACAACTTTGATATGAAAACTAATACACAATATTATACCCTCGATGAAGATGGGCTTGAGCTTGTGTTTGCTACCAAGGAATTTTATAGTGAATTTCAATTATCTATTAATCAATTAATGCTCCGTAAGCAATTGGATAAAGGAGAATTTAAAGGAGCACTCAGACAAATTAATGAAATGCATATTGACGTGGAGAATTTACAGGAACGCATGGTTAAACTCAAGCATGAAATCCAGCGTAGTATCGTTTCAGAAGAGACTTTTGAGAGGTACAAGCAGCTACTAGAAGATATCTATGGAAGATTGACACGAGAGGATGAAGAGTTTAAAGAGCTTCGTCTATTTGTCAAGGAGACAAGGGAAAGACTTTTTTCTAAGGATGTGCACAAGAAAGAAGTAAAAACCTATCAATTAGTTGTTCAGATTAATAGCGAGCTAGAATCGGTCCACTATGAGCACTCTCGATTACTAGAGCAGACATTAGCATTGAAAAATACAACCCTGGTTACAGCACAGGAATCTCTTTACTATACAGGAATCCAGGCATTTAACTTCGACCAAGATCTTGTATCACCTGTTGTATCTAACCCGTTACCACTGGTGTCCATGGCAGGGGTATTACATCCATTCCTGAAGGTAGAAGAAAATAAGGTGTGGTCGCCATTAACCCTATTTGCAGAACAGAATATAACAGAGGAACGCGAGACAAATAGACAGCAAGATTTTGTAGAAGTGGACCAAGGAGAGGAGGATGACCCATATCGGAAAGGGGTCATGCAACAATATAAGTTAATCATGCAATACTATCTGGATGCAGTTGAAACAAGCGGGGTCAATACATTATCAGGTTTTATGAATTACTTGGAAGAGATAGGGAAATCCGTACTGTATGAATACCGGTTGTTTTATGACTTTTGGATGATTCTGCATCAGCGTTCCCCTATAATTCGAGGTGAAATAGAGGGGGAAGAAGAAGGGAAAACCTTATTAAGTGAGGCATTTCGTTTACTTGGTGACCGGACCTTACTAATTAAAGAAGATAACGGAATAATTAATCGAATAAAGCGCTATTCCATACAAGAGATGAAGATTAGTTTGGAGGATGAAGATGATGCACTATCCTGAATCAAAGGTAATGAAGGCTTTTCAACTATATACGCAGCTTGCTCGTGATGGCATGGCAGATCTCGAGGCAGTCCAACAATACCGTGCTGACGATGATATCCGGGGGCTATTAGAGGCCTTTGGGAGAGAGGTAGATTGTGTCATTGTTACAACGAGTGAGCAAATGTTTCTAATTCCTGAGACGAGATTGTCTCCTTTTCATGTTAGTAATGATTGGATTAAGCGGAATTACTTGCGATCCGGAGCTACCAATGGTGATATCTATTTATTATATTTTGCTAGTATTATTTTATTTGGCACATTCTATGATTCCTACCACAGTCAAGCGCCGACGAGAAATTTTCTTCGTCTAGATGAATGGGTAACGTCTATTCAAGATCGGATAGAACAACTGAAATCTCACGACGTGGAAGAGTTGAAAGAACTTGAGAAAGAGTTTTCTTATAATTGGGGCTTAATTATTGAGAAGTGGGATGATATGGATGATGTGAAGGAAACGGCGAAGAAACAGGCTGGTAATACCATCAGTCGATTAAGCTTTATCGATACAGTGAAAAAATTCCTACTGGATCAGGACTTAATTCAAGAAATCGGTAATGATGAAATTACAATTACGGAAAAGGCAAAGACCATTGTTCAGCGCTTCTTTATGGAAATAGAGTATAACAAAGGAATATTTGAATTTATTTATGGTTTTGAAAGGGGGAAGGAGCATGCCATCGATTAGCAAAATTAGGCTAACAAACATTGTCTATGAGGAAGGGAATAAACGCTATAACGATGAATTGTTTTTATTTGAAAGTCATAATGGAGGCATACTTTTAGAAAATGGTGGCGGGAAAACCGTCCTCATCCAAACAGCCTTACAAGCTGTTCTCCCCCATGTGGATTTAGCTGATCGAAAAATTAAAAATACCCTATTATTAGAAAATGCTCCAGCACATATTGCTATTGAATGGATTACCCATGATAAACCAAGGCGCTATGTCGTGACAGCTGTCACGCTATTTCTGGCAAAGCACGGCTTAGATTCCATCCGTTATGTATATGAGTATGATGCAGGGGATCCGAATGGCATTGAAGGAATTCCATTTGTTAGAGAAGGCAAAGAGGGAAACCGTCCAGCAGAAAGAGGGGAAATGCAGGATTACTACAGTGGGATGAAAGAGAAGTCCTCCTTTTTTTCTCATACATTTGACACGATTAAGGAATACAAAGCATTCATCGAAAAGCAGTACCATATTATCTCCAGTGAATGGGAAAGTATTGTGAAAATTAATAGCACAGAGGGTGGCGTTGAAGCTTTCTTTGACGATTGCAAAAGTACGAATCAGCTATTTGACCGATTATTAATTCCTACTGTGGAGGATTCGATTGTCGGCCATAACAAAGCGATGTTTGCAGATATGTTTGAAAAGCAGAACCAGAGCTTTAAGAATTATAAAAAATTAAAACAAACTATCGAAGAGAATAAGCGGATACAAGAAAAATTAGAGAACTACGTGATGACCTTTGAAAAGCTCCATCATAAGCAGCAAGCATACCAGAAGGCGAAACAACAAGCAAAAGGAGTTTGGAACGTAACCCTTTCTCAAAAGCAGCAAATGACAGCTGAATTAGCCGAAAGCTCACGGATGCTGAAGGAATGGGAAGCTGACCATAGAATGCATAAGGTTAAAGCAGCTTCATATGAGATTGCTGTCGAAAAAGCTACATTAGAAGAAAAGGAAACAGCATACAATACCATGCTTGCTCATCAGTTAAATAAAGAAGAAGAACGAGATACCCATCAAAAGAATTACTATTCGCTAAAGCTTGCTAAGTATAAAGTAGAGATGAAGGAAGAACAAGATAAACTAGCATTTGCCGAGGAAAAACTTGCAGATTTAGAACAGGACGAAGAATTGTTCGACCTACAGGAGTCATTAGAGGAAGCAAATCAGTCCTTATTAGGAAGCTACCTAGAAGAAATTGAAAAAATAGATCGAGAAAAACAAGGGCTAACGTATCAGCTTAATCCTATCTTGAAACAAATCGAACAATATTCAATTAGTAAATCTGCATTAGATGACCAAATAAACGAAATGAAACAACGGCTTTCTGCAATCAACGAACGGATACGGGCTCGGACAGAAGATATGGAAAAGCTCCAACAGCAGATCCTTGCTAATCCACAACAAGAGCAAGTCACTATCGAATTAAAGAAGTGGCAGGAGCGTAGTAATCATCTTGATCAGGAAGTAGTGCGTTTGAATCAGGAAGTGAAGCAGCTTAACTTGCAGATTGGGGAAGCGGAAGAACAATGGGATAAACTATTGGAAGAGCATACAGAAATAGAGAGGAACAAGAATGACGTATCATTTAAACTGAGCGAATTAGATGCTGCCCAAGGGAATGTTATTACTCGCTTAGCAGGCTTACGTCAGCAATGGGCCAGTTTTGAGGATATTTATACAGCACAGCAAACCATTGAAACAAGAATACTTGAACAACTAGAAAAGCAGAAAAAAGAACGGAATACTCTCTTGTTCAAAGAACGCCTTGCTTATCGCTTTGTAGATGATTATGGTAATCAGGATGTGTTTTTTTCTGATACCTTTCTAGCAGAACAGCTAGCATCATGGAAAAATCAGTTTGGTTTTATTGTAACAGGTGTTGAATATCTGCAGAACCTAAATGATGAAGAACGAAAGAAGCGTAAGGATTTTCCCCTTTGGCCATTGACACTGGTCACAACGAATAAATCTAAGCAACAACTGCTGGAGAAACTGAACCACATATCAGATCGTTTGCAGTTTCCGATAAGTGTTTTGACGACAGAAGAGGCGCTTCAAGTGGACGAAAGCCCGGGGCATGACTGGGTTGCACCAAAGCATTGGAATCACAATCTAGAAACAGAGTACTTTACGAATTGGAAGGTCCAGTTAAGAAGTGATGCCCATGCCATAACAGGACTAAGGGAGCAGAAAGAAAAAGAGCTTACAGACTGGCAGGATGCATGGAAAGCATTTCAACAGTTCTTAAAAACGTATCCTTATGAATTTTATTCTAGTCTAAGCACCGAGCAATCCGAGTGGAAGAATCGCTTAGAGGATGTCGATCTACGAATTAAATCGATAAAAGCAATAATAACTGAATCACGTTCTATAGTGGATTCTAATAGAACAAAAATAAAAAATCATTCAGACGAAATGCAAGGTTTGCAAAACAAGATAAAGGAAGGGCTAACCTATCTTTCCTATGAGAAAGAGGTAGAAGAAAATAGTAAGAGAGAAGAAAACTTGTCTGCAACTTTGCAACAGTTAGAAAAGGATAAGTCTAAGAAAGAGATAGAATTAAAAGGATTTAATGATGAGAAGGATGGTTTACAGCAACGAATGTTGGATTTAAGCAACGAAATGAAAATCATCAAGCGTGAGGATGATTATCTAAGGGTAGCGTCACTTAATCCGATATATTCTGGAGATAGTAAACAAAGTATCAAGAATAAAATACATGATTTGAATCGAAAAATAGACAAAGTCACGGTTACTCAAGGGGAATGGATCGCAAAGCAGGAAGCTGCCAAGCAAGCACTGAAAAAGTTACAAACACAATTGGATGAGATTCGAAATCAACAAAGTGACTTAGATTATGAACAGGTATTTCCGAGTGATGGGGATCAATGGATGGAAACTCTATTGACTAAAATGAAAGAGTTGAATGAAGAATTGACTGCCCTGAATCAAGAAGTGCAACAAGCACTTTCTGAAAAGGAAAAACAAAAAGGAAAATATGAATTAAAACTAGAACAGTTTAAGAAAGATTATCTAAGCCAAGAGCTTATATCATTTGAGCATTCCCTTGATGAAATCTATCAATCATTACAGAAGGAAAATACAAAGCTCTTAGAAAGAAAAGACTATATTAATAAGCAGATAGACCGAATTAATACTCAGCTCGAAAGTATCTCCAAGGCTGAACGGGAGCTAGAAAGATATATCGAGAGCCATCACTTTAATTCTCCAGACCTTTCCGAAATTGGACTGACGGAAGAACAGCAGCTAGATTTTAATTATCAACGCAAAAAGTATGTGAAAGCTGTTATAGAGGAAATGAGAAATAGGAAAGAAGAGATGAATGAGGAAGCGACCCAGGTACAAGCAGAAAAAGAGTATGTCCGGGATTTTT
This sequence comes from Paucisalibacillus globulus, assembly GCF_900184735.1. Lineage (GTDB taxonomy): Bacteria > Bacillota > Bacilli > Bacillales > Amphibacillaceae > Ornithinibacillus > Ornithinibacillus globulus_B. The sequence continues at coordinate 100,238 of NZ_LT855390.1, forward strand.
GTAGGAAAGAGATTTCAGATGTTAAGCTTCAACAAATGGCGATAAACGGGGTGGAGCATAAGCATACGTACGAAGATGTGATCTCATTTAAGAATAATATGTTAACCAGTATTGAACGAATCACGAAATATGCCAATGAGCATATAAGAAAAAGTGATGAAGACCTGCAGTTGTTTATTAATCAAATTCATTCCCATCTCTATACGATTGTAGAGGAATTGAAGCAGATCCCTAATAAAACGAAGGTCAAAGTAATCGATGATTGGAAACCAATCTTTTCGTTCTCCATACCAGAGTGGGACGAAGATGTGGCTAAGACTAGAATCAGAGATTATATCGAATGGATTCTGCAGCAGCTAGAGTCAGAACGATATCTTAATGACCAAGGAATGCAGGATGAAGGAAAGGTTAGAAATGATGTAGAGATGTGGCTTCAGACGAAATCATTATTGCAAGTCGTCATGAATAATGAAGTCATGAAGGTTAATTGTAGAAAAGTGACCAATGATAATCATGTGACATCGAGATCCTACTCCTGGGAACAGAGTAATGTTTGGTCAGGAGGAGAAAAGTGGAGTAAGAATATGACACTTTTCTTAGGTATTCTAAATTATGTAGCGGAGAAGAAGCAGCATCTACAGGCAAATATGAAACGCCATCGAGCAGTTATATTAGATAACCCATTCGGGAAAGCATCTAGTGATCATGTATTAAATCCAGTATTTTTCGTTGCTGAGCAGCTTGGCTTCCAAATCATCGCTCTTACTGCACATGCAGAAGGGAAATTTTTACAGGATTACTTCCCAGTCATCTATAGCTGCCGTCTAAGGTCATCACAAGACTCCGGGAAGAAAGTGATGACAAAAGAGAAATGGCTCCATCATGCATATTTCCAAGACCATGAACCAGAAGGGCTTGAGAGGCTGGGTGAGGTGGAGCAGATGGAATTGTTCTGAAACCAGGCATTTGCTAGTCAAACTTTGTGAGAGAAAAGTGAAGGTAATTGAGGTCTTGCCCCAATTACCAGTATTCTAGTAGTGAATCTCAAGAATTCAACCCAAAGAATTTAGAGTGCCATCTACTGTAGCAAGATGGAATGTAGTTACATCCTACGCCTCATTGCTTTAGAGCGACTAAAGTCGTTAGAGGAACTCTTCCAATACTGCCCAATGGATTTCTAAGTGTATTTCTTCCTGTAAGGAAGAAATAGGCCGGTTTACCTTTTTAATCGAAATGGATTTGAGTAAGGTGGCAAAATTACTTATTAAATCTTTATTAAATTTTATGATATTGAGCTAGCAATAAAATTTCAGTCAATATTCCTGATTATTGGGACAAATGGGAAGTTGACTGGTTATGCTGGCGGGGTGTGGAGGAAGGAATGGTTGATTCGACATGAGAAGACATTTAAATAGGAAATGAATACATTTCCCAAGAGAGATTGACAGTATAAACATATCAAATTATACTAATAATAAGAAAAAGGCACTTAGTAGCGGTAACTACTAAGTACCACAACCACTTACCGCATAAAGAGCGGTTGACCTTTTGATGTTAAGTTAAAAAGAAGTAATCGCTACTGGTCAAAGAGGGCGGTTACTTCTTTTTATTTAGAAGGACGACGATTGTTACAATTAGTGTTAATTCGGCTATTAAGAAATAGCTAAATTGTACGAGTAAACTTATTGCTTCGTAGGTCGTCATCCTTACCACCTCCCTTCTTAAGGAAGATGGCCAACCGCCCACTATACTATGTAGTTGTTGATTATATAATATCACATGATGGGTTAAATTACATTAAAATTAGAATGTTTGTTCGTGAGTTGCTTTTCGTACACAAAATAAGAGATGAAACGGTCAAAAATCAAAAATGAGGTCAACGGGGACAGGTTCCTTGGCATTTGTGCCAAGGAACCTGTCCCCGTTGTACTCTCTTCTTTTATTATATAGCCGAGGTACCTGTCCCCACGGCACTTTCTGCTCTTTCTTTCGGTTTTCTAGTCAAAGAAAAGACCGCACAAATCAAGGAAAGGATCACAATAGCTCCTCCAAACCAAGACATATGAGATACAGTCCCAGTCTCATTTAACACGATTCCACCAAATGCAGAACCTAGAGAGATACCTATTTGTAATGATGAATTATTAAAGCTTTGTTGAATGTCAGATGTAGCAGGATCGGTTTCAATCAGGTAGCTTTGTTGTGGTGGAGAGAGTGCCCAGCTTAGCGCTCCCCAAACCATCATAACTGGTAGGAAAACAATAAGTGAAAAAGTAGTGAATGGTAATAAGAATAGCACTACTGCAAACGAACCGATTACAACGATGATGCTCTTTTTAGCTCCAATCGAATCGGATAAAATTCCCCCGAATGCTCCACCACTTACTGCTGCAATCCCAAATAATAGATAACAAATACTAATCCAGGTGGAATTCAGATGAAGTTCGGTTTCTAAAAAAGGCGTAAAGTATGCATAAATCGTATAATGTCCTGCTAGTAAAAACATCGTTGCTAGATGTGCACTACCTAATTTAAAACTAGCCACTGCCTTTAATTGTTGTGAAAGTGGGGTCGTGTTTTCTCCCGGAATTCGCTCGAAAAAGATGGAAATTAATACAAAGGAACCGATTGATAAAATAGCAATTCCAAGAAAAATAACGCGCCAGCCAAATGTATCGGAAATCATGATTCCAAGCGGAACTCCCATGACTAGTGACGAACTAATTCCCATATAAATTAGACCCACAGCCTTTGCTCGATGTGTTGGAGCAACAATTTTGGCAGCCAGGGTTAGCGATAATACAACGATAAGTGCTGTACTCATGGCACTCAATACCCTTGCAAACATCATAAAAGTAAAATTGGGACTGAAATAGGTCATGATATTACTGATGAAAAAGACAAACAAGGAGATGAGGTATAATTTTTTGCGTTCTATCTTGCTAGTTAGTACTAGTAAAACTGGACCAGCAACGGCATATATAAGTGCAAAAACAGTGATGAGTTGTCCAGCTGAGCTTAATGTTATATCTAAATCATTTGCGATTGTTGGAAGTATTCCACCAACAATTAATTCAACAAGTCCTGCTGCAATAGTGGCTAATGCGAGTATAAAAACTTTTAAATTCATATTCTATCTCGTCCTTTCTCGTGATGTTAGTAATAAAAGATGATTTTTTGTATACAAAAAAATCCTGATTACAAAAAATGAATCATCTTCATTTTCTGTAATCAGGATTTTACGGTTCCTGGTAGAGACCCTCAAGCCATATTCTTGAGGTTATACAGGTATATTTATTTATGGTACTAGAACAGTGTACTAGCCTTCAGCTATTTTTTCAAGTACTAATTTCTGAATGTGATATTACCATGGAGGAAAGGTCTCGCCCCAACATGAAGTTTCCCCTTATGTCTTAGACAGGGCATGCGAAAATGGAGTAAGATATAAGATAGCGTATAAACAAAGTAACTATCAGCACCAATAAATGTAATTAAACAAGGAGATAACAAAACCATGAACAACTATAAATTAACCATTCAATACGATGGTGGCCGTTACAAGGGTTGGCAGCGACTTGGTAATAGTGACAATACCATTCAAGGGAAGATTGAAAATGTTTTAACAGAGTTGGCAGGAGAAAAGATTGAAATCATTGGATCTGGAAGAACGGATGCAGGTGTCCATGCTCTTGCTCAGATCGCTAATTTTAAAATGCGCAAACAAGCAACAGAAGATGAAGTGATGCAGTACTTAAATAGATATCTTCCTCACGATATTAGTGTTGTGGATGTCGAGAGTGTGAATGATCGTTTCCATGCTCGCTATAATGCGAAAGATAAAACCTATTTGTATAAGATTTGGAACATGCCATATACACATCCCTTCATGCGAAAATACAGTATGCATGTAGAAGAAAAGCTTGATATTGAAAAGATGCGAAAAGCAACTACCTATTTTCTAGGTAAGCATGACTTTACTTCTTATTCCAATGCAAAGTCGAAGAAAAAGTCCATGGTACGCGAGATATATTCTATTAAGATAAAGGAAAATAACGGCTTTATTGAGATTAAACTGCAAGGCGATGGCTTCCTTTATAACATGGTAAGAAAAATTGTTGGAACATTAATTGAAGTTGGATTAGGGGAAAAGGATCCTACTACTATACCGAGTATTCTTGAATCGAAAGAAAGAATTCAGACAGGTCGTATGGCGGATGCTGAGGGGTTGTATTTGGAGAAGGTTGGGTTTTAATTGACCGGTTATGTTGTTATATAAAAAGAAGTAACCGCACAACCTTGTCACAGGGGAGGGTACTTCTTTTTATTTATGTATCACTTCATTTGTTGATTTGTCTCACAATATTGGCACCTAACAAATTGCCCCTCAAACCCTGATATAGGAGCTCCACATGATTTGCACTCTTGGGAGACCTTAACTGGTTGTTTTCCAAATACACCTTTAACCGTGTTCAAGGTATCCTTTATAGAACTTGCAATAAATTCTGTACCAGGTATTGTTCTATCGTCAAATCCACCTATTACGGCATCTTGTCCTGACACAAGTTGATTAATAGCCTTTATCCAATCTTTTACTACTTTCTTTGATTCAAACCCAAAGAATTCTTGACCATTAGTGAAGTATACTTCAAGCTGTGGCGTTCCGTTAGCTCGTTTTCCTAAAATGGTTTGTGCTTTGCCATTAAATACTTTAATTTCATCAACTGGAAATCTAGATGTATTCTTTACTTTTCCAAATATACTTTTACTAATCAAAATTAAGTGTAAATTGGTTAAGATAAGTTCATCCGAATAACTAGCCATGATACCACCGCGAGCAATTCTATTATGTTTTATAATCACTACCTCATCTGAGCGTAAGTTATATTGGTTCATCCACACACCTCCTATTAATTTAAATATTTAAAATATTATAGCATGAATGGTAAAGCCTTAGCTAGCTGCTGGAACATCTGTACCACTTGAAACCTAATCCCTATATCAATCGTATAAGTTATTACATAACAAGGGGGCCATAAAATGAAAAAGTTATCTATAGCTATAGTTGCCGTGCTGGCATTTATGTTATTTCCAGTCAGTGCCCTAGCTGTTGAATTTGATATTGAAAAAACGGATATTCATGCATACCTACAGATGGACGGTAATGTTCAGGTAGAGGAGATACACACGTATGCCTTTGACGGTGAATTCAATGGGCTTACCCGCACATTGATTGCCAAAAAAGGTACACAGATTCAGGATGTGAAAGCCTCGGAAAATGGTACTGCATTAGATGTGGAACAGGAAGACAATTTATATAAAATTTATCGCGGTGGTGCTGATGAAACAGTGACCATTCATTTGACGTATACCATTAAAGACGGGGTAGAAGTATATTCGGATATGGGACAATTTTACTGGCCGTTTTTTGACCAAAATAATGAATCAGCTTATCATAACCTCGATATCTACATTCATCCCCCCAAACCAACCGGGGATGTTGAATTCATTGGCTATGATAGTGCCTGGGATACGGGAAAGGCTGACAAAGATGGTGTTGTCCATTTTGCGATGGGGCATGTATCCTCCGGTCAAAAAGGTGATGTCCGAGTAGCTTATGATGCATCGCTATTCTCCGCAGCTCCATCTGCAGGGGATACGTCCATTCGGGATGATATAGTACGGGATAAGGAAAAGAAAGAAGCAGAAATTGCGGCGTTTAAAAAGGATCAAGATATGTTTAATCGTATTGCGCCTTATATTGTCTTTGGATTTGCGCTTTATTTGCTTTTCCTAGTGATGAGTCGTATTCAATATAAACGCAAAATTAAAGCGGAGATTGAGCGTCGGTTTGTCGATGCCTTTTTCGTGCCAAAAACAGGCTTAAGTATGCCTGCTACGATTCACTACATGAATAATGGGGTGCTTGACACACATGCATTGACGGCGGCCTTACTTGACTTGGTTCGCAAAGACTATGTAATGAAAAAAGAGGATGAGACATTTGTCGTCGTTAACAGGCAGACAGACCATATGCACGAACAAATGCTGATTGCCTGGTTATTCGACATGGTTGGCAAAAATGGAACATTCCGTCTGTCAGATCTTGCAACGTACACGAAAAATAAAAACAACCATGAGAGCTATTGGAATAATTTCATGCAGTGGCAACAAAGTGTCAAACAGGAAGTAGATGCGAAAGAGCTCTATGAAAAACGGAATAATAAACGAATGGCAATTGGCCTTTCCAGTCTTATTATCCTTCCTTTCACCATTCTGTTTGGCGTGTATGAATTATATGGCTGGATGATTGCAGCCATTGTACTAGTGTTCTGCGTGATTGTATTAGCAATCGGTGGCAAACGAAGAACTGCCGAAGGTGCTTATATCAAAGAACAATGGGATAGATTTGAGATTAAGTTTGCCGATTTAACACCAACGGAATGGAATGAATGGCTTGACGATGATCAGAAACACGCATTTATATATGGACTGGGCCGAAACAATCAAGCCATACAAAAGAAGAACAAAATCCTTTTGGAGCATGCGCCACAATATGATCAGTTGAATCATGACTCGGGGATGAATATGTTTTTGTTCCTAGTGATTGCATCATCAGCACATACGTATTTTGGTCAGGCTGAAGCTTCGGCTGCACCCAACATCTCAACCGGAAGCGGTGGGACACCTGGGGTGGGTGGCGGCATTGGTGGAGGTGGTGGCGGTTCTGGTGCGTTTTAATCATCAGGCCATAGATCGAATTCTCCAAAGTTATAGGGTTGGATATAAATCCATAAAACAAAAAAGACTCGCTGATTAGCGTGTCCCTAATAATGGAGCTTTAATAAGTACAAGGGAATTGGTACCTCCCCTTGTACTTATTTTTTTGCACAATCTAGTTTAGTGTATTTCTAACTGAACTTACTTCCCTATCCCTAAGTCAAAAAGTATTATATACTGTAACCCAGAGGGTTCGAAACCATCCCCTCTTTAAACAAAACTAGGGAGGAATTTTATATGGAAAAAGCAGTAGTTGTATTTAGTGGCGGGCAAGATTCGACGACATGTCTCCTATGGGCATTGGAGAGATTTGATAACGTTGAAACCGTCACTTTTTCGTATGGTCAAAGGAATGTGTCAGAACTTAAATCAGCGAAGAAAATCGCTGAGGATTTGGGAGTAAAACATACCGTTCTCGATATGAATTTACTTAACCAGTTGACTGATAATGCGATGACCAGAAAGGATATGGAAATTGATGGGGCAGGTGTTGTGCCCAATACATTTGTACCGGGAAGAAATCATATTTTCCTTTCCTTTGCAGCTATTTTCGCAAAAGGTATCGGTGCAAGACATATCATCACCGGGGTAAGTGAAACGGATTTTAGTGGCTATCCGGATTGCCGGGATAATTTTATCAAATCACTAAATCTGACGTTAAACCTTGCCATGGATCATAGTTTCGAAATACATACGCCATTAATGTGGAAAAATAAAGCCCAGACATGGGAAATGGCAGAGAAACTAGGAAAACTAGAATATATCAGAAAGCATACAACGACCTGTTATAACGGAATTATTGGGGACGGGTGTGGGGAATGTCCTTCTTGTAAATTAAGAAAGCAAGGGCTTGACGCTTACTTGGCAGGAGGTCGTGCACATGTATAGGATTCTCATATATTTATTATCTATTGTTCTAGCAAATGTGATTACAGCTAAATTTGCTCCACTAAATCTTGGGTTATTTATTATTCCGTATGGGACATTGCTTATTGGATTGACACTCGTTATGCGCGATATGGTGCAGAATAAGTATGGTCGAGCCAAAACATATATGTGGATTGCTGCAGCACTTGCATTGTCTGCGGTTACGAGTCATCTCCTGGGAGATGCATTATGGGTGGTATGCGCCTCGACCCTAAGCTTCATCATATCGGAGACCACAGACACAGAAATATATACACGTTTCAAGCTTCCTTTTGTTAGGCGTGTTATGGTTTCTGGTATTGTCTCTGGATTCCTGGATTCTGCTGTATTTGTCATTATTGGAATAGGGCCATTAGGTCTCGGATACGTTCCATGGGATTTGGTTCCTTACGCAATAGCCGGGCAGTGGGTGGCAAAAGTGCTGATGCAATTAATTGTTGCTGGAGGAATAAGACATTTCGTTATGAAATTGGGAATCTATGAACCGAATATATCGGATTTTAAACCTACAAAGACACAAGCCGTATAGGTAGTACGATAAATAAGAAGAGTTGGAGGAGAATAAAAATGAAAGCAAGCGATACAAAAGACCTTACCTTATTGGGAAATCAGAATACGAAATATGAGTATGATTACGATCCGAGTGTGTTAGAGACATTCGAGAATCAACACCAGGAAAATAATTACTTCGTGAAATTCAATATTCCGGAGTTTACGAGTCTCTGTCCAATGACCGGGCAACCAGACTTTGCAACCATCTATATCTCTTACATTCCTGATAAGAGAATGGTAGAAAGTAAGTCACTTAAGTTATATATGTTTAGCTTTAGAAATCATGGGGCATATCATGAGGATTGCGTCAACATCATCATGAAAGATTTAATCAAATTGATGGATCCAAGGTATATCGAAGTGTGGGCAAAATTCACACCACGCGGAGGTATATCGATTGATCCTTACTGTAATTATGGAAAGCCGGGGACTAGTTTTGAGGAGATGGCTAATACAAGGTTGATGCAGCATGATCTTTATCCGGAGAAGGTGGATAATAGGTAATTGTATCAAAGGAACGGTTCTTGTGCTTTACAATAAGCATGAGAGCCGTCCCGATGCTTCTTCTTTCAGAAAAAGCATCCCTTTTTTCTTACATACTCTTTGTCGGACTTGAAGTATATCCATTTTGTAGTTTGTATGTTTGACGGTATATTCATATTAATTTATACTAATAATTAGAAAAGGCATTCAGATAGCGCCAACTATCGAATGCCACAACCACTCACCGCTAAGAGCGGTTGACCAGTTAGTTGTAATTCAAAAAGAAGTAATCGCCAAACCTAGTCGCAGGGGGCGGTTACTTCTTTTTATTTAGAAGGATAGCGATGATTGTTATTATAAGTGTTAATCCTGCTATAAAAGAATAGCTGAATTAAACAAGTAAGTTTATTGCCTCGTAAGTCGTCATCATTACCACCTCCCTTCATAAGGAAGATGGCCAACCGCCCACTATACTATGTAGTTGATGGTTATATTTTAGCCATACATTTCTTTTTATTCATACAAAAATAGGAATGTTTGTTCGTTTTTGTCATTGAAAGGTCCATTAGGACAGATTCCTAGGACCAAACCGAGGGAATTTATCCCTATTTACCCTTCGGTGAATAAAAGTGACGGTTCTTGGACTTCAAAATTTGCTTAGAATTAAGCATGGAAACCATTCCAATACTTCATTAATAATCCAATTCACTCTGTAAATACTAACCAATATGCTATAGTATACAAGCCTTTAATAAAACAAACTGGCATTAATATACGAAAAGAGACGTGATTAGCCTTGCCAAATTTTTTACAACTTGGAATTCGAAAAGAGATTAACCATACATTAAAGTCATTAGGAATAGTAGCTCCTACTCCCATCCAAAAACGGACAATTCCCTCCGTACTTGAAGGGAAGGATGTTATTGCAAAAGCACAAACGGGAACAGGAAAGACGTTGGCTTTTGTTCTTCCAATTTTGGAAAAGATTGATGTGCATAAGTCAGATGTTCAAGCACTTATATTAACCCCGACAAGAGAATTAGCACAGCAAATTTCAAAAGAAATAAAGAGAATGGTTGAAAATGTAGAAGGCATCAATACGTTAGCTGTATACGGTGGCCAGGATGTGGCGCATCAGTTAAAAAAGTTAAAAGGTGCCACACATATAGTCGTTGCAACACCAGGTCGGTTATTAGATCATATTCGTCGTGGATCAATCGATCTTTCTACGGTCCAGATGCTAGTGTTAGATGAAGCTGACGAAATGTTACATATGGGTTTTCTTCCAGAGGTAGACGACATCATTTATGAAACACTTTCTTCTAGACAAACCATGCTGTTCTCAGCAACAATGCCTAACGAAATTCGCTCTTTAGCAAAGAAATATATGGTAGAGCCAGAATTCATTGAAGTGAAAGCAAAACGTGTTACGGTTGATGAGATTAAACAAGTAGTCATTGAAACAACGGATAGAAGAAAGCAAGCAACTTTACTACATTTAATCGGGGAACATCGTCCTTTTTTAGCAATTATATTTTGTCGTACAAAAGTTCGTGCTAAAAAACTACATGATGCACTGATTGCGAATGGGTATGAATCAGATGAATTGCATGGTGATTTAACACAGTCCAAACGTGAGAAAGCAATGAAACGATTTCGTGATGCGAAGACTCAATTTTTAGTTGCTACTGACGTTGCTGCACGGGGCCTTGATGTAGAAGGGGTAACACATGTCTATAATTATGATATTCCACAGGATGTTGATAGCTATGTTCACCGGATTGGACGAACAGGGCGTGCAGGTGGAGACGGGGTTGCTATTACTTTAGTAGCTCCTAAGGATATGGAGTTCCTGCGAATGATTGAAAAGGGGATCCAACAAAAATTTGAAATACAAGTGATTGAAGGGGTAAGCATCCCTGATCGGGAGGATTATGAAAGAGTAAGCCGAAAACAATCAAAAGAAGGAAAGTTCTCTGAAGGTCGTAGAAAAACAGGTGGGAATACGGCAACCCACTAATCATCGACCGAAAGGCAATTCAGGTACTACATCCAGAGGTAGAAAACGTACTCGCTAGCGAGTGAATAACATGAAATGGCGTGTTTGACCCAAAGTGCACGAAAGCAGTACGGGCACCGGGGACAGGCACCATATTCAGGAGGACACACCAATGTTACATAAACGAATGAAACAATACATTTCATCAGAATCAATGAGTGAAAAGCACAAGGTTGAAATATATCAAGAGGAAAAAGAGTTGATCACGAAATATGAATTAATCTCAAATGACATTACATTAATAGAAAAAGATCCTAAGACACGTTTCCTAGATGCTTACATAGAAAGATGCGATAAAGAAACTGAGGAAACGCTAGCTGAAGAATCATTCGTTTTCTTAGAACAACCCATTGATTACCTTCAAAAACACAAAAATGAATTTCTATACTTAGAATCGAATTGGTTGGAACTAATCGGCGTCGATGCGATTTCGTTAGAAGTGAGTGATGTATTTGGTACATATGACGTTATGGTAGGATTGCAGATGCAGAAAAAGTTTGAGAGATCTCTTAGAGAAAACTTAAGTAAAGAATTAGTTGGAGAAGAAGCAAGATTTGAATTGATTTTTAATCCAAAGGATGGCATGTGGGACTTAAATTTTGCCTTGAATTATGTGGAAGGGTTTAGTGAGGAGATGTCATTAGAGGAAGCTTATCGGTTAATTTATCGATTTATATTTAAACTAGTGGAGAGAATAGAAGTAGGAAGCAAGGACGTGAATTAACGTTTTATCGCATTGCCTACTCCAGATATTACGATTACAGAACGGAAGCAAAATCTGAAGGAAAATGAACCAGAAATCAAACCTATTTATGGTTTTATTGATTTCCATCTAATACCAAGAGATAAAGGTGGCATTTTCTTATTTTACAATATAAATGATGAGCTTCTTTTTGTTGGAAAAGCACGGAAACTACGCCAAAGAATTAAAAAACATTTTGAGGGTACTGTTTCACCTATTAAAATGCATAGAGACGAGGTATATAGAATTGATATATGTTTAGTTGAAGATCCGATGGAACGGGAGATTTATGAAACATATATCATTAATCAGCTCAAGTCGAATTACAATGTTGACAAAGTGTTTTATAAATAAGTCTGTTTTCGTAAATATCCTTTTTTTAGAACTGTAGATTTCAGATTTAACAGATGATTTATAGGGACAGTCCAGGTGCTACATTGTGAAGGAGCAGACAGGTTTTTAGTAATTACAGGTAAATGGGCAGTAGAACTTAATAGTTCTACTGCCTTTCTTTATATAAAAGTCTAACTCTTCAGATGGGTACAGTAATCATGAATGAACTGAGCATGTTCGTGTAGAACCCTTAGCCAAAATCTGTATTCATAAGAAACACTGCTTATATAATCCTTCTAATGGACCTCAACTCTTTTTTGTCGTCATATTAATGTATTCGTTTTGACGAACTAATAGTATTGGAAATTACTCCTTTGGCAAGGGGATATGTAACCTAATTAGCCTCTAGTTTCTCACACATTTTCCGTAAACTAACTATAATCCCCCAAGCATGTCCTTTTCCTTTGCATATTGTAGTGATATAAGGGAAAGGAGGCGAGGACTTGTTAGAAGCAGCGATTATCTCACTTTCTATTTGTCTATGTATTTATCACATGGAAGCATTAAGAGGGTTGCTAGAAAAAATCGTCGCTAGTATTTCCCATAGTAAATCTGCTGTTTCTATCATCATCATCGGGCTAGTTGCAGGGAAAGCTCCAACGGTTAGTGAATCCTTTGGGGACCTATTGGATATCACCATTACAACAAGTATTAACATGGAATTCCTCACATTAGATGTTGAAATTCTAAGTATACAAATGGCATCCATTGGAGCCATTCTATTTGGGACAAAAAAGGAAACCATCAGCCAAACGGGGATGGCGATGTTTGGTTTAGCTATAGGAATAGGCGCCGTATTTGGGCACTTAACATTAGCATCTTTAATAGGAGATATGGAATGGATGGCTATGGCTAGCGAATTTATAGGTGCGCATCCAGTATACGCGGTATTCCTTGGAGTATTATTACGATCTTGGAAAATTGCAATTGGAGTTGCTGCCATATTATTGATCCTTTGGCATATCGAGTTGGATACCGCTTTCGTGTTTTTCCTAGGTGCTTATATTCGAATGCTTATCGAGTCTTGGTATGTAGAGCGAAAATAAGATACCTGTAGAATGGTATTGGTAAGGATCTCTAGAGCCATCTTCTATATGGTGAGGATGGTTCACGGGAGTTAGGAGATTCTTTATACTATATTAATAGCTGAAAGGGTCTGTGTGTGCTAAATAACTAGATATTAAAAAATGTACTTCTACTTATTACTACAGTTAAGAGTTGAATTGATTTAATGTTAAAACCCACTTAGTTTGATAAACTAATACCAGAAGATGAAAAAGGACGGTAAGCATATGATAATTACAATTATCAGTAAGAAAAACTGAAAGTTAAATTTTTAAAACAAGGGTTTGTGGAGTATTTAAGCGGCTGTCGGCTTTTGCAAAAGTAGATATTGTGGAAGTAGCCGATGAGAAGTTACTGGAAAATATGAGTGAAGCGGAAGGAAGGTGAACGGATTCTTTCGCATATTAGCCATGATACGTAAGTAATTACTATGTTTTTTTATGGGTCTTTAGAGGGGGGTTTTATGAAAATCCCTAAAACATTCTCCATCATGAATAACGGAAGCAATGAAGTAGCACGGATTACGAAAAAGATGCTAACTTTTTTACCGAAGTTTCATGTTGAGGTGAATGGTCAAGAAGTGTTAACCATTAAGAAAGAGTTTACTTTATTTAAAGCTCGCTATTCTATTGATGCAGTAGGGTTAGAAGTTAGAGGCAATTGGTGGGATATGGATTTTCAAGTGTTACAACATGGAGAAGTAATTGGTATGGTGAGCAAGAAGTGGTTCAGTTGGGGTGATAGCTATGAGGTTCAAATATGGAATGAAGAGATGGAAACGATTATAGTTGCGATAGTTGTCGCAATTGATTGTGTGAAGGATGATGAATCATCTTCTGCAGCCTCCTCAGGAGCAACATTTTAACGAAGGAAAATTTGCTAGATTTTACGAGATTTGAATAGTAATACCTTGGCGAAGGAATATGGAATTGTCAACGTAATGGTAGAAAGAACAGCTAAAGAGAAATATCCCCCATTAAACCTTAGCTTTAATAGCCATTATTTTAGAGCATTTCAAGAAGATAATGTGTCATTAAATAATAGATATATCAGGGGAGACAGTAAATGAATAAAAAATCGTTATTAGTTAGTGTATTGTTTGTATTTGGATTAATTTTAGTTGGTTGTGGGGATAAGAATGATGATATTAATTCATCTGAAAAGGAAGAATCAAATATAGGAGAAAAGGCCGAACAAGAAGTTGAAGAAGTTTTTGAAGAAAAAACTGTAGAGGAGACATTGGATTCTCCTGTAGTACATGATTATTTTACTTTTAGTGATGTAAAATTAGTAAGAGATATTAAAGAGTATGGGGATAATTTAACTATATCATTCAAATTAAAAAATAATCTTCCTAAAATTGATTTAGAATTTAGTTATGCATTATTATATGAGCTTTACAATGTAGATGGAGATAGATTCCCACATACTACTAATGAGGTTAAGGTTATTGAAAGTGGGGATGAAGAAGAGTTTACTGTAACTTTTGAATATGTTACTGGAGATATAGACAAATTTGTACTCATTGGAGGAAAGATGACAAATGAATATGGAGAAGAAATGAGTTTTGAAGATTTTATGGGTATAACGCTAGATTTAACGAATAAAGAAATTATTACTAGTTTAAATGAAGACATTACAGAAGAAAAAGCTTGGGAAATGGCAAAGAATATAGAAAACGAAAACGAACGGTATGAATTAGTTGAAGTAGTTGATGGTGAGAATGGGTATTGGATAGTAAGATATAATCATGCTGTAAATAGTGATTTAAACATTAAAATGTTTATAAATAAGTTTAATGGAAAAATTCATACTGAAGAATAATAAGTAATAAAAAGAAGAACATTTCTATAACAGAAAAGTGGCCACAAAACCTTATAGAAGGTCTGTGGCCATTTTTATTTTCAAGTTCCTTTTTTTAAAGGGAAGTATATTTGAAATTACCAAACTATTGCACAGAATTAAGCACACAACGTCCTTTTCCAAATGGAATGCACATTGGGGTACCAAATAATGGATCACAAGCTACACTACATCTCATTTGGAATACTTCATGAACTAGTTCACTGGTGATGATCTCCTCGGGCTTTCCTTGTGCAAAAATCTTTTTATCTTTGACTGCGATAATATGGTCTGCATAGCGACTTGCAAGGTTTAAATCATGTAACACCATTACAATTGTCCGACCATCTTTTTCGTTTAAGTCAAATAATAAATCAAGGACATCAATCTGGTGTGTCATATCTAAATACGTAGTTGGTTCATCTAGTAGAATTATTTCTGTTTCTTGAGCCAAAGTTAAGGCAATCCATGCTCGTTGCCTTTGTCCTCCGGATAATGAATCTACTAGTCTATCCTTTAGAGAGAGCATGTTCGTTACTTCAAGTGCTCGCTCAACTGCATCATCATCTTTTTTGGACCACTTTTTTGTAATACCTCTGTATGGGTGTCTTCCTAACTTTACAAGTTCTTGAACAGTCAATCCCTCTGGAGTGATTGGAGTTTGAGGGAGGATAGCCAGTTTTTTAGCGACTTCCTTTGTCTTCATTTTGGCAATATTATCTCCGTCTAGAACAACAGTGCCATCCATTGGTTTTAATAAACGGGCTAATGAACGTAATATGGTAGACTTCCCACAACCGTTTGCACCGATTAATACAGATACTTTCCCCTTTGGTATCTCGAGATTAATGTCATCGATAATAACATTTCCTCCGAATCCTAACGTCAAATCTTTAGCAGTTAAAGTCTCCATATGATTCACCTCCTAAACTCCTAATTAAGTCAAACCGATTCTAATTCATTACTTTTATTCTATTTGTTTTTTGCTTGTAAGTCAATGATAATCGTTTTCAATTAGGACAAGCTAAAAAGCCATCTCATTAATCTGAGACGGCTTTAGTCATTATTTAACCAGTGTGTCTAATAAGTCTTTAATTGTTTTCTCTGAAGAAATTAACCCTTTATTCGTCCAATTACTTGCATCATTCAGGATATATACATTCCCATTTTGTGCTGCGGGAGTACTATTCCATACGTCACTGTTCTCTAATGTTTGCAGTCCTTGTTCTCCTTCTTCAGCTAGTAAAATGACATGGTCTGCATCTAATTCCGAAAGTTTTTCGATTGAGATAGGGCTCCACTGTAACGCTGCTTCTCCCAATTCTTCTATAAGTGTTGGAATTTGTACCCCAAGTTCAGAATATAGAACCTCAGCACTGTGACGGTCTTTCTCAAATACGAAGAACTGATCCCCTGTGGTCCAAATAATGGCTACCGTTTCATCACCAATCGCTTCCTCTAATTGAGCTTTTGCATCGGCAACGGTATCATCATATTCTTTAATAGCCTGTGTAGCTTCATCTTCTTTACCTAGTATTTGGCCAAACACTTCAAGTTGTTTACGCCAATCGCTTGTTGTTTCTTCTGTCATCACATAAGTTGGTGCAATTTTGTTATAATCATCATAGCTACCTTCATAGCTGTCTAAATTGCTTTCCAGAATAATTAAATCTGGCTCATGACTTAGTACTTGTTCTAATGGTAAATTCCATTCAATAGTTGGAAGTTCTTTCATTTCTGGCTCTAAATAATCTTGGACGGACTGCCCAATTGCCCATTTTGCCACTGGCTTCACACCAAGTGCCAATAAGGTATCTTCATGGTAAGGAGCAAGAATCTGTTTAGTATCTTGAGGGATAGTAAACTCCCCCTTAGAAGAGTCTATAACAACATCTGATGATTTCGTATCATCTTGAGGAGCAGTGGAATCATCGTTATTTCCACACGCTGCTAGGAACGTAATCAAACCGATGGTAACGATTAATAAAAATAGGCGATTATGTAAAAATTTATTCATTTTAACACTCCTTTATGGTAAAATTCATGATAATGATAATCATTTTCAATTATTCTGTCAATACATATTTGTAAAAATCTTTAAATTAAAAGAGGAAAATTTATGCTTAACACGATTAAACATTCAAGCATGTTAAAAACAATCATTAATTGTATTGCGTTATTAATGCTGATTTTATCAGTTGTAATTTCTATTTCGTATGGTTCGACTTCGATACCATTCGAAACGGTATGGAGTGCCATTTTCTCCTTTGATACGGATGTCACTTCCCATCAAGTTATTCAAGAAATACGCATACCACGGGCAATATCTGCGGTATTAGTGGGGGCGTTTTTAGCGGTATCTGGTTCTATCATGCAAGGAATGACCCGAAATCCGCTTGCATCTCCTTCTATACTCGGAGTGACGGATGGGGCAGCTCTTTCGTTAGTTATTATGCTAGCAGCTTTTCCAATGATATCCAGCATGGGATTAACGGTTGCTTCCTTTGTAGGAGCTGGATTGGCAGTTGCGCTTATTCTTTTCATTGGCTCTTTTTCAAAAGGGGGAATAACCCCAGTTAAGTTGGCATTAGCAGGTGTCGCTATTGGTACAACGCTTAGGTCTATTTCTACCATTCTATCCTTGCATTTTAATCTGGAAAAGGAAGTTGGCTTTTGGCTTGCAGGTGAGTTGTCAGGTACCAGTTGGTCATCTGTAAACATACTATTCTTTTCAGGAATTATTGGATTGCCAATCGCATTCTTTCTTGCCAAATCTATCACCGTTCTTAGTTTAGGAGAGGATATGGCAACGAATTTAGGTCAAAATAGCTTGTTAATAAAAGCCCTTGGTATCATATCTATTCTTATTCTCACTGGAGCAGCAGTTTCTGTTGCTGGAGTAGTCGGTTTTGTTGGGCTTATTGTGCCACATATTACTCGATTTATCATGGGAACAGATTATAAGTGGATTATCCCTTCATCTGCTATATTTGGTGCTTTATTACTTGTGTTATCTGATTTGGTTTCTCGTTACATTAACGCACCATTTGAAACGCCTGTCGGTGCTATCACCTCGTTAATTGGTGTTCCATTCTTCTTATATTTAGCTCGTAAAAGTGGAGGTGGGGACAAATGAGTGGGAATAGCAATTCGAAAAAAAGAAAGTTCTTTGGGATTAGTTTCATTTTAATCGCACTTATTATCATTATGATTTTTATTAGCTTACGCACTGGTGTTATCTCTATTTCTTTCCAGGAAGTAATAGAGACGATTTTCCAACAAGGATCGGATCGAAATAAACTGGTGTTATTTGAGTTTCGTTTACCAGCCATAATTCTAGCTATACTAATCGGGATTGGATTAGCTGTTTCCGGTGCCATTTTACAAGGAATAACTCAAAATGAGCTCGCGGACCCTGGTATCATGGGAATTAATACTGGAGCAGGCCTTGCTGTGGTGCTATATCTTTTTCTATCGAGGGAAGGGTTTGTTGTAAGCTCGATATGGATGATGCCTGTTGCAGCTATGATTGGTGCCTTATTTGCCGCATTTTTGATTTATATATTGGCATGGAAAAAAGGGGTTAGCCCAATTCGTCTTATTCTCGTCGGAATTGGAATAAACGCAGGTTTCGCTGCATTCATTACTATTTTTCAATTAAAAATGGATCCTCAAGATTTTCGCCAAGTGGCTGTTTGGCTTTCTGGTGACATATGGAATGCCAACTGGAATACGGTCTTGGCATTTCTACCATGGATTGTGATTTTGATTCCACTTGTTTTACGAAAGGTAAATGCGTTAAACGTGTTAACCTTGGGGGATGATTTAGCTTCTGGATTAGGAGTAAATGTTGAGAGGGATAGACAGATATTACTCCTACTTGCTGTAGCATTAGCTGGAGCATCTGTATCAGCAGGCGGTGCAATTGCCTTTTTAGGGCTAATTGTGCCGCATATAGCTAGAAAGTTAATTGGCCCCTTGCATCAATATATTATTCCCTTATCCATGTTTATTGGTGCATTACTGATTATCACTGCCGATACAGTGGGGAAGGTTATTTTAGCACCGACAGAGATACCAGTTGGAATTGTGGTTTCTATCATTAGTGCACCGTATTTTATTTATTTATTATTAAAGGCTACGTAACTTCTAGGAGGACTGTCTCATGAAAAATGAACTATTTGATGTGACGATAATTGGTGGTGGGCCAGTTGGATTGTTTACCGCCTTTTATAGTGGAATGCGAGAAATGAAAACAAAAATCATTGAATATTTACCTTTCCTAGGCGGGAAAGTCTCTTATTTCTATCCTGAAAAGATTATCCGTGACATCGGTGGGATAGCCCAGCTTTCGGGTGAGAAAGTAACGGATAATCTGATTGAACAAGCGATGACATTCGATCCAACTATCGTGTTAAATGAACAAGTAATGGGCTTAAAGAGATTAAAAGACGGTACGTTTGAATTAACAAGTCATAACGGGGCGAAGCATTATACTAAAACCATTATACTTGCTACAGGATTCGGGACATTAAAATCGGTGAAATTGGATCTTCCGCTAGCGGATAAATATGAAGAAAAAAGTATTCATTATGCCATCAAAAGCCTCGCGAGTTATGAAGGGAAAAAAGTACTTATCTCAGGTGGTGGAAATAGTGCGATTGATTGGGCACATGAGTTAGAATCCATTGCCGAGGAGGTAACCTTAATATACCGAAAAGACGAATTTACTGGGATAGAAAGTAATATTACTCGGTTGATGAATTCATCGGTTGAGGTGCTTAATCCCTACAAAATCGTGGAACTTAAAGAGGAACAGGACAAACTCTCAACTGTGGTTATGGAACATGTTGGGACTAATGCTAGAAAAGAGATGGAAGTTGATTATCTAATTGTGACGCACGGCTTCCATATTAATCTAGGTCCGATTGCTGATTGGGGCATGACCATGGAAGAAGGTACTATTCAAGTCGATGCTACCATGTCCACATCCATACCTGGTATTTATGCGGTGGGGGATATTTCAAACTATCCTAATAAACTTGGTTTAATTGCTGGTGGATTTAATGAAGGACCGATTGCTGTTAATAGTGCAAAACAATATATTGCACCAAATGAGAAGTTGGGGCATTTGTTTTCTACTAATTATGAGTTGTTTAAGCGGTAAGTGTCATGGGGACAGAGACCATGGGGACAGGTACCTTGGCACTGGTGGAAGGATATATTTGGGAAGAGTAATGTAGAAATAAGAATTTACAATTAGAAGGAATCCATTTTGAATGTTTGGTTCAGAATGGATTCTTTTTGTTAACCTAATGGGAAATACTAGTAGAGATAATACTTAACACCAAGCACCAACTTCTAGTATCATAAATCTTTAACCGAAAGAAACAATGACTCCGTATTACTATCATCAATCTATATACATATCAAAGGAGCAATCTTCATGACAGAATCAAAAGAATGGCTCGAGCAAGAATTAGCTACCATCCAAAAATGGGAAAAAGACCAAAGTGATTTATGGTTTTGGGAAAGACTTGGTCGACTTCCTTTTAAATTACTTGATAAATTTACTCCAGCATTTATTCAAAATAAGATTGGTGAGATGCTGGATGAAACCGGAAACTACATCCAAACAGGGGGAAGGTATTTAAGCTCTGCCTCTAAAGTAACCGAATATTATCCGGATAAAAAGATTGAAACCTTAGAAGATGTGAATCAATTACCAATTGTAGACATGGATAAGACAGCGGAAAATCTCTCAAAAAACAGAAAGAACTTAGCTACGGCACAGGGAGCTAGTACTGGTGTTGGCGGAATTTTTACCCTGGCGATTGATATTCCTTTCCTTTTGGGATTACAACTGAAAACTTTACAGGACATTGCCATTTGCTATGGTTATGACCCATCAGATCAAAAAGAACGTTTATATATTGTTAAGGTATTGCAATTTGTCTCCTCGGATTATGTTGGCAAACAGGCTATCTTAACTACCCTAGACAAATTAGACAATCCAGAAGTGGACACGAAACGATTAGTCATGTCGGAGCTTCAAGGATGGAGGGAAGTTTTCTTTACCTTTCGCGATCAATTTGGCTGGAAGAAGTTATTTCAAATGATTCCGATTGCTGGACTGGTATTTGGTGCGATTATTAATCGTTCTGCTATTAAGGATATTGCAGAGGCAGGGAGAATGCTATATCGGAAGCGGAGGATTATGGAGCGGTTGAATTAAAGTCTTTCATTAGTAATCCGAAGTTACTAATTTATTTATATTGAATTCCAATTTTGAAGTGCTATAATAAACAAATAAATCAATAGCATTCACTCATATAATAGCAAGGATATGGCTTGCGAGTTTCTACCGGTTTACCGTAAATGAACCGACTATGAGTAGCAATACATAGTGATGGGATTCTATTATTCTATTACTATCTTTTTCGGCATTTAGCTCGAAGAATTTTGCTCACTCGTAGATTAGGAGTGTAGCAGTTCTTCGGGCTTTTTTGTTTTAAAGTGATGACATCAGAGATGGGGGATTTTGAAATGGAAAAACGTGCATTAACAAAACTAATCGATGTAGCTGCAGGTCGTAAAGAAGCAGATCTAGTTTTAAAAAATGGGAAGATCGTGGATGTCTACCAAGGGAATATCCTTCAAGGTGATGTTGCAATGGTCGATGGGAAAATTGCAGGTATCGGCGAATCGTATGAGGGAAAAGAAACGGTTGATTTAAACGGAAAGTATATCGCACCCGGGTTTATTGATCCACATATCCATGTGGAATCTTCTTATGTGACTCCCGAAGAGTTTGGTCGTTTACTCGTACCACACGGGACAACAACAGTTATGGCAGACCCTCATGAAATTGTTAATGTAGCAGGGATGAAAGGATTGGAATATATGATTGAAGCGGCTGAACATACCGCATTAGATATTCAATATATGATGCCTTCCTGTGTTCCAGCTACCAACATGGAAAATGCCGGAGCTGTAGTAACTGCAGCCGATATGATTGCCCCTTTTGAAGAGGGAAAAGTAGCGGGGCTAGCTGAATTTATGGATTTTCCCAGTGTGATACAAGCGAAAGATAGTGTACTAGATAAAATACTAGTTGCTAGAAAGTTAAATAAACGCATTGATGGACATAGCCCGATGGTGAGTGGTAAAGAGCTTAATGCTTATATCGCTGCGGGAATTGAGAATGACCATGAGTGTTCCACGGTGGAAGAATTGCAAGCGCGTATTTCACGTGGGATGTATGTGTTCTTACGGGAAGGATCTGTTACGCAAAACCTACGTACATTGCTAAAAGGTGTTACTCCTCAGAATGCCCGTCGTTGTGTATTATGTGGGGATGATGTACAGGCTAAAACGATTATAGAAAAAGGGCACTTAGATAATTCCATTCGTATTTGTGTAGAGGAAGACGTAGATCCAATTCTAGCAATTCAGATGGCGACTATTCATACGGCAGAGTGTTGTCAGTTAAAAGATCGTGGAGCAGTGGCACCAGGATTAAAAGCTGATTTGGTTATTTTTAGTGATTTGAATAACTTGGTTGTGGAGCAAACGTATATCGATGGAAAACTTGTGGCTAATCAAGGGAAATATGTTGCACCATTCACCAAGGCGGATATTTCTAAAGTGCAATCAAGTGTTCATATTGGTGATTTCTCCAAGGAAAAGCTTCGTTTGAAATTGAGTTCAAATAAAGCAAGAGCGATTGAGGTTATTCAAACGGAAGCATTAACGAATGAAGCGATTGTGAAAGTGGAACGGGATGAAGCAGGCGAGTTTGTGTATAGTCCTGAAAAACCGGTTGCGAAAATTGCTGTTGTGGAAAGACATAACAACACGGGTAATGTGTTCGTTGGATTATTGAAAGACTATGACATTCAGAAAGGTGCAATTGGTATATCTATTGCGCATGATTCGCATAACTTGATTGTGACTGGAACGAATGACGAGGATATGGCAGTGGCGATTGAATGTTTGAAAGAACAAGACGGTGGAGTGGTCTTGGTTGAAGGTGGTAAGGTCATCTGTAGTATGGCACTTCCTGTAGCAGGGCTGATGAGTAATCTTTCAGGGGAGGAAGTTGTTGTCGAGCAAAGCAATATAAATAAAGTAGCTAGAGAAGTACTTGGGGTAGCGGAAGATGTCGATCCGATTATGACATTAGGTTTTATGTCTCTGTCCGTGATTCCATCCTTAAAAATTACAGACTTAGGGCTGGTAGATGTGACGAAGTTTGCGTTTGTTCCGGTGTCGGTGGAAGAATAGACCCTATGAATTAGCCAAATAACTAATATAATATAATAGAATGCATTAGAAAAAAGCTTGAGCTAAACTCAAGCTTTTGGGCATTTTTGTAGCTTATTCAACGTATTGTGACAAGATATATAAACAAGGGTTGCAAAGTATGGCATCATGACGTTATCTCCATATTTCTCAAAAAGTATCCTTTCACTTATGTGGTCTCCGCCAACCCCAAGAAATGTAAGTATAGCTGGAATTACAAGCACCAGATCTTTTGATAAGAAAAGGCTCTATAAAGGATATAAGTGGTCAGGTACCAATCACCAATCAACGCCATTCCAAGAGGATTGTAACTTTCGCAACAAAACAATTTGGCCAATATGATATGCATCGTGCATCATGATATTGCTAAGTAATCGCTCAATAGAGTTACTGTTAGCTGCATACGTAGCTTTTAACTTTTCGTCGTCAAGGTCCTCAATCACCGTTTTAAAATTATTCATGACTTCATAAAAGCGCTGCACTGTCTGAGCCCATCCTTTTTTGTCCTCTGGATCTCCCGGAATTCCAAAGGTTTCATCGTTGTCATCTGCATTATGCGGATTCTCTGTGCCATTAATTCGATGGATTACGTCTTCATTCCAAAATATCATGTGATTGACAATTTGCCAAATCGAATTGCTGATTCCCGAACTTGTCCATGCTGCCTCAGCTGCAGTAACTCCATGAAGCGCCTGATCCATCGAAGCAAACCACTCATTCTTATAGCAATGCATGTCCAGTTGTTCTAAAAACATATTGGTTACCACTTGCATAAAACCACTCCTTTAACTGTTGAGTACCGAAACCAAGTTCACTATAAGTTATTCAACTCATTCAGGTTAAATTCCTTTTTCATGTAGCTGACTGCAAAGATTGAAACATTTTTTCAAGAAAAAAACACCGACCTATTGAAATTGCACAAATTGGTCCGTGTATTTTTCTCTATGTACCTTATCCTGTATAGCTAATTTTTCCTGTCTCCAATAATTCCTTAAGCCCCATAAACATATAGTACCAGCCTTGCTCTGTGCTATCATGCCATTCGACATGTGCCTTTTCAATATCAGCCTCGTCCCAATTCTCTTCATGAATCACGTGAATCAATTGTGTGAATGTCATCTCACAGCCTTGCTCCGTTTCCTTTAGCTCAACTGTAAGCTTGTCTGATAATCCGCTGTCGCTTAATTCTGGCATTCTAAACGTGAAAACAATCTTTTGAGCAGGTTCAATTTCAAGATACTCCCCGATGGCACGGTAATCTTTTCCTTGTCGATGGTCAACAATTTCCCATGTTCCACCTACTTTTGGGTCATTTTGTGCTACCTTATTCGTACCTTCCAATGTGAAAAACCATTTTTTCATCATTTCTGGGTTCAACCAGGCATCAAATACTTTTTCAGGTGCTACATTAAAATCTCTTACCATGGTTAATGTGGTTGTTGAATGGTTCATTTTTACACTCCTTATGTATAATGATTTTATATTTCTACTCCTTATATTGTACACTATGATTGCTTTTTACTTTAAATTAGTGAATATCCAGGTGGAATAGAACACAAAGTGATGGGCCCTTTCTTCAGGATAAAATAATTATAACCATTCTTTCCCTTGTGAGGAGAGGGTAGAATATGAGTTAATATAGTTGTCGGACCGATAGACTCTTGCGAAAGGAGCTGGTTAGGTTGAACACTATTATAGAGGTGATTTCCCTATAGATGGGAAATCCTAATTGGGACCGTTTCTAACGGTCCCAATTCATTTATTATGATGTGTCAGAAAATTTACATCTTTCAATAACTAGATGTATCGTATATAATTTTCCATAAGTTAATCAACGGAAAGGAGTTGGAAATAGTGGATTTAAATCAAGTTTCTGTAGAGAAAAATTTTCAAGTTTATAAGGAGGACGTAAATTATCGTGCAGTACAAAAATGCAAAAGAGGTTCTTCCCCCTAGTTTGCTAAAGGAAATGCAGCAATATATTCAAGGTGATTTGATTTACGTTCCAAAAGCAAATGAAAATCGGATAGCTTGGGGAGAAGTGAGTGGATCGAAAGCATTAATTACAAAGCGTAACCAAGAAATTTACCAATTATATTCGAATGGAAAGTCCTTCGAAGAATTAGGAAAGAAGTTTCATTTGTCGACTGACAGCATACGAAAGATAGTTTATAAGATGCGATGAATTTGTGGTGCCTGTCACTTCCCGAATATTGTCGAACGTCGACAATATTCGGGAAGTGACAGGCACCTAAAAAACGGGGGATGGAAGAGATAAATATTAGATTCGAAAAGCTGATTTATGTTTTAGGTAGACGGTTCAAGAAGGACATCATTTCGGCCGACTACCAAACCACGCCGTTACAGGGTGGAACTGTGGGGAATGTTTACCTGGTAACGGGAATCGCCGAAACTACAGATGGTGAAAAATTGCCGTACCGTATCGTGCTGAAAATACAGAAAAAATGGGAGCGTTACGGTGATCCGGGTTCATGGCGCCGGGAATATGATCTCTATTCGTCTGATTTGGGAGCGACGTTTTCGGATGCTTTTAGCTGGCCGACATGTTACTACTCTGAGATCAATGCCGAAGAAAATGAATTCGAGTTGTGGTTGGAGTATATCGACGGGGTTACAGGTTTAGACTTGACAGGTGACATGTATGAGCAGGCCGCACTGGAATTAGGACGCTATCAAGGTAAGTTATTTGCCGAGCGGCCCGCTGTGCTAGAGAGCCTGACGAACTTGAGCAATAAGGACTTGATGAAGAATACGTATTTGCATTACCGGTCTTGGCCAGTCGTCTACGATTATATACGCTCAGGAGATTGCGAATTCCCGCAACACGTCCGGCAAATGCTTATCGACATCGATGAGCACGCAGACGAGATACTAACCCATATCGAAAAATTGCCCGTGGTGTTATGTCACCGGGACTTTTGGATAACCAATCTGATTTATTCGGACGGGAAAATGGCGATAATCGACTGGGATACTTCTGGGTGGGGCTACCTGGGTGAGGATCTCGCAAGCCTTATTGCAGATGAAGCAGATATCAATCATATGGTTGAATACTACCAGAAATGTGTTCCTGCATATTATAAAGGCTTTTCAGAGTACGTGGATGTATCTCACATTACCGATGATTACATCTATGAGATGATCCTTTTAGTATTCGGATACAGGCTTGTGGAGTGGTATCTCTACACAGAGGATGATGACGAGAAGATGAAGCATATTCATACGCTCCAAAAAATCTATGAAATGAAAAACAGCTAAGGTGCCTGTCACTTCCCGAATTTTGTCGACGTTCGACAAATATCGAGGAGTGACAGGCACCTACTTTTACTTGAACAGGCACCTATTTGAGTTTCTTGCTTCTATTTATATCAAATACTTGCCTGTAAGTGAGTGTTTGGCAGTTGATAGTTCCTTTGGAGTGCCTTGGAAAATAACTTTACCTCCATTTGTGCCGCCCTCAGGTCCCATGTCTATTATCCAATCAGCGTTTCGGATGATATCAAGGTTATGCTCGATAACGATGACAGTATTCCCAGTATCTACAAGGCGATTGATGATGTCTAATAGATGGGTGATATCTGACATATGAAGTCCAGTTGTTGGCTCATCCATGACATAGATACTTCCCTTTTTATGCAATTCCGTAGCTAATTTAATGCGTTGACATTCTCCACCAGACAATGTACTTAGAGGTTGGCCAAGTGTTAGGTAATTTACTCCTACATCGCTCATAGCTTGTAGCGTATTGACCACTTTTTTAATCTCAAAGAAAGCTAGTGCTTGTTCAACGGTCATTTCCAATACTTCTGCAATTGATTTACCGTTTAGTTTGTAAGCTAATACCTCTTCTTTAAACCGTTTCCCACCACATACTTCACAAGGAGTTTTAACACTTTCTAAAAATGACAAATCGGTATAAACAACCCCTAAACCATGGCAGTTCTCACAGGCACCACTTGAGTTAAAGCTAAACAGACCAGGCTTTACATTGTTTGCTTTGGCAAAAGCTTTCCGAATATCGTCCATAATCCCTGTGTAAGTAGCTGGATTAGAACGGGTAGAAGTACCGACAGATTTTTGGTCGATCACTATTGCCTCGGGGTGTTGCTTTAAGAAAGCATTATTGATTAATGTACTTTTTCCAGAACCTGCAACACCTGTAACTACAGTTAAGATTCCTGTTGGAATATCAACACTGACATTTTTCAGATTATGTAATGTCACATTTTCAACGGATAGCTTACCGGTTGCCTGACGAAAATCATTCTTAAGAGGCATCTTGTTTTTCATATGGTTGCCAGTTAATGTATCAGATTCAAGTAGACCGGCAAAACTTCCTTCATACAAAATTGTCCCGCCTTTATCACCCGCATATGGACCTACATCAATAATATGATCGGCTACTTGTATGACATCAGGATCATGTTCAACCACAATAACGGTATTCCCTTTGTCCCGTAGTTTCTTCAGCAATTCATTGAGGCGGTATACATCCCTCGGGTGTAATCCTACACTTGGCTCGTCAAATATATAAACGACATCCACAAGACTTCCACTTAAGTGTTTAACCATTTTGACACGCTGGGATTCCCCACCAGATAATGTGTCCGTTTCTCGATCGAGACTTAGATACTCCAGACCAATATCTACTAGGAGTTGTAATCTTTCCGATATGGCTTTGACCATTGGAGCAGCTTCTGGTTGTTTTATTTCCTCAATCACTTGGATTAGCTGATCCACTTCCATCGAAGCTAGATCTGCTATGTTATAGTTGTTAATTTTACAGTTAAGAGCGGGTTGACTTAGCCTAGCTCCATGACAACTTGGGCAAGGACCTTCTGTAATGAATGGGGCAACTGCTTTTTGTGTGCGCTCCGATTTCGTTTTCAAATCCTGTTTTATGTATTTATTCGTAAACTTCTCGAGGATGCCTTCAACCGTCATATTCATTGAGTTTCCAGAGATCTGTACCTTTACTTTTCTTGCTTTGCTATAAAGGAGTTCATCCAGTTCCTCTTTGGAATAATCACTTAGCTTCTTGTCAAAGTCGAAGTCACCGGTTTCTGCTATCATATTCATTTCCCAGTTGCCAACTTTATACTCTGGTAGCAAGATTGCTCCTTCATTTAATGATTTAGACATGTCTATTGCTTTGTCCATATCAATCTGCAATTTACGACCGATTCCATTACACTCAGAACACATGCCTTGTGGATCATTAAATGAGAACATATAGGACTCACCAATATAGGGCTCGCCTATACGAGAAAAAAGTAAACGAAGTAAAGGAGAGATGTCTGTAATCGTTCCTAAGGTAGAGTGAGACCCACCCCCTAGGCGCTTTTGGTCAACAATAACAGCCATGCTAAGGTTTTCAATTAAATCTGCATCGGGTTGTGGAATGCGTGGGAGAAAGTTCCGAACGAACATACTAAAGTTTTCATTCAATAGTCGCTGGGATTCAGCGGCGATAGTATCAAAAACTATGGACGATTTACCAGAACCTGATACACCAGTAAAAATGGTGATTTTTCGTTTCGGTATTCGTAATGATACATTTTTTAAGTTGTTTTCCCGAGCACCACGAATTTCTATAAATTCTTGAGTCATCATACACCTTCCTTTGTTCTTAATTTTCCAATGCCTACATTGGAGTCAAATTCCATTTTTAAGTATAGCTGATTCTATTCATGCTTTCCATTTCTTCGCTGTAGAATACAACACCACGATTTGGTGACCAAATTATACTTAAGATTCAGGGGATAGAACTTGATATGTTAATTATAAAACAGTTTCTGTTCTGGATTAAGCACACATTGCAAAAATGCAATTAATAAATAATAGTATATATAATCTAAAAAGTTGAATTATTACTAAAAGTAATCTACTATGGTTATGTAAGTAAAATCTACTAGAAAAGGATGATTACATATGGCAAAAGTTGGTATCGTTGTAGGAAGTATTAGAAACAATTCATTTTCAGAGCAGCTTGGAAAGAATATCGTAGAATTATTACCAGAAGGCTACGAAGCGGAATTTATCGAAATTGGAAACCTACCTTTATATAATCAGGATTCTGATCAAGATATTCCGGAAGTATACACGTCATTCCGTGAAACAGTGAAGGCATTAGATGCTGTTGTATTCGTCACTCCAGAACACAATCGTTCTGTACCTGCAGCACTTAAGAACGCACTTGATGTTGGATCACGTCCATACGGTTCTAACGTTTGGGATGGTAAACCTGCACTTATTGTAAGTCAATCTCCAAGTAACTTAAGTGGATTTGGTGCGAACCATCATTTACGTCAAGTGTTAGCATTCTTAAACATGCCAGTTGTACAACAACCAGAGGTATACATTGCAAATGTTCATGAATTACTTGGTGAAGATGGTAAAATTACAAATGAAGATACAGTTGGTTTCTTACAATCTGCTGTAGATGCATTTGTCGCATTAGTTAAAAGATACGAAGCATAAGATTATATAATAGGGATGGACCTTTTCAATTAAGGGTCTGTCCTTAAATTTGTAAAAACGCGATTAGCATAGTGCTAACCGCGTTTTCTTTATTAGATATTCTCTTGTTTTAAACTCTCGATAATGTTTTCTTTTTTTATTTTCGAAATCGAATATAGCATTGCTGACCCTACAATAATGAATATCATGACAACCACGAATAGAATCGACATCCACGGTAGACTAAATCCATATTCAAAGGTGTAGCCAACGGAGCGATGAATAGCGTACATGATGAGTACACTAATTGGTAGTCCGTAAGCTAATGCCTTCACCCCGTAAAAGATACTTTCGTAATTAATCATTTTATTAAATCCTTTTGGTGTCATGCCAACCGAACGTAACATGGCAAATTCACGTTTCCGCAAACTGATGCTGGTCGAGATTGTATTGAAAATGTTAGCAACCGAGATTAAGGAAATAAGCGTAATAAATCCATAAATGAAAATGGACATTAGTAAAACCATCTGTTCCTCTTGTTGTCTTTGTTGGTAAACATTAAACACATGGACATTTGTATCTGTTAGTTCTTCGATTGCTTCTTGTGTTGCCAGAGGATCGGAACTGTTTAAATACACATAAGGTGAAACTTCCATTCCTAATTCATCCATTGTGGATTGGGGAATGATGATGTTAATACCTCCTAAACTAGCCGTTTGAACGCCCATTGGTACAATATCTGTAAGGGCTCCTATTTCAATAGATTGGACCAACTCAGGTTCTGTAGGTTCACCTTCCATATCCTCATATGTTGCTGAATAGATGTCTAACGTTTTTCCTACTTCTGCCTCAATCGCCTTCGTTTCGATTATCTTTCCAGAGGCACCATCCTCATAGGAAATTTGATCAATAATAATGGCAAGCGGTGTATCTTGATTGATGAAATCTCTAGGATCTACCCCGATTTGTTCTGCATAAGCATGAAAACTATCATCATCTAAACTTTGAAGTGAAACATAATAATTGTACTTTCCATCCTCAATATATAGCTCATCTTCTATTTTTTTCATTTCAGGGGATATGTCATCCACACTAACTGGTGTTTGTAAGTGTTCGAACACTTCCTCGGAAATTGTAAAGTTCGTTACGTGATCTAATTTCGTATAGCTCACAAGCTCATCTTTCTCTAATTGACTACTGTAAATTAGTATGTCGTATTGATAATCATTCTGCGACATTTCTAGTGACTTTTTGATATTGTCAGTAAAGAATGTGACAGCTAGGAACAATACGATACTAATGACTAATGAGAACAAGGTTGCCAAGTATCTTTTTTTATTTCTTTTGGTATTCTTCAGTCCAATTTCTGCTTCGATTCCAAAGACTTTTCGTACGAGCTTGGACGTTTTTACCGTTTTCCCAGATAATTTTATATCGTGTGTTTGGCGTATTGCATCAATTGCTGAGATTTTAGATGCTTTTTTTGCTGGTAAATAGGTTGAAATAAAAATCGTGATGATTGAAATGACACTAGCAGCTATTATAGTAGATGGTGTAACAACTAATTCAAGCTTTTCGGAAACATTGAGTGCATCCTCAATAAAAGTATTAATGAATAGGAAGGTAATCCCAATACCAGTTAGACCTGCAACAATCCCAAGTGGAATACTAATTGCCCCAATGACCGCTCCTTCAAAGAAGACAGTGTTTCGTTTTTGCTTTTTCGTTGCCCCAACACTGGATAGCATTCCTAAATGTCTAGCACGTTCCGATACACTAATAGCAAATGCATTGTAAATCAATGCAACTGATCCAATAATAATAACGGCCATAATAATACCAACTAAGGAAAACAATGTCATGCGCAATGAATCATTAGCTGTGACTCCATAATACCTCAGTAATTCACTATTAAAATTAACTTCCTCAATTCCTTGTCCTTGTGCTAGGGTCTTTGCATGGTCAAATAGTGAACCGTTTACCTTATCTAATACGACAAAAGCATCGACCGTATCTGTTTCGGTTAAGGAACTTTCATCCACATAGCCAATGACCGTATAACCAGGGGCCCAGGTTGGTTCCCAGGTAGGACGTTCAATCGTCCCAACGATGGTTACGGTTTTTGTTTCCTTGATTTGCAGTTCTTCAACGTTGGTCTCCATTCCCTGATTGAGAGGGTAGTTTTGTGTGAGTGTTACTCCTTCTGTTGTGTCCACTCGCTCACCAATGTCAACGGTTAGTTGATCCCCAATTTTGTAATCTACCTCTGCATTGGATTGAATTGCTTCTGAAATAGCTACTTCATTCTCATTATTAGGAAGTCTTCCTTCTAGAATTTCTATCGGGAATTGCTCCATGCCCTGCTGGTTATAGTTTTGAAAGAATAGATATGGTTTACTTTCATTGGTTGATTCCTCTAAGGCAGCATAGCCATCACTTGAGAGAACAAGGGTTTTCGTATCGGTGTCCTGTTGAATGGCTTCTATTTGGTCTGAATTAACGTCTCCATATTGAACATGCCATTCTCCGTTCTTAGCAATATCCTGACGAATTAATAAATCTAAAAAGGAAACACCAAGTGTCGCAACGGCCGTAATCATCGCCACTGAAATGATGACACCAATAATGGTCACGAGGGAGCGTCGTTTATTCTTTTTTAAATGCCTTACCGTGACTTTATTGACAATGTTCATGGGCGAATCACCTCATCTTTGGCAAGCTTCCCATCTTCAATCGAAATAATACGGTCTGCTTGAAGGGCAATGCGCTCATCATGGGTAATAACAATCAAGGTTTGATTGTATGTCTTATTAAACATCTTGAGTAGTTCCATAATTTCTTCACTATTTTTGCTATCTAGGTTACCAGTAGGCTCATCAGCAAGCATAATAGCCGGATTACTGATAAGTGCTCTGCCGATGGATACACGCTGTTGCTGACCGCCTGAAAGTTGGTTTGGTAAGTGGGTAAGTCGTTGGTTTAACCCTAAGATTTCTGTAATCTTGTTAAATTGCTTGGAATCTACTTTTTGTTCATCTAAAAGCATCGGTAACTTAATGTTTTCCTCTACAGATAGGATAGGAATAAGATTATAAAATTGATAGATTAAACCGATTTGTCTTCTTCTGAAAATGGCCAGTTGTGTTTCATTCAAGTCATAAATATCAGTTTGATCGATGAGAACCTTTCCGCTTGATGGACGGTCTACTCCGCCAAGTAAATGAAGTAGTGTTGACTTTCCTGAACCAGACGGACCAATAATACAAACGAATTCACCTTTATTTACGGAGAATGATACATTATCCAAAGCTTTTACTGCGGTTTCACCTTTGCCGTACACCTTGGATAGATTTTTAACTTCTAATATAGTCATAAGAAAACCTCCATTATTTCTTGTCTGTGTTCAGTATAACCAGCTAGTATGACTCTAAGGTGACTCTTAAGTGACAATTTATTCACTTAGTGAGAGGGGGGCAGGGGCATAAAATAAGCAGGGGAATGATCACTCATATCACCTGCTTGTAAAATTTAATATGGAAGGTTGTCCCGACACCGACTGCACTGGTCACTTCAATATCGCCTTGTTGACTCGTGATGAAACTATACGCCATTGCTAGACCAATTCCAACACTTTCATCACTTGCATTTTTCCCTTTGTAAAATCGCTTGAATATGTAGGGTAGTTCTTCCTTAGAAATGCCTTTCCCATTATCGGAAATGATGATCTCGGTAAATAGCGCATTCTCTGAAAAGTGAATGGTAATGGTGCCTTTTTCAGGAGTGTGTTCAACACAATTTTTAATAATGTTAATGAGTGCTTCTGTGATCCAGTTAAAGTCACCAACGAGTGTTACCTGGTCTTCACCTGTAATCGAATAGGTTTGCATCTTGATATCCATTGGTATTAATAAAGGTTCAATAGCTGTTTGAATCAGGGAAGAGACCTGGATTTCTTCTTTTTTAAATGTAATCGTTCTTGCATCAATTTTCGAAAGCTTTAATAAGGAAGAAACAAGCCACTCCATGCGTTCCAGTTGTACCTGAAGATTCCTGGTAAATTCAGATCGCTTTTCATCATCCAATTGTTTATCTCGTAATAAATCCGCCATGACCATCATCGAGGTGAGTGGGGTCTTTAATTGATGAGAGATATCGGAAATGGCATTGGTTAACTTTGTTTTATCCTCGTGTAAGACGGTTCCCTGTTCAGAAAGCATTTTGGTTACTTTGTATATATTGCTTTTCAAAAGACTCAATTCACCTTCATGGTTATCCCGAACATCTAGCCGGAAATCGCCATTGGCAATTTGTTGGAGGTAGCCAGAAAGTTTTCCAATTTCACGGTAGCGCCATGATGTGAATAGAAGGGTACAGGTGATCAGTAAAATGGATACGCCTAAAACTATTAGTGCTGTAACCATGGAAGTTAGTAGTGCTGCCACAGTAAATCCTACTAAACTTATGAAGATTAGAATCGTTAGCAGGATCTGAATTTCTCGATTTCGAAGCAATTTACTCACCTACCTTATAGCCCATGCCTCGAACTGTTTTGATGATTGTTGGATTTTGTGGGTCATCTTCTAATTTTTCACGTAATCTTTTTATATAGACGGTCAAGGTATTATCATTCACAAAATCACCAGCAACATCCCAAATTCGATCAAGCAACTGTGCTCTTGTGAGAAGTTGTCCGATATGATTGGCGAAGATTAGGAAGAGACGATATTCTAAAGCGGTTAACGAAATTTCCTCTTCATTTTTATATACTTTTCCTTCTGACGTGTTGATCTGAATATCTTGTATGGTGATGATATTCTTCGTTTGGGAATGTCGATTATATCGACGCAGTACCGATTTAATTCTAGAAATAAGTTCTCGGATTCGGAATGGCTTGGTAATATAGTCATCTGCCCCCATATCTAGTCCCATGACTACATTCACTTCATCATCAAAGGCGGTTAAGAATATCACCGGGATATCGAGTTGTTTTTTCACTAATCTACATAAGTCATACCCACTACCATCAGGTAAGTTTAAATCAAATAAGCATAAATCGATTTCATTTATCTGTTGTTGGATGACTTCGGTTGCCGAAGTTGCGTTATGACAAAGGATGATATCAAAGTCTTCTTGTTTCAAGGAATACTCTAAACCGGAAGCAATGGTGCGGTCATCTTCTACTAGTAAGATTTTCATTCGTTTCACCCTAACATATGGTTATTCAAAATCCTTCAACCTTCTATTAACCATTTTTATATCAAAGTCTTCAAAGCCTTGCTCTCTACTCCAAGCATACATTTGCTTATAATCTGGATGATTTACATCTTCCATAATTTCAAGGAAAACCTCATATCCACCTTCTCCACCTACATCCTCTGGTGGTGTGTTTCCTTCTCCCTCTATACAGGTAGGATAATTCTTATCATAATCTTCCATCACGCGCTGGACCTTAATATCGTGTATCCAGTTATCCCCAAAATCATAAACATAGGTTACGTTAGCTGGCATATATTCAGAAAGCAGAACGGTATGATCCAATTTCTTGGGAAGACTATTATCCCCGTGATTAAATGCCTCTGGATGACAAACAAGATTAGCAATCGGTTTGTATCCTTCTTCGTTATATGCAAAGTGGTGAGGGTTCAGTGCTCGGTTCGATTTTTGGTTACTAAAATCATAAAACTCATGAAGATGAGAATCTTGCCAACCAAAAGCAGTCTGGATAACATGATGGAATTCGCTGAAGGTGATGTACATCGGAACGATTAATTTCCGGAACACGTTCCTACTTTGAAGGCGCAATGTTATCTTCATCTCTAGAGCTTTTGTTTGGAATGTCGGCTTACCTGTAAATTCCTCCAAGTCCTTATACATGGCCTCATTTGCATAGAAATAGTCCTTTTTTCCATCCCCAACTAAATCACGACTCAATTTTAAACTCAGAGTAGGTTGGAAAATCGTATCCGAATCAAGTAGAGTTTCAAAGTAATATAAGGTTTCACAGGCCCTGTTCATCCTTGCAATTAATTTTCTATCTTTTGTTTTCGAAAAGGTTATCTCTCTAGCAGAATCAATATATTGTTCGATAACATCCTTTTGAATACCCTCTTGTTCAAACATGTACTGAATAGAGTGCAAGATGACATCATCGATTTTATTAAAATCCTTAGCTTTAAGCCCATGTAGAACGATCGTATATCGATTTTTATCATTCACCAGTACCAGTGTCTTTCTTCGGTTCACAATTAACAGATTTCCATGCCATGATAGAAGAGGATTATCCCCCTCAACAACGTCAGGCTTTATTTTTAATTGTTCTTGTAACTTTTTTGTGCAGTTTATAATCATATCTAATGCCTCATTTCATTTATAACTATTATTATAACAATTTATCGAGTTAGACACATAATTTGGTCCATGGGGACAGGTACCTCGTTTCCTTTGGAGAGTAGTTGTTTGGGGGGAAGCTTTATAATCAATCTCTATATTTTCATTTGGATGTAATCGGACGATAATATTCTATTAGAGAAGAGAAAAGAGCCAGGGAACCTGACCCCGTGGCTCACTCAAACTCCTCTACATCTCTTTCTCTAATCTTGGAATCTCTCTCAAACCCGAGTCCATATTTCACATAAGAACCATATTGGGTATCATTTAAGTTCGCATTAATGCTTACCCGGTCATACTCGTAGCCATTTTCATTTAGTAGCTGCTGAATGGATTTCGCTTTTTCTACTACAGATTCCTTCGTTAAATCTTCGGCATTTAAGATAATATGGATATACATTGGTTTTTCTAGCTTTAAATCCTTATCCCAGGTGGTGTCGGAAGGATAGGTCCCTTTCAAGACCTCTATCATAACCTCCACTTCCTTCATCTCTGGTATTTCTTTTTTTATCAGTTGTTGGAGTTCCATGTTTGCTTCACTTTCTAGATTCCTTATTAAGATTTGATCTAAGTTAGCGTAATAAATAGAATCATAGGTAACCTCTGTACCTAAGATGCCTGTTACAGTAAAGTCGTGCACCTTTTGTGTTGCATCACCAATTTGCTTCACTTCAAAGTTATATCCACTATCCTTAAAGTTGTAAAAAGGCTTCCCCACATGGAACTCGTCTTCTGGATATTCTTCTTCCAAATAATTGTTTAACGTTATTTTCGCAATTTGTTTGGATACTGGATTTCCGTTAAAAGCATTAGCTATAAATAGTACAGGGAGTGTAATTATGATAATTAACAGAATGTACCACCATTTTCTCTTACGCATTATACATCACCACTTTCTTTTAGCTTGATGAAGAGTAAACCAACAGTTGCTCCTAAGATTGCAAATAGTAAATGGATGCCTGCCATTAGGAATGAACCATATAACGAGTCAAAAATCATCATGGAAACACTATTATTCGGATCTGTTTGCTGGAAGATGCTATAGAGCATAGTTCCTAAAAACCATAAAAAGACAGGAAGAAAAGCAATCAACATCACCAATCGATAGGTTCGATAAAATAAGTAAATCACGAGTCCTAAAATAAAATAGGGTAAAATAAAACCAAAGTTTTCATTTGCAATTACAGTTCGTATAGCTAGAAAAAAGGAGATTCCAACAAAGATTAATTGATATAAGGTCAATTTTGATGTTACCTTAGCCATCATTTTTTCATGATCTACTACGGGTTCAATCTTATCCTCCAGTATGGGTTCACTAGAGATACTTGCTAAAGCGCTACAGGAAGGGCAACTCTTAAGATGTTCTTCTACCCATTCCGTAGTCTCAGGCTTCAATAATCCTTCATGATATAGTGGTAGTAAATCCTCAACGATCGGGCATTCTTTCATATTTTTTCGCCCCCATTTCTGTTTTGATTTTTACCTTTGCACGGTGAAAGGTAACACGGACATAGTTTTCAGTTCTTCCAACAAGTTGAGCAATTTCCTTAAAGGAAAGTTCCCCGTAGATTCGTAGAATGATAATATCTTTGGAAAGGTCATCCAATACTTGTATAAGCGTCATGATTTCTCTGGCTTCTTCATTTAAAACATATAAATCTTCTGGAGTCTTTGGTACGTCTTTTACTTCATTCGTTAATTTCATTTCCAAACCTTTTTTATACCGTTTGGAACGATAGTGCTTGGTTAATATATTTTTTGCGATGGCAAATACCCAAGTTTGAATGGTGGCAAAGCCTTGAAAAGAATGAATACCTTTCAACGCTTGATAGAAAACTTCCTGTGTTAAGTCTTCTGCAACCATCTGGTCCGATGTTTTTATATAAAAATACGTGAGAATCTTTGGATGGAGCTCCTTATAGATGTCTTCTATCTCCTGCATGAATGACCTTCCCCCCTTCCGTCATGTACTTAGTACCATGATAGAGCTTTTTGTTACAAAAGAAAATTAAGAAAATAAAAAAGACTATGGGATAGCTTCCTTGGAATGAGGTCCAAGGAACTTGTCCCCATGGTCCATTCACAAATATGTAATAATCACTAATCTAAAGATAATTTCTGCCCAAAGTCAGTTAACCCCTGTCACATCAACACTTTAGACTCCATTAAAAACAAAATGTTACCCTCTCATCTTGTGACGTTACCTTGTTAACCCAATCACATACTTTTCTAGTCTTATTTTATATAATGAAGATGTAGATAAAAGAAGAGCGCTCTTTCATCCACAAAAAACCGAATAATAAACGGGAGTGAATGAAATGAAGAATATGAAGAAGAGCATCGTTATTGGTGCTTTAGGTTTAGCATTGTTTTTAACAGGTTGTGGTGACGAAAAAGATACGGCTACATCAGATTCAAAAGATAAATCAAATGACGAGGTAAGTGCAGCGGTAAACGATGAAAAAGAAACTACTATTATCCCAGCACATCAAGACTTAAATCAGGAACCAATCCCTATAAAATTTGAACGAGTTGGAGAACATAAAGTAAATATTGAAATGACAGCACAAATTACCGATATTGAAATCGCACCAAATGAAATATATAAAGCTTGGACATTTAATGGGGAAGCACCCGGACCATTAATTGTGGTGAATGAAGGCGATACAATGAATTTCACATTAAAGAATATGGATCCTGCGATTCCACACAGTATGGATTTCCACGCGGTTGAAACATCACCTACCAAGAACTTTATTGATATAATGCCGGATGAAAGTGGAACATTTACCTTTACAGCGAACAGACCTGGGGTGTTTATGTACCATTGTGCAACAGGTCCAGCTCTTTCACATATTGCCAATGGCATGCATGGTGTCGTTATTGTGAAACCAAAAGATGGCTATCCTACAGATGACATCGTTGATAAGGAGTTCGCTCTAATTCAAAACGAATGGTATAACTATAATGATTTAGATGACTTTACAGATGGAACACCAAACCAAGTTGTATTCTCTACCAAGGCTCTAAAAGAAGGTGATCGTAATACAAACGGTGACACCTTTACATTGAAAGACGAACCATTACAAGCTAAAGTTGGCGATCGTATTCGTCTATATATCAATAATGTAGGACCAAACCAAGTAAGTTCCTTCCATGTGGTAGGTGCACAGTTTGATGTTACGTATTTAGATGGGAATCCAGAGAATGTCCTGAAAGGAATGCAAACGGTACAATTACCAGCTAGTGGTGGTGCAGTTGTTGAATTTGAGGTATTTGAGGAAGGGGATTACACGATTGTAACCCACCAATTCAATCATGTTCAGAAGGGTGCTGCGGCTATTATCCGTGTGACTGAGTAAGAAAATATGTAGAAAGAAAAAGGAAGAAGGGTTAAGTACCTTTCTTCCTTTCATAATTTAAATTATGAAGCTATGCCTATACTATCTTAACTTTAATCTACCAGTCTCTGTAATTTCAATTAATTGGTATGTATCCCTGTATACTGAATCTTCCACAGGCTCTAATCTCATCTTCGAGTCTTTCCACTCTAAGTATCTAGTTTTATCCTGAACTAAATGATAAAAATAGATTTTGGTTTCCATTCTATAATCCACATGACTTAATGCGATATACTCTCCATAAACACTCTTTAACCACATTCTCGCTGATTGGTGATTGAAAAAACAGGGGAACTGTGTCACATCATCTTTTGTTATTTGCAAATCTTTTCACCCCTATGTACATATAAAGTGAGAAACTATTCTCTCTCATATTTTATCACTAAATATTCATTATGGCGGTGTTATAATTTGGTAACAGCTAAAGCTTACCTAGATACCTTTAATCAAAAACTTATTTCCATCCTCATCACAGAAGATAGCACTAGTTCCCCATGGCGCTTTATTTAGTTCTCGTTCAAACTCCACTCCATTTGTTTTCATATTTTCATAGGTATCCTCTATATCCTCACATTCAAATACAATCGAAACTTGAGGCATGTCATAACCGCCCCTCATCGATTTCGGGTAGATGACTAGGCGACTCTCGGCGTTTGGTGGAGCAACCTCTAACCAAGTAGCATTCGGTCCCATTGGATGTTCAGCAACAACCTCAAATCCGATTTTTTCTGTCCAGAACTGTTTCGCTTTTTGTTGATCCTCTACATAGACACCGACTGTAGCAATATTTTTAATCAACTAT
The DNA here is from genome assembly GCF_900184735.1 of Paucisalibacillus globulus. Lineage (GTDB taxonomy): Bacteria > Bacillota > Bacilli > Bacillales > Amphibacillaceae > Ornithinibacillus > Ornithinibacillus globulus_B. Next base: position 140,452 of record NZ_LT855390.1, read on the forward strand.
AACGCCTCCTAAATATTATTGTTCTAATATAGTTCTCTATGAAGTTATTATTATCCTTTATATTCCGTGAAGTTACGCAGTGGTGAAACAAAGCGAAGAATGATAACGTCCTACTCATAAAAGGGGAGTTTATGATAATGAAAAAGTTATGGTTTCTAACTATACTATTGGTAATTCTAGCAGGCTGTAATCCTTTTGGCTCAGACAGTAGTGAACTTAAAGGGGATAAACCTCCAAATGCTTTCATAGAAATTGATGGGAAAAGATATGACACCGTACTTGGCACCTACTGTTGGAAGAATGGATGTGTGGATACGGCGAGCGCGAAGGACATGTTAAAGAATGAAAGTCCGATTCCGGTTGAGCCAGGTACGAAGGTGACATTCGGGATGGATTATGAACCAATGCCGAATGAAGTTCACCTTAACCAAACAAGTGAAGATGGTGAAATAGAAGTAGCTGTAACGGATTATACCTTCACTGCACCGAACGAAAAAGGGCTCTACTTTTACGATTATGGTGTATGGTGGAGCGAAGGTGATGTGTCTGACGGAGATGCCTTTTATGCGTTTGCTTTGTTAGTTAAATAATTAACTATTTTTCATATAATTTAATTTAGGAAAATTATGTTAATATTAATATAGTAATATGAGATTTTGAAATTAAAAGATAATTTTAGGGGGAAACTAGATGTCTGTACCCAAACATATTATTTCAGCAGCTGCAATCGTATTGAATGATCAGAATGAACTATTACTTATTAAAGGGCCACGTAGAGGATGGGAGATGCCTGGTGGACAGGTGGAAGAAGGCGAGTCATTGAAAGATGCAGCCATTAGGGAAACCAAAGAGGAATCTGGAATTGACATCGAAATTACTAAGTTTTGTGGCGTGTTTCAGAATGTAGAGCGGTCTATCTGTAATACATTATTTCTAGGAAAGGCAATCGGTGGCGTTCCAACGACTAGTTCGGAAAGTTTAGAAGTGGGATTTTTCCCTATTGAAGAAGCATTGGAAATGGTTACGATTAAGAATTTCAGAGAAAGAATAGAACGTTGTTTGGATGAAGAGTCTCAGCCGTTTCTTGTTGAATTTTATACATCTAAAATGTCGTAGTGATAAGGATGGAGTCTAAACTTGAAAAAGAGAAAACTAAGGAAATTTGCACTTCTAACTAGGGTCTTACTTTCGATTGTTATTATTGTGCTAGTGTTTGATATATCATTCTCTTTACCTACTACTTTTAGAGAGATGATTGTAGAACAAATTATAGATGACGAACAGCTTGTTATTACGGAGTTAGATACAGAACGAATTAATTACATAACTATTCAAGCTCCCGACTCCGAATCCTCTGGTGAAAGAGAAGAGATAAAAATTGAGGATAAAGATATAATTTCAACTTTACTTAGCAATCAACAACGGATCAGGAAAAATGGTAGATTTCAGTATAGTAATGACACATATGAACTAACTGTTCACTTTTACGGTACTTTTCATAGGTATACGATTGGCAAGGATCATATAGGAACGTTTGAGGATCACTACAATGTGTTAGATGAAGAGAATGCTGTATATGATTATATTAGTTCTTTATTTGAGTAAAGTACCATTTTTATAAAGCTATCAATAGGGAGAGTATCAAAATGCATCTAGAAAAAGCGAAAACTATTAGAGAAAGTTTAACAGCTGATTGTTCGAATTGTTTTGGACTTTGCTGCACAGCTCTAAATATAGTAGCTTCAAGTGACTTTCCCATAAACAAGCCGGCAGGTGAAGCCTGTGTTCATTTACAATCTGATTTTCGTTGTCAAATTCATCGTAATCTACGAGAGGAAGGATTCAAAGGGTGTACGGTGTTTGACTGTTTAGGTGCTGGACAAATTGTTTCTCAAGTTACTTTTAACGGTAAGAGTTGGCGGGATAATCCTGAAATTGGCGATAAGATGTTCCGAGTATTTCCTGTTATGGAACAAATTCACGAAATGATTGCATACACGGCTGAGGCATTAGGGTATGACATCCCGGATAAATTGTCTGATAGATTAAATGAACAATTAATAGACTTACAGAATCTAACCAAACTTGATGCGGATAATTTATTGGCTCTTGATCTAGTGATGATCAGATACCCTCTCAATAATTTACTAGCTGAAACAAGTGATTATATTCGAGGTAACTTAATTACAAAGTTACCCGATAAGAAATCCAAAAATTATAATCACGAAAGAGCAGACTGGATTGGCAAAAAATTAAAAGGTAAAGACTTAAGAGGGGTAACCTTAAGAGGAGCTTATTTAATTGCTGCAGATTTGAGAAATTCGGATTTAAGAGGTGTGGATTTCATTGGTGCAGATTTACGTGATGCCGATCTAAGAGGAGCTAATTTATCAACGGGTATGTTTCTAACTCAGATGCAAATTAATGCGGCTAAAGGTGATGGAATGACAAGACTTCCTTCACATATTAAACGTCCAACTCATTGGAGTAACTGAGTTTTGCTTAAATAGGAGGTAAAGGAATGAAAAAAATCAGTTATAGTTTTTTACTTTTCTTTATACTTTTTCTCCTTACTGGCTGTAATAGCAGTCCAAAGATAACAGAAGAAGAAGCAATGGCAGTTGTGATGGAACGCCATTCTAAGAATGCAGGAGAAGTTGAAATAGTATCGGTAAGTCATCAAAATGGAGAATATTTAGTGAAGTGGGAGATTGATGCTGATTGCCAATTCGGTACTGATTATGTTGATGATCAAAGCGGCAAGATTATGGGAGGCAATGAAACAAATTGTTAGTAGAAGGAAGTGTGTTAAGGCAAGACGATCTTAAACTGGTCGTCCTTTTTTATTGGACTGAAATTCATATTTTGTTATCAGAATATTATGTTAGAATTGTAGTAAGAGATGGTATGAGGAGGAAAGAAAACGATGAAACGATTTCTCATGTACTTTACATGTACAATCGGCATCCTTACTCTAATTTTCTTAGGATATAAAGTACCTATTGAAATGAAAGAAAATCTATTGTTCGAAGCACCCGTAATGCTACTTACGATATACTCCACCATATTTCCTATTTTAATCGGGATGATCCTAAGGTTGCCGGCATTTATTAAAGAAATTAAGGAAAAGAGAAAATGGTCTGTTGATTGGGTGAAATTAGGTGCAATAGGTATTCCAACTCTGTATATTTCTCAGATTTTTATTTTATATTTTTCCTTGCCAGGTGTTTCACTACCATTCGGTGGGGTACTCATTAGAAGTTATGATATGCCATTTTCAACGATTGCAGGTTTGATTTTTGGATATATTCTGCTAGACAGTTTAAAAGAAAAGCCTAACTAAGCAAGATTTAATAGAGTAACAGAGGGGATACTTCCACCAATAACAAGGAGTTCCATAATGAATCTAAAAGCATTTCTGATTAGTTTTATTTTAGTTTATATCGTGCTAAGTGCTCCTGCGATAGTAGGAATTGGCTTAGAAATTGAATGGGTTTCAGAAGCAACATGGATTCAAAAGTTTAAAGGAACGGTAATAGACGGGCTTTTGGAATACTTTCTGTTAAAGGCCGTTATAGCGTCCATTGTAGGGTTTGTTGTGAGTATTGTTAAAGCTAGAGGGAGGTCGTCTCACTAATATAACTTGGGGGTGTAGGATGAAAAATAAAAAGAAGATTGTATTCCTTAGCGTTGTTATCATTTCCATCTTTTTAATGGTTTTGACATACTCTTCTATAACTAAGCAAGGATATCCCGATATTACGTTTGGTGGAATGTATATAGAAGAAAAAGGACACCTAGTTGTACCAGGGGAATACCAGAAAATGTGGATTATTGGCTATAATGCTTATGAAAAAAGTGAAAACAGGGATACCTATAAAGTTTTTATCAAGGATGCCAATGTATATAATATTATCGAAGAAAACCAAGAGTATATCGTTACTTTTTCAGCAAAGAGTAAGGATGATGCAGGCGATTACATATATAGTTTAGATTGGATTTCATTACCAGACGGTGGACAGATTAGTGGAGATGGATTAATTGATAGAAAATAAGATTCTTCAAGACGGAAAGTAGAGGTGGCCAATCTGAAGACGATATTACAAGCTTTTATTGCTTCTTTAATCGTTCATATCATATATATATCCGGAATGATGTTGGTCGGTTTTATTAAAACGAAAAATTATCAACCAGATATAGCGGGTGCATGGGGAAATGTAGCGATGCTTCAAAATGAAGTAGCAATTGGATATACATATTCACCTATATTTTACTTGTTCTCTATTATAGGACTGACGGTAGTTTGTGGAATTGTTCTATTGTTATATAAACAATTTATTAGATTAAAAGGAAATTGAATAGAATGAGTTGAAGTCGATTAAGTGAAGTATGCGAATATGAAGGTGATCATTCTTGGTCACTTTTTTATTGTGGGAAAGGAGGAGACAATTGGATAAGGGTACTTTATCTGAAGGTGCACAAAGATTCGATGCGGATGGTCCAGAATTACGATTGCTTGGTGGATTTTCAAGCAATGTATTTGAGGGTAAAAGGAATGGTGAGAATTTTGTGCTGAAATTTTATCCTAGTACGGTGTATAAGAAAGAAGCTATTATCGCCGAATTGGATTGGGTAAGGTTTCTACATTCATCAGGTGTTAAACTAACCCCACCTTTACGCTCAACTAATGGAAAATATCTAGAGACCATTACAGTAGATGGCGAAAAGGAATGCTATGTTTTAGCTTTTGAAAAAGCAAAAGGCTCTTTTATCGACCTTAAGGACACAGAAACCTGGAATAGGGATTTTTATCATTCTTGGGGAAAAACACTGGGGAAAATACATAGATTATCGAAACATTACATCCCATCAGATGAAGTGATACAAAGACAAGATTGGAATATGGGATTGTTATTTAGCGAGGACCTATGTGGAGTGAACAAAGCAGTTGTACAAAAATGGGAAGAATATGTTGCGGAACTTAGTAAACTACCAAAAGATAAAAATGGATATGGAATGATACATCATGATCTTCATCAAAGAAATTTCTATGTGCATCATAATGAAATAATCCTATTTGATTTTGGAGATTGTGAGTACAACTGGTTTATATATGATATTGCAATTGTATTATATCATGCTGTCCAATCTATTGATGAATATGATAGTAAAGAAAGAGAAAAGTTCGCTTATCTGTTTATGAAGGCTTTCTTAGAAGGCTATCTAACTGAAAATAATCTCGAATCTTATTGGTATACTAAATTGCAGTTTTTCCTAAATTATAGAAGGATTTTCTCGTATCTCTTTTTTTCAAAATACCTAACTAAAGAGCAAAAAGACAATAAAAGAGTGGTAGAGAAGTTAAATGTGATGAAGAGCGATATAGTGCGTGATATACCCTTCTTAGATATGAATTATAATGATTTATTACGAGACAGAGAACAAATTTAGTTCAAGTATGGTTGTGAGGGAGTTGAAGTTAAATGTTACGTTCAAAAAGGCTTCGGTTTCGAAAAATGGAAGATAGTGATATTGATAAGTATCATGCTTGGAGAAATGATTTGGATGTTATGAAAACAACAAATCCATCATTAGATTTATATACCTTTACTGAAACTAAAAGTTTTGTTGAAACTGTTATCCTTAATTCCGCATCTTCTAAGAGCTATATTATTGAGGAACAGGATGGGAAAATGGCAATTGGTATAACGTCACTTATAAATATCGACACAAAAAATAGAAGCGCTGAATGTATTATCGATATTGGTGAAAAGGAATATTGGGGGAAGGGATACGGGACAGAGGCTTTAAAATTGTTACTTGAATATGCTTTTTTAGAACTAAATTTACACCGTGTTTCACTAAGGGTTTTCTCTCTCAATGAAAAAGCGATACATCTATATAATAAAATGGGATTTGTGAAAGAGGGAGTAGTACGCGAAGGATTATATAGAAATGGAAAATGGCATGACATCATTATCATGGGAATTTTAAAAAGAGAGTATGCCTGAGAATGAATGAACAAAGTAACCAAAATAAAAAGGCTTGGGAATATCGGGCATATGAGTTTTGGTATAAAAAAGATGGCTCTCCGATCGATAAGGCTAAAAAAATATTAAAAAATCCCAAAGCTAGTTTAAAAAAACACCAACATCATTTTGATGATATTGAAGGGATGAAAGTTGCAAATTTATGTGGTTCAAATGGAAGAAGAGCTGTTCCTCTATCTTTATTAGGTGCGGAGGTAACCGTTTTTGATATATCAGAGGAAAATAAGAGATATGCATTAGAATTAGCAGAATGTGCAGATACCTCGATTGATTATGTAGTAGGAGATATTTACGATATTGATCTGGAAAAGTATAAAGAGACCTTTGATATTCTTTATTTAGAAGGAGGAATATTACACTATTTTAATGATATTGATAGATTGATGGCTATTCAATATTCTATCCTTAAGAGTGGTGGAAAATTGATTTTAAGTGATTATCACCCCATAAAACGATGTATTGGGCCTGACTTCGAATATATCCCTAATTATTTTGAACAGGAACTACAAAGAGGAGATTTGGCTTATAAAGAGTTTTTTGCAGAATCAGAACAACAAGAATTCCCTGATGTACTTATTAGCTCCTATACATTAAGTGAAATAATCAATTCTGTGATTAGTACTGGATTTACATTAAATAGTTTTGATGAACACCGTGGATGGAACAATGAAAATATACCTTGGGAATTTACAATTTCAGCTAAAAAATAAACTAATATTAAAAGGAGTATCCTATGTGCAGAAACATTAGAACACTATATAATTTTAATCCACCAGCAACCGATGAAGAGATTTATGCAGCATCGCTACAGTATGTCCGAAAGATAACTGGTTTTAATAAGCCTTCTAAAATGAACGAAGAGGCTTTTAATCAAGCAATCCAAGAAATAGCAGCAGTCACTAGTAAGTTATTAAATTCGTTGGAGACTAGTGCAGAGCCTCGTAATCGAGAAGTAGAAGCTGAGAAAGCGCGTATTCGATCTGCTAAAAGATTTGGGACAAATAATTAGCGCAATTTTTATAATTGGCTTTTATTTAATAAAAGTATAGCTGCTATTAAGGGGGAAGGTATGGACGTCCAATTAGTGTTACCCATATTAATAGTGTCCATAATAGTCATAATTATTATATTTTTGGTAGTAGTAGGTATAGTATTAATCATTATGAGAAACTCGAATAGTAAGGGAATAAAGAGTGAAGTGAATGTGGATTTAATTAAAAGGATTGAAATCTTAGAAGAAGAAATAAAGGATATAAATAGCCAAATAAAAGACAACTAACGATATCGTTAGTTGTCTTTTGGTATATTTGATAATGCTTCATATAAATATTGATATAAGGAAGATTCTAAACCTACTTTAGTTGCCAAGTCTGGATTATCAGCATAAAACAATTCTGCATTTTTTCGAAGTTCATTGTCTTTAGGTGATATGCTTTGAATCATGTTATTCCATCTTGCTGCGATGTTAATAACCGACTCGTCATGAGGAGATATGCCTTTTTCCTTTTTATCTTTTAGTTCTTCTAATATCGAGTTAAATTCTATTTCACTCAAATGAAGCGTCGTTTCATCAATGGAATAATAATGTTCTCGCATCCTATTTATTTGATTTTTACTAAAGTGATTAGTTTGATTTGCATTCATGAGTTCGAAAAGTGTTGTAATACTTTTTAATGAGATAAATTTTCTTTTGGAATTAGAAAACTCATCATGAACATGCTCTAATTGTATTAGTAGCTTTTGCTGTACATCAATATAGGATTTTACTCTTTGAATTTGATTGTTAAGAATCTCTGAGATGGTTGAATGATTACCTTGTTCTTTTAAATCCCTAATTTCTTCTAACGAAAAACCCATTTGTTTTAAAGTAATTATCTCAAGCAAGCTTTGTAAATCTTTGTGCGTATATCTTCGGTGTCCTGAGTTAGTGTGTTCGGTAGGACTCAACAGTTTAATTTGATCGTAATATCTTAAAGTCCTTACAGATAACCCTGATATTTCTGCAATTTCCCCAGTTCTCCAAAGCTTAGTCATTAGTTTGTAGATCCCTCCCGTAGATACGTCTTCATTTCATCCGTATTAAAATGATAGTTTCTCCCGCAAATATTACATGTTGATGTAATTGATTTCCCTGTTTGAACATACTCTTTCAACTCCGACTTATCTATTGAATGTAACAACCCATAAAACATTGCTTTCGAACAACCACAGAAGAATTGAGCACTACTGTAACCGATAAATTCCACTCCTGAAAAGTATCGATTTAATAAATTAATAACTTCCACTTCTGTGCTATGAGGTAGGCCTTTTAAAATTGAAATTAACATTTCGGATTTCTCTTCCACTATCTTCAGTAGCCCTTCGGAGGAATTGGGTAGTAGTTGTGCATAAAAACCATAACTGTTTTTGATTGTACCATTTCCTTCCCAATCAACATGAGTCTTGAATAAAGTATCCGTTTGTTCGCTCTGTTTAAAGTAGTGAGCAAAGTCTTTGTCTATATTTTGATAAGGCATATCAGTTATGCCCGTGAATTGGTTCATATCCACACCTTTTATCATTCTTATTGCGCCTTTTAATCCAATGAGCTGTTTTATTGTTTTATATTGGCCTTGTGAGAGTAAATAATTATTTGCATATCCACGTATGTTGCCATGAGCATCTGCATCCGTATGAATTTTATATTTTGGTTTACTCATGGTTAGAGTGGTACTCAACCTTTGATTTCCCTTAAGTGTCGCGGATAGTAAGGTAGCAATGGTGACTGAATTGGCAAGTGCAGTATTAATAATTATATTAGATTGCTCCTTAATTTGCAGGATTTCCTCTATTAATTCTGTATTATTAATAAGGTAAAGACGTAACTGCTTATTAAAGATAAGTGTTTTTATAATTCTATTTTTCATACTAAATCAATCCTTACGTAAGTTAATGTTTTTTTTAAGTGTAAATCATTACGTTACGTAAGTTTCAAGTGTTTATAAGAAATTATAACATTTTTTCAAACCACATTCTGAATAGGTCCTGTATTATGTCAAAAAGTATGCAAAGGTTAGATAGATTAGGTATATTATAGGTTAGTATGAATATAGGAAAAGGGGTTTGAACATGGATAGTATATTCCCAATTGGCAAACTACAAGTACCCGAAAAAGTAACCCATGAGGATATTAAAGGATGGCTAAAGCAAATCGAAACATACACGATTCGATTAAGAGAAACTGTCGATTCATTGAGCGGTGAGGAACTAAGTAAAACCTATCGTGATGGTAGTTGGACAGTTCGTGAGCTTGTTCATCATATTGCAGATTCCCAGTTAAACATGTATCAACGTTTAAAACTAGCTTTAACTGATGAAAATCCATTAGTTCCAAATTTTGATCAAGACAAGTGGGCGGTCCAACCTGATACCAAACTTCCGGTAGAAAGTTCTATTAAAATGTTGGAAGGCATTAATAATCGGATTGTGGCTTTAGGAAAAATATTGACCAAAGAGGATTTAAGTCGAGTCTTCACCCACGAGAATAATGGTAAAATAACTGTAGCAACCAAAATCGCAAAATTAGCTTGGCATGAGGAACATCATCTTGCTCATATCAAGATAGCATTAACAAAATAGCACACGATAAACTAACGACATAAATAGGGAAGGAAAATCCGATTATGAACTATCCATCACGAGTAATGACAATCGCAGGCTCTGCTTCTGGAGGAAGTGCAGGGATTCAAGCAGATTTGAAGACATTTCAAGAACTAGATGTGTATGGAATGAGTGTTATCACAGCCATCGTTGGTAGACATCCAAAAACAGATAAAAATGTGCATCCTATGACACTAGAAGCAATTGAAGCCCAGTTTGACACTGCAATGAAGCAAGTCGGGGCAGATGCGATGAAAACAGGTATGTTATTTTCGACTGAAGTAATTGAAACGGTTGCGGAGCTTATTGCTAATTCTTCCATTAAGCAAATAGTTGTTGATCCGGTTATGGTTGGAAAACTTGATTCTAAGCTACTTGCTGACGATGCTATTGTAGCGTTAAAGGAGAAGCTCATTCCGCTAGCTACCATTATTACACCTAATATTCCAGAGGCGTCCTTTTTATTAGATGATCGAACAATTTCAAACGTAGAGGAATTAAAGCAAGCAGCGATTGATTTGTATGAATTAGGGGCAAAGTATGTTCTTGTTAAAGGTGGCCGTCTTACTGGACCCGCAGTGGACGTGCTATATGATGGGGAAACAATAACGACATTTGAAGCACCAAGAATTGACACAGTAAATACCAGTGGAGCAGGATGTACCTATTCGGCCGCTATTTGTGCCTATTTAGCAAAAGGAAAAGCAGTAGAAGAAGCTGTACATCTGGCAAAAAGTTTTGTAACAACTGCGATTGAACATGGTTTTTCCTATAATGATATGGTTGGACCAACTTATCATGCAGCTGAACGGAAATTTGGAGAGGCTCATGTGATTAAGGTTGGGCATGGGGAATAGGGCTAAGACTCCTGAATAAATAAAGAGGCGTTGGTAGATGAAGATTAGTCTGCCAACACCTTTCTCATGTTTGCTCTACAATATTTTCTATAATCTAGGGAGTGTCTTGTTAGATTAGTAATTCTCTAGTTTGGATTGGAGTATGTTTTATTTCCAAAACTCACAAACATTATAAGCTCTTTTCACGTATAGCGGATGATAATTCATTTACATCAACAAGCTCAAAGTCTTGTTCCATAACCAAGTATTTGTTAAAAAAACTATTACTAATCCCAGTGATTTTATGGAAGAATTCAATTTCTACCATCCAATCGGATTCAATCATTTGGCGTACATCTATTAGCTTTTTTTTAACTAGTAAATCAATTATTGATTTGACTTTTTGAGGTTTTTGAATTGGTATGGTTTCATCAAGTGGTTCTAATTTTAAATAATCTTTTCTATGAAGCGCAGCATAAAAATTGCGATGTTTTTTTGCGTCAAATATACCTAATTTAGCTGCTCGATATCCTAAAACTTGTATGGATGTTTTCCATTTCTTTTTTAGATCTATATATGCATCCGGATTAGTTACATGAATGATGGATTCCATATCGGCAATAAATGGTTCCTCAGGTAGAAGAAATGCACCTGCAAACTGATTTGCTTCATCTTCGAGTTCTTTATGCTCTTTTCGTTCTAAGCTAGTGAATTCAACTTTATAGTGAAGTAATAAGTGACCGAGTTCATGAGCTATATCAAAGTTCCTTCGTACTGCGGAACGTTTCAAATTTCCTAAGATGATAAAAGGTCTGTCTTGTTTAGTCCATAAACTATAGGCATCTATCTCATCACCTATTGCTTTTTCAAAGATAAAAATACCGCTCTTTTCAACTAAGAACATGAGATCGTCGTTTGAATCATCTTGAAGTCCTAATTCAAACCTTGCCAACTTGGCTACGTTTGCTATCTGTGTTACTCTATCATCATTTGTAGAGTTTAAGTATTCAATGATAGTATTTCTTAATTGTATAATCTTTAGAGATGGATAAACTACATTGGCTGTTATATAGTTAACAAAGCTATCTAAAAACTCTAAGTGCTTTGCTTCAGATTGGGTTTTTGATATTACATTCATTATCTTAGAGCGGTATGCAATATTCGTAATTGGAATATTCTGTGGCTCTAGATATTGCCTAAGCATATCCTTATTATAAAAATATTTACTTTTCACATGAAATATAGATTTTAAATCATTTATTGTCATCAATTTCGGTGAAGTGTAATTATTTTCATATTGCCAAACTGCTTGTTCTGTTACCCCTAATGTCTCAGAGAGCTGTTTTCGTGAATAGCCGTGCATGATGCGAAGATTAGTTAAATTTTCACCAATAAACATAACTCTCCTCCTTGTCTAGTTAATCTAATTACTTTGTTCTTCTTTGAAGATTCCTATATCAAATGCTGCAGGGTCAATTATATCATTTTCCTGTTCCGGAGCAATAACTTCACGTTCCTCATCCGATAATTCCGCTCCAGTTATATATTCAGAAAGGTCTTCAATTTTATAAGCTATATTATTTTCCGGATTAGGTAAATAATGCATAATCTCTGAAATCTGATAGGCTTCATCAATTTTGTAGGTAAGTATACGAAATTCATGATATGTAGATTGAAAGTGATTTAATTCATCTTTCACTTGGTCCTCTGATATAAACAGTGTTAGTTGCTCGCTGTGATTTTTAGTATTTATAGGGCTAGTGGTAGTAGTTGTAAAGTCAAGGTCCTTATTAATTTTTGAAAGCTCATGAAGATAAGTTCTTCGACTACCCTTGATGTTACTATTATTGGGTAATACAGCTTGAGAGAAACTATTCTCATTGAAATATGCTGCATTCTTAATAAGAAAGAGTTTCTTAGATTCACCGTGTATAAATTGTAAATAATCCCATGTTAAACCTGCCTTTGCTTTCTTATAAGATAAATTAAGATTTTCACTAATTTCGGCTATTTTACTCTCAATAAAATTCCCTTTAGTCCATGCGAAGGCGGAACTTATCTTCATTTTACAATGTCGTTCTTTTCGATGTTCAATATAATCTCTGTAGCCTTCAACTATAGCATTAACAATTGTGCTGCTATCATATGAATGAAATTTATATTGATCCAAACCTATCCCTCCATTAATACTACTATTTTAACTCTATTTTAATTCAGAATTATAGAAAAAGATATGATTTTATTTAAAATTTTTAAAGTTGTCTGTAAGATATGATGAAAAGATTATAGTAACCTGTATTTATTTTGCATTTGTGGAGAAATGGTGCATAGAAGGGATTGATTGAATAAGCTAAGGATGCTATTAAATTGAAATTTGGAATCCAAACCTTTGACCACACCACGGACCCGCGAGATAATAGATTATAACGAGGTGAGATTCATGAAATGTGGAGCAAAACGATACTTTGTTGAAACAGAAGATAACGGAGAGAAACAATTAAAGACCATTATCGCCCGGACACCAGCAGAAGCTCGGAAAAAGTTCCGTTCAGCACATGGAATCGAAGCCCAAATTGTATCGGTAAAAGAAGCAAGAGGATACTCGCTTAAAAGTTAGGGGGGATTTCATGTTACAGAAACTTTCCGCAGACAAACACAAACAACCATTCAAAGGACCTTTCACGATAACTCGAGTTCGGGCTGGCGATATCCTAGGAGATAACCGGGAGGATACGGCCTTTGGACCACTTAGCACAATTGACCATGCAGTGATGAAAAAGGGATTAACTATTAAAATGCATGAGCATGTCAATGATGAGATATTAAGCTATGTACGACACGGGAAAATGTTTCATCGTGACTCAACGGGATTAGAAATACCGATTACCCCTGGGAATCTGATGATGATGAACGCTGGATCTAGCTTCTGGCACGAGGAAATAGTCAAAGAGGAACACGTGGAAATGCTCCAAATCTTTGTCCGACCAAGGGAAACAGATTTGGAACCTACTATTCAGTTTCATGAGAAACCTGTCCATAACCCAGACTGGTATTTGATGGTTGGGCCAGAGGATAGTGAGGCACCACTTCATGTTAGGCAAAATGTGTATATTTTAGATGCCCACCCTATTCAAGGGGACGAGATAGAAATACCTTTTTATAAAGGGTTTCAGCCTTTTCTTTATGAAATGGATGGGGAGATTGAGATTGAGGAAGTCCGTGTTAGCAAATACGAAGCGGTAACCGATTTAGACAATTCTTTACCACCTATTTACACAACGGAGAATGCAACCTTAGTTCTGTTCCTTGTTGATCGAAATGCACCCATGTCCTTGAAAGGGACAATTAGTGGAAAACGTTAATTCTGAAATAAGCTACACTTCTAATGGTAATCGTACATTGGAAGTGTAGCTTTTTTATCCATATCAGAATGCCAGTAAGGGACAAACAATCTATTGTAACCTTTAATTGAGAAGCCAACTAAATCCACTATTAGTTTTCTTCTCATAATCAAAAGTGATTAGATCTATAAATTCTCCGTGTCAATCCTAGGGTAGTTCTGTTCCATAGCTGATTCTCTTGCATTCTTGCTATGCCTTTCTTCATTGGAAGTTTCATCAGTTTTTCTTGTGTTAGTGATCCTCTTAGATGCTTGTGAACGATTCAACTCTTCATTATACGTACTCATTATGTAACACCTCCTATTCATATGATGCCCAACATAAAGATTGTTAAATGGTAGGGGGACAGTCCCCCTGAAAATTAGTGTTGTAGAGAATGGTTATTTGTGTCAGAATTTTAAGTGTATATATATGATAATAGGGTGTGTGTAACATGTATGATTTAACTTTTCAAAAATTTGAAGAAGCAGATTTTGAACAATACTTCCTCCTTGTCTCAAATGAAGATGTAATGCGTATGATAACGGAACGCCCGATTACACTGGAAGAAGCTCAAGAAAACTTTAGAAAAATAATAGAAAGAAATTCCCGGTATGAATTATTTGGAACGTACAAAATTTATCATGGAACAAAAGGATTCATCGGTCTTGGTAGCTTAATTTTGAATAAAGAGAAAAAGGAAGAAGCGGAATTAGGATATATGTTACTCCCTCCATTCTGGGGTAAAGGATATGGGAGTGAGATTGCTAAAGCATTAATACAAAAAGCAACGAGTACAAACATAAAACGATTGACTGCAGTAATTGACCCGAATAATATTGCCTCGAAAAAGATATTGTTAAAGAATGGCTTTCACTCAGAACAGGTATGTGAGATTGACGGGTTACCTGGAGAAATCTTGAGTAGGATGATGGACAGTTGAGAGTTAGGCGAATATGGTAAAAGGTACAAAATATCTTGGAGGTTATATGTGAAATTACATAATTAGTGAAATAAAAAATTTGTCCAAAGTCGAAATGATGAAGTTAGTCACTGAAAGTCTTAGACACTGCAATCATTAATTTTCAAACGATTGTCTTACATACAGATTCTGAACAAGCGGATAAATTTTATCAATCGCTGGGTTATAAAAAAACAGATCGTTATCCAAAGTCTACCCATTATTTGAATTTACCTGTTCATCCTTTGTAATAACAATAGAGGCTAGACCATGCTGATAAAGAGAGGGGGAGTTAAGTTGGGAAACTGGATTTTAAATTGCTTAAAGTCTGAAAATAATTCTTCTTTAGTGGTGTTAATGTGTGGGGTAGCAGGTTCCGGTAAAACCACCTTTTCAAAAAAGCTAGAAGCAGAAGGATTTGTACGTCTATCGATTGATGAGGAAGTGTGGTCAACTTACGGTCGATATGGTGTAGATTACCCTCCTGAGAAATATGGGGAGTATCTAGAAGAGTCGCACAAAAGAATACGTAACAAGCTAATTAAACTCACTCAAGAAAACAGAAAAATAGTCTTAGATTCTAGCTTTTGGAGTCGTGCTGAAAGAGATGAATACAAACAGCTAACAGAAGAAAATGGTTGTAAGTGGAAACTTATTTACTTGAAAGTAGATGCTAATGAATTACGCAGAAGACTGAAAATCAGAAGTGAACGATTTGATGCCAATGCTGCTTTTCCAATTACAGAGGAGATTTTATCATCTTTTCTGGAAGGGTTTGAGGAGCCTGAAGGAGAGGGGGAGATTGTAATTGAAAACTACTAGAAATGGTACAGAGGTAAGAAGTAATGAAGAGACGTTGTGTTGACTAATCAGAAGTAATGGAGGTTGATTATAATCCAAGTCCGAGAACAAGTGAAGGTAATCTTTCTGGATGCGGGCGGTGTCCTGTTTGATACCCCAATTAAAGGAGAAGACAGAATTAGAAATCTATTAACGGGAAGAGGTTACCAACTAGAAGTAATTAATGAGGCTATTAAGCTGGCAAAACATGGAACTAAAGCATCTTTTATTACAACCTGGTGTGAGGAAGAAAACTATTATAAAAGTTTCTACGGAACAATTGCTAGAGAAATAGGGGAAGAAAGTTTAACTCAGGAATTACTGTACTTAACACACTATGCAGTCCATTGTGAGCTTTTTCAAGAGGTAATAGATGTTCTGGAGGAACTTAGTAAGAAATATAGGTTAGCAGTTATATCAAATGCAATGCCAAGCATGGATTGGGTATTTGATAAATTAGGGATTCGGAAATACTTTTATACTATGATTCTTTCAGCCTTTGTAAAAGAATCGAAGCCTGATGAAGCCATATATGAGATAGCCCTTGATCAAGCGCAAGCTCTTAGGCAAGAGAGTATTTTCATTGATGACAAAATGGAAAACATTGAAGGGTCTGAAAGAGTAGGGATAAAGGGACTACATTTAGAAAGGGATAAGAAGAACTTATTTGAGCTGTTACGAGATGAACAGTTGCTGTAATAGTTTTGAGGGGAAGAGTGGAACAAATGAAAGGACTAATCATCAAGTCACCATGGATTGAATTAATATTAGATGGAAAAAAGACCTGGGAAATCCGAGGTTCAAACACGAACATAAGAGGAACCATTGCACTTATAAAAAGCGGTTCAGGCAAAGTATTTGGGGAAGTGGACCTTATAGATAGTGTAGAGTTAACATTGGAAGATTACCGAAAAAGTAGGAAGCTTCATGGGGTTCAGAGTGAAAATGTATTGGAATTACCATATAGGAGGACATATGCTTGGGTGCTTACGAATCCTAAAATCTATAGGGACCCAATTCCTTATAAACATCCAATGGGGGCCGTAATTTGGGTGAATCTTCCAGATTCTATTAATTAGAGAAATAGAATCTCAAGTTTAATAAGTAGGTGCAAATTTGAAGTGCATATATCTAGTAACTTTATTTGACCCTAAACTCTCTAAAGAAAATCCCATATCACCATCATTGTGATACGGGATTATTTCAAACTTTAAGAAGGTTACTCTGATAAATTAAGAATCGTAACTTTCTCACGAGTCATGGATTCAATGCTTTTACGGATTCCTTGAACTCCCATACCTGATCCTTTTACTCCAATAAATGGGAAGTGGTCAGGTCCTCGCTCAGTACGTCCATTAATTTGGACTGAACCTACTTCAATTTTACTAGCTATCGAAAATGCTTTGTTGATATCTTTTGTAAAGATACTTGCTTGTAGACCATATTCTGATTCATTCGTTAAGTTAATTGCTTCTTCATCAGATGACACTCGAATGATTGGAAGTACAGGACCAAATGGTTCCTCCCAAGCAACTTTCATATCTCCAGTTACGTGGTCAAGTAGGGTAGGGTAGATTAGATTTTGTTCGCGAATATTACCTGTTACTAATTTAGCACCTTTATCTATTGCATCTGTAATCAACTCTTCAACGAAGTCAGCCGATTTATTGCTAATTAAAGGAACTACTGTACTGCCGTTCTCAGGAGAACCAACCGGCAATCTTTCTATTTCTTCTTTTAATAATCCTATAAGCTTGTCTGCCACATTATCATGTACCAACACACGTTTAATTGCAGTACAGCGCTGACCAGAATAAGAGAAAGCACCGCTAATAATTTGTTTGGCTGCAAGATTTAAATCAGCATCTTCCCGAACGATACCAGGGTCTTTGCCACCTAGCTCAAGGACAAGCGGAATCATTGCTGCTTTTTTCGCTAAATGACTTCCGGTATTTGTACCACCGGTAAAGGAGATCATATTAATCCCTTTATGCTCGACTATATAATCACCGATTACTGATCCTTTACCAGTTACTAAGTTAACAAGTCCTTTTGGCAAGCCAGCCTTATCCAGTGCTTCTATCATTTTCGTTCCACTAAGTGCACCTTGTGTAGCAGGTTTAAAGATGACAGCATTTCCAGCCATTAATGCAGGAGCTATTTTGGCCGCAGATAAATTTACAGGGTAGTTAAATGGAGAAATAGCTAGCACTACTCCTAATGGGACACGGTCAACAATAGCGATTTTTGATTTAGAACCACCTGGAAAACTATCACCTCTCATGCTTTCCCCTTGCATATGTTGCGCTTCTTCAATGGTATAACGGATGAAATCCGCTGTACGCAAGACTTCATTAGTAGCATCTTTTTTGCTTTTGCCAACTTCTTTCATAATGATGTCAGCTATTTCATCTTGCATACGGACTAATTCCTCAGCCCATTTATATAAATATGTGGCACGTTCTTGAATGGATGCTTTTGCCCAGTCTTTTTGTGCCTCATGTGCAAATGTGATGGCCTTATCTACTTCTTCTCTAGTAATGGCTTGTACTTCTCCAATTACCTCGTGAAGATAAGGTGAAGTTATTTTAATGGTTTCTCCTGATTGGCTTTCTTGCCATTCACCATTAATGTACAATTTATTTGTTCTAGTTGCTATATCAAAAGTTGTCATTTTTACTCTCCTTTGGATAGAATGTGTTAATTTCCATCTTAACGAATCGTTACTAGATTGATTAAGAAGTGAAAATTATATAACGTATATTACTTTACTATCTATCATATATTATGGTCAACTACTATGCTTAAGTTTTATGACTAGGTAATAAATAGATTGTTATTACCTGAAAAATACAATTTGACTAAATAATCGATATGTTTTAGAATAGATGAAACTTTAATTCGAATAAAAGGCTAGGAAGAGAAGAGTAGTTGTGAATTATTATTTTCAGAGAGCTCCTGTTGGTGGGAAGGAGTAATAATAGTCACTTGCGAAAAAAGACTCGGAGCTTCGCACGGATCTAAGTATACTTAGTGATACTGCGACGGGATCTCCCGTTATTGAGATAGGGTATAATCAATTATTTAATTGACGTACCCGAAGAGGTTGATATGGTGACGTATCAATAAACTGAGGTGGTACCACGGAGATATAACTCTCGTCCTCAAGATGCATAATCTTGGGGGTGAGAGTTTTTTGTTGTTTTTTAAATGAGAGAGATTCAATACACAAAATAACAGGAGGTAATGAAAGTGAGTAATGACCAAAGAGAGCTTAGAATAGAGAAGTTAGAAGCCTTAAGAGCACAAGGAATTTCAGGAAACCCTGATAGGTTTTCAACTAATTATGAGTTATATGAAGCAGCCCAGTTAGCAGACGGAATAACTGGTGTACGGGTTTCTGGAAGAATCATGAGTGTGCGGAGTTTTAAAAAGTTAATGTTTATAAATATATCGAATGTACAAGGAAGTCTACAACTGCTTTTAAAGTTAGATGAAATTGGTGAAGAACAATATAGCCTTTTCCAAAACTACTTTGATATAGGGGATTTTATTGGTGTAGAAGGGCGCATATACAGTACTAACACGAATGAAAAAACTCTACGAATTGAAAGCTATGTTTTCTTAGGAAAAGCATTACGGACTCTTCCGGAAAAATGGCATGGGTTAAGTAATGTTGAGCTTAGGTATCGGCAACGTTACCTAGATCTCATGATGACGCAAGAAACGCAGAAGCGGATGTTAACTAGGATCAACATGGTACGTGCTATTCGTAGATTCCTGGAGGACAAAGGGTTCTTGGAAGTAGAAACACCAGTTTTACAGCATACTTCTTCAGGGGCAATTGCGAAACCATTTCGGACCTATCATAACTCATTAGACACGGAAATGAACTTGCGAATTGCCCCTGAAACGTATTTAAAGCGATTGATTGTAGGGGGCTTTACGAATGTATTTGAATTTGCAAAGTGTTTTCGAAATGAAGGAGTAAGTCCACAGCATCTTCAGGAATTTACGATGGTGGAAGGATATGCTGCTTACTGGAATTACGAAGATACCATGAGGTTAATGCAGGAGATGGTGTTAACTATTTTAGAACAAGTCTTCCAAACGACTAGCATTACGATACAGGGTCATACCATCGATTTTTCACAAGAATGGGAGATTATCTCGTTTAGGGATTTAATTTTAAAAGACACAGGTATTGATATCGACCAATATCCGAGTGTGTTGGACTTATACCGTGAAACAATGAATAGGAATATTGAGTTAGAGCATCCCGAGATTGAAACATTAGGGAGAGGGAATTTCATTGACCTTCTATACAAAAAAGTGAGTCGACCAAAATTAATAAGACCGACCTTTTTGATACAACACCCAATTGATTTATCTCCACTAGCTAGAGCAAATGATGATGATCCTGAATTGACAGATCGTTTCCAGTTAGTCATTAATGGAGCAGAAGTAATAAATGCCTATTCTGAATTAGTTGATCCAATTGAACAGAGGAAAAGGCTAGAAGCTCAGGCAGTCTTAAAGAGTAATGGCGATTTAGAAGCGATGGAAATGGATGAAGATTATCTCACAGCAATGGAATACGGTATGCCCCCTATTTCTGGTTGGGGATTCGGGATTGAGCGGCTACTTATGGTGCTGACGGATAGTGAATCTATTAAGGATTGTGTTCTATTTCCAATCACCAAAAAGCTTTAGAAATGGAGAAGGGGACACGGGAAAGATTATACAAACCTTTCTCGATGTCCCCCATTAAATACGGGATAAGACAACATATAACAAGAATACAAAGCACCCAGCAATCGTGATAATTTGGAATAACCTTTTATCCTTTTTGTTATCCTTTATAAAGACTTTGCTAACAAAGAAACTGTAAATAGCTGCATAGACAAATCCTATAAATAAAGGTAGTATTGCTACTAGATTAAATGAATCTAAATTTCCCAAAAGATGAAAGTACAATAACATACCTAAGTATATTCCAGTATAAAAGAATGCGGTAATTATTGAATAGATAGATAGTTTTAATGGCATTTACTGTACTCCTCGTTAATTCAGTATTTTTTCTATCCCTGTTTTATGTTTGATGCAAAGCTCTGTGAACAAGATACATGGCGTGTTCAACATCTTTCTTCTTTACAGAAACAACATATTGCTTTTCATAGTTCTGATTCATTCCCGAACTGCCAAAGTTTCCACGCGATGTTCCAGCTCCCAGCCAACTTCCTGAAGTGTCATTTACTTTGGTAGTATATTTTATACCTTCTTTATTTAAAGCGGATCTAACCTTTGAAAATTCTTCTATGGAGTACCCTAAGTAAACATCTTCTTTATTAAAGAAAAACATATTCGATTCCTCCTCAAAGGTAGTAGGGCATAATATAATCATTCCATATCCCTGTTGGTTTACATACGAATCT
Organism: Paucisalibacillus globulus; assembly: GCF_900184735.1. Taxonomy (GTDB): domain Bacteria; phylum Bacillota; class Bacilli; order Bacillales; family Amphibacillaceae; genus Ornithinibacillus; species Ornithinibacillus globulus_B. The sequence continues at coordinate 161,593 of NZ_LT855390.1, forward strand.
ACAGCGATAAACGTTTCATTTCATTCCCTTATATACTTATGTGAAAAAGTGTAAAACAATAAGTAAACTAATTGTTCATGTATATGGAAATCCCTCATGAAAATACATCTCATGAGGGATTTTTTAGATTTAAAAAGATTATACTTATTTATTATTTCGGTCTGTCCAAGTATATAACTCGGGAGTATAGAGAAGAGCTGAATTAATTCTTTCTTCTCTAGTTAACCCTGGGTTGCGCTTGCGTTTTTGAACACCATTTCTTGCTTCTATTCGCTTTTTCACTAAGTTCCACCTTCTCTTCGTAAGATCATGATTATGCCATGCTACTGTTATCTTGCCAAATTTATAGAGAAATAATCGGCTATGCATGGCTGAAAAACAAATTATCGTTAGAAAGTTAGGCTCCGTACATTTATAATTAAGATATAGATTAAATTAAAAGCTAGAATTTATTCGGACAAGAGGAGATTTTATGGAAAATATCGGATTAGTACTGGAAGGTGGAGGAAGTAGAGGAGTTTATACGGCGGGTGTTCTCCGTTATTTAATGGAGCAGGATATTTATTTGCCATATATCATTGGAGTCTCTGCGGGGGCTTGTAATGGTTCCTCCTATGTATCAAGGCAAATGGATCGCAATCGGGCAGTGAACATTGATTATATCGATCATCCGGATTATTTATCATTTCGAAATTTTATAAAGAAAAGGCAGTTATTTGGGATGGACTTTTTATTCGATAGCTTGCCAAATGAATTAGAACCATTTGATTTTGAAGGTTTTTATGATGCTAAGGAAGAATTCGTTGTCGGGGTTACAGACTGTATATCTGGGGAAGCTATTTTTTATAAAAGAGAAGATTATAAAAAAGATATACTTACAGTTATACGTGCATCTAGTTCCTTGCCATTAGTAGCCCCTATAGTTCCATTTAATGAACGTATGCTAATGGATGGTGGGATATCTGACCCAATTCCCATTAGGCAATCTGAGAAAGATGGTAATCGAAAAAATGTTGTTATCTTAACTAGAAACAGAGGGTATTCTAAAAATCCACAATCATTCGGATGGTATTTCCAAAGAAAATATCGAGAATATCCCGGTTTATTAAAAGCATTGGAAAATCGTCATCGTGTTTATAATGAAACACTTGATTATATCTTTGAAGAAGAAAGAAAGGGAAATGTATTTGTAATCAGTCCACTCGAAAAGCTAGAGGTTGGACGTATTGAGAGAAATAAGGACAAGTTAACAGCATTGTACAATCAAGGAATTGAAGATGTTAGAAAACTATCTGAACCGTTAAAGGAATTTTTATCCTAAATAAACTTTTTGGAAATACACCCGAAAATCACAAGCATGACAATAGATTGTCTTCGTGTGATTAGGGTGTTTTTTTTTGTTGGAGTTTTGCCGTATTAATATAATTCTGCAAGTTAGATTGAACTTCATCATACATTATTGTAGTATTATTATATACAAAGAATATCTATATACATAGAATACATAAGTATTGTATTGATATCGGGTAATATTATGGAATAGCTTTTAATGTAATTGAACTAATCTGGGGGACTAGTATGAGAACTTTTATATATATGGTAAGACATGGTGATTCACCAAAAATTGGAAACGAGAGAACAAGAGGATTAACTGAAAAAGGCAATAAAGATGCCCATAAAATCACGATTATCCTAAAAGACGAAGGCATTAACGCAATTGTCTCCAGTCCATACAAGCGTTCAATTCTTACCGTTCAAGAACTAGCAAATCAATTAGGACAAAAAGTTTCGGTATTCGAGGACCTTAAAGAGAGAATATTTACAGTGGATAATAAGCGACTGCCTGATGAAGAGTTATTACCTTTATTAAACAAATCATTCTCTGATCCACACTTCGCTTTGCCTGGGGGAGAGTCTAATAATGATTGCCAGAAAAGAGCTATAAATACCTTAAGTGAAATATTAAATACTTATCAAGGGCAAAAGGTAGTTGTGGGCACTCATGGTGCTGTTATGACCTTAATAATGGGTTATTTTGATAGTAAATATGAGTTGGAGTTTTTGCTACAAACATCCAAACCAGATATATACAGTATGGAATTTAAGGAAAGGGAATTAGTAGATGTAAATAGAATATGGAAAAATTAGGTGATTTAAACAGTATAAGGGGGGTGAACTTATGGGTTTTTGGTATTTCTTAATATTATTTTTGGGAATCGTATTGGTTGTAAAAGGGCTAAGTGGAAATAAAAAATTTAGCTTGGTTTTGGTTGGGGTATTGTGTATTGCCTTGTCGATATTTATGTTTTCTCCAGGAAGTGCAGAATTCATTTCTCGATTATTCAATCTAGATAAATAGAAATCCAGTTATTTTATATTTACCTTTACATGGATACACTGTGGGTAAAGAAGAAAATGATTGGAGTTATGTCTACAATGGATATCTTAAATTTAGCGGAACATATAAAAGAACATGCCGAGGAGCATAACCAAGAAGATTTATCAGTAATTGCAGATGAATTTAGCCTTGGTCACTTTCTGAATGTCCTATCGAAAACAAAGATGTTTCGGGGAAAATATGTAGTGAGTAAACGGTTAGCGTGGACGTTATCTATCCTGGAGGCTACTTGTTATTCACAAGTAGGGGAGGGGAAGAAGGCTGCGGATATCATTAAAGATTTGTATGAGGGTGACTATAAGAAAGAAGTAGATGACATCATTTTATATGGTAATTTAGCATTCATGTGTGATTATAAGCTTGCACGAAAAATCATGTCGGATGCGGTAAAACAGATAGAAAATGAAGAATCGTTTGAACCGTTGAAGGCAGCAAGTGCCTATCTCGTATTAGGAGAAGCGGAAGAAAATTTACAGAAGTTTGTTCGGGCAATTAAGTATTATAAGCGAGCCTTAACTTTTATTCAAAATAAAGAACAAGAAAGCCAGATGATACTCTTTTTGCATTTCAAACTAGGCGCTCTTCATGCAAGGAATCAGGAAAATGATGAGGCAATTACATACTTACAAAGGACTCTAGAACTTTCAACTGAAACAGATGTAGAAATTAGAATTAATAGCCTGGTAAGTCTCGGGAAGATGTATGGAAGTAAAAAGGATTATAAAAAATCAACCATGTACTTGAAAAAGTCAATTCCAATGCTAGAGGATTCTGCACTGGTGAATAAACTTGTACATGCAGAGGCATACACAGAAATGGCGTATAATTATTTTGACCAATCCAAATTTGATGATGCTATACCATATTATGAGAAGGCAATTAGTATACATCTTAAGAATCCTAACTATTCCGCTAGAGAGCTTGGGATGATTTATATGCAATATGCGTATTGTCTGGATCACAAAGAGAAATCAGATAAACAACAAGCTGGAAGAAATTATGAAAAAGCAATTGAACAATTGGAAAAGACAAGTGAACGGGATCTTCTGGAGAGCGCTATTGGAGATGTTATTGCGTTCTTCGAGAGCACTGGCAACTATAAGAAGAAACGATTATATGAACATAAATTTGTAAAGATGACGAATGATAGGGCAACTATCTCCTAATCCTGGACTAGGTGGTAAGAAGTTGCCAAACTAAAGGACTTGAAAGCTCAATACGAGTTTCAGGTCCTTTTTATATAGAAAGTGAACTTCTGGAAAAATTCTGAAATAATTTACAATTTATTGTATAGTTAGTATAGATATAATAGTTTGTTGCTAGAAAGATTAAGGAAGATGAGAGGGGATTTTTAATTGAGTAACATTATATTGACCACAGAAAGTGGAGCGGATTTACCGAATGAGTGGACTAAGAAGCATCAAGTACATGTGGTTCCAATGCATGTGATCATGGATAATCAGGATTATCTTGACGGCTCATTACCAGTAGAAGAAATATATGACTATTATGAGAAAACGAAAAAAATCCCTTCCACTACTGCTACGAATATTCATGAATATACAGAGTTCTTTAAAGATATAAAGTCAAACAATCCAGGTTGTGCTGTGATTCATATTGGATATACGTCTAAGGCATCTTCTTCTTTTCAAAACGCTATCCTAGCAACAGAAGACTTGGAAGATATTTATCTTATTGATGCACTTAATGTTACTGGTGGATTAGCAGCCATTGTCATGTATGTAGTGGATCTATTAGCAAATGATTCTTCCATAGAACCTGAAAATCTAATAGAAGAAATTAATGCGATTGTACCGAAATCTAGACTAGCGTTTGTGCCAGGAAGTCTTGAATTTTTAAAAGCTGGCGGAAGAGTTAGTAATTTAGCTTACCTTGGAGGAGCCTTGTTAAAAATCAAACCTCGTATTGAATTGGTAGAGGGAAAACTGGTGTCTACTAAAAAATATAGAGGGCCAATGAGTTCAGTTACGGAGAGACTTTTCCGGGATTATTTAAATCAATATGACTTGGACAAAAGACAAATCTACTTATTGTATTCTGTTGGTCTGGCAGAGGATATAAAGAAGAGAATGACGACTATAGCAAATGAGCATGGATTTGAAAGGATAGATTGGATACAAGCAGGTGCCATGATCTCCACACATGCAGGACCAGGTGGGTTTGGAATAGCTGGATTGGAAAAATGAATAATATTAATCATATTTATAGAAAGAGGAGAAACCATACAATATGAATTTAGAGATTAGAAACTTCCAAGAAAAGGATATGCCATTATTAGGTGATTTCTACCAAAAGGTAACAAGGGATAGAAAGGTCGTGTTTTGGTGGGTTGGTCCAAAAGAGAATTGGGAGAATGTATTTTGTGCTTTTGAGAATGGAGAAATAGTCGCAAAAGGTCAGGTTGAGATAATTAACAGCATTCCAGATGGACACCCAAAGGAAAGTAAACATAGTATCTATCTGAATTTGAAGACACTACCAGACTTAGAATTGGATTTTATGTTGCAGGATCAGTTATATCAGGCATTATATGATCGTGCATTAGAGCTTAAACAGTATCTTTCTGCTAATTACCAGACCAATTTTTGCGTTGGGAATTTTGGAACGGAAGTAAATAACAATCGTTATTTTATAGAAGAGAAAGGCTTTAAGCCCTTGAACACGTTATACACGATGGAAAGAGATCTACGACAACCGATTGAACCAGTTGATTTAATTCATCCAGAATTACAATCGGAATTTTGGAAGATGGATAGTTTAGAAGAGGAAAAGCAATATTTAGAGGCAGAATTTGAAATTTGGCCAGATGATGCATTAGGGTTTAACAGATTACGAGATTATAAGAGTTATCCTTCCTGGACTGCCATTCCGGTATGGGAGAATGGAAGTATCATTGCTAGTGCTATGGCCTGGCAAGAAGAGGATATGGGTGTAATCGAGGATGTGTTTGTGAAGGAATCATGGAGGAAAAAGGGAATTGCTAAATTTCTTTTAACTACCGCGTTGACTTATCTAAAAGATGTTGGTTTTGGTAAGGCGAGGTTAATGGTAGATACAGAGAATGAAAAAGCATTAAACTTATATCGTTCTGTTGGATTTAATGTTGTAGAGGAAGAAAGAAGATTTTACACGGAGCTTGTTTAACCAGTAACCTGAATAAGCTAAATGATTATATTGCTAGAATGATGGTGTAATCTCTAAAGGGACAAAATTATTGGTTGAAACCTTTATATCTGCCCAAACGTATTTCTGGATAACAAAGAAAAAGACACAATAAGGGGAAGATAATATGGGGAATACACCAATTGGGATTAAGGAACGCATCCTTACCATAGACATCATTAGGGGATTTGCATTGTTTGGGATATTTTTAGTAAATATGCCATCGTTTCACAGAGCTATTTTTATGAAACAAATGCAGGGGTATGAACCGGTTTATACCGGTTTGGATTATTGGTTAGATGCATTTTTTACCTTGTTTATTGATATGAAATTTTTTACCATTTTTTCGTTTCTATTTGGACTGGGCTTTTATATTTTTATTAGCCGAGCTGAAATGAAGGGATTGGGAGCAACGAGTCTTTTTGTAAGAAGAATGCTAGCATTATTACTGTTTGGACTGATTCACCTTATTGGACTATGGTTCGGGGATATTTTACATACGTATGCACTTGCTGGATTGTTTTTACTACTATTTTATAAGAGAAAGATTATTACCATGTTAATCTGGGCAGGTAGTTTACTGTTGGTGTATAATGCGTTCAATTTGCTTACACTTTTAATACCAAATTCATTTTTGGAGCAAATAGAAGTGCCTAGAACTGTGATGGAAAGTGCTGTTTCCGAGTATGCTTCGGTCTATCAAAATGCTGGATATCTGGAGTGGCTAAGCTATCGCCTCGGAGCAGAGTTACCAATGATCTTTTTGAATATTATCCCTGCCATGCTTCCGGTGTTAGCAATGTTTCTAATTGGGTTAGCAGCAGGAAAGGCTGGAATTTTCCAGAATATATCTAAGTACCTACCATTTATTAAAAAGGTATGTTTCATTACCCTGCTAATTAGCATACCATTGTTGATTTTATTAGGATTATTTACATTTGGGGTTTTGGACTGGGGAGTAAAACAAACCTACGTGATTCTTGCATTAACCAGCATTAGTAGTTATCCGTTATGCTTATTTTATATTTCCGCTTTAACGTTACTACTTAGAAGAGATGTTTGGCAGCAGAGATTAAGGATGTTAGGATTTGCTGGACAAATGGCATTAACAAATTACTTGTTTCAAACTATCTTATCGCTTGGGATTTTCGTAGGTCTTGGTTGGTATGGAGATATCAGTCTAGTGATGGGGACTCTCATCTGTCTTGTGATTTTTGCAGGCCAAATCGTAATCAGTACACTTTGGTTGAAAAAGTTCCGATTTGGACCGTTTGAATGGATCTGGCGGACAATTACTTATATGAAGCTCCAACCAATGAAGCAGAGAAGAGTTGAATAACGAGCTAAGAGCCAGGAGATGTTCCTCGGCTCTTTTTTGTTGAAAAGGATTTCGAGAATATTTAAGTTTCCTACTCGACTGCATTTGGAGATAATGAGTTACAAATAAAGCTGAGGAACCTGTCCCCATGGCAATGGCTACCACCATCCAAAGTAATCCGGAACCGTAACAACAATTACCAACAGAAAAACAATAAAGATGTAGTTTACCGAATAGAGGAAGTTCAGGCGTGCCCAATTTAAATCGTCTTTGGCTTTGAAACCACTGATGCTTAAGAATAACCATCCAAGATGAAGTAGAGTTGTGATGGTAACAAAGATAGCACCGAGTTCGTGTATAAAGAATGGTAATGGAATGAGACAAGCGATGTAAACTAAAAAGTGTATCTTAGTAACCTTTATTCCGCGAACTACTGGTAACATCGCCACACCTGCTGCTTTATATTCATCATGTTTGCGAATGGCAATTGCATACGTATGGGGCATCTGAAAAATAAATAGGATTAGAAATAACACAATAGGTACTTCATGATTGGCCGGAGTAATTGCAGCCCAACCAATTAAAGGTGAAACTGCCCCAGAAATACTTCCAATAACGGTATTAATCGTGTACCTGCGCTTCGACCAAATGGTATAGAGAATGACATAGGTAAACCAACCGACAAAGGCATAGATGGAGGCTTCCCATGTTGTAAAAGCAAGAAGTGAAAATCCTAAAAATGTACATACAATTCCTATGGTTAATACAGCTCTCAAGGAAAAATGCCCTGTCACAGTAGGGCGTTTTTTGGTTCTATCCATTACGGTGTCAATATCAACATCATACCAATTATTGATGACTAGAGCACCAGCCATAACCAATGTACTTCCAATCATAGTCAGTAAAAAAAGTCCAATATGGTCCGTGAAAGTAGCGTTTGTAAAATAAATAGCTAACCAAAAACCAGAAAATACTGGTAGTACATTTGCAAGGAGAACTCCAGATTTGATTAACGATTTAAGATCCGTGATAAACGAATGATTGTCATGTGCTTCTAGATTCATATATATCCCTCTTCTAACATCTATTACATACTAAACATCTTCCCATACTATATCATTAAACTCATTCACTTTTTTAATTTAAACTTTGAATTTAACGTTAATCCAAGGAACCTTTCCCCATGGCGTTTGTCGAGATTTGTAGAATAATGCCAAAAAACAAGTCTTCAATCGCTATGATTTAATTTGTGAGTCTTGCCGTAATCTTTTTCTCTATTGCATACAAAGGTAAATAACCCACTCCCGTTACAAAACCATCTCAATCATGTTACAACCTATCTAGAAAATGTCATGTAATCCGGTAGAAAAGTCCCGTGTTTCCTATTATATGGAAAGTGTAAATTTACAATTTGTACTAAACTAGGACATTTTATTCGTTTTTAAGAATTATAATGCTTTCTAGTAAAAAGTATTCACGCTCAAACCCTATTCTGTCAGTTCTACCCAATAATAGGATTTAAGTTTAGGACTATCCATACATGAACTAAAACATGAAAGATACTACTAACCTATCAATTTGGAAAATTCTGAATAAATGTGATTAAATTCGACAATATCTCGGATAGCAATCTTTTAGACTAAAGTTAGCAGTAAAAATTCAGTATACTGCAGATTTATTTCCATATAGAAGGGAGGGTAGTGGTGTATTACCAGGTATTAGCTTTACCATTTGAGGGGAGGAACTGATTTGAGATTAAAGAAGATACGGCAAGTGAAGGCAATGAGTATTGCTGCTTCCATTTTGATGACATTCTCTTTACTTGCACCAGGAGTTGCGTCTGCTGAATCAAGTAATACACAAGCGAGCAATAAAATACACACAGCAGTAAATGACTCTAATAAAATAGCTAAAGAAAAAGTTAGTGATCGTTTACTAGATAAGTTTAAAGATGATGAAAAAGTGACGTTTCTAGTGAAATTTAACGAAAAAGCAGATGTTGAAAAAATAGCTGCTGAAACGAAGAAAAATACCACTCAAGCAAATATTTCAAAACAAAAACAAGAACATATCCAACGTTCAGCAGTAATTGCAGAGTTAAAAGCAACCGCTTTATCTTCTCAACAAAACGTAAAAAGTTTTTTAGAAAAAGAAGTTAAAAGTGGAAATGTAGAAAGTTTCGAAACCTATCACATTGTCAATGGGATGGCAGTTACCGCAACAAAGGACGTAGCTGAAAAGATTGCTTCTTTTGCAGAGGTTGAAAAAATTCTACCAAATGAAACTCGTGAATTGTTTACAACAGTTTCTAAGGATGCGGAAGCTCCTCAATCTGAAATTACAAATGTGGAGTGGAATGTGGAACGTGTTGGTGCTCCTGCCGTTTGGAATATGGGGATTGATGGAACTGGTACTGTAGTAGCAAGTATCGATACAGGGGTTGATTGGGATCACCCTGGGCTAAAGGAAAAATACCGTGGATATGATTCTGCTACTGATGAAGTGGATCACACGTATAGCTGGTTTGATGCTACAGCTGGTCAAACGGAACCATATGATGATCAGGGTCATGGTACACACGTAACGGGAACAATGGTCGGTAGTGAACCAGATGGTTCAAACCAAGTAGGTGTTGCTCCGGGAGCGAAATATATTGCAGTTAAGGCATTTACTGCAGCTGGTGGTACAGATGCTGACCTTTTAGCTGCTGCACAATGGATTTTAGCACCAGGTGGAGATGCTACAAAAGCTCCTGATGTTGTGAACAACTCTTGGGGTGGTGGACCAGGTCTTGATGAATGGTACCGTGATGTAGTTATTGCTTGGCGAGCAGCGGAAATCTTCCCAGAGTTCTCAGCGGGGAATACTACACTCTTCAACCCAGGTGGACCTGGATCAATTGCTACACCAGCAAATTATCCGGAATCATTTGCAACGGGTGCAACAGATATAAATGATGGTTTAGCTAGTTTTTCATTAGAAGGACCATCTCCATATGATGAAATAAAGCCAGATATATCTGCACCAGGTGTAAATATTCGTTCTACTGTACCAGGTGGAGGATATGAAGGTGGTTGGAATGGTACCTCAATGGCAGGTCCAGCAGTGTCTGGAGTTGTGGCGTTGATGATTCAAGCCAATTCGAGTCTAAGTGTGGACGAATTGGAACAAATGCTACTTGATACGGCAATACCACTAACAAATGGTGAATATCCGGAGTCTCCTAATAATGGATTCGGATATGGTTTAGTGGATGCATATAGTGCCGTTTCAGCATTAGTAACAGGATTAGGCAGGGTTGATGGACAGGTTGGAAAAGAGGGGGAAGATACTGAAGCGCCTACATATGAGCATGTAGCACCAACTGAGACGTATGCTGGAATGGATCTTCCACTTGAAATTAGCGTTCAAGATAATGTCAGCATCTCTAGTGTAGAATTACAATACCGTCAATCAGATGCAGATGAATGGCAATCACTTGAAGCAGAAAGAGTAGATGGTAACTTCCGTGATGGTGAATACCTAGTAACTATTCCAGGTGATGTGGTTGCAGAACCATCCGTATCCTATCGTTGGGTAATTCAGGACTACGGGAACAATGATATTACAACCGATAGTTATGAAATAGCGGTAAACTCTGGAATCACAGTTGGTTATAGTACTGACTTTGAAACCGCACCAATTGGCTGGACTTCCTATGGAACAAACAATACATGGGAGTGGGGAGTTCCTACGTATGGTCCGGATGGAGCTTTCTCAGGTGAAAAGGTTTATGCTACGAATCTTTCTGGAGACTATAGTAGCAGTAGCGATATGATGCTAGTAATGCCTCCAATTGATTTACCAGATGGAGATTCTTATCTTCAGTTTAAACACTGGCATGAAATTAATGCTGGATATGACTTTGGTTACGTAGTTATCTCTACAGACCAAGAGAATTGGGAACAACTTGCAGTAGTTGATGGCGATACTGCAGATTGGGAAGACAGTGAATTCCAATTATCTCAATATGCAGGCGAGCGTGTTTACATCGGTTTCCATTTTACAAGTTCAGCGGTTGTAAATGAGGCAGGTTGGTATCTAGATGATGTTAAGTTATCGGATACATCTCTACTTAATGATTCAGCAGATAGTAACAAGAATCAAATTGGAAAAAAACAATCGAGTGAAAAATTAGAGACAAAGCATTCTGTACCAAGGAAAATGGAGTCTCAAAAAGAGAACAAGAAAACGGAAGCTAATGTTTCAACACTACCTTTAGAAGCAACAGTTAGTGTGATAGAATCTGGTCAATCCGTTAAAACCAACCCTGCAGATGGAACCTATTCATTACTTCATGCAGCTGGCGACTTTACGTTAGTGGCAGAAGCATATGGATTCCATCCATTAGAACAAACAGTAACGATTGAAGCAGATGGTGAGACTGAAGCTAATTTCACATTAGAAGAAATGAATCAATACACAGTAAATGGTTCAATTGTCGATGAGGCAACAGGGGAGCCTGTTGAAGGGGCAACTGTAATACTTGTGGAAGATGCTAATGTGGAACCAACAACAACGGATGCTGAAGGAGACTTTTCACTAACAGCTTATGAAGGAAGCTACACATTAAAAGTTATTGCCACTGGTTACCATGGTACAGAGGTAGAAGTTGATCTTGGTGACGGAGATAGAACTGTAGATATTACATTGGAACCATTCTATACGGTACCAGGTGGAGAAATTGGATATGATGACGGAACGGCAGAGAATGCTCGTGCATTTTATGATGCAGGTAATGGTTGGGCTGTAAAGATGTCCTTACCAGAGGGTGAAGAGCAAGCTATCGTAACCGACGGTGTCTTCCAATTTCATGGCACCGACTGGCCTATCCCAGGTGGAACAGAGTTTGCGGTTGAAGTTTGGGATGCATCTGGTCCAGATGGAATGCCTGGTAAAAAGTTAGCAGGTCCAATCGATGCAGAAGCAACAAGAAGCTTGGATGAGTGGACAGTTGTTGACTTATCAGAGCATGCAATTCAAGTCGATGGTGACTTCTATATGGTTTACATTCAGACAGGGGCAAATCCAAATGTACCTGGATTAGCTACAGATGAGAGTGGTCCGAATGCAGAACGCAGTTATCAATATGTTGGAGGTGCATGGTCAGCATCACCTGCTGCAGAAGGTAACTATATGATTCGCGCCCGTGTTAGCTATGAGGTGGAAGTGCCTGTGATTACTTCACCTACCGATGGCTTCATCACGAATGAGTCTGAAGTTACAGTTGAAGGAACTGCTTCACCAACAACAACGGTTCAATTGCTTAATAATGGTGAAGAAGTTGGGTCTTTAGAAGTTGGAGATAATGGTGAATTTGCAATTCCAACAGAATTAGTGGAAGGTGAAAATGAATTTACTGTTGTTTCTTTACTTGATGGTACACCAACAGGGGAATCCGAATCAGTAACCGTAACCCTTGATACTGAAGCACCAGACTTAACGATCACTAATCCAGTTGATGGGGATAAATTAGTCAGAGAAACAGTAACCGTTGAAGGAACGGTAGCGGATACTAATCTCGACTTTGTCGAAGTTAACGGTCAAAAAGCAGCTGTTACGGATGGAAATTACTCTAAACGTATCCTGCTTGATGAGGGTGAAAATACAATTGAAGTGGTTGCAGCTGATTTAGCAGGAAACACAACAACGGAATCTTTAACTATCGATGTGGACTTCACTGCACCAGAAATTGAGAATTTAACTCCTACAGAGGATAAATATATTAATACTGGCCAAACAGTGAAGATAGAATTTGATAGTGAGCCTGGATTAAAAGCAACCTACGTCATCCACATGCCACTAACAAATATAACAGCCAATGCGACAGAAATGCCGATCATGGAAGTGTCTGATGGACATTATGTGGGGTATTGGACAGCAACGAGTAAATCTCACGCTGAAGGTGCCGTTATTGAAGTAAAAGTGGTAGATGACTTCGGAAATGAAGCAAGGAAAAAGGCAGAAGGTAAGTTGTTTATTAATGTGGAGTAATTAGGAACGAAAGATGATTTCTATTTCATCCTTCATTATCTCCTAAAGTAGAAAAAGCTCTCTACTAAAAAATAGTAGAGAGCTTTTCTATTATGCGATGTAATCATCCTTATCAACATCACTTGCTAAATTACGAACATAATATTTCCCTTTAGTTTTAATTGCAAGAATAACTGTTAGTAGAGCAGCTAATAGAGAAGAAAAGAATGCAGCCGTACTTTGTAAAAATTCTCCCATAAATCCTAATGCAGCAATTGTACCTATTGTACAGGCAATAAGAAGAGATACTACTCCAACAGGATTCCATCTAAAGAGATTTTTTTGTCTGGATTCGTAATATCCAGGCCCGATTTTCAAGACTTTCTTCACAATAGTAGCATCTACTACTAAGATAGTAGCCCATGTCATTAAGAATACACCCTGAAATGTCATGGCCAGTTCTAGGTGATCGACAATACCACCAAGCATTAAAATAATGGCAGAAATTCCGGTTACTACTACCCAAAAACGTCTTCCTGGTTTAAATTTAACGACATTTTCAAAGAAATTAGCTAGTGATAGTGAACCACTATAAATATTGGTAATATTGATTCTTACCTGAGTTAGCATCGTAAATAATACTCCCCAAATTCCAAGAAGTAATACAATGTAAACTCCAGGATTTGGTTCGCCTAAACGAACACAAAACCAAATTCCAAGTCCACCCATTACCCCAAAACAGAAGATTTGTGGAATAAACCCTATAGCAAAAATACCAATTTTCCTATCTTTTGGTTTTAGGTAGCGAGCATAATCAGATGCAAGTAGTGGGGTTAACCCCATAATTCCGTGTTGCATACCGATACAGAATAATAATGCGGTACCACCAACTTGAACTCCTTCTGGCATATAAGACCAAAATACTCCGTCATATTCAGATGGTGTCAGTACTGCCATCGTAATGGCTGCGATTAGGAACACGAAAAATAGTGGAAGAGACCATTTTTGTAGTTTGTCTAACTGTTTAATTCCAAACCAATTAAGAGGAATTACAATTGTTCCGAAGAAGAGAATTAAAGCCCATTCAGGAATGACGGGGAAAAATTCATGAACTGCTGCAACTAAAATCATACCTTCCAGTGCACAATACATGATAAAGTTTGTTGCGTAAATAAACGAAGTAAGTGAAGCCCCGATGTAACCAAATCCACCACCTCTAGACATAAGATTTACATTCATCCCAGACTTCGCAGATAGATAGGCAATGAACGTACCTAATATTCCAGCGACGATAATGGCATAGACGGCAGATATAATGGCGTTTATCGCACCAAATTGAAGTGCCATGACACTTCCCATTTGGAAGTAAAAAATAGCCGTTGCAATTCCAAAGGTAATGTTTGTTATACTAAGCCATCCCATATTTCTTCTGTCTCTTGGTACTCTGCCTAATGAATAATCATCACCTTTACGTTCGGTAGTGTGATCACTCGTTATATTAGTAGAATCCAAAATAAACCAACTCCTTTTGTGTAATGATTCACATGATGAACCTATAAAAATATAACGAAAACTTACTGACTATTTTCTTTAAACAGACAGTGACTAATTAACTTTATCAATACTTTTTGCTTAATGCAAACATGCTATACACTGATAAATGATTATAAAGACCTATTATGTATAATTAATACCAAATAGCTTGGTTTATCGCAGTAAATGTCACTTAATAGGAATATTGCTCAGTTTTAATCCATTTCGGATGAAGAAAAGGAACGAGCAGTTTCCCCAACCAATAGATTTTTCGTAATTTAGTAGGACGTAAAGGTGATACGGAAGCGATAATTAATTAAAAAAGCCGCAAAATACATGTATAATGAACGAGTAGGAGGGATTATTTTGGCTGCAGAAAAGAGTTTAAGAGTCTGTGAAAAGGGACATCAGTATTACAAAAGTAGTGATTGTAAGAGTTGTCCTACGTGTGACAAAGAGAATAAACCTAAAAATGGATTTCTTTCAAAACTTAGTTCACCTGCTAGAAATGCTTTACTCCATGAAGGAATCGATACCGTACAAAAGCTTGCAATGTATTCGGAAAAAGAAATCCTACAGATTCATGGCATTGGTCCAGCCTCTCTACCTGTTATGAGAGCTTCATTAGAAGAAGAAGGGTTATTGTTTAAGAATAATAACTGATTGTCCTGTTTTTTACCAGAATAAACCCCATGAAGTTAGAAATCTGCTTAAACTTCTGGGGCTACGGTATATTCTATTGGTATAGTGGT
Source organism: Paucisalibacillus globulus (assembly GCF_900184735.1). Lineage (GTDB taxonomy): Bacteria > Bacillota > Bacilli > Bacillales > Amphibacillaceae > Ornithinibacillus > Ornithinibacillus globulus_B. The sequence goes on from NZ_LT855390.1 coordinate 176,789, forward strand.
AGTTAAATGGATGACTGATTAAGGTCTGATTCTATCTCATCATCCTTCTGCTTTTGTTCAAAGTATTTGTTTATTGGGACATTCGTGTAGATGAACAAACCTGTGATGGCAAGCCCAAAAACCCATTCGCATATTTGCCTGTATATAAGCATTTGATTATAACCGTCCACACCATATTTTTGCAGCAACCACATCTTCAAGCCAGCTACAAACAGGCCGCGTACAATAAACAGTATTTGGATAATTTGAAACCACATAAAAATTCCTTTCGTATAAAAAACAGGAGTGCTTTGGTTTCTTGGCCACCCTTGTAAATACACAAAATCAACCGCAAAGTATAGTGCTAATGGACGTCTGAATATCAATGCTATCAGATGTATGAAGACATAGAACAACCCTAGATAAATACCATTCCATAGCATTTGTTCGGCCGATCCCGATAGTATTTTAACCGTTGTACTTATAAATAATGACCCAATAATAAATAACCCAGCAATATTAAATTGCCTCTCCATTACGAAGCGGTAAACGGTATATATAAAGCCAGGGATAGTAGATATAAGCATTGCTGGATAATCACCTAATAGTTCCCTTCCATAATTCCAAATTAACAATGGAAGTGCGATATAACATATCATATCAAGTAGAATAAGCTTCTTCTTCATTCAAATCACCTTTTTTTAGAGAGAATAAAACTGAATACTTAAAATTTATTATACAATAGAAATATACGATATCAAGGAAGAAGACAATACGATGAGGGAAATTTAGAGTTGCTATATAGAAGTATAAAAGGGACTTTTTGATGAAAGGAGAGATTTGTTATCAAGAAAGTAATGGGTGTATTTATCATTTTATTACTTGTAATAGCAGGATGTAGTAATGCGAATCACAATGTAGACTTAGGAAAATCGTTGCAATCAATTGTAGAAGATAAAAGCAATAGTGAAATTAATCTTTCATCATGGACGTCTTTCGATTGGGAAAAGGCATTTCTATTTAGTCCTTATACGTCACAAGAAGAAATGGAAAAACAATTAGGTGCAAATTTCAATGATCAAAGTAATCTCGCCTGGAGAGACGATATTTATTTATTGGTTTTCAAGGACAAGGAAAAGGTTATTCAATATGTTGAAGTAGAACATCAGGGAGTAAATCTAACAATCGGGGAGAATAAGTACTTAACCCCTTCTGACGATCTAATAATTATGGATAAATAATAGGAAGTTAAGATGGGAGTGTAGTATATGAACGGAACACTTAGTAAGTGGTCTGCAATATTAAGTTTATATTGTGGAATAGCTTTGGCTGCTAGTTATATCGTTGCACCAGACACACCAGAAGGAATCATAGTTCCTTTACTAATGTTTTTATTTTACTCTGCAATCATTGCCGGAATATTAGCTTTGATATTTACCATGTTGGCTTTTTATAAAAAGGAAGAAGGATATATGAAGATGATAGGGCCAATTGTGCTGTCTTTAATTGTGTTGGCATTCGTCATATCCTTTGTTGGTATTATGTTTATTGGTGAAGACTAGTAAGTATATTTCTAATAAAGCTTAGGGAGCGGGATAATGTGGATATGTTATTATGGATAACACTTGGGTTTATCGTGATTGGATTTGGTGTTCTTGCTTCGATGAAAAAAAGTATGGAACGAAAGGTTGCCTACATAAAAAGTAATAAGGAAGTTACGAAAGACGCCGCTAAACCGGTAATTTGGTGGATTATGGGGACCACGGTATGGGGCATCATAAGTATTTTTCTTGTAGTGTGGTGTTTCACTGTTAATATGGGCTAAACTTAATGTTGGTTGGAGAGGAGAGATATTATCTATTTATTAATATCTATCATTTTAAGTATATTGTTAGGTTTCATCCTATTGATGATTGGCGGACCCGTTATAGGTGGTATCATTGCTTTTGGGATTGTAGCGGGTTGTATTTTCAGAGGATTGTACTTACTTCATGATATTCAAAGTAGACTTTCAACTCTATCTCCAAAAGAAGATAGAGTTGAAGCAGCATATAAGGAATACATAGAAAAGAAGAAGGCTATTGACTAAGGGGAGAGGAGTCGGAGATTTATTATGACACATATACTTAGAAGGTGTGACGTTGAAGATTTACGAACCTTGAAGGAAATAAGTTATGAAACATTTCATGATACTTTCAAAGAACAGAATACTCCCGAAAATATGCAGGCATATTTGGAAAGAGCATTTAGTGAGGAACAATTGGAACGGGAATTAACCAATCCTTCTTCAAGATTCTTTTTTGTTTGTGTAAATGATGAAGTGGCTGGATACTTAAAGATAAATGTCAATGATGCCCAATCTGAAGAAATGGACAATGACTCACTTGAAATTGAACGAATTTATGTAAGGAGAAAATTCCAGAATCAAGGACTTGGGAAACTATTGCTAAACAAAGCGAATAACATTGCGATGGAAGAACATAAAAAGAAAATATGGCTAGGTGTATGGGAAAAGAATGAAAGAGCCATTGCATTTTACAAAAATACTGGATTTGTACAAACAGGGGCCCATGCTTTCTATATGGGTGATGAAGAACAAACGGATCTAATAATGACTAAAGTATTATCTTGAGATAGAAGATTAGTTCCGGAATTAACATGTTGATAGAAGTATGTTTCATATGCAGCAAAAGAAATGGTTTCCTTTATTTGTTCTTCTACAAATGAGAAATAGCTCTCTGTTTTTAGTAGAAATAATAAAGAGACAGAATTACTACCCCGAGATTTGGGTGGTAATTCTGTCTCTTTAACTGTAAAACTAAATTTAGTCTTTCGAACTAGTTACCCTTTTTTTCCTTATATATAAATAGGTCACGGCCCCCACAATCCCCAATAATAAAAGAACTGGTAAGTTTCCAACTAGGAAAATAAAAAGGCTAGATAAAAAGGATAGAAGCATATTAATACTCTTCACGAATTGTTGCTTTGTTTGCTCCCATGTATTTAAATCCTCATTATTAATAGTTGAGAGAGTCACATTGTTTTCCTGAATGTGAATTGTAACCGTTGCAAGATCCGTCCTATTTTCTAAGTACTTCATTCGCCCTAGTACTTCTTCAATATCTTGTTGTACAGTAGCCAAATCATTGGAAATAGTTAATAGATCTTCCGTCTTTTCTGCTTTTTCCATGAAGGCGAGCAGTCGTTCTTCGACGACACGTTTTGATTTCAGACGAGATTCTAAGTCAACATATTCTTCCGTTACGTCCTGACCTGAGATGGAACTTTCTAATACTTTACTACTACCATCTTCTACTAGCTGAATAAATTCCCGGAATTGATCTTGGGGAATCCGTACAGTGATATACCCACTTGCCATGGAATCTCCTTCACTTCTATTCATATTCGATTCCACAATATAACCACCGTAGTCTGTCACTTTCGATTGTATATGATTAAACGAAGGTTGAAATTCTTTAACCTCAATAGAAAGATTAGCAGTATAGATTATTTTTCGGTCTACTGCACGATCTGAGTTGTTTTTTGAAGTGTCTTCTTGTGGTGCATCTGATTCTTCATCAGCACTTTCACCTACATCTGAATTTGACAGACTGTAATCAACAGACTTTTCATCACTTCTATCATAATCCGCAGCTTGTTCAGTTGCTGCATCACCACTTTCTGAGCTGCTACTACATGCAGCTAATAGAATGGAAATAGAAAGCCCAACTAAAATCAATAATATGGATTTTTTCATCTTGGCACCCCTTTATATATAGATTATTTTTCTCTCTTTCTAATAGGACGCAATGAAACGAATTAATGTTGCAAAACTCTTTTAAATAGTATGAAAGGAACAGTTTCTAATCTGTTAGAAAGTAATCTAAAACGGTAGTAATATCTGATACCTGTTCTAAATAATATGCATGAAGTACTTTTAAAATTATGGAAGATGTCTAAAACAACTTATGTACTGGCGTGATTTTAGTCTTCATGATAAATTGAGTAAGTAGAGAAAAGTTCGGTAAAAGGAGGAGATCTCATGCAAATCAAACTAAATCAAAAAAACATCAAAGAACGCTGTGGGGCTGTCTCCTTTAAAAGAGGGGACGCCTTTTATCATAGTGGGAAGGTTATGATTGATGAGGTTACTCCAGATACTTTACATGCCACAGTTCAGGGGATAGAGGATTTTCAAGTTGAAATCAAGAAAAGCACAAATGGCTTCATAGCGTCTTGTAGTTGCCCATCCCTTTCTTCCATACAGAAGGATTGCCAACATATTGCTGCCGTATTAATTGCATGGCAACATCATCAGCAAGATCAGATAGATGATACTTTTGTTCCTCAACATGGGGAAGGACTTTCGGAAGGGTTATTAGAATTATTCAATTCTACCCCAATTCCCACTAGTGGATATAGGCGCCATTTTGAAGATAGAACGGTCTTAAAAACGACTATAGTCAGTAAAGTAATCCCTGATGATGATGATAATAATCGGTTTGGTATTGGAATGCTCATCGCCTCGAAGCAATTGACAAATATTCGTGAATTCCTTGAACAGATAAGAGAAGGTCAAAAGTATGTCCTCTCTGATAACTTAACCTATGACCCAACCAAGCATTGTTTTGATGAAGAGATAGATGCGGTTATACAGCAATTAATTCATATCATGGATGATGAAAAATTATATCAACGAGCAAAGATGAACTACCAACGAGAAAATGAGACCTTACCAGTTCCAGCATCCTCGTGGAAGAGACTGGAGCCTTTGTTGGCACTTGCACCACAAGTGGCCTTACAATATGCAGGAAAACATTTTCATGGGTTTACATTATCAGATGAACCCCTACCACTAACATTCCAATTTTCTGGTAATGAGGAACATGGATATCGGTTAATTATTGGAGGGTTATCTAGCATGGTCATTCTAAAAGACTATGACACAGTACTTGCTGGTGGGAAGGTTGTCCCTGTCAAAAGGGGAGAAGCAGAACGTCTTTATGAACTGAAACGAATGCTAGATCATTCTAAAACAAATGAAATCCCAATACCAAAACATGGTTTGAAATACTACATGGAGAAGCTCATGCCGCAGTTAAGAAAAATGGGAGAGGTCCATCTATCAGGAGAGATTACGGCTGAATTACAAAAAACCCCATTGAAGGCAAAGCTATATCTAGATCGATTGAAAAATCGACTACTGGCAGGTTTAGAATTTCATTATGAAAATGTAGTGATTAATCCACTAGATCATAGACAACCAAAGGTAGGCTCCATGATTATCCGTGATATGGAGAAGGAAGAAGAAATACTTCAGCTGATGGTGGATAGCCAGTTTAACCAAACAGAGAGTGGCTATTATATTCAAAATGAAGAAATCGAATATAATTTCTTACACCATGAATTACCCAAGTTACAAAAGTTGGTTCAAGTTTATGCAACAACTGCAGTAAGGATGCGCATTTTACCCAAGACAACCATACCTAAGATAAAGGTGAGGCATTACCGGGAGAAGAATCACTTTCTAGAATTCACCTTTACCATTGATGGAATTCCAGAAGCGGAGATTAAAGAAGTGTTAGCAGCACTAGAAGAAAAGCGAAAATACTACCGATTACGTGATGGAACATTATTCTCATTAGAAACCAGAGAGATGGATGAAATAAAGCGATTCTTACAGACTGTTCCAGGCCTTGAGGATGAATGGGAAAAGACATTTTCAGTTCCCATTGTAGATGGGCTTCGTCTCCTGAATTACTTTGAGGATAGTGATGCTGTTTCCATGGAAGCTTCTTTTCGAGAATTCCTAGGAAAACTACAACACCCGGAACAATTACAATTTGAAGTGCCATCCCAGTTAGCGGAAGTGTTGCGTAATTATCAAAAAGACGGCTTTACATGGATGAAGACACTCGCAAGTTATGGATTCGGAGGAATTCTAGCAGATGATATGGGGCTTGGAAAAACAGTTCAAAGTATTGCATTTATATTATCTGAGCTTCCTGTCATTCGGGAATCGGGAAAAAAGGCATTGATCGTATGCCCGTCATCTGTGACATACAATTGGCAAAGTGAACTCCTGAAGTTTGCACCAGAAATTCAGACCGTCATTATGGATGGGAATAAAGCGGAACGAGTATCACTACAATCGGAACTTAACGAGCTAGATGTGTTAATTACAAGTTATCCATTACTTCGAAGTGATATCAAGTGGTATATGGAACAAGAATTTCACGTCGTTTTCTTTGATGAAGCACAAGTATTTAAAAATGCACTTACCCAGACGGCTCGTGTTGTGAAAAAATTAAAGGCAACACATCGTTTTGCCTTAACCGGAACACCAATGGAAAACAATCTAGAAGAACTCTGGTCGATTTTCCATGTTGTTTTTCCAGAGCTTTTCTTAGGGTTAAGAGAGTACAGTGAATTAACAAATAAACAGATATCCCGTAGAATACGTCCATTTATGCTACGCAGAGTAAAGGAAGATGTACTGGGTGAATTACCAGAGAAAAAGGAAGTAATCGATGCTATCGACATGTTACCAGAACAGAAAAAACTCTATGCTAGTTACTTGGCTAAACTACGACATAAAACACTAAGGCATTTAGATAAGGAAACCTTTAGGAAGAATAAAATTAAAATACTAGCAGGATTAACTCGACTACGCCAAATCTGTTGTCATCCAGCCTTATTTGTTGACGGCTATGAAGGTTCCTCAGCAAAGTTTGAACAATTGCTTCGGATTGTCGACGAAGGAAGAAACGCCGGACGTAGGGTGTTGATTTTTTCCCAATTCACCAAGATGCTTCATATGATTGGCCATGAACTAACTGGTAGTGGGATATCTCATTTTTATTTAGATGGACAAACCCCATCTGAGGAAAGAGTGCAAATGTGCAATCGGTTCAATGCAGGAGAACGAGATATCTTTCTCATTTCGTTAAAAGCTGGTGGGACAGGGCTAAATCTAACAGGTGCAGATACCGTTATTTTCTATGATAGTTGGTGGAATCCGGCAGTCGAAGAACAAGCGGCTGACCGTGCCCACCGAATGGGACAAAAACAGACTGTTCAAGTGATCAAACTTGTCGCTAAAGGGACCATCGAAGAGAAGATGAATCTATTACAGAATAAGAAGAGGCATTTAATAGAAGAAGTAATCGACCCAAAGGATGTACAAATGGGTACCCTAACAGAGGAAGATATTCAGGATCTGTTGAGTTAAACGGTAGGATCAATTTATTTAGAAACCTATGATGAAGATAATTAAATATAAGTTTATTCGAATGCATTGGCTTATAGGGGAGTTATGACCTCTATAGGCTTTTTATTTTGTGGTAATAATAAGTGGGAATCTAACAAATATGTGAATTTTGGAGGAGTTTCTAAGTAATATCCTTTAATAAACTGATTAGATTTGATTGTTTTTGAATGAATTTGGTGGTAAAATACCGTCTTGGGAGGTGTTTGGAAATGTTAACTGATGAAAGGCACGCCGTTATTCAAAACCTACTTCATAAGTCTGGGATTGTCAAAACACAAGACTTAATGAACATATTAAATTGCTCTGAGTCTACGATTAGGAGAGATTTAGACCAACTTGAGAAAGAAGGTTATCTAAAGCGAATCCATGGTGGTGCAAAGAGGATTTACCAGTTAGATGAAGAATTAACTACGCAAGAAAAATCATCCAAAAACATTCAAGAGAAACAAATTATTGGAAAGTTTGCTGCATCTCTAATAGAGGAAAATGAAGTGATTTATTTAGATGCAGGTACAACTACTCTTGCAATGATAGATTTTATACAGGTTGGGAACATTACAGTAGTAACAAATGGTATACAGCATGCCTCTTTACTTTCGGATTATCATATCAACACAATCCTTTTAGGCGGTAACATAAAAGCATCAACGAAAGCAATGATTGGTTCGACTAGTCTTCGTAATTTAGAATCGTATCGATTTGATAAAGCTTTTATTGGAATAAATGGGATTGACCAGGAATTTGGTTGTACAACTCCAGATCCTGAGGAAGCAGCGATCAAAAAATTAGCTATAGAGCAGTCTGCTAATAGTTATATTGTTGCTGATCAATCGAAATGGAATAAGGTTAATTTTGTAAGAGTATGTGACATAGACGATGTATCCATAATCACAAATCTTGGTGATTTAGATTTAACATCATATAGAGAAAATACAACAATTTTGGAGGCTAAGTAATGATTTATACGGTAACACTTAATCCCTCTATTGATTATGTGGTGAGCGTTTCTCAGGTTAATCTTGGGAAGTTAAATAAAATGGATAGAGACCTCAAATTACCAGGTGGTAAAGGCATAAATGTTTCTAGAATATTAACGGAACTTGGTATGGAGACATGTGCATTAGGCTTTCTGGGTGGATTTACTGGTGATTTTATATCTGACTGGTTAAGAAAAGATGGAGTGCCTACGGATTTCATCTCCATCGAACAAGATACGAGAATCAATATTAAACTAAAATCTGATGAAGAGACGGAAATAAATGGCCAAGGTCCTACAATTACTCAGGAAGAAGCCAATCAACTCATACAGAAGTTTAAGAATTTAACTCCAGAAGACACGGTGATATTATCTGGAAGCAAGCCACCAAGCCTTCCTGAAGATTACTACGAAAAACTTATCCAAATAATTACTAATCAGCAAGCTTCTTTCATTATAGATACAACGGGTAAGGATTTAATGGCAGCACTTCCTTATAATCCTTTACTTGTTAAACCAAATAAAGAAGAATTGGCAGAATTATTTCAGGTTCCTATAAATGATAAAGATGATGTTCTTACTTACGGCAATGAGTTATTAGAACTGGGTGCGGAGCATGTTATTGTCTCTATGGCCGGTGAAGGTGCTTTATTATTGACGAAGAATGGAACCTATCAAGGCTATAACCCTAAAGGTACAGTTAAGAATTCAGTTGGTGCAGGAGATTCGATGATTGCAGGTTTTACAGGGGAAATTATTCAATCAAAAGATCCTGTAAAAGCTTTTAAAATGGGAATTGCTTCAGGAAGTGCAACCGCATTCTCAGATGACTTAGCGAAGAAAGAGGATATTCTTTCTCTACTTAATCAAGTTGAAGTTAAAGAAATAAGGTCATAATGCCTTAAATATAAAGGATGGTACGGATGAAAATTACAGATTTACTAAGAAAGGACATCATGATACTTGATTTGCAGGCAACTGAAAAAGAAGCTGCAATCGATGAGATGATTGAAAGCTTAAATAGAAGTGGCATACTTACGGATGTTGCTGAATTTAAGGATGCTATTTTAAAACGTGAGGCACAAACTTCTACTGGTCTTGGTGATGGAATTGCAATGCCACATGCAAAAAATAAGGCAGTGAAAGAACCAACTGTTCTTTTTGCAAAAAGTAAAAAAGGGGTAGAATACGAATCCCTTGATGGACAACCAGCATATCTATTTTTCATGATTGCTGTACCTGAGGGAGGGAATAACACCCATTTAGAAACGTTAGCAGCACTTTCTAGACAGCTAATCGAAAAAGAATTCGTAGATCAATTAAAAGATGCAACAACTCCAGAGGAAGTCCAAGCTTTATTTGCTGAGGAACAAGAGCAAGTAGAAAAAGAAGATTCCAAAGATGAACAACAAGTGGGAGGTAAACCATTTGTTGTTGCTATTACTGCTTGTCCAACTGGTATTGCCCATACGTACATGGCAGAAGATGCATTAAAGAAAAAAGCCAAGGAAATGAATGTCGATATCCGTGTAGAAACACAAGGGTCAGAAGGAGCGAAAAACACGTTAACCGAAGAGGAGATTAATCGTGCTAATGCTGTAATCATCGCAGCAAGTAAAAAAGTGGATTTGGCTCGTTTTAACGGAAAACATGTGATTCAACGGCCTGTTGCAGACGGCATTAAAAAGTCGGAAGAATTGATTACCAAAGCGGTAAAGCAAGATGCTCCTATTTTACACAGTGATGGTAATGAACAAAAGGCAGATGATATGGAAGATAAAGCTAACTCTATTTGGGGTAGAATCTATAAAGATTTGATGAACGGTATATCCCATATGCTTCCTTTTGTTGTTGGTGGTGGAATACTACTTGCACTTTCTTTCTTATTTGAAAGCGTATTAGGTAGTGATAGTGAAACATTTATTTTCCTAAATGAGATTGGTGGAAATGCTTTTAATTTCTTAATCCCAATATTTGCTGGATTTATTGCATTAAGTATTGCAGATCGTCCAGGATTGATGCCAGGTATGGTCGGTGGATTAATTGCTGTTAATAGTAATGCAGGATTCTTAGGCGGACTAGTTGCCGGGTTCTTAGCTGGTTATGTTGTGCTTCTATTAAGAAAGGTTCTACGTGGTTTACCTAAGTCTCTTGAGGGGTTAAAACCAATATTACTATACCCGGTACTTGGTTTATTCTTTACTGGAATATTAATGTACTTTGTATTTGGTCCTATCTTTGCAACGATTAATACAGCAATGGTTGATTTCCTTCAAAACCTTGGAACAGGTAATGCGGTAATCTTAGGTGTCATTCTTGGAGGAATGATGGCAATTGATATGGGTGGACCATTTAATAAAGCCGCCTATGCGTTTTCTATCGGAATTTTCACGGATACTGGCGATGGAAGCTTAATGGCTGCGGTGATGGCTGGCGGTATGGTGCCACCACTGGCGATTGCATTAGCAAGCACGTTCTTTAAACGTAAATTCTCTGAGGAAGAACGTAAATCAGGCGTGACTAACTATGTAATGGGACTTTCTTTTATTACAGAAGGAGCCATTCCTTTCGCTGCTGCTGATCCGTTACGCGTAATTGGATCTTCAGTAATTGGTGCTGCAATAGCCGGTGGCTTAACACAATTCTTTAACACAGCCATCCCAGCACCACACGGCGGTATATTTGTTATCCCACTAGCAGAAAACGCCATATACTTCCTCCTATCCCTAGCAATCGGAGCTGTTATATCAGCACTATTACTAGGAGTATGGAGGAAACCAGTCCAGTAGGGAGTGCCTGGCACTCCCCGAATTTTGTCGAATGGGTTGTTAAATGTATAAAAAGTGAAGTGATGTAATGTTTGAAACAAAACGATGTAGGATTAGAAGCTTTGAAGAGAAGGATTTAGACTCTTTCATGACCTATCGAAACAATGACGAGTGGATGAAGTTTCAGAGCTTTAAAAATAAGACCAAAGAAGAATATAGAAATGCTTTATTAGTTCCCCTAAACTTGGAAAATGGGACTCAACTAGCTTTTGCAGATAAAACTTCCGATACACTATTAGGAGATCTATTTATAAGAATTCAAGATAAGAGCATTTCCATGGGTTATAGTATTGATCCTAAACATGCTAGGAAAGGTTATGTGACAGAGGTATTAGAGGAATTATTGCTGAGGCTAAGGACTCAGTATCCTAATTATCGGATTGTCGCGATGACTGAATCTGAAAATATTCCTTCAAAAAACTTATTAGTAAAATTAGGCTTTGTCTATGTACAGTGGATAGAAGAATGGCAAACAGAAATGTATGTGTATCGTTCTAGCCGCTAATAAGCTTGTCTTAGCAGAATACATTATTCGGATCTTTTGCTGTGATTTGAAGGCAAAAAATCCGAATATGTAAGTGCTAATCAATAATCGTTATGATCGGTGGCTTATTCAAGAACTGAGAAAAATTAGAGAAATCTTCTTCAGACGCTTTTGCTTCTGGACTTGCAAATGCTTCTTGTAGCTTTTCAATATTTTCAAATTCTAATATTGTGATGAGATACAAGTTTAAGTCCGTATTCTGTGAATCAACAACACGATGTACCGAGTCATTTATTAAATTTGGTATCTTCCTTCCTAGTGGTACATGAACATTAAAATAATGCTCATCAAATCCTTCCTTATCCTTTGGTTCCTCATACATAATAACCATTTTTGCCATAATCTTATCTCCTCTCAAGTAACCAGTAGTAGAATATATTACGTTTCAGTAAATTTATTCCAATTAATAAACGTTCAATTCAAACATAACAATATTATTTTCTGAAATACTATTACTGGAGGTGAGTAGCATGTCAAAACGAAAAGCAAATCCGTTAACTAATGGATTAAGTTCACCAGAAATTGAAGGTCAAGGTACTACAAATAGAGAAACGGGAAGAAAAATGGTTGATTCTTCAAGGAAGAAGAAAAAGCGTACTTAAGACTATAGTCAATATGAAAAACAGGTGCACTGGAGGATTTATTGCACCTGTTTTTTTCTTTTCAATATTAATTCCTAGATGAGTTATATGGTTTTTGTAAATTTTTTGCAAATACATAAAAATTACTTTGACAGGTAGAGTACATTATCATATAATTACTCTATCAGATAGAACTCTATGTGACAAAGTACTTTGTGGAAAGGAGCAGTAATTTGATAAGAAGTGATATTATTCGTGGACATTTAGATTCCATTATTTTGCGGTTAATCTTAGAAAAGGATCGTTACGGCTATGATATTTCAAAGGAGATTGCCCATCGTACTAATCAGCGATTTGAGATAAAAGAAGCCACGCTGTATGCCGTTTTTCAACGATTGGAGAAAAAGGAATTAATTGAATCCTATTTTGGAAGTGAATCTAAGGGTGGTAAAAGGAAGTATTACCGTATTACAACACTAGGTAAAGCTTACTTTAAAGAGACGATTGAAGAATGGAAAGAGCTGAAGGATGTAATCGATATATTTATGGAGGGATTGGATTGAAAAAGTTAACTCAGCATGTACATCATTTATTTAAGGACATTCCAGATAGTGACCGGAAAGAGGTAGTTATGCAAGAAGTGCTACAGAACTTGGAAGAGAAGGTCTGGGATTTAATAGAGCAGGGAAAAGAAGAAGAAGATGCGATTAATAAAGCTATCGTTGAATTTGGGGATATTGATGAATTAAAAAGTGAACTTGGAGTAGTTACAGAAGTATCTAATAATGACCCAACCATCTTGAAAAATAGAAAATTAAGTTTAGAGTATTCGATCTGGGGTAGCTTGTTGATTATTGGCTTGTTTACCTTTATTAACTTTTACTATTCTCCTCAGGTAATCTGGTTTGTATATCCAACATTTGCTGTGCTCTGGTGGCCCCTATCGATGTATTATCGTTGGTTAAAAGTAAAAAGGGGGGAGTAACATGAAAAAGTATCAATGGGGTTTTGTTGCAACTGGATCTATCATGACCATCCTATTTTTAATGGTGGTTAACTTTATTACAAGCGAGGAGTATCCTTGGTTTATTTATCCTAGTGTTTTATTGTTATTACTTCCGCTTGGTCTTTACTGCATCTTTGAAAAGAAGCATGTCCTCTTTTCGATGGTCAGTTGTTTCATTGTAACCGTCCTATTAATTACGGAGAATTATATAAAAACACCAGAATATCCATGGGTGTTATATGTTGTTGCACCTATTATTCTTTGGCCAATTATAGCCATTCTAGGTAAACGGAATGCTAATATGTTTGTAGCCAGTTTCATTAGTACTATATTTATTCTGTATTATGTTCTCTTAAATATTTATTTAGCTCCATCAAATCCGTGGGCTATTTTCCCGGCATTTGTTATTCTATGGTGGCCACTGACCTTTTATCACATCAAGAGACAATCCTTCTTTGCCTTTTCTGTTACCGCCTCACTATTCATTAGTTTGTTTTTTATTAGTATTAATGTTTTCTATTCACCGAATACTATCTGGGCTATTTATCCAATCTTTGCTGTATTATGGTGGCCTTTGAGTATGTATTATTTTCATTATCGGAAAGTCATCTGAATGGATTGTTCTATACTGAGGTACTCTTATGTTTATATTCATGATCACTAAGAAAAGTATACGTTGTTCAGAAAATAATTCTAAAACCTTATTAATGTTTAATATTATTTAGTAATAACTTTTTTACAAAGGTGGATACAAGAATGAACTTTGAACTTAATGAAGCTATTGAGATTTTGGAAAGAACACCAAAAACATTGGAATATTTTCTTTCTGGTTTATCTATTAATTGGCTTCAGTGTAATGAGGGGGAGGATACTTGGAATCCTTCCCAGGTAATGGATCATTTAATTGAAGGAGATAAAACAGATTGGATACCTAGAGTGGAAGCTATTTTGCTTGCTGAAAGAGATATCCGATTTCCACCATATGATCGATTTTCCCATCTTAATAAACTAGAGAGGACAATAGAAGAGAAACTAGCGGAATTCCAAACAGTAAGGGTGGAAAGTTTAGAAAAAATAAGAAATCTTATTAATTCTAATTCCGATCTTGAATTAACAGGTATCCATCCCGAATTTGGCGAAGTGAAGCTTAAGCAATTACTCTCGACTTGGACAGTTCATGACTTAACCCATATCGCTCAAATTGTTCGCGTTATGGCAAAACGATATAAACGTGATGTTGGACCTTGGATGTCCTATTTAGGAATCTTACAATAGGTGCAAGCTACTACTTGTGTTTGGAAGCATTCGACAAAAATCGGGTAGTGACAGGCACCTTATAGGGGGGGGAGTGGTGATGCTAGAGCTAAATCCGGAGTGTTTTATTTTGGAGCCTGTTTTTGCTACGATTACTTGTGAGCCTAGTTGGCAATGGAAACGGAAGGTCCCTCTTCCTAATTATGATTTGGTGTATGTTTGGAAAGGGGAGGGGATGTTAGTTGTAAATGGGGAGGAATACATCATATCGCGGGGGAGTTGTTTTTTCTTCCATCCTGGTGACTGGGTAACGGCAACACATAATCCACATAATCCTCTCCAAATGACCTACATTCACTTTAATTTTAGGAACGAACCAGCTATTAAACCAATAGAGTACCGTGTTATCCAAGACACCATTATGTTTGAATCTCTCCTTACTAGATATGTTCGGCTGTTCTTAATAGAAACTTTCGGAGCAGAAATAGAAGCAAAACTAATCCTTAAGCAATTAATGATTCAGTTGTTGCGTGAAGATCAGCAGGGTGAAAGAAATCTTCCGAACATGCAGCAGTCCCTCCTATCCGCAATTAAAGAAGTTGCAAACCACATACAACAACATCCTGGTTATCATCATACAGTAGAGAGTCTTGCTACACGTGCTAACTTCTCCCCTCGTTATTTCTCCCGTAAATTCAAGGAAATCATTGGTGAATCTGTCCGGTCTTATATTATTCAGGTACGGATAAAAAGAGCGGAGCATTTACTACGTTACACCGGAATGACCGTAACCGAGGTAGCAGAGGCATTAGGCTATAGCGACCTTCATTTTTTTAGCCGTCAATTTAAACAATATACTGGTAAAAGTCCATCTGAAATACGCTAATTTCATATCGATATATTTATGAGCACCTTACCAAGATTGGTTAAAGGTGTTTTTTAATTTGTAAAAAAAGAGATGCAAAATAATGCAAATTTTATATCAAACAGTCTAAATATTTTTACCGACTACGATGCTACTATTTAACTACATCCACAAAGAAGTAACAAATATCAAGGAAAAGAGTGATGATACATGTGTGGAATTACAGGATGGATAGATTGGAAACAAGATTTAAAGAAGCAGGAATCAATCATCAAATCAATGGCAGAAACACTAGAGAATCGTGGTCCGGATGCTACTAATGTTTTCACTGAAGGTCACGCGGCATTAGGGCATACTAGGCTAATTGTGGTTGACCCTAGCGGTGGTGCACAACCAATGACAAGACAATCCAAACAAGGGCATTCGTTCACTATCGTCTATAATGGTGAACTTTATAATACCGAGGAACTTCGTAAAGAATTAGCAAATCGGGGATATTCATTTAGGTCCCATTCTGATACAGAAGTACTCCTCAACGCTTATATCGAATGGCAGGAAGATTGTGTGGAGAGGTTAAACGGCATATATGCTTTTGCCATTTGGGACCATCACCAAGAAAGACTTTTTATGGCAAGAGACCGTCTAGGAGTTAAGCCATTATTTTATAAACATATTAATAGTACGCTCTTATTTGGATCAGAACTTAAGGCAATCTTAGCCCATCCAGATGTTAAAGCAGAAATAGACCGGGAAGGCCTACAAGAAGTATTTGGTTTAGGGCCGTCTCGAACACCAGGACATGGCGTTTATAAAGGAATAAACGAACTAAGGCCAGCACACCTTCTTCTCTATAATCGTAATGGTATCCGAATCAACCGATATTGGAATGTAGAAAGCCGCGAACACACCCAATCATTGGAAGATACGGTAGAGCAAGTAAGATTTCTAGTTGAGGATGCTATTGTTAGGCAGCTAGTAGCAGATGTTCCAGTTAGTACATTCTTATCTGGTGGGCTAGACTCAAGTGCTATCAGTGCGATTGCTGCAAATCATTTTAAGCAGCAAGGGAAGGGCGCACTTCACACGTATTCGATTGATTATGAACAAAATAGTGAATTCTTTCAATCTAGTTTATTTCAGAAAGATGAAGACCGACCATGGATTGAAAAGATGACCCAACATATTGGTTCTGTTCACCATTCAAAAATTATGTCACAAGAAATGTTAGCAAGCAGGTTAGAAGATGCAGTAAAAGCAAGAGACCTACCTGGAATGGCTGACATTGATTCTTCTCTTCTTTGGTTCTCGGAGGAAATAAAGCAAGACTTCACGGTTGCATTGTCAGGAGAATGTGCGGATGAAATTTTTGGTGGTTATCCATGGTTTTATCGTAAGGAATTATTACAAGACGACCATTTTCCATGGATGAAATCAGAAGGCGAACGACACGGGCTACTTTTACCCCATTTGCAGAAGAAACTAACTCTAGAAGAATACGTTCAAAATCGATATAAGGAAACATTACTAGAAGTACCGAAGTTAGAAGGAGAAAACCCTATAGAAGCAAGACGCAGAGAGTTGTTCTATTTAAATATGAATTGGTTTATGGCCACCCTACTCGAACGTAAGGACCGAATGAGTATGCGTGCTAGTTTAGAAGTCCGAGTTCCATTTGCTGATCACCGATTGGTGGAGTATATGTGGAATATTCCATGGGAGATGAAATACTTCGGAGGAATGGAAAAAGGAATCTTAAGGAAGGCACTGGAAGGAATATTACCTCATTCAATTTTGTATCGAAAGAAAAACCCATACCCAAAAACCCACAATCCAGCGTATATGAAGCTAGTAAAACAAATGCTTACTAGTATTATCGAAAATAAAAGCTCTCCAATTCTAGAATTGGTCTCCAAACAACAAATAAGAGAAATTATTGACTCGAATGGTTCTTCTTTTAAAGTTCCTTGGTTTGGGCAACTCATGACAGGGCCACAGTTAATTGCCCATCTATCACAAATAAATATGTGGCTAGATTTATACAATGTCGACATCGTGGACTAAGAACGGTGACTCGAACAATACAAAAATAATAAAAATACAGGAGGAAGAAATATGGGGAAATTATTCACGAAGGAAGAAATATTAAAAATCGCAAAGGAGGAAAATGTCCGTTATATTCGACTTCAATTCACTGATTTATTTGGCATGATAAAAAATGTAGAAATACCAGTACGTCAGCTAGAAAAAGCGCTGGATAATCAAATCATGTTTGATGGGTCATCAATAGAAGGATTTGTCCGTATTGAAGAATCTGACATGTATTTATACCCAGATTTAACTACATGGCTCATCTTTCCATGGGAAGTAAATCAAAGCAAGATTGCGAGATTAATCTGTGATGTGCATTTACCAGATGGAACTGCATTTCCTGGTGACCCTCGGGGAATATTAAAGAAGATATTAGGAGAAGCAAAGAAATTAGGATTTACAGCGATGAATGTTGGACCTGAGCCGGAGTTCTTCTTGTTTAAAACAGACCCTAGTGGAAATCCAACGATGGAACTGAACGACAATGGAGGTTATTTTGACTTATCACCGGTAGATCTTGGTGAAAACTGTAGAAGAGAAATCGTTCTAACTTTAGAAGAAATGGGATTTGAAATTGAGGCCTCCCACCATGAAGTGGCTCCGGGACAGCATGAAATTGACTTTAAGTATGCAGATGCAGTGGAAGCGGCGGACCAAATTCAGACTTTTAAGCTTGTGGTGAAAAATATAGCAAAAAAACATGGGCTATATGCAACATTTATGCCAAAGCCACTGTTTGGTGTAAATGGTTCTGGAATGCACTGCCACCAGTCACTCTTCCGTGGAAAGGACAATGCTTTTTATGACGAAAAGGATGAACGTGGGCTAAGTGAGACAGCGAAACAATATCTGGCAGGTATTCTAAAGCATGCTTACAGTTTTGCGGCAATCACTAACCCGATAATTAACTCATATAAGCGCTTAGTACCCGGTTATGAGGCACCTAGCTATATTGCATGGTCAGAGAAAAATCGAAGTCCGCTAGTCCGTGTTCCAGCAAGCAGAGGAATGAGCACCCGAATTGAGTTAAGAAATCCTGATCCATCTGCAAATCCTTATCTTGCCCTAGGAGTCATGCTTGCCGCAGGATTGGATGGTATTAAAAATCGACTTGAATTATGTGACCCTGTTAATCAAAATATCTATCAAATGACTGAGGCGGAAAAGGAACGTATCGGAATTACAAGTCTCCCAAAGGATCTCGAGGAAGCCATTAGTGCTCTTGAAGGAAATGAAGTTATCACTAGTGTACTGGGCGAACACATCAGTAACCATTTTATAATTGCTAAACGAATGGAATGGGAAGAGTATCGTACTCAAGTGCATCCTTGGGAAAGGGAGAAGTATAAGTGAGGGTTACGATACTAAATAGGATTTTTGCTAGACAGTTTAAGTGATATTTGTAAAGTACTAGAAGCACCTGCAAACTTTGATTTGTAGGTGCCTCTTATGTAGTAGAAAAGATTTAATTCTCTATTGTTTCTTCTTTAATAACATTTGCTTCAAATCCCATCTTTTTAATCCTCGAGATGATTTGGTTCATACTTAATAAGTCACTATTAAATGTTACATACCCATTCTCATCCTCATAAGATACAGTTACTTTACTAACCCCTTCTAATTTCGAAATGGATCGTTCCACTTTTTTAGGGCAGTCTTTACAATGCATCCCTTTGATTTCTAAAAAAACAATCTCAGACATCAATTAACACCACCTTGTAATAATTTATTTGTCTGTACATTATATGATTAGATTCATCATTAAATTTTAGAAAAAATGTATTGGAGTCATTTAGAACAATTTTGTGAATTTTATTCTTTAAAGCGTAATGTTTCACAAGGTATTCATTGATTAGTTTTCCTAATACTGGTAGTTTAGAAAGAGCAAACTGAGTATTAGTGTAGGAGGTTAACAATTATGAAAAGATGGACTTGGATGTTCGTGTTAGTAATCTTAATAATGATGTTATCTGCATGTAATGACGATTCAGAGAAAGATACCTCACAGGATACAGAGGAACTAAAGACATTGGCAGTTGAATTTGAAGTTCCAGAGAAAGCAAGTGTCGGTGAAACAGTTGAATTGAAGGCTACGGTTACATATGGTGATGAAATTGTAAACGATGCCGATGAAGTTTCTTTTGAATATTGGTTACAAGAAAATGAAGACGATAGTACGACAATAGAAGCTATTAATAATGAGGATGGTACCTATACTGCGGAAGTTTCCTTTGCTACGGATGGTGTATATGAAATATATGCTCATACAACGGCTAGAGATTTACACACCATGCCAAAAGAATCTATTACGGTTGGAGAGGGTATAGCTGCTGGGGAGGAACATCAGCATGAGGAAGGCCATGAACACTCTAGCCATACAGAAGGATTTGGTATGCACTTTGTTCAACCAGAAGATGTACAAGTGAATGAAGAAATAAACCTGACTGTGCACTTAGAGATGGACAATGAACCGCTTGAGGAAGCTAGAGTTCGTTATGAAATTTATCAAGAGGATTCCGAAACGCCTGACTGGGTGGATACAAAAGAATCCGTATCCGGTGAATATTCTAGTTCATATTCCTTTGAACAAGAGGGTGTGTACACTGTTGTGATTCATGTGCAAAATAATGAAGGTCTCCATGAACACACTGAAAAACAGATAGAAGTCAATAAATAAGTGAAATAAGGGGAGAATCTTTTACCAGTAGATTCTTCCCCTTTTTGTATTATTAAATTAATTATTCTCTGCCATCCTACCCAATGGGCCTTCTTCATTAATAATATCTTGTATATCATAAACAGAAATCGGAAACATAGGAAAACCATACACATATGGTGTGATTTCATATAATTGGAAATAGAGTACGATGGTTTTATCCGCGATATAGAAGTCCTGATTAGGGCTAATTTCGGTAAAATCTTCAATAAGTTGAATATCTCGCTGGGCGATTTGTTCCTTTACGATGGCGGATAACCTTTCCACGTAGTTGCTGTTTGGTTTAAATAAATCTTTAAGTTCACATTTCTTCTGAGTTTGTAGATCAAACGTTAACGATTTGATATAGGTCATACCATGGGCTGCTTTATCATGATAGGTGTAATTAGTGAGGGAGATACTTAGGACATCTCGTTGGTTATTTTTAAGCTCATACGTACCAAGCATTTCTACGACGGTTGATGGCATGTTTTCAATCTGCATATTAATTAGTGCTTGTGCCTCTTGAATGATGGATTGATTAATAAATCGTTCCATTGATTGATCTCGCATCTGTACTGCTTGAGGGTAATATATATTTTTCTTAGAACCACCACTAACTCTAAACGTCATAATCTGGACTGGAAAAGTGGGCAATATACTCATTCCTTTTTTAATGTATCTTATTCTTTAGGAATGGGTATGTGACTAGTTTGATTCAACCTAGATGGTGTGTTGTTGTAAAAGTTATATTAGTTTCATGAAGTCATCCAAAACCAAAAAAATCAGTGGTAAGTAGTAAAAGCAATAGGAAAATGATAAATGCTAATTGGCTAAGGGTGAATAGATAAGCATTCCTATTTTCAACATATCTCCATTCCATATAAGCCCGAGCAATTTCGGAAACGATAAGGAATAAAAAGATCAATGAGTGTACTTCCAAAAACCATAATCTCTCTGATAAATCTCTGGTGATATTAAAGGAAAAACCGATAAATAAGAGGAAAATAAATGTAATTCTAATGGTCCAATCGATTATTTTATGTTGGTGATTGATATGATGATATGAAAAGAATTTCTTTCTCTTTACCCTTAGCAATTTTCTCATAATAGTATTAAACAAAAATAATAGTAGTCCGAATATGGCCAGAATTAGAAAGAGTTCCAGCCAAAAGTTTGGTCCAAAACCATACATATATGCTCATCCCCTTGTAATTAAATCCAAAACTTTACCTCTTACCTAATGTTCAACTTTTCTTGAGATAACAAAACACATAAAAATCAAGTCCACTAGCCAACCTATAGCTATAGAGGTGAATGAAATGCGCAATAGGTTAGAAAAAACGATTGAACTTTCAGCATGGGTCATAATGATATTGTTACTGTTCAAGTTCGTCCCAAAAAATAGAATTCGAGAAGCTCAAGTATCTTTTTTGTTTAAACAAGCCGTTACATGGCTTTTTGGATTACTTGTAGTCGAAAAGAAATTAATTTCCTATCCTTATCGGCTTTTTTTCAAGAAAACAATAAAATCAAGTTTTACGTTTGAATACTTTGTTTATCCATCGTTATGTGTGTTATTTAACTTGTATTACCCAGATAAGCGGAACTATCCGATTAAGCTGCTCTATTATTTATTTCATTCAGCAATTATTACCGGATTGGAAGTAGTTCTACTTAAGTATACGAAACTAATTAAATATAAAAAGTGGACATGGTACTGGAGTCTCCTATCGATGACGTTTACGAATTACTTATCCCATGTATACTTTAAATGGTTCTTTAAAGAGCAAGTAAGCCGACAAAAATAAATCAAGGAGTCTTTAAGTGAGGAAACAGACTTTTCTGAAATGTTTATGTATAGTCTAACAAAAAATATTTATTACATAATAATATTGTTTCTAAGAATTTTTAAAAATAAGGAAGAGGCTGGGACATAACTAAAAGTATAAGTTGAGAACCTGAACGTAACGCCACATCAGCTCCGGAAATATACGGAGACTCCTGCGGGAGGATAGGCATCGGTGAGACCCCGGAAGAGCTTTAGCTCTGAGGAGGCTCACCAGCCGCCCGCGGAAAGCGTAGTATATTTCCGGAGCGGGTCTATGCGCTTTTCATGTTCGTTCGGATTTTAATCAACTAAATATCTTTTGTCCCAGCCTCTTTATTTTAACTATCTTTTACCCGCTCATTAATGCTGCGCTGTAAGAAGATCATTTCTTCTGCAAGATGATGGATACGCTTGGAAACTCCGTTATTCATGATCTCATCACTTTCCTCGTCAAAATCATCATTATGTACGAATACATTTGTTGATGGGACCAAACCTCGTAAATAGGAGAGGATTGGTTTTAAGTGATTTTCGGGTACGAGAAAATGCTTTTCTGATGCACCAGTTGCTATGATTCCGGTTACCTTATTTTTGAGCGCGTATTCTGGGAAGAAGTCTAGTAGGTTTTTTAATACGCCTGAGATAGATGCTTGATAAATGGGGGTACCGAATACAACAAAGTCGGCGTCCAGTATTTTTTTTACAACATTCCATGTGTCATCGTTATAATAGGTTAATGGTTCTCCACGACAAAATTCAACTTCATATTCTCTTAAATCAATTAACTCAGTACGAATACTTGAATCGATTCGATTAGCAGCTGCCAAGACATCATGAATCGCTTGCGATGTCTTATTTCCAGCTAGTGTTCCAGATACTCCAACCAGTTTCAATATTCATATTCCCCCTATTACAATTTATTTATTTCTCCTCTTCAAAATCGGAAGAATCATTATAATCATATCGGAATCCATCTTTTTTAGCTAATTGTTTTCCTTTTTGGTTTTGTTGGTTCTGTCTTTGTTTTGGAATAGCTTTCTTATTGTTAGTCATATATTTTTTTCCTCCTATAACTTTTTTACTATTGTTTCAAAATAAAAGAGTACTATTCATTTAATGAGTAAGTGTTGTATGGAGATGCGCATACTAATCCTATGACAGACAGGGGAGGTGATTAGATGAAAGTTTTATTAGTGTTAGGGAGTATTATTTTTCCTTTGCTTATGTATGTTGTACAAAAGAAATGGGACGGTATTCACGCTGTGTTTAATCTAATTGCAATAATTTCAGCTTTAGTGTTTGGAAATATAGCTACCTTGTCCATATATCAGATTATTAAAGACAACACCGTATTAATGACGAATATCCATGCGATTTTTCTAAATCCATTTTTCTTAATTACGGGTTCTTATTTAGGAGTCTATATCCTCTACTTATTGCTTGTTTCATTAGTGGGAAATCTAAAGAGCTGATAATTTAGACCATGTGTAATTATATTCTTTAGTCAATCCAACCTCGCATTAATCTGCTTCTAATACTTCTTACTTTTCTGAGCCTAGATTATCCTCTCTTTAGGTTGCCCTTCTATAGCAGTTATTTGTCTCGTGTGGAAATTTTTATTATTACATCTTATTTTCAGACATAGTCATATTGATTATGTAAGAAATCAATTCATGTTAAAATGATAGAATGTGTGTGGATATTATGACGATAATCTGCTTAGGAGTGTAATAACATTGAATAAAAAAGATATAGCTAATTTTAAACGACAGTTCAAAGTAAGCAATGATTTATTGAAAATACATGAAATTTTCTACGTATACATCATGAAGGAATCAAGTGATATCTATCATCATCAAAGTTTTCCCTTTGAGATGCTTGAGGAAGAACAGAAAGAGCTATTTATGGATAACTTTAAAAAAGTTCTATCCGGTCAGTTGGATGAGAAGTTATTTGAGTTAAAGTTCCAACGGGATGTGGAGGATAGTAGCCAGTTGATTCTTCATCAAGGGTTATTGAGTAGAGATACAGATGAATGGAAGAGCCATATGCTACGTTTGGTAGAGAAAATGTTGAATGATAAGCAATATGAGATGGATATTGTGGTTACCTTTATTCGTGGTGAATATATGAAGCCTGCTAAGCGCCGTAATGAGGAATCAGAAACAAGTGAGAGAGATACAGTATTCTCGAATCCATTTATATTGTGTAGCATGAATAGCACCCAAGATCCAAAAAAAGAGTTGCTTTTTGACTATGTAGAGAAGCAGTTTAAATACAATATTGTGGTTGACCCAATTATAAATTTAAAAGCCCCATTATCAGGATTTCTGTTCCCATGCTTTTCGGATAATGCGGCAGATGTCAATCACGTATTATATTCCGCTGGAAAGAAGTATGAGTTGAGCTATCATTTCATCGAAGAAGTTTTGAATGCGGAAGAAACGATGACAGCTGAAGATGACAAGATTGTCTTTGAAGAAATAGTGAAAAAAGTGGCTGGAGATAAAATTAATACATCGACCCTATCCAATGTGTACGATGAGATTCATCGCGTCATTGAAGAAAATGAAGAGGAAGAAGTTCCGAAATTAGATTATAAAGATGTAGAAAAAGTGTTACGAACTAGTGGGGTAAAAGATGTGGATACAGAAAAAGTAGAAGAGGCGTTTAAGACGGTAATTGACGATGGGAATTATGAGTTAAAGGCTAGCAATATCCTGCCGAAATACTCGTCTAAATCGATAAAAGTAAAAACAAAAGTAGCAGACCTATCCATCAGCCCACCAGAATTACGCCATGTACGCCAAGTACACCTAAACGGAAAAATCTACCTCATGATCGAACTGGAAGAAAACACCATGATCGAAGGCTTCGAAATGGTACCAGAAGCACTCTTCCAAAAAGCAGAAGAATAAATTTAGGTGTAGGTGCCTGTCACTCCCCGAATTTTGTCGAATAACCTCGGGGGGTTACTGGATCCTAATTGTAATAATTTCACTTTCTTAAAAAAATGGGTAGTATATAGAGAGATACTATATAGTTCTAATATACATAGAGGAGAGAGTGCAATGAATCTACCTAATTGCCCAAAATGTAATTCGGAATATACTTATGAAGATGGGACCATGTTAGTTTGCCCTGAATGTGGCCATGAGTGGTTGGCCAATCAGGAAACAGAAACTGACGAGGACAGTAACGTAATTAAAGATGCAAACGGAAATGTCTTAAGCGACGGGGACACGATTACTGTAATAAAGGACCTGAAAGTTAAAGGAAGTTCATCTGTCTTAAAACAGGGAACAAAGGTGAAAAATATTCGCTTAGTTGATGGAGACCATGATATTGATTGTAAGATTGATGGTTTTGGTCCGATGAAACTTAAATCAGAATTTGTAAAGAAAATATAAGCCTTTAACAAATGAATATAGCACTCCTAAATGGCAGCATTTAGGAGTGCTTTTTTAGTAGATTTTAGTAACAAAAAAACCTGACACATTGGTGTAAGAATGTGATATAATGCAAAAATCAGTGTGTAGAGATATTGGTCATTAAGGTGATCAAAAATATATGTCGCATGATACGTCTGCCATCTGAAATATTAGATATGGAGATGACAGCTATGCATGGGGAAACTAGAGTACCTCATAATGGAAAGGAATTTGTATTGTTTTTGGCGATTATTTCAATTATTTCGGTGAATACAATCGCGCCTCTTATCATGGGTTTTGAGTTCGGATTTAGGAAAGAGATCTATCTTCAAACCTTGCAAATTCTCCCGTTTGTTTGGATTTGTGTCGTACTACTTGTAACACTTGTAGCAAATCCTATTGTAAGTAAATTAGTTCCGAAGTTTGTGCAACCAACCGATGGATTTAACGCTAGAGTTTTATTTACAATATTGTTCAGTGTAACCATTTTATCGATTTTACTTACGATTATCGGTCCATGGATTGGTATGAGAGAAATCAGTATGGAGCCAATTCGTACGTTCTTTCATCATTGGCCACGAAACTTTTTTATCGCCTTCTGGGTGGAATTATTGCTTGCACAACCAATTGCTAGATTTGCAATGAAGAAGTTGCATGCGTATCAAGCGAGTAAATCTGTTCAAGCATAATCTTCTAACTGAATCTAATATTACTTATAAAAGTCGTTTAGTTATGAGCTCCAAACTAAACGGCTTTTTATATTGGGTAACCATTAATAAATGACAAATTTAGACAAATATCGGGGAGTGACAGGCACCAAAAAGGGGCATAATATTGGGGTAGTGTAAAAAGTTCTATGAAAAGCCCATAAAAATAAAATACCCACACTTTTGATGGTGGAAATCTTACCGCCATCGCTCTTGACAAACACGACAATGGTTTACGGGTGTGGTGTCAAGGGCGAAATTTAAGCAATATCTTGGAAGGTAGTATTACTTTTCAATAATGCGTAAATCCAATGTAATAACTTGTTTGCACATGCAATTATGGCTACTTTATAAGGTTTTCCTTCATCTCGCTTTTTATCATAATAGGCTCGTAACTTCCTGTTACGGGGAATGATTTCATCCGTAGTTTTTTGTTTCCGAGAATCACGGATGGCGGAGCGAACTGCCATAAATAACGCGTGTCTTAATCGGCTAGATCCTCTTTTAGTGATTCGATTCACGGTTCCTTTGAATCGACCAGATTCATAGACTCTTGGATCCATGCCCGCAAATGCAACTAGTTTTTTAGGGTTATCAAATAAATCTATCTCCCCAATTTCTGAAATAATCGTTGCCGCGATCTTTTCACCGATACCAGGGATGGATTGGATAATCTGACATTCCTCAATTTCTTGTGCCAAAGCATCTATTTGATCCTCAAGTTTAGATAGGTGCTTTTGGTACTCAAGCAACATCTTGATATACATTTCGATGGAATTGATTGGTCATATGGTATTCCATAAGTATTTTGGTGAACACACCTATGAGATAGGCTGGGTATTCAATCCAAATTATCACAATAATGGCTATGCTTCCGAGGCGGCACATTCCGTATTAAAGTATGGTTTTGAGACATTGAACCTCCACAGGGTAATAGCAACTTGTCAACCTGAGAATATTCCATCATGGAGAGTTATGGAGAAACTTGGTATGAGAAGAGAAGGTTATTTTAAAAAGTGTATACCACAAGGAAATGAATGGTGGGATGAGTATTATTATGCACTTTTACAAGAGGAATGGAAATCATAAATTACTCTATTAACGGTTGCGTTAGTTGCATAAGAAATATTTAATACTTAAATTATTGCTCTGTAAGCTAAGTATAGGTCACCTTCATATTAACATTCCATTCTAAGGCTGATAGTAGCACCTAAAAAAAAGACGATCCATCGATCGCCGGGTATACTCATATATCATCGTTCTACATAACAAATTGCGCCAATAACTGATTAAACTTATCCCGTTCTTCCCAAAAACCTCCATGCCCACTATAGTAAAACGGGATAAGCTGTGAATTGCTTATCTTTTGATTCATTTCTTGGGCTTGGGAGAAAGGTATTACTTGATCATGCGTACCATGAATGATTAACGTAGGCACATTTATTTTCGGAAGGCCCTCATGCAACGTCTCATCTCGTAATGTTTTAATAATAGCAGCTGTTGACCAACTTGCTGCTTCTAATCCCATTTGCATAAACCAGTCTGAGAATGGCTTGGTTATATACTGAAAGAAAAAGCCATCTGTTACGTCCTGCATCATGTTAGGGCGGTCATTTAATGTACCATTGAGAAACTTACTAGCCGTTTCGGTAGTAAATCCAGTTGGAGCAGCGGCATCCACAAGTACAAGTTTAGAAACCCCAATCCCGTTATGACGAGACATGTATCGAATAGCAATAGCTCCACCGGTAGAGTGGCCCACAAGTGTCACATTATTTAATTGCAGAGAACCGATTAATACCCGGATATCATCTGCTAGTCTGTCAAATGTATAGCCACTAAAGGGTTTATCAGACTTACCGAATCCTCTCCAGTCCACTCCGATACAGCGATATCCCATCGCTGGAAGCACATTATACTGATACTCGAACTGATTATGATTTAACGGCCATCCATGTAAAAACAGAATGGTCTTTTTTCCACCAGGGTTAATGTCTTCTACGTATAATTTCACACCTGTATCGACTGTAACAAAATATCCCATGAACATTTCTCCTTTTATAAGAGTTTTATCCATAGGATATTCATTACTGCAAAATTGGGTGAGCACCTATTTCAATGGTTCCCCTGTTAATATTTCAAATACTAGTTCAGATGGAGTTTTTGACAATGTTCCATAATTCGATTGCCCTTCAATCATAAGTTCCAATCTTTCAGATCCTTCATTGACCCAAACACTATGATTATAGTTATTCCAGGTAAAACTGTAATCTGGTGGAGCGATATCCACTTTAACATTCTCTTCCCAGTCTGCGTTTCCTAGAGCCTCTATCAGTTTTTCTACTTCATCCGCATCCGTAATCTCATGAATGATCTCGTAGTTGCCTTCTGTATTCCTCTTTTCAACGGTTACAGGATTACCATCCCAAGAATGACTATAAACTCTTGCCTTGGTTGAATTGGGATTCTCTTCCGCGGTATCTTGACCACATGCAACTAGGACAAGCCCCATTGCGATGATGAAAACAATGAATCGTTTCATACACTTCTCCCCTTTGTTTATAAGTTATTCATGAAAAAAATGATAATTCCTTCTACAAACTTAAGAAGAAAAATAAAAAGATGACTATAAATTCATAGTAAATTTATAGTCATCTCTTGATGATAGGAAGGCCAAGGAACCTGTCCCCATAGCCTCGTCACCTTAACGTAATGTAACAATCTCCAAATCCTGCTCTTGTAAATAAGCAATAATCTCCGGCAAAGCATCCAGGGTTGCTTCCGTCTCATGCAGAAGAATAATTGACCCTGACACTTCCGTTGATTTAATATGCTGAATAATCTTCTTAGAATCACGTGACTGCCAATCTCTAGGGTCGTTATTCCATAGAACAATTCGCTGTCCTAAGTCATTGGTGACCTGTTCAGTTGTACCATTCATTTTTCCAAATGGTGGGCGGAAGAGTTTGATTTCTTCTCCAATGATAGATTCAATTAAGTTGATAGACTGAACTAGTTCCTCTTGCTGTGCGGCCACTCCACTACTCGCAAAGTTAATATGATTCATAGAGTGAGTTCCAATGGAATAACCATTTTGATGGATGTATGCAGCGTTCTCTGGGAACTTGTTTACATTAGAACCGATTAAAAAGAAGGTCCCACCAGCATTGCTTTCTTTTAAAATATCAATAATCTCATCCGTGAACTGGGATGGACCATCATCAAACGTCAGGGCTACCTTTCCCTCTTCAATGCCATGGGACGTCCCGTCTGCAAGCTTGAAGAAAGGAATTGCGGGTTCTTCCTCGATGGTGATATTTTCTTCTAAAATAATCGTCTCCGGTTTTGGCTCTACTTTCTCTTTAACTGGAGCCGTCTCTTTTTCTACTAGTTCATGTTCAGAGGCCACTTTTTCTGGTTGGGCTAAAGCCTTGGTCAATATAGAGTGACCGGTGTAGGTGAAAATAATAGCAAAGATAATAGTTAAAGCCGTTGCCAATACCCAAGAAGGTTTGCGTTTTCTTCGTGCAGGTGCTGGATTTTCGCTTTTCGGCAATTCTACTTTTTGTTTCTTCTCTCGTTCTGGCTCCGACTCTAGTTCACTAGAAATAAAGTCTAATTGCTTCATGTCTACTAATGATTCTACTTGTTTCAATACCGCTAATTGCTCACGGTATTCCCTAGAACAAGTGAATTCTAGATTTAAACTCTCTTCTAACTGTGTTCGCGTGACGATGCTTTTCTCCATGTATGTTTGAAAGGTAAGTCGATAATAGTAACCCTTCGTAAAATCGGTTACCGCTTGTAAAATATCAGCAGTCTCTTGATCGACTTTCCAGTAGAGTGTTTCTACCTGGTCAAGCAGTACATGGATTTGTAGGTAATGGTTCTCTTTATATTCCTTAATTCCTACAAGTTGCAGTATCTTTAAGTGATACATACGACAAATCTCCTTCCCCCAAAGGATGTCTATGAATCTATTATTCTTGTTCTGATGAAGTAGTAGAATTCGATTTCGGTGTGAAAGAGAAGGACATGCGCTCGGTAAACTCATTAATGGTTTTCATGAGCTGATTCTTCTCCTCCAAGATTTGTTGATAGTTGGTCGCGTATTTTTTATTTTCTGCTTCCATGCTTCGAATTTTCTCTTCTAATTCATTCACCTTTTGCATGTGGTCGAATTTACTAGCCGTAAATTCTTCGTTTAATTGGTTGTATTTGTTTTGTTCTGTTTCTAGCTGACCCGTTACCTTTTCATATTCCGTGTTGGAATTATGTTGGTACTCCTTATAGTCCTCTAGCAATTGGTCATAGCTCATTTGTTTATTGGTTAAGCTATTCTCTAATGTTTGGATTTCTTTATTCTTTTCATTTAGAAGCTGATCGCGATTTTCGATATCTTGCTTGTATCGACTTACCGTATCATTAGCCTCAATAAGACGTTTCGCAAGGTCACTAAGCTTAACCTGTAACAATTGACGGTCCTTTAATAAGTTTTCTACGGACACAATCACATCCAAGGATATTTTGTCTTGGTTCTCCTTGGAAAGGATGTTTTTATTGGCAGATTCTGCAACTTCTGTAGGGCTTTCTTCTTGAACGATTTCTTCTTCTATAACTTGTGCTGCTGCTGTTTCTTTCTCTGTGATAATATTTTCCCAGACTTCCGTTGTATCGTTGTTTGCTCGATTTCCTTTAAACCAACCCAGACCCTTTTTCTCTACTTCCTTAGACATGAAATACTCCCTCTCTAAAGCTGTTATGTATAGGTATTAAAATTTATAGAATTCTCTTATTTTATTGTAAATCTATGTCGAGGAATGTCAATTAAATAGTAGTTTAGAAGGAGGAATTTTGTCCCTCCTTCTATTAGATGGGGTCACAGTTTGGAGGGGGTGAGTTAGTAGATTCTGCGAGTTTCATTAAGTAATAACACTCTTCCCGGTACATATGGTCAGCCATTAAGGCGGAAAAGGTGCTCAGTACGGTATCCGATAATTCCATTTCTTCAATCTCATGCAGGAAGGTCCGGAATAACTGCATCTCCACTTCTACATCATTATTAAATCGCTTAAGGGCAGGAAAACTCGTCACGTTTGCTCGTAAATACCCGGTTAATTCAATTGCTTTTAGATAAAACTGATCAAAGTGCTTCACAAATATCTGGCTTTTTTCCTTTAATCGTTTCTCCACCCCGTCCAATTCATCATGAATCGCACCAGCATGGCCAGAAGCATCCGCGAGCCAGATTAAATGATGATGTAACTCATGGAAAGTCGGTGCTGCTTTTCCTTCTTTTAAATATCCCATGATGAGAACATATTCCTCTAACTCATTGACCATATGGTTCAGGAATGTTGGCGGGAGATGAATACCGATATCTCCAGTAAGTTGTCTCTTTATAATCGAAAGCTTAAATTCTTTTAGGTGCTCTGTTGCGGTTTCTGCCTTTTTAGTAAAGGCGATGACATTATTATTGGACAGCCGATCCGTTTCCTTCAAAAGCTTCTCGTAGGTGTTCATAAACTCTTTTGCGGTAGCAATGTCCTTCTCTTCCGTTGGATATAATGAATCATGAATGAACTGCGCATGTTCATGCAAGACCCGCAGCCAAAATTTGTGCTCAAATGAAGCACTGCTTAAATAATCTTTCAAATTGACCTCAACCCCTTTTCTCTTATCAATTTAATGTATTCTGGTTGGAGACTTAATATTAGTTGAAAATGTAGTGTATATGCTTATTCGCTCTTGTTTCGAGGCGGATGGGACAAGGTGTTATTTTTCTTTTGATTTGATACACTAATACCAGACGATGGAAAAGGACGGTAAGTATATGAAAATTACAATTGTATCAGTAGGAAAACTGAAGGAGAAATATTTAAAGCAAGGGATTGCGGAGTATTTGAAGCGGCTGTCAGCTTATGCAAAAGTGGATATTGTGGAAGTAGCGGATGAGAAGGCACCGGAGAATATGAGTGAAGCAGAAATGGTAGAGGTGAAAAGGAAGGAAGGCGAACGAATTCTTTCGCATATTAGCCAGGATACGTATGTGATTACACTAGAAATCGGTGGGAAAATGCTTAGTTCGGAGCAGCTAGCGGATAAGATGGACCAGCTTGCGACATATGGGAAGAGTAAGCTTGCGTTTGTGATTGGGGGATCGCTTGGGATTAGTGAAGCGGTGCAGAAGCGGAGTGATTTTGCGCTTTCTTTCTCGAAGATGACGTTTCCTCATCAGTTGATGCGGTTGGTTTTGGTGGAGCAGGTTTATCGGGGGTTTCGGATTAATAGGGGGGAACCGTACCATAAATAGAGGCAAAAAAAGTTGAAGATATGGTGGTGTTTTATCATTCGATACGTTATTTTGAATGATATTTCCTTCAAGCCCATTTGATTCATGGTAAAGCGTGTGGATTAGCGTAAAAGTCTTGGATACATTTACCTCAGATAAATCAAAATCCAGTTCAACTTTATCAACAATTCGAGTGCCAGAATCAGTTTTTACGGTTATATTATTTAGTAAAAGCTGAAATAGTTGCTTTTTCTTATCTCTCGATGATTGTTGATAAATTTGTACAAACTTCTCTAATAAGTGCCTTATAATTCTTGGAGGAATGACTCTCAAGTCTGATGAACTTAGTTGTATGCTAAGTTCATTTTTCAATTGTTCTAAGTCGTTTTTCTTTTTAGATATTTTTAGTAAACGTTCCTGCAATATGGAAATGGGAAAGAGATTTTGTTCAAATGCTTTCAAATATTTTTCATTCATTGAATTGGCTTCTTGTAGCTCTGTTTCAACACTCTCTAACTGCTCTTTTAATTGCATATTTAATTCAACCGTGTTTTTATTAATATTTTCTATAGTTTGAGTAAAACAGACAGTATCGTTTAAGAACTCTGTTAAACGACTGATGACAGCATCCTCTGCATCGTAAGCTTTAACTGAATTAGGTTTGCAGGCAGTTGCCCCTTTATTGTGGTATACACCACATACGTAATAGCGATGCTTCCGTTTACTACCATCCTTTCGAGTATAGGTAGTGATAGAAGGAACCATACCTTGATCACAATCAGGACATCTAAGGATACCGCTTAATAGGAAAGGCTCGTTGGACTGGCGCTGCTTAAAAGACTTACTTTGTCTTCGAGTTTGGATAATACTCCAAAGTTCGTCAGTGATAATAGCTACGTGTTTCCCATCAACTACTATGGGGTTTGCATTTTTTCCACGTCTTCTCTTTTTATCCCAGTTTTCAACTTGTAGCCACCGGACTTTACCGATATAAATAGGATTATCTAATATTGTAGCAATACTATTTATAGAGAAGTGTTTCTCACGTTTTGTCCTATATCCGGCTTTGTTTAGGTGATTAGCTATGGCCTTAAGCCCCTTACCTTCTGCGTATAACGTAAATATAAGTTTAACAATCTCTGCTTCTTTGGGATTAACAATAAGCTCTTTTTCAATAGAATCATAACCAAAAACTACTCCACCATTCCAGTTACCTTCTTTGGCCCTCTGAGTCATTCCCAACTTCACATTTTCTGCTAGAGTATTTCTCTCCATTTCTGCAATGGAAGCCATCAGTTGAACGACAAGTTTCCCAATCGGGCTTGATGTATCAAAGTTCTCCGAGTAGGAGATAAACTTTACATCATACTCTTCGAACTTATCTAGTAATACAAGAGTGTCCAACATGTTACGTGAAAGACGTGATATTTTCCAAACAAGAACAGCTTGAAATTTATCTTTATCAACGTCTGCTATCAATCTTTGCATTGCTGGTCGGCCTTTTATATCTTTACCACTAATGCCTTCGTCTACATATTCCTCAGCAATATTCCATCCATATAGGGATGTATATTGGCGCAAGGTATTTAATTGTGCTGATATACTATACCCTTCACTTGCTTGCTCTTCTGTGCTGACACGACAGTAGATGGCAACACTTTTTATTTTATTCATTTTGATACCTCTTTTAACTTTTTGTAACAGTATTGGTATTAAAGGATGTAGAAAATACCTTGCTATGTTTAAGAATTTAGTTAATAAATGTTTTTATTTGCAAAAGTTGCAACAAATAAAGGGTTTTTGAAAGATTATATCGAATATTAGGAATATAGTATTCTCAAAGAGGGATGTACATTATGGGTATAGATTATGATGAAATAAAAAGAAGTTTACAAAGTTTTTTTAATAAAGGTACATTAACAATAGTGGGTTCAGGACTATCATGTGCTGAGGGTATTCCGGGCATGGGGGACCTTGCAAAAAAATTATTACAAGAAGTACCAAATATGATAAATGTAGAGAGAAATACTACTTGGAGCAATATAGTAAAATCCTTAGAAAACAATAAGGGTTTAGAAGAGGCTTTACATGAAAATAAACCAGATGAAGACCTGGAAGATGTAATACTT
Organism: Paucisalibacillus globulus; assembly: GCF_900184735.1. GTDB lineage: Bacteria > Bacillota > Bacilli > Bacillales > Amphibacillaceae > Ornithinibacillus > Ornithinibacillus globulus_B. The sequence continues at coordinate 211,265 of NZ_LT855390.1, forward strand.
TATATAACATCAAGATACATAAGAGAGGCTGAAAAAGAAGTTATTGATAATGTAATTGCTGGGAATAAGGAGTTTAGGTTTTCAAAGTACATAAGAAAAATGCATATTCCAAACTCAGGATTACCAATAATAACTACAAATTATGATAGATTAATAGAATTCTCTTGTGAATTAGCGGGAGTACCTGTTGATAATATGTTCTTTGGTCGTAGTATTGCTATGCTAGATGAGAACAAAAGTAGCTTAAGTTTTTGTAAAGGGATTAAATCTAAGACCAGGGATAGAGTTCAACTAAGCTATCATAAAAGGATAAAGATTTTTAAACCACACGGTTGTTTAGGGTGGTTTGATTATAACGGAACACCAGTAAGTACTTCTCTGAATTTGAAAGCAAAAAATTTAATTATTACACCTGGGCTTAATAAGTTTAGAGCAGGTTATGAACAGCCTTTTGATATACATAGAGAAAAGGCAAATAAAGCCATAGATGAAGCCTCAAAATACATTATTATAGGTTATGGATTTAATGATGATCACCTAGAAACTCACTTAATTGATCGGATAAAAAGAGGAGTACCTACATTGATTATTACTAGGACTTTATCAGAAAACACAATTAGAATAATATCAGAAAACACAAACGTTCTTGCAATTTCCCATTCTATTAAGAATAAGTTTGATGAGGGAACTCTTTTTCAGGGCAATGGTAAAAGCGTTTTTTTGAAAAATATTGACTTATGGGATTTAGGGGAGTTTATAGAGGAGGTATTTTAATTGAGTGATTTATTTAGCTTTGATAATCAAAATGAACTAGGAATGGTAATGAGTGTTGACACATCACAGGTATTTATAGATGTACATAATAGTGAGATAATGACAAAACTTGGTGTTGGACATTTGGTAGCAATTAAAAGCTATTCCGAATACCAGTTATTAATTGGGACTATTGAAAAGATTTCTCGAACTGTAACTGAAAAGCTTGAATTTGAATTTGAATCTGATGACGAGTTAGTCTACCAAGACCATCCAAACGATATAGTTAAAGTAGTGCTAATTGGGACTTTTAAAAGTGTTGATGGAGAAAAAAGAAATGTTTTTAAAAGGGGTGCTGATACGTTTCCTCAAATTGATAGTGAATCTTACTTAATTGAAGGTGACAATTTACAAAACTTTATGAACCTAATAAGTGAAGGAATCAGAGACAGCGAAAGATTAAAAATTGGGCATTTTATTAACGATAGCACTGCTAAAGCAATATTAAATGGCGACAAGTTTTTCCAAAGACATGCATCTATCTTAGGTAGTACAGGTTCAGGAAAAAGTTGGTGTGTAGCAACTATTTTGGAAAAGGCGAGCCAATTAGACTTTCCTAATTTGATTGTATTTGACATGCATGGAGAATATTCTCCGTTAACAAAAGGAAATGATAAAATCGCTGAAGGATTTAGAATTGCTGGCCCAGGAGATTTAGAATCCACTGATAAAAACGTAATTTTTTTACCCTACTGGCTTTTAAATAGAGAAGAAGTATTATCGATGATTCTAGATAGAAATGATAATAACGCACCAAACCAAGCGTCAAGATTTACTTTACATATAAAAAATCTAAAGGAAAATACTTTGGTAAGAAATAATAAAGAACAGATTCTTAAGACTTTTACTGTGGATTCACCTATTCCTTATCAAATTCAAGACTTGTTAATGAAATTACAAGATGACGATACTCGTAAGGGAGTAGGGGCAAGTAACAAACCTGTCAAAGGTGAATGGGAAGGTAAATTAACTCGTTTTATAAGTAGATTGGAAGCGAAAGTATCTGATAGAAGGTATGGTTTTTTGTTTCAGCCTCCTGAACAAGCCTTAAAGTATGATTGGCTTGAGCAATTGTTGTATATGTTACTTGGTTATAGCAGTGAACGCAAGGGAATAAAAATTATCGATTTTTCAGAAGTGCCATCTGATGTACTACCTGTAGTAACCGGTACTCTAGCTAGAATTCTTTATGAAATACAATTTTGGATGGATTCTAACCATAGAACACCATTTACGATTTTATGTGATGAGGCCCATCTGTACTTACCTATAAAGGAGGATGCAAATTCTACAGAAAGACAGGCACTTGAAAATTTTGAGAGGATTTCAAAAGAAGGGCGTAAATATGGTGTATCATTGTTAGTAGTAAGCCAGCGGCCATCGGATGTGAGCAAAACAATTCTTAGTCAGTGTAATAATTTTATTGTACTACGATTAACTAACGATAGGGATCAAAGTGTAGTTAAAAAGTTAATGCCTGATTCAATGAAGGGTATAACAGACTGTTTGCCACTACTAGATACAGGGGAAGCGTTAGTATTAGGTGATTCTATCCTACTACCAAACAGAATAAAGTTAGATGTTCCTAAAATCAAACCGGATAGTATGACTAAAGATTTTTGGAAAGAATGGTCGAAAAATAAGCCTAAAAACGAATCTATTAGTCAAGCAGTGGAGAACTTAAGAGCCCAATCAAGAAAAGAAGAATCAGAAGTATAATCATTTTTTATATACTAGTAGTCTTTCTATTTTAGGTGAAATTTTTTATACTTTCATCCAAAATGAGATACTATACTTTGGAAAAAATGGATACTATGCTTAATGTCGAAATATAGTCTATGTGAAAGGAGGTTATCTTGTGACTATAGAAGCTAAGAGAAAGGTTAACCAACCTTGTATGGTGTGTGGAATTCCTTTTACTTTTGAAGTACCATTAATACCTGAGTACAATGTCAATCCTGATGCTGTTCGCGGTAAGGCAATTGCAATTAATACTTTTTTGAGTGGAAATGGAAGAGGGGTTGAGCTTTTACTTCAAGTTGAATGTCCAAATTGTAATGTTATTAATCAATTTAACGATACTCTATAAGATTAAGTCACTATTAATTTAGTGGCTTTTTAATTTTATTTTTTCTTTAATATAATGGTTTCTGGTGGAGTTGGGTTAAATGGAATTAGTTGGAATTTGAAAGTATAAAAGTATGGGAGTGAATTATAACGTATTATAAAAGATCTATTAGTTTAGTTAAGGTAAATTCGATATTCGAGGCAGTTGAGTCCTACAAAAATAAGTCATAAATTACAGGAGTGCCCTCTATTTACTAGCCACTAGTGTGTGTTAGTGGCTAGTAAATAATTTATAATACTAAATTCATGTCAACGTCGTAGCCAGAGTTTCGGAGCTCTTTTGCAACAGCAATATGCCAAGCTTTGTGAGTGTCCAGGGGAATATAAACAACACCAGAGATATCATTAGGAGTTTCCACATTATCTTTGACAAGGGCACAAACATTATCTCGACCTATTTTCCCCATGAGAAATCCATGTTCGAATACAACATTCTGCCTAGCTCTTGGCAATAGTTCCTGCTCATCTTTCTTTGAACCTACATCGCATGGTGTATATAATACGATACCGAAACCAACATTAGAATAAGCTTCGATTTTTTCAATAATAGTCATTCCAGAACTAGCCTGTTCATGAAGAATGATTGGTTCAAATCCTAACCTATTAATAAAAAGAGCGACTTCGGTTTTTGCTAAATCGTCGTGACCATGAACTATGAAAACTTTGGTTTTATCTACTTTTATCTGCTCCTTCGGAATGAATTTATCTTCTACCCCTATTTTTATCAACTCCTTACCTTCTAAAAATATTTCCTTTGTAACATCTGTAGTATGTTCATCATAACTTACAATGTCTTCAGGAGAAACATACATAATAAGTCCTGAAGGCATATTATCATTTTCGTATTTTGAAAGTTCCCTAGTAGTTTTTTTAGTAATTTTTATAACTATTCTTTCAATAGATTGAGGTCTTAAAAAATAGCCATTAAATTGAAATTCTTTATCAGATAAATACGGAATAACAATTTCATTCAATACACTTTCCTTACTTGTTTTATCAAGTTCATAAATAACTTTTGTATCCGGCTTATTATCGATATTATTTATTGTTTCTATTAACACTTGATAGTACATTTTCTCTCCTCCCATAAATTATCAAACTACTAGGTATATTATAACAAATTAGATGTAAGTCATCTTGCCTTAAATAAACAGTTAGAATTTTAAAAGTAATTATTAACTATTACTATCAGTCTGGGATTAATGACTCACTATTGACAAAATATTCTTCTTGTATTTTAATAGAACCAAAGAGAAGATGAATGATACAATCAAAACTATAATTATAAAATTTAATAACACTAGAAGATAAATCACGGAAGGACCGGATTATCTTATGCATTTCAATTTTTCTATGGAATTGAAATATATAAGGTATCCGGTCTTTTTTTTGTTCCAGCAATACATCTTTCTTTATATTCCATAAGGAGGGTCAAAAAATGAAACTTGAAAAAAATGAAATTACTAGGTTAGAAGTAATTAAGTCTCTATTTCGATGTGCTAAGTACAGTAAGGATCATTATATATCAAGGCATGTTGTATCTCGTAGCTTAGAAGAAATAAGAAGGAGGGATAAGGTTGAATAAGGCTTTCCAGAAATACAATTTCCCGAATTCAACACCAAAGAAAATACTAATTCCCCGGGTATCTGACAAAGAACCAGAGGTACAGAGGGCTTTCCAATTAAAACTAGATTTAGAGGAAACTATAAGTTGCAAAAAGTAGTGTGAAGTATAATCTTTTCTCCTCCTGTCAAATATGTATATATCAACTTGGAGGAGACGGTTATATGTCAACATCTAGAATTTCTAAAATCACATATTCACAAGACCTTTCTGCAGAATCAATTATTTGGGTACAAAAGCTTGTTACAAAATTACTAATAAATGAGTTAGACATTGATTACAGTGTTAAAGCGAAACTTCTTCACTCTGCAGATAAAAGGTTTAGATACTAAGGAGGTAATTATTATTGAGGAAAAAGCTAGTTGTCGTTTATTCACGGGTTAGCTCTAGTTCGCAAAATCTTCGCGAACAACTTGATGCTGCCAACAACTTCTTAAAGCTGAGAAATATTAATAAAGATGAGGTACTGTACCTGAAAGATTTTAACGTATCTGCAACAAAGAATGATGCAAGTAATCGTCCGGCTTATAAGAGGTTATTAGGGTTAGTAAGTGAAGATAAAGTAGATACAATTATTATTTATTCTCGTGATAGAGGAACTCGGGATTTTTTTGAAGCCTCTGAGTTTATTGAACTTGTAAACCAGCATGGGGTTGAGGTAGTTTATACTGCTACAGATGAGATTCCTTACAATAAAAACTCATCAATTGAAAGCTTTTACGGGATATTCAGTCAACAGGAAGGTAAAAACATCAAAAGGCGAACGACTGATGCCACAAAAAGGTATCCGGGGCAAGTGATTGGTTACGAACGTATTAAAAGAGAGATGGAAGATGGCAGTAAGAAAGTATTCTTTTTAATGGATAATGATCGCAGTAAAACAATAAAATCACTATTTAAAGAATTTAGCCAGGTTAGTACTAAGGAAGATTTTGTGAATGTGCTAATTAAGTATGGAAAAAGGCTCAATAGTCATTCAACTGTAATTAAAATATTACAACGGCCATTTTATACTGCTCACTGCATAACCGATTTTGGTTACGATGAATTAACTCATGTAGAGGCTATTATTCCACTGGAATTATTTGAAGATGTTCAAGATACCCTAAACAAATTCATAGAAGAATATGAAGAAAAGGTATCTCGAGCAAAAGAAAATATACTACTTAATCCAATATGCGGGCAATGCAATAAAGAAATGAAATTTAAAAAGGCACTTGATAAACCATCTTACTTTGTTTGCAGTTCCAAACATAAAAAAGTAGTAATCGAACTGGATGAAGTTAATAAAGTCATTGAAGAAACAGTTATTAAGGAAACGCAGCAATATACTCTGACCGTTTATAAGCCTATATTTCAATCACATCTAAAAGGTGTATTAGATAATCTGGTTCATAGTAAGCAACATAAGGAACACTTACTTAAAAAATCAATGTTAACGTTAGCTAGTGGTAATATAGTCAGCAATGATCAACTAAAGAAATCACAAATGAAAATCCAAGAAATACAGGATCAAATTGATGTAATTGATAGAGAGATTATTCATGTAAACTCACTGAAGAATGAAGTGAAGACTATTTCTAATATTGTTGAGCCAGCTATAGAGAGACTTACAGAATCTGACTTAGAAACATTGATTGAACTGTTGGTTAAAGATATTAAAATTTTTCAAGATTACTTAGAAATCAATATGTATTCTCTTGTGTTTGAGAAAGGAGTTAGTTAATTTGAAAAACAATTTAAGAGGGGTGGGTTACCTCCGCATCTCAGATAACAAACAAATAGGTAACCATTCAGAAGAGATTCAAAAGAAAATGATTAGTGAGAGAGCTAAGCAAGAAGGATATACAATCGAAAAGTGGAGGTTTGATAAGGGGGAAAGTGCTTTTCGGAAAAATGCATCGAAACGGGAAAATATGAGATTATTACTTAGCGATGCCAAAGAATTTGATGGTATTTTCTTCTACGATGAGTCTCGGCTAACTCGTAAAATCTATGACTTTTATCGAGAAATTTATTGCCCTATTAAGGAACAGTATCCCAATGTTAAATTTTACAGCACTGAGTCTGCAGGTGAATGGAATCCAAATGATCCTTTAGTTCAGGCTAAATTTGTCTTTGCTGCTGAAGAATCAAATATTAAATCAAAGCGAGCAAAAGATGCACAACTAAGTCTTCTAACAAATGAAGGTGGTAAACCCTTGCGCCCAGGAGCGCGTACCCCTGTTGGGTATGAATTAATAGAAGGGGTATTAAAACCTAGTATTGAAGCGCCTATTGTTACAATGATCTTTGACAGTGCTTCATGGGGACACTCGAATGAAACAATTGCTGATTTTCTAAATGCAAATCAAGTAAAGACAAAGTATATTAGCAAGTGGCACAGCAGTACGATTGATTATATTCTGAAAAACCACACATATGCAGGTCACCTTAGTTGGGACGTTAAGCAAGCACAGTCCACTCAAACTAAAAATGACAGTGTAGAACTAGAACTTTTTAAAAATGTGCATGAAGCTATTATTTCTCCTGTGATGTTTTCAATTGTTACACAAGTAAAAAGTTATAAGAAGAAATATGGCAAGCTAAATACTCCTTTTTTTATTCGAAATCTTTTGTATTGCAGCAATTGTAACTTACCGTTCGAGACAAAAGACAATTCACCTAAGGGAAAAAGCGGGAAATATTTAGTTTATAGGTGCAAAAATTGCAAGGTAATAATCCACATAGATAACATTCATAAAGAAGTATTGGCAGACTTATCTAAAAAGTGGACATCGAATATGCATCAATTAATTGAAGAAAGTAAATCTGCATTATCAGGTTGGCTTCAAACGTTAAAAGAGTGCAAGAAATTAATCGAACAAACTGAAGAGAAAATTCTTTTTAATGAGCGTATGCTGACCCAACAAGAAGCAAAGGAAGATATTCTTTTAATTATAAATAATTCTAAAAAAATTATAAGTGATGAAAAGAATAAGCTGAATCATGCTATTGATAAAATCAACTTACTTAACAATGATATTGCATTGTATGAGGTGTATTCACATTTTAAAAATGCTGATATTAACTCATTGTTCAATAGCGAAAAGCGAACTTTGTGTCTTACATTCATCGAGCAGGTCAAGTTAAGAATTAATAGCGATAATGATTTTACACTTTCAATAAAGTATAGGCTTAATCCATTTGTTGAAATTGAAAATGATACTGTACAGATAACCGAAGAACTGTTGAAGCAACTGCCTGTTAAACCGAAAGGCACAAAATAGAAGCCTTAAATAAAAATGTACTGTCTCAAAAATCCCTTGATATCAATAGTCTTTTGGGATGGTACTTCGGTTTCATACACACAAAAGGATACTTTTGTGGTTAAAAAATCGAATCTCTTATTTATGTTATGGTCAAAAAACCGAAAGTTTAAACCATAAATTTAAATTAATTTTGCCCCAATTTAAAGGATGGCATAATTAACTTTAGGGGCATTTAGATAAGCTAAGTTAGTCGGACTTTCTTTAGCAATTAATTTATAATGAAGCGGAAGCACCGCTAACAATAATTTGAAGAACTATTTCTTCAGATATTGTTAGTGGTGTTTTTTTATCTGAATAAAAAATAATGAATTATTAGATAGAGGTGTAGCAATGAAAAATAACAATCAACTTGATTACACTAAACATTATGAATCAGTCTTGGCTACAAAAGACGATATGGAGAAGATCAAAGCCTCCGATTTCTTACATTACTTTTCGGAATTAATAATTAAGTATTCGAATCAGATTGAAAATAAAATGAAAAACAGAAATGAGGGGACATATAATGGGGTCTAAAAGGGCTTTAGGTTATAGGCGAAGAAGTCCAAGACCTGATCGAGATTTAGAGAACACGTCCTTAGAGAAGCAAGAAGAAGAAATTATTAAGTACTGCAAATCGAATAATATTGAACTTGTAGATATTTACACTGATGATCTTAAGTCAGGTGCATCGTTTCATGGTAGGGACGGATTTAAGAAAATGTATCACCGAGCTTTAAAAAAAGAAGAGGAAATAGACTATATTATAGTTTTCAAGCAAGACCGTTTATCTCGAAATACTTTAGATACATTGTATGTGATGGAGCGTTTGAACTCACTGGATAAACACCTTATATCTATAGCTGACAGCATCAACACTGAAGATCCTAAAGCTAAAATCTTTGTTCACATTATGTCATTATTTGCTGAGTTGGAAAGGGAATTCATTTCATTCAGGACAACCTCAGGTATGGAGAAAAGAGCAAAGGATGGAGATTTTTTAGGTGGAAAGGTAACTGGGTATGAAAGTAAAAATAAAGAATTGGTAATAAACCCATATGAAGCTAAAGTCGTGAAATATATTTATGAAAAATATGCATTGGAAAGGTGGGGCTATAGGAAGATTGCGTCTAGCCTAAATACGCAAGGAATTAAGACTAAAAAAGGAAATGAGTGGACAATTAATGCTGTTAAAACCATTTTAGAAAATGAAATTTATATTGGGAATAGTAAATGGAAAGGGAAGGTTAGTAAAGGAAAGCATACACCAATCATTGAAAAGTCATTGTGGGATGAAAAGGAAAAGGTTATGAAAGTAAGAAGTTATATTCCAGAAAAAGTATATCCGGGATCTTACCCGCTTTCTGGTTTACTCAAATGCCCACAATGTGGAACTTCTATGGTGCAAGGGAACAGTAGTAAAAAATATAGATACTACCAATGCAATAAAAATAAAAGCAGTGGTAGTAGTGCATGCTCTTCCAATCTTATTAAAAAGGAGTATGCTGAAGAATATGTACTACAGGATTTCTTACACCGTCTTAAGGGTAAAGTTTCTCCAATAGCAATTTATTCTACTACACAGTCCATATTAGGGTATGAGTTAAATCCTTTAGAGAAAGAAGCTAGCAATCTCAAAAAACAGATAGAGAGGCTAGAAAAAGAGATGCTAAACGTAATAGATTTATCTAGTGATTTGACTCTTAATTTAGATCCTGAAATGCTAAAGGCTCATTTAACTTCAAAGCAAGAAGCTATTAATAAGAAGAAGTCTATTCTTGCTGAGATTATAAAGCAAATAGAGTTGAAACATAATGAATCAATTATGGATATTATCGATTTTTCTATTAAACATTTTGAAGAGTTTTATCATACGCTATCTGACGATGAAAAGAAGACTTTTTTTCACTCTGTGATTAGAGAAATTCATGTAACTAAAGGTAGTAGTACAAGAAATCGTCGCATAAAAGATGTTATTTATTATTTTGACTTTGAAGACTTAAACAAATTGTAAAGGGCAGTAATTATTGAGTCCTCTTCCACTATAAGATTATGATAAAGCTAATACACGTTATCATGTAAGAATGTTGGTATACTGTCTATTGTAAATAATGATATCTTCAGTGACTTCAGAAACGTAAAAAATTCAGGAAGCTTATCGTGATGTTTAACTTTTCATAATCTGAGACAAGAGGCTACTCCCACATACGGGAATAGCCTCTTGCTTTTTGGGTTTTATGAAAGTTTTAATTGTTTAGTTTATTAGTCATATGAGATGAATTTGATATAAACAACTTCTGTAAATATAGCAATGAATATTCTTGAGAAGTTACTAGTTATTACTAATAAACTATTCCCCGAATTGTGTATCTAATATGATAAAATTAATATAGGTAAATAGTTTCAGTAGTTAAGAAAGGGAAGGATTATAATGACAGAAAATCAACGTAATGCACAAACAACGATTAATGTACAAAAACAAGCTAATTTAATTTGGAACGTAGCTGATATATTAAGAGGGTTATACAAACCACATGAATATGGAAAAGTTATTTTACCTATGACAGTAATTAAGCGTCTACACGACACATTATTACCAACACGAGAAAAGGTTTTAAAAGCGTCAGAACAACATAAAGACATGAATGAGGCTTTTAGACATCGATTTTTAACGCAGGCTTCGGGTTATTCATTTTACAATACGAGTGTATATACATTCGATACATTATTAGCAGATCCAGCAAATATTGAGACAAATTTCCGAGCTTATTTAAATAGCTTCTCAGATAATATGCTAGACATTTTAGAGAGCTTTAAATTTGATGTTGAAATATCAACATTGGCTAATAATGATGCACTATTTCATGTTATTCAAGAATTTAATAAAAAAGAATCTTATCTAGGTCCAGATAAAGTAACGAGTACAGATATGGGATATATTTTTGAGGAATTGGTTCGTAAGTTTTCAGAGAGTTATAACGAAGAAGCCGGAGAACATTTCACAAGTCGAGATATTATTTATTTAATGACAGATTTACTATTAATTGAAGATAGAGACACGTTAACAGGAGAAGATGTAGTAAAAACGGTGTACGACCAAACAATGGGTACTTCGCAAATGTTATCAGCAATGCAAGAACGTATTCAGGATTTTAACGAAAATGCAGAAGTAAGAACATATGGACAAGAATTAAATCCTGAAACATATGCAATTGCAAAAGCAGATACCATGATTCGGGGTGGAAACCCAGATAATATGGCATTGGGAAGTACACTATCAAATGATCAATTTGAAGGATATGAATTTGATTATTGTATTTCCAATCCCCCGTTTGGAAGTGACTGGAAAAGGGATCAAAAGGCTGTAAAAGATGAACATGCATTAGGAGAAAACGGACGTTTCGGTGTTGGACTTCCGAAAATAAGTGATGGCCAATTACTCTTTCAATTAAATGGCATTTCAAAATTGAAAGAGACAGGGAGAATGGCAATTATCCATAATGGTTCTGCACTATTTTCAGGTAATGCTGGTGGTGGAGAGAGCAGTATTCGGCAATACGTCATTGAAAACGATTGGTTGGAAGCAATTGTACAATTACCGAATGACTTATTTTATAACACAGGAATTTCGACATATATTTGGGTCATTACAAAAGACAAGTCACCTGAACGGGAAGGAAAAGTACAACTGATTGACGCTTCAAAAATGTTTGAAAAACGAAGGAAAAACATTGGTGAAAAGCGGGTTGACATTTCAGAGGAATGTAGAAATATGATTGTACAAGCATATGGTGAATTTGAAAATAAAGAATATAGATTAGGTGAAAAAATAGTAGAATCTAAGATCTTTGATAATGAAGATTTCGGCTATACACGTGTTACTGTTGAAAGCCCACAACGTGATGAAGATGGAAATATCATCTTGAAGAAAAATAAACCGGTAGCAGATACTAAATTACGTGATACAGAAGACATTCCATTAAAAGAGGATATAGATGCTTACTTTGAACGTGAAGTACTACCGTTTAATACAGATGCATGGATGGATCGAAAGAAGGATAAAGTTGGTTATGAAATACCGTTTACACGTTTGTTCTATAAATATACTCCACCAGAACCTTCAGAAGTAATTGCAGAACGAATAAGAAAGCTAGAGGAATCTATTGTTGCAAACTTCCAAGCGTTATCAGGTAAGGATGTGAGTAATGTTGAGTAAGGAAATGAAAGATTCAGGTGTTGAGTGGATTGGGAAGATACCAATGGATTGGGATACAAGAAGGTTAAAGGTAGCATTATATAGGGTTAAAGAGATTGTTGATAGATATAATGGAGAGAACATTCTTTCTTTAACTATGAATGGTGTAGTTGTAAGAGATTTAGTCAATCCAAAAGGAAAAATGCCTACAACTTTTGATGGGTATCAGAAAATTAGTAAAGGAAACATTATCACATGCCTATTTGATATAGATGTAACACCTCGATGTGTTGGAATAGCATATGATGATGGACTTACCAGCCCAGCATATACACAATACCAGATTTATAAAAAATTCGATGTCAACTTTATATATTATTACTTATTAATGTTAGATAACGATAAAATAATTGTTCCAATTACAAAAAGCTTGAGAAACACTATAAAAAGCGAAGATTTTCTTGATTTGAAATTCAGCTTCCCGACTAAAGAAAGACAAATCAGGATATCGAAATTCTTAGCTGATAGTATAAAAAAAATTAATACTATTCTTTCTGAAAGTCAACAGTCGATTGATGAACTAAAAAAATATAAGCAATCTATTATTACAAAAGCTGTAACAAAAGGGTTAGACGAAAATGTTGAAATGAAAGATAGTGGGATTGAATTTATAGGTTATATTCCTCATAATTGGACTCTTAATAGATTGAAACAAATTCTAAAAACGCAATTATTATATGGAGCTAACGAGTCTGGTATTTATTATAATGATGATTTACCAAGGTATATAAGAATTACTGATATTTTAGATAATAATATTCTATCATCAGAAAACAAGTTATCCTTAACTAGAGAAAAAGCAGAACCATATCTATTAGCTGAAGGAGATATACTTTTTGCTAGGAGCGGAGCGAGTGTAGGAAAAACCTTTTTGGTAGGAAAAGATAATGTAGGAGATACATTTGCAGGATATTTAATTAAAGCCCAGCTTAAAAGCAGTATAATTCCAAAGTTTATTTACTACTATACTCTATCTGGTTCATTTGAGAATTGGAAAAATTCAATAACAATTCAGGCAACTATACAAAATATTGGTGCAGAGAAATATAGAAACCTTCCTATACCAATACCTACAAAAAAGATTCAACAAGAAATAGTCTCATATTTAGACATCCAAACCAAGAAAGTAGATAATTTGATTCAAAATAAGAAAACAATCATTAATGAACTTGAAAAATATAAAAAATCTCTCATCTACGAATATGTTACCGGAAAAAAAGAAGTTTGAGGGGGCTTGGAATGTGCTTGAAAATAAAGAAGAGCGTTTTGAAAGAGATATTGAAACGAGCTTAACAAATGAAGGCGGCTGGGAGTCAGTCGCCTTCAAGGATACAAGCTATGATCCACAACTAGGGTTAGATGTCTCAGTTCTACTATCATTTATTCGAGAAACACAACCAAAAGCTTGGAAGCGATACGAAAAGGTTTACCGTAACGATGCGGATACGAAATTTATAAAACGATTTAATGAAGAAGTAAATGCACATGGTCTATTGCATGTACTTAGAAAAGGAATTAAAGATCGTGGTGTTTCTTTTAAAGTGGTTTATTTTCGACCTGTTTCTTCTTTAAGCTATGAAAATATTAAACAGTTTGAAGCAAACCGCTTTCAATGTATCCGTCAGTTTGCATACAGTAATAAAAATCGTAATACGATTGATATGGTACTAGCTGTAAATGGTATTCCTCTTGTCGCTTTAGAATTAAAAAACCAATATACCGGACAAAATGTTGAACATGCAAAAGTACAATTTGAAAATGGTCGTGATCCAAGTGAGATTGTATTTCAATTTAATAAACGTTTTTTAGTGTACTTTGCTGTTGATCACTTTGAAGTATATATGACCACCAAATTAGAAAAAAACAAAACTTACTTCTTACCATTTAACCAAGGGTCAAATGGTGCTGGGGAAGTTGGCGGAAAAGGTAACCCTCATAATACAGACGGATACCCGACAGCATATCTATGGGAACAAGTTCTGCATCGTAATCAATTGATGGATATTATTGAACGGTTCATGAATTTTGAAGTGAAAAAGAATATATTAATATTCCCTCGCTACCATCAATTGGACGTTGTAAATAAGCTTGTACAAGATGTTGCAGAACATGGTTCAGGGAAAAATTATCTTATTCAACATTCTGCAGGTTCGGGAAAATCGAATAGCATTGCATGGCTCGCTTATCATTTAGCATCCTTACATGATAGAGAAAACACACCAATATATTCTTCTATTATAATCGTTACGGATCGTACAGTTCTAGATCGACAACTACAAGATACGATTACAAGTTTTGAACATACAACAGGACAAGTAGAAACAATTGGTGACAATAAATCGTCTCAAGACTTGAAAAATGCTATTAATGATAAAAAGAAAATCATTATTACAACATTACAAAAGTTCCCGGTCATTTATCAAGAAGTTGATGCAGTTGAAGGAAGAAGGTTTGCGATCATAGTTGACGAAGCACATTCATCGCAAACTGGGAGAAGTGCACAGAAACTAAAGCAAGCACTTGCTGATAAAGAAGCATCTCTTAAAGAATATCAAGAGATTGAAGAAGATATTGAAAACCAAACATTAGATGACCAAGACCAGCTCGTTCAAACTTTATTATCACAAGGACAACATCATAATTTAAGTTTCTTTGCTTTTACGGCTACCCCAAAGGAAAAAACGATTGAAATGTTTGGTACAAAGCAAGCTGATGGTAGCTTTAGACCATTCCATATCTATAGCATGAGACAAGCGATTGAGGAAGAATTTATTTTAGACGTATTAAAAAATTATATGACATATAAAACCTCTTACCGTATTGCAAAAGAAATAGAAGAAAATCCTGAATTACCGAAAACAGAAGCTGTTCGAGCGATTGCACGCTATCAATCTTTCCACCCTTGGGTGTTACGACAAAAAACAGAAGTGATGGTTGAGCAGTTTAGAGAAGTAACAAAAAAGGCAATTGGTGGTAGGGCTAAAGCAATGATTGTTACTCCTTCGCGTTTACATGCAGTTCGTTATATGAAAGAATTTAAAGCTTACATTAAAGAAAAAGGCTATTCAGACCTCGATGTCCTTGTTGCTTTTTCAGGTACTGTTACAGACGATGACAAAGAATATACGGAGTCGAATATGAACATAACGAAAGATGGCGAACGGGTTAAAGAAAATCAGTTAAAAGAAACGTTTCATAGCGATGACTTCAATTTATTAATCGTTGCAGAGAAATATCAAACAGGCTTTGACGAGCCGTTACTTCATACGATGTTTGTCGATAAAAAATTACGCGGCGTTAAAGCAGTACAGACACTATCCCGTTTAAATCGAACGATGCAAGGAAAGAAAGATACGTTTATATTGGATTTTGTGAACACAGAAGAAGAGATATTAGAAGCATTCCAACCTTTCTATGAAGTAACGACATTAAAAGAAGAAGTGAACTTAAATTTAATTTATGACACGCAAAGTAAGTTACGTAAATTTGCGTTGTACAATGATGATGATATTGCACAAGTGATGAAATTAGTGAAACAAGCACAAAAGAAGCAAGATGAGCGTTTATTAGGTCGTATGTCTAGCTTATTCAAACCAGTCATTCAGCGTTATGAAGACTTACCAGAAGATACACAATATGAATTTAGAGTAACACTACGCAATTTCGGTAAATGGTATAACTATGTCGCCCAGTTAGATCGTACATTTGATATGGAATTATTAGAAGAAAATATTTATACAAGTTATTTATTGAAATTTATCCCAAAAGAAAAACGTGAAAAAGTGGATATTGCGGATAAAGTCAAGCTTGAGTATTATAAGCTACAAAAAGATTTTGAAGGCGAAATCATGCTTGTTGCTGAAAGTGAAGAGGGTGGCGAATTAAAGCACCCTGAAGAATTTAATGCAAACGTAAAACCAGTTGAAGAGCGTGATTCGCTAGAAGAGATTATTTATCGAATTAACGAGCGTTTCCCAGATGATTTCTCTCCACAAGATCGAGTAATTGTAGAAACATTGCACAAGGCATTTACTCAAGAAGTGGATGCAAAAATAGTAAACATGGCTAAAAATAATAGTCAAGAAATGTTTGAAAATAGCTTGTTTAAGGATGTATTTCTTGATCGAGTAATGGATGAGTACACGAAGAATTCAGAAGCCTATCAAAGATTGATTGGATCTGACGATTCGTACTTTAAAACTGTCTATGCATTTATTGCAGCGGATGTTTATAAGACATTGCGGTCCGAAGTATAAGGTAGAATTTTGTAGAGTTAATGATAGAATATACTAAAGTAAGGGATTATTTAGTACAGCAAGCATTAGAATCAAAGATCAATATAGATCATAACAGCGAATGTCAGTCATTTATAGTAAAGGTTGCGTGAAGAAACCTTTATGCGATGACTGACATTTTTGTTTTGTGAAAGATTTATAGTAAAGAGGAGCGTAAAGGTGAGGTAAGTAGAAATAATATCTTACAGTAACAAGGACAAGAAGTGAATTGGTATACAGATATTCTTATGTGTATTCTAGCGATAAATATTTATCAGTCTAGTACTATAAAAATAATTGGGGTGGTTAAGCATTAAAAAATATAGATTGGGTTACGAATTATTTGGATTTATGAAAAAACCAAACCGGTTTCAGGATATCTCACGTAAGTTGCCCTGAATTAATCCTGACTATCCAGAATGTTGGAGGGTGTTAAATGGCGAAGAAGTTATCGGCTGTTGCGATTGAATTATTAAAAGAAGCATTGTGCAGTATATACTGGTACAAAAGTAATTTGAGGAGCTTTTTGAGCAATTGTATAAATGATACTACCATTATTAATCGTCCAGATTGGAATGGTTATAAAAGACAAATTGTCTCGGATATCATTGATGAACTTTGTAGTAATCAGGAAAGGTACTTAGGTGATATCAGGAGACTCGCGCATGAGGTGATCAAGATGGAGAGCTTTCGTCATCTTGAACAACTTGAAGATGGAAAAAGGAAGGCAGAGAGAGCAAAGAAAACTGTTGCTGATCTTAAAAGGGTAATAGAGGATCAGACACAAAGAATTAAAGAAGAGGAAGAAATTAAAAGGAAAAGGCTGGAGAACTTAAAGAAAATCAGATCAAGTCAAGCTGTATTGAGTAAACTAGATGAAATTAAGACAAATTATTTTAGACTAGTTACTTCTCAAGAATATCAAAAAAGGGGATTTGAACTTGAAAAGGTTCTTTACGATCTATTTGAACTATTTGATTTAGATCCTAAAGCTTCATTTAGAAACACGGGTGAACAAATTGATGGAGCCTTTTCCCTAGAAGGTACTGATTATTTGTTTGAAGCGAAATGGACGAGTCATTTATCAGGTACTTCAGATTTAGATAGTTTCGCAGGAAAAATTAATAGAAAACTAGATAATACCTTGGGGTTATTCTTATCTGTAAATGGATTTTCTGAAGACGCTGTTAGAATACATTCCGTAAGTCGCAGTACTATTCTGTTAATGGATGGTTCTGATCTCATGGCTGTACTAGAAAATCAAATAGATTTTTTGTCTCTAATTATAAGAAAGCGGAGACATGCAGCACAGACAGGGAATATATACTTGAAAATTAGTGAGATATTGAATGATTATTAGAAATTATATTATGTATGAATGACACTTTGTTCTACTCAAGCACAGAGATGAAAATTGTACATAGATGTTACGGTTATTGAATTACGTAAAAGCCTTTAGAAGTTAGTTATTTAGGTTTGATTGGGAAGTTTTTATATAAATGATTAAAATTGAAAAACTAATTAAAGGGAGTTAATTTGATTGAGAATAACGAAATTAATAATTAATAACTTTCGATCATTTGGGCCAACTAATACTGAAATAGAATTAGAAGAATTGTCTGTACTAGTTGGAGCAAATAGTAGTGGTAAAACTTCTGCAATCCAAGCTCTATTAAAACTGTTTAGTCCTTATCAAAGAGAACGATTGATAGAAAAATCAGATTTCCATATACCTGCTAATGAGAATCCATTAGATTATGATGAGTCTTCGCTTTTTATTGAGGCTATAATTGATTTTAATGAACTTGAAAATGATACTGAGAAAGTAAGGATTACTATCCCTCCGCATTTTAATCATATGGTTGCAGGTGAAGTTGATGGAAGTCCTTATGTACGTATAAGGCTAAAAGCTGAGTTATCTGAAGGAAATACTTTAGAAGGAAATGTAGAGCAAGGATTATATTATGTCTTATCTCCATTAGGAACCAATGCAGAGGATGAAGATCTACAGCCAGTTAAAGCTAGTGAGCGTTCCCAAATCCAAATGATATATATACCTGCAACAAGAGACCCAGCCGTACAATTAAAAAATGCATCAGGAACAATCTTAGGGAGGATTTTAAAAGGGATTAACTGGCCAAAAGAAATTAACAGTGACATCCAAGAAAAAATGAAGCAAGTTGATGGGATTTTTGATGAAGTAAATGGTGTTAAACGGTTAAGAGAAATACTTAATAGTCAATGGAGAAAATACCATAATGATTTTCGCTATGGCTCAACTATGGTTGCTTTCAACCATGCAGATTTAGACTCAATTCTAAAAAAGGTAGAAGTTTACTTTGAACCAAGTGAAACAGGAAGTAAATATAAGGTGGATCAATTAGGTGATGGGCTACGCTCAATTTTTTACTTAACTCTAGTAAATTCTTTTTTAGAAATTGAGAATGAGGCATTACAAGATGAAGCTGAGGAAGACAAAAAAGTGTATAATCTTCAACCACCAGTGTTGACGTTGTTAGCCGTTGAAGAGCCAGAAAATCATATTTCTCCGCACTTACTTGGTCGAATAATGAAGGCCTTAACTGACGTTTCTGAAAATGATAATGCACAAGTTTTAGTTGCTACCCACTCACCTTCGATGATAAAAAGAGTTGATCCAAAATCAATTCTTCATTTTAGAATCGATCAAAAAGAAATAAGAACTATCGTAAATTCAATAATACTTCCTGAAAAAGATAAGGAAGAGGAATATAAATATATAAAAGCTGCTATTATGGCATATCCAGAACTTTATTTTTCACAATTAGTTGTTTTAGGAGAAGGTGATAGTGAAGAGATTATACTTCCAAAGATAATTAACCTTCTAGATACCGATTTAGATCAAAGCAATATTTCTATCGTTCCATTGGGTGGAAGACACGTAAATCATTTTTGGAAATTACTACATCAGTTGAATATCCCTTATCTAACTCTATTGGATTTAGATTTAGAACGAAATGGTGGTGGATGGGGTCGAATTAAATATGCATTACAGCAGTTGATCCAATTAGGCTACGATAAGCGTGAGTTACTTTCTGTACAAAATGGAGTACTAAGTGATGACGAATTCTCTCGTATGCATACATGGTCTATAGAAAAGGAAAATGAAAGAGAAAATCTCTATTCATGGGTTGAGTTTTTAGAAGACTATGGGGTTTACTATTCGGCTCCACTAGATATTGATTTTATGATGATTGAAAGTTTCCTAGATGCATATAAAAAGACAGTTCCAAAACATGGTGGTCCAAAAGGTGTAGATAAAGAGAAGGATTCTATTGAATATATGGACCGTTTAGAAAAAGGGGTAAGAGCAACCTTAAAAACTGAGGGCGGTTCAGGAATTACCTATTCGGACGAACAGAAAGAATTAATAATTTGGTATGATTACTTTTTCTTAGGTAGAGGTAAACCCGGCACTCATATTATGGCATTAGAAAATATAGATACGGAGTTATTAAATGAAAAATTACCAATTCCTCTTAAAAAATTAATGAAGGGAATAAAATCATTTATTGATGGTGATTTATCTGAGTAACTATGTAAAAAAAGAATCTTGGATTCCAAAAGACGGCGTTGTTTTAGAAAGAGCTGCGCAAGAAGTGGTAAAGTATGAGAAAAACTGCTATGTGTTAGCTGGTCCCGGAGCAGGAAAAACGGAATTGTTGGCTCAGAAAGCTTGTTATTTGTTAGAAACAAATACAAGCGCATATCCTGCTAGAATACTAGCTATAAGTTTCAAGAGGGATGCAGCTAAGAATTTAAAAGAACGTGTTGAAAAACGATCCGGAAAAGAATTTGCAAATAGGTTTGTATCCTTAACATATGATTCATTTGCTAAGCAAATAATGGATAGGTTTCGTTTAGCTATACCTGAATTTTATAGACCATCATTGGAGTATGAAATAGTAAATTTTAATAAAAGAGACGTACCTAATCTCAGAGAAGAAGCGGAAGAACCTAGTGAAGAAAATGGGTGGAATTACTACTTTGATTATGAGCTTTTTGCCAAGACATATGCAGATGAAAGACTACCATTACAGGTGGACAAAATAAATTCTATAGAATCATGGTATAAGTATCAACTTTGGAAAAACTATATTAATAAGAAAGAAAATTCGAGGCTAACCTTCCCCATGATTTCAAGAATTGTTGAATATTTTTTTAGGTCAAACCCCAAGCTTTTAAAAGCAATCAGAGCAACCTTTAGTCATGTCTTTTTAGATGAGTTTCAAGATACAACATCAATCCAGTATGACTTGGTTAAAACAATTTTTATGGATTCAAATGTTTCAGTGACCGCTGTGGGTGATCTTAAACAAAAGATTATGGGTTGGGCAGGTGCGATGGAGGGAGTATTTACTCAATTTAAGGAAGACTTTAATGCTAAAGAATTTGAGATGGTTATAAATCATAGGTCTGCTCCTAATTTAGTCCGAATTCAAACATCTATAATAAATGATATGATGGGTGGTTCAACAGTAATAACACCATCTGATAAATGGAAGAGTGAGGATGAGGGAATATGCGAAATATGGAACTTCGCCTATGCTTCTGAAGAAGCAAAAACATTGGCATTAGAAATCAAAACGTGGATTGATCAAGAGAAACTTGAACGGAGAGATATAGGTATTTTAGTTAGGCAACGGGCAGATATGTATTGTGACATGCTTATAGATGAATTAAGTAATTTAGGAATACACTCTAGGATAGAGGATCAATGGCAAGATTTACTAGCGGAAAATTTTATGAAATATATAATCGATGTATTTTCTTTAGCCACAACAGATCGTGACCCTAAAGCTTGGTCTAGTTTAATATCGAATGTTTTAAGCTTACGTGGCGATAATGAAACAGAATCTTATCAAGTAGAAAAAGAAATTAATAGTTTTATAGTTGACTTTAAAAAGACTCTTAAAGATGAGTCATTGAAAGTGACCGAAAAAGTAGTAGAGCAATGGTTATACAAGATTTTAACTTTGATAGGTTTAGATTTAATTAAAAGTAGCTATCCTGAGTATAGAAAAGGGAAATATTTAGAAAGAACAGTGAAGCAGACAGCGGAGTTTCTTTTTTATTCATATGAAAAGCATAAAGTCTGGAATAAAGCAATAGAAGACTTTTTGGGGATTTATTCAATCCCAATTATGTCAATTCATAAAAGTAAAGGTCTTGAGTTTGAATCTGTAATTCTTTTGGGACTTGAAGATGGAGCATTTTGGAACTTCGAGGAATTCCCAGAAGATGAAACATTTACATTTTTTGTAGCATTATCTAGAGCAAAAACGCGTATGATTTTAACTTTTTGTCAAAACCGATTTTATGGTCAAGAAAAAACTAAGATAAGTGACATCTATAAGATGTTAGAGAATGCAGACGTTGAACAAATTAACTGGACTTAAATAATGTAGTTACTAATATGTTAATGTTCAACGATTTTTGGATTTTTGTAAGGTAGTATTTTTAAGTAATCATAAAAGTGATAACTGTATTAAATTAACAATTGATTTCTAAATAACTATAACGCATAGAGTTATAAAAGAAGGCATTGATAAAATTTGCTTTATCAGTGCCTTCCTTTCTTCTTAAATCTACGCTGATAGCATCTGTTGGTGTTAAGTCAGAATCGTGTTCATTATGGAGTGTCAGTTCGACACCGACTCCCGGTATTTTGACCAAAGTCTTTCTCCATCTATGAGCTGCGAATGACCTGAGTCCATTCTCAATTTCATACACCTTTTCATAGGCTTCTTTTTATTAAGTCCAGATCTTCATTTACAATCATAGACATTTTTCGCCTCCTTTCTTAATAATATTTGCTAATTTTATAGAAAACCTTTCTTTTTGAGAAATATTAAAATAATTGTTGTACAATAGGATTAAGATAATTCGGAAAAGGGTTGATTAAATGGCCAGAAGTCAATTGCTAAAGGATTTAGTTGGTGGAAGAGATAGCATTGAAAATATACTACTGAGGTTGAAGGTAATCCTCTCTGATCTAGATAATGAATTAATAATAAATTGGATAGACGGAGAGTTACAAGGCTATACAAAAGAGGAAGTTCCTAGTTACAGAGTTCTAAAAGGGGAACTTATGGGAACGTATCTTTTAAACTATCAATTTAAGTACACCAATGCTCCTGTTCCAGTTGAACATGTATTGGACGAAGAGAGAGTTAATCAACTTAAAACAATAACTATAACGGATAGCATAACAGCACTACAAAACGTTCTAAATGACAAAAATAAAGATAATTACGGCAAAATCATACCAACTGCACTATGCCATCATATATCGACTGATGAATTCCAAATTGCTGGTATGAGATCAATTGTTGCTTCAAACCATCTTGACGGGATAGTGTCCAAAGTGAAGTCTAAACTAGTTGATATTGTAATAGAACTGGAGAAACAATTTGATAACTTGGACGAAATGGATATAAAATCACAAGTTGAAGAAGACTATTCGAAGAAAGAACAAGTTGTCCTAAATATAGAAAAAATTATTTATGACGGCTCGATTAAGGTGGGAGATAAAAATAAATTTAGTAAGTCAAAACTCGGTCACTTATTTGGGGGTAAAAAGAGTTGAAAATAACCATTGGAGATAAAAATAAAATTAAGAATTCCTCAATTGGACATCACTTTGGTTTAAAAGACCAGTTATCAGCAAAAAAGAATTTCGCAGAAAGACACCCTATTTTTATTTCCTTCATAGTTTCACTTCTAGTTGGCATTATTTTACTTTTTTCTTTTTGGGATAGAGTGATAAAATGGGTAGAAGGGTTCTTAAATTAAGGAATAAAGGGAGAACTATTGAGGTTCCCCCTTTAATCGGTTAGCCTAATGAGCCACTATAAATCAACAAAAATCATCATCATGTGTAAGTAGCTCCTCGACATTTTCAGAAACCACTCGTAATCGTAAATCCATATTTCTCAAATACTCTTCTATTCCTTCATTGCTTTCACTAGCAAGTTCTTGATAATCCTCATAGGTGAGCATTTTACCATCTAGTTCTTGGATTAATCGTTCCAATACTTGGAGATTGTTAACTAAGTTGTACTCTGAATTGATACTATCGGAAAGCCTTTCCCCATAGACCCTTTCTAACCTCTGGACCTGAGAATTTGCTCTATTATGTATTTTTGTTATTTCTCTGTTCAATTGTCTTTTTGTTTTTTCATACTTCTTAAAATTCTCTTTGTATTCTCTTTTAAGTCTACTGATAAAGTTATTAAATTGTTTTGATTGGTCTAGATTGAGTTCAAGATTTTTGCTAGTCCAACCATCTATATCGTTCAGAAATTCTGCTAAATCAAAGATGTGTACATTCATAAATTTGGTTTTTAATTTTCTGGATTGTATATAGTTTCTAACACGATCATCCCATTCTGATTTCAATTCACTTTGCTGATCTATGAATGAGTTCTCAAGACTCTCATATTTGTTAGTGAAATGAAAACCTTCAAGTTTAATTATTGGTTTAAGTTCCTTTTTACCGGTTCTTCCAGTTAAACCTTGAGTCATGAAAATGAATGAGTGCAAACGCCTATCGCTTCTTTCCTTTTCTTTATATACACTAGCCAATTCTCTTAAATTAACGTATTGCTCTTTTCTCCTATAAAACATGTTTTGAGTTGTGGTTGAAATACTAGTAATATAGATATTTACTAAAAAAAGAAGCAATGCATAACCAATACTGATCAAAAAAGTTAGTAAGTCTGTATTTAACAAAGATATTTTTTCCGCAGTATTAACGTTAGTGTCGGCATTAATATTCTTAGAATATAAAAAAAGAACAATGCTGCCAACTGTGAAAAGTAATACAATGATAGAGGAAAGCCATTTATAAATATATTCTTGAATTGTAAAAATTCTAAATTTCACTTTCTCAGCTCCTATGCATTTACTATTACATAGTTAAATTATACCATTACTAAATTTAATTTTTTTATAATAGTATCTAATTGTTCTGTAAGATAGTATTTTATTGATAAATTTGCAAAATGATAGAAAACTAGTATTTATACATTAGAAAAATCATTAGTAGAGGTGTTTCAAGGTATAAGTATTCAAATTATAAAGGAACTAGTGAATATGTATGGGAATTTATATATAAAAATAACTGGCGGAACTATAGATGAAATTAAATAGGGGTGGTTATTTTTTGCTCGTAGATAGATAATTTGAGTATATTATACAAGCTAGGTTGCTGGATTGGTTTATAGAAAAACTTTTAAAATTTGGGATTAATATTATAGGCATTGGTATTTTACCAATGCCTGCTTTTTGCCTCTTAAATAACCACGGTGAACCGTATCACAAATAGTGGTAAAGCAGAGAGTGGAAGTTGAATTAAGCAAAACCGTATTAGAACAAATTAATAAATTAACAGCCCCTAAGGATTTTATAACAAGTCTGAAGGGGTTTTATATTTGTCTTAGAAAAAGTTATAACAGGGGAATGAATGTTCTGTTTTTGTTAAACTATTCGATGATTAATGGTATAATAGTACATAGAAGAACGTAGAAAAGGAAGGTAGAGCAATGTTAAATAACATAAAAACTTTGATCTATCAACCAGAGGGCAGGGATACATCAGTAGAAGTTAAAATAGCAGATGAAACAGTTTGGATGACACAGAAGGCAATTGCAGAGTTATTCCAAAAGGGTGTTAATACTATTAATGAACATATTAAAAATATACTTAATAGCCTGGAAAAAGGAAATTGTTTAAAATACTATACGGTAGAAAAACATGAAGGCCCTAGAAAAGTAAAAAGGAAGATTTTACATTATAATCTAGATGTTATTTTTAATATTGCTATTAGGGGACAGTATTTTGAGGAATTTAATAAACTGATGAATTTTGAAAATGAAAATGGTGCATGTAAGGAGTTCATAGTATTTATACCTATTAAAGAGCAGCAATTTGGCAAAATGTTGGAGAGCACATTAGATGGTATTGTTAATATTTATACGCATTTCAAAGTTGGAAAATATATTGTTGACTTTTACTTACCAGAGGTTGGATTAGTAATTGAATATGATGAAAACCATCATAAAAAGCAAATTGATGAAGACACAAAACGCCAAAAGTTTATTGAGGGAAGATTAGGTGTTGAATTTATAAGGGTTAATGAAGATGAGGAGTTTAATGGTCTTAATCGTATTATTAAGTTTTTAATGAAGAAAAGTGAGTTAAATAATACAAATATAAGGGGTGAACAGAGTGCAAAATGAAACTAATATACTAATCTATCAAACAGAAGAAGGAAATACAAAAATAGATGTTATATTAGAAAATGAAACAGTTTGGATGACACAAAAGGCAATTGCGGAATTATATCAATCGACTAAGCAGAATATAAGCCTCCATATAAAAAATATCTTTGAAGAGAAGGAATTAGATGAGGATTCAGTTGTCAAGTTTTACTTGACAACTGCAAGGGATGGTAAAAAGTATAAGACGAAACACTACAATCTTGAAATGATTCTCGCAATCGGCTACCGTGTTCGTTCCCACCGAGGTACACAATTCCGTCAGTGGGCAACAGAACGACTAAATGAATATCTAGTTAAGGGATTTACAATGGATGATGATCGTCTGAAAGAAATGCGTAACTTTGGGGAAGATTATTTCGATGAATTATTGGAACGAATTAGAGATATTCGCGCCTCAGAGAAAAGATTCTATCACAAAATTACTGATATTTACGCTACATCTGTAGATTATGATCCTAAAGCAGAAGTAACACAGGAATTCTTTGCAACGGTTCAAAACAAGTTACATTTTGCAATCCATGGTAAGACGGCCGCTGAACTCATATCAGATAGAGCAGATGCGGAGAAAAAAAACATGGGACTTACTTCATGGAAAGGTGATAAAGTACGCAAACGAGATGTGACGATTGCAAAGAATTACTTAAATGAAAAAGAAATAAGGGCACTTAATCGTATTGTTACTAGGTATTTAGACTATGCAGAAGATCAAGCGGAAAGAAAAAGACCTATGCATATGAAAGACTGGAAAATAAGACTTGATGCTTTCTTGGAATTTGATGAACGTGAAATCCTCCAAGATGCTGGAAAGGTAGAAAAGGCTGTAGCGGATAAAATAGCCATTGAGGAGTATGAGAAATATAACCAACGTCGCATTGTTCAAAATACCTCTGATGATTTTGATAAATTTATTGAGAATAATAATTTGAAGAAATAATTTTGTGGTTACAGTTAGTTATAGACTCATCGCTTACGTGGTAGTTTCTACGGGAGCGATGATTTTTAAATGGTGGTAATATAAATCTTACCACTAAAAATAGTGAACCGTATCACAAATAGTGGTAAAACAAAGAGTAGAAATTGTGCTTGAAAATCAGTGGTTAGATAAGTTATTTACTAACATAAAATAAGGAATAAGAGAAGATTAAACATTGAAAAAGCCTCCGGTATACACCAAAGGCTTATATCATCTTTTATGTTAGTTTATTGCATTAACTAGTGCTTTTCCAAATTCTTCGGCGCCATCTGGGCCGTCACCTGTAATAATGTCACTATGTGCAATAACATGTTTCTCGACATATTTTACATCATTTTCTTTCAGTTGGTCTTTTTGTACGTCAACAGGGTAGCAAGTTGCCTCTCTACCTTCAAGTAATCCGGTTTTCACAACAGTGACTGCACCAGCACAAATTCCGGTAACTAGAACATTATCTTTATATGCTTTCTTTAAATAGGTGGATAATTCCTTGTTTTCCCAAAGATGATCATTTGTGCCAGATCCGCCAATGACAGAAATAACGTCAAAGTCGGTTGCTTTAGTATCGGAGAAGACCTTTTCGGAAATTGCCTTACCTTCAAAGTCGCCAATAATTTCGCCAGTTTTTGTGCTTGCAATTGTTACTTCTATTCCTGCATTTTCAAGTGCCTCTTTCGGTTTAAATAATTCATCTTCATTAAATCTTTCGGGTGGTATAATTAAAAGTGCTTTTTTACTCATAATTGTTATTCCTCCTAAAATAGTTTATCTTTAACTCACATATTTATATTACAACCTGTTTGTAATTCTGAGAAGAATGCACTTTTTTGTAACAGAGTAACCTTAAAGTAACAATTGAAAGCGGAGGCCGAAGATATGTTGGATACACTTAGAGATGAAATTAAAGAGAAGATAATAAATGGTGATTACAACTGTGAAAAAGAACTTACTTTATCGATTATCAGTGGAAAGTGGAAAGTTGTGATTCTATGGCATTTAGGTGTTGAAGGTCCGCACCGCTTTAGTGAATTGCAAAGATTATTTCCTAAAATATCCCACAAAATTTTAACGAATCAATTAAAGGAATTGGTGGAAGACGGCATTGTACATCGAGAGATTTATCCAGAAGTTCCGCCTAGAGTTGAATACTCAATGACTGAGTTGGGAATGACGTTACTTCCAATTGTGGAAATGATGTATGATTGGGGAAAAAAACGAATAGAAGAAATCAAAAGAGAAATAGGGAAATCAAATTAAAAATGATAGAGTGTTTAATTGAAAAGGTATTGTGTATAAAGGAATTACTATTAAAAAGTGATGAGGTAAGAAACCAGAGGACTACTATGGTCTCCTTTTATTTATATGGAAATTAGGTATGAACATATATATTACCAGTGAATTTAGTTGAACCGTATCATAAGTAGATGAGGTTTATGGGAAAAGAGGGTTTCATCTAGTGTACCCGACAACCATGATTGGAGGAATTGAAACAGCTACCACCATTATATACCAAAGAACTTATAAAGAAGTGTTTCGCATGTTGTGAAACACTTCACATTCGATCCTTAGTCCAAACTTATGAAGTCATCAGATAATTAAAGGTAAATACAAATACCAAGTAAGACAACATTGTTAGATTCATAGGAAATTATAGTCTAACTGCCATTTCCCAATGTAGTCTGTGATTTAACATTAGAATTATATGCTTTTTTTTGATAAAAGTAATTAGGCGTGACAATGTCATTTTTATAGGGCTTGTGGTAAATGTGCGTTGTTGCCGAAGATAGTGGTGGAAGCAGCCATGCCCGATTACCTGTAACTGGGCGATTACTTTTCTTTTCATTTCTTTCAAAAGCTTTAAATTGCTTTGCTGCTGTATGGTGATCGACAATTGTGACACCAGCTTTTTCAAAAGAATACAGAACAGCAATATTTAACTCAACTAAAGCTTTATCAAGCCAAAGTGAACGATCAGATTTTGTGTTGAGTCCCATTATCGCAGCAATTTTAGGGAGCACGTTATATCGGTCTTCATCTGCTAGGTTTCTTGCACCTATCTCAGTACCCATATACCAACCGTTAAATGGTGCCATCGGATAATCAATACCCCCTATTTCTAATCGCATATCAGAAATAATCGGTACAGCATACCATTTTAAATTTAATGTTTTAAAAACTTCTAATTGAGGGTGTGTTATCTCAACTTCCCTTACAATGCCTTTAGGAATTTCAAAAAGTTTAGGTGACTGTCCCAACTCTTGAATGACTAAAGGGAGAAGGTCAAAGTTTGTTTGCTTTCCTTGCCATCCTAAACTTTTGCATACTTTGGTAAAAGCAATGGATGTTGAATCACCAATCACTTTACCATTGCTTTCATATCCAGCATAACGTAACAATTGATGATTCCAAATTCTCATTGGATCTTTTCCATCGAATCTAGGAGGGAAAATGGTAATCGTAGACTGTATATTCCCACCATTTGTAGCAAAGTTAATGTGATTAACAAGTATTTCATATGCATCCTCTGCTGTATGAATGTGACGTGCATCCATAATGTGTAATGTATCCCAAAGCAATCGACCAATGCACCGATTATTATTGCGCCAAGCCATTTTTGCTCCATGTGTTAATTCCATGCTTGTATGATGATACGTACCTGTACGATGTATTTCAGCTTTTATATCAGAAACTCTTTTAATTTGTTCTTCCTCAGAAATTCCAAGTTCAGTGTAGCATGTATGAATAAAATTAACAGCTTCTTTTATTAAGTAATCAGACTGCTTCATGATTATCAACTCCATATTTTTATACTAGCATAGCCGTTGAATGCAAGGGGCCTCTAAATATGGAGAAACTTTAACGATTGCTTAATGAGTAGTATCAAGTGACGAATCTTCAACTTCAAAATGTACTTAGATGAAGCATGATAATAGCCCCCATGCTTCATCTAAGGAATACCATGGGGACAGGAGACTTGGCCCAGATATGACCTGGTCCGGAGCTCCTGTCCCCAAGTCCCCAAAAGGTCAGCCTCTATATCTTAGTAGGGGACTGACCTTATTTTTAGTTATGTGATGGACTATTTGCTGAAATGGAGACGGTCATGACGTTATGACTGGATCCACCTTCCACCGTCGCATTAAATACTTTTTCTAAGCCATTGAATACTTGGATTGCTTCACCTTCTAATCGTGTTGCTAAGGGGGCGGAAGAAACGGTAACAAACGCCTTCATGGCTTCGATTTGTTGATAAATAAGATCCATGTAATTCCCACCACCTAAAGGGTAGAGAGAGAACTTCGCTGCAACATATTGTTTCGTGTCTTTTATCTTTTCATTATTTACTGGGATATCACCAACTTCAAGGTTAGCATCCTCGCAAGACCCTCCAGGACATCCACAGGAATAAGTTGCTTGAAATGCAACATGTTTCCCAGTCTTTGCCGCATGCATAAATAGCGCTTTTGTTACATCGAAAACATGAGCAGATGTCCCGCGTACACTAGTTGAAACATCATCAGTTTTCGACCAAACGTTTGATGTATCTACCTCTTCCAACGCCCCGAGAATGATGTCAATAAAATCATCACTCATCGGATGAATGGAAAAACTTGCACTTACGATATCATTTCTTCCACAAGATTGTTCTTGCATAAAAGTTCCTCCTCATTTTAATCGTTTCATAGATATCCATCCTAGGTCTCTTTCAGTCTTTTTTAAAATTGAATCACATCAATAATTTTCTTTTTCCATTGAAGAAATTCTTCGGATAGCAATAAATCGCCATCCCTTGGTCTTATAAATGGTACTTCGAATACGTCTTTAATTTCTGCAGGATTTACGGATAAGATAATAATTTTGTCGGATAAAAATAATGCCTCATCAATGCTATGTGTAATAAATAGAATTGATTGTTCGTAATCTTCCCATATGGACAAGAGCCACTTTTGCATGTCTGTTCGAGTAAACTCATCAAGAGCAGAGAATGGTTCATCGAGCAACATGAGGGATTGTGGACTTAACAAGGCACGGATGAAAGCGACCCGTTGTTTCATTCCACCAGATAACTCATGGGGATACGCATGAATAACATCCCCCAGCCCTGCTCTTTCTAACATGGCTTCAGCCAGTTCGTAATCCTTCTTTCCTTGTAATTCCTGTCCTAATAACACATTTTCTATAATCGTTCTCCAAGGGAAAAGGGAAGCCTGCTGTGGCATATAACTAATGAAGCCATGTTTATTTGTAATTTCTTCTCCGTTTAAGTATATTTCCCCAGCATCTGGTCCTAAAAGGCCTCCGATCAGATTAAACAGGGTGCTTTTTCCACTTCCAGAGGGACCGATTAAGGAAACAAACTCACCACTGGCCACATGAAGTGAAATTTCCTGGAGTACCTGTTTTTGTCCAAATGACTTACTCACATGACGTAATTCCAACATCTACACATTTTCCCCCTTCTGCTGCCAGCGAATGAAGAACTTCTCCAACAATAGAATCAGTCCATAAAAGGCTAAACTTATGACCATTGCAACAATAATGGCAACAAATACTCGTGATGTACGATAAGAAGAGGCAGCAAGCGTCATAAAGACCCCAATCCCTTTCTGTGCACCTAACCATTCGGATACGACTGCAGCCATGACGCTGTAAGTTCCTGCTATTTTTAATCCTGAAAATATCGAAGGAACAGCATGTGGCAATTCCAATTTCCAGAATAACTGAGCTTTATTAGCACCCATCATTTTCATATAGTGGACTAGCTCCCGATTCGTTTGGGTAAATCCCCCTAAGGCAGATACGGCAATCGGAAAGAAACATGCTAAGGTAATGATAATCAACTTAGGTAACGCATTGAATCCGAACCAAATGACAAGTAACGGAGCTAGAACAATGATCGGCATATTCTGAGATATAATGATAAAGGGAAAAAAGGTTTCTCGAACTCTTGGCATGAGATGTAATATCGTTGCCACTCCTAAACCAACTGTTGTCCCAATTAGAAAACCAGAAACAGATAACGTTACTGTTGACCCTAGATGGGGTAAAAAGGTTGGAATGACATTCCTAGCCTCCATCACAATATCAGAAGGGGATGGGAGTAACCATTCCTCAATGGAAAATAAACGTGTCGCTACTTCCCATAGCCCGATAAATAATAATATGGCAAGGAATGGTCTCCATACTTTTTTCAGTAAACTTGTTTTCATTGGTATTTCTCCACTAACTCATCCATTGTGATCCCATTTGGTCGATAAGCAATTTTCACTTGGGAGATTACACTTGGTACACCTAACTCTGCCATTTTTTCATTCATTTTCTGTACAATTTGTAGTAGTTCCGACAATTCTCCCTCCATAGTTGTTTCCAGTGGATGTACGCTGTATTTCACATTGGTAGACTCTATGACAGCAATTGCTTCGTCCACAAATGAATATAAATCTTGATCATCGACCTTGGGAATTATTTGAATACTTAACAAGGCATTTGCCATACAATCACTCCTACTTTTCTATCATCTATAAACCTACTTATCTGGCAAAAACTCATTCGTAAATGCCTGATCAACATCTACTGCTTCATCGATAATTTTATTTTCTAATAGAAAGTCAGCAAACTTCTGCCATCTGTCTTGTTCTTGAATACCAAATTGTTCTGCATCATCCTGGTACCGAGGGGATAGCCAATCTTGACTGCGTTTTACAAGGTCCGGATCAAGATCTGGTACCGCATTTATTAATATTTGAGCGGCTTCCTCTGGATGTTCAATTGCAAATTCATAGCCTTTTACTGCTGCATGTGTAAAAGCTTTTACCAATTCTGGATCGGCAGAAATCATTTCTTCACTTGTCGCAATAATTGGTGTGTAGAAATCAAGCTTGTCGGAAAAGTCAGCAAGGTACACCATGTTCAAATCGACACCTCTAAGTTCTGCTTCAATTCCAGTCCAACCGTAATAGACAAGTGAAAAGTCCACATCCCGCTCAACAGCAACAAAAAAGTCAGCATCCCCAGTTGTGATGAAATCAACTTCATCCACATTGGCATTGTCATTTGCCATTAATGTTGTCATCATCGCCTTTTCCAAGTCAGAACCGTAGGCACCAAACTTTTTACCTTCAAAATCTTTAGGCGATGTAATCCCTTTTTCTTTAGGCGAGGCATAACCAGCTGTATTATGTTGCAGCACGGCAGCGATGGAGACGAGTGGGAGGCCTTCCGAGCGCGCCTGTGTTAGCCCTTCTTGGTAACTAATCCCAAAGTCTGCTTTCTCTGCTGCTAGCAGTTGATTCACACGTACTTCTCCAGGTAGTAATATTTCAACATCAAGCCCTTGTTCTTTAAAATAGCCTTTTTCTTTTGCAACATAAATTCCAGTGTGGTTCGTATTCGGTGTCCAATCAAGTGCAAATTTTACAGGAGTTAGGACTGCATTATTATCCTTGTTAATTCCTTTGTTTTCGTTGCTTTGACCACAGCCTGCTATGAAAATGATACCTATTAACAAAATGATACTAATCAAGTGCTTCAAGTTAATACCCCCATTAGTTTTTCGCTATATGAGTAGGGTCCCATGAAAAAGATTGGCGGATCACAAGCTTGCTAAAATAAAAAGTGCGCTAAAGATTGGTTCTTTAGCGCACAGGAATGTATCTCATTTATGTAAAAATGATTCTAATGAAATGTTCCCTCCGCTGGTGCCAACCAGATCAGGTTCAAAGGGTCAGTATTTCAAGAATACAATCTCAGCTAGCATCACTAGCCCCCCCACATATAACGTATGAAATTTTTATTCTGCATTACAACACAAAGTATGCCACAGTTACGAGATGGTTGCAAATAATTATTACGAAGAGAGGAAATTAGGAAAAAATAATTACTTAGAAACAGAAGTAATAGTTATTTGATTACCAAGGAAGCAAGGACGTGAAATAACTGTTATATTGCATTTCTATCTATACAAAGAAGGGACGTATGTAAAACATGATAAATATTAGCATACCTAATCCAGAGTGTTACGATTACAGAACGGAAGCAAATTCTGAAGGATAATGAACCAGAAATCAAACCTATTTATGGATTTATTGACTTTCATCTAATACCAAGAGATAAAGGTGGCATTTTCCTATTCTATAATATAAATGATGAGCTTCTTTTTGTTGGAAAAGCACGGATACAACGCCAAAGAATCAAAAAACATTTTGAGGATAATGTTTCACCTATTAAAATGCACAGAGATGAATATATAAAATAGCTATTTGTTTAGTAGAAGATCCAATGGAAAGAGAAATTTATGAAACATATATCATGAATCAGCTTAAGTCGAAATACAACGTTGATAAAGTATTTTATAAATAAGTTTGAATATGAGTATTAAAAAAAGGGATAGTTCTCTTGCATTACAGTAGTACAGAGAACAGTCCCTTTGCTCCCAAAAAAAGAGCTCGAGCGTTAAATTGCGGGTGCCATATATACAGTAAAACACATTGGATTTAATTCCAATGTGTTTTTAGTAAATTCTCGATTGAGAAGGCTATTTATTTCGGTTTCACAGCAATAAATTCATCAATCGTTTCAGGGGTATGTTTCCCTTCTTTTCCTTGGAAAATATTAATATTAACGGTCACATCCATACACCCTAGATATTTCCCATTTTCATCACGTACGGCCATGAACTTTTGGTAAATTTGGCCCGCATCTTCACCAGATCGTCTTGGGAACCAAAATTCCCAATCGTCACGTGCGCCTGAACGGAAGTCACTTAACAACTTTTCAACATGGTGTGCTATTCTTGGGTGAAGTTCTAGCACATGACGACCAATCGCTTCTGTACGGCGGTGATGAACGCGGTCTGGATTATTAGAATACCAGCGGAAAATATCATCTGCATCACAGAAACCCATTTCAAATGGCAATAGATTAAGGATAGCATCTAGCGTACTTGCTTTAATGGCACCCGTTTCAAAATTAATTACTGCTTCTTGACTAATTAATTCGGATAGTTTGTTCATATTTATCAGTCTCCTTTAAGAGAATATAAAAAATATAATTGAGATAATTATCGTCTATATGGTGATTCATTATCTTAATTCCATGGTAACACTGTGATGTGATTCACAATGTGATATTGGTCACTTAAATGCTTTAATGCAAGATATTCGATAAAATCTCACAGAATGGTTACATTTTGTTCACAAGGATTCAATCATTCTATACAAATAGCTCTAGCCTTGCTTGTTTAGAATACGGGTTGGTTTTGGTGGAGACAGGATTATAGATTGTGTGAGAAGAATAATGGGAGAGTCTTTTGAGCAGTGCCAGGTAGGGAAGAATGGAGTTTAGAACTAGCTAAACGTTAACGGAGGATGGTGTAGAAGTCGTACTGGATAAATGAAATAGTACAGATGGTCAAACTTTAAATGTAATTTATAGAAGGGCATGGGTTAATATTCGAAATTAAAAAGAGGCTGGGACAAAAGAGTTTTAGTTGATTAAAATCCGAACGAACATGAAAAGCGCATAGACCCGCTCCGGAAATATACTACGCTTTTACTGTCAGCACAGGGGCGACATCTGTTCGAGAGT